>NZ_ALKN02000067.1 GCF_000293865.2 Limnohabitans sp. Rim28 | reverse complement strand
AAACCCTGATGTACAGCCGCCCGGACCTGATGCACCGCATCCTCGAGATCAACGCCGACGCGGTGGCCCTGTACCTGAACACCCAAATCGAAGCCGGCGCCCAGGCCGTCATGGTGTTTGACAGCTGGGGTGGCGTGCTGGCCGATGGGGCCTTCCAGCAGTTCAGCCTGGCCTACACGGCACGCGTGCTCTCACAACTGAAAACCGAGCACAACGGCCAGCGCATCCCCAGCCTTGTCTTCACCAAAGGGGGCGGTCTGTGGCTGCCCGAGATGGCGGGCCTGAACTGCGATGTGCTGGGTCTGGACTGGACCATGAACCTGGG
>NZ_ALKN02000066.1 GCF_000293865.2 Limnohabitans sp. Rim28 | reverse complement strand
TGTGGCTGTAAGCCGCAAAGGAGGTCAACACCGCCAACACCGCTTTGGGCACCGCGCAAACCGAACTGGATGCGGCGCAGACGGCGCTTGCCAACGCGCTGAGCGCCATGAGCGACCCGGCCACACCGGCGCAACTGCTGGCCGTAGAGACTGCCCAGACAGCGTTGACGGCCAAGGCGGCAGCGGCCACGAGCGCAGCCAATGCAGTCAACGCTGCTGTGACGGCAGCCAACGCCGCGGCCACAGCAGCAGGCGAGACCCCCACCGACTTGTCGGCCATCACCAGCGCAGCGACAGCGGCCCTGTCTGACGCGGCCACCGTGAGCGCAGCCACCACGGCCAGCG
>NZ_ALKN02000065.1 GCF_000293865.2 Limnohabitans sp. Rim28 | reverse complement strand
TGTGGCCGGGTCGCTCATGGCGCTCAGCGCGTTGGCAAGCGCCGTCTGCGCCGCATCCAGTTCGGTTTGCGCGGTGCCCAAAGCGGTGCCCGCTGCGTTGGCCTGAGCCACCCACTTGGCCACTTCAGCGTCTGTAGCCGCTTCGCTGGCCGTGGTGGCTGCGCTCACGGTGGCCGCGTCAGACAGGGCCGCTGTCGCTGCGCTGGTGATGGTCGACAAGTCGGTGGGGGTCTCGCCTGCTGCTGTTGCCGCGTCGTTGGCTGCCGTCACGGCCGCGTTGACTGCATTGGCTGCTGTGGTCGCCGCTGCCGCCTTGGCAGTGAGGGTGGTTTGCGCGGTCTCCACCGCCAGTAATTGCGCCGGTG
>NZ_ALKN02000064.1 GCF_000293865.2 Limnohabitans sp. Rim28 | reverse complement strand
AATCATGGTGAACATTCCCTTGGCGCTCGTGGGTGCTGTGTTGGGTCTGTGGTTGTCAGGTCAGCCCTTGTCGGTGGCCGCCTTGGTCGGGTTCATCACGTTGGCTGGCATTTCGGTTCGAAACGGCATTTTGAAAGTCAGCCATTACATCAACCTCATGCGCTTTGAAGGAGAGTCCTTCACCAAGTCCATGATCTTGCGCGGTTCGATGGAACGTTTAAGCCCGGTGTTGATGACAGCCTTGGTGACCGCCTTCGCATTGGCACCCTTGCTCTTCGAGGCCGAACGCCCCGGCACCGAAATTTTGCACCCGGTCGCCGTGGTGATTTTCTCGGGCTTGATCAGCTTCCCGCTTGGTACGACGAAGACGGC
>NZ_ALKN02000063.1 GCF_000293865.2 Limnohabitans sp. Rim28 | reverse complement strand
AAGCTACGCACGCTTGGGCGATGCGTGTCATGAGACGTTCTTGGGTTTCATAGTGCCCATCTTCGGCAAGCCGGTCAATCTCCGCCATCAAGGGGTCATAGTCAAAGACATTCGCCATCTCATCTTTGGCAATGAGCACCAGGTGGCTGCCAATGCCCAGGGTCAGGTCCAAGAGGTGAATGTCGGGTCGGATGTCCAACGTACCATAAGTTCCGATGTCCGTTTTCAATTGTAAATCTCTCAACTCGATGACTGCTGAATTGACAGGTTTCATGTCTGAACCTTTTGAAGAGTAAATTTCATCAAACCTTCGCTGGCTTCTTCGATCAAATCCAACACCTGCTCAAAGCCCTGGTCGCCACCGTTGCTTGCAGA
>NZ_ALKN02000062.1 GCF_000293865.2 Limnohabitans sp. Rim28 | reverse complement strand
TCGGCGAGGGCCCGCAGTACTTGAAGATCGTGGGGAAAGTTTTGTACCGGCTCAAAGACATTGAGGCTTATGAAGAAGCCTGTCTGATCCGGAAAGTGCTCTAGGAGCGCACCCAAATAGGCTCCGAACGGGTTGTAAATTGTTCGAATGACTTGGAATCAGTTCGAAATAGTTTTGGCGGGGCAGAACACACCTCTTCACAAACCGCCTAAGTTTCCCAAGAACAAGCCGATTAAGCACTTGGGGTCTAAGTCAGCATTCTAAATGTTGAGGCATCTTCTTGTACCGAGAGTTTTCAGAACCTCTGTGCTAAAGGCTCCGGAATTAGAACCTGCTAGGTTGTCCCACTGTGCCTCTTCGACCCAAACCGAACGGTCAA
>NZ_ALKN02000061.1 GCF_000293865.2 Limnohabitans sp. Rim28 | reverse complement strand
ATTGCGCCGGTGTGGCCGGGTCGCTCATGGCGCTCAGCGCGTTAGCAAGCGCCGTCTGCGCTGCATCCAGTTCGCTTTGCGCCGTTGTCAGTGTGGCGTTGGCCGTATTCGCAGCTGTGACCCACTTGGCCACTTCGGCGTCTGTGGCCGTCTCGCTGGCGGTGGTGGCTGCGCTCACGGTGACCGCATCGGCCAGGGCAGCAGCAGCTGCGCTGGTGATGGCCGACAAATCGGCGGGGGTCTCGCCTGCTGCAGTGGCCGCGTCGTTGGCCGCCGTCACGGCTGTGTTGGCTGCGGTGGCTGCAGCGGTCGCCGCCGCGGCCTTGGCGGTCAAAGTGTTTTGCGCGGTCTCCACCGCCAACAACTGAGCCTCGGTGGCCAGGGTGCTTGAGCCACTGGCGGGCAGTTGCGCCAGGG
>NZ_ALKN02000060.1 GCF_000293865.2 Limnohabitans sp. Rim28 | reverse complement strand
GTGGCAGACAAAGCACTGAACTGTTCAGTGGTCATGTTCTCAATGAACGCCGTGTCTAAGGTGCCAACCTGCGCCGCTGTGAGCTGGTTGATCTGGGCTGTGTCCAGTTCGACAAGGTCACCAACATCCAAAATATTCAACTGGTCAGATGTCAAGGCTTTCAGTTGCGTGTTCGTCATGTTGACAACCTGATCCGATGTCAAAGCCTGCAACACAGTGGTGGTCAAAGCCGAGAGGTTGCTTACCGATAAGGCAGCAATGTCCTCGGTGCCCAGGGCCGCAACCTGATCGGCGCTCATCGCGTTGATCTGTGCCGTGCCCATGGCCCTGACCTGTGTGCTGGTCAACGCGGTGATTTGGTCCACGTCCATGAACTCAATCTGACTTGTGGTCAGCTTGGTAAATGTTGCGTGGCGCATCA
>NZ_ALKN02000059.1 GCF_000293865.2 Limnohabitans sp. Rim28 | reverse complement strand
GTGGCAGCAGCCAACGCAGCGGGCACCGCTTTGGGCACCGCGCAAACCGAACTGGATGCGGCGCAGACGGCGCTTGCCAACGCGCTGAGCGCCATGAGCGACCCGGCCACACCGGCGCAATTGCTGGCCGTAGAGACAGCCCAGACAGCGCTGACGGCCAAGGCCACAGCCGCGACCAATGCGGCTAACGCGGCCAGCACCGCAGTGGCAAATGCCCAGGCTGCGGCCACCGCTGCTGGCGAGACGATCGACTTGTCTGCCATTACCAACGCAGCAGCATCGGCCATTGCCGACGCTGGCACGGTGGCAGCGGCCACCACGGCCAGCGAAAGCGCCACAGACGCTGAAGTGGCCAAGTGGGCGGCTCAGACCAACACTGCGAACGCCACACTGACAACGGCGCAAAGCGAACTGGATGCAGCGCAGACG
>NZ_ALKN02000058.1 GCF_000293865.2 Limnohabitans sp. Rim28 | reverse complement strand
GAACGCCACACTGACAACGGCGCAAAGCGAACTGGATGCAGCGCAGACGGCGCTTGCTAACGCGCTGAGCGCCATGAGCGACCCGGCCACACCGGCGCAACTGCTAGCCGTAGAGACTGCCCTGACGGTGCTGACGGCCAAGGCGGCAGCGGCCACGAGCGCAGCCAATGCGGCCAACGCGGCCGTGACGGCAGCTAATGCGGCGGCTACTGCAGCAGGCGAGACCCCCACCGACTTGTCGGCCATCACCAGCGCAGCGACAGCGGCCCTGTCTGACGCGGCCACCGTGAGCGCAGCCACCATCAGCAGCGAAAGCGTCACAGACGCCGAAGTGGCCAAGTGGGTGGCCCAGGTCAACACCGCCAACACCGCTTTGGGCACCGCGCAAACCGAACTGGATGCGGCGCAGACGGCGCTTGCCAACGCGCTGAGCGCCATGAGCGACCCGGCCACACCGGCGCAAC
>NZ_ALKN02000057.1 GCF_000293865.2 Limnohabitans sp. Rim28 | reverse complement strand
CCAACTGCGCTGAATCCAGTTCGCTTTGGGCAGTGCCCAAGGCGGTGTTGGCAGCGTTGGCTTGGGCCACCCACTTGGCCACTTCGGCGTCTGTAGCGCTTTCGCTGGCGGTGGTGGCTGCGCTCACGGTGGCCGCATCGGCCAGGGCCGCTGCTGCTGCGCTGGTGATGGCCGATAAGTCGATCGCCTCGCCTGCGGCTGTGGCCGCATCAGTGGCCGCCGTCACAGCTGTATTGGCTGCATTGGCCGCCGCGGTCGCGGCTGCCGCCTTGGCCGTCAGAGCCGTCTGGGCGTCTTCTATCGCTTGCAACTGTGCAGGGGTGGCGGGGTCGCTGGTCATGGCGCTAAGTGCAGTGCTCAGTGCCAACTGCGCTGAATCCAGTTCGCTTTGGGCAGTGCCCAAGGCGGTGTTGGCAGCGTTGGCTTGGGCCACCCACTTGGCCACTTCGGCGTCTGTAGCGCTTTCGCT
>NZ_ALKN02000056.1 GCF_000293865.2 Limnohabitans sp. Rim28 | reverse complement strand
CCTTGGCGGTCAAAGTGTTTTGCGCGGTCTCCACCGCCAACAACTGAGCCTCGGTGGCCAGGGTGCTTGAGCCACTGGCGGGCAGTTGCGCCAGGGCGGTGGTCAGCGCCGCCTGCGCTGCATCCAGTTCGCTTTGGGCAGTGCCCAAAGCGGTGTTGGCCGTGTTGGCCTGGGCCACCCACTTGGCCACTTCGGCGTCTGTGGATGTCTCGCTGGCAGTGGTGGCTGCGCTCACTGTGGCTGCATCGGCCAGGGCCGCTGTCGCTGCGCTGGTGATGGCCGATAAATCGGCGGGGGTCTCGCCTGCTGCAGTGGCCGCGTCGTTGGCCGCCGTCAGGGCTGTATTAACTGCGGTGGCTGCAGCGTTAGCCGCTGCGGCCTTGGCGGTCAAAGTGTTTTGCGCGGTCTCCACCGCCAACAACTGAGCCTCGGTGGCCAGGGTGCTTGAGCCACTGGCGGGCAGTTGCGCCAGGGCGGTGGCCAGCGCC
>NZ_ALKN02000055.1 GCF_000293865.2 Limnohabitans sp. Rim28 | reverse complement strand
AACGCCACACTGACAACGGCGCAAAGCGAACTGGATGCAGCGCAGACGGCGCTTGCTAACGCGCTGAGCGCCATGAGCGACCCGGCCACACCGGCGCAATTACTGGCGGTGGAGACCGCGCAAACCACCCTCCTTGGCAAGGCGGCAGCGGCGACCACAGCGGCCAATGCAGTCAACGCTGCCGTGACGGAAGCCAACGAAGCGGCTACAGCGGCGGGCGAGACGATCAACACATCGGCCATCGGCGCAGCAGCGGCAGCCGCATTGACGGATGCGGGCACGGTAGCTGCGGCCACCACGGCCAGCGAAGCGGCTACAGACGCTGAAGTGGCCAAGTGGGTGGCTCAGACCAACACTGCGAACGCCACACTGACAACGGCGCAAAGCGAACTGGATGCAGCGCAGACGGCGCTTGCTAACGCGCTGAGCGCCATGAGCGACCCGGCCACACCGGCGCAACTGCTAGCCGTAGAGACTGCCCTGACGGTGCTGACGGCCAA
>NZ_ALKN02000054.1 GCF_000293865.2 Limnohabitans sp. Rim28 | reverse complement strand
GATCGCCTCGCCTGCGGCTGTGGCCGCATCAGTGGCCGCCGTCACAGCTGTATTGGCTGCATTGGCCGCCGCGGTCGCGGCTGTGGCCTTGGCCGTCAGCGCCGTTTGCGCAGTCTCCACCGCCAACAGCTGAGCTAGGGTAGCGGGGTCGCTCATGGCACTCAGCGCAGTGCTCAGCGCCAACTGGGCCGCATCCAGTTCGCTTTGGGCGGTGCCCAAAGCGGTGTTGGCAGCGTTGGCTGCACCGACGGAAACCACCCACTGAAGTTGGAGCAGAGTCTTCAGTTGAGTCGCATCGTTTGCTGCAGCAAGGTTTGCCTGTACGGCAGCAAGGTTATCGGTGGTGACACCGGTGATGCCGAGCAGTTCGAGCTGCGTTTTGGTGGCGTTGCCGTCCATCACCGCTTGCACCGCTGTGGCCAGCGCTTGGAGCTTGGCCACCGTGTCCACGTCGGTGTCGGCTTTGTTGTCGATCACGCTGCCCAGCAGGCTGGTCTCGGCTCCTGCGTCCACGCCC
>NZ_ALKN02000053.1 GCF_000293865.2 Limnohabitans sp. Rim28 | reverse complement strand
CCCAGCAGGCTGGTCTCGGCTCCTGCGTCCACGCCCGTCACGCCGATGGCCAGGTAGTCGCTGGCGCTCGCGTCGGTGCTGCTGGCCGTGTTGGCGTTGTTGAGGATGACTTGGTACGCGTTGACGATGGCTTGCACGTCAGCGGCGCTGTCGGCGTTGGTTCTCAGCAAGGCTGTGGTGGCCAAAGCGCTGTTGATCATCGACACCGTCGGTTGGCTACCGCCGCCTATGCCGGTCACGCCTACGGCGCTGTAGTCGCTGGCTTGAGGGACAGAGTTGGTTGCACCGTTGTCATCGGCGTAGTTGGCTATTTTTGTGATGGCCGCATCAAAGGCGGTGATGGCATTACCCACCACCTCACTCAGATTGCCTGCGCCCCCAATGCCGTTGATGGCGCTGCCATCGGCGTTGCCCGCTTTGATGGCCGCCAGCACAGCGGCCAGGTTGTCTGCGGTGACGGTACTGGTGCCTAACAAGGCGTTGATTTGTGCGTCCGTTGGCGGCGTGCCTGTGCCGTAGCCTGCCACGGCTTGCACCGCATCGGCCAGCGCT
>NZ_ALKN02000052.1 GCF_000293865.2 Limnohabitans sp. Rim28 | reverse complement strand
CCAAGCCATCCAAACCGCTGATGTGGCCGCACTGACCACCGCTCAGCTGTCTGGCCTGTCCACCAGCAACGTGGCCGCTTTGACCTCGGGTCAAGTCACCAGCCTGGGTACCTCTCAGATCCGAGCCTTGAGCACCAGTCAGCTCAATGCCCTGGACACCGGCGATGTGGCTGCTCTCTTGACCAGCCAGGTTCAAGCCCTGACCACGGCACAGATCAGTGGCGTCTCCACAGACGCTTTGAACGCCTTGACCACCGGCCAGGTGCAAGCCCTGACCACCGCGCAAGTCTCGGCCCTGACCAACCCACAGGTTGCCAGCCTGAACACCGCCCAAGTGGTGGCCCTGACCACGGCCCAAGCCAGCGCCCTGACCACCGCTCAGCTCAACGCCATGGGCACCGATCAGATCCAAGCCATCCAAACCGCTGATGTGGCCGCACTGACCACCGCTCAGCTGTCTGGCCTGTCCACCAGCAACGTGGCCGCTTTGACCTCGGGTCAAGTCACCAGCCTGGACTCCTCTCAGGTCCGAGCCTTGAGCGCCAGTCAGCTCAATGCCCTGGACACCGGCGATGTGGCTGCTCTCTTGACCAGCC
>NZ_ALKN02000051.1 GCF_000293865.2 Limnohabitans sp. Rim28 | reverse complement strand
GCTCGCTCCAGCGGCGCAAGGTGCGGCAGCTGATGCCAAGCACACCACACGCTTTGTGGCTGCGTGCGCCACAGGCCACCGCCTCGGTGATCAATTGGATGGCCATCTGTTTCATCCTCAGAGGAATCAGTCTTCCTCTTTGGTGCCCCAGATGGCCTGGGCTTTTTTTGACAGCACCAGCAAGGCGGCCGCTTCGGCCAATGCCTTGTCCTTTCTGAGGATCTCTTTTTCCAATTGCTTGAGCTTCTTGCGATGCTGAGCCAAGTCGGCCTTGCTGGCAGGCTCTGAATCAGGCTCAAGCGATTCAAAAGCAGCCTTCCAAGCGTCCAGTTGTTCGGGGTACAGGCCGTGTTGCCGGCAGTATTCAGAGCGCTGGGCCTCGTTCAGAGCGGCCGTTTGAATGATGGCGGCCAACTTGGCTTTGGAATCCCAGTCATCTGGGCGTGAAGACTTTGCAGGCACAACGAATCCTTGGTTGCGAAAGAGTTTTTTCCAAGAATACAAGGTCGGCACGGCCACACCGGTGTCGCGGCTGATTTGGGCAACGCTTTGGTTGTGAGGCGGCATCATCTTTTTGACGATCTGTTCTTTGAATTGCGGGCCATAGACTGGCATGAGTTCCATCTT
>NZ_ALKN02000050.1 GCF_000293865.2 Limnohabitans sp. Rim28 | reverse complement strand
CCATATTTGAGTGATGCAAACATGACAGCCATCGCAGCAGAAATCGAACGCTTTAACCGCCTGAGTGCTACTTGGTGGGACAGCCGTGGACCCATGCGGCCCCTACACGTTGTTAATGCCTTGAGGCTTGACTTCGTAGTCGAACAAGTTTCCTCGCATTTGAATCGAGACAGATCCAATGCGCTAGATGGGCTGAGAATTTTGGATGTGGGATGCGGCGGCGGCTTGATGTCTGAAGCGCTGGCTCGCTACGGAGCTAACGTCGTTGGCGTGGATGCTTCACCAGGAAACGTCGCTGCTGCTCGCCTGCACGCTCAATCGCAGAATGTAACAGTCGACTATCGGCTCGGAGAACTCGCCGAAGTACTTTCCCCAAACGAGCGTTTTGACGTGGTGCTCGCGCTTGAGGTGGTCGAACACGTGAGTGACGTACCCGCATTTTTGGCCGCCGCCGCTGACCGTCTCGCCCCAGGCGGCATCTTCTTTGTCTCCACCATCGATCGTACTTTCAAGAGCTTTGCAGTAGCCATAGTTGGAGCTGAATACCTGCTGCGAGTTCTTCCGCGCGGCACCCATCAGTGGTCAATGTTTGTGAGTCCCGAAGAGTTGCAGTCTGCTTTGGCTCCCTCGAAATTAAACATGAATAACCTGCGCGGC
>NZ_ALKN02000049.1 GCF_000293865.2 Limnohabitans sp. Rim28 | reverse complement strand
AAGACTTTGACTTTGATCTCGACATTTATAAGGTCGTCAAAAAGGCCATGACAGGCTCCCATAAAAGTAGCGTGTTCAAGCTCGCCAATTCCCGGCAGACGACCGTCTCGTTTGACGCGATTGATTGATCGTGGATCACCATGCCCAAACCTGTTCGATCCCGTGTCAAAGCTTGTGAAAAATGCAAAGCTGTGAGTTCAACGCTTTACAGGGTGGCGCCAGACGAAACCGGTTCTTGGACCATGCTTTGCCAATCGTGTCGAACTCAAGCGGAGCGACACCCCAATTACCGTTATGGCGGCACATGGAAGGCCGATAAGCGGCATTGACAGTCACACCCTCTGTTGTACTTTTTAAAAAATGATTTCAACCAATTCAAAAAAATGAGCGACCCTAAATACCGAATTCTTTTTGTCTGTATGGGCAATATTTGCCGAAGTCCCACAGCCGAGGCTATCTTTTACAGAAAGCTGGCGGATAGGGAACTCCTTCAAAAAGTCAAAATTGACTCGGCGGGTACACACAACTTTCATCCTGATGCAACGCCGGATGAGCGAAGCCAGATGCATGCGCTCAAACGAGGGTATGACATGTCTCATTTAAGAGCCAGGCAAATCGTGGACAGTGACTTTGAAGAATTCGATTTGCTGTTAACGATAGATCG
>NZ_ALKN02000048.1 GCF_000293865.2 Limnohabitans sp. Rim28 | reverse complement strand
CCGTGATGGACGGCACCGCCAGCAGCGCACAACTGGCCCTGCTGGGTGTGACCGTCACCAACGTCACCCCCGACAACCTCAAAGCGGTGCAAAACGCCATTGGCACGGCCGACCCCACCAGCCTGACGGCACTGCAAACGGCGGTAGACAACGCCATCAGCACCTTCAATAACGCCAGCACCCTCATTGCCAACTACGCCAACTTCGTCAACGACTACGAAATAACCGACTCCATTTACCCAACCCCACAGGCGAGCGACTACACCGCCTTGGCCATCACCGGCATGGGCGACTCGGGCCAACCGACGGTGGCCATGATCAACAGTGCCTTGGGCACCCCAGCCTTGCTGGGCACCAACGCCGACACCCGCACTGACGTGCAAGCCATCGTGGATGCCTACCAAGTCATCCTGGACAACGCCAACACGGCCAGCAGCACCGACGCGAGCGCCAGCGACTACCTGGCCATCGGCGTTACGGGCGTGGACGCAGGAGCCGAGACCAACTTGTTGGGCAGCGTCATCGAGAACAAGGCCACAGCCGATGTGGACAGCGTGGCCGATCTGCAGGCCCTGGCCAATGCGGTGCAAGCCGTGATGGACGGCACCGCCAGCAGCGCACAACTGGCCCTGCTGGGTGTGACCGTCACCAACGTCACCCCCGACAACCTCAAAGCGGTGC
>NZ_ALKN02000047.1 GCF_000293865.2 Limnohabitans sp. Rim28 | reverse complement strand
CAGTCTGCTTTGGCTCCCTCGAAATTAAACATGAATAACCTGCGCGGCATGCGCTATTTGCCTGTTGTGCACAAAGCCTCTTGGTGCAAGGACACAAAGGTCAACTACATTGCCACCTTCTCGCACACTGCCCACTAAAACTACGAACATTGAAAGCCGCCATGCACCATGTAAGACATCTGATTTTGGTGCTGGGCGATCAACTCGACTTAGACGCTGCAGCCTTTGACGGATTTGATCCCGCACAAGACGCTGTGTGGATGGCTGAAGCTCACGAAGAGTCCACACACGTTTGGTCGAGCAAGCAGCGAATCGCCTTGTTTTTGAGCGCCATGCGTCACTTCGCACAAGCACTGCGCGACGCGGGCCGACCGCTTCACTACCACCGGCTCGACGATACCGGCGCTGCAGCCCATCTGCAAAGTCTTGGAGCCAAGCTGCAGGCTGATATTGCTTCCCTAGCGCCTCAGCGCGTAGTGATGACTGCGCCGGGCGATTGGCGCGTGTTCCAGCAACTCAAGGCTGCGGTCGAGGCGGCAGGTCTAAAGTTGGAAGTCTGCGAAGACCGGCACTTCTTTACGACAGTGAGTGAGTTCATAACGCATGCCAGTGGGCGCAAGTCGCTGCGGCTGGAGTACTTTTACCGCGAGCTGCGGCAACGCTACAACATCCTGATGGACGACGGCAAGCCCACGGGTGGCCAGTGGAATTTTGACGCCGACAACCGCAGAAGCACA
>NZ_ALKN02000046.1 GCF_000293865.2 Limnohabitans sp. Rim28 | reverse complement strand
ATGCGCTGGATGTACTTACCCGTCGCAACATAGGGCTTGCTTGCCATGAGGCCGCCGTCGCCGTACTGGCTCATCCCCAAGGTGTTGGGCAATTCCACCCACTCGACTGCGTCCACATAGACCGACAGGTACCAAGCGTGAACCTGCTGAGGCCGCACGCCCAGCAGCAGGGCATAAAGGCCTGTGACCATCAGGCGCTGTATGTGGTGCGCGTAGCCGTGTTCAAGAGTCTGCGTGATGGCATCGCGCAAGCAGGCCATCTCTGTCTGACCGGTCCAAAACCATGCGGGCAATTCCTCTTGGGCATCTAGAGCATTGCGCTCGACGTAACTGGGCATTTGCATCCAGTAAATACCGCGCACGTATTCGCGCCATCCCAGGATCTGGCGGATAAACCCCTCAGCGCTTTGAAGCGGCGCATGACCAGCCCTGTAGGCAGTCTCTACCGCATGAACGACCTCGCGCGCACTGAGCAGTTTGAGGTTCATGGCAGAGGACAAATGCGAGTGGTAAAGCCAAGGCTCGCCCGGCCACAAGGCATCTTCATAGCGACCAAAAAGTGGCAGACGTTCTTTAACAAAGCGCTGCAACGCTTGCAAGGCTTGGCTGCGTGTGACTGGCCAGGCAAAACTATCGAGCGTGCCGGGGTGGTCAGTAAAGCGGGTGTTCACAAGTGCAATGACTTCTTGTGTTAGGGCGTCGGGCTCGAAGGTCGCGCGGGTCGGGACCTGGCCGGGGCCTTCAGGACCAAAGGCTTCGCGGTTGTCGGCGTCAAAATTCCACTGGCCACCCGTGGGCTTGCCGTCGTCCATCAGGATGTTGTAGCGTTGCCGTGCATCTTATAC
>NZ_ALKN02000045.1 GCF_000293865.2 Limnohabitans sp. Rim28 | reverse complement strand
GTAAATTGGAGCGCTTGCCAAAGCATCTGAATCCTTCTTTATTGACCTCAACCTCCACGGGGACAAATAAATGCCCGGTGACTTTGAAAAATTTGAGTCGCTATAATGTGGCCTATGAGACGGTACTTGGCGATTTTCTTGCTGGTGTTGTTGCCCTTGCAATACAGCTGGGCAGCAATGGCAAGCTATTGCGAGCACGAAACCAGTGTGACTGCCAAGCACCCTGGTCACCACACCCATGACCATGCGTCAATTGACCAGCAAGAGTCCAGCAAAAATGCCCCTCAATCGCCGGGCATGGACCATGACTGTGCCACTTGTCATATGGGTTGTGCCGCCGCCCTGGTCAGCGATCTGAGCAAGACCACATTAGCAGCCTCTGACGATCACCCGCTTCACCTTCAGGTCATTGCTTCTCATATGGCAAGTGAACGTCCTGAACGGCCTCAATGGCCCGTGCTTGCCTGATCGGCGAGCCTCGGGTTTCTTTACCTTTCCCTCTTTTCGAATCCCCTGTGTGCGGATGCACATGACGCTTTGCGCGTTGTGCGTCATCGCCTAGCGACGTGTTGTCGCTGCTCGCTGATCTCCTTGGATGTTTTCACCATTGGAGATGAGCTATGAGTTTGTACAAAAAAAGATCGGCACCGATTCGAATCGCGCTGTCGGTCATGACCCTGAGTGGCTTGGTGCTGACGGCCCAAGCACAAGGCACATCCGCCGCCGCGTTGAGTGGATCGGTGTCCTTGAAAGATGTTTTCGAAACGGCGTGGCAAAGGCAACCCGAGGCGCACGCGCTTCAATCGCGTCGCGATGCCGCCCAGGCCCAGGCCAAAGCCGCGTCGATGCTGTCCCCCGAGCCGCCCTCGCTGGAGATAAGTCAGCGATCAGACCGGATGACAGGCAACAGCGGTGCGCGGGAAGCTGAGGTGGGTATCGCCGTTCCCATCTGGCTACCCGGACAACGCACGGCCAGTACCGATCTGGCGCAAGCTGAAATCTCGTTGGTTGAGCGCAAGCTGCTCGCCTCACAACTGCGGCTCGCCTCTTCCGTCAGGGATGCTTGGTGGG
>NZ_ALKN02000044.1 GCF_000293865.2 Limnohabitans sp. Rim28 | reverse complement strand
GCCAGCGCTGAAGTCGCGCGACTGAACACACCCAGCGATCGGCGAGCATTATTTCGGTCAGTAGCTGGCGGGCTGGTTCGGCCGGGACCTCTGGAGCCGGGAGTTTGGGCTCGAACTTGGGTTCGTTGGCTGCGGTTTTGGCGATGCCGTTGGACAGGGCGTCCAGCACGTCACCCATTTTTTTAGCCCGTCGGTTCGAAGATGCGGTTTTGTTAGTAGCCATGGCCTAGCTCCTTGATGCCTATATGCAGTGGTTTCATATAGGTTCATACCGTTTGGCTGGGCTTTTTTCTCAGTGGGGTGGGTTGGTGCACGCTAAGGGACGGACTGCTTTTGGCCAGAAGTAGTCATCGACGTGCAAAAATGGAGCCTTATCATGCTGGAGAGACCATTGGAACTGCTGCGTCTAAGCCTTCTGTTTTTCATAACAGCACTAGCTGAAATCATCGGCTGTTATCTCCCTTGGCTGGTTCTTCGACAAGGTAAGTCGCTGTACTTGTTAATACCTGCCGCCGCCTCATTGGCTCTTTTTGCTTGGCTTCTAACGCTACATCCCATCGCAGCAGGGAGAACTTACGCAGCCTATGGCGGTATGTACATCGCTGTCGCGTTGCTTTGGCTCAAATTCGTAGAAGGCGTTTCGTTAACCCGATGGGATGTCTCGGGGGCGACGATTGCTCTCATTGGCATGGCAGTCATCGCACTTCAACCAACAACTACTTGACAGTTCGGTTCGGGTCAAAAGGGCACAGTGGGGCAAACTATCAGGTTCTAATTCTGGAGATCTCAGCACAGAGGGTCTGAAAACTCTCGGTACAAGTAGATGTCTCAACATTTAGAATGTGGTCTTAGACCCCAAGTGCTTAATCGGCTTGTTCTTGGGAAACTTAGGCGGTTTGTGATCTGGTATGTTCTGGCCCGCCAAGACTATTTCGAACTGATTCCAAGTCGTTCGAACAATTTACAACCTGTTCGGGGCCTCTTTGGGTGCGCTCCTAGAACACCTTCCGGATCAGGCAGGCTTCTTCATAGGCCTCAATGTCTTTGAGCCGGTACAAGACCTTCCCCACGATCTTCAAGTACTGCGGG
>NZ_ALKN02000043.1 GCF_000293865.2 Limnohabitans sp. Rim28 | reverse complement strand
GCTCTACGCTGCTCGACACCTTTCTGACGCCTGCCATGTTTTGGCTCTTTGGCCGCAAACCTGCCGAGGCGCTTTTGCAAGACAAAGACGCTGAAGCGTTCTGACCTTTCACCCGTTTTTTCAACTTCAATCTCAACCTTTACAAGGACATCTCATGAAATTGCAAACGCTTTTAATCACCGCTTCTTTAGTGCTTGGCAACATGGCTTGGGCCGGACCCGGCGATGCCACCCACAAACCCATACACGGTGGCGTTTTAGCCACCGTCAAGGATGTTGACTATGAGTTAGTGGCCAGTGTCACAGCGCTTCGCCTTTATGTGCGTGACCATGGCAAAGCGGTGGATGTGTCCAAATCCACAGCTAAATTGACCTTGCTGACAGGCAGTGAAAAACAAGAGGTTGAACTCAAGCCAAGCGGAGACAAACTGGAAGCGACCGGAACCTACAAAGTGACGGCCGGCACGAAAGCTGTGGCCGTTATTTCGTTCGGTGCAAAGCAGGCGACGGCCAGATTCGTCATCAAGTAATTCGTCAGCGTCAACACTCCACTCAACCTATCTTTCTCTTCAGTTGTCGTTGGATTTGATGAATCCAATGACTGCTGTGGGTCGAAAGTACCCGTTCACACCAACTGAAAGTGGTCACTCATCTCGTAGTTGTGATCCTAAACTTTTCTATTGACAGCTACTCACCTGAAACCGGTCAGCGGACTAAACAAGGACAAGCGAGTGCGTATGACTGCTTCTAGGGAGATGCCTTGGAGCGATGCCGGGTCACGACCGGCAGCAACCGCTGCATTACCGCCGCCCAAGGCAGCGCCGCGACCGTTCGCATTGGGTCGAAAGGGCACAGTGGCGCAACCTAGCAGGTTCTAATTCCGGAGCCTTTAGCACAGAGGTTCTGAAAACTCTCGGTACAAGAAGATGTCTCAACATTTAGAATGATGCATTGAACCCCAAGAGCTTGATCTACATGCCCTTGGAAAACTTAGGCGGTTTGCGATCTGGTATCTTCTGGCCCGCCAAGACTATTTCGAACTGATTCCAAATCGTTCGAAAAATTTACAACCCGTTCGGAGCCTCCTTGGGTGCGCATTTA
>NZ_ALKN02000042.1 GCF_000293865.2 Limnohabitans sp. Rim28 | reverse complement strand
GCACCGCTTTGAGGTTGTCGGGGGTGACGTTGGTGACGGTCACACCCAGCAGGGCCAGTTGTGCGCTGCTGGCGGTGCCGTCCATCACGGCTTGCACCGCTGTGGCCAAGGCCACCAGTTTGGCTCCGGTGTCCGCTTCCCCTGCGCTGGCTTGATCGAGCACGTCGTTGTACAGCGTGATCTCGTCTGCGCTGTCGATCACCCCGCCCAGGCCCAAGGCGCTGAGTTGCCCTGGGTCCAGTGTGGTGTCGTTGTCGTCGCTGTTGTCCGCGCCTGCGGCCACTTCCAGGTAGGCCGTGACCATGGCTTGCAAGTCGCTGGCTGTGTCGTGATCGCCATTGGCCGTGCCAGTGATGCCCGCCGTGTTCAGCAGGCTGTTAATGGCGGCCAGGTTCGCGCTGGTCACGCCGGTGATGCCCGCCGCTTCCCAGACGGTGATGGCGGGTGTGGCCAGGATGGCTGTGTCACCAAAGGCCGCAGCTCTCAGAGAAGCCAAGGCCACCACACCTGCCACCGTGCCGGCGTCAACGATGGCCGCTGCCGCTGCGTTGGTGATGGCAGACAAGTCGGTGGGGGTCTCGCCTGCTGCTGTGGCCGCGTCGTTGGCTGCCGTCACGGCCACGTTGGCTGCATTGGCTGCGCTCGTGGCCGCTGCCGATTTGGCCGTCAGCGCCGTCTGAGCTGCCTCTACGGCCAGCAGTTGCGCCGGTGTGGCCGGGTCGCTGGTCATGGCGCTCAGCGCATTGGCCAGCGCCAACTGCGCTGCATCCAGTTCGGTTTGCGCGGTGCCCAAAGCGGTGCCCGCTGCGGTGGCTGCTGTCACCAGTGCCGCCACTTTGGCGTCGGTGGCCGCTTCGCTGGCCGTGGTGGTGCTCGCTGCCCCGCTGGCGTCGGACTGGGCGGCGGTGATGGCGCTGCTGAGCGTGCTCAGGTTGGGCGCGGCTTCGTTGGCCGCAGTCGCTGCGGCATTGGCCGCCGTCACGGCCGCCTGCGCTGTGTCGGCCGCGCTTTGCAGCGCTGTGGCCGCCGTGCTCAGGGTGCTTTGAGCATTTTCCACCGCGCTCAGTTGCGTGGGGGTGGCCGGTGTGCCCAGTGCGCCAAGCGCTGTGGCCAGCGCCTGCTCGGCTGTATCGAATGCGCTTTGCGCGCTCGCCAAAGCAGTGCCCGCCGCTTCGGCTGCTGTCACCAGTGCCGCCACTTTGGCGTCGGTGGCCGCTTCGCTGGCCGTGGTGGCTGCGCTCACGGTGGCCGCGTCAGACAGGGCCGCTGTCGCTGCGCTGGTGATGGCCGACAAGTCGGTGGGGGTCTCGC
>NZ_ALKN02000041.1 GCF_000293865.2 Limnohabitans sp. Rim28 | reverse complement strand
GAGATTGACCGGCTTGCCGAAGATGGGCACTATGAAACCCAAGAACGTCTCATGACACGCATCGCCCAAGCGTGCGTAGCTTACCCAGACATCCTCAGCATCGACATCCGCCTGCGAAAAGCGCCTGTGCGCAGGGGCAATGGCGTCCTGGGCGTTCGTTTGTCGCTCAACCAGGCCGCCACCCAGGATCTGCGTCATTCATTGAAAAATCCAAGATAGACTGAACTTTTAAAAACCATAACGGTAATAGTTTTTGAGCGCGAATACAGCTAATAGCAAGCCTCGCGAGAAAAATTGGCGAAGAGGTGGTTGTCTATGATGTTCAAAAAGTGCAGCCAGCGACAGTGCGTTGCATAAGGCGATTTGTGGCCGACTGAGACTATTTAAATTTTAATCGCCCAATAAAAAATCTTATTTCTAAAATATTGCTGTTACCAAACAGCCCGGTCGTACTCGTTTGCAAATTCGTGATTCACATCACGGTGCTCTTCTTCGTCGCTGCGAACTGCGATGACAACGTCTCGCAGAGTCGCATTCGCCGATAGTTTCCAATAGTCAATGGCCAGCTTAGGTGCAGCGACGTTGGCAATTCGGCCTTCGTCAATTTCGCGCAGGTACTCGGTGTAGCTGTAAACAGCTTCTTCTTCAAAATAGCCCACGATGCGGTGAGCTGTCCGCGGAAAAAAAACGTAAATCACAAAGTAAAGGTGCCAGAACACAGCCTGTGCAACCAGTACCACTGAGCGCTCGAAAAAGTTGGGCTTTGAAATTTCAATGAACGTCATCAAGTGCATGCGTTCGTTTTCAGCCTCGCCTAAAAGAGTCCTTATCTTGGGACCGTACCCAGTTCGCATTTGGCGCAGACTTTTCAAATGCGTCCACATTCCTGCAACCATACCTGGCACCGCTGCCACAGTTTCCAAAATGACAGCTCGATGACCGTAACGGGTGGCAAAAAAAGTGTCTGCGACAAACCGCAAACTTTTTGTAAATCCGCGTGCAAAACGGTCAGATAGATTGAGAGGTTTGTAGTGGGTCATGGTCGATTCTAGGCATGTAAGTAGAAACCCTATGTGGCAAGGTATTTCTAAAATTTCAGTCACTAGGCGATCTGTCTGTTCCCTGCAGTCCTTGGCCTCTACAACAATCGAATCAGTGCACTCTGGATAAGGCGATTTCAACAAAAAAACTTAATGGTGCGTTCAAGAGCATTGTGTCCAATGTCCACTTTCAAATCAGCTGTAGGGAGTAGTGGCGATCGTGCTTAGAACACGTAGTTGATTGGACACTCACTGACCCAACTGAAATAGGTGCTACTGATCAAATAGAAAGCGGCAAATTCAGGATTCATTGAATAATGAAAAAACAAGACTATTCAACAGGAGACTTTATGGCGATCAAAAAAATCATTGACGTGACCGAAAAAGTTTTTCTCATCACGATCGCTCTGTTCACAGTAGGCGCCATGGTGCAAGAAGTCATGCTGTTGATCGAGCAGCGTAGTGTAGCGCTAAAGGATTTATTATTGATGTTTATTTACGCTGAAGTATTGGGTATGCTGGGCGCTTTTTACAGCAGTCACCGAATTCCAATTACCATCCCATTGGTGATTGCCATGACCGCTGGGATAGTCTTGTCGTTCACTGAGGATCTT
>NZ_ALKN02000040.1 GCF_000293865.2 Limnohabitans sp. Rim28 | reverse complement strand
GCAGCACTCGTGCCCGTCAGGCTGTTGGCGCTGGCCGTGCCCAGGAAGTCCACCACGCTGCGGTCTTGCTGGCCGCCGAAGATCACGTAAGCGCGGCCAACATCGGCGTTGCTGCCGATGTCCACACCGGGTGCCCCTACCAAGAGATCGGCAAAGCCGTCTCCGTTGATGTCGCCGGCGGCAGACACGGAATGACCAGATTGGCCACCGCCTGATTCACCAAGGATGGCAAATCCGCCAGTACCTGCAGCGACGGCCGAAAGCTGCACCAGCGTGTCGTTGGCGCGGCCATACACCACATAGCTTGTGCCGATGTTGGACTGACTCGACGAGTCAGCCAAAAAAGCCCCGATCAACACATCGGCCAGACCGTCGCCGTTGATGTCACCCGCCGAGCTGACACTGTAGCCAGCGTTATCGCCATTCGCTTCACCTTGGATCGCAAAGCCACCCGTGCCGTCTGCAATGTCGCTCAGGCTCACTGCGCTGGTGTTATTGCTCTTGCCAAACACCACATAGCTGCGCCCGGCATTGGGCAAACCCAAGCTGCTGCTGTAGGCCCCGATCACCACGTCAGCCAAGCCATCACCGTTGACATCCCCGGCGGCGGCCACGTTGTAGCCTGACTCCCCTGCATCAACCGCCTCGCCGGTGATCACAAAGCCCCCCAACCCACTGGCCACATCGGTCAGGTCAATGGCGGTGTTGCCGGTGCGGCCAAACACCACGTAAGACAGCCCTTCCCCGTTGTTGGCCCACGGAGCGCCCACGACCAAGTCGGTCAAGCCATCGCCGTTGACATCGCCAGCGGCAGATACAGAAAGCCCACTTGCATCGACTGCGTTTTCACCCTGGATGACAAAACCATCGGTGCTGACCGACAGATTGGTCAGGTCTAGGTTGCTGCGGCCCAGTTGCCCATACACCACATAGGTGTTGCCAGCCATGTTGTTGGCGCGATACGCCCCGATCACCAGATCGGCCAGGCCATCGCCATTGATGTCACCCGCTGAACCCACGCTGTTGGCCGATTCGTCACCGGCGTTCTCCCCGGTGATGGCAAAACCCAGGCTGTTGTTGCCGTTACCGATGTCGTCCAAGTCCACGGCCGTCGTGCCGTCTTTGCCATACACCACATAGCTGCGGCCATTGGCGACTCCACCAGCGTAACCCACAGCACCGACCAAAAGATCGGCTTTGCCGTCGCCATTGACATCGCCCGCAGCAGAGACGGAATAGCCCAGGTTGTCGTCTGTGTTTTCTCCATGAATGGCAAATCCGCCGCTGCCAGCGGCCAGGTCGGTGGCCTCGACGGCCGTGGTGTTGGCTTTGCCAAACACCACGTAGGCACTCCCAGAGTTGTTGCCAAAGGCATCGGCATAGGGCGCGCTGATGACGAAATCGGCGTAACCGTCACCGTTGACATCCCCCACACCGGAGACACTGAAGCCTGATTGATCATCCGCTGCAGCGCCATTGACCACAAAACCCCCATAGCCATTGGCCACCTGATCGGTCGCTATCCCGTTGCCTGACAACAAGGTCGCAAAGTTGAGCGTACTGGTGTCGGTGCTGGCAATCCCGGCAAACGCGTTGTCCGTTGTGTCGCGGATGGCGGTGCTGCTGATCTGCACCGCGTACTGTTTGCCGGCCTCCAGTGCGGCCGTGGGGTTGATGGTCAGCGTGCTGTCCGAGATGGACAGTTGTCCGCCATGGCTGGCCACGTTGATGACCACGTCACTTGCTCCGTCCAGGGCCTTGAGCGTGATCGTGCCGCTGCTGCCCAGCGCAATCGCTTCGTTAAAGGTCAGGGTGATGTTGGCATCGGCACGCAAGAACTCCTGGTCACCCGGTGTGCTGGACAACAAAGTCGGTCCAACGGAGTCAATCATCGTCAAGCCGTTTTGCACAAACACCTGGGTGCGGGTGCTCTCGCTGGTGTAGACGTTGTAGGTGGTGCCGCCTGCGGTGACCGTGCCCGAGGAAGCATAGCTGTTGTCATGGAGGTCCACCGCATCGCCCGCATCACCCGTGACCACCAACTGGCGGTAGGCCATGGCGGCAGCCAAGGTGTAGGTGCCACTGGCCCAGTTTTGCCCGTCGGCCGATGCGCCCAGACGGATCAGGTTCATGCCTGCCATGTCCTGCACATCGCGGGCCGAGAGTGTGAGCGTGTTGCTTGCGCTGTCGCTGGCCAGATCGATCGCTTCGATGCTGCTGATGCGCGAGAAGCCCCCCGGTGCGC
>NZ_ALKN02000039.1 GCF_000293865.2 Limnohabitans sp. Rim28 | reverse complement strand
GGAAGTTCAGCGGCAGCGCTTGCTCGCGCAAACTGCGCGCTGCACCCATGAAAACCAGTGGCGTGCGCTGGTCGCCAACAGCCAATGAGGCACCGCCGATGTTGTTGGCCACTGAGCCATCAAAAGCCAAGGCTTCAATGCGCAGCCGCTTCGGGTCGACAATTTCAAAAATCAAATCCCGCGTGTCCACCACTTGGCCTGCCACGACATGCGCCGAGGCAATCACCCCAGAAACAGGCGCGACCAGTGCTTCTTTGCTGCTGAGGCCGCCACCGACGGCCGACATGCGATCGGTCAGGCTGAGCACCTCACTCTCTGCGGCTTCCACTTCCTTGCGCGGTACGGTGTCCGACAACTCGCGCAAACGTGCCAAACGCTTTTCGGCAAGCGCTTTGGCAGCGCGAAATTCGGCCAATTGAGTCAACTGGCTGGCCCGCTCCAGGGGGGCGAACGCAGGGACGACGTAGGCCAAGACCTGTCCCTTCTTGACGGTTTGCCCTGCGTTGGGCAGGCCATTAGGGCCGGGTTCTATGCGTCCGGCGTTGATGGGCTGGACTTTGCCCCCAGCGTTGGGGTCCATCAGTACCTGACCATTGAGTTCAAAGGCGCGTGGCAGCTCAGCGGTTTCCACCACCATCGTGCGCACATTCAGTTGGCGTTGGGCTGGTTTGGGCAGAAACACGCTGCCATCGGCCATGCGCTGTGGACCATTGGCATTGGCCGTCGCAGGCGCAGCGCCGTGGTCATGGCCTTCGCCCGCGTACGTAGGCAGTGCAGCACCTGCAAGGGTCAAAGCAGTGGCCAGTGCCATCCAGTGGCGTTTTTTTGAAGTGTTGATTGTTTTCATGCTGAGGCTCCTTAGGCCGTACGAGCTTGTTGACGAAAGCGAACGATCGCGCCTAATGCCATCAGGGCCAATAACCCCCCGCCGATCCACAGGGCGATGCCTTTCCAAGAAGAACCACTGACAGGTTCATCTTCGTCCTCGTGCAAATCGAGTTCGCCAGTCAGCAGGTCGTTCAGTTCACCGGCCTGAATGGTTGCGGTGATGGCAATGACGCCAGGTTTGAGCGTGTCCTTGAGGATGACTTCGTATTCACCTACGCCGTGTTTTTCGGCTTTGTATTTGCCGCCTTGGATATCGATGTCAATTTGGGCGTCATTGACCGGACTGTTGTCTGTAAAACGGTCCAGGTAAATCGTCAGCTGCTTGCCATTGACAATGCCGACCATTTCAAGATCCTCTGAAACCGCGACGAAACGCGGCAGTGCTGTTCCCTGGGTTTTTGGCGCAGCTTCCGCGTGATCGTGACCCTCACCGGCAATGGCCATAGGACTGAGTAATGTGAATATCAGCGCCATAAAGGTGGCGGCTGTTGAATGAATGATCTTCATGGTGTTCCTTGAGTTTTTGAGGGGTGTCAGCATCACTGAGGCAGCAGGCCCAAGGACTGCCGCAATGCCGAAATGGCGGAGGCCAGGTCAATTCGGCTTCGAGCGGCTTGTCTCGCGGCCTCTGCAGCCTCTGCTTCAATGCGCAAGCGGGTGGGCAGATCCGACTCGCCCAGCCTGAACGACTTGTCAAAAAAGCTGCGGGACTCGTTGGCCAGCTGGGCTCGTCGCTGCGCAGCATCAAGTTGAGTGCGTGCGGCCTCCAGACGAGCTGCAGCGCCTTGTTTGTCGGCTTGAATGCGCGCCTGCTCGAGGACCAGTTGTGACTGCACTTCTATCGCTTCGGCTTGTGCAGTCGCAAGACGAGCGTCATGCCTAGGGCCAGCACCCAAGGGCACGCGAATGCCAATCAGCACAGTCTGGCCATAGCGTTCTCCAAATGCCCCACGGCCGCGCGCTGTGGCCACCGTGAGTTCCGGGTTGGATCGCCTCTGGGCGCTGATCAGCTGAGCCGTCCGCTCGGCCATCGTGATGCGATCCTCCAGTTCAGCCAACAAGGGATGCCCCACTGACGCACCCGTATGTGGGGTCGAATCTGGCGTTGGCTCCACCGCCGCGTTGACTTTCAAGTCTGCCGGAGCCGTCCTGCCTGTCAGCGCCATCACTTGTGCCAAGGCTGCGGCAGATGCAGCTTGAGCTTGGGCGGCATGCGCTTGGGCCGCAGCGACAGCGCCTTCGGCTTGATGCTGGTCGGACTTTGCCAGATCACCCGCGTTGGTCCGTTTGGCAACATCAGCGGCGAGGCGTTGTGCATTGGCCAGTTGTTCGCTCGCCAGTTCAGCATCGACGCGAGCTCGCAACCAGCCCCACCAAGCATCCCTGACGGAAGA
>NZ_ALKN02000038.1 GCF_000293865.2 Limnohabitans sp. Rim28 | reverse complement strand
GAGTAGCTGTCAATAGAAAAGTTTAGGATCACAACTACGAGATGAGTGACCACTTTCAGTTGGTGTGAACGGGTACTTTCGACCCTCACCGGACTTTCGGCGTTGAGAAGTTCAAACGGCAGCAAACTGATTGAAATGGACTGTCGCCTCCAAGCGAAGAAAAGCAGTTACCCCGCTTTCAAGGTATTGCCGAAAGTATTACGGATTGAATAACCGGCTGTCAGTTTTCTGCTGCGAGCTGTTAGAATTGCCACATTGAAACAGGGGGGTGCTCTGAACAAGGATCAGTTCCGGCTCGTTGAGCTGTTGTCAAAAGAGGTCGAGGAAGGGAATCTCGCCATTTTTGCTGGCGCCGGATTCTCACGCGATGCCGGTTTCGTTGATTGGAAAACGCTGCTCAAGCCCATCGCTGATGACCTAGAATTGGACGTCGAGAAAGAATGGGATCTCGTTACCCTTGCTCAGTACCATACCAACATCCATCATGCCAATCGCGCGAAGCTCAACCAGCTCTTGGTGACAGAGTTTTCCACAAATGTTGCGCCGACTGTTAACCATCGAATCCTGGCCCGACTGCCTATTGGAACGTACTGGACAACTAACTACGACAACCTCATCGAGGCAGCACTCGAAAGCACGGGCAAAATCGCCGACGTCAAGTACACTGTAAAGCAGCTCGCCACCACTAAGTCTAATCGCGACGCGGTGGTGTATAAGATGCACGGCGACGCTACACATCCTGCAGATGCTGTCCTGATCCGCGACGACTACGAGCGGTATCACATCAACATGCAACCGTACGTCACTGCACTCAGCGGTGACCTAGTGTCCAAGACGTTTCTGTTTCTCGGGTTCAGCTTTACCGACCCCAATCTTGAATACATCCTCAGCCGTGTCCGCATCCACTACGGGCGCGACCAGCGGCAGCATTACTGTGTACTTCGCAAAGCGAAGCGGTATGACAACGAAGCCCTAGTAGATTTCGAATATCGCCAGCGAAAAGAGCAGCTCTTTGCCGGGGAGCTGCTGCGGGTCGGTATCAAAACCACTTATGTCGATGAATTTGAGGAAATCACCGCAATCCTCAAAGCCGTCGAGTACAGGCACAAGCGACGTACTGTGTTCATCTCCGGTGCTGCGCACGAATACTGCCCTTGGACGCAGGCGGAGTCCGAGCGATTTGTATATGAGCTGAGTCGAGAAATTAACAAGGAGAAGTTTCGCGTTATCTCGGGTTTTGGGCTAGGGATCGGAAGCGCTGTTATTAGCGGCGTTCTAGAGCAAACCATCATGAGTGGGGGGCGCCTAGATGGTGAGCAACTTGTACTTAGACCGTTTCCCCAGACCCAATCGGGGAAGCGGCCATTGGCAGAGTTGTGGCGCGAGTATCGTCGCACCATGCTTGAACACGCCGGCATCGCAATTTTTTTGTTTGGAAACAAACTCGTCGACGGAAAGGTTGTTGAGTCAAATGGGATGCGGGAAGAATTTGAAATAGCGCGCGAAAATGGCGTGTTCATTATTCCCATAGGTATTACGGGCTCCATCTCCCTGAAGCTCTGGGAAGAGGTTCTACATAATTTCAAAGTGAATGATCATCCACGAGGCAATGACATATTGCCGCTACTCCAGGCGCTTGGCGACGATAAGACAGACCTTAACGAAGCCAAAAAAATTACGTTGCAACTTTTGAGAATCGTCTAAGGATCGATATGGCTAGGAAAGTGTTCTTCAGCTTCAAGTACGCTGACGTACAGCGGGCAATGAATGTCCGCAACAGTAACGTCATTTCCGGCGCTGCTAAATCTGGCTTCATCGACAAGGCAGATTTTGAAAAGGTGGAGCGCGAAGGCGACAAGGCCATCAAGGCCTGGATTGACAAGCAGTTGGAGGGTACGTCGGTTACTGTGGTCCTCGTTGGTGCGAATACCGATAAGAGCAAATGGGTCAAGTACGAGATCGCGCAGAGCATTGCCAGGGGTAATGGCATTCTGACTATCGACATAAGTAAGATCGCCGACCTGCAGGGCGATACTACAGACTGCTGCAGCTTGAGAGTGCCGGGTTATGAGCACTATCTCTGGAACAAGCACAATGGGCGGGACAATCTGGGCACGTGGGTGGAGGATGCAGCAACTGCTGCAGGAAAGTAGTGGAGCGTGATAAGGCCACACCTGAACGGCTGTCCGGCCGCAATTCTCCTGTACTTCGGAATATCTCAGAAACCTGCCGCTCAATTAACGCGGAGGCTAAAGTCTGCTCAGGGTCGAATGTGTAAATTCACTGTTTTGGAACGCAGCCATTCCGCTCAACTTTCTGCCATGGGGCCGTTACCCAATGCAAAGCTGACGCAGTGAGCGTCGGACGCCAGCGTCCGTTTTGGCCGATTTGCTTCCGTAGACGATCCAGCAGCATTTAAAGTGATGCGGTCATCCGACCGGCAGCGCTGAAGGATTGATGGCAGACCGCTCCTGGCCGAATGCGCTGGTTGACTGCCCAACTCGTTTGCAGTCATCAGTTCAACTGGAGTGATCTCTTCTGACTTGATATAGCGCAAGGCGGT
>NZ_ALKN02000037.1 GCF_000293865.2 Limnohabitans sp. Rim28 | reverse complement strand
GGTTCAAGCCCTGACCACGGCACAGATCAGTGGCGTCTCCACAGACGCTTTGAACGCCTTGACCACCGGCCAGGTGCAAGCCCTGACCACCGCGCAAGTCTCGGCCCTGACCAACCCACAGTTGGCCAACCTGGGCACCGCCCAAGTGGCGGCCCTGACCACGGCTCAAGCCAGCGCCCTGACCACCGCTCAGCTCAACGCCATGGGCGAGGAGCAAATCCAAGCCATCCAAACCGCCGACATCGTGGCACTGACCACCTCCCAGCTGGTGGGCCTGTCCACCGGCAATGTGGCTGCGCTGACTTCCGGGCAAGTCAATGCACTGAGCACAAGCCAGCTGCAGGCCATGACCACCGCGCAGATCAATGCAATCGACGAAGACGACGTGGCCGCTTTGGGCACCCACCAAGTGGCGGCCCTGACCACATCTCAGATCAACAACCTGAGCAACACGCGCATTGAAGCGCTGACCACAGCGCAGGTGGCCGCGATGACCTCCGGTCAGGTCACCGCACTGAAAACCAGCCAACTGGCGGTCATGACCGATGAGCAGTTCACCGCTTTGGGCACCGCCCAAGTTGCTGGCCTGACATCGGGACAGTTTGCAGCCTTGACTGAGAGCCAAGTGCAGTTGCTGAGCACCGCTGAAATTGCAAGCCTGACAACCGCGCAAGTCAACACCATGGGCACGGGCGCCGCGGCCTCGATGACCGCCGCTCAAGTCAGGGCACTCGGTACCGCTCAAGTGGTGAGCCTCACAACCGCTCAACTGAACGCCTTGAACGAGGAGCAAATCCAAGCGCTCGATACCGTGGACATTGCAGCCCTGACCACCGCACAGGTTGCAGGCTTGAACACAAGCAGGATGACCGATCTGAGCTCCGCTCAGGTTCAAGCCCTGACCAGTTCTCAACTGCAAGCCCTCTCCACTGCGCAGATCAACGCGCTTGACCCCGAAGACTTTGGCGTGATGGGCACGGCTCAAATTGCCTCGCTCACCACAGCACAGGTCAACAAACTGAGCGTGAATGCGATTGACGCATTGACCACCACCCAGGTGGCCGCGATGACCACGGCGCAAATTGCTGCGCTGGACACTTCGCAAATCGCGGTCATGGTGTCCGACAGATTCGGGGCATTGGGTACAAACCAAGTGCAAAGCCTCCAATCGAGCCAGTTCGCCGCGATGAATGAGGATCAGATTACGGCGCTGGGCACCGATGTTGCTGCACTGACCACATCGCAGATCAGCACCTTCCCGACCGCTGCATTGCAAATGATGAGCACCGCTCAGATCGTGGCCTTGACCAGCACACAGATCCGCGCGATGGGTGCTGATCAGCTTGAAGCATTGACGCAAGAACAGCTCAATGCTTTGGAGACTGCGGATGTGGCAAGCTTGACCACGGGCCAGATCAGTGGGTTGAGCAGCACCCAATTGCAGGCCTTGAGCTCCGGTCAAATCCAATCATTGACCGAGACACAGCTGCAGGCTTTGAGCACAGCGCAGCTGAACAACTTGGAGCCTGAGGACTTTGCGCAGCTGACCACCGCTCAGATTGTGAACATCACGACAGAGCAGGTTTCCAGCCTTACTGAGGCGATGGTGCAGAGTTTGAGCACCACTCAGCTTGCCAGCATGAGCGCCACGCAAGTGTCTGCACTGACCACAAGTCAGATTGAGTTCATGGACGTGGACCAAATCACCGCGTTGACCAGCACACAGGTCAGGGCCATGGGCACGGCACAAATCAATGCAATGAATGCAAGTCAAATTGCAGCGATTGACACCGAGGACATTGCCGCCATATCGGCCACCAACCTCCCCAATTTGACCACCTCTGTTGTTCAGACACTGTCATCGGATCAGGTCGTCAACATGACGAACACGCAACTCAAAGCCTTGACGGCTGATCAGTTGAATGCTTTGGATTCAGGCGGTATTGCGGCATTGAGTACAGCTCAGATCAACCAGCTCACAGCGGCGCAGGTTGGCACCTTAGGCACGGCGTTCATTGAGAACATGACCACTGAACAGTTCAGTGCTTTGTCTGCCACCCAATTCAGGGCGCTGGATTCAGCACAGGTCAGTGGCTTGTCCACCAAGCAAGTGGCCGCCATGACATCGACACAGATCCGTGTGCTCGATGCAGATGAGCTCAATGCCATGAGTTCGACCCAGATTGCGGCCATTGAGACTGCAGACTTGGCGGCCCTGAGCAACACACAGGTGGTGGGTTTGGACAGCAGCTTTGTGCAAGCGTTGACAAGTGGCCAAGCCGTTGCCTTGACAGCAAGCCAGCTCAGAACCATGTCAACAGATCAGCTCAGCGCCTTGAACACCTCGGCTGTTGCTGCGCTTTTGACCACCCAAATAGCCGCACTGACCGATGCACAAGTCAGTGGTATTTCGACTGCCAACATCACAGCTTTGACCTCTGGCCAAGTCATCACCTTGGATGCAGATCAGTTGCAAGCCATGAGCACCTCTCAGCTCAATGCCCTGGACACCGGCGATGTGGCTGCTCTCTTGACCAGCCAGGTTCAAGCCCTGACCACAGCACAGATCAGTGGCGTCTCCACAGACGCTTTGAACGCCTTGACCACCGG
>NZ_ALKN02000036.1 GCF_000293865.2 Limnohabitans sp. Rim28 | reverse complement strand
TGCGATGGCTGTCATGTTTGCATCACTCAAATATGGCGGATCAAGGTCACCGCAGCTTTTGAGCCTGCGCCCACCATGGCGCACCAAGCGCGCAGCATCCAGCTTGACTGACTGAAGCCCTTAAAAGCAGCCGCCGCCTCATCTCGGTGAGTTACCTCGTCAGCTTGGCAATCGAGCAGGGTTTGACGCAGGTGACGAAATTCAATCTGCCGGGCCAGAGCAAGAATCTGTTCCTCGTAGTGTTGGTTGACAAAGGTCTCGACTGCCTCGATCGTTGCGTAGACCGCCTTAGGGCCGAATAATGCGGGCAGGGCGCCAGTGAGAAACCCTGCCAGTCGCCAGAGCGGGAGCAAGCGGCTGTACTGAGATGCAGGCAACCAGTCAGAGATGAGACGCAGGTGCTTTTGCTCAGTGGCCAGGTGATGCTCGGCGAAGGCGCGCAACTTCGGGTCGCGGGCGAATTGGAGCACACCTTGATAAATACAGACTGCACCAACTTCACCTGCGTGGTCGGTCCGCAAATGAGAAAAAACCCACGCGGGAAGTATGTCTCCGGGAGCGAGGTGAACGCGGCTTGCGCAAAAGCCTTGTGCTTTGTCCGCGCCCGATAGCTGCACTGCGGCCGATTCAGCCACGATTAGCCTTTTTTAGCCCATGCACTGCACCAGCCTTTGCCTGCAACTTGCTTGCCAGCAAACAACGGGCAACCACCCCAGGCATCACTCGCTTTACCTTGATACAAAGCACAGTTGGTACAAACTTGACCGGCGGCGTACTTGGGGTACTTTTTGGTGTCGGTTTTAGTGGCATCTGCCACGTAACCCAATGCCACAGACTGTGGGTCTTTCTCGTCTGCCTTGGCTTGGGCGTGAGCAGAGGTGGCCAAAACTGAACCGCTAGCGGCCAGAGTCATGAAAAAAGTGCGTCGATTTGTGTTCATGAAAAATCCGTTTGAAGACAAGCCTGAAAAATTCAACGAACACCAAGGGCTTGGGATCTTGGCGCTTGAAGACGACAACAAGTGGGTAGGCGAGTTGTCAGGAGTCATGCCGGAACAAAAATGGTCGGTACCAGCTTGACTAACGACTTTGATGGTGATACGAGTTGGTCGTGAAACGCTATCGTAGCGTTTAAAAGAAAAAAATCAACTCAATAGATCGAAAAAGGTGTAATAATCAAACTCAAATTTAACTCATTCGACAAAAAATGCCGCTCTCCAACACCGCAGGTACATCACAAGCTCCTCAGCACAACAAAACACAGCCCACTTTTAGAGCTGGTGCTGTAGCGAGGATTGCGGGTATGCCCGTTGCCACGTTGCGCATTTGGGAGCAGCGCTACCAGGCTGTACGTCCCAACACTGCAGCATCAGGTCATCGGTTGTATTCGCCAGCAGATGTGGAGAGAGCAACCCTGCTGCGTCGGCTGACCGCGCAGGGGCATGCCATCGGATTGCTTGCTTCACTAGAGACAGAACAAATGCGGGAAATGATGCGTGCCCCTGAGGTAACTCAAGCCAATTGGGTTGAAGCACATTTGCAAAGTTCAATAAAGATTGTGGTGGTCGGGCATTCCTTGGCAAGCCGAGTACAGCGCTTGTTTTACCTACAGCCATTCGGGCTAAAGGTGCAATTGGTGGGAGTATTTGACGGTTTGAACGCATCAGCAAAAGCTGGAGGGATGTCGGATGAAGACACCGCCGACATGATCATCTTGCAAGCTGGAAGCCTTCAAACTGGTGTTCACCAAGAACTACTTAAAGCCCAAGACGCATGGCGTGCCTCTTCAGCGGCGGTTTTGTATCGCTTTTCCAGCGCAGCAGCACGAGCAGAATTAACGAATGCTGGGGTTGAAGTTTTATCAGAGCCTTCAGATGACAAATCATTGCGGCAATGGCTAGCGACTTTGCAGAAAAACGATGCACAAGGAAGAAAAGCTACTGACGTTCGTCATTCAACTCCACCTGTTTCAGTGGGCCTTGGAGAACAAACGGTCTCACCCCCCTTGTTTGACGATGCTGCCCTAACTCAATTTGCTGGACTTTCCACGACGGTCGCATGTGAGTGTCCCAGCCACTTGGCAGAGTTGCTTCTGCAGGTCTCATCCTTTGAAAAATACAGTAGCGAGTGTGCCAACAGAAGCGCTGCTGACGCGCGACTGCACGCCTACTTGCAGCATGTCGCTGGCTCTGCCCGAATGCTTTTTGAAAAAGCACTGGAACAAGTAGCCATCGCAGAAGGCTTGCCTCTGCCACCTGCATCCAATCCCGCCTCAAATTAATTCGCTCGCTATGACACACTCATTGGCAATATTGGTCACCGCGCTGTTGTTCGGCGGCATGACCCTGTACTCCTTTGGCTTTGCTGCTTTTTTATTCAAAGCACTTCCAGCCCCATCTGCTGGTGCTACGCTGCGGCTTGCTTTTCCTTGGTTCTATTTGTTTGTGGTGGCTACGGCGGCCGTTGCCGCTTTATTGTGGTGGTCTCACGACACCATGGCTGCAATTGTTATGGCGGCCGTTGCTTTAACGACCATCCCCGTGCGGCAGTTGCTGATGCCAGCAATCAATCGAGCCACTGACTCTGATGACCGGCTGCGTTTCAAATGGCTGCACGGTGCATCTGTGCTCGTGACGCTGAGTCACATCGCTTTGACTGGCTGGATCTTGGCACGCATTGTTTGAGAACTGGCTTGCAACACCCCGTACAAAAAAGTCTAAAGATGCAAGCGTCAAAACAATTCGTATCAGTCAATCAGCTCATCACTTATCAACACACGAACCAACAACTTCACAGGAAATTTAAATGACTTCAACCCTAAATTTATTCGAATTCAGTTTTCAGAAATTGCGCAGTCTTT
>NZ_ALKN02000035.1 GCF_000293865.2 Limnohabitans sp. Rim28 | reverse complement strand
GCTGTAGGTGGCCGTCACGGTCACCACATCGCCTGCGTTGAGCAAGCTGCCCGAGGCGCCCGTGGCGCTGATAGCCACGCTGCCCACAGCGGCTTGGGTGGACATGCTGGCCGTCACGGGTGCACTGGTGTTGCCCGCCATGTCGGTCAGGGTGATGGCAAAGCTGCGGGTGCCAGCGGTTCGACCGGTGCCCAGTGCATTGGCATAACCCAGCTGACGCAAAAAGTCCTGCGCCATGGGTGCGGTGATGGCACTGCCGCTGGTGAAGGTGTAGGCAGATTCGGTGCTGTTGTAGGTGTAGCTCCAGGTGGTGCCAAACAGGCTCACCGAGCCCGAAGCCGAGGTCCAAGCGATGAAGTCGTCACCCACATGCAGGCGCTCGCTGGTGCCATTGATCATGCCTGCGCCCTTGACCGTGATGCTGGCAATGTTGTGATCGTCAGTCAGGGTGGCCGAGGACTTGACATCCAGCGACAGGGGTACCGCAGTGCTGATGCTGGTCACCGTGCCCGTGGTTGTGGCGGCTGAATCGCCAGCAATGTCGCTGTTGCGGTTGCCGTTCGTGAATTGGTAAGACTTGATCAGGTCGGGGTCGCTCACATTCAGCTGCCCCCCCATGTTGTCTCGAACTTCGGCCTGGGTGAGTCCGCGCTTGTAAACCCTGGCATCGGCAAAAGTGGCGTCCAGACCGAAGGGTGTTTGTGCTGTGGAGATTCGACCCATCCAGATTTCACTGTTCACAGGCGTAAAGGTGCCTGTGCTTGTTCTACTATCGATGGCCACACCGTCCAGGTACAGGGTTGACTTCTTTGAGCCATCCACTGTCACTGCCAGATGGTGCCAGGTATTCACGGGCAGGCTGACATCGTCATTGAAGGCCGTAATGTTGGGGCCTTCAAAACCCAGTTCTGTTTTACCCAAAGCGTTGGTGTTCACCCACACCATGATTTCATTGTTGGGATAACCCGATTGCCCACCCGGTGCAATGCTGAAAACACGGTCGTAAGCATTAAGAGAGACTGCGGAATCGAGTTTGAACCAAGTCTGCAACGTGAACCCTTGGGCGGTGAGGCCCAACGCATTGGTCGTTCCCATGTACAGACCGCTGTTATCTGCCCCATTGGTCGAATACGCCGTGCTGCGAATGGGTGAGCCGGCGTCCACCGTGCTGGACGATGTGCCATCCAGATCGGCAACCGGGGCGGCGGTGTCGATGACGATGGCGCCCGCGTTCTGGGTCACGGCGCTCACGTTACCTGCCACGTCGTAGCTGCGCACACGCAACTGGCCAGCCGCAAAGGTGCCTTCCGCTAGGGTAAAGCTGGTGGTCGCTGCCGTTTGGGAGGCGCTCCAAGTGATGCCGCTGTCAGTGCTGAACTGCCAGCTGCCATTCGCCTCCACCCCGCTGACGCTGACCGTGCCCACATTGGTGATGCCGTCGCTCGTGCTCGTGCCCGTGTCGCTGGCCAGCGCAAAACTCGGCGCTGTGGGCACTGTGACGTCGATCAGGGCTGTGATCTTGGCCAGCGTATCCACATTGTTTGCACCGCCCGCGCTGGTGATGGAAGTCAGCAAGGCACTGGCTCTGCCTGCTGTCAGGATAGTTTCATCGATGCCGATCTGCTCCAACTCGGCTTCGGTGATGGTCTGGCTGTTCCCAGAGGCGTGCAACATGATTTTGTCGACGATGTTGGCCAGTTGCTCTAATTTGACCCCTGTGTTGACCTCTAAGGCAGTGGCTTGGTCGAGCACATCATTGAACAAGGTTTTCTCATCCACAAGGTCGATCACATTTTTCAGCCCCAAAGCTGTGATCTGCGCATTGGTGAGGTTGATGTTGTTGTTGTCGGTATTGTCCAAACTGGACAACAACAGGTCGTAGGCACCAACCATGGCTCGAAACTCAACAACAGTGTCGTGATCACCATCCAATGCAACTGGATTGGGCGATACACCGGTGACGCCGGCCATATTGAGCAGACTGTTGCGACTTGCCAAATTGGAACTGTTAACGTTCACAATCCCTGCATCTTCCCAAACGCTGACGGCGGGGTTGCTTGCGGTGGCATTGTTGTTGGTGGCTGCCTCTCTCAGGGCGTTCAAAGCGAGGGTATAAGTGCCTGTGGTGGGATGAACCACCGCAGTGATCACGTTTTGCAAATCGCTCAGGGTGGTGATGTCCGCTGGTGATTTGCCAGCGATGGCTTGAAGCCAGGCCATTCGGCTGTCGCCTGTTGCCCCAGTGATACCAATATTGCTGAGTTCACCTACGCTGAGCGTGCTGACAATGTTCTGGTAATTGTCGCGCACTGGACTGCTCAACCCGGCCACACGAATTACTTCTGCCACGGTGGTCGCCAGGGCCTGAATCTTGGCCACCGTGTTGACGTGAGAAGTATCCCTGCCGTCGATCACCTGGCCCATGAGCGTGTGCACGTCCCCAGAGGTCACGCCCGTCACGCCGATGGCCAGGTAGTCGCTGGCGCTCGCATCCGTGCTGCTGGCCGTGTTGGCGTTGTTGAGGATGACTTGGTAAGCGTTGACGATGGCTTGCACGTCAGCGGCGCTGTCGGCTTCGGCCCTGATGACTTCGCCGGTGGCCAACGCTTCGTTGATCATGGCCACCGTCGGTTGGCCTACGCCACCTATGCCGGTCACGCCTGCGGCGGTGTAGTCGCTGGCTTGGGGGGCGGTGCCGCCGTTGGTGTCGGCGTAGTTGGCAATGAGGGCGCTGGCGTTATTGAAGGCGCTGATGGCGTTGTCGACCGCCGTCTGCAGTGCCGTCAGGCTGGTGGGGTCGGCCGCGCCAATGGCGTTTTGCACCGCTTTGAGGTTGTCGGGGGTGACGTTGGTGACGGTCACACCCAGCAGGGCCAGTTGTGCGCTGCTGGCGGTGCCGTCCATC
>NZ_ALKN02000034.1 GCF_000293865.2 Limnohabitans sp. Rim28 | reverse complement strand
GTGTTGCTTGCGCTGTCGCTGGCCAGATCGATCGCTTCGATGCTGCTGATGCGCGAGAAGCCCCCCGGTGCGCTGGCACCCGGGTTGGCCACCAAGGTCAGGTCCAGGTGGCTGCCATTGAGGCGCAGCGTGTCAAACCCCGTGCCGCCGTCCACACGGGCGAGCTGGGTGGTGTTGCCGCCCGCCCCCAGCGCTGATTGAAGGGCGGTGACGTTGGCGCTGTTGAGCACCACCGTGTCGTCGCCCCGCCCGGCCCAGATCACGTCCGAGCCACCACCACCGCTGATGGTGTCGTTGCCATCGCCACCAGCAAAGGTTTCGGCAGCACTCGTGCCTGTGAGGCTGTTGGCGCTGGCCGTGCCCAGGAAGTCCACCACGCTGCGGTCTTGCTGGCCGCCGAAGATGACGTAGGCGCGGCCTGAGTAATTGTTCACGCCGTATGCCCCTACCAACAGATCGGAAAAACCGTCTCCGTTGATGTCGCCGGCGGCAGAAACCGAAATGCCAAGTTCGTCGTTTTCTGCAGCCCCATGGATGGCGAAACCGCCAATGCCTGCACTCACATCGGACAGTTCGATGGCGCTTTGCGTGGTTTTGCCGTACACCACCCAGGCCTTGCCGGTGTCCGAGCCAGCCGTCGTGTCAGCGCCCCATGCACCCACCAGCAAGTCGGCCAAGCCGTCACCGTTGACATCGCCCACATGCGATGCCTCCGACAATTGATCATCCGCAGATTCACCATTGATGACATAGCCTGCGCCAGTGCCTGCACTGATGTTGCTGGCGTGCACGAGATCGCCATTGGTTTTGCCAAACACCACATACACCCGGCCTGCATCGTTGCGACCGCCAGGATCAGACTTACTTGCCGCCACCGCCAGGTCGGCCAGGCCGTCGCCGTTCACATCCCCGGCCGCTGTGGGTGCTTCCATGCGGTCATCGTAAGATTCACCATTGATGGCAAAGCCCGAGTTGCCGCTTAACACGTCGGACAAATTGATGAGGCCACTGCCAGTGCGGCCAAACACCACATAGCTGCGCCCCGAAAACAAAACGCTGCTGTTATTACCGGTAGTCGAACCCAGTACCAAATCGGCCAAACCATCGCCGTTGACATCGCCAACAGCCGAGCTACGCAAACCGAGGTATGCCTGGGGTGAATTTTCATACATCTGAAAACCTGCAGTGCTGCTGCCGACCGTCTGCAAGTCCACATTGGTGTTGTTGGACCGGCCCAAGACCACATAACTGCGACCAGCCTGGTCGTTTGGATCTAAACCACTGCCGCGCAACGGGGCGCTCACCAGCAGGTCATCAAAACCATCGCCATTAAAGTCTCCAAGACCAGCCACCACGTTGGCGTGATCGTTAGCGAACTGACCGTTCAAGACAAAACCTTTTGCGCTGTTCGTCCCACTGACCAGATCCGACAATTCGACCGTAGTGCTGTCGGTCTTGCCGTACACCACATAGGCACGGCCCGCAGTACCATTCGCGTCGTATGCCCCAATGAGCACATCCCCCAGGCCGTCGCCGTTGAGGTCACCTGCCGAAGACACATTCCAACCGAGCTTATCGCCCGCCGCTTCGCCGTGGATGGCAAAACCGGTTTGTGCGGTAGCCAGGTCTGCCACGTTGACGGGCGTGGTGCCAGCCTTGCCAAACACCACATAGGCGCGCCCAGTGCCGCTGGCAGAGGCATCGGCAAAGGGTGCACTGACGACGAAATCGGCAAAGCCGTCACCGTTGACGTCGCCGACGCTTGTCACGCGAGAGCCCAACTCATCTCCCGCTGCCGCGCCATTGACCACAAAGCCACCATAGCCCTTGGCCACCTGATCGGCCGCAACGCCGTTGCCAGCCGTCAGGGTCGCAAAGTTGAGCGTGGTGGTATCGGCCAGGCCGGCAAACGCGGTGCCTGCCGTGTCCCGGATAGCCGTGCTGCTGATCTGCACCGCGTACTGTTTGCCGGCCTCCAGCGCGGCCGTGGGGTTGATGGTCAGTGTGTTGCCCGAAATAGACAACTGAGCGCTGTGGTTGGCCACATCGATCACCACGTCGGCCGCGCCATCCAGGGCCTTGAGCGTGATGGTGCCCGTGCCCAGCTCAATCGCTTCGCCGAAAGTCAGGGTGATGTTGGCATCGGTTCGCAAGAAATCTTGGTCAGCCGGTGTGCTGGACAGCAAGGTGGGTGCCAATGTATCAACCAAGGGCAGTGGCGTGGCATCGATGTCGGCGATAGCTCCGCTGATGCTCAGGGCGTTGCCCGCTGTGTCGATCATGCCGGCGGCCAACAAAGTTGTTCTGAGCACAGTCTCGTCGATCGCAATCTGGCCGTTGTGTCCAGAAGGAACGGTATACGTCAAAGTGCGGGTGTTGCCGCTGCCGGCCCAGGTGGCGCTGACGGCATTGCCGCCTACGGTGAAGATGCCGCTGGCGCTACCCGAGGTGAGGCCGCTGACGCTTTCGCTGAAGGTCAGGGTCAGAGTCACGGTTTCGCCCACGCTCAAACCCGTCAGATCGGTGGGGGTTGCTGTTGCGGTTAGCAACGTAGGCGCTGTGGTGTCAGCCGTGAAGCTGCCCGTGGCAACAGGCGTGCTGCCGCTGACTGCGTTGCCTGCTGTATCGGTGAGGCCTGCCACCATATTGCCCACCACGGCGATGCTGCCCGTGTCGGTCGTGCCTGTGTTGGTGATGGTGTAGGTCCAGATGCGGGTGTTGCCCGTGGTCACCAAGGGGGTCAAGGTGATGCCGGTCTCAGACCCTATCGTCAAGGTCGGCGCTGTGGTGGGTTGGCCGTTCACCGCTTCGCTGTAGGTGGCCGTTACCGTCACCACATCGCCAGCGTTGAGCAAGCTGCCCGAGGCGCCCGTGGCGCTGATGACCACGCTGCTGAGCGTGGGGACCAACACCTCCTGCATCGTCACGCCGTTTTGCACAAACACCTGGGTTCGGGTGCTCTCGCTGGTGTAGACGTTGTAGGTGGTGCCACCTGCGGTGACCGTGCCCGAGGACGCATAGCTGTTGTCATCGAGGTTCACCGCATCGCCTGCATCACCCGTCACCACCAACTGGCGGTAGGCCATGGTGGCCTGCAGCGTGTAGGTGCCACTGGCCCAGCTTTGCCCGTCGGCCGATGTGCCCAGGCGGATCAGGTTCATGCCTGCCATGTCTTGCACATCGCGGGCCGAGAGTTTGAGCGTGTTGCTTGCGCTGTCGCTGGCCAGATCGATCGCTTCGATGCTGCTGATGCGCGAGAAGCCCCCCGGTGCGCTGGCACCCGGGTTGGCCACCAA
>NZ_ALKN02000033.1 GCF_000293865.2 Limnohabitans sp. Rim28 | reverse complement strand
CGCAGCGGCTTCGTCTGCTTTGGCGTCGGCTGGGGGTTTTTCTTCGGCCATCAACTGCCTCGCATGCCGTCAAAGACTTCAGAGAAGCTCGGTTGACAGTGGTGTGCCAAACAGGCCCGGGCCGATTCAATGACCAAAGGCTGTGGGTGGCCTTTGAGGTTGCCCACGATCATTTCGCGGATCACATCGTAAGCTTGCGCGTCTTCGTTGATGATTTGCGTCAAGCGGCCAGAAAAGGGCTCGAACATGCCGTAAGCCAAGAACACGCCCATCAGGGTGCCCACCAAGGCCGATCCAATCAGGGCGCCCAAAACCGGTGGCGGCTGGTCAATCGATCCCATGGTTTTCACCACACCCAACACGCAAGCCACAATACCCAAAGCGGGCAGACCGCCAGCGATGCCTGCCAAAGCGCCAGGTGCCAAAAGGGCCTCGTGGTGGTGGACCTTGATGGCTTTCTTCATCAAATCGTCCAAGGCGTCGGCATCCAAATTGCCCTGCGAGATGACCATCAAACGCAGGGGGTCGCAAATCATTTGAACAATCGAGTGGTCTTTGGCCAATTTGGGGAATTCGCCAAAAATGGGGCTGGCGTCTGGGTTTTCCACGTGGGATTCCAAGGCCACGATGCCCTCTTTTTTCATCACGCCTTGCAGCTTGCCGATCAAGAGCATCAGCGCCAAATAATCGGCTTGGTGCCATTTGGGGCCCTTGATGCAGGTGCCGATGCCGGCCATGGCGGCTTTGAAAACAGGAAAGCTGTTGGCCACCAGCGAGGCACCAATGGCCGAGCCACCGATGATCAAAAACTCAAAAGGCGCGGCTTTGATGATGGGTGCCATCTTGCCGCCGGCAATCACGTAGCCCCCAAAGACGGCTCCAAAAACAACGGCTAAACCGATAAAGAAAAACATGATGGCCCTTTTGTTTTAGACAATGCACCAAACACCGATGCACCAACCCAACGCCCATTGAAAGAAAAAATCCAGCAAATTACCCAAAACCAAGACTGGAAGACCCAAGTAAAGTGCCAACCAAGCCCAACCTGAGGGGGTCAGTCGCGACTTCGGAATGTCGTGTCCGTGGATGGCGGTTTTGGCTTTGGAAATCATCGTTTTTCAAGGCGATTCGACACGTATAAATCGACATAAGTCGAACGTTCTTGAATGAATTTAAAAAATTTGCCTATTATGACAATATGAACATTGAATGGAAGTTTGCGTCCCCCGACATTTGGGCCCCATTTCACCGTGAACATCGGGGTGCTTTGCAGCAGTCTTGGGCCTACGGCGAGGCCTTGATGTCTTTGGGTATCCGGGTCGAGCGCGCGGTGTTTTGGGATGAGGGCCGCCTGATGGGCGTGGCCCAATTCATGTGCCGACGGTTTCTGGGCTATGTGTCCATGGCTTCTTGCACGCGCGGGCCTGTGTGGCATCCCGATGTGACGCCGGCGCAGCGGGCACAGATCTACCAGTTGCTCAAGCGGTCCTTGCCATTGCCCCCTTTTCGGGTCATGCTGGTCTCTCCGGACGAGACGGTTGCGCAGTTGGCCCCCGAAGCACTCAAAGGTTTCTCGCGTGTGATGACCGGCTATGCCACGGCCTACCTGGATCTGAGCTTGCCGCTTGAGGTTTTGAAGTCCAACATGGACGGCAAGTGGCGCAACCGGCTCAACAAGGTGTTGACCCACGACAAACTCCAGGTCCATGCGGTACCGAGTTTGAAGCGGAGCACTTGGCTGCTGGGCAAAGAGGCCGACCAGCGGGAAGCGCGCCAATTCCATGGGCTGCCGACCGACTTCGTGCCCGCTTACATTGAGCAATGCGCCAGCCCTCAACAAGCCTTTGTGGTGGTGTATGCCGAACTGGGCAAAGAGACTGTGGCGGGCATGCTTTTTTTGATCCATGGACAGGTGGCCAGTTACCATATGGGATGGGCCAATGATGAGGGCCGTGCTTTGAATGCGCACAATGCGCTGCTTTGGAAAGCCATGGCTTATCTGAAAGCACAGGGCGTCAGCCGCTTGGATTTGGGCGGTGTCAACACCCACGACTTGCCCGGCATTTCGCGGTTTAAATTGGGCGCCGGGGGACATGTGGTGACCCTTGCAGGAACTTTTTTTTGAGATGGAACATGAACATGTTGGGCTTTTCAAAAAGATCGCACATTCGAATGGCCTTGCTGGCGCTGCTGGCCTTGTCTGCTTTGGGGCCACAGGGGGCCATGGCCTGGACGCGCATTGGTGAAACACCCGAGGTAACGCTTTTTGTCAACCGCAACAGCATCGAAAAAGCCGACCGGATTCGCAAAGTCTGGGAGATGCAAGACCTGAAAACGGCCGATCCCGATGGGGTCAGATCTCGTCGCTACCTGAACGAATACGACTGCGAATACAAAATGCACCGCGTGGGTCAAATGACCAGTTATGCGGGCCCCAAGATGACGGGCCAGGTGGTGGCCACGGTCAATGAAATGGGTTATTGGCGAAAGATCCCACCGGACGGCGTCTTTGTTTTGACTTACATCGCCGTTTGCATCCAGTGAAGCATTCAACCCGTTTTTCATGGTTTATTTGGACCCAGTAGAGCTGCTTTGAGGGCCGGCTGCTGGGGCTGAATCGGCTGGCTTGGGGGGCGCGACACGGGGAAACTGAACCGCTTTTTCACGGGATTGTGTGCTGTTGTTTTTCTGCAGCGTCTCCAGATAGCGCTCTTTTTGCAAAGTCACCAGGGCTTCGACATCGCGGTTCAATTTGTCGACGTTGCCCACAGCACCTTTCAAAGCTTTGACCTCGGTGCCCAGTGCTTGTACGGCGCCGGCTTGGGTCTGCAACTTGCTGTTGATCCCTTGCACTTGTTTGAGCAAGTTGTCGCTGGTGGCCGCCACTTGTTTGGCAGTTTCTCCCGGCACGCCCTGCACCAAGGTTTCAGACTTTTTCAGGGCTTCGTTGATGCGGGTTTCCAGTTGCCCTTGGGTTTTGGCCTGCTCCACTTGTTGCGCTGTCAGTGACTCGATGCTTTTGTTGATCACATCGAGCGACTCCAGACCGGCATTGAGGTCCACCACCCGCTTGCCGACGGCCAGCATCATGCTGTCCAGTTGGTTGATGCGGCTGTTCATGCGAACGCCCATGGTCAAAAAGAAAATCAGGCAGATGATCAGCAAACCGCCCGTTGCGGCCAAAAGAATCAAGGCTTTTTTGTGACCGGTTTCGGTCAAAGTCCGAAACTCACCCGTTGCGGCGTGCATGTCGCGGCTGGCCGCTGCAGCGGCAGTGGCCGACTTGGTCGCGATGTGGGCAGAGTCGAGCACCACTTGGGCCAGTGCTTGGTACTGCTGGTAGGCGCGTTCATCCACGGCGCTGGCCGCATGTGCCGTTGGCCCCGTCGCAGCCTCTGCTTTGGTGGGGGCTTTGGCAGCGGGCGAAGGGGGCGCTGCGGCCGCAGCGGGTTTGTCCATCAGCACCGGCTCAGTAGGTTCAGCAGGTTCGGTGATGGGGGTGTCCACCAAAACGGGCTCAGTGGGGGTGAAGTTGGCTTCGCTCATGGCGTGGCTCCTCGCAGGGTTCGGGTGGTAGGAAGACGCTGAAGTTGTTCGGTCAACTGTGCGTTGAGGGCTTGAAGTTCTTCAATGCGGGCTTTGACGGGGTTGTCTTGCTCCCAAACCGGCAAGACGGGCGCCGCAGGCAAAGATGTCTCCCTCGCCGCATGGATCTTGACGCCGCTGGTGTTTCGAGGTTTTCGGGAGGCTGTTTTGGCCGCCGGTTTGCGTTGGGCTTTGGGCGGTTTGGCCGCCACAGGGACTTTGGATGCGGCAGGCGCTGGCGTGGGTTCAGGGGCTTCAAGCGCCTTGGATGTTGCGGCTTTACGGGGCTTGACCGCTTTGACTTCAGGGGCCAGTTGTATGTTGTTCAAAGGCTCGGGTGTTTTTGGCGTATCCGGCGAGCTCGGTTTTTCGGGTGTGGATTTTCTTTGGGCAACGCTAGAGCCTTCGGTCACTTGGACAGAATGCGGCTTATCGCTTCGGATCAAAGTTGATTTTTTCATGGTGTACCAAGGCCTTGTCAGCGATTAGCGG
>NZ_ALKN02000032.1 GCF_000293865.2 Limnohabitans sp. Rim28 | reverse complement strand
TCTGGATCGGAACGAAGAATACGCTTTGCAACGGGGCCACTCGTACCCGTTCCATCTACAAAAAGATCCGTGTTGAGGCGGTCAAAGCCATGATGTGCATTTGCATATTCAAAGTAGTTATCGCTCATGCCCCAATTGCGTGCCAGATCCTTGCAAATCGTTGCAGGTGTCCAGTTGTCATCTTGACCCATGTGAATTTGAAGCGGTATTGCTCTACTGAAAAACCCGAATGTTGAGCCACAGTAAGGATAAAAAGCCACGGCACTGGTCAAATAAGAGGCGCCTAACTCGCGTTGCGGATCTTGTTTGGTTGCGGCATGTAACAAAGCCCAACCGCCATGACTGAATCCAATGGCACCAACCTTCTTCTCACTCCACTCTTGACCCTGAACCCACTTTGCGACCAAATGCGCATCGATTGCTCTTTGAAGAGGGGTCACACTCATTGCTTTGGTACAAGCGGAAGAAACGGATCGTGGCCTGAATGAATCAATGACCACTGCGTTGAAGCCCCATGCTTGCAATTGCTTGGCCCAATCTAGGTGGTGCTGGTCCACCCCGCCGCAACCGTGCATCACCAGAACAGTTGGTGCAGGCAACTTTTCTGCTTTAAATATTTGCGTACCCACTTGGGTAGCCGACTTGTTGTGAATATTGACCGTATCCACACCGCCGCCAGTGGTCACACATGCACTGAGCATGAGGGCGGCTGTTGCAGTTATAAGAAATCTCATAAATCGATGTTACAGCCCACCGCATCCCTATTTAAAAAAAGTAATTCAAACCCTTGAGCGGGATTATCTAAACCACCAGCACCTCAGATCCAAGCAAGCCTTAGTAATGATATACACCCGGCTCCAAGGGTGTCCAGCCTAAGCTCTCGGCATCTATCTAGACCAGTTCGCGCCAGAAGTCGGCTTCCCTGTCAGGTGACATTCACCACCCCCATCTCCAAGACCCGCGCCAAACAGTCCCGAGCCGTCGCACTGCTGGGGTAGTCCTGCACCATCATTCGGGCGGCAATCTCGGCGCTGATGCGGTTGCCTGAGTCGATTGCGTTGAAGAAATAAAAAACCCCACCCCCTTTTGAAGGGTGGGGTTTCGGTAGGTTTAAACCTAGAGCCCACACCTTGCGGTGCAGACTTGGCTCCGTTGGGGGAGGTTAGGCCACCAAGAAGTCGGCAGCAACCAAAGTACCAGCAACAATACCTGTCAGAACGCCCAACAATTTGATTTCGCTTGCAATAACTGCAGTGTTGCCGGTTCCAGCATCAACGTAATACAAGTATGCATTGCCATCTTGATAGGCCAGCAAATAACCTTTGTGATCTGAATCAGTTGTAATTTGAGTAGCTGCAGCAGAGGTAGACGACAGTGCTTTCAAGAGCTGCGTTCCGTCCACACCCGCATCCAAATCAAGATCACCAAAAGACGAAAGAGTTGTTGAAATTTCAACAATGTCATCTGTAACAGCAATTGCGCTAGCAATATCAAATGCTGCTGCACCTGCAGCAAGTGCTGTCGCCAAGTTTTCAACAGCTACCGCAGAACCAGCTGATTGGCCGCCTGTACCACCAGCATCTGTGAGTGACAGAGTAATGGTGTCAACGGCTGTCTTGAAACCGGTGATCGTATCAACGCCATTGGTAGCGAAACCAGTCATTACGATATTATCAATTGCACTGTTGGCCGTTGTTTCCGTAATCGTGATCGAGTCGTTGCCAGCACCAGCTGTGATTGTGTCAGCACCATTGCCAGCCAAGATAGTGTCAGCATAACCAGAGCCTGTGATCGTATCAGCGACAGCCGTAGCAGTAATTGCAACAGCTTGACTTGCACTTGCTGCTGTAACAGCAAGTTGCGTAATAGCCTTTGTCAATGTCTGATCAATAGTCAATGTTGAGAGATCAATTGCTGTCGTAGTCGCTCCACCAGTAACAGTAAAGCCACCTCCAGCGCCATCACCCTTCATTGTGTAAGCCTGACCAGAGATGTCAGACGCTTGAAAATATGCATTCAAATTATCTGCAGCGCCATTAAGTTGGATAACTTCAATATTTGAAAGAGTCACTGAGCCAAGGCGGAGATCAGTAGCATCTGCCAGAGTCAAAGTATCAGTACCATCACCACCATCAATAACAATACTAGTGCCAGCAACGTTAACTGCACCACCGTTGATTGCGATGCTGTCATCACCGGTACCAGATGCAACGGTGATTGTTGCCGCAGCGAATGTTGCAGCAGCAGCAGCAACGAGAGTAACAACGTCAGCACCAGCTCCAGTAGTCAAGTTGATCGTAGCAGTTTCGATAGTACCTGAGCCGCCAAGAGTCACAGTATCAATGCCATCATCGCCAGTGTAGACAACAGTACCTGTAGTCAGAGCGGCAGCCGTCAGTGTGTTTGCACCGCCAGCCAAATTAGCAGTCACTGTACCAGTGGTTACACCACTCGCAGTCACAGTATCTGCAGCCGAACCACCGTTGGCTACGATATTTGTGGCGGTACCAGTGCTAGTCAAAGCGAGTGCTTTAGCCGCAGGACCAGAAACAGTGATGCTAGCTGTTGTGCCAGAGACGGTCAAAGTGCCGTTTAGAGTAGTAGCGTCAACTTCACCGTTACCTGTAACAGCAGTCAATACAACATCGTTGTCACCGCCCAAAACAACATCATTGCCACCGGTAGCCAATGTGCTGATAGTCAGGTCTGTACCGGACACAGCGGTTGCTGCTGCTTGCAGGTTCAAAGTTTCAACGCCTGTCAACGTAACAGAGGTGTTGGCAGCAGCTGTAAGCGTAGCAGTCGCAGAGTCAGAGGTGCCTGAACCAGCAACAGTAATGTCAATAGCACCAGCAGAACCTGAATACTTCAGGTTTGCACCGCTAGCTACTGTATCAGCTCCAGCTCTAGCACCAGTCAACCAAATGGTATCTGCTTGAACTTCATCCAAGTCTAGCGCAGTAGTTGCCGCGTTTTTGATTGTCAAAGCGCCTACAAGGTTGTTAGTAACGATCTCGGCATCAAGCGTGGTGATTGTCAAAGTTGCATCACCAGCACCTTCAACGGTCAGCTCTGTACCGATATCATCCAATGTAACGCTCTTGCTCGCTCCAACTGTCAAGTTCAATGCACCAGTCAGAGTTGCAGTGATTGCAGCATTTGCGTTTGTCACAAGGTTAGTCACGCCTGTTGTACGCGCATTATCTGTAACCGCAATCGTTGTGGCAGTGCCTGCACCAATAGTTGCGGCAGAGAATCCCGATGTTGTAACACTGGTCACAGCAGCGCCAGCGTTCACAGTTGCAACGCCAGTACCGGTAACGGAAACTGATGAAGAATTTGTTGCGTTAACTTCAACACCAGTTGTAGCGCCGGCAATAGTGAGTGCGCCTGTCATGCCAGCGCCAGCGTTCACAGTGTTTGCACCTGCACCGTTAACTGTTGCCGCACCTAGGAAACCAACTTTTGTTGAGCTGAGGTTGATATCAGCACCAGAAATCGTTGCAGCTTCAACAGTTGCGGAACCAAACGCATTCCAATTAACGTTGATAGTCTCGATACCAGAAATGTTGGCTGCAGCGTTTGCTGCTGTCAAAGTGAGGTTAAGGGTATCGGCACCTTCACCACCAACCAATGCATCAGATGAACCCAATGTTGCAGATGTTGCTGTGTAGGTATCATTACCAGCGCCACCAACAAAGGCATCAGATGCAGTAGTCAGCACAAAGCTGCTACCAGCGACAACTTCAACGTTGCCTTGGTTAGCACGCAGAGCAGACACGCCGAACACTGTAGCGCCAGCGCCAGTGGACCAGGTCACTGCGGCAGCGACTGTGGTGTTGAATGCTTGTGCAGAAGCGTAGAAGGGGCTGGTTTCGTCAGCCAGAGTTGCCAAGAAGGTCACTGCAGTGGCAACGATGTCGCCACGGGCGGCGCCGGCGTTCAACTGGCCATCCAACCAAGCATTGGCTGCGGTCAGTGCGTCGCCTGTCAACTTCAGGTTGGCAGAGACGTGATCGCGGAAAGCGGTGTTGCTGCTCAGGTCTTTGCCCAAGATCAGGCCAGCGGAGGTGGACAAGTCACCTGCCAATGTGTTGACGCTCGAAGCTGCGGCCAAGCCGGTCAGGTGACCACCAGCGGATGCGCCGAACAATGCAAGAACGAGGCCTTGCGCTTGTGATGTAGTAATTGCCATTTTGATTTTTCCTTAAAAAATAAAATCAAGGTTGAGTGAAAAATTTCTTTGCAAAGAAACCGAGTACGAGTGATCAAGCCAAAAGCCCGTACTCGCTTGAGCGTCCTG
>NZ_ALKN02000031.1 GCF_000293865.2 Limnohabitans sp. Rim28 | reverse complement strand
TTATTTCGGTCAGTAGCTGGCGGGCAGGTTCGGCTGGGACCTCTGGAACCAACATTTGGGGCTCGAACTTGGGTTCGTTGGCTGCGGATTTGGCGATGCCACTGGACAGGGCGTCCAGAACGTCGCCCATTTTTTCAGCCAGTGGGTTCGAAGATGAGGTGTTGTTAGTAGCCATGGACTTGCTCCTTGATGCCTATATGCAGTGGTTTCATATAGGTTCATACCGGTTGGCTGTGCTTTTTTCTCAGCGGGGTGGATTGGTGCATCCCACGGGTAAGCATTAGCTTCTGACGATGTTTTGAATTGCTAACAAGTTCAGATTTACTTATTCCAACCCCATCGTTCCATCTCACGTCTATCACGTGCCATTTCGGCTTCAATAGAGTCTCTTGGCAACTGTCTGAGGCAATCCTCCATGGCTTGTGGATCGAGCTTTTCAGCCTTTGGTGGAGTTGCCACCGTTTGTGGTGATTTGCCATCCCACGCAAACGGGTTTCGAAAAACAGGCGGATCCGGCAAGCAGTCATCTTTGTAACTCGGTGGACCGTCAGAAGCAAACGGCGTGAACGAGATTGTTTTCTCAAAAATAAGCGGCTTTCCTGTTGGGGTCGGCGGCAGTGACGGCATGTTTTCAACCGCCTTGCGCGCCAGTTGCTCGGCCACTGCGGACGTCGTCCAAATGGTTTCCAACTTGGCCAGTGTCCCGTCGGGTGCAATTTCAATCCTGAAACGAACGTAACCTTGATCAGGCCCTTCGACAACAGTACCCATCATGCTGCGCACCTGTTGGCCCCAGTTGTACCGATAGCCTTTGCTGTTTTTGTTTGTGTAACTTCCCGCAAAAGCCCATTCTTCTGCTGTTGGCGCTGAAGGCGCTTCCATGGTGGCTGGCTCTTTGGCTGGCGGTGACCTGTCTGTCGACTCAGTGATTGGGGCAATGCCGAGTGCTGTTGGGTTTGGTGAATCGATCGCTGGCGAAAGTTCCTGGCTCCCCATGGGTAGGTCATCTTGCGGTGGTGGCAACACCTGCATGAAGACGATTCGACTTGGGGAAGATTCTTTGTCGGCACTACGGAAGCCGAACTGATAACCGCTGACCAACGCCAAGACTGCAGCATGCAATGCCAAGCTGAACAAAACTGCAACGACGTTCGGGCGATCAACTGCCAGCATGTGTTTCAAAAAACACTGTCTGGATCAAAAGACCATTCGTAAATTTCCATCCCCACGAGATCCCTAACTCGTAAAGTGCAATTTCGACGAATGCTCCACAACAGCGACCACATTACTCACGCTCGACCTCAAGGTAGGTGCGGCTGGCGTTTCCCGGGTGCAACTCAGCTGCGTTTGCCAGGTTCATGAAAGGCTTGACGTTGAATGACTTGACCGCTTCGCTAATGTCTACACCTTGCTCCACAGCGCGTTGCATGTGTGAACGCATGGCTTGCAAATAATCGTGGCTTTGTGCCTTGGCTGTTTTGCTGTCAGTGATGCGCCCATGCCCTGGAACAATGCGTTTTGGATTCCATTGAGCCAAAGCGTTGAGGGCCTCTACCCATGCCCGCGTGCTGCTCACAGGCAAAACTGACAGCAAACGGTCCACATAAACAATGTCACCCGAGAAAGCCACTTGGACGTGGGGCAGCCACACCATCAAGTCGCCAGGAGTGTGGCCACCCCCGCGATGGCGAAACTCGAAAACGGTACCGCCGAGCTCCAATCGCGCTTCAGGCCCCTGCAGCAGTCTGCTGGGAAAGCTCAGCTCCGTTCCATCTGCAGCAGGTCCCAGTAAGGTGCGAAGTGCAGCGAACTGATCGCCGCCGCGCGAGCGCATGTCCGGCACAGCTGCAGCGTGGGCAATCAACTCAGCCCCTTGTGCCTTGAAGTAGCCATTGCCCAGCCATCGATGATCCTGTCCGCCCGTGTTGATGACCCAGCGTACGGGCTGCTGTGTCACTCGGCGCACTGCTTCGTGGATGGCACGAGCGGTTTGAAACGTCGAACCACTGTCAATCAGTACGGCACCGCCTGATGTAAGGACCAGCCCAAGGTTAGCATTCAGGCCCTGGTTGGCCACCGTTCGACCGCCGATATCGCCCACGTAAGCGTAAACGCCGTCCGCCACGGGCTCAAAGCGAACCTCCACAGCCGATGCCCACATCGTCTGGACTGCAAAAAAACTCACCAACAGCCGAGTCAAAACCCGGCGCGACATCATGAACATCTTTAACTCTCCATCACAAAATATCGATGACCTGTATCCCTCAGCCCAGCAGGGGGAACAGCCAGGACACCGCCAAGCCAACCAGAGCACTACCTGTCAGCAGCGTCATGACGCCAACCTTGAAGCGAAAGAGCGCCACTGCAGCACCAGCGGCAATTAAAGCCGACATCAGATCGAACCTTCCCTCGAATCCTTGGGGCCAGAGGACATGGTGGGCAAAAAACATGGCCAGATTCAAGATCACGCCCACCACCGCCGCCGTGATCGCTGACAGGGGTGCGGTGAATCCCAGCTTACCGTGGGTGGCCTCGACCACCGGACCACCGGCCAAAATGAAGATGAATGAGGGCAGGAAGGTAAAAAAAGTCACCACGGTAGCGGCCAACGCCCCACCCAGAAACAGGGCGTCCGGGCCTGATACCTCTTTCAACCAGCCACCCAGAAAGCCGACAAAGGCAACCACCATGATCAGCGGGCCCGGCGTTGTTTCGCCCAGGGCCAGGCCATCGATCATTTGCGGACCGCTAAGCCACTGGTGGGTGTCGACTGCCCCTTGATAGACGTAGGGCAAGACGGCATAGGCTCCGCCGAAAGTCAGTAGTGCTGCTTTGGTGAAAAACCAGCCCATTTGCGTCAAAGTGCCCTCCAGGCCGTTGACCGCGATCAGTGTCACCATCGCCAGCAACCACAGCCCGAGACCTACAAGGAGAACTTTCAAAAGTCTGGCCCGAGAAAACTTTGCGTGCAAAGGTGTAGGCGTATGGTCGTCGATCAGTGCGGGGCCATAACTGGTTTTGTTTGAGCCATGTCCGCCGCCGAGAGTAAAAACATCGGGCCAGCGTCGCGAGCCCAACCAACCGACCAAAGCAGCTGCGAGAACGATGGCTGGAAACGGTGTGTCAAATGCAAAAATCGCGATGAACGAAGCTGCGGCTATGGCCCACATCCAACGATTTTTCAACGCCCTTGTTCCAATGCGATGGGCGGCGTGCAGTACCAGCGCAGTCACTGCGGGCTTGAGTCCATAGAAGATACCGGCTACCAGCGGAACGTCGCCAAAGCGCAGGTAAATCCAGCTCAGTGTGATCAGGATGAAAAGCGAGGGCAACACAAACAGTGCGCCAGCGACGATACCGCCCCATGTACGGTGCATGAGCCAGCCGATATAGGTGGCAAGTTGCTGCGCCTCCGGGCCTGGGAGAAGCATGCAGTAGTTCAGTGCGTGCAAAAAACGCTGCTCGCTGATCCAGCGCCTGCGCTCCACCAGCTCAGTGTGCATGATGGCAATCTGCCCGGCTGGGCCACCGAAGCTGACAAAGCCAAGCTTGAGCCAAAAACGAAAGGCCTCGCCAAAGCTCACCGGCGCGGGTGGCATATCGGGTTCGGTGGGAATTTTTGATGTGACGGGATCGAGGTTCATTCAGATATTCCTGGGGCGGCATAGAGCGCATCAAAGACCAGGGCAGCTGCTTGAGCCAGAGCATCATCGTTGGTGTGGACCTCCCGCAGTCCTGCCAAAACGAGTTCCAATCCAGCTGCCTCTGCAACGGGAATTCCGCCAACGTCCAGAAAATGAACAGCACGGGCAATTCGCTGCAGCTGCTGATCCGAATCCAATCCGAAGCTCGCCGCCAATACCTCAAAGCTCACGCGCGAGCCAATATGTGTGAATCGGGCACCGTCAAAGTCAAATCCCAAAACGCCGCGCGGTGGAGGTGTCGCACCCGCAGGGTCGGCAAGCCAAATAAAAGATGCTTCTGGGTCAATGAAGCGACGAATTAGCCAAGCGCAAGCCAGGCGATCTACCCAAGGGCGAGAACGTGTCGCCCAGCGCTTTCCCTTGAATTTGAGAGAGTCAAGGCGCGCGATGCCATGACTTGGCTGCGCCTTCGGCTCACCCTTTGAAAATCGAGTGTCAAGAGTTTGGCGCAAATCATCAAGTTCAGCTTGTGCCTGTTGGGCGGCAGCGCCAGGGTAGTAATCAAGACGGCGCAACACTTGCAGTGATTCTGTGACCCCCCGCCAGCGACGCCTAGCTTCAGTTTCGTCAAGTCCCGGGAGTAAGGCGTTCAGCGCCTCCACTTCAACATGCCATTCGGCATAAGATTTGGTGCGGTCAAACAAGGCTAGCACTTCGGTGCGCATTGCTTCGTCATGAGTTGAAAGTTGCAGCACATGCGCCTGACCACCGTTCTCGCGTACCTCAGAAACTAGCGGATCGAACAATTCAGCGTGAGACTCAGGCAGCAAATAAACGCCATCACGCAATGAAGGGCACCCAAGAGTTTTGAGCGCACGCCAAATGCGCAGGCGAATTGCCTTCGGTTGCGTTGGCAGGGTGAGAAAAAGAGCGCTCCACATAAGTTTGAAGTATATGCCTCAAACTTCGAGGTATACACATCAAAAAACTGGAGGTTAAATTAATAAACTTTTATTGGATGAGCAAACGTCCGCTTTGGGTCGAAGAGGCACAGTGGGACAACCTGGCAGGTTCTAATTCCGGAGCCTTTAGCACAGAGGATCTGAAAACTCTCGGTACAAGAAGATGTCTCAACATTTAGAATAATGAACTGGGGCCCAAGTGCTTGATCGGCTTGCTCTTGGGAAATTTAGGCGGTTTGCGATCTAGTATCTTCTAGCCCGCCAAGACTATTTCGAACTGATTCCAAGTCGTTCGAACAATTTACAACCCGTTCGGAGCCTCCTTGGGTGCGCCCCTAGAGCACTTTCCGGATCAGACAGGCTTCTTCATAGGCCTCAATGTCTTTGAGCCGGTACAAAACTTTCCCCACGATTTTCAAGTATTGCGGCCC
>NZ_ALKN02000030.1 GCF_000293865.2 Limnohabitans sp. Rim28 | reverse complement strand
GCGCACCGGGGGGCTTCTCGCGCATCAGCAGCATCGAAGCGATCGATCTGGCCAGCGACAGCGCAAGCAACACGCTCACACTCTCGGCCCGCGATGTGCAAGACATGGCAGGCATGAACCTGATCCGTGATGGCGCATCGGCCGATGGGCAAAACTGGGCCAGCGGCACCTACACCTTGGCTGCCGCCATGGCCTACCGCCAGTTGGTGGTGACGGGTGATGCGGGCGATGCGGTTGGACTCAAAGACAACAGCTTTGTGTCCTCGGGCACGGTCACCGCAGAAGGCACCACCTACAACGTCTACACCAGCGAGAGCACCCGCACCCAGGTGTTTGTGCAAAACGGTGTGTCGGTGACCCTCAATGCCACCCCTTTGGTGCTCGACCTCAATGGCGATGGTGTGCGCACCAGCGGTGTCTCGCATGGCGTGCTGTTTGATGTGAACCACACCGGCCAGCCTGCGCTCACCGGCTGGACCGATGGCCAAGACGGTCTGCTGGTTTTGGACCTGAACCGCGACGGTCGCATCAACAACGGCTCGGAGCTGTTTGGTTCGGGCACCGACACGGCCAACGGCAAAGCGGTCGACGGCTATGTGGCGCTGCGTCAGCACGACGGCAACGGCGACGGCGTGATCGATGCCCAAGACTCGGTGTTCAAAGACCTGCAAGTCTGGGTGGACGCCAATGTGGACGGCCAAACCGACGTGGGTGAGTTGCACAGCTTGGCAATCTTGGGCATGGCCTCGCTCGACCTGAATGCCATGCAAGGAAACCACATCGACAACGGCAACACGCTGGGCTTGGTGTCGGGCTGGACGGACGTGAAAGGCCAGGTACACGACATGGCCGACGTGTGGCTCAGCAGCCAGTCGCTGGCCGAGTTTGTGAGCCAAGCCACGGGGCTGTCAAAGATCGACGCGTCGGGCAACCACACAGCCGATGTGACAGAGCTTCGATTGGCTGACATGCTGGCCGCAGTGCAGAAGTTGGTGGTGGTGCAAGCCGATGCCAACGATGTGGTGCAACTGGACAGCACCGGCTGGGTGGACACCCACCAGTTGGTGACGGTGGACAACCACAGCTATGAGTTGTGGAGCAATGCATCGGCACATCTGTTGATTGACCAAAACGCTCGTGTGCAGACAGTGCTTTAACAAACGACGTAAAGACTTATAGGAAAACAATTTCTCAATAGAAGCAATGGGTTTACGTCTTTGTTGCATTACTCATGCTGATGGCAAGCCCGCATGGCATGGCTGCATCACCGTTCGATGAGTCTTTGTGCCCTGCATCGCACCAAGACCCAGGGGTGTTGAGCGACAAAAGTCCTGCTTGTTATCAGCAATGCAAGCAGGACTACATCGGTGCTGCAAACTTGTGTGTCGAAGCGCGTTGCCCATCAGGCTCAAAGGATTTGGGGGCGGCTTGTGGCGATGTGAAGCTCAAATCGTATCTCCGAACGGTTTCGGGAAAGGCGAGCTGCTCAGATGGTCAAATCAACGGTGAGGTGTTATGTTTTGATCAAAAAGGGTTTGTTCTTTGTTTGGATGTTGGACCGTTGTATCGGGCTTAGGGGTTCCCAAGACTTGCCCAGCGGGCCAAGACCATCAGTTGGGAGTTTGCTATCCATCGTGTAAAAGTGGCTATATAGGTGTTGGGCCCACATGCACCCGTCCCAGTTGCCCTGCGGGTTACGAGGACGATGGGTTGGCATGCACAAAAACATTGCGGTTAAAAAGCACTTACGTGCGTAGTTTCACCAGGCACCGAAACACGGGTAGCACAGATAGTTTTGTTCGCAGCATGACGCTGCAGCCAGGGGATGATGTATTCACCATCGCCGTGATGTCAGACCCACAACTGCCCTGGGATGACAAATTGCCTGAGGCGCAAGCAAATGGTGGCACAGGAAAAATTGACCCCAATCTGCTCTGGAGAAACAGTCGCAAATACAACTTGGAGATGGCGCGGTCGATCAATAAGTTGTCGGACGAAAGCAATCAAACGGCGAGCAAGTTTGCATTCACCGTGATCAATGGTGATTTGACGGCCTATTTCCATCCAGATCAACATTCCGAGTTTCGGGCTATCTACCACGCTGGCTTTCCATGGGCCTATCCCGTCGCATTGAAAACACCTGTTTATTTGGGTTTGGGGAATCATGATTACGAGAACAATCTCAACAATGGCAATTCATTTTCAACCGACAACAACCGTTGCGCAAAAAAACGCCATCAACTTGATTCGCGGCTCGGTGTTTCTTGGCTACGTCAAAAACATGCCCAGCGAGACGCTGGAAAGCTACGACGCGGGTAGCTTGGCTTATTCGTGGAACAAGGGGCCATATCACTTTGTGCAACTGCACAACGAACCGGATTAAGAAATACCGAAACTGGGCATTTCGAAGTCGGTTGACTGGTTAGAAAAAGACCTTGCACGTTCGACACAACGGGGTCAAACGATCATTGTGAACATGCACAAACCCCCCGCAGCAGACTGTTCATTGGCCAGCATTTTGAGTGCGCATAAAGTGGCTGCCATATTTGCCGGGCATTTACACAGCTCGCCTGGCAAGTTCTCGAACTTGAAGACGACCACGGGGCAGCTGGTGCCCGTGTTTTTGAGTGGCTCAGCCGATGAGCGCACCTTCTTGCGTGTGGATTTCCAAAACTTCAATGGCCAACGGAGCATCCGAATCGCAAAAATCAACACCACGGGTGGCAACGCCATAGAGCAAGCGCTTGCGACGGTTTTGCGCATTCCTTGAGGCCTAGGCCGTCTGCGCGCCCAAAATGAATGACAAGCCAACGGTGTGGTGCGCATTGACCAGACCGGCTGGCCAGGGGTGTTTCGAGCACCAGTGGCCGTGCCACCGAATGGAGCGCTGTCACTTCTAGGGATCAGAGGGTGATGCGCTGCATCGGTCGATGCGCGAAGCGTTTTGCTGTCATTCGCTGGCTGCTGCGCATGACCGCCCAAAAAGACCAGGGCCTTCGCCAAAAACCACCGCAAAGCTCATTTCTATTCTGGGTGCAGCCGTGGAAGGCATTTGGCTGCGCCGACTTCATGCGGACTTCAGTCGGTGTACCTCCAGCACACCGATTTGGCCTTGAAATGCATTTCTTAAATTAGATACTTGTATATTCATCTGATACAATTTTTCTCACTTTTTAACCACTGGAGTGGGCATTAATGAATTCCCTAGTTGTAACCGGCGCGCCCATGCGCCCATCGAGCCCTCTTTCTCCCCCGCAGCGACTCGAGCGCATCCACAAGGCAAGGACTGTCTTCACTTCGATCCATGGGCCGAAATGAATGGTTTGAATAAATCAGCCCCCCAGCGCTGTTTTAGGGACAAACCAGTCCCGACCCCGCAATCCACACCGAATGTGTCCTCTCTCAAAAGGTAAATCATGCAAAAAATTATCCTGACATTGACATCTGCAACCGGCCAAGTGAACCAAAAAGTTCTGAATCAAACCCCGGTTCAGGTCAATGGGCAACCGGTCAAATTCAAGGTTCCAGCGGGCCACACGCTGTCCGTTCAAGTCATGGCTGAACCGGGCAAAGAGGCCGTTGCCATCACCAAGCCCTTGTCGGCCTTGAAGACCAAGCGTGTAGGCGACCATTTGATGATCGAGGATGAAGAAGGCCGCACCCTGCTGGAGCTCACAGGCTATTACGTGACGCCGGATGTGCAATTCACGCAAGCGAGTTGGGTCCCCTATGAAGCGCAACTGGCCAGTGCCAATGGCCAAGATTCAGGGGCTGCGAAGACTTTGTCGGGCGACGCCAATGACAATGACCAGGGTGCCGACAAAGATCGGGCTGGGACATCTGATGGCGCGCCTTTGGCGGTGAGTCTCTTCTCGCTGGGCTCCGTTGCGCCGGCCTTGGGCGCTGTCACCGTGGGTGCTTTGGCTGCAGGTTCTGGGGGCGCCAGCGAACCAGCTCCCACGCCCACCAAGCCCGTGACCCTGGTCTCGGGGCAGGTCATGGCGGGGCCGGTGGTCAGTGGCCACAACCTGAGCGTCCAAATCTTCGCTGCCGATGGCAAAACACTGCTGGCCAGCGCCACCGTTGATGCAGGCACAAGCCGGTTTGCGGCCGATGTGGGTGACTACAAAGGGGCGATCATCGCCGTATTGCTGGACGCTGGCCCTGAAAACGACTACCGGGACGAGGCCACGGGCCAGGCCAAAGACCTCAATGCCACGCTCATGGCCGTGGGCGTGGCGGTCACTGGACAGCCTCTGCTCCTCAACATCACGGCGCTCACGACGCTGGCTGCGCAAAAGGCGGGCGTGCAAGCCGATGGGTCGGTCAACGCCGCAACACCCATCACCACCACGGCCGTTGACAGCAGCAATGCAGCCGTCTCCAAAGCCTTTGGCCTGACAGATATTTTGCGCACCAGCATCGTGGCCACGGTCACAAGCGATGGCGCGCTCAACCCAGAGGCCAACCTGTACGGCAAGGTCTTGGCCGCTCTGTCGGGCCTTGACCGCGCCAAAGGTGGTGACACCCAGGCCGCCATCAACAGTTTGGTGGACCAAGTGAGCACGGCAACGGGCCACTTGAGCGATACCGGCGTTGCCATCTTGATCGCTGGCGCAGCCAAGGCTGGGGTTTCAGTGACCCAAGTGGCTCAGGCGCTGGGCAGCAATGGCAACCCCAACGTACTGAGCCTTGACTTGACGAGCGGGGGTGAGGCCTTGTTCAAAATGGCCGTGGCTGGCAACGCCTTGGCCGCTGTGGACTCGTTGGCCGAGCTGCGGGCCCTGAGTCAATCGGTGCAAGCGGTGATGGGCGGCACCGCCTCCAAAGAGCAACTGGCCTTGCTGGGCGCAGACGTCACCAGCGTCACCACAGACAACCTCAAGGCCATTCAAAACGCGACAGCCGCAAGCGACCCCACCAGCGTGGCGGACCTGCAAGCGGTGATGGGCAAGGCCATCGCAGCCTTCGATGCTGCCTTGGTGGCCCTCAAAACAGCGGCAACGAATAACTCAGCCAAAGCCGACACATCAGACCTCGCGGTGTGGTCTGCGCTGGGCATCACTGGCGTGGACAGCTCCAACCTGGCCGCCATCAACAGCTTGCTCAACACGGCCGGCATCAGCGGCATCAGCCACAGCACCGCTGCCCAGCTGCAAGCCATGATCTCTGCCTACGTGGAAATCTCCGCGGGCGCAGACAATACCGGCGACAAGGACACCGCACTGGATGCCGCGCAGATCAGCGCCTTGGGCCTGTCCAGCGTGATCGACAGCGCAGCCAAGAGAAGCCTGTTCGATGACGTGCTCGACCAAGCCAGCACCACCGAGGTGGACGCGGGCGGCAAGATCGAGGCGCTGGCCGCTGCGGTGCAAGCGGTGATGGGTGGCACAGCCTCCAAAGACCAGCTGGCCCTGCTGGGCGCAGACGTCACAAGTGTCACCGCAGACAACCTCAAGGCCATTCAAAAAGCCATCAGTGAAGGTAGCCCAAGCACCTTGACAGACATGCAAAAGTTGATTGGTAACGCCAGTGGTGGTGGTGGTGGTGGTGGTGGTGGTGGTGGTGGTGGTGGTGGTGGTGGTGGTGGTGGCATCTCCGCCTTTGATGCGGCCATCACAAAAATAGCCAACTACGCCGATGACAACGGTGCAACCAACTCTGTCCCTCAAGCCAGCGACTACAGCGC
>NZ_ALKN02000029.1 GCF_000293865.2 Limnohabitans sp. Rim28 | reverse complement strand
CAAGGCATACGCGCAACTGGGAGCACATCAAGGAGGTGTGGCTGAACCCGCCAAGGGAGCATGTGAGATCGCCAGAAAAAGTGGCGATAGCCGTTTAGAAAAGCGGACAACTTTGTTGACAAACACCGCACCTAGCCCATGAATCTTGTTGAAATTGATTATCGATTTGGTGGAAAACCTGCCGGTGAAACCTATGATGGCTTTCCGCTGATGAGTTTTGAGGCCGAAAAGAAATATGTGGATCGCGCCAAAGAACTGGGTTGGGATGGCGTTTCGTTTGTCACCAATACACCGGTAAATCGTACGACCGGCAAAGTCCAGACCGAAAACACAACCGATCCCAACACCGATCCAGACAGAACTTATCCGGATGATCTGTGGAAATTGGTCGATTACGCTAAGAGCATTGGCCTGAAGGTGCACCTCCAACTTGAGATCGTTGACTATCTCACCGATGTTCTGGTTTCTCCACAAACACTGGCATCTGCTGTCGTGGTCAGTGATCTTTTTAAATCCATAAAGGACTATCAAACTTGGATGGCAAAGGATGCGCAATTACATGGCGTGGATTCGATCAACATCGCATCGCTGTTTTTCTTGGAAGAGCAGTACAAGGGTATTTGGACGCAAAACATTGCCGCACTCCGCGAGGTCTTTAAGGGACAGTTGAGCGTGACGACACATTTCAATGGTCAGCCATTGTCTTTTTACTCCCAACTTGACTTCATCAATGTCATAGGGCTGGGTGGCGATTTGGCCAACTATTGGCCCAAATCAGCAGAAGAAATCGTCAGGCTCTACACAAAACCTGAGCTTCTATTTGGCAACGGAACACCCCAACCCAATCAGATTTCTAAACTGGACCAATTCATCAAAGACAGTCCTGTTCCGGTAATGCTCTCAAAGCTCACCAGTGCAGTGACACCGGGTCCAGGAATAATTGATCCTTGGCAACCATGGGTCAGCAGCGAAATTCCTCCGCATTTGAAAAAATACCTGACGGAGCCGGTGGACTACACATACCAGCTCAGAGAAATTGAGGCGTTCTTCAACATCGTCAACGACCACTATGCTGACAAAATTCTTGGCACATTTGTAGGGCAGTATGGGTCATGGGCTGATGATAAGTATTACTTCCTTAAGCCCAATGCTTTGCAAGAGGCATTTAATGTCTTGCACCACATCGGTTTTCAATTAAATCCTGCTTGGAACCCGGTGGCTGACACTGCCATCGCCAAGTATTTGAGTTCTGATCACCCGCATGACATTCATTTCGACGCAACCAGCAATGGCCAATATGCTGGGCTGACTGGACAAAAAAATTCGTTTGTCTGGATGGCCGGCAATGACGTATTTACCGGCGCAGAGCGACTGGACAAAGCCTTTGCCCCTGGCAAGATGGAGGGCGCAAAATTGATCCGCAGCGGTGATGCACTGACCATAACTGCTTTAGCTGGAAATCTGACCCTTAAGGCCGTAGAACGAATCGTCTTCAGTGATCAAGCCATAGCCTACGACCTGTACGGCCCAGCAGGCATAACCGCCAAAACCCTCGGCGCTGTGTTCGGCATAGATGCAGTCCACAATAAATCCTTTGTCGGCATTGGTCTGCATTTTGTGGATGAACTCAATTACAGCTATCTAGACCTGATGCAACTGGCCATCAACGCTCGTTTGGGTGCCAACTTCACGCATGCACAGGTGGTGGACCTGCTCTACACCAACGTGGTGGGCCAGGTCCCGGATGCGGCCACGCGCAAGACATTCACCGATTTGCTGGATAACGGCACCTTCACTGTAGGCGGCTTGGGCGTTTTGGCTGCGGATACGGAATTCAACAAGACCAACATCAAGCTTGTGGGATTGGCCCAAACGGGTCTTGAGTACTTGCCCTTCAGTGCTTGACACCGAAGCCACCCAAGTCAAAGTGGTGGGGATGCCCGAGGCTGGGGCGGCTGTGTTGTTGGTTGAGTGAATTTCACCTGCTGATCGTTCGTCCAGAATCGTGTGTATCTGGACAGCCGGAGCCCCAAACCCAATTTGACCCCCCCCCGGTGGTGGGGTCTACTCTAGGCATCTTTTTCAGAACTGCACTAAGGATCCAAGAAGTTATTGTTTTGGTATTCCCCCAAACCTGTCGACGGCTGTTGGTCAAATATGCTGCCTTCGCTGCACAACTCAAAAGTGTCAGTTCCACGGCGGCAGGGGCTCAGGGCACTTAGCTATTGCTGGCCCCAATAACCTCACCCCACCAGCAACACCGCCTCCCCCGCTTCGGTCACACCAACCACCAAGACCTCGGTCACGTTGGCATCGCTGACGTGCAGGTACACCACCAGCTCCAAGGGTATCCAGCCCAAGCCCTCAGCCTCAAGCAAGGCAAGTTCGCGCTGAAAGTCGGCTTAGACATCAGACATGGACTTCACGCGATCTGAAGCGCCTTCAGGATTGGCAGTTGCTTGTCGGCAAAGGTCTGGGCCTGCGCAGTCAGTTCTGCGATGTTGCCTTCGGCCGATTCCAGCGTCTTACCTTCCTTGACCAAGCGTTGACCTTGGACCGAGAGAATCGCCCAAGTGTCCTTGGCCCAGTCCTCCGGCTTTTTCTTGCCCTGCTGCATGGACAGCACAAACAGTTGCTGGAAACGGTTGACCGCCACCCCACCGCCGGTCACCGGGCTGGCCAGATACGCCACATCGTTGCTGCCCCGGGCCTTGTTCATCAGGTGGTTATTGACCGCCTTTGCAGTCTTGGCGGCCTTGGTGCTTTCTGTTTGCACGGCACTCAGGTGTCCAGCGCCGCTCATTAGGGTTACCGTTTCAGTCAACTGCGCAAAGTTCAACTTGTCTTTCAACAAGGCTTCCATTTCTCCAATAGTGCGGACCTTATGGTCTGCCAATAAGTCGAGAATGGGAGTGTAGATACTCTTGTTGAGGCTAACCTCGCCCAAAGCGCCCGTCACCTTGAGCGCCACATCGGCCCTGGGCGTCGTCAAGATCACACGGATCTGGCGCAGCGCCTCGGCCTGCTCCAGCGCGGACATCTTGCGCGCCCCCTTGACCCAATAATCCACCCGGAATTGCTGGTTGACCATGAAGTCCCGGGTGGTCTGGCGGAACATCGGATCAGGAATCTCGGCCAAAAAGGCCTGCTGCTCGGGGGTGAGATTGACCACATCTATCAGGTCGAGCGGGTTGGCCGAGCAGGCAAACTGTACCTTGGCAGGCTCCAGCCACTCAGCCATTGTGGCAAAGTGCATCGGGTGCCAGTCGCGGTTGAAGTACTCATGCGCCAGATAGTGGCGGCTGTGCTCCTTCATCTTCTTGAGCCGATCACCCACCTGCGGGTTGGCCCGGCTGAACATGGGATTGGTGGCCAGCAGCTTCTCGGCAAAGTCCATGGCCCCGTCGATGCGGCTGACGATGCCTCGGCCCTCAGAGCCCAGCACATCGGCGTGCTCGGTCATCAGGTGGCGCATGGGGGCGAATGTGGCCCAGCCAGGCAATGTGTTGTAGCTGATGTAGAGCACACCACCCACTTTGAGCTTCTTGCGGATGAAGTCCACGATCACCTGGCGGTTCTCGTCCGAGATCCAGCTCCAGATGCCGTGCAGGCCGATGTAGTCGAACTCGGGCAGGTCGGAACGGTTGGCAAACTCGGCAAAGGCTTCGTCATACAGATTGGCTCCCGAGCCAGAGGCAACGGCTAGTTCTTGGGCAAAGCCGGCCTGGCTGGGGTTGAAGTCGGTGCCGTGCCATTGGGTTACAGACGCTGCGGCATGCAGATTGGCCGACAGGCCTTGACCAAAGCCGAGTTCACAGGCGGTGCCCACTTCTGGAAACGCCAGCCCCTGCTGGGCAAAGGCCAGTTTCAGGCGCAAGGGGTTCAGTTCGGTGTAGTAGCCATAGGTGTAGCCAATATCGGCCACATAGCCGGCGGTCCAGTCAGACATGGATAGATCCTTGATAAGGAGGAATGAGGAGTAGGGATTTAGAGAAGGCACCCACAAAGAAAACGTTCAATAAAAAACCCCACCCCCTTATGAGGGATGGGGTTGAAAGGTTTTCACCTATGTACCCAGCCACCGAAGTGGCAGGGGTGGTCTCCGTTTGGGGAGATTAGACAAGAGCGAATTCTGTGCCTGTGAGCGTACCAGCAGTGATACCCTCCAAAACACCCATCAGCTGAATCTCGCTGGCAACAAGTGCCGTGTTAGTGGCGTTGGCGTAATAGACATATGCCTTACCACCCTGATATGCGACCAGAATAAACTCAGCGGTGTTGTCTGTAGTGATTTGAGTAGCAGAAGTCGAAGTAGAACTCAAGGCTTTGAGAAGCTCGGTACCATCGGTTGCTTGCGAAAGATCACCAAAGCCCGACAGTGTAGTAGTAAGTTCAACCACATCATCTGTCAAAGCAATCGAGCCACTAATGTCCACGGCGGATGCTCCGGCAACGAGTGCAGCGTTAACCGCAACCAAAGTAGCTGCACCAGCCACACCGGTAGAAGTATCGGCAGCCGCAAAAGTCATGGTATCGGAACCAACTTTCAAGCCAGTGATAGTATCAATACCGTTTGTAGCGTTAGCATTAAAAACGATGCTGTCAGCAGCTTGTGTAGCTGTAGTTTCTGTGACATCAATACTGTCGTTGCCAGCACCAGCTGTAATGACATCTGCTCCACGACCGCCAACAATGGTATCGGCAAATGCAGAACCCGTAACGGTATCCGCTACCACAGTGCCAGTCACTGCGACGCCTTGAGATGCAGCGGATGCGTCGATAGCGGTTCCGGATACGGCGTAGTCGATAGTCCTGTCGATATTCAGCTTAGACAAGTCGATAGTTGTAGTCGTAGCGGCAGCAACCACGGTAAAGCCTTCGTCGGCAGTTCCATCAGCTTGCATGGTGTAAGTCTGTCCAGACAGGTTTGAAGCTTTCCAGCGCATGTTTGTGTTATCATCAGAACCTGCGACACGAATTGTCTCGATACCGCTGAGTGTGATCGTGCCAGTATCCCAATCGGTACCGGTGTCCAGTAAAAGAATGTCATCACCATCACCGGCAGCAATTGTGATCTTTGAGGTTGAGGCAGTATCGTCAGCACCAGACCAAGTGATCGTGTCATCACCAGCACCCGTATTCACCACCACAGTAGCGCCCGCGAAATCGCCGTGAGTACCAATCGTAATCGTGTCTTCACCTGCGCCCGTAGTAACAGTGACACTACCAGTTGTGATGGCATCAGACATCGTCACAGTGTTATCGCCGTCGCCCAAGCTCAAATTCACTGTGCCAGAGCTTGGATCACCAGCGTCGACAGTGTCATCGCCAGCACCCGAATTCACTACAAGTGTACCGGTCGTGAAGTCTGCAACAACAACATTATTTTCACCCTCGCCAGCAACAACTGTCAACGAACCTGTGGTGGTTGATGCAGTAACTGTGTCATCACCAGCTTGCGTGGTAACAGAAACGGTGGAGGTTGTGCCAATCGTAGTAACAGTATTGTCGCCAGTTGAACCTAAAAGGGTCAGATTTTCGTTGGCAGCAGAAGTAGTAACAATTAGGTTACCAACCAATGCACTTGCATCGACAGTTCCCATTGTAGTACCTCCGTTGCTACCTTCTTCCAAATCTGTGATTGTCACGTCATTGGTGCCAGTGAACACGAACTTAAAACCTTCTGTGTTCATGTCCGCGATGGTAAGGTCAGCACCAGTGCGAGCTGTTGCTGCGGCAACCACGTTCACGGTGTTGACGCTGTCAGTTGTCAAAGCGTCCACTGCAGAAGAAGTTACTGTAGCAGTCACTGAGTCCGTAGTAGAAGAACCGGCAACAGAAACGTTAACATCGGTAGCTGAGCCAGAAAATCTCAGATTTGCACCATCCGCAACTGTTGCGATATCAGTACGGATGCCTGTGAACCAGATGGAATTTGCTTGAACTTCTGAGACATCTGTTGCACCGGTGGTGGAGCTCTTAACTGTCAAAGTTCCAGAGGTCTTCTCATTGGTGATCGCTTCGGCAGTTGCAGTCGAGTTCAATGTGAAATCACCAGTACCGCGAATGATCAGTTCCTCACCAATATCGTTTTGAGTAACGGTTGTTGCATCGTCACCTTCAGTATTGATAATCACAGTACCGATAGCGTTGGTCGCTGTCACTGTGATTGTGGTAGCTGCATCAACATTCAGAGTTGTTTCTGCGGATGCCTTGCCGTTATCGTCAACAGTAATTGCCGTTGCTGCAGGAGCGTTGACAGTTGCTTTAGCGAAATTTGTCACGTTAACAGTTGTAGCTGTTGCAGCGTTGACTGTTGTTGTGAAGGTGGTGGCCAATGTGGAAGCCGTCACATCAACTGTTGCAGCCTTGTCTGCGGTGATTACGGAACCAGACTTTGCGCCAGTGACTGTGACTGTACCTACCATGCCGTCGCCAGCAACAAGCTTGTTGGTTCCAGCATTGCTAACGGTTCCGCTACCCAGATAGCCAACTTTGCTAGAGGAAACGGTAACCTCTTTGCCAGCTGTCACGCCAGACAGATCGATCGTTGGAGCGGAATAGGCATTCCAAACGTAGTTAACATTTTCTACACCAGAAACTGTTGCGACAGCGTTGTCAGCTGTCAGAGTGAACGTTGCTGTGTCATTATCGGTTGTCGAGTTATCAACGATAGCGTCAGTTGCCGCCAAAGTGGAACTTGTACCTGTAAACGTATCGTTACCAGCAGTACCCACGAAAGTATCTGTACCAGTAGTCAATGTGAACGAAGAACCAGTAACAACTTCAACGTTGCCTTGGTTAGCGCGCAGAGCAGCAACGCCGAATTGGGTAGCGCCAGCACCAGTAGACCAAGCCACAGCTGCTGTCACGGTTGTCTGGAATGCTTGAGCAGCAGCGTAGAAGGGGCTGGTGGTGTCTGCCAAAGTGGACAGGAAGTCAACAGCAGTAGCCAAGATGTCGCCACGGGCAGCGCCAGCATTGAGTTGGCCGTCCAACCATGCGTTGGCTGCAGTCTGGGAGTCACCAGTCAACTTGAGGTTGGCGGTGATGTGATCGCGGAAGGCCGTGTTGCTGCTGAGGTCTTTGCCCAAGATCAGGCCAGCGGACGTGGACAGATCACCAGCCAAGGTGCTCAGGTTGGAGGCAGCAGCCAGGCCAGTCAGGTGACCGCCAGCGGAAGCGCCGAAGAGGGCAAGCACGATGCGACCCGGGAAGATGT
>NZ_ALKN02000028.1 GCF_000293865.2 Limnohabitans sp. Rim28 | reverse complement strand
GTACGAGTGATCAAGCCAAAAGCCCGTACTCGCTTGAGCGTCCTGATGAAGGGCGCTCAAGCGAATACGGGCTGTGTCAGTTGGGAGATGAAGCGATGAGAGGTGGCGTGGGAACTTGGTGTGAGCGGACAAGTTGCCAGCAGAGATAAGTATTTGATTTTTAAAGACTTTTTATAAATCTTATGCGATATATTTTATATCGCCTACGCCATGCCCCTGCGTGTGTGGGCATGTGACCTGCACGTGATGCTTTTTGAGAGCGCAGAAATTGCGAAGCCGCCTACGGCTTGCCGACGGTGTCAGCCTTTTCGCAGCGTGAACACCAACGTGAAACCTTCCACTTGGTTCCACTCAAACTTGACGCCACCCTTCTCGATGGCACCAATCAAACGGCTGACTGTCTCGAGCTTGGGATTGCCGCTTGATGTCTCCAAACGAGCAACCGTTGGCATTGAAACACCCGACCTATCAGCCAACTCTTGTTGTGACCAACTGAGCGCACCCCGGCCTGCTCGTATGGCAGCAGCGAGTACTTGGAAATTTGACTGTGTCAGCATGTATCGTATTTTACATTATGGAAATATAATCTTGTATTGCATACTTTCACTACCGCGTGATACAATATCAATCATGCGAGGTGATTTATATGCCATTGATGCAACTTTCCACAGGTTTTCTTGACAAAATCCAATGCCCAGAAGGCAAGGCCAAGGTCGACTACTTCGACATGTCTTGTAGAGGCTTGATGGTAGAAATCAGGCCCACTGGGCGCAAAGTTTTTTACTTTCGGTACACCGATTTTCGCGGAGTTCAGCGACAAATCAAGCTGGCAAGTACTGATGATTTATCCCTAGATCAGGCCAGAAAAAAAGTCGCAGCCCTCAGAAATCAGATTGCGCTCGGGCAAGACCCCTTTGCCCTGAAGACTGAGGCTAAACAGGTTCCCACTTTCGCCCAGTTCATCGCCGACCAGTACATGCCGTTCATCATGTCGTACAAACGCTCTTGGGACACAGATGCCAGCATTCTCAAGAACCACCTGCTGCCGCGCTTTGGCAAGCGGTACATGGACGAGATCACCCGCCAAGACATCGTCAAGATACATGGTGACCGCAAAGCCTCAGGAGCAGCAGCAGGCTCGGCTAATCGGCTTTTGATCATGATGCGGTACATCTTCAATCTGGCCCTCAAGTGGGAAGTGCCGGGCATCAAGACCAATCCTTGCAAGGGTATCCCGCTGATGGAGGAGAACAACAAGATGGAGCGGTACTTGTCCGTGGAGGAGGCCCAGCGCCTGTATGAGGCCGTGTGCAAGAGCGAGAACACCATGCTCAAGTTCATCGTGCCCATGTTGATCCTCACTGGGGCCAGAAAGCGCGAAGTGCTGGATGCCCGTTGGGAAGACTTTGATCTGGGCCGCAGGGCTTGGCGTATCCCCATCAGCAAATCAGGCAAGGCTCGGCATGTGCCACTCTCGGATGGTGCTTTGACTCTGTTGGCCACCATGCCACGTAAGACGGACTGTGAGTGGGCGTTTGCTAACCCTGAAACCGGCAAGCCATATGTGAGCATCTACTATGCGTGGAACACAGCGCGTAAGAGCATCGGTCTATCGGATGTGCGGATGCACGATCTTCGCCACAGTTTCGCGAGTCTGCTCATCAACTCAGGGCGCACCCTGTATGAGGTGCAGCACATCCTTGGGCACACGCAGGTCAAGACGACACAGCGGTACGCCCACCTCAGTCAGGACACCCTCTTGGCTGCGGCCAATTCAGCCACGACTGCTTTGGGGGCAGCGATGATGCCGCCTGTCATGTTGGCTCCAGTATCCGCACTGCCAGCGGCTTTACGGGCTTAATGGGACACTTTGACGTTAAACAGTCGCAGCGTTCCCCAAATCAGCGAAATTGCTGATCCTGACCGATCCATCCGGGAAGCGGGCAACAATCTCCAACTCACCCCCCATGGCCTCGATGTGGCTGCGCAGGGTTGATAGGTACATGTCTGTGCGTTTCTCTATCTTGGCAATTGACGGCTGCTGTACGTGCAGCACTTCTGCCAACATCTTTTGCGACAAGCCACGTGCCTGACGCAACTCGTTCAGGGGCATTGCGGCCAACATGGTCTGCGCAGCAGCCTCGGCGCTTTGCCGGGCCTCGGGCTTCATCTGTGCGCGAAGATCAGAAAACTTTTTAGCCATTGGTCTTTCCTTCCTTTCGAAGTTGTTCCAGGTGCTCGTCATACAAACGGTCTGCCAGAGGGACATTCACGTCATACCAGCGGCCATCACCGGTCTTGTCCCCACCTATCAACAAGATTGCGTTGCGCAAGGGGTCAAACGCATAAAGCGTTCGAAACGGTCGGCCAAGGTGTTGGGTGCGCAACTCACGCATGTGGCCATGTTTTGAGCCATTGATGCCACTGCTGTGTGGGAAACCGAGACTCGGGCCGCGTTCCTCCAACAATTGGACAGAGGCAGCCACGCTGATCTGCTCTTGCTCAGACAACCCAGACCACCATTGGCCGAACTCATCTGTGTATTCAACTTCCCATTTCATGGCGCTAATATACCTTTCAAGGAATATTCCGTCAAGGGAATGATTCTAGCCATCGACTACCGTGCACCCTGCCAGCGGCTTTGCCTGGCTCGGCAAACAAGACTACCCCCAACCCCAAGTCAATTTCTGGAGACCTGACCCCCACCCAAGGGGCCCCCAAATGCATCGTAATTTCGTAAAATTGCTCCATGCGTGCGCGTTATCGTGCCACCGCAATCGATATGGCCCACTCTATTCAAACGCCTACTCGCGGTTACTACAAAAGAGAATGTGATCGATGCGTTTGGCTACCGCTGAGAGTCTTTAGCTAAAAATGACATATCAGGGCTAGCTGCGTTTTTCTGCTCTCAATTGCAAGTCCTCTAGGGTGGTTTTCTCTACGTCAGCGCCAAATGGGTCTGCGCCAAAGCCTCTGGGGGCATAGCGCTCTGCCAACTTTACCCGTCCGTCAATCCTTAGCCTGGCTGCCTGAAGGTTTTCAAGCGTTGCCTCATCAGCTATTTGAATTGTTTGCTCGGCAAGCATTTGCGCCGCTTTCTGTCGGGCTACCTGGTATTGCGCTTGCCTCTCAGGCAGAAAAGAAAGCCACCGGTTAAAGGTAGACAGTGACAGCCCCAAGCCCTGTGCAATGGAAACCACTGTCGCACCTGTAGCCACTTCGTCCCAAACAGCCGTTTGCGCGCCACCAGCGGCATGTATGGCCTTGTTGGCAAGGCGTCTGTCCTCACGCGCCGCCTGAGCGCGGGCAATGTTTTTTGCACCATGGTCGGCAATGTCAGCCATCGTCTTGTGGTTTGCCATTTTTTCACTCCAGTTCAAAAATTTTTAGCGGTGTGTGTTGATTGCCTTGAAAAGATGCCCCCCGTTTCGGGTCAAGGGGGGCATGAAAGCGTCCGGCGGGGGGGCACTAAACAAAACCCAACCGCAAAACTCAAATCTCGCTGCGGCAAGTTTTCTCGAAAGAGAAAAGCTTCTCATTGGCTTAAAACTACTGCCCCCTGTTTTTGAGCGCACAGCAAATACATATAAAAAGGAGGGGGGGTCTTTTTCCCTCTATTCATTGTTTTCCTCCTCTGAAAAACCTGCCGCAGACAAAAATGCGTTTTGCGGCTGGGTTTTATTTAGGCCAATGCGACTATTACTTTTGGTGATGGTCCCCGCGCTGGCTTGTCCACCCAAACCTGAGTGATGTCTCCGCTGGCGAGCATGTCCTTGATGATCTGCCCCCGCAGTAATGGGCTGTCATTGCGCCATGGCGCCATGCGTCCCATGTCGTGGGTTGTTGTCCCTTCGGGGCGGCCCCTGAATGCCTCCAGATAGGCTTTACGGCGCCGGCCGTAGGATTCGGTGGGCTGAGCCATGGAAAGAAGCTTGCGTGCAAACGAACGGCCATAGTGGCGGGTGTAATCAATAGCCCAAATGGTGATGGCGGGGTCAATAGTCTGGATCCCAGGCTCACTGAAGGCATGGAGTGATAGCGCCATGCGCATGGCAATTTCCCGCCACCGCTGAGACATATCGGCCAGGAACTCGTCGTTGGCTACCAACCGCCGGATTTCTGCCTTGTAGGCGTCCAGCGCGGCCATAGAGGCGCTGCAAAACACGTATTCGCGCAGATCTGGCACTTGCTCTGGTAATCCAGGCTCCAGGGACTCCAGCGTCAAATTCCCCCCATCGTCCAGACCACGAGCTGATCGCATATGACGCAAGAGCCATTCGGGCGGGGTGGCGTCAAACTGCTTGTTCTCAAGAAGTTGGCCACAGGCCTCGACAAATAAAAAGCGGTTGATCAGCCCGCCCTCAACACTTGCGTCGGTAACGGCATCGCCCAACTGCCCCGGTGTGGTCACAGCCAGGATATTGAGGTGAGGCATCTGGATAGGCTTGTTACTTTCCAGAAAGTCTTTGCGCTGCTTGGCAGTCAAACTCACCAGCGAAAACGCTGCGGGGCTGATTCGGTCGTCGGCCTGGCTGAAGACCTCTTTCAGATAACTAAAACCCTTGGCCACGGGAGAGCCCACTCGGTCGCGCAGACCGTGGCCTAATTTGTCGCCAAATTCGTCCAAATGCATTACCGCTGCGGGTGATAACGACATTAAACTGAAAATGCCGCTGCCGCTTGAGAACTCGGAGCAGACCCCTTGGTTAAAGGCCCGATCAAGCGCCTTGGCCACGAAGTTCTTGGCTGCATTTTTACCTCGACCGGTCCTGGCTACGCCGCACAGGTACAGGGCAGCGCAGTTTCGTTTGTTGCTTATGACACGGCGTGCAACTGTCGCGCTTGCTAAGTGGATAACGCCTAGCACCGTCATCGCTCGGTCGGTGTCTTCGGCTGCGGCATCCATAAGCTGAGCAATCTGCCTCAACATTGGGTGGGGCAGGTCCAGTAGATGTGCCGGAACCGCTTGAGATGCGCCTTCGCTCCAGACAGCCACCTCACTAATGTGCGGAAGCACATGGCCCACAGCTGGCTTGTCAGATGGTGTCGCATTAGCCACACTAATCTCACCAGTTTCTGGATCAATGAGCGCTATGAAGTCTTGCGCTGGAGATAACAGTTCTTTGTCCATGGCCTGCTTGGCCGCTTCCATGTCGCCAAAGCGGTCCAGCACCACGTGCGCAATCCAGGCATCGAACGTTCCTGTTAATGGGTCACTGGCGTGATCGGATTGCCATAGGCCATCACGGCCAGGAATAGGGCGCACACCAGGCGCACCAGTTGCTGTTGGAGGCGACCAGCGCTGCTCGCGTGGATGCCAGGTGTAATCGTGACGCTCCAATATGCTCTCGACGCTGTTGGTTGCGTTGTAGCGTCCACGAAAGCCCGGTGCATCAAATGCGAGCTTGCTACCACCGCGCCCTGTGCTGATGGCAAGATTGGCCTTCGCGCCGATGGCGGTCATAAATTTATTTTGCTGCTGACGAAGGAACTCGATATCAGTGCTGCACCGCTGCCACCACACCATCAATTCGTCCGGCAGGCCTGGCAGATCGTCGAGCCGTTTGCCGTTGGCGTAGGCCTGAGTTCTGACCGCACCGGACTTGTCGAAGTAGACCAAGCCCGGCACAACATCTTGTAGGTTTGAGCTCGATGCCCTGAACTCTACAACAGTACCAATCTGGGGATCACGGGATGAGAACTTCAGCCATGACAGGTCAGGCTCTTCGGCAAACGCAGAGCGACCGCCGCTGCCAGGACGGGTCGAGGTAGTGCGCACCCCGGCAGCCATAATGGCCTCAAGGTCAAAGCCTAAACTGCGCATGCCGCGCACAGCTAATGGCCAGTTGTCGGGGTCAACGCTGCAAGCGTGGTTACTCGCAAGTGGGAGACCGTAGCCAGTGGCTAGGTCGTCGATATAGCGGGCGCGGTTGTGCTGAGCGTTCCAGTCATCGCCTTGTGGCTGCTTGCTGTGCGGTTTGAGCTTGACCAGGTGCAGGCCGGCGTCCAGCAGTCGGCGTGCCTCGGTTAGGTCAGGGGAAAATGTCTCATTCATTGCGCGCCCTCTTTTCCTAAGTTAAATCGAGTCGGCACTAGCACCGCCCTCTCAATTTGCTCGACCCGCACCTCAGCAATGTCTTGCGAAGTCAGTACCTTGGTTGCTTCCAATCTGCGGGTCAGCTCGTCAAATGCCTTGCGGTTGCGTTCAATAAGCTGCATTGATGTGCCCAAAAGCACATTCATTACTTGACCAGGGTCTACACCAGCCTGATTGGCTAAGGTGGCTGCAACGCCACCGACCAACAGCATTTCGTCCGTGCTGGAAGCGGGGTGGTAGTTGCCGCAAACCATCTCACCAGCCACGCCGCTTGCCCATATAAGAGTCAAGAGCCATGCCCGTGCAGGGTTCTGCTTCACGTCAACATGGCCGCAGATATGCACGCCATCCACATGCACACTGCTGAACCCACCCCAGTAACCATGGCTGTCTTGCCGGACGTAGGCCTTTGAAAAGATGCCTCCCATTGCTAATGCTGTGATTAGGTGTCCAGCTTCATGTTGGGCAGCAATTGCACAGGTGTTGGGGGGCATGCCGAACTGATCAATAGCTTTTCTGGTGAGGTCTATTAGGCGATGACCCTGACCAAGGGCCATAAGCTCGCGCGCTGCGCCGCAGTTTTCACTGCGCGTGTTTTTTTGCGCCTTGCGCTCTAGAGCACGGCGCTGCTGGCGGTTTTGAAAAATGGCACTCATATCGCCACCCCTAGCCAGTGCTTAACAGCCTCTGTCGGCCAAGCCAACTTGCCACATATTCTCAGTGGCCGCAGACCCTCTGGCTGTTGGCTATAACAGGCCTTCATGCGCCATGTTTGTGGCCGCAAGTTCGTGTAATAAGCTAGCTCGTCGGTTGTCAGATAGGGTTTGTTAATGCTTTCCAGTGGGGGGAAAGCACCGTCTGATTTGCTGGTCATTTCGCAGTCCTTTAAAAGGCTTGCGTGGCCAAATTAAAAAGAGCCACACAAACGAATCCATCAATTGCCGATTTCTCGGGGCTGATGCGATAGTTCGAGTGGCCCTAACTGCCAATTGAATCCCTTATAGGGTTGTTCAATTTGATAGGTTTAGCTTCAAATGCTATTGCTGTTGAATGTGTGCGGCGTCAAAAGAGGGGACGATTGATCGAGACCCTAACTACTAGTTGCGTCCCTTTGAGGGTTGCCCAACTTTGCAGGGTTGGTTTCAATGAATGGCGGCTTCTTAGGAGCTTTTAGCGAGAGGGCAAGAAGTCCTAACTACTGAGTGGATCCGTTTGGTGGTTGTCCAATTCAGTGGGTTTGACTAGTTGGGCTGTCGCTGCAACACAAGCTGTATTGAATGTAACGGGAAAAAGAAGCATTGATCGAATTCTGGGCGCATTGACGAGCGCCTATCCTCATACAGACTGCGCTCCACACTCTGTATGTAACCTAAAAAAAAGTCCATTGAGTACACAACCTGCTTCGCCACTTTTAAATGTCAACGATCTGCTGCCTGTGATCTACAGAGCAATCAAACCCGTTTATCACTCTCCAACTGGCAAGATCTTCCTGGTTTTTCTATCGAAAAGGTGCAAGCACACATCAGGCCTTAAAAGAATCTAGCCAAGGTCCCCCATCTCAAAGTCACCCGCCGAAAAACAATGCCGGAAAACATTTCCGCCATTCAGACCCGCATCAGCCTGCGGTGTTCACCCCACCAGCACCACCGCCGCCCCGGCCTCGGGCACACCCACCACCAGCACCTCGATGGCGGTTTCATCGCTCACTTGCAGGTACACCACCTGCTCCAAGGGTGTCCAGCCCAAGCTCTCGGCCTCAAGCAGGGCCTATTTTGTTCAATCCAACGTTTAACGTACGGCCTTCATGAGTGCGCCCAGTACTTATCGCAATGTGTTTTCAAAAAAAGTCTGCACATGGCCTCTGGCTGCCTTGTTGGCGTCTGGATCGGAACGAAGAATACGCTTTGCAACGGGGCCACTCGTACCCGTTCCATCTACAAAAAGATCC
>NZ_ALKN02000027.1 GCF_000293865.2 Limnohabitans sp. Rim28 | reverse complement strand
AGACTTCTCCACAAACACTTCTTCCATGACCAAGGGGGTTCCCCGGCACATGAACTATGGATTGGAAATCCGAAACATCGACACAAGTAAATGCTTGCTCGTGAATGCACTGATCCACCCCGCTGAGAAAAACGCGTAGCCAACCGGTATGAACCTATATGAAACCACTGCACATAGGTATCAAAGAGCAACTCCATGGCTACTAACAACACTCCATCCTCGAACCCACGGGCTGAAAAAATGGGTGACGTACTGGACGCCTTGTCCAGTGGCATCGCCAAAAGCGCAGCCAGAGAACCCAAGTTCGAGCCCAAACTGTTGGTTCCAGAGGTAACGGCCGAACCTGCCCGCCAACTCCTGACCGAAAAAATGCTTGCCGATCGTTGGGTGTGTTCAGTGGCACGACTTCAGCGCTGGCGCACCGTCGGCGAGGGCCCGCAGTACTTGAAGATCGTGGGGAAAGTGCTGTACCGGCTCAAAGACATTGAGGCCTACGAGGAAGCCAGCCTGGTCCGGAGGATGTTCTAGATGAGCATCCCGAAAGCCCCGAATGAATTGGAAATTGTTCGAACGACTTGGAATCAGTTCGAAATAGTCTTGGCGGGGCTTAAAGGATTCGAAAGCACGATCAAACCAACTCAACAACAGCCTTCAACTGTGCGGGGCTGCTGTAAAGATAGGCAGCTGTGGTTTGAATGCTGCGGTGGCCAGCCAGCGTCTTAAGCAAATGTATAGCCGTGCCCTTGTTGGCAAGGTTTGTGAGGAAGGACCTCCGGCCACTATGACTGCTGGCACCTTCAATGCCAGCTGACACGTACAACTGCGTCAGTGTCTGGCTGAGGCTGTTGGCTGAAAACCCGCTCTTGATGCTCTTTTGACTTGCAAAGAGGGGGTAGGACCTGTCTACGCATTTGGTCTGAGCCACATAAGCTTGCAATTCCTCATTCAGTTTCTTGCTGACAAACACTGTGCGGGCGTGCCGTCCCTTGGTCATGTCTGGCAGCAGTCGAATTTCATCTTTGACACCGCCATCACCGTTGACAACATCCTGCCAGCGCAGGCATGCAACTTCTCCAACCCTGAGTCCGGCGTAGTGCGTCAGCAAGAGCATGCAGCGATTGCGTTCTGCATATTTTTTGGTACTGATAAACGCCAGCACTGGTTCCAGCTCATCAGTTGTAAGGGTCTTTGCTTGGGCCATCTCGCTTCTCCTAAATCACATGTTCTGTGTGCTTTAAGTATGTTTTCAACGATGGATTTGGACAATCTGAAACCCGATTCGCCATCGGGCTACCAGTGCGGCGCAGACAACGTCAGAGCGAACAATTTGTGGATAACTTTTTGCGCGAAAAAATCCTTAATGATTTCAACGCTGAACCGCAAAAATCTTGAGAAAGTAGCGTTTTCATAGATTTTTTGTGGATAACGATTCAGGGCTGTGGATATCGGGTTAGATGGATTGAGCAGATAAGCTGTAAGCAGCGATCAGCAGATCCAGCACCTATAGTATTCAGTGCTGCAAGATCGGTTGCTGCAGCCTGTTTATGTGCTTTTATGGTGCTAAGTTGTATTGCATCAATAGTTTGAAGCAAAACGCCGTGGGATTCTCCCCACGAAATCGCCGTAAAGCGTTTCAACAGGGTCATTTTCTGGTGACAGCGCTAGCTGGAGATCAAAAGTCAACGCCTAAGCTTGCAGAAGTTCTACCGAGCATGGACTCCGACTGCTTGGCAGCGATTGTTGATCTTCGTTGCAGGACGGAAGAAGGTCGGTTTATCGGCAGTGGGCGTGACTGAGGCCGGTATGGGCGTGGTCCGGTGCCGTGGTGGCAGGTAGTCGGTGTCGGTTGCTGCTGCGCCCCATATGCCCAAGTCCATGAGGGCAAGCGTAATTTCAAATCTGTGGCCCGAGCAACCGAGCGGACTTCCGAAATTTCATTCGCCTAAATGGTGCCAATCTGTCTCTGGTAGAAAACGCAGAAATTTATCGACGGCATCAAGCTCACCATGTTTTTCCGCCCATTCCAAGTGCTCTCTTAGCCTGATCATCTTCATCATCGCAGGTGTATCGTGCCAAGCCGCCAGAATGAGAGGAAGCGCTGGTTCCCAGCCGTTACCTTGGCGAGAGCGATTAGGCAACATTTTCCAAAGCCTATTCCATTCATCTGGAAGGGGGCATACACGCTTATTTTCAGAACAGTAGGAAATTAATTTTTCAAGTTGCGTGGTCATGGAGAAAGAGTTTTTCAATACAGGAATTGCTGTAGGTTTTCAGAAAATCCACTCTACGATTTAATCTGAATTTTGTATTCAGGTCCTTTGTAGTGCTCTCCCCAAACTGCTGATCGGTTGTACTCATGGTCTTCACGGATACAGTTTTCACGTCCAACCGTATTTGTATTCTCATCAGTTCTAGTGTGCTCCGCATAGAGCACATCATGGTTAAGAACATCGGTAGTAATTGTGACCCAATGACCAGAGTTAATTTGATCCGTCCATCTATTCATTACTTCTTGGCCGCTTTTGTTATAGATTCTGGTAAGCCTATATTGCCTCGATTTTTCAAGACGCTCCACTCGTTGAACAAGAAAAATTACCGCGTAAAGCATGATCGATACCAATGCGGACAGGACAATCGTTATGCTTTTCCAGAACGAGACATCAAAAATCCATGTCAATAGAGCCAGCACAACGCATATGCTGAAACTAAATTGAATCACAAGCACGTTGATGGATTTATTTGAATCTGGAGCTGAGTCAGACATCTTTTTCCTGGTTGTTGACTATGTGTTGCTGAAATGTGCCTTTACATCCGCGTTTGCCCCTTGCCCCAACGTACCACTTGCCAGTCGCAAGTTCAGTCCACTTGTAGTCATAGGCAACAGTCATTGATACATCCTGAGATGGTCTACGCTGCCGGAATCAATGTAAAGCTCACCCTGTAGCGATAGAACACGATGTTCTGTGTAACCCGTAAAGCTCGCTTTATCCGTGTGTCGTCTTCAAAGGCAATGATCACGCCTTTTACCTTCTGGTTCGGCTCTGCTAGTTCATCCAGAACATAGCCCATGTAGCGCTGAATTTGTCCTACTACTACATCGCTGGCTCGACCTTTTTTCAACTCCACAACAAGCAACTCTGAGCCATCTTTGCTGATCGCAAGAATGTCGATGGGGCCGGTGTCACTGGGGTACTGCTGACCAACCATCTCACCATCAACGGTGTAGATGTTGTACTTGCGACCCAACTCAGTACCGCCCCAGTTGGAGACAAGGAAGTCTTCCAGATGTTTTTCGAGTGCGAATTCTGCTGGGTCTTCAATGGTCGGATCGCTGGCGACAATAGCTGGTGGGCGTTGTCCACCGATCAAGCGTTCAAGCTCTTCGGTATATGAACTGATGTCGCAGCAAGTACCTGTAGAGTTGGTTGACCGTTGAAGGTCTTGGCTCATGTCATCCCGGTCAAACAGATCAGGGAACCAGCGAACCTTTCTTCTGTGGGGCAGTACGTTGCCAGCGACGTAGTAGTAATCGCTGATGATTTCACCTGCCCGGTAGCGACGCTCACCATTGGGCGTGATCACGATGTCGCCTTGCCTCAGCCCTTTAGACACTGTCCATGTGAATCCACATGCCAATCCCGCAGCAATCTTTGTTTTATCTGGATGACTGGCCATGTAAATCGGAACGAACTCGCGGTTGAAGTCCCGCAAGTTCTCGGGTAAGCGTCCGTTCAAATCAACGGGTATTTCGTAGTCAACTCCAATGAAGCCCTCATTGAAGCACTGGGAGGCGTATACGCTCCTTGGGCCAGCCATAACTCGGTTGTAGGCTTTCATTGGTTCTCTCGTCACTGCTTGGCACCGGTAGCACTGACCTGTGCCTGCGCCAGTAAGCGGCGCTCAGTTCTCAAATATACAAGGGCTTGGACGTCCCATGTCCACGGTCCATCCAGATGAACTAAAAGTCCCGCATGAGAAGCACGGGGTAACTATTCGATAGCGCTTGAAAACACTACATGTAGTGTCTGGACATCCCAGCGGACACCATATGCAGGCTGGCAAATAAAAAAGGGAAGTCAAAGTTATGAGTCCCGACAAAACGTCGGGTTTCTGGTCGCCCAAAAACGCATCTGAAAACAAACTGTGTCCATGCATACAAGGATACAGCGATGAGCACATTTGACCCTTCAGTACTGGCCCAGTTCACTGGCACCGAGCGTTACTATCGTTTGAACCGCAAATGCCTGCTGACTGATGGCACCAAGTACTTGGCAGAAGCTGCAGGTGCTTTCTGGCTGATGGATGCGGTTGCTAGCTATTTGATCGAACTGGGTACGGATGATTGGTTTGTTCAGGTAGAGCTTGCAGTCACAGGTTCCCGTGCTGTGCTAGCGCTGGAAGACGGTAATCGCAGTGTTCGTGCACAACAAGAAATTCCATATACAGACTTCCCCATTTCACAACAGACCTTGTATGCCTGCTGGGATGGAGAGAACTGGGTGCTGATGCTTCCCAGTGAGTACTGAATCAATCTACACAGGGAAAAATCCCACGCGCAGCGTTGCTGACTAGTTTGGTGGCTTGATCTTTGTAACGGCTTGCGGCCATTTCTCTACGTTGATGCTCTTCACGCATGGTAAGTTCTTGCTGCACAGAGCGACCAAGGTGGATCTCAGCAAGTCCCGTTACCTCCGCGAGTTCATACAGCAGGATGTCTGGCTGTTTGTGCAGGATTTCAGCTACATGTACCAACTGGGGCAGCGTCTTTTCATGCAGCTTGCTTTTATGCAGCTTTACACGGGCAGTGCTTTGCGCCCATACATCTAGATCACGACCAGGGTGGTGCTCATCCAGTAGCTTGTTGATCTGCTCAAGGATGGTGACCCGACGCAGACCCATCGGTATATCTAGGATCAGAAAGTTCTCTGGCTCTACTTCAAGCTTCCCTAAAGCTCGGTCCTTGGTGATTGCCCTGACCTTGGGATAGTCGTGTCGTTCACTGAAGATCTTTCGACCTGTCTTGCGCCACCAATCTGCCCATTTCAATCGTACATCCCCGAAGTTGGCATAGGTCTGCGCCAGTGGGTGATCTCGTCCTTCCACATCACAGCACTCCAAGTATTCGCTGCTGGCTCGTAAGCAGCGCCACCACAGGTTGTACAGGCTGCCCTCCACTTCCCGTGCTTCCTCTTCAAAAGGCAGTGGCTTGCGAAAAGAGCGTGGGATGGCCTTGAGTCGGCCAAGTTCTTCATCAGTGGGCATGGGGTGTCTTGCTAACAGAGCTGGTTTGAATTCATTATTTCATCTTTTTATTCTCTAAATCAATATTCTCCTTATTCAGTTGCTGAGGTGTCGGCGCTAACAGAGCGGTTTTGAAATGATTATTCGGCCGCAAGAAAATCAATCACCGATAAAGTCGAGGCTCTGAATTTGAAAGGAGATTTAAATGTAGGTTAATTTTAATTGGCAATTTATTTTTGAATTTGAGTAAGGAGAATTTTATGAATAAAGAATATTGTTTTGAAGTGGTAGGTATTGAGTTATTTGTGAGTGGGTTAAGTCCGATGACAACTGCAAAAATCGCCCATGAAAATGGATTGACGTGTGAGTGGAATGAGGAAATTTGTTTATTTGAGAGAAAATTTGCAAAGCCTGTTTATATAACGTCTAGCGAGGTTTCCGATTATTTAGATCAATTCTCGGATCTGAGTAATAGATACTTTGGTGAATTTGGTGCTGAATATTTGGGGGCATCTTTGCAGTCCAAAAAATTAATATTTTAAATCATAAAAAGGAGTATTTTATGCGAGTTATTTTCGTAAAAGGCCGTGATATTTATAAAGCTGCTGTGGCCGGCGCTAAACGAGGCTACAACCGCAGTACCGACGACCATTCGGCCTATGAGCGTGCACTGGGCGCTTGCTATGACTATCACTTGTCGACCGTGGTCGAACCAAGTGCGCGACTGAATATCTGGCGCGAAACACGCGGCAGCTGGCGCAATGCCTATTTGCCGGTGTCTTTTCTCATGGAGCACGAGCACATTGCTGGCAAACCCTCTGAGGGTCATGCACGCATTGCCGTGCACAGTGACTCGATGAAGGTCATCGACGTGCCCATGGACTCTTGGCAAAGCCTTGAGCGCAATGCCAAGGTCTGCAATTAAGTGAAGTACTTGGGGCAGTGCGATTCAGCACTGCCCTATATCCACACAAGCAAGAAAGGACAGCGAGATGAAAAACGTTTACCACTACACAAAAGGCTATTGCATCGGTCAAATTCTCTTGGCCAAACAAATCGAGCCGATGACCAAGGGTGAGCTACCTGGGGATAACTTGGTGTGGCTGACGCGTGAGGAAACCTATCCAAGAACAGCGTTGCCGGCAATTCCAGAGCTACCAGAGACGCTGATGATGAATCAGCTGCAGCAGCGTCAACCCGTAGATCTGCTTAAGGTAGCGGAAATGGTGGGTGGGGTGTGGCGGTTTGTGTTCGATGCTGGCCGGCATCCCCAAATCAAGAGCTGGTATGGCAGTTACCAGCGCAACAAGTACGTTAAGACCCCATTTGGGCAAGTGGCAGAGAGGCTGGCGCGCCAAGTGGGCGATCAAGTGGACTACTGGGCAGTGGCGCAAGGGCCGCTGAGTATTGTGGGTGCCAGGTTGCAGCAACTGACCCCACAAGGCTGGGTAGATCGAGTGAGCCTCTTCAAACAGCAAGGCGAGCTGATGCTGGAGGAGTTTGGCGGCGTAAACACAACAAAAATCATCAATGACAGCATTCGTATGCGCAGGGTGTTGTTCGGCTAAAAAAAAGGACGAGCTACAAGCAAGTCACTCCACAACCTGGATATTTGCTCGGGTTTACTGGGCGGCTTGCTCAATTACTATAAGCGTGTGACTTTTTGCGGTAACACACCTGTTTTGCAGAATGCACACGCCTCCTTTGCAATTTGCACACACCTAATTTGTAGTGGGCTAAATAGATCTAGATGCAATACGCATCAAGGAGGCTCCAGTGATCAAGATTGAAGTTAGACCAGAGGTTGAACGGGCGCTGTCTGCGGCGTTTCCCGTGCCGAAAAATGCAGCACATCGTGCCCTGCGTAAATACGTCCAAGTTTTGGAGCAGTTGCTGGCACAGGCAATGATAAATGGGCGAACACCCGAGCAGGTCAAGCTCAACACGTACAGCATTTCACTGCAGCGCCTCGCCAATCTGGGTGGGCAGATAGGTCCAGATCGAAAACGTGTGCATGCTTGGCTCAGAGAAAAAGGTCTGGAGTTAGTTCGTACCGTGACTCAAGGGAGCAATCTCACAGGCGTTGTCTCCACCGTGAAGCTCACAGAGCTCGCCAACTTGGTGCCTGTGATTGGTACGCTAACCCATACGGAGGATATGACAATTACGACAAATCGCGGACCCGACTATGTGCTAGACGCAGTTGATACAGAACTTACCAAAGATGTCGACTGGCTTGAAGTTGACATGAAATCTCTAAATGCCTACATGCAGTGGGTAACAGAGCAGAGCACACTGATTTCGAAAGAAGACAAGCAGCGCATCCTTTTGCAAGCCAGCACCATCTTTGCTCAGGCCAGCAGTAACGGTGGAAAGTACGCTCAAATCAAGAAGCCCAGCGTATTTGGGCGCATGTATTACGAGGGGCTGAGTATTCAAAACGTCAACAGGGAGCTGCGCAGGGCAATTCTCGGAGACTGCTGGGAATATGACATCCGTTCCAGCGTGATCTCTTGGAAGATGGGGTTTGCCAAAGAATGTCTTGCTGCAATTAGTCGTCAGCAGTCGATTCGGCATGCCTTTGCCGCGACCATTTCCTATTTGGAGGACCGTGAGGACTTCATGCGAACAGTGCGCCACTTCATCTTTATTGAGGGCAGCAATGTTCCTCCTGACTTACAGCGCAAATTGCTCAAGCAAGCTGTGACTGCTATCAGCTTTGGCGCAAGAGCCTCCACCTCAGGTTGGTTCAACATGTCAGGGCAATGGACCAATCCTGCATTGGTTGAGATTCTCAAGAACACTGAAGAGCGCCATAGATTTTTGGGCGATCCAACGATCCGCAAATTTATTCAGGAACAGAACCAACTGGACGATTTCATTTTTGACCTATTTAAGAGGGAGGCTTCAGATTTCCTCAAGCAGCCATACCTCCAAACACCTAGCGGTAGAGTCAGTAAATCCAAAGTGCTGGCGTTCTGTTACCAGCACAGCGAAACTCAGGTCATGGACATTGTTCGTGACATGGCTTCAAAGCATGGCCGAATTCCATTGGCAAGCATCCACGATGCAGTCTTTTTTCGACAACGTCTAGGCACGGAGCTCAAGTGCGAGATTGAAGCAGTAATTAGGGATCAGACAGCCAATCCTTATTGGAGTCTTGGCGCTAAAGAGCTGCAGGGGTACACCTGTGTAAGCAAGGAGCTGCTGGAATATGAGGTGCAACACCAGCGTCGAATTCAGCTTGAAGAAGCAATGGCTGTGGGCTACGTAAACCCATGGAGCTGATGACGGCCTGGTAACCCGCCAGATTGGCGGGATTCTTAAAAAGAGGTCGTCCAATCTGAAGTCTGAACATAAATTTGTGATTCCTGCATCACTTCGAAAGGAATCAAATATGACAGGCTTGAGCGCATTAAAGCTGGTGTCCAGCAAACCTATCCCAAAGTCCAATCCCCGAGTAATTCGTCGTCAAAAGCTGTGTAAGAAGCTACTGCAGCAACTGGAGATGGCACGTTGCTTTAAAGCTGGTGGTACCTACGAGGTCGTGATCACCAAACGCGTCAAGGACAATGAAACAGGGGAGTACAAACAAATCCAACATCCCAAGAAGATCAAGCCCTGGTGGTGGACTGCTGCTGACGGGAAAACATGCCTGACCGTTCGCTACGGTGCTAAAACTTTGGAATTGATCAATGGCCGCAATGCCATTGAGACGGATGGAATTGATGGGGTAATTTCTGCTCTTGAAGTTGTTCAAAAGGCAGCAGAGGCAGGCGAGTTAGATCTGCAGATTGAAGGCCTAGTCAACAAGCATTCAGAAGCTAGCCAGACCACTAGACCTACCTTGAGTCTGCGCAAGCCTGCCTGAAAAAGTGATAGCAACGCCTGCAGTGTGTTGGCGTTGCTTTTCCCGGCATTAGTTTGAGCGGTTGATCTGAGCAAGCGTATTGATGGCCTTCTGTTTGGCAATTCGCTCACGCTCTGCCTTTAGTGCAGAGGCTGCACGCTCCTTAGCGGCCTTGAGACTGTCTAGTCGAAGCTGTTCTGGCGTTTTGCTGGCAGTCTCGTCGATCAGCAGTTCTTCTGCAACTTCGCTAGGCACCGACAGCACAGCATGGAAGCCATAGATAGCCTGCAATAGCCAGCGTGCATCGTTTGCATTAACCGCTCTGACTTGCGTAGGTATGCTTCGCTCCGTGCCGTTTACACGTGCTTTGATCAATGCAGTGAAGGTCTTCATGTCTTTATTTATTCCATGCATAAATAATTTATGCGAGATGAAATGCATGAAGACCAAAGCTTCGAGCAGCACCTGTACAGCCAGATGTGCCGGGTTTATCCTGAGACCACAGTTAGATCTTTCAGCGCAGCACTAGGAAAGAGCGCGGGGTACTGGAGCAGTGTGTGTGCTCAGGGACTCAAGGTTTCTAATGCTGCTCTGCTGCACTTGATGGATCATTTGGAGTGCAAGAAGATCCGGTTGGATGCATCGAGTGCTCGCAGGCAAGGCATAGAGAAAATTCAAAGACAGATCACCGAGCAGCTGCTTTCTAGGCTGGATCTTTCAGCAGAGACGCCTTTGTCAAGAAGAAATGAAGGTTCCAGCTCCGATAAGCTGTTACCAACGGTAATGGATCAACCGCTACCTTTTGTTATTTCTACAAACGGATACCATTCAATGTAAAACTGCATGACCGGTGTTTCTCGCGGTTATGCAGGTTACTTTGAGCCCCACCTCTGGAGTAAATATGCCATCACATGTGTCTGTAAAGATATCAGGTCCTGCGTTTCGAGTCACAGCCTATGTGATCAACAGCAAAATTCTCAAACAACTTCAATCTGCAACCGAAGAAGATGCGTTGTATGAAGACAATCCTCTTAGTGTGGTCGGCAATCTCGCTCTGCGATCGATGCGAGTAGCAAATGGATTCTGTATAGATAGCGTAGATGACTTCGATGTTGAAGTGCAGATTGATGAGGAGCCCCACGGTGTTTGTCAACAAAGTTGTCCGCTTTTCTAAACGGCTATCGCCACTTTTTCTGGCGATCTCACATGCTCCCTTGGCGGGTTCAGCCACACCTCCTTGATGTGCTCCCAGTTGCGCGTATGCCTTGACTTCCATCGGCCCGGCTT
>NZ_ALKN02000026.1 GCF_000293865.2 Limnohabitans sp. Rim28 | reverse complement strand
ATTGCGGGCCATAGACTGGCATGAGTTCCATCTTTCCCGTCCCCTCGGTGGATTGAATTTGTCTCTTCAAGAGACCGGACAACTATCGTGACAGAGGGGGACCTCACGGCCGCTCTAGGCTCCTTCAGCCAGTTGGCCAATGTGAAGTTCAACTATTTGGGGCACTTTGCCGACCCCGTTGAAGCCGCACGGGCGGGCAGTGAGATCAATGTTTCGCTTGACAGCGAATGGGTTTTCTTTGAATACGCCAACCAATGGGCTCGGGCGTTCTTTCCGTCGCCATTGCACAACCAGACTCCCTACACCGGGGCAGCTGGCGATGTGTACCTGAATATCAACAGCGAGGCCAACACCTTGCCGTCGTACGACCCAGGGTCCGCTGGCTGGTTCTTGCTGTTGCATGAGCTGGGCCACTCGATGGGTCTGAAGCACCCGCATGACGATGGGGGCACAGGCAGACCGACCCTGTCTCAAATCGGGTTTGATGCTTTGGACATCGACCTGGCCACCATCATGTCTTACAACGACGAAGCTTTTGCCAACCTGGTGCAATGGGACCCGGCCACCCCCATGATCCTCGACGCCTTGGCTTTGCTACACCTGTACGGCCCCAACCACAGCACCCATGCAGGCAACACCGTGCACAAACTGCGTGGCGATGACTTTTACGCGACTCTGTGGGACGCGTCAGGCACTGACACCCTGGATGTGCAAACAGAACCTAAAGGGTGGACGATTTTCTTGCCCAATGCCGCACTGAGCACGTCGGTCAGCACCCTGGTGGGTTTGGCCTTACCCACCAGCGAGTTTGAACAAGCGGCCCCCCAAACAGTCACCTGGTTGTTGGGCGACTTTGAAAACGTGCTCGGATCGGCCTTTGACGACCTCATTGTGAGCAATGCCATGGACAATCAGATCGATGCTGGCTCAGGCCGCGATATGGTCGCCTGGACACAAGCGCATGACCAATGCCTAATCACGCCAGCTGCAAGCGGCTGGGTGGTACAGAGCATTTCGGGTGCAGGGGGTACCGATCGGCTGCAAAGTGTCGAACGTTTGGTGTTCGAGGATCGCGCCATCGCCCTGGATCTGAACGGCCCTGCAGGCACACTTGCCCAAACGCTAGGGGCCGTGTTTGGGCCTGCATCAGTGAACAACCTCGACTTTGTCGGCATCGGCCTGCATTTTCTGGATGACTTCGGCTACTCGGCTCACGACCTGATGCAACTGGCCCTAGAGGCCCGGCTGGGCAACAAGCCCAGCCATGATCAAGTGGTCAATTTGCTCTATACCCAATTGATGGGGCTGGCACCTTCGGCAGAGGTCAGGCAAGGCTTTGTGAGCCTGCTCGATTCGGGCACTCACACCATTGCCAGCTTGGGAAACATCGCGGCCAACACCGACATCAACCGCACCAACATTGGCCTGGTGGGCTTGGCCAAAACCGGCCTGGCCTATCTGCCCTTTGAAAGCTGACAGGCCAACCGGCCCCAATCTTTTTGGTCAATGCGGGCTGCCACAGCCCAGCTGCGTCGGCCTGAGACTTCACGCCATCTAGTGATCACGCATGCAAGGGATTGGTCACCGGCAAAGCCAGCTGCGCCATCGCCGTCCCCACGGCATCCGCTGCCGCATTGGCCGCAGCCAGCAAAGTGTCTTGGCTCAGGTGGGCATAGCGCTGGGTGGTTTTGATTTGGGTGTGCCCCAAGATGTGTTGCACCTCATAAAGCGTCCTGCCCGAGTTGATCAAGAGACTGGCGAAAGAGTGACGCAAATCATGCATGCGCACATCGCCCAGACCGGCATGTTGACGGACCGTGTTCCACGCGTAGTAAATCGACACATAGGGCTTGGCGGTATCCGGGTTGGCAAACGCCCAAGGGCAATCGGGCAAGTGCGGCATGCTGGCCAACACTGCAAAGGCGCCGTCTGACAAAGGCACGTGACGTGTCTTGCCCGATTTGTTGATGGGGATGCGCCAGGTGCGCCGTTCGATGTCGAAATCCTGCCATTTCGCATCCAGCAATTCGCGCTTGCGGGCACCGGTCAAGATCAGCATCGGCACAATGAACTTGAGCATGGTGTTATCACTCTCCAACACCGCAAGGTAAAGGCGCTGCGTCTCTTGCACCGACAGGTAGCGCTCGCGGTTGTTGTTTTCCTCCAGCAAGGGAATACCCAAGCATGGGTTCACCTTGATGCCCGTGGTGTTCCACTTGATCGCCAAGTTGAAGATGTAACGCATGATGATGAGCAAACGGTTGGCAGAGCTGGGAGCGCCCCCGGCCTGTCTGCGATCGCTGTGCATGCGCTGAAGATCTTGGCGCGTGATCTCGTCCAAGTAGCGCTTGCCAAATCGCGGCAGCAAATGGTTCCTGAGCAAACACTCATCGGTGCTCCAAGACCTTTTATATGACTTGATGTAAGGCATGTAACTGTCTTTAACAAATTGTACAAACGTGGGAACACTGCGCAACTCGGATTGCTGGTGCTTAGGATCCAGACCGAAAGCCGCCTGACGCAACAGACCCTCGGCAATTTTGCGGGCATCTGACAAGCTGATGATGGTGGCATCGCCCAGCGTCATGCAAACCCGCTTGCGCCCACCAGGGGTAGAAAAACGCAAACGCCACTTGGCACGCCCAGACAACATGCGCTCCAACTGCAAGCCCCTGACCCTTGAGTCACTGATCGCCATGCGCTCAGTGCTGACGATGCTGCAGAACTTGTCTGCATCTTGTTGTGTGTGCAATGAACCGATTCGCATGATTCAGCCAATCTCAATATTGATCAAAGCACCGTCAAGACCGCCCTTGACTCACACCCTTCCTCATTAAAACGGCAGAAGATGGAGATGCACTGTGCGCTGGCCAACAAAAACTGAGAGAGTTCATCGCTGATTGCCCGTATGTCAAATGTCAAATATCGAACAATCATGGCAAATAAAAATCGTGCAAAGTGCAAGTTGAAAAAAAATCCACACTTCAAAAAAGGAAAAAATTGCAGTGCACGCGTGATGCACACAGTTTTAAAAATTCGCCAGAGAAATAACTGTCTTTTTTGTCAAAAATACACATCCATCCATGCGCGCACCATGTACACACAGCGCTTTTGACGAAGAGGAATTGAGTTAAGTCTTTGATTTTTATGGGTATGTTGAGCATGTAGATTTGTACGCTCACTGCAGGCAAAGAGAAAAACAAGCGATTTATTAATCGTAATTTATTAACTTCAACCATTATCTCGGCCCGTATTCGCTTGAACGCCCTTCACTAGGACGCTCAAGCGAGTACGGGCTTTTTGCTTGATCACTCGTACTCGGTTTCTTTGCAAAGAAATCAACCTGTCTTAAACCCTAAAAAGGAAATCTGTAATGAGTACAGTTAACGCTCTTTCAGTCGCATTGTTCAATGCAGCCGCCGGTGGTTACGCCGCCGACATGGCCAAAAACCCAGCAGCCTACGCTGCCGCTGTGGGCGCAGTTCTTGAAAAAGACCTGTCCACAGACGCTGCCTTCGTTGACCACTTGCTGGCCAACTTTGGCATCGCTTCCACCAACGCCGTGTTTGCAGACGCTAAAGCTGCTTTGACCGGTATGGTTGCTGGTCAAGGTCGTGTCAATGCCGCTGTCAATGCCATCAACTTCTTGGCTGACCAGAAAGTTGGCAGCGCCTACGCAGCCATCGCAACCGCATTCCAAGCCAAGGTCAATGCCGCTGCCTCTTTCTCCACAGTCAACAGCAAAGAGTTGGACGTGTCCAAGCTGGTCGCTGCTGTGACTGGTGTGGACACAGACGTTGTGGCTACTGATGCAGCTTTTGCTGCTGGTGCTGCTTCGCGCAACAAAGAAGTAACTGATCTGACAGTCAGCGTTGCTGCTTTGAACACTGAATTGACCGCTGTCAAGGCCGCTGCCGCTGCCGCTGCTACTGCTGCTGCTGCCGCTGCTACTGCTGCTGCTGCTGCTGCCACTAAAGCCGCTGCTGACTTGGCTGCTGCCAACGCCACCATCGCCGTGATCGACGACACAGCCTTCACATCTGAGAGCGCTGCCGCTGCTGCTGCTAAGACAGCCGCTGAAGCCGCTGCTGCAACTGCTGCTGTCAAAGCCGCTGCCGATCTGGCTGCTGCTCAAGCTGAAATCACTGCACTGAAGAACCCAGCTGGTGGTAACTTTGTGCTCACAGCAGAAACTGATGTTGTTATTGGTAGGGGTAATGGTGACGTATTTACGGCCACCAGCGCAACTCTCAGCACTGCTGACGTGGTTATTGATGCTGGCACCAATGATGCTGACGTAATGAACATTACGTTAACTGACGATATCGACCTGACTGATGCAACTATCGTTGGTATCGAAACTGTTAACTTCAATGTTGATGCTTTCAGCACTGCTGCTGCTGCTACAACCCTTGAAGTGGATCTGGGCGGCGTATCTGCCACCAATGTCGCTTTCGATGTTGTTCAATCCGGTTCGCGCGTGGTAGCAATTGATCTCGACGAAGTCCGTTCCGGCACACTGACCCTCAGTAATGAACTGCTGACAGCCACTGTTACTGGTAACAATAATGCAGACATTGTTATCAATGCAAATAACGCTGCCACAGCGACATTTTCTCTGACTCAAGATGCCGCTGGTGGTGAAGCAGTCGATGACTTGACCGTAATCAGCACTGGCGCAGTTACTCTGACCAACGTCGATGCAGACGGCGTTGTAACTGTCAGGGCTGCAAGAAACATCACAGTTACGGATGCGGACCCTGCAACGACACTGGTGGCGACCTCTACTGGTGGTCAAATTGAAGTCACGTCTGCTAACGGCGCTACTAGCATTACACTTACAGCTGCTGAAGATGCCGATATTGCTGCAGCAACTGGTGCGACAACGTTAACAATCAGTGCTGTTGGTACTTCAGCAATGACAACACTGGCTGCGGATAAACAGGTATCTACGATTACTGCCACTGCTGCTACTACTATTAATGCTTCAGGCAATGGTGGTGCATTGGAAATTAACGCCGCCGGTTCAACATTGTTGGGTTCTTTCAACTACTCTGGTACTCAAGATGTAGAAATCCAAATGAGTGCTGTGGCAATAGAAAACAACGCCAATCTGACCAGCGATAAAATCACAGCCACTGATACTGGAACAGGTGTGTCGAGGTTGACATTGAATACAACTGCCGGTAACGTCAACGCCACTGAGGCTTCAGCAATTGATGTGATTGAGCTGGCAGTTGATAACGCTACCAAAACTCTGACTGTTGCATCCGGTGAGACAGTTCAGATTTCAGTGAGCCAAGGTGCTGGTACAACCACTATTGCGAGTACACAAGCAACTGCAGCCTTGAATTCAGTAAATGTCATCATCAGTGATGACTCGGCAACTCACAATAACATCACACTTACTGCTGACGCTTTCTCGCACATCAAAACTGTCAACGTCTCTTTGCTGGACAATTTGGTGACTGCCACATCTCTGACTGGTGCAACTACTACTGACTTTGTATTTACTGGTGCAAGAACATTGACTATTGCAGGTAACACAACTGCTGGTCAACTTAACGCTTCTGCATTGACTGGTGTTGTAACTGCTGATTTGACAGGTGGCGCTTTCGTTAGCACGATCTCGACAGGCTCTGCAGCTGACGCTATCACTGTGACTAACGCACGCACATCGGGCAACTTCACTATCAATACTGGCGCGGGCAACGACATCGTCAACATGATTGATGCTGGTGCTGTCATCGACGGTGGTGCTGGCGACGATACAGTCAGATTTGCAGCTACTGCAGATTTGACTGGGCAAACACTTGGCTTGACAGCTGTTGAAGTATTGGATATCGACGGAGGAACAGAAACCACAAACACCTTGACCATTGATGGAAGTCAATTGACTGGTAAGTCCATTAACGTCACATCATCAGCTGGTGGTGCGAACGATGCGTTGACAGTAACAGTCAACGATTCTGTAACTAACCTGTCGGGTCTGGTTGTGGACAAGGCTGCTGTTGCCACCACAATTACCGCCAATGCATACACGGCCGTTGTTGCTGCTACTGTAACTGGTACAAACGATGACGACACTATCACTGGAAACGGTGGTCGCTCTTTCACTGCAAACGGTGGAGCTGGGGACGATACCATCACAGGTGGAGCGGCAGCTGATACCCTCAATGGCGATGCTGGTGCCGACGAACTCAATGGCGCTGGTGGTGCTGATGTACTCAATGGTGGCGCTGGCGCTGACGTACTGAACGGTGACGGTGGTGCTGACGTTCTGACTGGTGGTGCTGGTGACGATAACTTCAACTACGGCACTGGTGAATCTACTGCTGCATCCATGGACAGCATCACGGACTATCAAGGTGCTGTCGCTTCTGCTGACAACGATACACTGACTTTTGCTGGCACGGCAGACGGCACAGGTACAGGCGTAGTTGGAGTTGTTGCAAACGTTGCCGCAACTGATGACGTTTCTGCGCACACTGCCGATGCTGCTGGTGTATTGACAGCGAATCAGATTGAAATTGTCATCAATGATGGTATCCTCACTTTGGCTGGTGAAGCTTCATACAGAGCTTCCATCGACACTTTGACAGAGTGGATTAACGTCGCACTGTTGGCTTTCGAGAATGCTGACTTCACTGCTGCAGGTCAAGGCGATACAAACGTTGATGTCTTGGCATTCGTATTTGGTGGAGATACTTATGTTGTATCTGCTTTGGACATTGAAGGTACAAATGACACTATGGCAGTAAGCAATATCGTGAAACTTGTTGGTATTACCAACATGACTGACGTGGCAACTGCCGCTGCTGCCACAACAATTTTGGTCGCCTAATCTTCCGCAACGGAGACCACCTCCGCCACTTCGGTTGCTGGGGACTTAGGTGAAAACCTCTCAACCCCACCCCTCACAAGGGGGTGGGGTTTTTCAATTCATGAACCAGAAAATGCCCACAATCAAAATCAACAACCAAGACTACGACACCGACACCCTGCCAGACGCAGCCAAGCAGCAACTCCAGATGTTGGCTTTGACCGATGCTGAGATCAAACGCGTGCAAACCCAACTGGCCATTGGACAGACAGCCCAAAACGCCTAAGCCCGTGCGCTGGCGGAGGTGGTGAAGTGAGCCAAGGAGCCTCGCTGATGCGGGGCTTTTTTATGGACGTTCACATCAAAACTGAGCCACCGAGGTGCTGGTAGTGGGTGTGCCCGAGGCGGCGGTGTTGCTGGTGGGGTGAGGTTGTACAATTAGGAACAAACTTGTGAACACGGTGCTTTGCCAACTGGCTACTGCGCTAGCCGCACATTTTGCTAGCGCAGTTCCCAGAGTACAGACGTAAAAAAGCCCGCACAGGGCGGGCTGTGGAGCGTCTTTTTTCGCGACGCTTCACTGGGGATGTGATGCCTTTTGCAATCAGGCAATGCTGCGAAAAATGGCATCAATCGCTTTGTAGTACTCACGATTAGTGGGCCATCTGTTGTAAGCGCATGTCAGGGCATGCAGGACCAAAGCCTCATCAATGCAGATTCTTTCCTTTTCAAAAATCTTCATTGCGTGTGGCAAGAACAGGTTGGGCGCACAAGGCTCAACGGTCAAAATTTCGCATCGGCTGCGAATTCCAATGTCAATGTTGTTCACGGCATTGGTGGTGATGATCGTCAAGTCGTATTCGCTTTCAGCATCGAGAATGACCTTCAGTCTGTCGGTGTGACGGATCCTGAAATTCATCTCGTCGATGAAGTGGTAATACATGCGCTGATGTTTAGGCGCAAACAGCTGATTAAATTGGGCGCTGTAGGCGAATGCTTTGGAAAAAGTCTCGGACTTCTCAAGATCGTCAGCGATCCATTTTTTGACTTCAATGTCCCGACCTTCGATGGCGCAGGGGATCAACTGAGCCAGCAGCGATTTACCTGTGCCATTGGGACCAGAGAGTAATAATGGACGCCGAATATTGCCGCTCACATAAGCGTTAACGACTTCTCGAACCTTGTCATTTGGAAAGATGAATTCAGACAGGTTTTGGGGGCTGTATTTTCTTTGTGTGTCGATATAGATCGGCATGGCTGTTTCCTTTATATGTGTAGTTAATGGTGCGGGCGCTTAGCCCGCACCCAGGGCTTCAAGCGGTTTGCAGTTCCTTGAGCGTGGCAGTAGCCTTGACCTTGAGGTTTGCACCTTTCGCGGCATCCTTGACGCTTTGGTCGGCAGCTTGGGCTTTGGCTTTTTCGTCTGCAGCGGCACGTTGCACGATCAAGTCCTTTGCCAGTTCTTTGACCGCAGACGAGTGCATGGCTTTGGTACTGCGAGGCACAGCGCGAAGCAGCTCGAATTCGCCGTTGCCCAAACTGCGAGCAACGATGAAGGCAAACTCTGCACCGTCGCAAAACGAGACGCTAGCTGCAGGCAGGGACACGGTGGTCACGGCACGCATTGATTTGAGCTCGTCGCTGACGTCGGCACCGGCGGCTTTGAGTTCCGCTTCCTTCGTAACGGTCTCATCTTTTTTGATGAGTTGCTTGCGGCACTCTTCGACGCCGTTTTGGCTTTCGATGAAAGTAGCCAGACCTGCAGGTTTGACTTCCTGCTGAATAGCAGCCATCAGCGTCTGCGTGTAGGCATAGGCACGCTTGCGGTCGCTGTTGAACACATAGCGCACGAACACGGTCAATGCAGGCGTGTTACTTTGGATCTTGACGCCGCGCTCTTTGAGCTTGTCGCTCATCGTTTTAACGGCAGCCTTCAAGCACTTGACATCTTCGCGGGCTGCTTCGAACAGCTCATAGACCTGCATCAGCAGCTTGTACAGCGCCTTGTTGCTACGAGCCAATTCAGCGCCTTCAAAGCGTTCACGTTCCTTGAATAAGGCGTCGGCACGGACAAGAACCGTGTCTGCGGACAGTGCCTGCTGTGTAGCGTCGTTTTTTGCGACGGTGTTGGGAGCGCTGACCGTTGTACCGTTTTGAGTGCGAACGGTGACGTTTGCAGCGGTGAAGGTTTCGTTTTGAACGAAATCAGCGGTGTTGACGGAAGCGGTTTGAGTAGCGGCGTTTTGCATTTGTATCTCCTTAAGGTAAATGCGTTGATTGGGACAACGGCATCGCTCATGCTTGGTTGCCATCGACTGCACATCCCTACTGCCTAACTGCTGTGTGTCTGTGCTGTCGATGTAAGTACTGTATTTTCTTAGCCGTACAATGTCGTAAAGTGCATATAGGTGGCTAATAATGATTGATGATGACTTGCTTGTCGGTGGCGAAGAGCTGTTCTTAAAAGGTTTGCCGCGCAGGCAACAAAGGCATACGAAGCCAGACACGTCCTTACAGGAGGCACAAAACAGCGTTTACCGCTGGTGGTGGGAGTACCTGCGGCTGAGCAAAGACTATTGGCTCGTCTGTCAGACGTCGGAAAGAGGCTCCGTCAAAACAGACGATCAGCAACTAAGGCGTGTCTATCGCGGCTTTGGTGACATTTACAGTTGCACATTCGATGAGTGGTGGCTGGAGCGGGGTTACCGTTTATTCACTGAACAGGAAAAATTCCCAAAAGTTGTCGAGGTGCAGCGCCGCCCCAGCGAGCGAAAACGTCAAGCGCCAGCAGAGGACAAGATCTGGGTGGAAGTGCCGCTGAAATTAAGTCGTCGCACCATCCAGAAACAGCTGGGAAAACTACTGGATGAATATGAAAGTAGTCGTCTTGAGCGGCGTTTATTGTTGAGTACTGCGGAATACAAAATCAATCCTGTTCAATTCGGAAAAAACACACTCAAGAAGATTCATGAAGTGCATGCGCTGCACCGTGAATTGGTGGAAAAGCCCAAATGGCTACGGCAACACCAGCCTGACAAGGTGGACGGCGAGGCAAGGGCGGATCTGTTTCGAATAGGCAAGCTGCTGCGCCTGAGTCCCAGCAATGAGTCATTAAGGGGCGAGCCCGAAGAGGTGCGGGCAAGGCTTAATCGCATGCGGGTGGCGGTCAGCAGGTTGCTAAAACGCAGCGAATTGCTGATCGCCAATGTAGAGCAGGGAATATTTCCCAGCTACAAGCCTGTGGAGCAGGCAACGCCAAGATTTACGGCACGTCAGTTGGCACAGCATCAAGAGCTTGAGGCTAAGTGGTGGGAAAAGAGTTTGATGTCCGAACTGAGCACTGACAAGTTGGCGGGCGTCAAGGGCATCCAATATGAAGAACCTGTCCGTACTAGGCAAGTGAACATGATCCGTGATCCCAGCCAGCGGCGGGTCATCATCCGCGATGTGTGAGCGTCGTTTTTAGCGACGCTTGGCACATCAAACCAGTTCAACAGCGTTGCGCTTCATGTCGTCGTTGACATCAATGTACTTTTGCGTGACCGCAATGCTGCGATGCCCCGCAAGACTTGCCAGCACGCGAACGCCAATGCCTTTGCTAGCAAGGTTGGTGATGAAGCTGCGTCTACCAGAATGGCTGCTAGCCCCATCGATGCCAGCTTTGCGGTACAGCCAAAAAAAGTGCTGCGTTAATACGTTTGGGCTGAATGGCTTGCCACCAGCGCTGATAAAAAATGCTTGCTTACGCTCTTGTTTGCCGCGCAAGTCAACGTACCGCTGAAGCTCATCGCGCAGTTTTTCTGGCAAGAACACTGTGCGTGCATAGTTGCCCTTGGTTTGGGCTGCAGCAAGGCGAATTTCCTGTTTTACTTTTCCTGATGTGTCGATCACGTCGCCTACTTTGAGATTGGCAATCTCGCCTACGCGCATGCCAGACCAAAAGCTGATGAGAATCATCATGCGGTTACGCATCGCAAAGCTGCGTCCTGCAACGTATGCGAGCAGTCGGTCGAATTCCTGGGGTGTAAGAGTTTTTGCTTGTGCCATGTTCAGTTCCTTTTAGATAAATAAAAACTACTGAACAAGTCTGTTGTCTTTGGCAAGAAAGAGCAACCGATTAGCTGATGCTGAAATATCCAATTAAATCAAGGACGGCAAACTTAATAGCATTTTTATTTGGTGGTCACCAATGAAAAACATCCAGCAGCGTCAACTGCAGGATGCACAAGTACTAGATGAGCGCCCGCGCCAAATATTTAGCCATCCGTACGCTTCAATGCATTTGACAAAATCAATGAGCGACTGAGGCAATGACGCTCATTGAGGCACACGATCTGGTTAAATCTGCTTTGCTCAATCACCATGTCTTTTGCAATTCTTTGTTGGTAGCAAGAATGCTGGGTGAGTTTGTCGTTCCTTTACGACATGGGCGAGCATTTAGACGCCACGTCTCCTCGTACCCATCAATATCGTCTTTGATGTAGACCAGCATTTCGCCATTGGACATGTCATAGCGGACAAAGCCATCCACGTAACCTTTCATTTTTGTTGAACGGTTGTAGCGTTGCAGCCAGCTGAATACTTGATGCTTGGTTGGGGGCTGTTCATCGTTGAGTATGTTGTTGACGATCTCAACTTGCAAAGGGGTCTTGATCAGCTCTCCCCAATCATTAACATTAAGAAAGTCTGTAAGGTAGGCAGCACTTGCGCCGTCTACATCCATGCTGCCGTTGAATAGGGCACGGTGCCAGATGCCCTTGCCGTATGTGGTGCCGTATTTGTCGTTGTCATATAGGCGCACGGCGATGCCTTGCTTTTGTTCCTGCATTTGTTTCTCCTTTAGTTGCAGGAGTTGCAGATGTCGCACCAGTCACAGAGCCAGAAAAGGCGTTGCATGTCACTGGTTGCGTGTTTCTGTTGCAGTTGCCAGTCAAGGCTACTCATTTGCTACGCAAATCAGTGACATGTAACTAGTAACTGCAACCAGCAACGTTTTACTTCTAGTAACCCATTGCAACTCATCAGCAACTCGCAAATATTTATCACCGTCAAAGGAAAAAAGGGGCAAATAGGCTGGAAATTTGGCGAAATCGGTGATCTTGAAATAAATACTTTTATGAAGATAACCGAAATAATCCCAACCATTCCTTTGACCAAGCCTACCAAAGCATTGAAGCCTTTGAAGCCTGCTGAGCTGCACGCTGCCAGCGTCAAAAAGCAAGCAGACGCTGCGCAGGATCGATTAGATGTTGAGCGCCAGCGTAAGCGCCTTCAGCGGGTACAAAAAGCCATGAGCAAGCTACTGGGCATGGGCTACAGCTAATATCTAGGAAAGTACTGACTTTGGAGACTGCTATGGCAAGCAAGAAGCCCACGCCTGACTACCTGAATTTGCCCTTCGAAATTCACTACGCTCGTATGAATACGTTGGGATATGAGCTGGTACACAAGCCAGGAAAGCCACCTAAGAAAATCAAAGATTACAAAGTCATCGAAGTGACGCAGGGGCGCGTGTATGACGTCACGTTCCGCTGTGATGATCCCAGCTCTGGTGAACTGATCTCAGTCATGCGTTGTGATCTGGATGAATTTATCCCTGACTGGCTGGAGATGATTTCCGATGACGATGGACTTGAGATCAAATCGTCACGACGTTCAAAATTCCGTATCGAAAAGAACGTCATCCAAATCGATGAGGACGATGAGGACGACTACGAGGACTATGAATACGGCGACATGAGCGCCACGTATTACCAAGCTGAAGGCTTCACTGCCGATTATTTGATTGTTGATGCCGATGGCAGCCGCCTGAAAATTGACCTTCAGGGCTACAAGCTCGACGCAAAGAACAACCGTGTGGGTAAGGCGCCGGTAGTCACCTATACAGACGATCAAGCCGATGAAATGGATGTCGATAGCCGAGACGAATACGACATCTTGATTGAAGTGGGCAGCTGGTTAAATAGTTGATAAACGAGAAGTTGCTGATGCGAAGCGTCGCGAAAAACGACGCTGAAAATGGTAACTGTGGAGACTGCACCAATAACCGCCCTATTTGAACGGATATCGGTTGCTTTGCCACAGCGACCGACAACATACTTGTCTGTGCTTTAACAACTTTGAAAGGAAAAGCACATGGCAAACCTTACAAGCCTCAAGCTGAGCACAGCGGTCAAACCCACACACATGCCCGCAGTCCAGCTGCGTCGCAAC
>NZ_ALKN02000025.1 GCF_000293865.2 Limnohabitans sp. Rim28 | reverse complement strand
GGCCAGACAGCTGAGCGGTGGTCAGTGCGGCCACATCAGCGGTTTGGATGGCTTGGATCTGATCGGTGCCCATGGCGTTGAGCTGAGCGGTGGTCAGGGCTCGGACCTGAGAGGTACCCAGGCTGGTGACTTGACTCGAGGTCAAAGCGGCCACGTTGCTGGTGGACAGGCCAGACAGCTGGGCCGTGGTCAGTGCGGCCACATCGGCGGTTTCAAAGGCTTGGATCTGATCGGTGCCCATGGCGTTGAGCTGAACGACGGACAGGACGCTGGCTTGGGCCGTGGTCAGGGCCGCCACTTGGGCTGTGCTGAGCGCTTGGATAAATCCGGTGGTCAATCCTGAAATCTGACCGGTGGTCATATTGGCCAGATCAGAGGTTTCCAAGGCGGCCAGTTGATCGGTCGTGAAGGATGCAATCTGCCCGCCAGTCATTGCCCTGAATTGGCTGCTGGTCAAAGCCTCTATCTGAGCGGTGGTCAGATTTGACACTTGTGTGTTGGTCAATGACGAAACTTGAGAAGTCGTCAAAGCTTGTACTTGCGAAGTGGTTAACGCTGTCAAGACGCTGGTAGATGCAGCACTGATTTGAGCCGTGGTCAGGGCTTGAACTTGGCTGGTCAGAAGAGCAGCCACATCGCCGGTTTCCAGCGCATTGATTTGTGTGGCACTCAAAGCTTGCAATTGCGACGTGCCAATGGCTTTGACCTGGTCAGAAGTCAAAACAGCCACGTTGGCAGACGAAAGACCGGCCATCTGGGTGGTGGTCAGCGCGGCCACGTCGGCGGTTTCGATGGCTTGTATCTGGTCACTGCCCATGGCATTGAGCTGTGCAACCCCCAAAGCGCGGGCTTGTTGCGTGCTGAGTGCCGCAACTTGAGCCGTGCTCAGCTTGGTGATTTGATTGGTTGTGAGGGCGGATACCTGCGCAGTTGTCAGGGCTTGGACTTGCGATGTGGTCAGCGCTGTCAAAGAATCTGTCGAAAAGTCCCGGACCTGTACGGTGGTCAACGCCTGTATTTGATTTGTCTCAAGCGCTGTCACTTGGTCTTCAGACAAGCTGTTCAATTGGCTGCTGGTCAGGCCCTGCAACTGTGAAGAGTCAAGTGCTTTGACCTGGCCAGAAGTCAAAGCTGAAACAGTGTCAGTGCTCAATGCGCTGATGACTTTGGCATCAATTTGAGCCACATCGGCCGTTTGCAAAGAGGCGATCTGCGTACTCGACAAAGCATTCAGCTGGGTTGCACTGAAGAAGCCAACCTGTTCTGTGGTCAATGCCTCCAAGGAAGCCGTGGTCAAACCAGCCATTTGACTTGGGGTCAAGGCTCGAATTTGTGTGTTAATGAGGGCTTGGGTTTGTCCTGTGGTCAAAGCAGACAACTGGGCCGTACCCAGTCGAGCGATTTGAGTACCACTGAACCCAGCGACCGCGCTGGTTGCGATTTTGCTGATCTGGTGGGTGTCCAAAGCATCGATCTGCTGGACTTTAAATCCCGAGACCTGCGCCGAAGAGAGTGTGGCGATCGCATCGGTTTTCAGGTTTGCAACCTGGTCGGTAGACAAACCGCCCAACTGAGATGCCGACAAGGCCGCCACTTGGGTGGTCGTCAACACGTTGAGCTTGTCGGTGGTCATGCCTTGGAGTTGATCGGATCGCAAGGCAGCGACCTGGGCAGTACCCATGGCCACAATATCCGCTGTATCAATGGCGTTGATCTGGCCTGTTGACAAGGAGCGCAGGGCAGTGACATTGATGGCCGCAACCTGCGCACTCGAAAGGGCTTTCACGCTGTCGGTGGACAGGCGAGAAATGTGTGCCGCACTCATGGCGCTGACTTGCGCTGTACTCAATCGCTGTAATTGCGTGGTGGTCAAACCGCCCACCTGATCGGCCTTTAGAGCCGCAATCTGATCTGTCGTCAGTTTCTCCAGGTCGGCTTGTTGCATCGCATTGAGTTGCTCGGTACTCAATGACTTGATTTGGCTGGCCGTCAGTTTGGAGACTTGATCGGTCGTCAGGGCTTGAACGGCAGACGTGCTCAGGCCTTCAATCGCCTGGTTACTTAATGCAGCAAGACCTGCTGTTGTCAAGGTGGAAATAGATCCCAAAGCATTGATTTGCGTCGCTGTGATGGACGCAAATTGGCTGGTCGTCAAGCTGTTGATGTTGTCACTGCCCAACGCCGCAAACTGTGCGGTGGTCATGGCGGTGACTTGGGATCCTGTCAGCGACCTGAGTTGGTCTGTACTGAGTCCACTCAGTTGAGCCGTGGTCATGCCGCTGATCTGGCTGGCCTTGAGGCTGCTCAATTGTGTGGTGTCAAGTGCCAGTACATCATTGCCCATGGCCTGCAACTGCTCGGAGTTGAGAGATTGCAATTGTTTTGCATTCAGCGCTTTGACCTGATCGCTTGACAGGGCTTGTACATTGCCTGTGCTCAATTTGCTCAGCGCTGATTCATTCAGGGCGGCAACGTCAGCTGTCTCCAGGCTGCCAATCTGTGCAGAGTTCAAGCTGTTGAGTTGCAGGGCGGTCAAATTTGCCGCTTGCGATGTGGTCAATGCCTTGATGTGATCGGTTGACAGGTTGGCCATCTGTGCGGTGCTGAGCCCGCCAATTTGTGTTGCCGTCAAGGACTGAAATTGCGTGGTGGTCAGCGCATTCAGTTGGCTCGTTGAAAGCGATTTGATCTGCCCGGCCGAGAGTGCAACCACCTGGGCCGTACTCAGTGTCACAAGATCAGCTGTCTGCAGCGAATTGAGCTGGCTGCTGCCCATGGACTGCATTTGCTTGTTGGTCAGATTGGCCACTTGGCCAGTGGTGATCGCCTGAATGGCAGTCGTTGACAGTTTGGAAAATGCGTCCACATTGATCGACGAGAGCGCTGTGGATGTGAGCCCCGCGATTTGCGCAGAGCTCATCGCGTTGAGCTGTGTGGCAGAAAAAGCTTTGACTTGATCACTGGTCAAAGTAGCCAAATTAGCGGTGGTCAATGACCCCATTTGCGCCGTGCTTAACCCGTTGATTTGCTTGGCGCTCAGGCTTTGCAGCTGGCTGCTGGTGAGGTTGTTGAGCTGTTCTGTTGTGAGTAGTGCGACTTGATCGACGCGCAACATGTTCAGTTGCGCCGAACTCATGTTCACCATATCGCCCGTCTCAATGGCTTGCAATTGAACACTGGTCATGCCGTTCAATTGTGTTTTGTCCAAAGCCTTGACTTGGTCTGAACTCAGGGCTTGCACAAATGCGGTTGACAGTTGGCCCGCTGCAGCACCGGAAATGGCGGCGATGTCTGCGGTCTCCAACGAACTGATCTTGGGAGTCAACGCATTGAGTTGCTCTGCAGAAAGCTGTTTGACCTGTACGGTGGTCAAAGCTTTGATGTTGTCGGTGGACAAAGCCGCCATTTGGGTGGTGGTCAGCTCACGCACTTGCTTGCCTTCCAGCGCGCTGAATTGGCTGGTGGTCAGTGCATTGAGTTGACCAGTGCTCAAGCCTTTGATTTGGTCTGCCGTAAGTTGCTGAATTTGGCTGCTGCTCATGTTCGCCAAATCGGCCGAATCCATGACATTGAGCTGCGCCGTGGTCATGCTCCGAATCTGTCCTTCAGCAAGCGAGGCCACTTGGTTGGAACTCAGCGCCTTGACCGAATCGGTCGAAAGACCGGATGTGGCGTCTGCAGAGAGTGCGGCCAGATCGGCCGTCTCAATGCTGGCGATTTGGGTGCTGCTCAGCGCATTGACTTGCACTGCGCTCAGGACCTTGGCTTGGTTTGTCGTTAAAGCCTTTAATTGGTCCGTACTCAGTGCGGCCATTTGTGAGCTGCTGAACCCCCGTATCTGATTCTCGCCCAATGCCTGAATTTGTTGGGTTTCCAACGCTTTAACCTGTGCTGTCGTCAGCTGGCTGATTTGATCTTGCTTGAGTTGCGAGACTTGGGTGGTGCTCAGTGCCGCAATGTCGGCCGTGTCCAAGGCTTTAATTTGTGTGGCCGTGAGGCCTTTGATTTGTTGCTCTGTCAAGTTTCTAACTTGCGTGGAGCTCAGGGCTTGGATTTGTGTGGTCCCCAAGGCGCTCAAGGTTGAACCCTTGATGGAGGCCAAATCTGATGATTCCAAAGACTGAACCTGCGCCGAGGTCAAGCCATTGAGCTGGGCTGCTGTCAAGCTTTGAAATTGAGCAGTGGTCAGTGCCTGCAGCTTGTCGGTGGTCATGCCGCCCAGTTGGGTGCTGGTGAGGCCTTTGAGTTGGCCATTGCTCAAATTTTGAAGTTGCTGTGTGCCTAGTGCGTTGATTTGAGTCGTGCTCAGCCCACCAATTTGCACGTCCTTCAGGCCTTGCAGTTGACTGCTGCTGAGGGAGGAAACAACGCCCGTGGTCAGGGCGTTGAGCTGTGCGGCTGACATGACAGCCATGTCTTTCGCGTCCAGTGCCGCGGCATGGGCGGTGGTGAAGGCATTGAGTTGCGCGGTGGTCAGGCTCGCTATCTGACTGCCGGTGATGGCTTGTAGTTTGTTTTTGTCGTAAGTCAGCAGGCCATCACGGAACTGAGAAGGATCAAAAGCACCAATTTGATTGGCGCTGAGTTGTACAAAGTCCTCAGTTTCTATGGCCCCAATTTGCGAGCTGTTCAGTTGGCTGATCTGGGAGGTGGTGAGTTCTTTGATCTGAGTGCGCGAGAGCGAAGCCACATCTGCCGTAGTGAGGCTCGTGACATTGAGACCGCGAATTTCGGAAGCGGACATTGAGCTGATGGATGAGACCATGAGAACCCCTTAAATATATGGCGAGCAAAGTCACTGGGTGACTGGCTTTACAAAATCTTGGCGAGAACTGCTCGCCTAACTTGTGCTTATCTGTCGTATCGGCTGCAGTTTGTTGAACTTGAGTAAAAAACAGAAGAATCTGACTTTCATGACCCTTAAATTCAGCAAGACTGCGGCAAATGGAGTCTGAATGTCGGCAGTTTCTTGCCGCATCGGTACTTCAAATTGTCGAAAAAATGACTTTTCCGGCGAATTTGAATACGCAATGGCTCCATTAACTGGCATTCATCTTGCATGTTCCGTGCCATGTATGAAAGGCCAGTCGGCCACACCGAGGAAACCCTATGAATGCCCCACTACCGCTTGAATTGATCTCGCGTAACATGCCAATGATGGAACCCGAACAAGACATCGTTGCCTTGCTCCAAGCGGGTGGCATGCCGCTTGCCAAGATGGTGCAACACGCCGAACAACTCCAATCCGATGGGCATTCGTTGGCCGCATCCAACCTTTATGCCTTGTGGCTGACCCACCATGAGGATCCTCGCAAGCACTTGGTCTGGTTTAACCATGGGTCTTTGCTGCAGCAAATGGGACAACTGGCCCAAGCGCAAAATGCCTATGAACAGGCCTTGGCACTTTCGCCGGATTTTGCCCAAGCCCATATCAATTTGGGTCTGGTATTGGAAAAGCAGGGCCAGACGGTGCAAGCCATTGCCGCTTGGGGTAAGTTAACGGGTCAGCGGTATGCCAAAGAGCCTGTTGCCCCAGACATGCTGACGACAGCGCTGAACCACATTGGCCGATTACACGAAAACAACAAAGATTACCGACAGGCCCTGGAAGCACTGGAGCACAGCTTGTTGATCAACCCCAAACAATCCGGCGTGATCCAGCACTGGGTGCATATTCGCCAAAAAGCGTGTGAGTGGCCGGTTTACAAATCGCTGCCTGGCATCAGCAAGAATGACATGATCATGGCCACGTCACCCTTGGCCATGCTCGCATTGACCGATGACCCACTGATGCAACTGCTCAGTGCCCACGCGTTTGTGGCCCGCACCTATGGGCTGAAAGAAGAGTATTTGTGCAAGGTCAAGGAATATCACCACCCTAAAAAACGGATCGGCTTTGCCTCGGGGGACTTGCGTGAACACGCCGTGGGGTTTTTGTTGCCCACGATGCTGCAAGGCCTGGACCGCGAACGCTATGAGGTGTATGCCTACGACTTCACGGTTGACGATGGTACGGAACACCGCACACAACTGTTAAGCATGTTCGACCATGTGCGGCCCATTCAAAAATTGACCGACCGGCAAGCGGCTGAGCACATTCTGGCAGACGAGATTGATGTGATGGTCGACTTGCATGGCCTGAGCTCTGGTGCCAGGCCAGGTATTTTTGCCTTGCACCCTGCGCCCAAGCAGGGCACTTATCTGGGTTTTATCGGCACAACGGGAATGCCTTGGTTTGATTTTGTGATAACGGATCGTAATGCGATGCCGCCAGAACTTGCTGAGTTTTTTATGGAAAAGCCACTGTATGTTGAGGGCAGTTTCATTCCCTTGACACCACCGGAAGAAAATTTGCAATTGGTGACGCGGACAGAGGTGGGTTTGCCGCAAGATGCTTTTGTGATGGGTGCATTTGGCAATGTGTATAAGATTACACCGGAAATGTTTGCGGTGTGGATGAAATTGCTTAAAGAAATTCCAGACTCGGTGCTTTGGTTAATTGATGACAATCCAACAACAACGGAAAATCTGAAAAACCATGCACGATTATCCAATGTTGATATGTCTAGAATTAAATTTTCGACTAGAACTGGACATAAGGAGTTTTGTGCACGATTAAAGCTATGTAATATTTATCTTGATACTTATCCTTATAACTGTGGTTCAACATCGAATGATGTGATTAGAGCTGGGATACCACTGATTACACAATTCGGGAAAACGATGGTATCGCGAATGGGATTGAGTATTTTATCCAGTACAGACGAAAATATTTATTTAACAAACAGTTCCAATGATTACTTTGAGAAAATAATTAATAATAAATCCAAATTCACATGCAAGCCCGCAAAAATTGCAAATTTTAATATAAACTTTAATTTTTAATTTACTATGAAAGCCGTAATTCTTGCCGGCGGTTTGGGAACCCGAATCTCTGAGGAAACACATTTGAGACCCAAGCCCATGATAGAAATTGGGGGGCGTCCAATTCTTTGGCACATCATGAAGATTTACTCGTCACATGGCGTCAATGATTTCATCATTTGCTGTGGCTACAAGGGCTACGTGATCAAAGAGTATTTTGCCAACTACTTTTTACACATGTCGGATGTCACTTTTGACATGAGCAGTAACCAAATGGAAGTCCATCACAAAAAAGCCGAGCCATGGCGCGTGACACTGGTGGATACGGGCGATGACACGCTCACAGGGGGACGCTTAAAACGTGTCTCAAACTATGTGCAGGATGATGAAGCCTTCTGCTTCACTTATGGCGATGGTGTAGCGGATATTGATGTTTCTAAGCAAATTGCTTTTCATAAACAACATGGCAAGCTTGCGACGGTCACAGCGGTGCAACCGCCTGGGCGTTATGGTGCGCTTTTGCGCGAAGGCACCAGCGTTCAAGGCTTTCAAGAAAAACCACCAGGTGATGGCGCATGGATCAACGGGGGGTTCTTCGTCTTGAGCCCTAAGGTGATCGACTTCATTGAAGGAGATCAAAGTTCCTGGGAAGGTGCACCCATACAAGCAGTTGCTCATAAAAACCAACTGGAGTCCTATGAGCACCGGGGTTTTTGGCAGCCCATGGATACCTTGCGCGACAAGAATCAGCTTGAAGACTTGTGGTCAACGGGCAAAGCACCATGGAAAAATTGGGAATGAAACTCTTCGGTGATGTTTACCGCGGCAAGCGCGCCCTTGTGACCGGTCATACCGGTTTCAAGGGAAGTTGGCTGAGTCTGTGGCTCAGCCAATTGGGTGCAGAGGTGGTCGGCATTTCCTTGGCGCCAGAAACACAGCCGAACCATTGGAGTTTGTTGGGCCTTGAAGCGAGTGTTCAGCACCACGAGATGGACATTCGCCAAACGACCGAGGTCGCCAGAGTGTTCAAGGCAACCCAACCAGAAGTGGTTTTCCACTTGGCGGCCCAACCCTTGGTGAGGCGTTCGTACCGCGACCCACTTGAGACTTGGTCTACCAACGTCATGGGCACAGCCAGCGTGATGGAGGCTTGTCGCCAGTCCCGCAGCGTTCGAGCCATATTGGCTGTGACCACAGATAAGTGTTATGAGAACCAAGAGTGGGCCTGGGGCTACCGAGAAACCGATCGATTGGGTGGCCATGATCCTTACAGCGCGTCCAAAGCGGGTTCTGAATTGGTGGCAGCGAGTTACCGCAGTGCGTTCTTTCATACCAATGGTGCGCCATTATTGGCCACGGCCAGGGCGGGCAATGTGATCGGCGGGGGTGATTGGTCTGAAGACCGTTTGATACCCGATCTGGTTCGCGCCATGGCTAGCCAGCAATCGCTTGAAATTCGATCGCCCAACGCCTCTCGTCCTTGGCAGCACGTGCTGGAGTCCCTAAGTGGTTATTTGCTCTTGGGGCAAAAGCTCATCGAAGGCGATAAAAATTTTGATGGTGCTTGGAATTTTGGCCCAGAGCGCAGCGGCAACCGCACGGTGGCAGAGGTGTTGAACAGGCTACAAGCTCATTGGCCTGAAATGCAATGGCAACAGACGTTGGCGCCTCAACCTCATGAAGCCAACTTGCTTTACCTAGACAGCGCCAAAGCCCATGGTCAACTGGGTTGGCAATCTGTGTGGAATCTGGACACCACCTTGGAAAAAACCGCAGATTGGTATCGCAGCTTTCTGGATAAGCAAACAACGATCAGCACGCAACAATTGGCTCAATATGTTGAGGCTGCCCGAAGTGCGCAAGCGGGGTGGGTCACGCCATGAAAATTCTCCCAACACCCATGGCCGACTTGGTGGTGGCTGAGAGCAAATCTTTCAAAGACGAGCGTGGTGCTTTTGCAAGGTTGTTTTGTGAACAAGAGCTTTCGACCGTTATCGGCCACAGAAAAATTGTTCAAATCAACCACTCATGCACTCAAGCTGTGGGAGCGGTTCGCGGCTTGCATTTCCAACATGCTCCGCATGCGGAAATGAAGCTGGTTAGGTGTTTGAAGGGCAAGGTTTGGGACGTGGCGGTAGATTTGCGCCCCCGATCCCCCAGCTACAAACGTTGGTATGCACAAGAACTTTCTCCGCAAAACGCACACATGATGGTGATCCCTGAGGGGTTCGCTCATGGCTTTCAGGTGTTGGAAGCAGGCAGCGAGTTGTTGTACTTGCATACGGCCTTATACAAGCCCGATTCTGAAGGCGGCGTTCGCCATGACGATCCTGCTCTGGGCATAACTTGGCCTTTGCCCGTCACCGATATCTCTGCGCGTGATTCCAGCCACGCCTGTATAGACACCACCTTTAGAGGAATTGTTTTATGAAGTGCCGGCATTGTGGTGCGTCACTGACGCATACGTTTTTAGACTTAGGCTTTGCGCCGCCGTCCAACGCTTACCTCACCGAGGCCGATCTGTCCAAGCCAGAAAAATACTACCCACTCAAGATCAAGGTATGTGACCAATGCTGGTTGGTGCAGACCGAAGACTACGCTCAAGCCGACGATTTGTTCAGCCCTGAATATGCCTACTTCTCAAGCACCTCATCGGGCTGGCTGGCCCACGCAAACGGGTATGCAGAGAAAATGACCAAAGAGCTGGGGCTCAATGCTCAGAGCTTGGTCATTGAGGTGGCCTCCAACGACGGGTATTTGCTGAAAAATTTTGTGGCAGCAGGCATACCTTGCTTGGGCATTGAACCCACAGACAGCACGGCCGCAGCTGCTGAGCAGTTAGGGATTCCTGTAATCAGGGAGTTTTTTGGGAAAGCATTGGGTGAACAGCTGACAGCCAAAGGCCAACAAGCCGATCTGATTGCGGGCAACAACGTGTACGCCCACGTGCCCGACATCAACGACTTCACGCGTGGATTGAAAGCTGCGCTCAAGCCGGGTGGCACCATCACACTTGAGTTCCCGCACTTGCTGCGATTGCTGGAGCAAGCCCAGTTCGATACGGTGTACCACGAGCATTTCTCGTACCTGTCCTTGCAAACAGTCAGTCGGATTTTTGCTGCAGCAGGGCTTCGGGTCTGGAATGTGGAAGAGTTGTCTACCCACGGTGGTAGTTTGCGGGTTTACGGTTGTCACCAAGATGATCCACGCTCAACTCAGGCTGCTGTGAGCAGTGTGTTGAAAGCAGAGATCCAGCATGGCCTGCAAGACTTGAATACGTACCTGAAATTCCAGCCCCGTGCAGACAAGATCAAAGACGACTTGTTGAGTTTCTTGATCGAGCAAAAGCGATTGGGTAAAAAAGTGGCTGCCTATGGTGCGGCAGCCAAGGGCAACACATTGTTGAACTATGCGGGCGTTAAACCCGACCTGGTTGAATTTGTTTGCGATGCCGCCCAAGCCAAACAAGGCAAGTTCATGCCTGGTAGCCATATTCCTATCTTGCACCCCAGTGAGATGCTGAAGAGGACATTTGATTGGGTTTTGATTCTTCCTTGGAACATTGCCTCAGAGGTGGTGCAACAAAACTCTTCACTCAAAACCAAAGACGTTCGTTTTGTAACGGCTGTACCGGAGCTTGCGGTTTTATGAAATCACGCATTCTTTACACCAAGCCGTCGATCACGGAGCTTGAAGTCCGCTACGCCACAGACGCAGCAGCCAACGGTTGGGGTGACAAATGTTACGAGTACATCAATAAATTTGAGGATCTGTTTAAACAACACCTCGGTGTGCAATACGCCATTGCGACGTCCAGCTGCACAGGTGCCTTACACATGGGCATGGCCGCTTTAGGTATAGGGCCAGGCGATGAAGTCATCATGGCTGATACCAATTGGATTGCAACGGCATCGCCCATTGTGAACCTTGGTGCGAAGCCAGTTTTCGTGGATATATTGTCAGATTCTTGGTGCATTGACCCCGAGAAAGCGGAGGCAGCCATCACCCCGAACACCAAGGCCATCGTTGCTGTGCATCTTTACGGCAACCTCTGTGACATGGATCGCCTATTGGCGATTGGTAAGAAGTACGGCATACCTGTCATCGAAGATGCCGCTGAAGCCATCGGGTCGGTTTATCACGGCAAACGAGCCGGCTCCATGGGCAAATTCGGATCATTTTCGTTTCACGGTACCAAAACGCTCACCACGGGTGAAGGGGGTATGTTTGTCACCAACGATGCCGACTTGTTTGAACGGGTACTCACACTGAGCAATCACGGCAGGGCTCGCGGTCAGACCAAGCAGTTCTGGCCAGACCTTATTGGCTTTAAGTACAAGATGTCCAATCTGCAGGCGGCTATAGGTTGTGCTCAGCTGGAGAGAATTCATGATTTGATCGCTCGGAAACGCGAAATCTTGGCGTTCTACAGAGAGCGACTGAATGGGCTGTCTTGCATAAGTTTGAACCCAGAGCCATTAGGCATAGAAAATGGTGCTTGGATGCCAACAGTGGTTTTTTCTAATGAATCAAGTATTACGAGGGAAAAACTTCAAATTGCATTTGCGGAAGAAAATGCTGATGCGAGAGTATTCTTTTGGCCTTTATCGGGATTGTCTATTTTTCCGGCAGTCAGATCAAATCATCATGCTTGGGATATTCCCAGCCGGGCGATCAACCTTCCTAGCTATCACGATATTTCCGAAGAGGATCTTGCGCGGGTGGCTGCTGTCGTTATTTCATTAGTATGACTAAAAAATTTATTTTGTGGGGAAGCTCAGGTCAAGCCAAGGTGCTTGCTGATATTATTAATTTAATGGGCGATCATGTTGTTGCATTATTTGATAATTGCAATGTAAAGCCTGCAGTTTCAGGCGTGCCCTTGATAATTGGAGAGCAGGGATTTCGCAGGTGGGCTGAAAGCCAAAAAATGGAAAATGAAATAATTTTTGGATTGGCGGCAATTGGCGGCGATCGCGGGATTGACAGACTCTCTATTCACACTTTATTTCGTGAATATGGATTTAATATACCGGTGCTCTCTCACCCAAGTGCGGTAATCAGTGAAAGTGCTTTCATTGGAGCCGGAACGCAGGTTTTATCCCAAGCCAATATTTCTGCTGGAGCTACTTTGGGAGAGGCATGCATCGTTAACAGCAATGCTTCAGTTGACCATGAGTGTCAAATTGGTGATGGGGTACACATTGCCCCAGGTGCTACGCTCTGTGGATGTGTTGATGTTGGAAGTAATGCATTTATTGGGGCAGGTTCGGTGATCTTACCCAGAATTACAATTGGCAATGGCAGCATTGTTGGAGCGGGTGCAGTCGTCACAAAAAATGTTCCGCCCGGATTGACGGTGGTTGGTAATCCAGCCAAATTTATAAACTAAACTCAAATGGAGAAAATTTAATGAATCAACAGTATGAAAATTTCAAAAACGAGTGTGATTTTGAAATAAAAAAGCAAGGAAGTAATCAGGAGGTTTTGCAATTAACGCAGGAATGGGTTAACAAGGCCAACCAACTCAAATACTCCTATCACTTTGAGTGGATGGATCGACCTATTATTCAATATCCACAAGATATGGTGGCGATGCAAGAGTTGATTTGGAAGGTCAAGCCCGACCTCATTATTGAGACTGGTATCGCTCACGGTGGTTCTCTCATCATGAGTGCATCGATGCTTGCATTGCTGGAGTTGTGTGAGGCTATCGAGACGGGGACGGTCATGGACCCTAAAACCGCTAAGCGCAAGGTGCTGGGATTGGACATTGATATTCGCCAGCACAACCGAGAGGCGATTGAAGCGCATCCCATGTCCTCACGCATTCAGATGATTCAAGGGTCCAGCATTGCGCCAGAGGTGATTGAGCAGGTAAAAGCCGTGGCCAAGAACCATCAACGCGTATTGGTCTGCCTTGACAGCAACCACACGCACGATCATGTACTGGCTGAATTAGAAGCCTATGCGCCACTGACCAGCGTGGGCAGTTACTGTGTCGTATTTGATACGATTATTGAAGACATGCCTAAAGAGATGTTTCCCGATCGCCCTTGGGGGCCTGGCGATAACCCCAAAACAGCGGTGTGGGAGTATTTGAAGACGCATCCTGAGTTCGAGATTGACAAGAGCATTGATCACAAGTTGTTAATATCAGTAGCGCCAGATGGTTTTTTGCATAGAAAAATATAATAATTTGACATTAAATGAAAAATTTATCACCCAGCAAAATCATTTATGCATGCCTGACACATGTTGATTTAATTTGTAATTTTCCATCTTATGTCAAAACCATTCACATGGGTACTTCGCAAAAAGTTGGTCAATTAAATATAAAAAATTTAAGTCCTGAGTGGGATTTGTACCATTCGATTATTGGAGGCACGGCTGGCAGCTTTGCATTAAAATATTTACTAACTAATTCTGCCGAAGATTATACCCACGTTGGTATTTGTCAATATAGAAAATTTCTTACGCACAAGAAAATTGGTTTGCAGGCTGCCAACTATCAAGTCATGGATGTTGTTAGAAATGATAAAATTAATTCATATGATCTTGAAAATATTTTGTTGCCTTTGCACTCTGATTTTATGGTAACTAAACCTGGTTTATTTAGTATAAATAATATCAACTATGGATATCTATATCAATACAAAGATGTTCACTTTGTTGAAGACTTTTTACGATTTACAGCCATTGCAGTCGAAGAAGGGGCGCTTGATAAAAATGAAGTCTGTAATTTTTTTGATGAGAAAATATTTATTCCTGGTGGAATTGAACTCGGTGTAATGCCAAAAGAATTCTGGTTAAAAAATATATCGATGCTTGAAGTCATTGTTAGGAGATGTATCAATGAATATCCTTACAGGCGGGAAGGTTCGCAAGCTCGTACATGGTCGTTTTGTTGTGAAAGACTTGGCAGTTATTTCTTAATTAAAGAATTTCGCTCTAAAGAAATAAAGCAGTTTGATTGGGTGGAAAGTAATACTGGCTTTTTAAATTTAATTGTTGAAAATGATGATGGCCATTATGTTCCAGGAGTTTAACGAATTTGCTGTGATTTTTTGAACAATATATTAGTCGTCCCTGCAAAACTCAGATCAGCGCTGGCTTGAAGTGAGTTTTGCAGGGACGACTAGTTTGGGTCTGTTCAATGGGCGGGTAAAAATCTACTTTCTTACCGGAAGCGCTTGAGGGTCAACGCAACAACCGCAAAACTGCAATCGGCGCCTGATTGGCCTGTGAGAGCATGGCTTTGCCAGCCATCTGAAGAATTTGAGCTTTTGCCAAATCCGCTGTGGCTTGGGCGTAATCGGTATCCATGATTTTGCTTCGAGCGCTGTCTAAATTGAGAGCCACGTTGCTGGACGCATCCCCCGCTTGGATCAGTCGGTTCATGGCCGCCCCCCATTTCACGCGGGCGCTGTCAATGGCGGTCAAACTTTCGTCAATGGCGCTGAGCGATGCGAGGGCATCGCCTGAGTTGCTGACACCGGCTGCGCTGAGTGCCGACAGATCCCGAAAATCAGCCATGTCCACAGATTGGCTGTCGTTTGAAGAGGCGCCGATTTGCAGGTTCAGGTTGGTCATGGTGCCGTTCAAAATTTTCTGGCCATTCCAACTGGCGCTGTCAATTGCCGCACCGAGGTGTTCGCGCAACTCAGAGAATTCATTGTCCAGGGCTGCGCGGTCATCATCGCTGTTGGTGCCGTTGGCAGACTGGATGGCAATTTCTCGCATTCGAATCAATGCGCCAGACATGCCGTTCGCCACACCGTCTGCGGTCTGAAGAAGATTCACCCCTTCGTTGGCATTTCTCATGGCACGTTGCAGGCTGATCGATTGTGCGTTGAGCTTGCTGTTGATGGCCATGCCAGCCGTGTCATCGGCGGCGGAGTTGACTCTGCGGCCGGTGGCCAATTGGACAGTTGAATCATCGATATGGCGAGACGCTTCAGTCATGGCGTGCTCTGCGCGCAATGCGCTAACGTTCGTGGCGAAACCGGACATGTCGCCCTCCTATTGTGCTGTTCTCGTGTTACAGAATGCCCAGCGTTTTGTCTCGCCCACGCAGGGCAAGGAACTCTGGCAAGAACGCCCGATCAATGTCCAGCCCTAGGCTGGTCATTGATGAGGGGCTGAAGCGCTTACTGCAACAATGACAGAACGGCCGAGGGTGCCTGGTTGGCTTGGGCCAGCATGGCCGTAGCGGCTTGCTGAATGATTTGTGTTCGAGCCAATTCGGTTGTGGCTTGGGCGTAATCGGTGTCTTGAATGCGGCTGCGAGATGCCGAAGTATTCATGGAGACATTGGCCATGTTGTCGGCGGCATAATTCAGACGGTTCATCTTTGCGCCCATTTCTGACCGGAAGGAATCAACGGTAGCAATCGCTGCGTCGACCGTGTCAAGAACGCCTTGGGAAGCCGTGTGGGTGCTCAAATCAAGACCGGCCACATCCAAACCACCTGCAGTCATGTCCTGGAAATCAATTTCGATGGCGGATGTGGCGTCGTTCTCCATGCCCACTTGAATGTTCTTTGCAGTTGCGGCAGGGGACATAATCTCCATGCCGTTCCATTTGGTGTTGGTGGCAATTCGGGTGATTTCTGCTTCCAGCTCACCGACTTCTTGTGCAAGGGCTGTGCGATCTGCTTCGTCATAAGTGTCGTTGGCGGATTGCACGGCCAACTCGCGGATGCGTTGGAGCATGTTGGTGATTTCCTGCGTAGCGCCTTCAGCTGTTTGCAACATCGAGATGCCATCGTTGGCATTTCGCACAGCCTGGTTCAGGCCTTTGATTTGGGATGTCATCTTGTTGCTGATGGCCAGACCTGCAGCGTCATCTGCGGCAGAGTTGATTCGCTTGCCTGTCGACAATTGCTCCATGGTTTTGGACAGTGAGCGGTTGTTGATTGTGAGTGAATTCTGTGCAACCAGGGACTTCACGTTGGTGTTGATAACTGACATTGTCTTACTCCTTGAGGGGCTGTTTCAAAGGTCCGGCAGGAACCAAAAAGGGAGTAGGACCTGCCGTGGTTACAGAAACTCGAATTTGATCTCTGTTACTTGATGAATCGGTTTGTTAGCTAATAACTTGAGTGAAAAAAAATGAAAATTTAGGTCTCAGGTGGTTTCGTTGTGCAACACACCTTTGAGATTTTCCAAGTGAGTGGCCATGCGCAAAAGTGTCGCATCAGGTATCTGGCGGACGACTTCACCAGTGTTGGAGTTTTTGACAGTGATGACCACGCGGTCTGTGGTTTCATCCATGCTGAAGTTCAGGTCACGGCTGCTTTCTCGCATCATGTCGTTGAGTTTTTGGATGGCTTCGCGCAAGTTTTCACGCATTTGCTCGGGCGACACGGTGGGCTCAAATTCTGGTTTGGAGGCTTCGATTGCGGCCGCAGGGTTTGGCGTCGGCACTTGTGCTGCTGCTTGAGTGGTTGCGGTGGGCGTGGGTGCACCTGCGAGCGTTGCCGGAATCGCTGCAGCTTTGGCCTGGCCTATGCCTGTGATGTCGTTTGTCATGGTGCGCCTTATCCAATCGAGGTCATCAACTTGAATTGTTGACGACTCTTTATAGGTTGTCGATCATTGAATCGACACAAGGCGCAAAAACTTGAGGTGGATTCTTGGAAAAATCCACCATCAATAATTTTTTATTGAAAAAAAATTAATATGTAAATAAAT
>NZ_ALKN02000024.1 GCF_000293865.2 Limnohabitans sp. Rim28 | reverse complement strand
CTGACTGCGCTGGGCCTCAGAGGCGCTTCGCTTTGCCACATCGGCCCCGCGCAGTCAGCCCTTTGCGGGTCATTGTGGGTTGTTCGCCCTCTACAATCCATGTTTTCCCCACCTAAGTCAGTTCCCTCTGGCACTTTGCCCCTCTTCCCATGGCGGTATTCACCGAAGTCACCGAAACCCAGGCCAACAACCTGATGCAAGCCCTGAACCTGGGGCAGCTCACCGCCTTGCGCGGCATCGAAGGTGGCATTGAAAACACCAACTACTTCGCCACCACCACCCAAGGTGAGTACGTGCTCACCTTGTTTGAGCGCCTGACCCACGAACAACTGCCCTTTTACCTGCTCTTGATGAAATTCTTGGCTGGCCGTGGCATCCCGGTGCCCGATCCGGCCGCCAACCGCGATGGCGATGTGCTGCACACCCTGAACGGCAAGCCGGCAGCTGTGGTCAACAAACTTGCCGGCAAAAGCCAATTGCAGCCCCAGCCCGTGCACTGTGCCGCTGTGGGTCAAATGCTGGCGCGCATGCACCTGGCGGGGGCCGACTACAACCGCAACCAGCCCAATTTGCGCGGACTGACTTGGTGGAACGAAACCGTGCCGGTGGTCTTGCCCCATCTGGACGAAGCCCAAGCCGCCTTGCTGCGCAGCGAACTGGCTTACCAAAACCACATCGCCGACAGTGCCACTTATGCCGCCTTGCCCCGTGGCCCCGTGCATGCCGACCTGTTCCGCGACAACGTGATGTTCGATGGCGAGCAACTGACCGGCTTTTTTGACTTTTACTTTGCAGGGGTCGACACCTGGCTGTTTGACTTGGCCGTGTGCCTGAACGACTGGTGCATCGACCTGGGCACCGGCCGCCACGACGCTGAACGCGCCGGGGCCATGCTGCAGGCCTACGGCCTGGAGCGTCCCTTGACCGCTTCTGAGCGCACTTTGTTGCCTGCCCTTTTGCGGGCCGGGGCTTTGCGGTTCTGGATTTCCCGGTTGTGGGACTACCATCTGCCCCGAGAGGCGTCCATGCTCAAACCGCATGACCCGACCCATTTCGAACGGGTTTTGCGCGGCCGCATTCTCCACCCCGTGTCCTTGTCTGCCACCGTCTGACCACCATGCACCTGCAAATCGTTCCCGCCAGCGCTGGCCTGAAATGGGCCAAACAGGGCCTGCGCACTTTTTGGCGTCAACCTTTGGCCATGACGGGTCTGTTCTTTTTGTTCATGACCACGGTGTCTTTGGTCTCGATCGTGCCATTTGTGGGCAGCGCTTTGGCACTCATCGTTTTGCCAGGGCTGACGCTGGGCATGATGGCGGCGACCCAAACCGCCTCTCAAGGCAAATTTCCCATGCCCGGTGTCTTGTTTGCCGCCTTCAAGGCCGGGCCTCACCGCAAAACCATGTTCCATTTGGGCGGCTTGTACGCGGTGATTTTCTTGACGGTGATGCTGGTGTCCACCTTGGTCGATGGCGGTACCTTTGCCAAAGTCTATTTTGGGGGCGCCCAAATGACACCCGACGTGGTCACGACCGACTCGTTTCAAACCGCCTTGTGGGTGTCCATGCTGTTTTATGTGCCACTGTCCATGATGTTTTGGCATTCACCCGCCTTGGTGCACTGGTACGGCATGCCGGCGGTCAAAAGTTTGTTCTTCAGTTTTATGGCTTGCTGGCGCAACCTGAAGGCGTTCACGGTGTACGTGATGGTTTGGGGTGTGATTTTCATGCTCAGCGCCATCTTGGCTTTGCTCATCACGGCCTTGATGGGCAACCCTCAATTGATGACGGCGGCTTTCTTGCCAATGGCACTGATGGTGGCGGGCATGTTCTTCACCTCCATGCTGTTTTCGGTGCGCGACTGTTTTTCAACCGACGTTGACGACGAACAAAGCGCACCACCGCCCAGCGCCGATTGAGGTCAGTGCTGGTGGCCGTGTGCGCCATGGGCGTGGCGGTGCGTCACCTCATCGGCTGAGGCGGCCCGAACTTCGACCACTTTGAGCGCCAAGGTCAGGTGCTGACCCGCCCACGGGTGGTTGCCATCGAGCATCACCTGGTCGCCTTTGATTTTCAGCACATTGAACACTTGCTCGCGCCCGTCAGGCGTGCGGCCACGCAGCTGTCCGCCCACCTTGACGCCCGGCGGAAATTCGCTTTTGGGAATGGACTGCACCAAGCTTTCATCGCGCTCGCCAAATGCGTCGGCTGGGGCCAGCTTCAAGGTGGTGGAAAACCCCACTTCTTGGCCTTCAAGGGCTTCTTCGATTTTGGGAAACGTGTTGTCGTAACCGCCATGCAAATAAGAAGTGGGCTCTTGGGCCTTGTCCAGCAATTGGCCTTGGGCATTGGTCACCTTGTATTGCATGGTGACGACGGTGTTTTGGGTGATTTTCATAGGATCTTTCAGAGGCAGAAGAAGTTTAGACCACGGTGAGTTTGGCCACGCTCAGCGCCAGCCATTTCACGCCATGGCGGGGAAAATTGACCTGGGCGCGGGCATCGGCCCCCACGCCCTCCACCGCCAGCACCTTGCCCTCACCAAACTTGGTGTGGAACACGGTTTTGCCCGCGCTGATGCCGTGCTCAGGCGCGGCTTTTTGTACCGGTACAGGCGGGCTTTTGTAGGTTTCGGTGCTCAAGCTGCTCTGCCCCCAAGCGGGACGGGTCTGCCGGTTGAAGGCCGGGGTTTGCGGCCAACCCGCACCGGATGAACCGGCCCCTGCGCCAGCCGTGCCCAGGTTGGAGAACCCGGCATTTTTGGGCGTCACCCATTTCAGGCAGGCCTCTGGCAACTCGGCCAAAAAACGGCTTTTCAAGTTGTAACGGGTCTGGCCGTGCAGCATGCGGGTTTGCGAATGGCTCAGGTACAAACGCTTTCGAGCGCGTGTGATGGCCACGTACATCAGGCGGCGCTCTTCTTCCAAACCATCCACATCGTTCATCGCGTTTTCGTGGGGGAACAGGCCTTCTTCCAGACCTGTGATGAACACCGCGTCAAACTCCAAGCCCTTGCTGGCGTGCACCGTCATCAGCTGCACCGCGTCTTCGCCCGCTTGGGCTTGGTTGTCGCCCGCCTCCAGCGATGCGTGTGTGAGGAAGGCCGCCAGCGGGCTCATGGTCACACCGTCTTCGCTGAATTCATCGACCGTGCCGAGCTCGGATTCAGGCGCAGCACTCAAGCCCTGGCTGGCTGGGCTTTGCGACAAAGCTTGGGGCAGGGCCACCGCACTGCGGCCAAAACCTTCTTGCGTCACAAAGCTCTCGGCCGCGTTGACCAGCTCTTCCAGGTTTTCTACCCGGTCGGCGCCTTCTTTCTCCGTCCGGTAATGCGTGAGCAAACCGGTTTTGTCCAGCACCAAATCGATGATCTCGCGCAGCGTCAGGCCTTCGGTCTGCTCGCGCAGCACATCGACCATGGCCACAAACGCCGCCAGATTGGCCCCGGCCTTGCCCGTGGTCACGCTGACGGCATCGTGCAAAGAACAACCTGCGGCACGGGCCGCGTCTTGCAACTGTTCGATGCTGCGCGCCCCGATGCCGCGGGGCGGAAAGTTGACCACCCGCAAAAAGCTGGTGTCGTCGTTGGGGTTCTCCATCAGGCGCAAATAGGCCAGCGCGTGCTTGATCTCGGCGCGTTCGAAAAAGCGCAGGCCGCCATAGACCCGGTACGGAAAACCGGCGTTGAACAGCGCGGTTTCGAGCACCCGGCTTTGGGCGTTGCTGCGGTACAGCAGCGCCACTTCCTTGCGTTCAAAACCGTCTTGCTTGACCAACTGGCGCAGCTCTTCAATCAGCCACTGCGCCTCGGCAAAGTCAGACGGCGACTCCACCACCCGCACCGGCTCGCCCGCACCTTGGTCTGTGCGCAGGGTTTTGCCCAAGCGGGTCTTGTTGTGGCCGATCAGGTGGTTGGCCGAGTCCAGGATGTTGCTGAAACTGCGGTAGTTTTGTTCGAGCTTGATCTGATGGCGCACCTGAAACTCGCGCACAAAGTCGGCCATATTGCCCACGCGCGCACCCCGGAAGGCGTAGATGCTCTGGTCGTCGTCACCGACGGCCAAAATCGCACATTCTCCGCCTTCGCCCGGCAGCCCCGCCAGCTGCTTGAGCCAGGCGTACTGCAGCTTGTTGGTGTCCTGAAACTCGTCCACCAAGATGTGGCGAAAGCGGCGGCGGTAATGCTCGCGCACATGCACGTTGTCGCGCAGCAGCTCATACGAGCGCAGCATCAGCTCACCGAAATCGACCACGCCTTCGCGCTGGCATTGTTCTTCGTAGAGCTGGTACAGCTCCACCTTGCGGCGGGTCTCGTCGTCGCGCACCGGCACATCGCCCGGGCGCTGCCCGTCTTCTTTGCAGCCCGAGATGAAGTACTGAACCTGCTTGGGCGGAAAGCGGTCTTCGTCCACATTGAACTGTTTGCACAGCCTCTTGACGGCCGACAGCTGGTCTTGCGTGTCCAGAATTTGAAAGGTCTGCGGCAATCCGGCCAGCTGGTGATGCGCCCGTAAAAAACGGTTGCACAAACCGTGGAAGGTGCCAATCCACATGGCGTTCACATTCACCGGCAGCATGGACTGCAAGCGCAGCTTCATCTCTTTGGCCGCTTTGTTCGTGAAGGTCACCGCCAAAATGCCGCCGGGCGAGACCTGCGAGGTCTGCAAGAGCCAGGCGATGCGGGTGGTCAGCACGCGTGTCTTGCCAGAACCAGCGCCCGCCAAAATCAAAGCATGCTCTGCGGGCAAGGCCACCGCCCGGTGCTGCGCATCGTTGAGCTGAGCCAGCAAGGGAGAAGAAGTGTTCGGGGAGGTGTCAGACAGCATAGGGGGAGATTGTAGGAAGTTCGTCTGCGCTTGAGCGGCCTCAGGACGACCAGCACCGGTCTTTGCAATTTCAGCCCCCATCCGGCCACTCGGTCGGTCCACTCAGGGACATGTGCAGCGGGCTGGGCGTGACAACATAGCCTTCTTTGCCATGCCACCCCAAAAACCGCGCCCTCCAATGACACCGCCTCCTTGGCCTCACCCGCTGTTCAAGCGCCCATTCGCGCGCTTGGGCTGCCTGTCGATGGAGGCTTTGGCATGAAGCTGTTTTACGGCTGGCGCATGGTCGGTGCCGCTTGCGGCATCCAGTTTTTGTTGGCGGCCTTTCTCACGCAGGCCTTGGGCCTGTACATCGCCGTGTTGTCCGACGAGATGGGCTGGAGCAAAACCACCTTGTCCGGCGCTGCCGCGTTGCAGTCGGTCGAGGCGGCGATCATCGGCCCGGTGCTGGGCTGGGTGATGGACCGGGTGGGGCCGCAAAAAATGATCCGCTGGGGCATGGTGCTGTTTGCGGCCGGCTTGCTGTTGCTCAGTCAGGTCGACAGCGTTGCCACGTTTTATGCCAGCGCCCTCCTGATGGCCGTGGGTGCCAGCCTGGGCGGCTACTTTCCCTTGTCGGTGGCGCTGGTGCAGTGGTTCGAGAAGTTCCGGGCGCGCGCGCTCTCCATCATGAGCCTGGGTTTGGCCATGGGCGGGCTGGTGGTGCCACTGATGGCCTGGTCTATCCAAGTGTGGGGCTGGCGGGCCACGGCTGCGGGCTCGGGTGTGCTGGTTGTATTGACGGGCTTGCCCATGGCCAACATCATCCGCCGCCGCCCCGAAGACCATGGCGAACACGTTGACGGCATTGACCCGGCCCAAGTGGCCGCCAAAGCCGCCGCCCATTTGGCCCAAGGCCACCCTGCACCTGCAGTGCAGATCGAATTCACCGTGGCCCAAGCGCTGCGCACCCGGGCTTTTTGGATGCTGGCCATCGGCCATGGCCTCGCCTTGCTGGTGGTGTCGGCCGTGAATGTGCACGCCATCAGCCACATGAAAGAAGGCCTGGGTTATTCATTCACCACCGCCAGTTGGGTGATCTTGATCATGACCTTTGGCCAATTGGCCGGTGTGCTGATGGGGGCCACCATGGGCGACTGGTTCGAGAAAAGAAAGGTCGCCGCCCTTTGCATGCTGGCCCACGGCATCGGCATGCTGTGCCTGACTTACGCCACCAGCATGGCCATGCTGATAGCGTTTGGGGTGTTTCATGGCATCGCTTGGGGTCTGCGCGGGCCTTTCATGCAGGCCATTCGGGCCGACTACTTCGGGCGCAACGCGATTGGGCTCATCTTGGGGCTTTCAGCCGCCATCATCGCGCTGGGGCAAATTGCGGGGCCCATGATCGCCGGCGTCCTGGCTGACCTGACCGGGGATTACCAACTGGGCTTCAGCTTGTTGGCCCTGCTGGCGGCCTTGGGTTCATTGGCTTTCATGCTGGCCACCAAACCCACACTGCCACCCCCCGCTGTTCCAGCCGCTTGAAATCGAAACGCAAACACGCCTTCGCATTGGGTTTGAACACGGGTAGAATCAGCCACCGGGCCCAAGATTCTTGCGCCCGGTTTTTTTTGCCCTGAACCTGCAACGGGTTCACCACAGGGGCTCAAAAACCGGCCAGGCCAAGCGCTCACTCGTTCTTTCAACGAATCCTTTTTGGAGCTTGGTTTTCTCATGGAAATTTTTGACTACGACAACATCCTGCTTTTGCCACGCAAGTGCCGCGTGGAAAGCCGTTCTGAGTGCGACGCGAGTGTCACCCTCGGCAGCCGGACCTTCCGCTTGCCGGTGGTGCCTGCCAACATGAAGACGGTGGTGGATGAAAGCATCTGCCTGTGGATGGCGCAAAACAACTACTTTTACGTCATGCACCGCTTTGACCTGGACAATGTCCAGTTTGTGCGCGACATGCACGGCAAGGGCGTTTACGCCTCGATTTCCCTGGGCGTCAAAGCCCCCGATCGCGCCACCGTGGACCAGCTGGCTGCTGAAAACCTGGTGCCCGAGTACATCACCATCGACATCGCCCATGGCCATGCCGACAGCGTGCGCGACATGATTCGCTACATCAAAGGCAAGCTGCCCACCAGCTTTGTGATCGCGGGCAACGTGGCCACGCCCGAAGCCGTGATCGACCTCGAAAACTGGGGCGCGGACGCCACCAAAGTGGGCGTGGGCCCAGGCAAGGTTTGCATCACCAAGCTCAAGACCGGTTTTGGCACGGGCGGCTGGCAGTTGTCAGCCCTCAAGTGGTGTGCGCGCGTGGCCACCAAGCCCATCATTGCGGACGGCGGCATCCGCAGCCACGGCGACATCGCCAAGAGCATCCGCTTTGGCGCCAGCATGGTCATGATTGGTTCGCTGTTTGCGGGCCACGAAGAGTCGCCCGGCAAAACGGTGGAGGTCGATGGCGAGATGTTCAAGGAATACTACGGCTCGGCCTCAGACTTCAACAAGGGCGAATACAAGCACGTGGAAGGCAAGCGCATCTTGGAGCCTATCAAGGGCAAGCTGGCCAACACCCTGATTGAGATGGAGCAAGACGTACAAAGCTCGATCAGCTATTCAGGCGGCACCAAGTTGATGGACATCCGCAAAGTCAACTACGTCACTTTAGGTGGCGACAACGCCGGTGAACACCTGTTGATGTAAGCCATCACCGCGTTCACAGCAAAGGGAGCTGAGGCTCCCTTTTTTGGTTTGAACAGATTCAGCGCAAGGCCCCGAGCGCCAGCATCAAACCGCTGACGACCAGCATAGAGCAGATGATCTGGCGCAATCGCGCCACGGGCACCCGGTGTGCCAAACGGTGACCCACCCACACGCCCAACAGCGCCACGCCAATCAACACGCTCCAGCGCTGCCACAATACGCCGCTGGACAAGCGACCGTCCAAGGCCATGACCCCCAAGACCGTGGCCGCCGCCGTGGCAATGACCATGGGCGTGCTGGCGCGCAGTTGCTGCACATCGGTCACACGGCGGCTGAGCCAGGCCACCACCAAAGGGCCTGCCGTGCCAAACAGCATCTCCACCAGACCAACGGCCCCGCCCACCGGATACACCCAAACCGGGTCCGGCGGCTGCAAAGGCGCAGCCCTGACGCGCAAGGCATTCAGGCCCACACCCGCCACATAGATGCCCAGCAAGAGCAAAGGCCAGCGGCTGTTCATGTGCTGCATCAGCCACAAGCCCAGCACCGTGCCCACCACCATGCCCGGCAGCAGGCGGCGCAGCTCACGCCACTGCACCTGCCGCCAGTTCAGGCCGCTGTGAAACGCTGAGGCGGGCACGTCCATGAGCAAAGTCAGCGCCACCACGGCGGGCAAGGGCCAGTTCCAGGCCAACAAGGGCACCACCACCAGCGCCGAGCCAAAGCCAGTGAGGCCCAGCACGGTGTAACCCAGCAAAACCACCCCCATGGGGTAAAGCCATTCCTGCATCACGATTCCTTTTTTCCTCAATCGCTCAAGTGGTTTTGCACAAACGCGCGAAACACCGACATGACGGGCAACTCGGTGCGTCCCGCCAAGGTGATCAGGGCCAGCCGCGCCCGGCCCTTCAAGGGTATTTGCATAGGCAACTCCACCAAACGGCCCTGGGTGAGGCCTTCTCGGGCAGCGCCCACGATCCCTAAGTAAATCGCATCGGTTTGGCCCACCACGTCCAGCAAGCTGGCGATGTCCTCGCACTGCAAGGTGGTCATTTGCGCTGGGTTGGCCTGCGGGCCGTAGTGGTCCACCAACAATCGGGCCACCTCTTGCGACAGCTCAATGGAGGCGATGGGGTAGGACAGCAGTGCATCAAAAGGCAAGCCCTTGGTGGCGCGCTCCAGCAAGGGGTGGCCTTGGCGGCACACAAAGCCTGCACGCATCTCGACGACCTGCGTCATTTTCAAATCCGGTGCGGCTTCAACGCGCCGCACATCCACCACCAGGGCATCGAGTTGCCGCTCTCGCAATTGGGTCAGTTGCAGTTCAGTGGACCCGCGCGAGACCGTGACCTGCACAGTAGGGTGGTGCTGGGCCATGTAGACCAGCCAGGGCGTCATCAACATCGCTCCGGGGCCAGACCCCAAACCCACACGCAAGGCACCCAAGCCGCCTTGCTGCAGCAAGGCAGCGCCTTGTTTGAGCTCTTGGGCCTCGTGCACGATGCGCCGCGCCCGCTCCAGCACTGAGCGGCCCAAAGGCGTGAGTTCGTTTTTTTTGCCCACCCGGTCCACCAAGGGGCCGCCCAGATCCTCTTCCAGCGCCTGAATGCTTCGGCTCAAAGCGGACTGGGTGATGTGCAGTTTTTCTGCCGCGCGGCTGAAGGAGCCGGTGTCAGCCAGCGCCAGCCAATGTTCAAGGTGCCTGAGGTTCATGCATTCATTTTACGAATGATTATTAGAAAAATAAGTCATTGGACACATAAAAATCGAATTCTTACCATCCGCTCGTGGTCATTTAAACCCAATCGAATTTCAATCCAAAAGGAGACATCATGAACCTCAAGACCCTCGTATGTGGCCTGTTTGTGGCCGCCAGCGCTTTCGGCCCTGCCATGGCGCAAAACTACCCCGCCAAGCCGATCAGCCTGATCGTGCCCTACCCTGCAGGTGGCCCATCCGACTTCTTCGCCCGCAAGGTTCAGCCCGATGCGGCCACCCGATTGGGCAAACAACCCATGATCATCGAGAACATCGGCGGCGCAGGCGGCTCGATCGGCTTGAGCAAGCTCGTCAGCGCACCTGCCGACGGCGCCACCCTGAGCTTGGCCAGCCCCATGGAGCTGGTGCTGGCGCCTTTGGCCATCCAGGGCGTGAAGTACAAGTCTGAGGACTTCAAACTGGTGGCTCAATTTGCCACCACCAACACGATTTTGGCTGTTCGCAACTCGCTCAACGTCAAGACCGTCGACGAACTGCTGGCACTGGCCCGCAAAAGCAACAGCAAACCCCTGAGCTATGGCAGCGTGGGTCCAGGTTCGCTCTACCACCTGATTGGCGAGAGATTCTCCCAGCTCACCAAGGTCGACATGCTGCATGTGCCCTACAAAGGCATTGCCCCCTTGCTGACCGACCTGATGGGGGGCCAAATCGACATGGCCTTCCTGCCCATGGCAGGCTCCATTCCAGCCACCCTGATGGACGGCAAGATTCAGGGCCTGGCCGTGACCGCCAAAACCCCGCACCCGCTGTTCAAGCAGTTCCCTGCCATGGCCACCATGAAGGGGCTGGAGAGCATGGAGTTCGACATCTGGGCGGGCATTGTGGTGCACCGCAACACGCCCGACCACATCATCAATGCGCTGAACAAAGCCTTCTATGCATCGGCAGAAGTTCCTGAAACACGCAAGGCCCTGGAAAGCAGCGGCAATGTGGTGTTGCCTGAACGCGACCCGCTGGTGCTGGACCGCATCTATCGCAGTGAAATCGATCGCTACCGCGGCATCGCCAAGGCGATCAACCTGCAGGCTCAGTAATTCCTGGGTCAAGGACTGCACATGAACGCTCCCCGCGAAGCTTTTGCCCAGGACCTGCTTCAGGCCCTGGGTGCCCAAGCCGATGAGTTCATCGCCGTGCGGCACGACATCCACCGCCACCCGGAGATGGGCTACAAGGAATACCGCACCAGCGACTTGGTGGCCGAGCAACTCGAAAAGTTTGGCTATGCGGTCACACGCGGACTGGGCGGTACCGGGGTAGTCGGGCAGCTCCAGCGTGGCGCGGGCGGCAAAACGCTGGGTTTGCGCGCCGACATGGACGCGCTGCCCATCGAAGAAGCCACCGGTCTGCCTTACGCCAGCTGCAACGTCGGCATCATGCATGCCTGCGGCCATGACGGCCACACCGCCATGCTGCTGGCAGCCGCCAAACACATTGCTTCGCATGTGGCGTTTAACGGCACGCTCAACCTGATCTTCCAACCCGCAGAAGAAGGCCTTGGCGGGGCCAAGAAGATGATGGAAGACGGCTTGTTCAAGCGCTTTCCTTGTGATGCGGTGTTTGCCATGCACAACATGCCGGGCCAACCGCAAGGACATCTGGTGCTGCGCGAGGGGCCGATGATGGCCTCGTCCGATTACGTGACGATCACGATCGACGGCCAAGGGGGTCATGGTGCCATGCCCCACCAGGCGGCCGACCCGGTGGTGGCTGGCTCGGCCATCGTGTTGGGCCTTCAAAGCATCGTGGCGCGCAATGTGGACCCGCAGGAAACGGCCGTCATCACCGTCGGCGCATTCAACGCCGGCGTGGCCAACAACGTGATTCCGCAAACCGCCACCCTGAGCCTGAGCGTGCGCGCCCTCAACCCGCAAGTGCGCGAGTTGCTTGAAAAACGGATCACCGCGCTGGCACAGTCACAGGCCCAGAGCTACGGCGTGCGTGCCCAGGTCAACTACCAGCGCGGCTACCCCGTGCTGGTCAACCACAAGAGTGAAACCGACTTTGCACGCGATGTCGCCGAAGAGCTGGTTGGCACCGCACGTGTCACACGGCAGGGCAAAGCCCTGACGGGGAGCGAAGACTTTGCTTTCTTTCTGGAAAAGGTGCCGGGCTGTTATCTGCTGATCGGCAATGGCGATACAGAAAGTGGTGGCCATGGTGCGTGCATGGTGCACAACCCGGGTTATGACTTCAATGACCGAAACGTGGCCGTCGGCTCGGCGTATTGGTCGCTGATGGTAGAGCGGTTTTTACCGGTCAACGGGTGATCGGGCCGGGCATCGGATGCCCTGACCAAGCCTTGTTTTGCCGCAGGGCCTGCCCCCCAGAGGGCAGGCCCTGACTGGCTTGAGGCGGCGCACAGACGGGTCTGAGACAATCGGGGCCAACATGTCTGACCTCATTCAAACCGTCCTGATCTATGCCTTGCCGGTGATTTTTGCCATCACCTTGCACGAGGCGGCCCATGGCTATGCTGCGCTGCGCTTGGGCGACAACACCGCCTCGGTGTTGGGGCGCGTCACCCTCAACCCGTTTCCCCACATCGACCTGGTGGGCACCATCTTGCTGCCCCTGCTGCTTTACTTCAGCACCAGCGGGGCTTTTTTGTTCGGTTACGCCAAGCCCGTGCCGGTGCGCTTTGACCGGCTGCGCCACCCCAAACGCGACATGGTCTGGGTGGCCTTGGCAGGCCCTGGGGCCAACCTGGTGCAAGCCCTGCTGTGGGGGGTGTTGTTTTATGTTTTGAGCGGCAGCGGCATCACCGAGCGCTTTTTCATCGAGATGTGCAAGGCCGGCATGCTGACCAACGTGGTCATGTTCGCCTTCAACCTGTTTCCATTGCCCCCGCTGGATGGCGGGCGCATCCTGGTGGGCCTTTTGCCCTGGCGACAAGCCATACTGGTGTCCCGCGTGGAGCCTTGGGGCTTTTTCATCGTCATGGGCTTGGTACTCACCGGCCTCATCAGCGCCTGGTGGATGCAACCCTTGATGGGCCTGACCTTTGACTTTTTGAAGCTCACCCTGAGCCCACTGGCCGCTCTGTTGCGCTGAATTCAATGGCACTGATTTTCATTTTCCCGATGGCTTGCTTTTTCTCATGAACTCCAAAACCCGCACCCGCGTTCTCACCGGCATCACCACCACAGGCACCCCGCACCTGGGCAACTATGTGGGGGCCATCCGCCCCACCGTGCAAGCCAGCCGTGACACCAGCACCGATGGTTTTTACTTTTTGGCCGATTACCACGCACTCATCAAGTGCGACGAGCCCGCCCGCATCCAACGCTCCACCCTGGAGATCGCCGCGAGCTGGATCGCCTCGGGCCTGGACCCAGACAAAGTCACCTTTTACCGCCAGTCCGACATCCCCGAAATCCCCGAACTCACCTGGCTCTTGACCTGCGTGACCGGCAAGGGCGTGCTCAACCGCGCCCACGCCTACAAAGCGGCTGTGGACAAGAACAACGCAGCAGGCCATGACACCGATGCCGACGTGACGGCGGGCCTGTTCATGTACCCGGTGCTGATGGGCGCCGACATTTTGATGTTCAAGGCGCACAAAGTGCCTGTGGGGCGCGACCAGATTCAGCACATCGAGATGGCGCGCGACATGGCGGCCAGCTTCAACCATTTGTACGGCGAGCACTTTGTCTTGCCAGAGGCCGTGATCGAGGAATCGGTGGCCCTCCTGCCGGGCCTGGACGGCCGCAAGATGAGCAAGAGCTACGACAACACCATCCCGCTGTTTGCACCCGCGTCGCAAATGCGCAAACAAATCGCGGGCATCGTCACCGACTCCAAAGCGCCGGGCGAGCCCAAGGCCACCGAAGGTTCGGCCCTGTTCCAGATTTACCAGGCCTTTGCCAGCGCAGAAGAAACAAACGCGATGGCCCGCGCCTATGCCGAGGGCATTGGCTGGGGTGACGCGAAACAGATGCTGTTTGAGCGCATTGACCGCGAAATCGCGCCCATGCGCGAGCACTACCAATCCTTGATCGATCACCCCGCACAGATGGACCACATCTTGTTGGCCGGTGCGGACAAGGCCCGCCAACTGGCCACGCCCTTCATGCGGGAATTGCGCCATGCCGTAGGCCTGCGTGCCTTGTCATCGGGGCAGGTGGCGTCGGTGGCCAAAGAGGCCAAAACCGCGCTGCCCAGCTTCAAGCAGTACCGAGAAAAAGACGGCCAGTTTTATTTCAAATTGGTGGATGCCAAAGGCCAAGTCTTGCTCCAAAGCCGTGGTTTTGCGTCCCCCAAAGAAGCCGGACAAGTGGTCGCTCGCCTGCAAGCCGAGGGAACAGCGGGCCTGCGCGAATTGGACGATGTTCTAGAACCCTTGACGGGCGATGCTTTGGCAGTGCTTGTCGCTAATTTACAACTTCTGATGCAAGTTGCGCCAAATCCGTCAAAATGAATTTGTTGTTTTCAACAAAAAAAGTGTCAAAATCTTTTTTTGCTGATATCCTTATACTTTCCGTTTAACACTGAGAATAAATCATGACTGTTTATGTCATCGACGACCACCCTCTGATGCGCGATGCGCTCACCATGCTCGTTCACCGGGTCAAGCCGGGGCTCAAGATCATTCCCATTCACAAATTGAATGTGGTCGAGTCAACGGTCGAAAAGAACGGTGTTGCTGAGCTGTTTTGCTTGGACTTGCAGCTGCCAGACACCTTGGGCATGTCAGGGGTCCAGGTGCTCAAAGCCAAATTCCCCAATGTGCCACTGGCCGTTGTGACCAGCTCCAGTGCGAGCGAGTTTGAACAGCGCTGCTTGGATGCAGGTGCAGACGCCTTCATTGAAAAATCCAACAGCCCAGCTCAGATCATTGCCGCCCTGCGGACCTTGTTGGTCACGGAAGAAGACGCCGCCGCCGAAGACGCGGCCACCCCTTCGGGCCCGACCAAATTGTCCAAGCGTCAAAAACAGTTGATCCTGATGTTGGACCAAGGTTTGTCCAACCGAGACATTGCGGAAAAGCTCGACATCAGTGAACACACGGTCAAGGTGCACTTCTGGCGTCTGTTTCGCCGCTTGGGCGTCAACAGCCGCACACAGGCACTGCACTTTGCTCGCACCAACGGCTGGTTGGGCATCTAACAAGGCCTCATGCCGGTCGTTTCGATCACCCTGCTACCGGGTTACGCTGCACAGACCCAGCACCGCGTGGTCAACCGCTTGGCGCAGGCGGTTCGCTCAGTGATCGACACCCCCGAAGCGGGGACGACCGTGTTTGTCAACGAGGTCAGCACCTACCGCCGCGACGGCAAGGTCTTCAGCGAAGGCCGTGCAGCGCATCCGGTGGCATCTGACGTGGTGCGTGATTTTTTGACAGCCTTGCAATCCGGTGACTTGGCCCATGCGCAAAGCTTTTTGTCACCCGACTTTCGAATGTGTTTTCCGGGTGCTGTCGTCATGCACACCTTGCACGAACTGAACGCCTGGGCCGCTCAACGCTACACGCGCATTGGCAAGCACTTCGACCAATTTGAAGAAAGCTGGCAAGGCGATGTGACGGTGGTTTTTTGTCACGGCAGCTTGCAGGGGACATGGCTCGATGGCGAGTCTTTTGAAGGCATCCGCTTCATCGACCGGATGGAGGTGCGCGGTGGCCTGATCACCCGCCAGGATGCGTGGAACGACCTGGCCGAGCACCGCAAGGCCTGAGGCCAGCGCCATCCTACTTTTTGCTTTTGTCTTTATCCCGGTTGATGATGTCTGGCGTGACCGCATCGACCACATTGACCGCCGTCTTGACGCCATAGATCACGGTGGACGCGGCTACATCCGCAATGGCCAGCACGGTACAGCCTTGCAGCAAGGGCAAGGCCAAAAAGGCGACGATCAGGACACGGTTTTTCATGGTTTTTTGCATTTCGAAAACAAACAAGTGGCGTGCACCAGCAAGACATTCAGTCCGGCATCAAGGACCTCATCCAGCGCCAAGGGTGAGGCCATCGACATTCAAGACTTCCTTGGGCGCATGGTCTTTATAAGAGGAGGATACTGGTTTTTTGCAAGCCGCAAGGTCTTGGCGAGCGACTGAAGACACGCATGGTCACCCCAAGCGCGCAAAAAATTAACCGGTATGGCCACGCGTCGATGACAACCGGCATGAGGATGATCACCCTGGAGGACTGCCCGTGATACGGACACAAGTTGGCATCATTGGCGCGGGCCCCGCAGGCTTGATGCTTTCTCACCTGCTGCACCTGGAGGGCATCGAGTCGGTCATCGTTGAACGCTCGCAGCAAGATCATGTGCGCTCCCGACTTCGCGCCGGGGTGCTCGAACAGGGTACGGTTGAGATGATGCGCGAAGTCGGCCTGGGTGAACGCATGGACCGACTGGCACTTGAACAACATGCGCTGGATTTTCGCTTCAACAACCGCGCTCACAGGCTGGACTTCCACGAGGCATCGGGCGGTCAAAGCGCCTGGGTCTATCCACAGCACGAAGTGGTGGCCGATCTGATGCGAGTCCGCGAGGAGGCAGGCGCCCAAATTTTCTATGATGCACCTGTGACGCACATCAAAGGCCTAGAGAGCCATCGAGCCGTCATCCATTTCGAGTCCGAAGGCCAGCCACTCGAACTGTCCTGCGATTTCGTTGCGGGATGCGACGGCTTTCGGGGCATCAGTCGCAGCGCCATCCCTCACGACAAACTGCGGCTTTATGACCGTGTTTACCCCTTTGGATGGCTGGGCATTTTGGCTGACGCACCACCGGCCATCCAAGACATCACCTGGGGTTGCCATTCCGATGGCTTTGCCATGATGAGCATTCGCACACCCGAGGTCACCCGCCTGTATTTGCAGTGCGAACCGGACGACAGTCCCGACAACTGGTCAGACGATCGCATCTGGACGGCATTGCACAAGCGGCTCGATGTCGATGGGCAGCCCCCCATCAACGAAGGTCGCATCACACAAAAAGCAGTCACCGCCATGCGCAGTTTCATCTGCGAACCCATGCGCTTTGGCCGCCTGTTTCTGGCCGGCGATGCGGCTCACATTGTTCCCCCCACAGGCGCCAAAGGTTTGAACTCTGCGATGGCGGACATCAAGGTACTTGGCCGCTCGCTGGTGGAACACTACAAACGCCATGATGAACGCTGGCTAGACCGCTACGCCGACACCTGCCTCGAACGCATGTGGTTGGTCCAGCGGTTTTCGGCGGGCCTGTGCACGATGGTCCACCAATTTCCGGGCCAAAGCGAGTTCGATCGCCGCATGCAACTTGCAGATTTGAACTACATGACCGGTACTCGCGAAGGGCGTGCCGTGTTCGCGCACAACTTCACAGGACTTCCCGTACTCGCCTGATGGCTTGCACCCGGTGAACCTGAGTTTCCCGCCAGCCATGCGCGCCATTCACACCGGGACACTGGGGAGGAACCTGATCCGGAATACCCAACAAAAAGCCCCGCGTGTGCGGGGCCTGAGCTTGCCTGAACACCTGCAGAGCAGGTTGGAGGTCTTTGCAATGGCGGGGCAGAACATGCTTCATCACAAACCGCCTAAGTTTCCCAAGAACAAGCCGATTAAGCACTTGGGGTCTAAGTCAGCATTCTAAAAATTGAGACATCTTCAATTCGAGTAGTCGGTCTGGATAAAACACACCTGATCTAACCGTCAGGTTCAGGCGCGGCGCTTGGTTTTCTCGGCGGAAAGAGCGGTCATGAATTCAACGACGAAGTTGCAATCATCGTCCTGCAACACGCTCATGTCACCCATGGCAACCGGAGCCAAATAGCCTCGAATAACTTGCAGACCGGCAATGCGTTCATCAATTTTCGACAATACTTCTCCCGCCAGTTGCTGTATCGCTTGTTCGTCGAGGACGCCGTGATCGCGATCAGACAGCAGGAGTGCGATTTCTGCTAGCGTGAGGCCGAGTTGCTTCAGGTGCAGTATGGCCCTGAGCCGGTCCAGTGTTTCGTTGCCATATTGGCGATAGCCAGCTTCCGTTCTGCTCTGAGGGGCTATCAGCCCTTCTTCTTCATATAAGCGCAATTGACCACGGGTCACGCTGGCAGCCTTGCACAAGGCGCTGGTCGTCTGCAAATTCTTGAAAGCCTTTACGGTCATTACACTTTTCATATTTTGTTTCCGGTTATTGAGAGCAAGGGCGTCTTCCTAAAGCCTGCGTCAGGACCGTTAATCCAGATTTAGTTCGGGGTGGCCTAGACGACTACATAGCCGTCAACACATGTTAAACCCGGCACTTTGGTGCCAGGTCAAATGTTTGTGTGTGCCAAATCAAGGGAAAGAAATGTCTTGACCTGGCACCTTACTACCGGGTTTTTAATCTCTTAATCGACAAAACGACTATGGAGATTAATCTTGACCACACTATCAACAACCAACAAAACCGCGCTCATCACTGGTGCTTCATCAGGTATCGGCATGGCGCTAGCCCACCAATTTGCGCAAGATGGCTACCAGCTCGTGTTGGCAGCTCGGGGCGTGGCCAAAATGCAAGCCTTGGCCGATGAGCTGCAACGGAAGTTTAAGGTATCCGTCACTGTCATTGGCGCAGACTTGGAAACCCATGATGGTGCTGCACGGCTGCACGCCGATATCAAAGCGCGGGGTATCGTCCTGAGCGCGTTGGCGAACAACGCTGGGTACGGGGCCTTTGGCGAGTTCAAAGACTCTTCACTAAGGTCTGAGCTGGCCATGATGCAGCTCAACATGAACACAGTCGTTGTACTGACCAAACTGTTCCTGCCCGATCTGTTGGCGACGCGCGGCAAAATTCTCAACACGGCCTCCACAGCGGCCTTTCAGCCAGGCCCTTACATGGCTGTGTACTACGCCACAAAATCTTTCGTTCTTAGCTTTTCGGAAGCTATGGCATCCGAGCTGGAAGACACTGGTGTAACCGTCACTGCGCTGTGCCCCGGCCCGACAGCCTCGGGCTTTCAGGACAAGGCTGTCCTTGGAAACTCTGCCCTGATTAAAGGCAAAAAACTTCCCACTTCCAAGGAAGTTGCTGCATTGGGCTACCGCGCCATGCAACGCGGACAGCGCGTCTACATCCCTGGCTTCGTCAATTGGGCGATGGCTCAAAGCATGCGTTTCACGCCGCGCAATCTGGCCACTAAAGTGGTGAAAATTTTGACCAGACCTATTTTATAAAGCCAACACCATGATTGATAACATGAACAGCTACTTCGTCGCAGAGAAGCAAGAGAGCGTGCTTTTTATTGCCGTTGGCCTTCTGGCCTTAGCTATCAGCGTCTGGCTCTGGGTGAATGGGCACCGCCTGAAGTCTATGGCCTATCCGTTGGTGTTTATTGGTTTGATGCAGATAGTGGTGGGTGGCACCGTATACCTCCGCACCGACTCGCAGGTGTCAACCTTGAGCGCACAGCTGCAGTTGAACCCTTCGGTACTAAAAGCCGAGGAAACCACCCGCATGCAGACCGTCATGAAAAACTTTTCAATCTACAAAGTAATCGAAATGCTGTTTCTGATCATCGGCGTCGGGATGATTGCCTTTTTGCAGCGCCACGAGATGGCAGCGGGCATTGGCGTCGGACTCGTATTGCAGGCTGCGATCACTCTGACGCTGGACCTATTTGCTGAGGCCAGAGGTGCAGATTACTTGTCAGCGGTGCAAAGAATAGCAATCTGAGTCACTTGGTCCCACGTGTGGTCGGATTGCGAAACCGCAAGGGCCATGCTTGCCCGTGCATACACTACCCCCCCCCCGCTGAGAAAAAACACCTAGCCAACCAGTATGAACCTATATGAAACCACTGCATATAGGCATCAAGGAGCAAGGCCATGGCTACTAACAACACCTCATCTTCGAATCCACGGGTTGAAAACATGGGTGACGTGCTGGACGCCCTGTCCAGTGGCATCGCCAAAACCGCAGCCAACGAACCCAAGTTCGAGCCCCAACACCTGGTTCCAGAGGTCCCGGCCGAACCTGCCCGCCAACTCCTGACCGAAAAAATGCTCGCCGAGCGCTGGGTGTGTTCAGTCGCCCGACTTCAGCGCTGGCGCACCGTCGGCGAGGGGCCGCAATACTTGAAAATCGTGGGGAAAGTTTTGTACCGGCTCAAAGACATTGA
>NZ_ALKN02000023.1 GCF_000293865.2 Limnohabitans sp. Rim28 | reverse complement strand
CGGCTGATTTGGGCAACGCTTTGGTTGTGAGGCGGCATCATCTTTTTGACGATCTGTTCTTTGAATTGCGGGCCATAGACTGGCATGAGTTCCATCTTTCCCGTCCCCTCGGTGGATTGAATTTGTCTCTTCAAGAGACCGGACAACTATCGTGACAGAGGGGGCCCAGGAGATTGAAGAAATTGGAATCCTTTCTGAGGGCTGTGAATTTCATGAAGAATTCGACTCTGACAGGGAAAAGACACTCATCGCCAGATATGAAAACTGTGAGCCAGTTGGGGAAAATTTTCCGATAGACAAAAACGAAATGATTGTGTTGGAGTTTGAGGAGGTTAAATTGGGCGAGATGGCATGCAGCTTTGGTGCTGCCAAAGACGTCACTCTGGAAGACATCGAATTTGGCTTGGTTGATCTTGATGTCGTTTCTCAAATTTCACAAGCAACCTACGAGCTTGGGTTGCTCAACGGAATGGAAAAAGACATCCGCTACGTCATCGTTGATGGACAGAAGTACGAATTCGACATGGATGTACTAAGTGGGTACGCCAGTAGATTTATGCTGGTCAAGAGAAACAAAGATGGAAACTGGGTGGCGTCTGCTCTATAAACACGCTCTCGCTATTTTTGGGTCCGAAAAATTCAATTGCACGGTTTATTACACGGAGCTACTTTTCAAGTGTAAGTTCTTGATTTTGAAGGAAAAATTACCAGCCGACTGCGTTGAAAATCCGCGTGTCACTGGTTCGATTCCAGTCCAGGCCACCAATTAGAACCGCCGTTTTACTCTGTAGAACGGCGGTTTTTCTCATTCTGGGGCGTCAATTCCATCGACGCTTACGCTGGCATCACTCTGCTGCCACGCTACGGGACTTGTTCAAATGAATGAGTCCAACACACATCAAAGTTCTGGCCGAGGCCTTCGCAGGCTGTTCACCAGCCTAGCCAGCACACAGCCACAAAGCGTCTATTTGCGTGACGGTGATTTGGTGCTTTACAGGCGAAGCCGCAGCCTGCTGTATCAATGCCGTTACCGACTTGCTGATGGCACTTGGCATCGCCGAACAACTGGCAAGGCCAGTCTTGAACACGCCATTGCGGCCGCGTGTGACCTGTATGACGAGTCCAGATACCGACAACGCTTAGGCCTTGCACACCAAGCACACTCGTTTGCACAGATCGCGGCTATTTGCTTGGATGAACTCAGGCACTTGATTGATCTAAAAAAGACCAAGTCCAGCTTGAATGATTACGCCAGCATCATCGAGCGTTACTTCGTGCCCTACTTTGGCGAGCGCCAACTTGAGACATTGACGCACAGTGATGTTCGTGGGTTTGAGCAGTGGCGTGACAGAAGGCTGGCGCGGACACCCAAGACCAGCACCTTGAACAATTTTGCAAGTGCTTGGAGTCGCGTGATTGGTACGGCGGTAGATCGTGGCTTCATCAGTGAACGTGTGCCCGTACCCAGACTCACAAGCAAGGGCGAAAAGAGCAAGACGCGACCCGCATTCAGCGAGCAAGAAATCACACAACTGCTGGCATTTATGGAGCCGTGGAGCCAGCAGGGCAGGATGAGTGTGGAGCGCGAGATTCGCCCCTTGCTTCGTGACTACGTGGAAATGCTTTTGCTGACTGGGATGCGACACGGCACTGAAGCAATGGGCATTCGCTGGCGCGACATCGAATGGCACACCGACAAGGGCATCAGGTACTTGCGCATATGGGTTGATGGCAAAACCGGTGGGCGCTGGCTCATTGCCAAACACAGGGCCGTAGATGTCTTGCAACGACTGCACGCACGGCAAAAGGATGTATGCGATGTGCCGTTTGAAACGACACTGTCAACGCGGGTGCCAAAACTGTTGTTCAGATTCAGCGATGGGCACCAACCCCACAGTCTTGTGGGCACGTTCAGGCGGTTGATGCGCGATAGTGGGCTGGCGCTGGATGCCAGCGGGGACAACAGGACTTTGTATTCATTGCGGCACACCTACGCCACGATGGAGATGCTTCGTGGTGAGGTCGACATACACACCCTGTCAAAGCAGATGGGCAATTCGGCCGCAATGATTGAGCGGCACTACAGCAAGTTGACAGCAACTATGGCGGCGGACAGGTTGGCACAGTGAATAAGCGTTTACTGCTATGGTTATGATGTGTGTAGTGGCAGTTTTGAGAAAGTCTCGTCTCTGTCTGTTCAACGCTCAAAACTAAAAGTTGAGGTCAGAAATGGATAAGTATTTACCCAAATGGATAAGTCCTCGTGCTTTCATTTTGGCTTCACTGATTTCGGCAGTACAAGCATTTCGCAGCGCCGATACTTATGGGTTTTCCACTGAGTCAGTTGTGTACGCAATCGTACAAGTGCTCGCTGGGGGACTCTTTTGGGGTTGGATACTTACCAAGTATCTTCCTAAATATTTTGGAAGAAACAATGAGGTAGGGTAATTGATGGATTTCGTACCTAAGCAACTGAGAGATCAATGGGCACCAGTTGTTGGAAACTTTATCATTGAGTTCGGGCACATTGAATCGGCAGTAAAGGAAGTCGTAAGACTTAGTTGTTTGCCCTCTCAGTTCGAAGTGCTTCGTACTTTAAATTTTATCAAAGTTGCAGATTTGGCGGAAGCTGCTTTGAAAGATTGGAACGCTGAATCATTTCAGATAATCAAGGAAGCTTTTTCGGAAATCAACTATATTGCTAAAAGAAGAAACATCGTAGCGCACAATGGTTTTTCGATTGCCGTTTATGAGTCAAATGATGGAGATGGTATGCGCTATGAGATTGGTATGACAGCCGCCTATAAAGCTAAGGATATATTTTTACAAATAAAAGATTTAGAGCAGGATACAAAATCTCTTACGGAAATACACGAGAAAATAGTTGATTGGATACCGCCAAATAGATACGAGTTGAGTAAAAATTAGAATTTTTAAATTTTAATGGGTCAAAAAATTCGGCGTCGCTGACCGTTTTGCTTTTATAAAGCTACATTTACATTGCTGGCGGATGGGGTGTGTTGTTTGCTGGCAAATCTATGAGTATTTGCGATAAGGTATTTGGAGTCCTGTTCCCTTTGTTGCCGCTTTACGGTGGATCAAAATTCAATAAACTTAAATCTTGCAGGCCGGGTTGGTTTGCTAAAAGTCCTTACGATGGGTTCATTATCTTTGGCAATTATTGTGATTGATTAGATGGTGGTAGTGGGTGAACAGGAATAAAAGCCATAACTCAGATGGAGACTGACTTACAAGATTTACTCTAACTGGTGGCGGAGTTAGAATATCGGGCGTGGGCAGCGTTGGAAACGCCCTACAGCTGCATCGTAGAAGCCCGTTTAACCGTATCGCAAACGGAATTTAAAACGGCAGCGTGTAGGGCATATTAGTATTTTAAATCTCATAGGCTAAGTTTCCAGCAAATTTTTGGCGTGTGTCCTATACGCCCTGATGGCAAGATCAACTATGGCATCTGTGATATTTCTTGCGCTGCCGTTGCAGGGAGTGATTACTGCCTCAAGTTCTGCATCAGTTATGCCGTTGATGTTGGCGTGCTGAAGAATTCGACGAGCCAGCGGGCGCCAGCGTTCAGCTGGCGCCGCATTGAAGGAAATGCAATGACAGCGATCTCTGACAGAGGAGTCAATTTTTTCAAAATAATTTGTGGTCATTACCCAGAGCGTATGCGAATAGTTCATTGTTGACTTGAGCGTGAGCATAGCATCTGAAGTCAGGTTGTCGACTTCATCAAGGACAAAGTAGTTGTATGTGTCCCACGGTAAATGCTTTGCTCGTTCTTGCAAGTTTCTTATCGTCATCATTCCATTACTGCCACTCTGAACACGAATATACGTGGAAGCAGTAACGTCACTTCCACTTCGTGCCTGTTCAATTGCATTAGGCAGCAGCTTGGCGAGTGCACTTTTACCGGTGCCCGGGACACCGTAAAGCAAAATTCCGCACTTGCCTTCAGTAACAGGGAAAGGTCTAGTTCCCGTTACAAGATCATCAATCAGTTCGCGAGTGTCGTCGTCTGAGAAAACGATATCGTCAATTATTTTTGGGGAAAAGTGCTTTTCAAAATCTTTAAACATATATTGGGCTCTCTATTAAATGGTTATTGGTAAGAGAAGGGCATCACTAAGATGCTCCGACTTGGTTCAAGCAGTGACGGTCGCTGAGGCTACCGCTGCGGCTATTGCTTGCTTCTTTGCATTACTGATGATGGCCGCGTCATTGGCCGCAGCCTGTTCTTTTTCAGACGCTTTGATGACCGAGTACTGACTGGCGAGTGCTGCGTTCATTGCGGTATCGCTGTTAACCACTGCGCGCACAACGATGCTGCCGTCTGCTTGCCAAGTTCCAATCAGCAGTGTGTTGCTACCCACTTTGCCTGCATCCAACATCGTGCCCAATGCATCACTGCTGACAGAGGCAAGCGAGCGAGCAGAGACGGAATTTGAGGCCACTTGCGCTTTTTGCTTGGTGCTCAAAGCAGTTGGTGACTTCGCCAAACGGATTTCCTCAATGCCGCCTTCGTTGCGAATGAAGTTCACAACCTCCAAGACGCCTGTTTTGCGTGCCAATGCAGAACGCAACACGAGGGTGTAAGTGCTGATGCGGCGACGTTCTTCCACGCCAAAAACGCACTTGATCAGTTTGGCAATCGTGTGGGTAGTTTTCTTGAAGGTGTATCCCTTGCTGTCGATGTAGGCCTTGAGCTGATCGCGCATTGCCTTGGCGCCTGTGTCAGTGCCTTCCATTGATTTGTACAGCGAGTAGCAGCTTTGCAGCAGCGAGTACAACTGATCGTTGCTGGTACGGAAGGCATTTTGCTGCCATTGTTCGCGCTGTGCGACCAAGTTTTCGATAGCCGCGGTGATGTGTGCGACTTGTTTTGATTTGTCGTTTGAAACGACATTGCTTGCAGTGGTAGCGGTGGTAGCGGTGGTAGTTTGAGTGATGGTATTTTGCATTGTGATTCCTTATAAGTGAATGCAATTGAACTAAAAGAACTTTGCGCTTTCGGCGCTAAGGTCTACTTAAAAGCGTTATTGCGTCTAAGTGCTTTCATTGTATGAAATTATAATTTATTTGACAAAATATCAAAACAGTACAAATATTTGTGCTAGTAGTTATCGATTTATATGATCTTGTATGAGTTTTGTGTGATGTACAAATAAAGAAAAATGCAAAAATAAATATTGATTCGTGTATATTTGTTCCAAATGGAACAAGACGACGACCTTTTGCAGCACAAAGAGCTGGGTATCCGCCACAACCGGCCACGCCTCGGCGGTTCTGGCAACTCGGAATTGCAGCAAGAACTGACCAAAGCGAAAAACAGCTGGTACAACTTGTGGTTTCGCACACTTCAAAACAGTGGCCGCTATATGGACTGCTGTGAAGCGGAAGGGGTGCACTCGCTTCGGCACCTGTACGAAGACTTTGGGGATGTCAGGACTTCATTTCCAACTTGGTGGATGACTACTGGGCGCAAATTGTTTGCAGAGCGCCGGCCAGTACCCAAGGTCGAAATGCATTCCAAGTTAAATGAACTTTCGCATATCCAGAATATGAAGGACAGGGTCGTGCTGGAGGTGCCGTTGACATTGAGGCGGAGCACTGTGATCCGGCAGATCAACAAACTCTTGGATGAGGCCTATGTAGAGCGTGAGCCGGTAGTGCCTCGTAAGGTCAGCACGGCCATTCGCAAGTTGAACTCGTCCAAGATGCAAATGGACACGGTGCGCCGGATGTTGGCGGTCTATGAATGCAGAGTGAAATTTCCAAACTTTTCGCTGTATCGCATTGCGCTCAAAACAGAACTGGACATTGAGTTCCAACTCCGAAGTAAAACAGGCAAGCCTATGACCGATGAACAAAAACGGGTTCGCTATGGCATAGAAGTTAGCCGCTTGATGCGTCAGGCACGGTTGTTGATTGAGAACGCAGAAGCTGGCATCTTTCCTTGTATCAAACCACCTGGACAGGAAGAGGTCGACACGGATGCGATTGAATGATTGCTGCTGCGGTCAGGCTTGACGCTTAAACCAGTTCCACGGCATTTCGTTTCATATCGTCGTTTACGTCTATGTAGCATTGGGTCACTGCAATGCTGCGGTGGCCTGCGAGACTAGCCAACACGCGCACGCCAATGCCTTTGCTGGCAAGCGTTGTGATGAATGTTCTGCGGCCACTGTGGCTGCTGGCACCGTCAACACCTGCCTTCCTGTACAGCCAGAAAAAGTGCTGCGTCATTACATTGGCGGAGAAGGGCTTGCCGCCAGCTGTTAGAAAAAACGCCTGCTTGCGGTCCTTCACTGCCCGAATGTCGCAGTAGACCTGCAACTCATCGCGCAACTTTTGCGACAGAAACACGGTGCGAGCGTGCTTGCCCTTTGTCTGTTCTGGTGCAAGTTTGATTTCGGCTTTGACCTTTCCACCGGCATCAACCACATCGGCCACGCGCAAGCTGGCAATTTCTCCCACACGCATTCCAGACCAAAAACTAAATAACAAAATCATCCGATTGCGCATAGCAAAAGAGTGGTCTGCTGTGTAGTCCAGCACTTGCCGTAACTCATTTGTAGTCAATGTTTTTGCTTGGGCCATTTGTGCAACTCTTTCAAGTAAATAAAAATTGATGCACAATTTTGTTTTCTTTTGTGAGAACGAGCAACCGAAATAGGAGGCGCAATTTCTTCAATGAAATCAATGGCGATAAAGAATATAGTTATATTCTTTGGCGGGTCGCATTAGGCTGCAGCTTTAAATGCCTTGTAAACCCCTTTTCTTAAGACCTGCTACTTTGATATTCGATGCCACTAAAAAACGCACATATGAAGCAAATAAACTGGCTGCGGCATAAATAGTTTATACAAACAAGATTTAAGGTTGCACGCCGATTGAATTGTGCTGCTAAATCCGTTCTGATGTGTGACGGTAAAGAAAGCGTAGCTTGTTGCGCTGGGGTATTGCACTAACCTGCTGATGGCAGGATGCATTAAACGACTTTAGAAATGAAATAACGTTTGCAATAACTTGGTTTCGTAGGAATGAGCTGAAAATAGCTCAATAGTTAAAGTGAGTGGGAAAACCACGCTGCAATGCACCTTGCATTGTAAGTAACCCACAAAGCAAAGAGACTGCTGCTACATAGGCACTCTTTGTTTGCGTTATGGACGCACGTAAAAGGCAATAGCAAAACCGACCTTTCTTGTAATAAAGTTGTGTATATGTAGATCAAGAATACCTCAGTGAATATTCGATCCACGCGCCGTAGCAGGCGTGGAATCTGCGCTTCCTAGTGAATCAGCTCTACATTAAATAAATTAAAAAAGGTAATTAAGGTCTTTCTAGATTTAAATCAGATTAAAAATTGCAATAAGTTTTTCGATAGAAAAACGTAATTGCGCTTGCACTAGCAAGCAGAAGTATAAAAATACAAAGGGGATACTATGACTTCAACAAAAGATATATATAAGCTAACTCAAAAAGCCATTCCAGATATGACAGTACGTCGATTCAGTAGGTACTGCGGAAAAAGTGAAGGTTATTACGGCAGCATCATTGCGCAAAACCTTGACCTATCAACAAATGCACTCATACACCTAGCTGAGGTGCTGACATACAAACAGACACACACACCCTGCAGTGAGATAAAGCAGGCATTGATCACAATTACGGAAGAAATTGCAGATCGAATGCAACACATCAATTCAGTAAATATGGCGGTGCGACGAATGATCATCAAAGCCGTTGCTGCTGTACAGATGCGCAATGATGGCGATCATTACACAGCACTACCCGTGCTGATTGGTTGAGGATGGCGGTATGAAGATCAACGAAATTACGGGTGTCAAACCTATCGCACCGACAACACCTGAGCAATCACGAATTGACGGACTCAAGCGCCAAAAGGACACGGCGGCCAACAACCTAAAGGCAGAACGCGAACGGCAGAAGCTGAAGAAGGCTCAGATCAGCTTGGCGGGAATTGGTGCAGGTTGATCAGCTCTCACTATTGTTTGTGGGTGTAGCAAGAGCAGCAGCGCGAGCCGAGTTAAGAACGTACACTGACACAACCCCTCCAGCTAAAGAATGAGTATGAAACAGTCGCTCGGTTTGTTGCTTTTGCTTTTCGCAAATCTGGCAAGCGCTCAGTTCATCGAGCACGAAGAACGAGATAAGCGCTACCCGATACCTGCTTCGTTTGTTCGAGGCACGACCAACCAAGTTGGAATGTTTACGCATATGGCTGAGATAACGCCAACTTGCAAAGTTGCCAAATCATCTGCGCCTGTGCCATTGCCGAGTGCCCCACGTGACTTATCGAATACAAAATACGAGTTAATTTTCAATTACACATTAAAAGAGCATCTCGAAAAAAATAACGTAATGGGTCTTGCGTTTGTGCGAGATGGCAAAGTTATTGACCAGCATTACCAATATGAACGCCGAGCTGATGACTTATTCGCATCCTTTTCATCTGGCAAGTCAATAACTAGCATTTTAATAGGCATCGCACTTGATGAAGGGGCGATTGCAAGTCTTGAAGATCCAGTTTCAAAATATACAGATAGAATAAATCAATCCAGTTACAGTAAGATAAAAATTCGTTCATTGCTTCGGATGGCTTCCGGCATCCCATTTACTGAGCCGAATACGGCCAAAGGCGATAGCACTGAATTTGACGAATCACTACGTAAAAATTCAACTTCAAGCGTACCAAAAGCACTTAACCAGTGGCAACGCACCAGTTTTAATGAAGGAAAGAAATTCAATTACGCTAGCATTGAAACTGCAGTACTTGCCGAAGTCATACGTGGTGCAACTGGTAAAAGTATCTGTCAATATACACAAGAAAAACTTTGGGGACCAATCGGTGCAGAGTCAGACGCTTTTTGGGAAACAGATAGCGAAGGTAATGTTTTAGGTCACTCTGGATTTAATGCAACGCAACTTGACTATGCCAAAGTAGCTGTGATGCTTGCCAATATGGGGGAAATTAACGGTCGGCGTGTGTTATCGGCAGAGTACATTGATCAGGCGACAAATGTGGAGAGGCAGCCTGAAGGGTTTAAGTACGATCAGGCAGACAAGTTATCAGGATATGGATACCAATTTTGGCTGCAAAAAAGTACCGGTCGTTACGCTATGGTCGGATCATATGGCCAATATGTATTTGTTGATCGTGATTCAAAATCCGTACTTGTTGTCCATACAGCAGACCCTGTACGTGTTAATGGAATGCGAACACTAAGATCAAGAAGGCTTTTCGATAGCCTGATTAAAGCGACTAATCCATAATAAATTATATTTTATGATTTTAAAAAAATTAATATGTTTGCTGTTTACATTCGTTGCAAATTTGGCAAGCGCCCAGTTCATCGAACACGAAGAACGAGATAAGCGTTATTTGGTTCCAAATTCTTCAGATACGACGACACCACACAAGGTTGGGCTTTTCACGCATATGGCAGAAGCAATGCCAAGCTGCAAAGTGTGGAAGTCATCCTCTCCAATGCCGTTACTGCGCAGTCCGCGTGACTTGTCCAGCGTGAAATATGAAGCAGTTTTCAACTACAGCCTGAAAGAGCACATCGACAAAAACAATGTGATGGGCTTGATGGTGGTGCGTGACGGCAAGATCATCGATCAGCACTACCGCAGCGAGCGCCGAGAAACGGACCTATTCACATCGTTTTCGATGGCAAAGTCGATGATCAGCATTTTGATTGGCGCTGCATTGGATGAGGGATTGATCAAGAGCCTAGATGACCCAGTCTCCCGGTACACAAGTCGTATCAACGTGTCCAGTTACAGCAAGGTCTCAATTCGTTCGTTGCTGCGTATGTCCTCAGGCATCCAATTCAATGAGACCTACACTGGTAAAAATGATATTTACTATTACGAACAGGGCGTACGAATGGGGGGCAATCCCAGTGTAATCAGGACGCTCAACAATATGCAGCGTGGCATCTCTGACGAAGGCAAAAAATTTAACTACGCCAGTGTCGAGACTGGTGTGCTTGCTGAAGTATTGCGTGGCGCAACTGGTAAGAGCATTTGTAACTATATGCAGGAAAAGTTGTGGGAGCCACTCGGTGCAGAGCAGGATGCTTTTTGGGGCACTGACAGTGAAGGCCTTGAGCTTGGTCACGCTTTCTTCAATGCTACTCAATCTGACTACGCGAAGGTTGCAATGATGCTTGCCAATATGGGCGAAATCAACGGCAAGCGTGTGCTGTCAGCTGAATACATTGACCAAGCCACCAATGTTGAACGCCAACCAGAGGGCTTCAAGTACAACCAAGCCCAAATGGCGACAGGCTATGGCTATCAGTTTTGGCTACGCGAGAAGCCGGGGCGGTACTTTATGCAGGGCGTGTATGGGCAGTACATCGGCATTGATCGCGATACAAAAACGATTCTCGTGATCAACTCAGTAGATAACGCTGAACAAGGTAGTATTCGGTCGCTCAGGACCTATCGACTCTTTCAGAGTCTGATAGCTGCTACCAACCCTCACTAGGCGTGTGCAGCGTCCCGAATAACGACGCTAGAAGTGGCAAGCGTGGTGACAGCGCTAGCTAGTGCAGTTGTCGTTCTGAAACGTCACTAGAACGCCCCGCCAAACTGAATGGACTTCGGTTGCTCGTTGTTGGTGGCTGAACTTAAAGTTGTCTATGCATTAATTACAACTGAAAGGCAATGCATATGGCAACCCTCGCAACTCTCAAGCTGAGCGCAGCAATCAAACCCACTCATATGCCCGCAGTCCAAGTGCGGCGCAACAAATTGGCCTCTCGATTGTGGGAGCAAGCAGAGCTTGCCAAGGCACAGCAAGCAGGCACCCATTTTTCGCCAACCAAGTTCCGCAGTATTGCCGACCCTGAAACTGGACTGCGCAAGCAAGTGGAAGTTAACAAGCGGGTCAAACAATGGTGGTTCACTGCCGACAATGGCAAGCTGGCACTGAGCGTGCGGTATGGGGCAAAGCTGCTGGAACTTGCAAAGGGCAAATACGCCGTGGAACTCGCCAGCGAGAAAGAGCTTGTGCCCACGCTGGAGGTCATCAAAGCTGCGGTCTTGGCTGGTGAGTTAGATGCTGCGATTGATGTAGCGTCGAACAAGCTGCGTGCTGGTTTTCAGCGGTGAAGTGTCGTGTTAAACGACATTCAAGTGTTGTGTAGTGGCTGGGCCGTGAGCGCTGTTATTCGTAACGGTGGCCACTTTGCACTAGCGTCTACAATCGCACAAAACGTGCACACCACTCTGGCCTGGCCGCTGTTGAACTTTGAAAAATATATATCTTTAGTTTTCAATACAGCGTTGAAAATCCGCGTGTCACTGGTTCGATTCCAGTCCAGGCCACCAGATACACCCCACAGTTTCGCAAGAGGCTGTGGGGTTTTTATTTGGGCTCAGTTTCAGGTTCAGTGCTTTCAAGCGTCCAACAGCATCTCACCCTCAAGCTGTACGGCGCCACTGCGTTCCAGTTCGGCCAACATCATGTTGAGCCAAGTCGCCAGAGTCAGGTCTTGGCCAAAGCGTTGGTGCAGGCTGTGCAGATAGGGGACTTGGGTGGCCCAATCGCTGAATTCTGCTTTGGAGATCTGGCCCCATTCCAGCAGTTTGAACTTGAGCAGCACTTTGGCGCCATAGCGGGCGTGCCGTTCTGGGTTTTGGGCAAAGCCATTGAGCTTGCTGCGGGCCAAGGCCAAGGCCGGGGCCAGTTCGGTGAACACCGACCCGTGGCCAGGGATGATGGTGGCGGGGTTCAGGCGTTCGATCAGGTCCAGCGTTTGCGCCACTTCATCAAAGGCGTCTACGCCTTCGAGCTCCGGAAACACCACGCCAAAGCCGTTTTGCCACAGGGCATCGGCCGACATCAGCAGGCGGTGCTCGGGGGCAAACAGAATGACCGAGTGCGGGTCGTGCCCGGGCGCGGCGTGCACTTGCCAGTCCATGTGGCCCCAGCGGTGGGTGCTGCCCGGTTGCAGCAAGCCGTTGAAGCGAAATGCCGGGCAGTTTTGCCCCGTGGGTTTGTAGCTGAGCGCGTCTTCGCTCCAATGCTGTACCGCTTGCGCCAGCCCCGGTGGGATCCAGGTGTGCAGCTCGGGGTAATGCATTTGCAGCGCATGGTTGCCGCCGCAGTGGTCGCTGTGCAGGTGGGTGTTGACCAACAGATCAAGCGGGCGGCCCTGCAAGGCGTGTTGCACCAGCGCCAGTGTCTGCGCTTGGTGTTTCACATAACCGCTGTCGACCAAGGTGGCGCTGTCAGCGCCTTGCAGCAGGACGTTGTTGGCCGACAGCCAGCCGCGTTCGAGCACGGTCACGCCCGAAGGCAGCAGGCTGGCGTTGCTCATGCCTTATTTGCTGGTGCGCAGTTCGCGGCGCAAGATTTTGCCGACGTTGGACTTGGGCAGTTCATCGCGGAACTCAATGTACTTGGGGCGCTTGTAACCGGTCAGGTTTTCCTGACAGAAACGGGCCACGGCTTCTTCGGTCAGCATCGCGTCGTTGCGGACCACAAACACTTTGATGGTTTCGCCCTGCATGGTGTCGGGGATGCCCACTGCAGCGCATTCGACCACACCGGGGCAGGTTGAGATGAGGTTTTCCAGCTCGCTCGGGAAGACGTTGAAGCCGCTGACAATGATCATGTCCTTTTTGCGGTCCACGATGCGGGTGAATCCTTGTTCGTCCATGATGCCGATGTCGCCGGTGCGCATGAAGCCATCGGCGGTGAAGGTTTTGGCGTTTTCGGCTGGCTGGTTGAAGTAGCCGGTCATGACGTTGGGGCCACGGATGCAGATTTCACCCGAGCTGCCCACCGGCAGACTTTGACCGTCGTCGTCTTTGATGGCGATGTCGATGCCCGGCAGGGGCAGGCCGATGTTGCCACTGAAGGTTTTTTGCGTCACCGGGTTGTTGGTGCCAATGGCGCAGGTCTCGCTCATGCCCCAGCCTTCGATCATGGCGCTGCCTGTGGCGTTTTGCCAGTTGCGGGCGGTGCCTTCGGAAGCGGCCATGCCGCCCGCTTGCGTGAGTTTGAGTGATGAGAAGTCGATCGACTTGAACATCGGGTGCTGCATCAATGCGTTGAACAGGGTGTTCACCCCGGGCATCACATGAAATGGACGCTGCTTGAGCACTTCAATGAACTTGGCGAAGTCACGCGGGTTGGGCACCAGGGTGAGGTAAGAGCCTTGGCGGATGGCCAGCAAACACAGCGTCAACGCGAAGATGTGGTACAGCGGCAAAGCTGCGATGTTGTTCACTTTGCGCAGGTCGGGCACATCGACCAAAGCCGGCGAAAACCAGCCTTCGGCTTGCAACATGGCCGCCACAATGTTGCGGTGGGTGAGCACGGCACCTTTTGATAAGCCGGTGGTGCCCCCCGTGTATTGCAAAAACGCGATGTCGTCCATGGTTTGCGCAGTGGGGCGCAAGTTCAGGCCGCGGCCTTGGCCGATGGCCTTTTTGAAGGGGGTGACCGTGCGACCGTTGGCCAAGGGCAGCTCAAAAGGCGGCACCATTTTGGCCAAGTGACGCACTGCAAAAGTCAGCCAGCGGCCATTGATGGGCCCCAGCAAATCACCAATGGAGGCCAGCACCACGTGTTGGACCGCGGTGCGTTCAATCACTTCTTGCAAAGTGGCCGCAAAGTTCTCGAGGATGACGATGGCGCTGGCGCCGGAGTCCTTGAGTTGGTGTTCGAGTTCGCGCGGTGTGTAAAGCGGGTTGACGTTCACGCAGGTGTAGCCTGCCCGCAAGATGGCGGCCATGGTGACGGCAAATTGCGGCAGGTTGGGCAGCATGATGGCCACCCGGCTGCCGGGCTCAAGCCCTTTGTTTTGCAGCCATGCGCCCAGTGCAGTCGATAACTCGTCGAGCTGTTTGTAGCTCATCCAGCGGTTCATGCAGACCGAGAATGGGTTGTCGCCGTGTTCGCGGAAGGCCCTTTCCATCAAATCAGTCAGGCTTTTGTATTGTTCTGTGTCGATGTCGTGGGGCACACCGGCGGGGTAATTCTTTAGCCAAAAACGATCCATGCGCATCTCTCCTGATAGTCGGCCATTGTGACCAGCTTGAAGGCTGTCCGGTATCGGGCAATTCCCCAGTGTCAGTGATGCAGGTCTCAGATGCGACAAAACCTGAAAGAGGCGAGGCCGCCGCAATGGGTGCAAAATAAGTAGAAACCCTAGGGATCACATGAACGAACCTCGAAATCTCCGTTCTTTGGGTTGGCGTCGATGGCTCCGCACCCGATGGCAGCGTTGGGTTGGGTCCGTTGCCTTGGCCAAGCCTGTCAGCGCAAAGCCCCGCAAAGCTTTGCCTTGGGTGCCCATCCGCTCTTTGTCGCCCCGGCATCAACCGCGCATTGAAAGGCATTTGGTGGCGTTGCCCGCGCAAGACCGCTACCTGCGCTTTGGCTATGTCGCGACCGACGAGCAGATTGGCCGCTACGTGGCCGGTTTGAACTTTGACCGGGATGAAATTTTCGGCGTGTTCAATCGGCGCTTGGAGCTGGTGGCCATGGCCCATTTGGCCTATTCGGTGGATCCGCAATGGGCCACTTGCGCCGAGTTTGGGGTCTCGGTGTCACCTCATCAACGCGGCAAAGGTTGGGGGGCCACGCTGTTTGGCCATGCGGTGATGCACGCGCGCAACCAAGGGGTCAGCCTGCTGTTCATCCACGCCCTGAGCGAGAACGTGGCCATGCTCAAGATCGCGCGCCAAGCGGGCGCGTCGGTGCAGCGCGACGGCAGCGAGACCGAAGCTTATTTGGCCTTGCCCCAGGCCACCTTGGACAGCCAAATCAGTGGTTTGGTGCAAGAACAGATGGCCGAAGTGGATTACCAGCTCAAAATGCAAGCGCAACAGTTCCGAGCTTGGCTGGCCACGGTGCAAGAGATTCGCCAAGGGGTCCGCGATGCGCGTGATGCGGCGCGTGGACCCTGATGCCCGGGTGTCATGCGATTCCGCTATCCTTGGTGTTCCGCCACAACCGCATGTCCTGCAAGCCTAGACCGTGTCTGACCCTTACCCCGCGCGCACAGCCGAGCGCGAAGACAAACGGAGTTTTCTGCAAAAACTGGCAGAGTTCATCCACCCTGGCCCCGACTCTGCGGCCGAGCTGATCGAGACCTTGGCCGAGGCCGAGGACAACCAGATCATCAACACCGAAAGCCGTTTGATGATCGAAGGCGTGATCCGCATGGCCGACATGACCGCTGGCGATGTCATGGTGGCAGCGCCCCGTATGGATCTGTTGAACATTGAAGACCCCGTGGATCAGTTGATGCACCAAGTCATTGATACGGCGCACTCGCGATTTCCGGTGTACGAAGGCGAGCGAGAAAACGTGATCGGCATCTTGCTGGCCAAAGACCTGCTCAAGTTGCAGCGCGCGCCAGAGCTGAACATCCGCGCCCTCTTGCGGCCTGCTGTGTTCATCCCCGAAAGCAAAGGCCTGAACGATTTGCTGCGGCAGTTTCGCGATAACCGCAACCACTTGGCCATCGTCATCGACGAGTACGGCCGCACTGCGGGCCTGATCACCATCGAGGATGTGTTGGAGCAGATCGTTGGGGAGATCGAGGACGAGTTCGACATTGCCGACGATGCGGGGGATATTTTTGGCCTGCCCGATCGCAGTTTCCGGGTCAGTGGCGACACCGCGCTGGAGCGCGTGAGCGAGGCCTTTGGTGTGGATCTCAAGCAAGCGCGGCAGGGCGAAGACGACCATGATTTCGACACGCTAGGGGGGCTGATTGCGCATGAGATGGGCCATGTGCCGCACCGCGGCGAGACCTATGAATTGGCCGGTCTGCGTTTCGTGGTCTTGCACACGCGGGCTGGGGTGGTGCGTTGGTTCAAGGTGTCGCCAGTGACGCCTTTGGCACCCGTGCCGACGGTGAAGCCAGGACCGACGGCATGAACGCTGCGCCCATGCGCGGCAGAGCCTGGCCCTTGCTGTGGCCGGCATTTGCAGGGGCTGCGCAGGCGCTGTCGATCGCATGGCCGGGCAGTGGGCAAGCCTTGGGTTGGTTGCAGGTGCTGAGCCTGGTCTTGTTGGCGGCGGGTTTGGCCCAAATGGCGCGGCAATCCGCCGCAGGCCCTTTTGCGGGACCCAGTCCCGTCAAGCGCGCCGCTTGGGTGGGCGGCGTGTTTGCTACGGCCTGGCTGGCAGGCAGTTTTTGGTGGCTGTACGTGTCCATGCACCATGTGGGCGGTTTGCCTGCGCCTTTGGCGGTCTTGGCGGTGCTGGCCTTGGCTGGCGCCTTGGCGCTTTATTACGCGGCGGCTTCGGCGGTTTGGGTGGGTTTGGCGCGGGGCTGGGTGGCGCAGCGGCCAGGCTTGGCCAGCGTTTTGTTTGCCGCCTTGTGGACTTTGGCCGAGTTGATGCGCGGGCGCTGGTTCACGGGCTTTCCTTGGGGGGCTGGTGGTTACGCCCATGTGGATGGCGTGCTGGTGGTCTGGGCCCCTTGGCTGGGCGTTTACGGTGTGGGTGCTTTGGCGGCATGGCTGGCCATGCGCTTGGCGTTGGCGGGTTGGCGTCTGCGGGCGCTCAAACCTTGGCTGGGGATTTTGTTGGCGTCTTGGGGCTTGCAGGCATGGGGTCCGACTTTCACCACTTCAGCCGGGCAGGGGCAGGTGCAGTTGCTGCAGGCCAATATTTCGCAAACCGACAAGTTTCAATCGGACCGGGGTGTGCGCGATGCGCTGCAGTGGTACGACGAACAGTTGCGTGCCAGCCGCCAGCCCTTGGTGGTGGCCCCTGAGACAGCCATTCCTTTGTTGCCCCAGCATTTGCCGGAAGGCTATTGGTCAGGCTTGCAGCAGCATTTTGCCCAGCCGGGGCGGCCCATGGCTTTGGTGGGAGCGCCTTTGGGCAGTTTGTCAGAGGGCTACGCCAATTCGGTGGTGGCCATCGGACCTGAAGGCCTGGCGCCTTACCGTTATGACAAATCGCACTTGGTGCCTTTTGGCGAGTTCATGCCGCCGGGTTTTGTCGGGTTCATCCGCATGATGAACATCCCTTTGGGCGAGTTCAAATCGGGCGGCTGGCGTCAGCCCTCCTTGGCTTGGCAAGGCCAGCGTTTAGCGCCCAATGTTTGTTACGAGGATTTGTTTGGCGAAGAATTGGCCATGCGGTTCACAGACCCGGCCACCGCCCCCACCGCCTTGGTGAATGTGAGCAACATCGCTTGGTTTGGCGACACCTTGGCGGTCGATCAACACCTGAGCATTTCGCGGCTGCGGGCCATCGAGTTGGGCCGCCCCATGCTGCGGGCCACCAACACCGGGGCCACGGCCATCATCGACCACACAGGAAAGGTCACCGAGCAATTGCCACGTTTCACCCGTGGCAGCCTGACAGGCAACTTTGAAGGTCGCAACGGACTGACGCCTTTTGCGTGGTGGGCGGGTGCTTGGGGTTTGGGACCACTTTGGGCGGTGTGCCTGGTTGTGGTGGCTTGGGCGGCTTGGAAGCGCCGAACGCTCTGACCCGTTGACTTGCCGAAAGCTGCATTCAAGGTCGGGTCCATCCCCACGGCCCCGGCTGTCTGAACGGCCTCAACGGCGCCAACTCTTTTAAATGGCCTGAGGGTCTACATCCACCAACCAGCGGATCACGCCTTTGTGTTCGGGCTGGCTGCGCACTTGGTGCAGCACGTTGTGCAGGTGCCACAGCATTTTTTGCAGCGCCATGCGGCTGGAACTTTCCAGCAACATTTGGGCGCGCTCCACATCGGCCACACGCTGCATGCTCATGGGCACGGCGGGGTAGACACTCACTTGCAACACCAAATCCGCTGTGGCAGGGTCGGCGCTCAAATGCGCTTGCAGGGTTTCGCGGGCTGCGTTCAACAACGCTTGGGCGGCTTCTTGGGTGCGGGCATCGGCGCGCAGCAGCGCTTGGTGGCTGATGGGGGGTAGGTCGGCGGCGGTGCGCTCTGCCAGCTCACTGGCGGCAAAAGCCGGGTAGTCGTGTTTTTTCAGCGCCTCAAACAGCGCGTGTGTGGGGTGAAAGGTCTGCACCCACATCTCGCTGGTGGCGCTTTGGGCGGCATCGCGCCCTGCCCGTCCTGCGGCTTGCATGAGCAGCGAAAACAGCCGTTCAGGCGCCCGAAAGTCGCTGGAAAACAGCGCCGTGTCGGGGTTGACGGCTGCCACCAAGGTGATGCGCCTGAAGTCGTGTCCTTTGGCGATCATCTGCGTGCCCACCAACACATCCACTTCGCCCGAATGCACTTGGGACAATTGGCGCTCGAGGGCGCCTTTGAGGCGCGTGGTGTCAGCGTCAATGCGGGCAATGCGCACGGGCGTGCCATCGGGGCGCAAGACGTGCGCCAGCAATTCGCCCAAATGTTCCTCGAGTTGTTCTGTGCCCCGGCCGATGGGGGCGATGTCGGCATTGCCGCATTCGGGGCAAGCGCGGGGCACGCGCTCGGTCAGGCCGCAGTGGTGGCAGCGCAGGGTGCGGTCAATCTTGTGGAACACCCGGAAGGCGCTGCAGTGCTGGCATTCGCTTTTCCAGCCGCAGTCGGCGCAGTGCAGCACGGGCGCATAGCCTCGGCGGTTGAGCAGCAGCATGCATTGCTCGCCGCGCTCGACCCGTTCTTGGATGGCGGCGACCAACTGCGTCGACAAAATGGCCCGTCGCGCTTGTTTGTTCATGTCAACCCTGCGCACTTTGGGCAACAGGCCGGTACCGATGCGCGAGGGCATCAGCAAGCGCTGGTAGCGCCCCCCCGGATCTTCGGACTCGGCGGGTCGGCTGAGGTGCCAGCTTTCCAGAGATGGGGTGGCTGAGGCCAACAACACGGGTGCAGTGTGCAGGCGCCCCCGGTACACCGCCAAGTCTCGGGCCGAATAGCGGGCACCTTCTTGCTGCTTGTAGCTGGGGTCGTGTTCTTCGTCGACCACGATGAGTTTCAGGTGCGGCATGGACGCAAAAATGGCCATGCGCGTGCCCAACACGATGCGGGCGTGGCCTGCGTGCGCGGCCAGCCAGCCTTTCAATCGCTGGGCGGGCGTCATGCCGCTGTGCATGGACACCACAGCTTCAGAGCCAAACCGGGCTTGCACCCGTTCTTCGAGCTGGGGTGTGAGGTTGATCTCGGGCACCATGAGCAAAGCTTGGGCTTGCGGGTCGGTGGCCAGCATGCGCTCTACCGCTTGCAAATACACCTCGGTTTTGCCGCTGCCCGTGCTGCCAAACAGCAAGAATGGGCCGGTGCCCGTGGCCATCTGGTCCAGCACCGTCATTTGATCGGGCGAGAGGGCTGGGCCTGGGCTTGTTTGTACCGTGCGTTCGGTTTTTTGTTTTTTCAGGCGACGCGCCAGCTGCTCGGACGTCAGGTCGCGCAATTGCGGGGGCAAGGCCGATAAAGCCACTTCGCCCAAAGAGCGCTGGTAATACTGGGCTGAGAACTGCACCAGTTGCCGCCAGTGTGCATCCAGTGGTGGCAGGCCCTCCAGGATACCCAACACATCGCGCACACTGGCGGTGGGCATGTCCTGCGGGGCTTGATCGCGAATGGCCCAGACCACGCCCAGCACCTCGCGTTGGCCAAAAGGCACGCGAACCAGTTGACCCGCTTGCACCCGAACAGGGCTGCGGTAGGTCAACAAGCCGCCCACTTGGCTGTGCGCAGGGGCCTGAACGGCGATGTCAATCCAAATCGACAATGTCAAATGCTCCGGTGTTATTCGTGGATTTTCAAATTTTGAGAGTTAGGTGAAGTCTCGAAATCGAGCCTAAGTGCTTGATTTCAAAGTGCTTTGACCGAGCTCCAGAAAATCTGTGGATAACTTTGTTGAAAACTTGTCCCCAAGGCCTCCAAGGCCTTGCAAATCAAGGCCTTTGACAGATTGCTCACCAGATGGGCATTCCAGTAAAATTCAATAAAATCAATGACTTAGCCGGCATCCGAAAAACAAACAAAGCGGCTGAGATACACGGCCCATGAAAAGTGGCCCGCCCTTTTTTTGTGCATAAGTCAATAGGAGAAGTTTGTATTTTTGCAAAAAAACCGCATTTTTTGCGTGTTTCTGTGCTAGCTTAATTCTTCGGTTTTCAAGGCGCAGCACGTAATTTTCGCGAATGGCTGTGCACCGCCTCGACCAGCGCGGTCACATGCTCCGGCGGGGTGTATTGGCTGATGCCGTGGCCCAGGTTGAAGATGTGCGTGGGGCCCGTGGTGCTGCGGTCGGTGTGCGGCGTGCCAAAGCTGTCGAGCACGCGGCGCACTTCGGTGGCGATCTGCGCCGGCGGTGCAAACAGGATGTTCGGGTCGATGTTGCCTTGCAGCGCCTTGCCAGGTCCGCCCACCTGGCCGCCCACTTGCGCGCGGGCACGGCCCAGGTTCATGGTCCAGTCCAGGCCCAGCACATCGCAGTTCAGGCCCGCCATCTCGGGCAGCCACAGACCGCCGCCTTTGGTGAAGACAAGGCTGGGGATGCGCTGGCCGTTGTGCTCGGTTTTGAGCTGGGCCAGCACCCGGGCGGTGTAAGCCAAGCTGAACTGCTGAAACGCGCCATCGGCCAGCACGCCGCCCCAGCTGTCAAACACCATGACGGCTTGAGCGCCGGCTTCGATTTGGGTGTTCAGGTACAGGGCCACCGCGTCGGCGTTGATCTCGAGGATGCGGTGCATCAGGTCCGGGCGGCTGTACATCAGGGTTT
>NZ_ALKN02000022.1 GCF_000293865.2 Limnohabitans sp. Rim28 | reverse complement strand
AAGCGGCGGCTGCAGCGGAGGCGATGCGGCCCATCATCCGCAAAATCATCGTCGAAGATGGCCATGCCGGCGCACACGGCGGCGCCTGGAAAATTGCCCTGGCCGACATGATGACGGCCATGATGGCCTTTTTCTTGTTGATGTGGCTGTTGGGCGCCAGCAGCGAAGACAAACGCAAAAGCGTGGCCGACTACTTTCGACCTGCGTCTCACAGCCAAATCGTTTTTGGAGAAATGGCAGGCTCCAACGGCTTGTTCGGCGGCAAGTCCATCATCGACACCGATGGTTTTCCTTTCACTGCCAAACAATCAGCAATGCTCGAGCGGCTGACCCCCCAGGCCCAGGGCGGACCGGCTGAGAGCTTTGGGTCCTCCAAAGAAGAAAACAACAAAGACGGCCCTTCCGAACAAGATCCGGGCAAAGATGGCGCGGGTACGCCGAGTCAAAAACAGGACAAAGAGAACTTTGAGAAGCTTGAGAAAGACATCAAACAAAAAATGTCGGAAAGCAAAGAATTTGACAAGCTCAAGGACCAAGTCAGCATCACACGCGAAAAAGATGGCCTGCGCATCGAAGTCATCGACAAAGCCGACTTCGCCATGTACGCCTCCGGTACGGCCGAGATGGGCGGCAAAGCGGCTGCACTCATGTCCGAGATCGCCAAGTCGCTCAAGCCATTGCCCAACAAATTGGCCATTCGAGGCCACACCGACAGCTTCGGCTTTGCGCCCGACAGCATGCGCAACAACTGGACCTTGTCGACCGAGCGTGCAGAAGCCACCCGTCAGTTCATGCAAAGCCAAGGCATCAACGCCAACCGTTTTTCACGCATTGAAGGTGTGGCAGACACCAACCCCAAGGTGCCGAACAATCCTGCAGATGCCCGAAACCGCCGTGTCAGCATCACGGTGCTGAACCAATGACCCCAGGTCTTCTTGCTTCCAAGCCTGACCACTCCGATTGGGGTACATTGGACTTTGTGCAGATCCAGCGAAAGGTTAGTTCATGCTGAAATTCATCGCGATCGGCGCCAGCGTGGGCGCCTTGGTCATGGGCGGTGTTTGGGGTTTGGTCCATGTGATGGGCGAACCAGGCGGCCCCTCAGCCGACAGCCAAATGACCACCACCTTGACACCGGGCGCCAACAAAGGCGTGATGGATTTGATCTGCGAGCTGGAGCTTGACCTGAACGGTCAACTCAAACTGGGCATCACCGACAAAGAGCCCTCGCGCATCACCATGGCGCAAATTGACTTCGAAAAAAACTCGGGGTGGTACCAAGGCAAGATTGCCATTTCTGAGAGCCGATCAGGCACGCTGCAGGTCATGGGCACACGGCTCAAAGTCATACGCCCTGCCATGTTCCAGCGCTTTGGGGTCATGATCGCCGGGGAAGAGTTTGTGATCGATCGCAAAACAGGCCGTTTTGTGCAGACCTTGAACCTGTCAGACGGCCAAACGGTCAACCTCATCACCGGCACATGTGCACAGGTAACAAAACCCCCATTTTGATCACCACGCACGCACCCTGAACGGGTGCATGCCTTCAACCCACACCGCGCAAATCGTATTTGTTGATCTTTTCGATCAAGGTGGTTCTTTGCAATTGAAGCAACTTGGCGGTTTGTGACACATTGCCTTGGGTTCGTGTCAAAGCTTGCTCGATCAAACTGCGCTCCACTTCAATCAAGTGCTGCTTCAAAGAGATGCCATCAGGGGGCAAAGTTTGAATCCCCTGCGCCAGCAAAATCACCTCCTCCACATCGTTCATTTCATCGTTGGATGCCGACAAAGCTGCCGGCAAACTCCGGGTCATGGCCAACGATTCGGATCCCTCATCCCCTGAAAACAGATGTGCCAAGGGATCTGACTGACTCCACGGACCTGGGGACACATCCGGCAAGGCGTTCTCCACATCAGCCAAGGGCGTGACGGTATTGTCCCGATTGGCGGTTGGACCCGACTCAGACCCCCGCAGAAAGCCGCTTGGATTTTCAAGTGCCTTGACGGGCATTTGCGCCAAAAGTCCCGCTTGGAGTGCCGCCAAACCCGAGGGCATCATGCAGGCGGGCACCGTCTGAACATGCAAGGCTTGTGCTGGAAACAAAGTTGAAAAACGGTCGACCAAGTTGGACAACTCACGCACATTGCCCGGCCAAGCGTAGGCCTGCAACATCTGCAACATGTCCGGGGCAAACCTCAGTGAACGCGAACCGGGCAATGCGTGTCTGTCGGCATAGAACTGCAACAAAGCCGCAATGTCTTCCGGGCGCTCACGCAAAGGCGTGGTGGTGATGGGCAGAACATTGATCCTGTAATAAAGATCTTCCCTGAACCGGCCCTCGGCCACTTCGTTTTCCAGATTTTTATGGGTCGCGGCGACGACGCGCACATCGATGCTGACCTCACGAGAGGCGCCCACCGGCAAAATACAACGCTCTTGCAAAACGCGCAAAAGCTTGACTTGCATGTCCATGGGCAAGTCACCGATCTCATCCAAGAACAGGGTGCCGCCGTGGGCCAACTCAAACCTGCCCAAACGATCCGACACCGCACCTGTGAAAGTGCCCTTTCGGTGGCCGAACAACTCGCTCTCAATCAATTCACGCGGAATGGCACCACAGTTGATCGGGACAAATGGACTGGCGGCTCTGGGGCCTTGGGCATGCAAAGCCTGCGCCACCAACTCTTTGCCCGTGCCACTCTCGCCGGTCACCAACGCTGTCGACGAAGAGGCCGCCAAGGTTTTGATCAAGTCCCGCAAAAAAAGCGTGGCTTGGCTGTGACCAATGATTTGGGTTTTGGCACTGACTTTCATCTGCTTCACAAGTTAAGAACGTGGGCTGTCGGTCGAACCATCGGGCTGAACACGACCCGCAAATGCACCTCAAGGCGCACAAACCACAAAAGTGGCAAGGATGAAAACTATTTAATATTTTTTTGATAATATCAATTTTGGTGAATTAAATCAATTTTTTCGTAAAAATAGCTCGCCTTCATTGAAGGATGGAGGCCACTTCTGATCCCTTGCAGGTCATTTTTGTGGCCGCCATCTCAAGTCGTTGGCTCAGCTGACGATACAAGAGGAGTAAATACCAGATGCGCAGCACTTTTCTGCGTTGTCATCAGCTTTCGGAGACTTGAAATGACCACCACCCAAACATTGACCGCAGCGTTGCTGACTTCATGGATCCTGACGGGGTGCGTTTCTGTTCCTTTGAACCTGATTGGTCAAGACAAAACCCCTCCCCCTTCAGTGCCTGCGTCCATGATCACGCCTTTGGTTGAAAAACGAGAGACGCTGGTGGCCACGGGCTACGCCGTGGTCAGCATTCAAAACCACAAAAATCCTGCGCAGCAGCGCTTGCTCGCGATCCGCGCCTCCAAACTCGACGCCTACCGCTCATTGACCGAGCAGGTTTATGGCCAGCAGTTGGATGCCACCACCACGGTGGCCGACATGACCATCATGAGTGACACCTTCAGGGCCAAGGTGGAGGGCGTGGTCTATGGGGCTGTGCTGGTCAGCATCACCCCAGTAGGCGATGACACCTACGAGACCACTTTGTCCTTGGACCAACACGTCGTGCGTGATCTGCGAACCTTGTATTTGGGGCAAATGGCCGCCAAGCGCCGTTGATCCCCTCATCCAACAGCCAATCCTCGGGCCTCTCCATGCACACGCAGCCGCCATTTCGAGCCATGTCGCAGCAAGCCTCCTCGGAGCGCAGCGCGGGTTTGGGTGCCAGCGCCTGGCACACCGCGGTGCTGTTTTTGGCGTCCATGGTCCACGGGTCCCTGTCGGCGCAAAGCCTCAGCCCGACCGAATTGGCCTCCAGAGCCATGTCCGCCCCAGCTGTTCGCGCAGCGATGACGGCGCAAGCCAGCGCCAGCAGCACCAACACGGCCAACGCCGGCAAATCGGGCAACGAGCATGAGGCCCATTTGGCCGCCATTCGCCAGGCCATTTTGAATGCCACCCTGGACAGGCCCACCCGCGTGATCAGCACCGCATGGGTCGATCAGCAAGGCGCCTTGCACGAATCGGCCCACTTCCACTCGGAGGCCAAAGTCAGCGGTATCCGTGTCCTGTCGTATTTGCCAGGTGACGAGTCACCCGCCCAAATCAGCGCGGATGTGCTGCCTTGGGGTTATCGGCCCAACCAAACCGACAAAACCTGCAGCCCCGCACCCCGAGCTTGGCGGCTTCCCCTGCTGGCACGCACGCACACGGCCGAGGGTTTCAGCGGCCCACAGCTTTTTGCCAGCCAAATGCTGCTCGGCATCGCCAACGACACATGGCACCAACGCATGCAGCAATCGCCCAGGTGGCGCGTCCAAGCGGCCACAGTGAGTTCGGCCAACAGCTACCTCCGGGCCTTGAGCGCCAGTGAAGAAGCCCGCAGCGCATGGGTCGCCGATCTTGCGCTCAAACCCCATGGCGCTTCCCCACCCAGCACTTGGTCAGACCGCTTGAATCCACAAGACAAAACCCCTGTTTGGCGCTGGACGCTCTCACTCAGCCTGGGAAAAGACCCCGCTCAAGTGGGTCCAAGCCCGGCCCTGTGGCAAGCTGAACGCACCTTCACCATCGATCCGAGCCAAATGGCCAACCGCCCCAGTCTTTGGCTGCAGCAATTGCAAACTGAAATCCAAACCCAAGTGAACACATGGGTCTCGCAACTGGAAAAGCGCACCGAATGCGAACCCGTCCAGTTTCAGGTGGTTCGAGAAGGCACCGAAAGCTTTCAACTTCAGGCAGGCGCAGGCAGTGGCTTGCGCCCTGGCGACAGGGTCTTGCTGATCGACCCGGCACATGTTCCCAGCCGAATGCTTGAAGCGGGCGTCGCCCAGCACTTGGCTCTGGCTCAAGTGGTCAAAGTGGGCCATCACCGCTCTGAACTGTTGCAACTGGCCGGTCCGCGTCTGCCGCAGCAAGGCGCATGGCTTGCCCTGCCCCTTTGAGACGCAAAGACATCACATCAAGACATGCCATGGCCCAAACCTATCGCTTTCACTTCCGTCGTTTTCTGAAGGCCGTGGCAGTCCCCATGGCTCTGGTGCTGTGCACACAGGTCGGCTGGGCCGCAGACGCCTCTTCGGCTGCCCTGAGCGTCTTGTTCGGTTCGGCCGAACCCACGCAGCAAGCGGCACCCTCGTCTGCGGACAACGCTGCCAACCGCGGCCAACGCCGAACCATCACGGTGATGCGGGGCGAAACCTTGGATCGGGCCGTGCGGCGGGCCCTGCCAGGCTTGGCACTTCATCCGGATTTTTTACGCCAAGCCTTTGTCAGCGTGAACCCGCAGGTTTTCCCCAAAGGGGCTGCCCATGCCATGCGGACAGGCACCACCTTGCAGGTCCCTACAGCCGATGAGTTGCGCTCCATGTTGATGAGCCAGCACCCCGAAACAGTGGCCTTGTTTCAAGTGGTCGAAGCCACACCCTCGGCCGAGCAAACGCCACAACAGTCCAAACGCCATTGGGTGCGCTTTCCTTGAAGGCGCCACGGGCATTGTCATGATCACAGGGGCTGAAACCGCTCACCTCACCCCCAAAATTCCGACCATTTATCTGGATGGAAAGCTCCCCTTGGTGGTCGAGCGCACGGCCGCCGACTTGGGGCTCAAAGATGGGCAAGTCATCCGGGCCATGGTGGAGTCCAGGCCTGAGCGCATTCGCTTGAATCTTCAAGACGCTGCTTTTCTCGGCAAACACATCGATTTACCCAAAGAACTGCCTGCCGGCTTGCGCTTGGCGGCTGGCGATACGGCCCTGTTTCGGGTGCAATTGCAAAGCGACGGCGCCATCTTGTTGCGGCCCTTGCAAGCCCAAGCCGCGCCATTGGCAGGCCATGCCCTTCCCCAAGCACAACTGCCCAGTCGCCTGCAGCAATTGGCTTTCAGACCCCCTGACATGAACGCACTGGCCTTGCTGCTGCGACCGGGGGGCTTCGACAGTTTGTTGCGAAGTCTCAACCCTGCCGCACCCGAGCTCCTGAACTTGCAAAACTGGCAAAGGTCTCGGCCCAGCATGGCGCACCTGAGTCCAGAAAAACTCAGCCAGTGGATGTCGCGCAGTGGTTGGTTCAACGAGAACTTGTTGTCCAAAGGTCAAACCGAAGGCCCGGTGGACCTCAAAACCATCCTGCGGCAGCTTTTGCTCTTGCTGCAAAGCACGGACGCACAAGAGGCCAGCAGCGTGCAAGACGCCATCGATGACATCGAGTCTAGGCAACTGACTGCGGCCGAATCATTGACAGGCCGCGAGGTGATGTTCTCCATGATGCTGCCCTTTGTTGACGCAGAACCTGTGGTGATGCGGTTTGTGCGACAACGCCGCCAACCCGGCGAGGGAAAGGCGCCTTTCATCATTCATTTGCACACCCGCAACCGAGATCTCGGCGAGGTTTGGCTCCAAACCCGAATCAGCAACGACACCGATGTCGACATGATCATGTGGGCCTTGCGCGAAGATGTCGTCCAACGGGCCAAAGAGCAGACAGTCAACCTGGAACACGAACTCGACAGCGCCGGACTGCACATGACAAGGCTGATGGTGGTGCATGGACCTGGCCCCTCTGACCCCATTCCTTGGCAGGCGCCACATCAGGGCAGTTTGATCGACATCCAGACATGAAACAGCCCATCAAAGAAGCCATTGCGCTTGAATATGGCAAAAACACCACCCCCGTGGTCACGGCCAAGGGCGACGCAGAGTTGGCACAAAAAATCATCGAGGAAGCCCAAAGGCACGGGGTCTACGTGGCCGAAGACCCCCAGTTGCTGGCCCTCTTGAGCCGCATCGACGTCGACAAAGAAATCCCACCGGAGCTTTTCACCGCTGTGGCGGTCATTTTGTCCTGGGTTTACTGGCTCAAGGGCATGCGCCCTGGGGACGAAAAACAAAACCTTTGATTCGGGGCTGTGTTGCGCTCTATCGCACCCACAAAAAAGGCCTCACATCGGAGGCCCAACACGCAACAGATCAGTTCCAGCGAATCAGGCCGCGAGGTAAGCCACAACCCCTTGACGGCGAGACACTTGACCGAGACGGTCGTACAAGTCTACGGATACAGCCGTTTCACCCTGCAAGGCTTGCAAAGCGCCTTTGACCGCTTGCATCTGCCGCTGGAGCAACTGGATATTGCGCAAATGGTCTTGCTTGCACTGAGCCAAACCCGGCAACAAGGCTTGCCACCAATCAGGCACTGGTGCTTGGGCACTGACCAAATCAGCCACTTGGGCCAGACGGGTCAAAACTTCGCCCCGCTCCAACTGCAAAGCATCGAACGCCGTCAAATCACGTGATTTCAGGGCATCAAACTCCGATTGCAACAAGGTCGACAAGCGATCAGCGTCTTCTTGGGCCGCCGCAATCGACGCGCTCGACCACAAAGCTTCGCTGGTGGACGTAGGAGGATTGTTCGTCGTCGACATCAAAAAATCAGCCACTGATCATTTTCTCAATGGCCACAAAGTTCTCAGCGATTCGCCGGGAATCGACCGGGTACAAGCCTTGTTGGATGGCGGATTTGATCGAGTCGACCTTGGCACGGTCAAATTGCGGTTCTTGCATGGCCTTTTGGGCCACTTCGCTCAGCTGGACTTCGTCCGTTTGCAAGGGCGCAGGTTTGACAGCCGTTTCCGAAGACGCGTCCGATGCGCGCTCAGACACCTTGGCCGCCGCAGGTCGACTGGGCGCATCCATTTGGGCAATCCGGCGAAAACTGGATATAGGATCGGTCATGGTGATTCTCTTTTCTGGCCTCTGGGTAAAGAGCTGAAGCCTCGCTCGTAGATTGAATCGACAGCAGATTCTATAACTTGAGCCCCAAAATCAAAATTTATCTTTTTTGCTGGCCAGCTGAAGCCTCAAAGGCCCTCAACCAGATTAGGGCCTTTCACTTGACCCGTCAAAATACGACCAGATTCTTTATTTTTCAGCTTGATTTGATCACCAAATCTTCCATCTTGCATGGCCTCTACCCGGGCTGAAATTTGAAATCCTTGGGCTTGCCCCACCGATATCAACACCATTTGGCCTCTTTTGACCAGCAAAGTCGGACGAATGTCTTGACTGCGCAATGGTGCATCGGGCCTGACATCGCGGATCAATTCCGCATGCATGACCTGGGTCACGCTCTCCAAAATCTGACCGTTCAATCCTTTAGATTCGACCTCAGCAAGCCGAACATGAGACTCGTTCAAAAACTGTCCTTTGTACAAAGGCATGTTGGCCACCAAAACCTGTCGTTTTTCCGGGGCTGCTGAGGCTTTCACATCGGCCACTGCGGCCACGGTGGAGGGGGCAGAGGAACCCGTCGAGGGGCCAGACGGCGCCCCTTTGCTCACCTGCCGAGCTGGCACCGTCACCCGCACATAAATCTGCCACGCGGGCTGGGGGCAGCGGACGCGCAGTTTTTCAAAACTTCCAAAAGGCAAATCCATCGCCAGTGGTTTCTCGCAGGCCTTGACCTGCATGCGCGGATCCAGGGGCGCCAAAATCACCGAATCTGGCGAAAGCGCCTGTTCCTTGGCCACCCAATCCACCACCGACTTTTGCAAAACCGCCTGGGGCGATGGCCCGGATGGCGCCGCCAACGATGTCAGCGACAACATGCTCAGGCAGCACCCGATCCATGACCGCAACCCTCTGCCCAGGCTGACGTGTGAGAGTCGGCACAGCATTTGCATGGTGTTGCATTCAAGTGTGGAAGTTTTGACAGTGTTCATGATCTCTACACACCAAGCAAAAAAGAGACCAGGTCAAAACAACAGCCCCAAAACTTGCTGCCCCCCCAACGCCATGAGCACCCTCATTACCCCACTGTCCAGCTTGCCCGCTTTGGCCGTCTCTGACCCCATAGGGATAGGCGCTGGGCCAACAGCGGGTAAATCGGGTGGTTTTCAACAAGCGATGGCGCAGGCCACCCAGCACACCACGGTGCAGGCGCAAGAAGGCGACACCTTGATTGGTTTGGTCAAAACCCACTACAAAGCTGGCCCACAGCCCTTGTCCGATGCGCAAGCCCTGCGGCTGGCACATCAAGTGGCCGCCAGCAACGGCATCGACAACCCCGACCTGATCCTCGCAGGCCAAAACATCCACCTGCGTGACCTGAAAAGCCTACCCCTTGCGCAAGCGCCTCGGGGGTCATTGGACTTGAACGCGCGGGTCGCCCAACAAATCTGGCAACTCAACCAGCCCTCACCCAGCGCCAGCATGGCCGCCAGCGCGCTGGCGGCCAGACCCGCCCATTGGCCAAGCAACGGTTTTGGCACAGAACCTCATCCCGTGTTGGACCGCACGCTCAGCCGCGCGGTGGACAAAGGGTTCGTTCAAGCCAGCGAGGTGCCCGCGGTCAAAAGCAAGATTTTGGCGCTGGCCGAACGCTACAACTTCCAACCCGATGACTTTGCACGCCTGACCCTGATGGAAAGCGGCGGCATGAACCCGCAAGCGAGCAACGGCAACTGCCACGGCATCATCCAATTCTGCGATGGCCCCAACCGAGGCGCCGCATCGGTTGGCTTCAAAGACAACCCGCGTGCCATATTGGGCATGGGCTTGCTTCAACAACTCGATCTGGTCGACCGCTATTTTGGCCAAGCTGGCCTGCGGGTCAAGGGCCCGCCCATTGGCCTGGATGACCTCTACTTGACCGTTTTGACCCCTGCCGCTCGGCAAGAAACCCGGCCTGACGCTCCCTTGGCGATTGCGGGCCCACAGGCACGCTACCTGCACACCGGCCAAGACACGCGCAACCCCATCACGCGCAACTCCATCCTGTCCGGCCTGCACCAGCTGACCCAAAACCTGCTGGGCCCCATGCCCCAGTTGGCCCAGGGGTTCAACACACCAGCCCCCCACAAAGTCCATCTGGCGCGCCTTTATGACGAAGTGGCGCAAACCCAAGCCAGCGCTCAGCGCTGATGGGCGGCAATGCCTTGCCGCACAGCGGCAAGGTGGGCGAAAGATGGCCGCTTTGCAGGGACAGCTGCGATGGCCAAGCCTTTAAATCGCCCCAAACCGGTTGGCACAGCTTTTGCGTATATCGACTGAGCAAAGCCTTTCTTGAGGGCTTGACGTCAAAAGATTGACGCAAGCGTAACCAGCAATCCAGTCACCAGCAGAGGAGTCGGTATGAACTTATTGAACAACGCACTCGGCGTGCACGAACGTGCTTTGAACGTCAAAAGCCGGCGGCTCGAGGTGCTGGCTCAAAACATTGCCAATGCCGACACCCCTCATTACAAAGCGCGTGACATCGATTTCAAGGCGGTCATGTCGGCGACGCAACAAGACAACGCCATGAAGTCGACCGACCAAGGCCACTTTGCTCAGGGGCAAGGCTTGGACGCCGATGGCATGCGCTTCAGAACCCCCTTCAACACCTCGTTCGACGGCAACACCGTGGAGATGAGTGTGGAGCAAGCCCAATACGGTAAAGCCGCTGCCGATTACCAAGCCACCCTGAACTTTCTGGAAAGCCGGGTCAGCGGTCTGCGCAAAGCTTTGAGAGGCGATTGATCATGAGCATGGACAAAATTTTTGGCATCGCCGGCACCGCTCTCAACGCGCAGTTGACGCGCATGAACTCGACCGCCTCCAACCTGGCCAATGCCGGCACCGTCGCCACCAACGAACAAGACGCCTTCCGGGCCAAACGCCCGGTGTTCAAAGCCTTGATGAGCGAAGAGATGACCAACCCAGGCGCTGCTTACCAAGGTGGCGTCAAGGTTGACCGCATGTCAGACGACACCGCGCCACCCCGTCGCGTGTCAGACCCCACCAACCCCTTGGCCGACAAAGACGGTTACGTCTACCAATCGAACGTGAGCGAAGTGACCGAGATGGTTGAAATGATGGCCGCTGCCCGCTCTTACCAAAACAACGTTGAAGTCATCAACACGGCGCGTCAACTCATGATGCGCACGCTGGACATCTCCAAAGCCTGACCCGAAAGCACCTCATGGCCGAAACCGTCACCTCCTCCAGCCTGCTCAAGAACGTCTCTCGGTACGAGGACGTCAAAGAAGCCGCGAAAAAAACCAAGGAAGAAATGGGCAAACAGGAATTCCTGACCCTCTTCACGGCGCAGTTGCAAAACCAAAACCCTCTGGAGCCCGTCAAGAACGAGGCTTTTGTCGCCCAACTGGCGCAGTTCTCCCAGCTGGAAGCCCTGACCAACATGCAGGGATCGCTGGACAAATTCGTCACCTCCATGTCGGGCGAGCGCATGCTGGGCAGCGCCGCTTTGATTGGCAAAAAAGTGTCTGTCACCGATACACCCACCCAGCTGAACACCGGTGGCGACATCAGTGGCAACATCGACCTGCCCACGGGCGCCAGCGGTGTTCAGATCAGTGTCGTTGATGCGCAAGGCCGCTTGGTCCAAGAACTGACCGCCGGCCCTCAAATGCCTGGCAGCATGCCCATCGTTTGGGACGGCAAAGACGCCACCAACAAACCCGCCCCACCCGGTCTGTACCGCCTGAGCGCGACAGCCGTGGTCAATGGCCAAACCAGCAAAGTGCCCGTCAACACCTTATCGACCGTACGTTCCATCGCCACCAACCCGACTGACGGCAGCGTGAGCGTCGAAGTCGACGGCGGCAAGACCGTGCTGCTCACCGATGTCAAGCGCGTGGGCATCTGACCCTGCCCTGAACTGCCCCCTTTTTTTCTAATTTGAACCAACGCCTCACAGGAGCCTTCCAGCATGTCGTTCTACACCTCGCTCACCGGACTGAACTCTGCCACCGCACAGCTGGCCGTCACGTCCAACAACATCGCCAACGTGGGTACCTCGGGTTTCAAGCGCTCACGCGCCGACTTTGGTGACATCTTCTCCACCTCGCCCTTGCAAAAGTCGTCCAGCAACATCGGCCAGGGCGTCTCGCTCAAGCAGGTGAGCCAGGAATTCAGCCAGGGCAACATTTCCACATCGGGCAACTCGCTCGATCTGGCCATCACGGGTGACGGCTTTTTCCCGCTCAAAACGCCGGACGGCCTGCAAGACATTTACACCCGCAACGGCTCGTTCACCTTGAATGACCAAAACAACGTGGTCAACTCGACCGGACAACGCCTGATGGCCGCGTCGGTTGACTCGTCCGGCAAAGCCGATTTGACCAACCTGAACGCCCTCACCATACCCCCTAAAACTTCGGGCGAAGCGGTCGAAACCACCCAGATTCAGCTCGGCTTGAACTTGCCCGCCGACTCGGCTGTGATCGACGCAGACTTTGACCGAACCAACCCCAGCACTTTTAACAAAAGCACTGCCTTGACAGTGTATGACAGCGGGGGCAACGGCTACTTGGCCACCGTCTATTACGTCAAGACCCAAAACGCCAGCCAGGCCAGCCCACAAAGCAAATGGCAGACTTATTTTTATGTGGGCGACACACTGGTCAAACCTGCATTGCAGCAATCCACAAGCCCCACAGGAAGTCCGCTGTACGTCAACAAATACGGCGATGTGCTGCCGAAGAGCGACTCACGGGTCATCCCCTCATCCGGCACCATGGAGATGTACTCTCTAGACGACCAGTCGAACAAAAGAACCTCTGAATCAGCCAGCGTGACAGGCAAAGCCTACAGCGCTACAGAGTTGGCAACAAAGACAGGTGGCGGAGCTATTGGCGAAGGCTCGATCGGACTGGAAATCACCCAAAGCGGCGCGATTTATCCGATCACCTACAACCTCACCGTGGCCGACCGGTACCCCGAAGCTCTGGCCAAGAACATCGAGAATTTGATCAACGAAAAGTTGCTCTCCAAAGGCGAAACCTCACGGGTCAAAGTCGAATGGGATCCAGGCACAGCTACCGTACCCGCATCGTTCAAGTTAACCAACCGAACAGGCGTCACGCTGGTCAAAACAACGGGCGCAGGCGCTACAGCCTCTCTCAGCAACGATCTGATCAAAACAAGAGACGATGCCTTCAAGTCGAGCAACAAGCTTGAATTCAACATCAACATCGATGAAATGGGCAGCCCCCTCACCATCAACTACGAACTCCTCAAAGACGACAGCGACCCCGTTGTTTTAGCCAGAAACCTGGGCATTTTCATCAACAATGAGTTGGGCAAAAGCACCAACTCAGACCCACGATTTGGCATAAAAGTTTCATTTGAAGCCGATACCAACTCGTTCAAATTCTCATCCGGCACCACCGGCGACAACTCCTCCATCACCATCAGCGGCGCCAAAGCAGACGCTCAGACCATTTTGGGTCTGCCCGACCCAGCAGCCACTGGCACAGCCCCCAAAGAGCTGCGCGTTGACCCAAGCATCAGCGAAGCCGTTCGAGGCAAAGCCAGCACCCCAGCGATCATGCGGGGCGACGTGATCACCTCCAACACGTCGGGCGCCATGCGTGTGAGTTCCACCAACAAAGACTTCTTCGTCACCTTGGGCAATATCTCTGGCAATATCGAATTGGAACCAGGCAATTACCCCAGCATGGACAAGTTTGCTGTTGCACTGCAAGACTCCATCAACACCCTTGTTGACACCACTACCGGCCTGAAAGTCAGCGGCATCACCGTCGGCTGGGATGCCACCGCCAAGCGCCTTAGCTTCACAACTGGCGAAACCGGTGAAGCAGTCTCGCTGCAAATCTCTGGCTCACCCGATTGGGGCTTGGCCAACACAGAAATGGCTTACGGCGCCAACAACCAGTGGGTCGAGCTTAAGCAATTCACACAGAACGGCGTGCCGCAATACGTCAAAAACGGCGAACAAACCGAGGACATCACCGAACTGTCCACCAAAACGCAGTGGTGGCCCGTGTACCTGGACCGTGGCGAACTGAGCTTTGACCTGACCGGTAAGCCCTTGTCCCCCCTGACCAAGATGCCCTTTGAAACAGCATTCTTGGACGGTGGTAAGGGTGCCTTGACCATGTCCATCGACTTTACCCAGTCCACCCAATACTCCAGCGCCTTTGCCGTGCTCTCGCAGTCACAAGACGGCGCCCCCGAAGGTGAACTGATGGGTTTGAACATTGGCGTGGATGGTCTGGTCAACGCCACCTACTCCAACGGCTCACAAGTCTCACTGGGCAAGATCGTGCTGGCCAACTTCTCCAGCCCATCCGGTTTGCGTCAAGTGGGTGACGCGAGTTATTTGTCATCGGCCACATCAGGGATCGCCAAAATCGGTGAAGCCGGCTCTGCCGGTTTCGGTTCGATCCGTGCCGGTGCCACCGAACGCGCCAACGTGGACTTGACCCAAGAGCTGGTGGACCTGATCACCGCGCAACGTAACTTCCAGGCCAACGCCAAGGCCATCGAGACCAGCTCCACCATGACCAGCGCCATCATCAACATCCGTGCTTGATGCACTGAGACCCCCACACGCCAACGCAAGACACACACACCATGGACCGCCTCGTTTTCACCGCGAACGCCACCATCAAAGAGCATGCGATTTCACGCCAATTGCTGGTCAACGAACTGGCCAACGTCTCCACCGTGGGCTTCAAAAGCAGCTACGACGTGGCTTTGCAATCGGTCAAAGTCGAAGGCGCGGGTTTTGACACGCGTTACCAAGCCCAAACCGTTTCACGGGACCTGATCCGCATGGACGCAGGCCCGGTGATGGCCACTGGCCGACCCTTGGACATCGCGATGGCCGATGCCGCCGTGATGACGGTACAAAGCCCCGATGGCGTCTTGGCGTTCACACGCCGAGGTGACCTCAAAGTCAATATTCAAGGGCAACTCGAAAATGGCTCTGGGCATTTGGTATTGGGCGACAACGGCCCGATCACCATCCCTCCGGGTCTGATGGTCAACGTGAATGCGGATGGCAGTGTTTTTGCCCGCAATCCTGCCCAAGAAGGCGCCGCAGCCGATGTGCTGATCGATCGGCTGCGTTTGCGTGACGCCTCGGGCGTCAGTTTGGCGCGCCGTCAAGACGGTTTGTTCAAGATCGCCGAAAAGCCCGATGGCACCGACATCGAGGTCAGTGGCCTGGAGCTCAGGGTGATTCCCCAAGCCTTGGAAAGCAGCAACGTCAGCGCCATTGGCGCCATGACGCGATTGATGGACCAATCGCGCAGCTTCGAAACCCAGATCAAGATCATGAAAGAAACCAAGTCGCTCGACGAGTCTGGCTCTTCCATGATGAAACCCGCTTAAGCCTTACTAAGACAGGAACCTCCCGATGGATGCCTCAATGTGGATTGCCAAAACCGGCCTGGACGCACAACAAACGCGCATGTCGGTCATCTCCAACAACTTGGCCAACGTGAACACCACGGGCTTCAAGCGCGACCGGGCCAGCTTCGAAGACATGCTGTACCAAAACCTGCGCCAACCCGGTGCTCAAGCAGGGGCCGAAACCCAAGTGCCCACCGGCCTCATGCTGGGCACGGGTGTGCGCATCGTGTCCACCGAAAAAACCCACACCCAGGGCAGCATGGTGAGCACCAAGAACGCGCTGGACATGGCCGTTCAGGGAGCAGGTTTTTTCCAGATCACGCAAACCGACGGCACGATCGCTTACACACGCGACGGCAGCTTCAAGCTCTCCGCCACAGGTCAATTGGTCACCGCCAACGGCTCGCTGCTGCAGCCGGGCATCACCATCCCCGCCAACGTGGCCAGCATCTCGATTGGCCAAGATGGCACGGTGTCGGTTGAAACCGCTGCCGGTGGTGGCACCGAAGTCATCGGACAGATCCAGATTGCCCGCTTTCCCAACCCGGCAGGCCTGCAGTCCATCGGCCAAAACCTGCTCAAACAAACGGCAGCCAGTGGCGCACCGGTCGTTGGCCAGCCAGGCCTCGAGGGTGCAGGCCAATTGATGCAAGGGGCACTGGAAGCTTCCAACGTGAACGTGGTGGAAGAAATGGTCAACATGATCGAAACCCAACGCGCCTACGAGATCAACTCCAAAGCCATCTCGGCCGTGGACGGCATGCTGCGCTTCTTGAACAACAACATGTGATTTTGAACATGACGCACACACCGATTCGCCCCCTTCTTCGGCTGCTCATGGTCAGCATGGCATTGGGCTTGAGCGCTTGCGCCACAGCCCCCGTCGCCTTGAAGCACTCGCCAGAATTCGCCCCGGTTTTGCCCGTCGTGGCCGAACGCCCCCGCGAAACCACCGGCTCGATTTACAACAACCGCCAAAACGACAATTTTTTTGGCCGCAACCGCAACTACCGCGTGGGTGACCTGATCACCGTCTTGCTCAACGAATCCACGCAAGCCAACCGGAAACAAGATGGGAACATCTCCCGTGAATCGTCCAATAACGTGGTCCCGACTGGATTGGCCACGCGTCTTCAAAACCTCGCGCTGCCGACACGCGTTTTGGGCACCACTTTGGATGGTGTCTTGAACGGTGTGAACCTCAACGCCGCCAAAATCGACAACACCAACACGGGCTTGGCGAACCAAGAGGCCACCTTGAACGGCGCGGTCTCGGTCACGGTGGTCGAAGTGCTGGCCAACGGCAACCTGATGGTGCGTGGTGAAAAACAACTCGCCTTCACCGAAGGCTCTGAAGTCATCCAAATCAGTGGCATCTTGCGCCCCAACGATGTCTCGCCCAACAACATGGTCCAGTCGCGCCGCTTGGCCAATGCGCAGATTTCTTACCGGGGCACGGGTGACATGGCCAACGCCTCCAAACCCGGCTGGGGCACCAGCGCCTTGCTCAAACTTTGGCCGTTTTAAATTTCAAGGCACCCCATGACATCCCGTATTTTTTCATTCTTGCTGCTGCTGGGCCTGTGTGGCTCCGCCTGGGCTGACCGCGTCAAAGACTTGGCCTCTGTGGCCGCAGGCCGCAGCAACCAACTGATCGGATATGGCCTGGTAGTGGGCTTGCAAGGCACCGGCGACGGCGCCACCGTGTCCTTCACCACCCAAAGCATGAAATCCATGCTCAGCCGATTGGGCGTCAACATCGACGGCCCCTTGTCGGACTTTGAGCAAGGCGGCACCAGCGGCCGTTTGGACATCCGCAACGCAGCAGCGGTCATGATCACGGCCGAGTTGCCTGGCTTTGCCAAGCCCGGTCAAAAGATCGACATCAACGTGTCGGCCATTGGTCGCGCCACCAGCCTGCGCGGGGGCAATTTGCTGATGACCAGCCTGCGGGGTGTGGACGGCGAAGTCTATGGCATGGCCCAGGGCGCCCTCAACACCACCGACATCGAGACCAGTGCTGCCGGCTCCAAAGTCAGCATTGGCGTACCCACTTCAGGCCGCATCCCCAACGGTGGCACCGTCGAACGCATCGTGGACAACCCTTTTGAGACCTCTGAATACGTGGTCATGAATGTGCGCGAGTCCGACTTCACCACCACCACGGCGATTGTCAACGCCATCAACAAAAACTTCGGTGATGCCACCGCACGCGCCATCGACGGCATGTCACTGGCCATTCGGGCCCCCACCAATGTGTCGCAACGCGTGGCCTTCATGAGCATGGTCGAAAACCTTGACGTCGTGCCTGGTGAGCCGCCTGCCCGCGTGGTGGTCAACTCCCGCACTGGCACCGTGGTGATCAGCCGCAATGTGCGGGTCACCGCCTCGGCTGTCGCCCACGGCACGATTTCGGTGGCGATTGCAGCCACCAACGAAGTCTCTCAACCCAACCCCCTCAGCCAGGGCCAAACTGCTGCCGTTGAAAACGCCAACATCACCGTGACCGAGCCCAAGAACCCCATGTTCTTGTTCCAGCCCGGTGTGGATTTGCGCCAGGTGGTCGACGCCGTCAACCAAGTGGGCGCTACGCCATCCGCTTTGATTGCCATCCTCGAGGCCCTAAAAAGCACGGGCAGCCTGCGGGCCGAACTGATCATCATCTGATCGCCCTTGAGCCAAGCCCATGAACGACATCACCTCCACCACCTCCAGCACCTATCTGGACTTCAGTGCCTTGGCACAGTTGAAGGGTGATGCCGCACGCGACCCCAGCAAAGCCATCCGCAAGACGGCGGAGCAGTTCGAGGCTTATTTCATCCAGCAGATGATGAAAACCATGCGCGAATCCATCGAAAAAAGCGATTTGGTCGATGGCGGCAACATGGAGATGTACCAAGACCTGATGGACAAAGAAGTGTCCCTCAGCATGGCCAAACGGGGTGGCATGGGCATGGCCGACATGCTCGAGCGCCAAATGCACCAGGCCCAAGCGCTCAGCACACAAGACGCCCTGCAGATGCGCCTGCCCACCGTGGCGCCGCATCTGCCGCTCAACCCGACCCGTGACCCGATGTCGCTCAAGCCGGCAGCCATTGAGGCTTACCAGCTCGAGCGTCACAACGGCTTCAAACATAAAGGCCGGCCATGAGTGACTTGCTCAGCATTGGCAGCTCGGGTGTCACGGCCTACCAGCGGGCCTTGGCCACGGTGTCCAACAACATCGCCAACGTCAACACCGACGGCTACACCCGACAAGACGTTTCGCTCACGGCCAACCAGCCACGCCAAATCGGCAACAGCTATCTGGGCACAGGTGCCCGATTCGATGCGGTGCAGCGCCAATACGACGCATTTGTCGAATCCAACCTGCGCAACAGCAACAGCGACCTGGAAAGCCAAAAACCCCTCCTCTCGTATGTAAACCGCCTGATCGACGTGATGGGCGACGAAAGCATTGGCCTGACCACGGCCATGAACCGATTTTTTGAATCCGCGCGCGATCTGTCCAGCGACCCCGCCTCGGTGGTCTCGCGCAGCATCTTTTTGCGGGATGCCGATGGCTTGGCCGCCCGATTCCGACAACTGGCTGGGCAGTTTGAATTGCTCGACAACGAGACGCGTCAGTCAGTAGAAACCGATGTTGGACAAATCAACGCCCTGACCGGCCAGTTGGCCTTGCTGAACAAACAACTGGTCAAACACAGCGATGTGGCTAGACAACCCTCCGAGTTGCTGGACCAACGCGATTTGCTGCTGCGCAAACTATCTGGCTTGATCGCCATCAAAACAAGCTTTGAGCCCAATGGGCAGGTGTTGGTGAGCGTGGGTGACACCCTGGACCAAGGCATTTTGGTCAACCGCAACAACTCGCGTGCCATCTCTGCGGAGCCATCCTCCATCGACAAGAACAAACTCGAATTCATCATCGACGCCTATGGCAACCCCGAGACCATGTCCGGCATTACCAGCGGAAAAATCGGTGGCGTCATGGCGTTTCGCGACCAAGTGCTCAACCCCGCCGTCAACTCACTGGACACCCTTGCCATTGCCATGGTCAAAGAAGTCAACGAGGTCCACCGTAACGGCGTCGATGCAGAAGGCCAGCTCGGGGGCGACTTACTGGGCTTTGCGCCCAATCAAGTGGACACCGCTGCAGGCATGAACATGCTGATCCAAGACGCCAACCGCGTCGCTGCAGCAGGACAGTTTCGGGTGATTGACGCTCCTTTGAACAGCGGCAACGCACAAGCCCGCATTGAATACCAAACGCCTTCATTCGCGGGCCCCAAGCAACTCAAAGACGATCTGGCGAACGCCCAGATTCCAAAAATTTCGACCATCGACGCTCGCATTGAAGCCAGCCAGGGCTTTGCCAGTTTAGGTCTGGTTCCGATTGGCACCAAAGACCTGACCTTGACCCTGCAAACCCCCACGGCCACGCAAACTTTTCAAGTGATCAGCCGTGACGGTCGCCATTTGCTGGGCAAGGAATTGACGCCCGACCAACAAGCCAAGCTCATCAAAACCGCCAACGGCATGGAAGTGGGTGCCACTTACGACAAGGATCGTCTCAATGCCCTGCCCCCCAACACCTACATGGGCATGGACATTTTTATGGGCGCTAAGGCCAGCGTCGGCTTGGTGCAGCAGTTCAACTCCTCCACAGGTGAAGCCCTGGAGCCTCTCAAGATACCCGCAAGTCTGATCGGCAAAACCTTTGTACCCTCCAATGGCTTGTTGGCCGCCGGCGCCTTGACCCTCAATGGTAAAGCACTGCCACCTTTGGCAAACCCCTCCAGTTTGAGCGCAGTGGTCAGCTGGCTCAACACCGCCATTGCAGCCGAGCCGGCCCACAGCGGCATCACCGCCACAGACATTGATGGCCGACTTGTGATCAACCGCCCCGCAGGCAACACGAGTGACGAGATTCGATTGGGCTTGGGTACTAGCGGCACACCGGCTGACCTGCAGCGCCTCGGCTTTGAAACTGCCCTGAGCATTCCAGGCAGCACACCCGATGATTTGTTGATTTTTGTGACTGACAGCAGTCTGAGCGCCAACGGCACGGACGCCAGCGTCAAAGTAAGTGCTCAATTTGAAGGCATTGAGGGCGACCTCAAACAATCCTTGAGGGTCTCTGAGTTCAAAGTTAAGTTCATCAGTGACACCCTCTATGAAATCACCGACACCGTCACCGGCACCGTATTGGCCGAACGTCAGTTGGTGGCAGACCCCAATTCGGCCACTCCCAACTTAAGCTACCGGGGCCTCAAACTATCCTTTTCGACCGCCCCCAAAGCGGGCGATCAGTTCACCATTGACGGCAACCGCGACGGCATTGGCAACAACGAAACCATGTTGCGTTTGGTGGCGCTGGAAGATCAGCGCCTGATGCCCGGGGGGCTGACCATCACCGAGGCCTACATCGAACGCGTCAACCAGGTCGGCAACGTCGCCCGCCAGGCCGCCATCTCGGAACAAGCGCTTCAAGTGGTCTACCAACAAGCGCAAGAAGCGCGGGACAGCATCTCGGGCGTCAGCCTGGACGAAGAAGCCTCGGCCCTCGTGCGCTTTCAGCAGGCCTACCAAGCCAATGCCAAAGTCATGCAAACTGCCATGTCCATGTTTGAAACCATCTTGCAGGTGCGTTGAAGGTTTAAACCATGAAAATTTCCACTTCCTTCTTGTTTGACCGCGCCACTGAGCGCATGAGCACGATCCAGAACAAACTGGCCACGACTCAAGCTCAGATGGCGATAGGCAAGCAAATTCTCTCGCCCAGTGATGCACCCGACCAGGCTGCCGCCATCCAGCGCCTGAAGGGAGAAGTGCAGCGGCAGGACAGTCACATGCGTACCCTTCAGATTGCCATCAGCCGCTACACCGCTGAAGAGACCGCCCTGTCTTCATCCAACAACGTTTTGATCCGCATGAAAGAGCTGGGCATTCAGGCTGCCAACGATACTCTGGCCCCCGACGATCGCAAGGCCATTGGTGTGGAAATGCAGGCCCTTCGCGACCAGCTGCTGGGCCTGGGCAACACACGCGATGACAGCGGGAACTATTTGTTTTCGGGCACTCGGGTCAACACGCCTGCTTTTGCTGAAGACGCCCTTGGCAAGGTGATCTACCAGGGTGATCAAACGCAAACGCGCATCCCTGCTGGCGTTGAGCGCACCGTGCAATTCACCCGAGCAGGAACAGATGTTTTCAGCCGAGTGGTGCGCGACGATGGGCAAGCGGTAGGGTTTTTTGATGCTTTGGATCAGATGATCGCAGGCATCAACAACAACCAAACTGACAAAATCCAACAAGGCATTGGCGACATCAGCCAAATGCACAACAGCCTGACTTTGTCACAAGCTCAGAATGGTTCAGACCAATTGGTGGTGCAATCTCAGCTCGATGTTTTAGACGAAACTCTGCTGCGTTACCAATCGACATTGTCCGAAATCGAAGACTTGGACTACGCCGAAGCCGTGACCCGGATGAACAAAGAAATGATGGGGCTGGAAGCAGCCATGGGCAGTTTTTCTAAAATTTCCAGCTTGTCACTTTTTGACTTCATTCGCTGATGACCCAGCGCTTCGGTTAAGGATTTAGAACCCCACGCCGACTCATTCAGCGATTGTTCTTCCATTTAAAGTACAAATTTCCACTATGGCGACCAGCAGCATCATCAATACCCTCGGCGCCGGCTCCGGCATCGATGTGAAAAGCCTGGCCCAAAGTCTGGTCGACGCCGAAAAGATCCCTCAAAAAGAACGCATAGAAGCCAAGATCGCGCAATCCGAAGCCAAAATCACCGGTTACAGCGCCGTCAAATACGCGCTTTCACAACTCAAAACCGCATTTGGCAAACTCAACGATGCCAGCGACTTCAGCTCGATTCTGCCCAGCAATACCCAACCCAGCGCTTTTGGGGTGACGGCCAACGCCTCGGCAGAAGCGGGCAGCTACAGCATCGAAGTCATGCAAACCGCACTGGCCCAACGAACAGCCAGCTCCAATTTTGCCGATCGCACCACCGAACTCAATGGTGGAACCGCTTTTTCACTGAACCTGAGCATTGGTGGCGTCAGCCAAGGCGCGATAGCGGTCACCACGGCAACACCGGCCGGCATGGTCAGTGCCATCAATGGCGCCAAGCTCGGCGTGACGGCACAGCTCATCAATACCGGCAGTGGCTACAACGTGGTCATCACTGGTGAAACCGGGGCGGATCAAAGCTTCAGTTTGACCAGCGACGACGGCACCGGCCAGGCCTTGACCGATGTCGCCTTTGGCACACCCTTGCAAACCGCCACCGACGCCAGCTTCAAAGTCAACGGCTTGACTGTGTCCCGCAGCAGCAACACCGTCAACGACGTGATCGACGGCGTCACGCTGGAGCTGTACGCCAGCACCTCCGGCGCCGCACGCTTAGACATGAACCGCGACACAGCCGGCATCAAAAGTAATGTCCAGGGCTTGGTCACCGCCTACAATGAATTTGAAGAAACCCTGAAAATACTGGGCGATCGGGGCAGCGAAGTCGAAGAATTTGGCGGTGCATTGGCTGGCGAAAGTCTGCTTCAATCGGTGCGCAATCAAGTCCGTAGCTTGATCACCAACACATCCAGCACGCCCGGCACCACCATCAAGGCCGCACGAGATGTGGGTCTGAGTTTTGATCGTTTTGGCCAGTTGACCCTCGATGAGAGCAAACTTGTGAACGCCTTGCAAAACAATTTCGCTGAAGTCTCCACCATGTTCAGCGCAGGCACCAACAACAAAAGCATTTATTCACCTGCACCCGCTGGCTTGGCAGGTGGTGCCATCAACAGCATCGAAAAAATGCTGCTCTCGACAGGTCTGATCGATACCCAAAGCAAAAGTGCAACCAGTCAAATCGCGAAATTCAAAGCCGATATGACGGTCTTGGATGAACGCATGGAAAAACTCATGACGCGCTATTTGGCCCAATTCAGCGCGATGGAAAGCATCGTTGGCAGCAGCACCAGCATGCGTGAAAGCCTCAAAGGAACCTTTGAAGGCATGATGAACTCCAATAATAATTAATTTATTTACATATTAATTTTTTTTCA
>NZ_ALKN02000021.1 GCF_000293865.2 Limnohabitans sp. Rim28 | reverse complement strand
ATCTTTTTGACGATCTGTTCTTTGAATTGCGGGCCATAGACTGGCATGAGTTCCATCTTTCCCGTCCCCTCGGTGGATTGAATTTGTCTCTTCAAGAGACCGGACAACTATCGTGACAGAGGGGGGGTGAGATATTGTTATGGATGTAATCAGCTTACCATTTGGCTCGCAATTGGCGAAGCGATGCGTTTCGCTACAATTGTAGCGATTGACGTCATGGAGATTTATATGGGTACGCCAGTTCGCATTGATGACCAGCTCTACGAGCAGGCCAAAGCACATGCCTTTGCTGAGCGACGTAGCATCGCCGGACAGGTAGAGTTTTGGGCAATGGTAGGCAAGGCTGCATTGGACAATCCAGACTTGCCCATCGAATTTGTGCGCGACCTTCTGATTGCCCGCGCAGAAGGCCCCACACTGGCCACAGCTTTCGTGCCGCAAGGTCGAGCGTAAATGGCCAGTAAGTGTGTGCAGGTGCTGCAGAGTGCAGCCTTTTCTCGGGCTTATAAAAAGCTGCGGAAAAATCAGAAAGTGGATGTAGATGATGCTGTTGTTGTCATCATCAAGACACCCCAGCTAGACGAGTCCAAACATGGCGATCTCTCGGGTGTTTATGTCTACAAGTTCAAATGCAACAGTCAGCTGATGCTCTTGGCTTATGAATTTGATCCAAAAACGCGCATGCTGCTCTTGCTGGGCAGCCACGAAAATTTCTATCGCGTTCTCAAACGTTAGGATGAAAACCCAGCTCTGGTCAGGTGAACTTGCTGTGAGTTTTCAGCGCATGATGCAGATGAAAACTGATTCGCGGGAACGACCTTTTCGCCGTGCTGAAATCAGAAGACGGGTGGTGAAGCGCGTGATCGCATGTCAAATCACCCAGGAGATGAAAGCGTTACAAATGATCAAGACTGAATTGACCAAGCGGATGCACACCAGCGGTGCGGAAGTGAACAGGTTGCGCGATGTTTTCAGCCGCCAAATGGCACATACACCAAGCCCGTCTGGGCCAAGCCCATTAGCTTGATGTTGGTTTGGTTGAGTTCGGTGTCCGCTGCAAGAACACTCAAACCGCCAACAGTGAAGTTACCGTTTTCCAGCAAGTCGGTGAAGGTCTTGCGGGTGGCCGCATCAGGGGCCTGGCCCACCACGTTGGTGTAGAGCAAGTCAACCACCTGGACAGGGGTCGGCGATGGGCCCAGCCGGGCACCCAGCGCCAGTGCGCAGAGCTCCAGCATGCTCAAGCCCTTGGTGTCCACAAAGTACAGCCCCATGCCCACATGGTCAGGACGCTCGCCCACTGATGCCGCGCCAAAGACCGCCCCCATGACCCTGGCCACCATACCCGCATGGCCCTCCAAGTCAAGGGCCAGGGCCTGGTCTCTGAACACCAGCCGCTCCATGCCTACCAGCACATCCCGGCTGCCGTCTGTCGTGTCGTGCAACACCCATACGGTCGCCGTCGGGCTCAAGCTGCAGGCGGCGCGCGGCGCATCATAGACAGCGGTGTCGATCCCTGCCTGGCCCCGCAGCAGATCGTTGCCGGCCCCGCCCTTAAGGACGTTGTCGCTGCTGTTGCCGATCAACTCGTCATCACCCCGACCACCGACGGCGTTCTCGATCACCGTTCCCCAGGCCATCGCCAGGTTGTCCGTCCCGTCATACAGGCGCTGCAGGTCTGGGGTGCTGTTCCAGTTGAGGTTGCTGTACTGACTCCAGTTGGATCGCATCCGCAAGGATGAATAGGCACCCTCGTGTAGGTCGATGCGGCAAGATTCGGAAAAATCCGCCGCACTCAGGGTATCCACGCCCCCAGCATCCCAGAGGGTCTGATAGAACGGCTTACTCGGGTCAAAAGAGTAAACATTGTCACCCGTGTGGTAGGTGGTGTTGGCACCATACAGGTATTGGATGGCCAGCATGTCCCCGAGCATCGGGGTAGTGGGCCGCACGGGCGTTGCGCTCCAGGTGTGCGACCCATCTGAATTAGCCTTGACGTCGACCCACAGCAAGTCCTGCGGATCTTCGTAGGACATCACGCTGAAAGTGCGCACATCCTTACCATCGGGCAATTTGTTGCGCCCCTCAAAGGGGTGCTTGAGCCCCAACGAGTGCCCGACTTCGTGCAGCAGGCAAAAATAATTGAAGGCGCCCATCGCCCAGCTTTGCGCACCACTGGCGGTGTCCCTCGAGAGCCACACATCCCCCGCACTTGGCCAGTAGTCATCGGGGAAATTCGACCAACCCCATGCCGCGCCGCCTGATGCCGTGACAGTGGAGGCCGAAGTCCAGGCCACCCGGATGTCTCCGACCTTCAAGGCTGTTTCCGTCACCTGGCTGAATTGCAAGCGGGCCACGCTGGCCCATGCGTCCAGAACCCGGACAAAAGCCTCCTGCTGGAGAGGATTGAGGCTGCCGCGAGCGGCTGCACCCGGCTCGTTGAGCGTCGAATAGGCTTGACCCGTAGGTCCCGCAAAGACAGCTTCCTGCCCCTGCGACCACGGAAAACTGTAGGTCAGTGCCGTCCAAGTCGTCTGAGCGCTGCCCCACCTGACCGGCAGATCGGGCAACAAGCCCGCGATGGTCGTAGCCTGTGCATGACCTGCAAAGGGCAGGAGCACAATGGAGACAGATGCGGAGAGGTCAGGCGCAGACATGTTGGCTTTGGGTGACCGCGGTAAAAACCCACCTGGCGTGGGTTCATAGGTCGAAATTGAGTTTACCTCCAACGTTTAACCTGCGGCCTTCATTGGTTCGCCCAGTACCTGTCGCAATGTCTTTTCAAAAAAGCCTGCACATGGCCTCTGGCAGCCTTGTTGGCGTCTGGATTGGAACGAAGAATACGCTTTGCAATGGGGCCACTCGTACCCGTTCCATCTACAAAAAGATCCGTGTTGAGGCGGTCAAAACCATGATGTGGTCTTGACCCTGTAACCCAGTACCGTCGCTATGTTTAATTTACCGCTCGCTTATTCCTTAACAGCTTTTCGGGCAGATATCCCAACGCGCTGCGCCTGGGCCGAGAGGCCTGATTTGATACCGGGCGTTAAGCTTTGAACAAGCCGTTCAAATAGCTGGCACTGTCCACGTAAGGCAATGCATTCGCTGTGGCGTCTTCAATGGCCTGCTGCAGTTGCTCCGATGTCGTGTGTGGCTCTGGATTCACGATCGCATGGCTGCTTGAGTTTGCGAACTCAATACCAGGGAGCGTCGCCACAGCAGAAGGTTGTGTCTGAACAGATGTTGCCTCAAGGCCTTCGGCTAATTGATGGCCACTTCTGCGCAACTGTTCGATCACCGCAGAATCCACCCCTGCATCGCTCAGGGTTTGAATGGCGGAGCTTGCAATTGTCAAATTATCAATCTTGGCTGCAAGCAAATTGCCCACTCCGGACTCGGACACCTTTTGTGCCAACTCTCGACGCAGATCGTCCGGAATCGTCATGATGTCGTATTGCCCGCCGTTGGCCTCAAATACCTTCATGACCTCCATTGACCCACCGAACTTGTCCATCTCCGAGTTGGGCACACCCGTGGTCATCGCACGGTAGATCAAGCTCTTGGCTGTGTCGGCAGTGAGGGCAGGTTTTTCTTGCGCGTGCAATTGAAAATCAAATGACTTGAGAAAGTCCTCAATGGGCTGCACTTGCTTGGATGGATTGGGTGTGGGAACTGGGTTGCCGGTTTTGATGGATTGAATGCTGGTCATTTCCGCTCCTCGATGCTACTGGTACATCAAGCAAAAAATAGACCCGGCAAAGTATTGCCGCTGAACAACAAAAAACCCCACCCCCTTGTGAGGGGTGGGGTTTGAGGGGTTCTAACCTAAGTCCCCAGCCACTTGGGTGGCTGGAATCGTCTCAATTATGTGAGATTAGGCGAATAAGAAGTCAGCGGTTACGAGGGCTTCGGCAGCCGCAACACCCAGAAGGGTTGCCACCAAGACCTCTGTGCCGTTACCTGCAAGGTTGTCTGTGTAGTATACGAAAGAATCAGTTCCGTTATCAACAATAATGATACCCGTTGTGCCAAGGACCGTAGCATCACCTGCGATAAAAGTAGCTGCATCGTCAATGCTAACTGCTCCACCCACGGCGATTACGTTTGCGTTGGTTGTAATGCTAGTCGCAACTGACGCATCCGCCTCTGCTTCGAACAATTTTGTTATTCCATCCATGTAGGCATCAAGGTTCAAAATATCTGTTGCAGATGTAAAGCCACTAATTTTGTCTGCCCCGTTATCAGCGCCTACGGCTGCAAATACAAAAGTGTCTACACCAGCACCGCCAATAATGTAATCATCGCCTTCACCGCCGGTAATGACGTTATTGCCTGCTGAGCCAATGATGTAGTCAGCACCAGCAGAACCAATGACGTTTTCAATCGAGCTGAGTGTCGCCTGAACACTAGAGTTGTCAGCAGCTGCAGTGCCATACAAATAGGCTACCTTGCCAGATCCGACAGTAGCGAGTTCACCAGAAACAATGCCAACGCTTGTTGCCGCAATTGTGCCAGCCGTAACTGCTGTTGCGCCCAAGTTGATCACCACACCGCTGGTGTTATTTGTAGCGCCAGAAACTTCCGCAACGCCACTCATTCCAGTTGCATCAAAGGTGTCAGTACCAGAACCACCATCGACAGTGTCTCCACCTTTTGTGCCAATGATCGTATCGTTCATCGACGAACCAGTAATAGTGTCAGTCTTTGCACCGCCTTCAAGTTCCAATTTGGCCAGCTGCAAGCCGCTGGATTTTGTGAAGGTAATGTTGGAAGCGTCAATCGTGGCACCAGCGGTTGAGCTGACATTCTTGACACGCAGGATATCGGCTGTTGCGCTGTCACCTGTGAGTTTGAATGTATTGTCTTTGGCAAACGATGTCGTATTAATGGTCAAAGTCGCGCTAACGGCTGTAATGTCAACTTCTTCCACATCCAGCATTGCAAAGTTGGCAAAGTTGGTTGCTGAAGACATGTCAATAGCAGCGTTCGTTGTGAACACCACTTTGTCAACGCCTTCGCCCAGTGAGATCACTGAGTTGGTTGTGGCGCCGCCAACGGTCACTGTGTCGTTGCCTGATTCAGTCACGATCACTACAGCAGCAGTAGTATTGACTGTAACTTCGTCATCACCGGTTCCGGTGACAACTGAACTGGCGGCCAAAGCGTTGGCACCCAGAGTGACGGCATCAGCACCATCACCAGTGGTAATGGAGTATGCGGCTGCAGCGTTCACAGAAATTGAATCGTCGCCAGCACCCGATGCGACCGTTGTCAAGGCAGTCGAGGCAGCTGAACCGATCGTGAGGTCACCCGTGAGGTTGGCAGCATTAACTGTTTTAGCAGTGACTGCACCCAGAGCAACGTCTTTTGTACCACTGACGTTAACTGTTGTAGTCGCGCCTGCAGTAAGAGCCGTACCAAGAGTCAGTTTACCAACCGTAGCATCAATGTTCAGAACAGACACATTGGAGCTGGCGGTCAGGGTTGCCGTAGTAAGGTCAATGGTAGCGCCGCTGGCAGCAGTGTCATCAGCAGTCGACAGATTGATGGTTGCACCAGATGCCTTACCTGCAACAGCAAAAGCTGTAGTTTGGTCAGCAGCCAAAACAACACTAGCGCCGGTTGCAAGAGTCAGAGTGCGAGAAGTTCCGGTAGCACCAACTACGATTGAATTGACTGTGGCAGCAGACAAGTCTGCATCAGCGCCCAGAGTATCCAAAGTCAACGTTGTTGTTGCCCCCGTTGTGCTGTTGGTGATAGCTTTACCTGTGAAGATTGCACCATCGCCACGCAGCGTAACGTTTTGTGAACCTGTCAATGTGTAGGTTGCCAGTTCAGTACCAGTCATATCGAAGGTTACAGCTGCGTCAACGCCAGAGAGAGTGATATTGTCAACAAGTTCGTTGGCGTTCACATCTTGATCAACTGCAATCCAACCGTTACCGCTGATAGAAACAGCGTCGGTAGTAGCAGTCGTACCATCGAGGTTGATTGTGATTTGTTTGACAGGAGTCGTAACTTCACGTGCACCTGTACCAGTCACAATGGTTGCGCCAGTGTTGTCAATGTTGGTCACAGCAATCGTGGAGTCGGCAGTCGATGTTGTGCTTGCAGTAACAGTTGCACCACCAACAGCGTTAGCAACGGTTACGGATGATGCTGCTGGAGCATTCACGGTGATTGCGCCAGTAAACTTATTGGTGTTATCGGCAATAGATACGGTTGCCGCATTGGTTGTTACAGAAACAGCTTTAGCATTTTGTACGACAGCATTCGTTGCAGTTGTAGCCTGCGAGTCAGTCTGCGCTTCGACTGTTACCGTGTCACCAGCACCAGCACCGCTGGCATTCACAGTTGCGGCACCAGTAACAGTAGTGTTTCCGGAGGCAGTGTTGGCGTTCACAGTGGCGCCTGCAACACCGGCTTGTGTAACGGTAACAGTAGTTGTGCCAGTACCAGCAGTAACAGCAGCAACTGCGCCTGCATTCAATCCATCAACCACAACAGCTTTGTTGCCAGCCAAAGTGGAACCACCAACCACAACATCACCGCGTGTGACTGTCAGGTTTTGCACGCCAGTCATGCCAGATGCTGTCAATGTGACAGAGCTCAGCGAATTAACTTGAGCATTGACTATTTCGACGTTCACTACTTGAGGAGTAGCTGCAGCAACAAGTGTGAGGTTTGCAGTATCGCTATCGGTTGTGGATGAATCAACAATGCGGTCTGTATCTTGATACTGGTCTGTGGTGGTGCTGGATGTATCAGCGCCAGTGAAGGTGTCATTACCGGCAGTACCGATCAAGGTATCTGTGCCAGTGGTCAACGTGAACGAAGAACCAGCAACCACATCCACATTGCCTTGGTTAGCGCGCAGAGCCGACACGCCGAAGGTGGTGGCGCCAGCGCCTGTGGACCAGGTCACTGCAGAAGCGACTGTGGTGTTGAAGGTTTGTGCAGCCGCGTAGAAGGGGCTGGTGGTGTCTGTCAGCGTAGCCAAGAATGTCACGGCAGTGGCAACTATGTCGCCACGGGCGGCGCCGGCGTTGAGCTGGCCATCCAACCAAGCGTTGGCAGCGGTCAATGCGTCACCAGTCAACTTGAGGTTGGAGGTGATGTGATCGCGGAAGGCGGTGTTGCTGCTGAGGTCTTTGCCCAGGATCAGGCCTGCGGACATGGACAAGTCACCAGCCAAGGTGTTCAGGTTGGAGGCAGCAGCCAAGCCAGTCAGGTGACCGCCAGCTGAAGCGCCGAAGAGGGCAAGCACGAGACTTTGTGCTTGTGATGTGGTAATTGCCATTTTGATTTTTCCTTAAAAAATAAAATCAAGGTTGAGTGAAAAATTTCTTTGCAAAGAAACCGAGTACGAGTGATCAAGCCAAAAGCCCGTACTCGCTTGAGCGTCCTGGTGAAGGGCGCTCAAGCGAATACGGGCTGTGTCAGTTGGGAGATGAAGCGGTCGAAGGCGGTTTTAGCCACACCTGCAGTGAGCGCTAGAAATTGGTAGACAGTGCAACCAGTTGATTTAGTTGCTTTTTCGTTTTCTGCAGCTGCGTTTTTCTTCAAATTGACACAGCATGAGTGCAGAAAAAATACAGATCGATTGCACAGCTTTTTGTGCTGCAGAAAATTAACAAAGCCAACAGCAGCGCCGACTTTTGGGAGCCAAGTTCAGGCAGAGCCTGATAACGTTCTACGCTTGAGCGTTGGCAGATTTTTTTGCCCTTTGCCCCATGCGATCACATACTGTGACTTTTTTAAAAGGAGCTGCTGTGAAGATCAAATTCACCAAAAAATCTGTGAACGAACTCAAATGCACAAGCACATACGGGAGAGAGTTCGTGCGTGATACCGAGTGCCGTGGGCTGTGTGTTGAAGTTCGAAGCTCAGGAGGCAAGACCTACTACCTGACATACCGTGATGCACGTGGGCACCAGCGCAGTCATAAATTGGCAAATGCTGCGGACATCACACCTCAACAAGCTCGCGTGCTGTGCAATCGCGCCAGAGCCAAAATTGTGATGGGTACGGACATCGCTGAAGAAAGAGCCAAGCTGCGCGCAGCGCCCACTGTGTTGGAGTTCTTCAACACCAGCTACCTGCCCTACATCAAGAGCTACAAGCGCAGCTGGGAAACCGATGTCAGCGTGTTCCACAATCACATACTGCCTGTAATTGGCAGCGTCTTCATAGACGCTGTGACTGCTGAGCGAGTTGGCACAGTGATGAGAGCTGTGCAGTCCAAACTGTCAGCAGCCACCTGTAATAAGGTCTTGATCATGATGCGCTACATGTTCAACCTGGCCATACGCTGGCGTACAGCGGGCATTGTGGCCAACCCCACTGCTGAACATCGACTGCATAAACTCAGCAATCACAGGGAGCGGTTTTTGTCAGCTGCAGAAACACAGCAGCTGATTGCTGCAGTCAATAACAGCCCTAATCGAATGCTGCGCTACATAATCCCGTTTTTGCTGCTGACGGGTGCACGCAAGCGCGAAGTCCTGGATGCACGCTGGTGTGACATTGATACAGCACGCAGCTTCTGGCGCATACCCATTACCAAATCAGGGCGGGAGCGCCATGTGCCCTTGAGTGCTGCTGCTGCTGAGCTGCTGCAGTCCGTGCCACGACGCAGGAATTGTGAGTGGATATTTGCCAACCCCCAGACACTCAAACCCTATGTCAGCATCTTTATCAGCTGGAACACAGCACGCACAGCAGCGGGACTGTCAGATGTACGCATGCATGATCTTCGTCACAGCTTTGCCAGTTTTTTGGTCAACGCGGGCTGCAGTCTCTATGAGGTGCAAAAGATTCTGGGTCACGCCAGTGTGGTCATGACGCAGCGTTATAGCCATCTCAGTCAAGACAGTCTGCTGCGAGCTGCCAGCCACGCGGGTGCAGTCGTTATGACACAGGCTCAAGCGTAGATTGAATTGACGCTGGAACTCGAGCTTGAGGTTGAAAGCACGATACGTTTCGCTACAATAGTAGCAGTTCACTTCAGGGAGATTATTATGGGTATGCCTGTACGCATTGATGACCAGCTCTACGAGCAAGCCAAAGCACACGCCTTTGCTGAGCGCCGTAGCATTTCTGGACAGGTTGAGTTTTGGGCAATGGTGGGCAAGGCTGCGCTGGACAATCCAGACTTGCCCATCGACTTTGTGCGCGACCTTCTAGTCGCCCGTGCAGAAGGGCCTTCACTGGCCACTACTTTCGTACCGCAGGGACGAGCGTAAATGACTATCAAGTCAGTGCAGGTATTACAGAGCGCCGCCTTTGCACGTGCCTACAAGAAACTGCACAAAAACCAGAAAGTGGATGTGGATGATGCTGTTGAAGTCATCATCAAAACTCCCGATATCGGTGAACCCAAACGGGGCGATCTTGTCGGTGTGTATGTCCACAAGTTCAAGAGCAATAGCCAGCTGTTGCTGCTGGCTTATGAGTACGACCCAGAAACGCGAATGCTGCTATTGCTGGGCAGCCATGAAAACTTCTATCGAGATCTCAAGCGGTGACAGTGACGCTGACTCAGGCGTCAGATCAGAGAACTGCCTCCAAGCCTTTGCGCTCCAACAAGCTCAGCAGCTTCAGTGATGGGCCGCTGGGTTTTTTGTCGCCCAATTCCCACTTTTGAATGGTTGAAATGCTGGTGTTGAGAATGGCAGCAAATACAGCCTGACTCACGTGCTCTTTTTCGCGCAGCTGACGAATTTGGATGGGTGATATGGGTTTCACTTCCAGATTGCACAGCGCATCAAATTCAGCCATGCGTCTTTTACTGATCAGTCCAGCATTGTTGAGACCCATAGCGGTTTCATGAACCTCAGCGAGAATTCTACTTTTGCGTTTGGTTGACATTACTCGTCTCCTTGCAATTGAAACAATTGACCAGCGTTTATGGCCACTTCAATGGCCTGTTGATTTAGGTCCAATAGCGAAGCGGCCAATTCCTGCAGCACTTTGAGTTCACTGGCGTCGATATTGGATCGCTCGTTCTTTTCGAACCCGAATAAGAACACCCATCGCTGTTCAAATTTTGTTGCAACAATTGTTCTCGCACCCGCGCTTTTGCCACGACCGCGCAGCGCCACACGTTTTTTGACCAAGTGACCGCCTAAATTGGCGTCGATCAAACCCTGAACCATTTCCTGTGCTGCACCCACAATGTCTGCATCGGTGACATGGCTCTTGCGCATCCAACGAGCGAACGTCTTTGTGACTAGGATTTGGAGCGAATCTGACATTGTCAAATTGTTGCACTAAGTGCAATGTTTGTCAAATGTATTTTTCTCTCCAGTATCCTTATTGCGGCTGCGTTCTGCCAGCCATGCGGGCACCAGCACTGTGCCCGCATGAACCTGATTAAAACTGCTCACGCAATGCCTGGGCGGCAGCGTCAATCGCTGTGTCGAGTTCCCCTGCCAAAACTGCTGCTTTAATGATTTCCAATGTGGGCACAAGCTCCTTTTCGCTGGCAAGCTCCACCGAATATTTGCCCTTTGCCAGTTCCAGCAGCCTTGAACCATAACGAACATTCAGCGCCAGCTTGCCGCTTTCGGTTGTAAACCACCACTGCTTCATGCGCTTGCTCACTTCAACCTGACGGCGTAAGCCTGTCTCAGCATCAACGATGGAGCGGTGCCGCGTGGTTGAGAACTGTGTTCCTGATTGCTGGGCTTTTGCCAGTTCTGCCTGTTCCCATAGTCGCTTCGCCAGCTTGTTGCGACGCAGCTGGACTGCGGGCATGTGTGTGGGTTTGACTGCTGTGCTCAGCTTGAGGCTTGTAAGGTTTGCCATGTGCTTTTCCTTTCAGATGTTGTCGAAGCACAGACAATTTTGTGATCATGTGTTCAAGTGCGCGACCAGAATCCGTTCATTCCCACGGGTCTTTTGCGACAAGCACACGCGGTGTCGCTTTTCAGGACACTGCTTTTATGGGGTGCCGTGCCTGCGCAAGCGTTCGCTGTGCCTTGCTGAGCTTTTGGCGCTGGCGTTCTGCAGCCAGCGCATCTGCTGCCCTGTCCTTTGTGGCTGCGAGGCTGGCAATGCGTTGCTGCTCAGGTGATTTTGGTTTGTCGACCACTTCATGTATTTGCATGCAGATATTTATGCCAAATACGACCGCGAAAAATCCATGGTCTTATTTGCCCGACATAAATACATGGCACGCAGCAGAAAAGGAAAACTGTTGCGGCAACATCACTACCGAAACAAGAGCCGCGTCACTCAGTTGCCATGACGCCCACAAACTGGACAACGGTGTCGCAGGGATGGAAGATTTGAGCGGTAGCAAAGATTTGTCGAAATCACTGTCCAACAGTGACGTTATGGTTTGCCACCTATTACAGACAAAGCACACACAACGGCACAAAGACGATTGAACGCAAGTTCTCTGCGTCACGAGCAAGCCATGCTTACACGGCAACTTGCAAACACTGCGATTGGTTGGCACTTCGGCTATCGCAGACGCTGCGTTTCAAAGCAGCACATAAAAGGAGATAGCGAAACCGCCCTTACCAGAAATGGTTGTGCTGAAGTGCTGTGGTAACGAACTCATCGAAAGTCCGTAGCCCATGACTGAGCCTGTTTGCAAGGCTCAGTGTGGGTTGAATCTATCGAATATCCCTCGTGTCATACATGTTCAGCCAACAAACCATTCAACAGCGTGACTTTGAAAAAGCTGTGATGAGCAGATCATGAGCGGCAGCGAATGACTTCTGCGACATCACAAGCGAGCATCGCTCGCTTACACAGTGACTGACATTTGTATGGGTATGCAAATCACATGAGCAATGGCATGTCACGACCTCAATCAAAACCTTCCCAAACGACAGCAGCGCTAGCAGCGTTTTTTTTGCTAGCGCAGTGTTCACATCTAAAAAGCTAACACCTCAAATCCGCGCTGTGCGCAGTGATCGCTCGGCGCCAGCACCCCATGCAGCTGAACCTCAGAAAAAAAGATTGTGCGCTGTTAAGTGCGCCGCGCTGCGATATGTGGCGCAGGTCCCACATCTGGAACGGCTCAATCGCATCAGATCCACAACAACTGCGGATAAATACAGCACCAAATGAAATAACTATTTGATTTATCTCGTTGAAATCATTGAGGAATTTTGTCCCGCCAATTCATCGGGATTCAGGTCGCCCAAAAGCATCAAACCAAACACACTTAAAGGAACGCAACGATTTGACCAACAACACAAACACCATGAGCCAAGCCAAAACACTGACCCCTGCAGAAATAGATCAAGTGCTCGCCTACATCGAGCCGCGCAGTTACGCCATGCGAAATCGCGTGATGTTTTTGACAGGGCTGTGGTCAGGAATGAGGGTCGGCGAAATAGCCAGTCTTTCAGTGGGGGATGTGCGCAACACAGATGGCAGTGTGCGTGGGGAAATACGACTCACAGCGGCGCAGACCAAGGGGCGTCACCCACGCACCGTGTTCTTGCCCCAGAAACTGCGTGATGAACTGCAGACCTATTTAGACCTGCGGGGCATGGTGCCTGCTACCAATCCTTTATTCATCACAGCTGGGCGCAAACGCTTCAGTGCCAATGTGATGGCGCAGCACTTCCACTACCTGTTCAAGCGTGCAGGAATTGCTGGAGCGTCAAGCCATAGCCTGCGTCGGAGCTTTTTGACCTCGCTCGCCGCCAAAGGCATCAGTGTGCGTGTGTTGGCAGATCTGGCCGGCCACCGAAATATTCAGGTCACAATGCGTTATCTGGATGCATCGGATGACATGAAGCGCAACGCAGTGGAATTGATTTGAAGTTTGTCGTGTCAACCCGACAAAGCCGTCGACCCTTATTGGCCAACAACTCACCGCAGCAGTTTATTAGGCACAAGACTTGTCGGGTTGACACGACATTCACTCTGCGTGTCGCCAGTTCGCCGCTCTTGTAGCCCGCTCAATCCACTCGTGATCGTCTGTACAGGGGAATCTGCCCTCTGAGGCATGGGCGACGAGATTTTTTGCCTTGCCCAAATACTCGCTGACGATCAATGCCATTTGCAGGTGCTTGTCCTTGACGTCTTGCGGCATGTCACTGCGCTTGACCACATAACGGGGATTCAATGCCATTTGCTCGCCTATTTCATACAAGGCGGCACTGGTGTCCTTGATCCAGTGCTGATACACGCTGACGTACAGGTTCAGACTCACGGATGTCAGCTTGCTTGCGCGAAGTCTACTGGTGGCACTGCTGTGCTGCCAACGATCAAACCGCTTGAACTGCGGGTGGTGCTGCCGCAGCAAATCATCAAACTGCTCTTTTAATGTTGCGGGTGACACGGTCAGTGGGATCTCCAGCACGATGGTTTGACCGCTTTCAATGGCAGCTGCGTCTTGCTGCACGCTGATTTTCTTGAAATCGCCTTTTTCGCGAAACAACTCATAACCACGGTCCAGCCACCACGACTCGAACGTGGTGTTCCGCAGGTCGCCAAACTGCTGATAGGTCTGTTCTTGCTCGTCGCTGCGCCATATGCCAGACGCCAAAGACTCAGCCATGTAGGGCGACAACTGCAGGCAACGATACCAAGTCTCGTACATGGTGCCGCGGGCTATCTCCAGCGATTCAGGCACTGTGTGTCGTCTGAATCTCACGTCTTCTGGGAAGCCTTTGAAGAAGAACGCCAGTTTAGGTAGATCACTTCTATTCATAAAACCTAAATACTTTGGTACGCAGAAAAATACATTTACATCACTGCAGCAACAAACCCTTTTATCAACCCGCTGCAGATTGAAAGGCTACATCATGACCAACGTCATCGCTCAATCTACCACCTCCACCAACGCCAACGCCACCATTGCCATGGTGAGTGAGTTTGTGAACGCCATGCCCGCTGTCAGCATCAACGAGGGCAACAGCACGGCAACAACACACACTGTGTCCGCAACCGCCAAGGCTGCAGATCTGGCGTTCACCAGCACCCAGAAAACGCTGGAACTGCTGACACACAAGCGTGAAGCTTGGGAACAAGGCGCATACCGCACTGCCAACCAGTATTTGTATCAACTGCTGGCTGAGTGCTACGCCTTCTACAAATCCATGGAAGGTGCCACTGATGCTGCCAAAGCCAAACGCCAAGCTTTGAAAGACTACTGTGTGTTTCGCAATCTCAAATTCAACGACTCCACCCACTCCATCAACCGCATCGTTGCCTGCGTATTTGGCGTGGATCGTCGCCGTGTCAGCGCATATGCAACTGCGCTGCGCAAAGCTTTGAACAACAAGGTTGAGCCCAAGAACTTGGTTGACTTCTTTTTCAACGCAGGCGGTCTGGAAGAAGTGCGTACCAACAAGTCTCCTACGGCGTTGACTGTCAACGACAAAGCCGCTATTGCATCCAAGCGTATCAGCGCCAAGAAGCTGGGCACTGTGCAATCTGAGGAGCTTAAGCAGCAGCTTGACGCTGCAAAGATTGGTGCCAATACCGTGCTGTTGGGCACTTGGAACGCGGACGGCAGTATTGACGTGCGTGCCGTGGTCGATGGTACGGGTGTGCTCAACGCTGCACTTGCCAGCTACTACAGCGCAGACAAAGCAGCACGCGAGAAGGCAGAGATTGAACAACAGCAAAGCACTATCCAGCAGCAAAAGCTTGACGCTGCCCAAGCCGCTGCAGATCAAGCCCTTGTTGCCTAAATCCATTGGGTGACTTCGGTCACCCATTTCTCTCCCAAATTTTTTATGAAAGAAGCTATGAACACCACTACCAACGTCACCAACACCACTGACCGCTACCAACCCAAGTCCATTCAAGACATTGTGTTTGCAAGTACCAACAACAAGACTTTGCTGCAAGACTTGATCAGCGGCGATATCCCCTTTCCCATCACACAAGGCAAATGCGGTATCTTGTTGTACGGCATCCCTGGCACTGGCAAGAGTGCACTGGCAGCGCTGCTACCTGATGCCATGGAAGAGGCACGCACTGGCATCGCCATGAACTCGGGCATGAAATACATCCGAGTTCAGCCTGGCAACAACGGTATGACCATGCTCAATGCCGTTGGCAATCAAGCACAGCTTGTACCGTTTGCCAGCCATCATTACTTGGTGTTTGATGAGGTGGACAACCTCAATCCTCAGGCCATGCTGGTGCTGAAGTCTGTGATGAACACCCCCAACTGTGTGTTCATCTTGACCACCAACAACTTCCAAAATGTCGAGGTTGGCGTGCGCAGCCGCTGTCATTGCATACCCTTCAATGCAGCCCCAGCAGCCAACTGGTTGCCACTGGCGCATCGCATGCTGGCTGATGCTGGCATCACGGGCATCGCTGACCAAGCCTTGATCAAGGTCATTGAACTTTGCAATGGCGATGCACGCGATATCGTCACTGCAATTGCCGCGCTTGTGCTCAAAGTCTCACGCCAGCGCTCAGCCCCAAGCACGGTGGTTGAGTGATCACATAGTTTGTCGTGTCAAACCGACAAACTCCTCAGCCCGCCATGATGCGGGCTTTTTTATTGCCAAGCTATCTTGCAAATCGTCAGTGACGTGGCATCTAGAATTGATAGCAGAACCCTCACACACCAGGAGACCCAACCATGGACATTCAAACCCAAGCCGAGAAGATTTTGCACACTTGGGCACTGCAGTTTCATGAGTGGGATGACTGCCCAGATGGCATCAGCATCGTGCCAGACGGATTTGCCATGGATGATGACGACAATGAAGACCCGCAACAGCCTTGTTATGCCATCTTCGTACATCGTGACTCATTGAGTGGCGAGTTCCCCGAACACGACACACATGGCGGCATTGTTGTTCATCGGCCCAAAGAGGAGGTTTGCTTCTACGTTTGGTTGGACCTGTCCAGCGGTCAAGAACAAGAAATAAACATGCCCGACACTGAACTTGATCTCAACGAGTTTTACCGCATGATTGTTGAGATTCAGCGTAGGTATGACGAACAGTAATCACCACTGTGTTTTACATCGCAAACCAGCCCGCCATGGTGCGGGTTTTTTACGTCTGTACATGTGAGCACTGCGCTAGCTGCGCCATACAGCTGGCGCAGCTGTCATCGCAACCCGAACCAAGTACGTAGCGTCTGGAATGTGTCGCTGTCCAACATCGAGCGACTGGCCCAAGCACTGGAAGTGGAGCCTTGGATGCTGCTGAAGCCTGTGTGATTTGATGACTGTCGATCGCTAATGGTTACTTTTCCTCTGCATCCGCCACAGGAGCAGCCAGAATGTGCATATCCCCATATTGGGAATAGGGAACCGTGTCCAGTTGAACTTGCAGCAATAGATCATGACTCAAGGCACTAGGAGAAACTCGCCCATAAAAAAAGCAGTCGGGTAAGACATCAGCGTTAGCCACTTGTACTGTGACTCGGGAAATAGGGGCCACCCAGAAAATTATTCGTGGCTGCCCGAGACCATAAGCACTTCCAAGGACCGCATGAAATTTACCGCCATCTTTTTGTAAATCAGGCTTTGCGATAGAGTAATTCTGCGGTGTCGCAAGTAGGTGAACGACCACCTGCTGCAAGCGATCAAATGTCTTAAGGTCAAATCGTGGGGTGTGTTTTCTACCCATGATGCCATTTAATACACATGAAGGCTTCTTGATTGAGGGATGAATGGTTAGATGAAGATGATCTTTCTGATCATCCCCCGTCAGACCCTGTAGTTTTTCTGGTTCAGTGATGGGTTTAAAAATACCGTGGTCGAATTTTCCCTTGACCTCGTGTAGATTTCGTCCTGACGATAACGCTTTAGTAACCAAGTCCCCGTTGTTGGAACATCGGAACCACAGCACCACACGTGTTTCCAATCCGCTCTTGACATAGACTCGAAATAATCTATCTACGGGTACGTCATGTACAGGAATCATCTGTTCATTTTGCCTTCTCAGACCTAGCGTCATTTATAAAACTCACACCACCAGCAGCACCGCCGCCCCCGCCTCAGGCACCCCCCATCTCCATCACCCGCGCCAAACAGTCCCGCGCCGTCGCACTGCTGGGGTAGTCCTGCACCATCATTCGGGCCGCTATCTCGGCGAGTTCGCGTTGGAAGTCGGCTTCGATGTCAGGTGACATTCACCGCCTCCATCTCCATGACCCTCGCCAAACAGTCCCGAGCCGTTTCACTGCTGGGGTAGTCCTGCACCATCATTCGGGCAGCGATCTCGGCGCTGATGCGGTTGCCTGATTCGATCAGTTGCACCAGTGCTTGCACCGCCTCCGGCGTGGGTTCGTTGAGTTCTTGCTCATACACCGCCAGACGTGCTGCATCAAAGCCTTGCGCATGCATCTGCGCCAACACTTCTCGGGCACTGACCAAATCACCACAGCGCTGGTACGCCATCATCAGACACACGTATGGCATAGCAGCAGGCAAGGCAGCCACGGCCTTGCTCAGGTAAGGAATGGCTTGTTGGGGAGAGCGTCGCTCCAGCAAGAGCACACCCAACTCCAGATTGATCTGCGGGTGCTGGGCCAAACTGACCAGCAAGCCACGGTAAAGCTTGACGGCGGCATCCACCTGACCGCGCTGCACGCAGGTTCGGGCTTTGATCAGGGTTTGGTGGAGGGGCACCGTCGAACTCACACTGTCAATATGCCGATTCAGGCGATGAACAAGACGTCAGATGTATTCAGATTGGCGGTGCTTAATCCGACCAGCGTGGCAATTCGCACTGAATTGGCACTGCTGAAGGCGCCTTCATTTGTTATGAACCAAACCGATACGCCAGATGTCCCGGTGGCTGTCCCTACGAACACAATAGCGCCATTCGTTGCGTTGTTATTGCCATTGAGATCTATGGAATCAATTGTTGGTTCTGTAGTAACGATATAGACATTGCCATCGCTGTTGGCGGTAGGCCCTCCACGAATCGCAGTCGCTGAACCACGGGTTGCAGGTCCTGCGGCAATCCCAAAATCAGCAGCAGAGAATTGCAAAATATCCACGGCGGACCTGCTATTGCCCAAGTTAATCCCGGTGATGTTGTCCAGCCCCAGCGTACTGATCCTGGCTATAGTTCCAACAGCTCCGCTGCCACCTGCAAATAAGACGAAATCATTTGCAGAGGTACTTTCGCTTAATTCAATCGTGTCGTTACCCTGACCACCCAGGATAATGTCAGAACCCGCTCCTCCAATGAGCGTGTCATCGCCCCCCAGCCCTGTTATTCTGTCGTTGCCACCCAACCCATTGATCGTGTCACTGGTATCGGTACCTGTGAGTTGATCGTTGAAACGGCTGGCAACGTTATTCCACAGCATTGCCACATCTATCTGAACATCAGCGAAGTTCAAAAACTCCACACTACGAATCGTGACCACTTGGCCCAACCGGGTGAAAACTGTATCTGTCAAGGTCGTACGTGTCACACTCCACTCAGCGAAATTACCGGACAAAACCACCCTATCAGCAGTTCCCAGTCCACCATCCAGTGTGTCGTTACCTGATCCACCGACCAAAGTGTCATTGCCTTCCCCGCCCACCAAAATGTTGGCCGCTGCGTTGCCCACCAGGTTGTTGTCCAGTGAATTTCCTGTGACGTTTACACCAATTGTTGCGTTAACGATTACCACGTTTTCCACGCCCACCGGTAGCACGAAATTTCCGCCCGTCACCAGCTCCAACCGCACGGTGTCATTTCCGCTGCTGCCTGTGATGGTTTCATTAACCACATCGGTGATCATGTTCACCAAGTAAGTGTCATCCCCCGCACCACCTTGCAGCCTGTCAGTGCCCGCCCCACCATCCAGTGTGTCATTGCCTGCTCCACCGTCCAGAATGTCGTTGCCCAAACCGCCGATCAGGATGTTGGCCGCAGCATTGCCAGTGAGCACGTTGTCTAATTGATTGCCCGTCAGGTTCACAGTTATCGTCGAATCCGCTGTTACCGATGCGTTCTCGACGTTGGCACTCAGCACATAGGTGCCTGACCCCATAAAGGCCACACGCACTGAATCCGTACCTTCATTCGCGTTCTCTGTTACCACATCCTCAGCAACGTCCACCACATATATGTCGTTGCCCAGACCTCCTATCAAGGTGTCAGAGCCTGCTCTTCCGTCTAATACGTTTGAAGAATCGTTACCAATCAAAATATCGTTAGCGAAACCTCCAGTAGCGTTTTCAATTGTCACTCCAAATGCAATTGCTACCGTCAATGAAGAAGTTGTCAGAAAACTGCCATTACTTCGCAAAAATGTGAGTGAATTACCAAGGTCACTAAAGTGACCAGAACGCAAATCAATCCGTGCAGATTCTGTTGTAGCGCTCCATACAATAGTGTCAATGCCACCAGCATCCCAGATTGTCTGAAAATAATCTTGGCCTTGGCTGAATATGTATGTGTCATTTCCATTTTGAAATGAAGTATTCACGCCATAGAGATACTGGATCGCTGCGATGTCATAAAGCATCGGTGTAGTGGGATTAAAACTCACGCTCGATCCAGAAACTCCTGGAAATGCACTGTAACTCATCACAGAATATGGAAACCCATCTTCTGCGTTTGGCAATACATTCCTATTCAAGCCGCTTGTTTGAAAACTGTGCTTGAGTCCCAATGCATGACCGAGTTCATGAATAAGCGTCAAATACCAATATGATCCTGCAATAAAGTTGTGCTGATCTGCCTGATAACTGCTCAACCAGATATCACCAGCACTGGTGCTGGTGCTTGGGTAATAAGCTTGCGCCTGGGCTGATTGAATACCACCACCTCGCGTCCAAGCGAATCGGATCTCACCGACAGTGGCCCAAGTGTCTACTGTTTGAGTAAATACAATTTTGGCAACATTGGACCAAGAATTCAAGGCTGATACGGCAGCAACTTGCTGTTGAATAGTTAAAGGTGAAATCGAATTCCATGGCTCACGAAAACCCCAAGTCGGACCATACGACGAGGTAGACCAATAGCTTAGAGATCCCGGGAAACTATAAGTCAAAGAGACTTGCGTACTTGATGCTGAACCCCACTTGGTTCCAAGTAATAAAGAATCTATTTTGTAAAATCCACTCAATTTTTTACTACTCACAGTTATTGCGTTTGATGTTGGAGTAGCCATCATTCAGATCCTTCTTTTACAATCTTCAACTTGTGATCCTGATGAATCTGCTCATGAGCAACGATCATCAAAAAACCACGATAAATCTTGACGGCGGCATCCACCTGACCGCGCTGCACGCAGGTTCGGGCTTTGATCAGGGTTTGGTGGAGTCTCATTTAAACACCCCGAAACAGACGGGGCAGTGGTTTGTCAATGACGCGATTGCTGCGATTTCGGCGCTGATCAAGCTGATCATGATGATGAGCCTTTTGGACATAGAAAAACCCCACCCCCTTGTGAGGGATGGGGTTAGTAGGTTTTCAATCCAAGCCCTTACTTTGCGGTTTGAGCTTGTCTCAGTTGAAGAGGATTACTCGAACGTGATCACGCCAGCATTCAGAGACAAATCAGCAACATCATAGGTGCCAGTCAGCCTGATCACCGTGTTATTTGTACCATCTACAACCAAATATGTGTTTCCGTCTACCCAGTTAAAAAGGTTTACTTCAATGCCATCTGCGAGTGCACCATCAATGGCAGCTTCGAGTGAACCGAAATCTTCAGCATCAGTAGTGAAATCATTGATCTCTGTTTCTGTTGCTTCAATTGAGCTGAAATCAATTGCATCACCTTCACCTAAATTTGTAATCGTGGTGAATCGTGTGGAAGATGTCGTGGCACCCGTGTAATCGGCCGTATCTGCAAGAATTACCGTGTCTTCATCTTTATCAACCCCAACGTTGACTGTTACACCCAGAACAGCAACGTTCACAGTGTCTGAGCCCTTACCGGTTTCAACCGTACCACGGCCACCGATGCTGACAGAGTCGTCACCCGAACCAGTTTTGATGGTCAAGGTGCTGAAGGTCATTGTCAGGTTGTTTGTAACTTGTGAGGCGCCCGCTGTAATATCGAGATCACCAGTTGCAGCCGAACCATCGATACTTGTCAACGCAGCCGCTGTACTTGTTGTAACAGTAGTTACCGTTGTGGGTGTTGCTGCTGTGTTGACAGTCACACCACCCAAAGTGAAGTCTTTGTCACCAGTGATCGTGATCTTGCTGAGCACGTTATCTGTGGTGGTGATAACCGTTACTTCGTTTGCATCACCGGTGTTCTCAGACTGAGAGTCGATGGTGATGGTTTCAAGTCCTGCGGTCGTGAAGTTCGCCAGCGTGCTGCCACCATCACCATTAAATTTGATTTCAGCAGAGTCAGCGGTACCAGTAGCCGTAGCCAACGTGGCAGTCAGAGTATCACCGTCGTTAGATGCTGAAGTGTCATTGATAACTATTTTAGTGCCGGCCAGTTTACTTAGCGTAACGTTACCTGCTTGACCATCTGTTTTTGCAATAGAACTGAAGGTTGATGCTGTAAACAAAGATGCATCAATGGTTCGGTTGTCGCCTGCAATATCCAAAGCTTCCCAACCTTTGAAGTTTGCACGGTTACCCACAGTCAGAAGTGTCGAAGCAATGGTGTCAGTACCTGCGCCGCCGTCCAAAACAGCATCTGTACCAACGCCATCAGAGCCGTCGTCCAAAAGGCTGTCGTTGCCAGCGCCCAAGGAAATGCTGGCCTCTTCGGTCAAGGCTGTGCCGTTTGCCAAAGTAATCGTATCGTCACCAGAACCGCCTGTTACGACAACATCCTCATGGGTAACACCCATCTCAACGCCACCGGAATTGCCGGACAGGTCCACCAAAGTGGCTTCGTCAAAATAGTCCCCATCATCTTCCAAATACAGTTTGCCAGTGCCAGTGACTTTCACCGATTCCATGAAGCCATCGATATCGCCGTACAAATCAACAGCATTTTCCCCAGTAACATCAATTTCAACGGCGGTAACAACGTCAGCGCCGCCAGTCATAACTCTCAGTTCTACAGTGGCTTTATCAGCAAAGTCACCAACGTCTTGAAATACGAACTTTTGAGTGGCCTCATCAGAGCCGAGGGCATCATCTTCGTAAGTAACATCGTAACCGAGATCAGAAATGTCCTTAGCACCAATTACTACTTGGGCTTGTACATTGGCCACATCCAAGTCGTCGGTTGACCTGTTATTCCAAATTTGCTGAACGTCTGTCCAGAGTGATGCATCGATGCCGTTACCGTTATTGAGTGATCGAATGTAGACCTGCTCAACATTAGCCAACTCGATCATTGGTGTTGTGCCAGCGTCTTCGATAACAGAAATTTCCAACTTATCAACACCCGCACCACCATCAATCAGATCGCCGGTCTGAATGGTCGACAAGTTATCAGTACCGTCATCGTTGATGATGCCCTTGAAGGTGTCGTTGCCGGCTGTACCAGTTGTGTCAGCAATGTCATCTGTCAATGTGAACACTGAGGCTGGTGCTGCAACCACAGTTCCAGCAGCCACATTGGCAGCGCCAGTATAGGCAACAGCAGCAGCAACCTTGGTGTTCCAAGCAGTGGCAGCAGCGCCGAAGGTGGCGTCAGCGCTCAGTGTGCCGAACAGGTTGACGATGTCCGAGATCAGAGCACCACGTGCACCAGCAGCAACGCCGTTCAGTTGTGCAGTGATGTAAGCAGCTCCAGAAGTCAGAGCAGCGCCGGTCAAACCGAGGTTGGCAGCCACAGTGGCGGCCACAGTGGCTGTGGGCAGGCTGCCAAAGCTGGCAGAGTAGTAGGCGTTCAGGGCATTTTTCAGGCCACCAGCAGCAGCGATGTCACTGGTGACTTGCGCCATTGTGACGGAGCCGATTTGGGTGCCGTACATAGCGCCAGCAAAAGCTTGCACTTGGTTAGCGTTCGTTGGGAAGAAAGACATTTGATTTTCCTTAAAAAAAATGAAATCAAGGTTGAGAAAAATTTCTTTGCAAAGAAACCGAGTACAAAAAAGCCCGTACTCGCTTGAAAGTCCTGCGTGAAGACTCTCAAGCGAATACGGGCTGGGTCAGTTGGGAAATGAAGCGGTCGAAGGCAGTTTTAGCCACACCTGCAAGTGAGCGTTAGAGTTTTGTATTGCTTTTAACCAGTTGGAATCGTTGGTGATTTCAATGAATTTGCGTCCAAAAATCGCACCATGACACTGCGTATGTGCAAATTCACAACACGGCATTTCAGCGAATTTCAGTCGTGCAAACGCTGCACTTGATCAACAGCAACGCCAAGTTTTTTCATCTAGTTCAGGCAACGCCTGACACTGCTTTGCGCTGTGGCGCGGCAGATTTTTCTTGCGAATTCGTGCATACGAAAACACACTGAACTTTTGAAATCAACGGTGTGTATGAAAATCAATTTCACTAAACGCAGCATCTCCAAATTAGCCTGCACAGGTATGCAAGGTCGTGTTTTCGTACGCGATACAGAGTGCAGGGGATTGGGTATTGAGGTGCGATCCACAGGGGGCAAGACCTACTACCTCAGCTACCGTGATGCACGGGGTGCACAGCGACTGCACAAGTTGGCAAACGCAGCGGATGTGTCACCACAGCAGGCACGTGTGCTGTGTGAGCGTGCCAGAGCCGCAATCGCCATGGGCACTGATCCCGCAGAGCAGCGTGCACAGCTGAGAACGGCTGTCACAGTGGTTGAATTTTTCAACGACAGCTACTTGCCCTACATCAAGAGCTACAAGCGCAGCTGGGACACGGATGTCAGCGTGTTCCGCAATCACATCCTGCCAGTGATTGGCACGGACTACATGGATGCTGTGACCGCTGAGCGTGTGGCACTGGTGATGAGCCGTGCCAATCTGCGGCTCAGTGCAGCCACTGTGAACAGGCTTTTGGTGCTGCTGCGCTACATGTTCAATCTGGCTATACGTTGGCACACCGCTGGCGTTGTGGCAAATCCCACGATGACACAAAAACTCAAACGGCTCAGCAACTACAGGGAACGTTTCTTGAGTGCTGAAGAAACAAAGCAGCTGATAGCAGCAGTGAACCAGAGCCCCAATGCCCAGCTGCGCTTCATCATCCCGTTTCTGCTGATGACGGGTGCACGCAAGCGGGAAGTGCTGGATGCACAGTGGCGGGATGTGGATGTAGCGCGAAGCTTTTGGCGCATACCCAAGACCAAGTCAGGACGTGAACGACACGTTCCTCTCAGTGCTGCAGCCATCACACTGCTGCAGCGCATACCGCGCACCAAAAAATCAGAGTGGGTCTTTGTGAATCCCAAGACAAACAAGCCCTATGTCAGCATCTTTTACAGCTGGAACACTGCGCGAACGGCTGCTGGGCTGGCTGATGTACGCCTGCATGATCTTCGCCACAGCTTTGCCAGCTTTCTGGTCAATGCGGGGTGCAGTCTCTATGAAGTGCAGAAAATACTGGGGCATGCCAGCGTCAACATGACGCAGCGTTACAGCCACTTGAGTCAGCACAGCTTGCTGCGTGCTGCTGAACATGCTGGCAACGTGGTGTTGCCAGCGTGACTTTTATTAAAACTGAGCCCGTAGTGTTTGAGCTGCAGTTTCAATTTGTGCATCCAGCTCACCTGCCAAAACTGCTGCTTTAATGATGTCCAGTGTTGGCACAAGCTCCTTATCGCTGGCAATTTCCACGGCAAACTTGCCTTTTGCTAATTCGAGCACTCTGGCGCCATAACGAACGCTCAGTGCCATCTTGCCGCTTTCGGTCACAAACCACCACTGCTGAACGCGCTTGTTGACTTCCACTTGCTTTCGCACGCCAGTATCTGTGTCTACAACACTGCGAAATTTGGTTGGAGCGAACTGAGTGCCTGACTGCTGCGCTCTTGCCAGCTCTGCTTGTTCCCACAAACGCTTTGCCAGCTTGTTGCGACGCAGCTGGACTGCGGGCATGTGTGTGGGTTTGACCGCTGTGCTCAGCTTGAGGCTTGTAAGGTTTGCCATGTGCT
>NZ_ALKN02000020.1 GCF_000293865.2 Limnohabitans sp. Rim28 | reverse complement strand
ATGAGGACCGGCCAGAATGGATGGGGCAGGTTGATTTTGCGAGCTTGAAGATCAAAGTGATCGCCTCCATCGTGGCCATCTCGGCGATAGAGTTGCTCAAGAGCTTTGTGAACCTCAGCATCCTCCTTAAGACCGGCGGTGACACCCCCGCAATCTGGTCAGAGGCCGATCAAGCCATTGCATGGAAAGTCGGCATTCATGTGTGCCTTGTCATCACTGGTTTGCTCTTTGCCTACATGGACAATATTTCGGAACGAACCCATGCGCTCAAGCACAGCGCCAATGCCGAGCATTGAGCCGCGCTTGCTGAGCCAGAACTGCCGACTGAGGACCTCACATACCCCGCCCTGCCGCCAAACGCTGTCGTCTTGCAAATCACGCCAGGCAATCTCCTGACCGGTCTTGGAAAACACCGTTTCGATGTTGACTCTTTCAATGGAATGGGTCGAATACCGAACGAGTGTTCAGGTTTTAAAAAATGTGCGTGACATTGATCTCTACCCAAGTTGAATTTTTATTCAAATGGAAATTCAGCCAGCAAGGCTTGGTATTCTGGTTCGTTGTCGATTTGCATCGTTGCAAGAAATCTAACGACAGCATTGTAAAAAGAAATAATAAGAACCAAGTCTGTCAGGCACTCTTTGTCTAAATGCGAACTTAACGCGGCAAAAGTCTCGTCAGTTGTGGTCAAGCCAGTGGTCATCTCTCGAGCTGCACGTAAGACGTGACCTGTGAGAGGGTCCAACGAGCTCGGACGTCCTGCTGTCTCTGCAGCGATGGCACGAATATCTTCGTCGCTGACGCCAAAATCTCTGCTTATTTTGATGTGGTGTGTGTACTCATAAACCGAACGTGTCAAATAGCCAATTTGCAAAATAGCCATTTCACGCAGGCGGGTGTCCAGTGGGCTGTCAAAGCGGATGTAATGCCCCATGCCGTGAAAAGCAGTGGCCCCTTTGGGGCTGTGACTCATCAATCTCAATAAGTTGATATTCCGTTTTAATAGGTGCTTGTGTTCAGGTGCCAAATCGGTCACATCGAGATAGGGAAGTCTTGCCATACAGATACCTTTAAAGCTGGACAAAAATTTAGCTTGGGTTCATCATCTTCCAAGCTCGACATACAAGTCAAGCACAGCAGTCACTGAAAAATAATGGAGTGCGCATGATTCGACGTCAAATTCTTTTGCTGGCCTTGACCTTTTTAACCATGGGTGTGCCCATTGCGCGTGCACAAGATTTCCCCAACAAAACGATTCGCATCGTCAATCCATTTCCTGGTGGCCCCACCGACGCCTTTGCCCGATTGATCGCCTCCAAGTTGCAGGCCGGCCTCAAACAGACGGTCATCGTTGAGGCCAAAGCGGGTGCAGGGGGCACGATTGCCGTCACAACGGTCGCAAAAGCTGTGCCCGATGGCTACACTTTATTGATCACATCCGCCTCCACTCAAATTGTCCAGCCAGTTGTCCGTAAAACCTTACCGTACGATCCAGAGAAAGACTTTATTCCCATCATGTCCACGGGAGGTTCAGCCTCTGTGGTGGTTGTTCATCCTTCTGTTCCGGTGAAAACACTTCGTGAGTTCATTGAATATGCCCGAGCCAATCCTGATGTTGTGACCTATGGATCTTCTGGCAATGGGACTGCATTGCATTTGGCCGGTGAAGTTTTTGCCAGTATTGCGGGTGTCAAGTTGCAGCACATTCCCTATAAAACGGCAGCACAGTCAATGACTGATTTGTTAGGGGGACAAGTCAAGGCCATGTTCGATTCACCCAATAACTCATCCCCTCAAATCAAGAACGGCAAAGTCAAAGGGCTGGCTGTCATGGGCCCTGAAAGACTGTCCGTCTTGCCCGATGTGCCTACCACTGCCGAGTTGGGTATGCCTACGATGCGATTTACCAATTGGCTGGGTGTTTACGTTCCGGCGGGAACACCTTCTGCAATCGTTGACAGGATGATCGCCATACTGAGGCCGGCCATGAATGATGCAGATATGAAAGAATATTTTGAACGCAGTGGCATGCCGCCTACGCCTTTGTTCGGTCAGGATATGGCTCAATCGTCAAGAGTTCAGCGAAGTGAATTGGCCGATGTGATCAAAAAAGCAGGCATCCCACTGTTGGATTGAGCGGGTGTGATTTTTTGATTCAAACCCAGCCCAGACCAGACGCCAAACGCTGTCATCCTGAGGTTCTCGCCAAGGAATGCGCATCTTGACCAGCCGGTGAATCAGAAAAAATAGAGGTCGTCAGTGCTTTGGAGATTGAAATGAAAATGAAGGATTTTTTTCCATTTTGCTTGGTGTTTTATTTTCTGACGTCTTCTGCAATAAGTTTGGCACAGACAAAAATAAAAGTGGACTACACCACAGGTCCAGGTCAGCCCGTTGAGCAAGTTGAGGCGGTCTTTCGATCACCGACAAATGTGGCGAATGGACAGGCAATTCTCATTCTTCATCACGGTGGTGGTTATGGTGCAAACACCACTCAGCAATATGCTGAGATGTTTTCCAACCATGGATTTGCAACCTTGGAACTGATCATGTTTCAAGATGTTCGCAGCTTCAATCGTCCAGATCCTATGGCAATGCACGGTCAGGTGATGGGTGGGTTGAAATACTTGGCACAAGTTTCGGGCGTCGATAGCAAAAAGGTTTCGGCTATGGGCATGTCGCTGGGGGCCTTTTTGACGATGAATGCGACGAGCTCTTGGTTTTACGAACACTATCAAGCTGGAGCGTTGCGTTTTAACAAATTGGTTGCGTTGTACCCCGTCTGTTGGATGATGTCTGAGGCATCAAAAGGCAATACCAAAGACATTCCTATTTTTAAAGGTTTACCCAATTCTTTTCTTCAGCAATTTGCCGAAATTCCATTGTTGATTTTGGCCGCTGGACAAGACAGTTATGACAGTTTGGACGCTGAGGCCTGTCCAAAATTTGCTAAAAGCATACTTAATCCGCTTCAGTCCGCCATGACAAAGGTCGAAGTTTTTCCAAATGCCACACATGGTTGGGATCACGGCAAAGATTACAGCTTTCCAGTTCGAGGAGGTTGTACGGGCAGGACCAGTTGCACAAATCGCACAATTTCGAGTCCTGCAACAGTTGAACAAGGAAAGCAGGCAGTCATGTCTTTTTTGACCAAACCATAACGAAACTCATTTTTCGTTTGTTTTTAGGCGTCTGGACCAACAAGTACGGATTCCAACTTCGATCTCATTTTCTGTTGGGTCATATGGGTAAACACCAATAAGTCAATGTGCCGAGCCTATTTCAATTTTCAACTCGTCAGCGTCAAATTCGAAACTGCACTTTGCGTTGAAGTGCACTTCATTTACTCAAGGAGTTGAAAGTGTCTCAAATCATTTCGCAAGCCGTTTTCAAACCAAACCCTGGGGCAGATATGGCCAAATTTATGGCCATCGTTGCTGAAAGTGCTGCCCTATGGCGCAAGCACGGAGCCGATGTTTCTGTTTGGACGGTTTCCACAGGAGAGATTGGCAACATGGTTTTTGCCACCCGTTATGAAAGCTACGAGGCCTACGGTAAATGCGTTGACGCTGTGTACAGTGACCCCGAATTTCAAGCGTGGTCTGTTCGTGCGACGGCCAGCGGGTTGAGCAGCTGGGTTCGCAGTAACTTGGCACGCCAATTACCCATTTAATTGAGGAGTCAAATCATGGCTTTGTATCTGGTTCGTTCACGCTACACACCCACGGCTTTTCAGGGAATGCTGGCAGCGCCAAGCGATAGAGGAGAGGCTGCAAAAGCGCTATTCAAATCTATGGGTTTCAAAACACATGAAGTATTGTTTTCAATTTCCAATGGCAGCATCGTTTGTTTGATTGAAGGAACAGCGGAGCAAATCACCGAGGCACAAATGATCACCATGTCAACCGGTGCCTTCGCTGAAATTCAGGTGGAAGAATTGATTTCAACCAAAGCCATGAAAGCGGCCATGACCAGCGCTGGCGCAAAAGCTGCCAAGTACAAAGCGCCCAATAAATAAATTGCTTTGTGCCTTGAAACCAACTGAGCCATGGCAAGTTGTCGTGACAAACGACACTTGCCAGCCAACCCAGGCGCACAGCACAGTCGCCATGAACCTCAAGAGCTTCAAACCCAACCCTGCCGCCAAACCGCTTCGTTCTGCAGGTCACGCCAAGCAATCACCTGGACAGCCTTGGAAAACACCGCTTCGATTTCCACCTGTTCAATCGGGTCAGTGGGCAGTTCGGGCTGAATCACCCGGCTGACCAAAAAGTGCTTTTGCTTGGCCACGGGCTTGACCGCAGTCCACTTCGTTAGCAACAGTTTTTTGGGGTTCAGCGGATTCATAGATCGAAAACTTCAGCGACTGTTTTGCATTTCACGCGACACCGCTTCGGCCAGATCAATCACCGCCATGGCGTAGTAGCTGCTCCAGTTGTAGCGGGTGATGGCGTAGAAGTTTTCTGTGCCTGCCACGTAGCTGGGGGCATCTGTACCGTTGCGAAGTTCGATCAAGGCCAATGGCCCTGTGTGTTGCAGTGCGGCGCCCGATAAGCTGGCGCCTTTGCTGACAAAGTTGGCCACGCTGAAAGTGGGCAAGATGTCCGGGGCCATCAAGCTGTCCATGTCGGTTTGACCCGGGGTGAGGGTGACGGGGTAGTGCGTGGGCATGCCGGGCCGCCAGTCAAAAGCTTTGAAGTAGTTGGCCACCGAGCCGATGGCGTCCGCGGGGCTGTTGAACAGGTCAATGCGCCCATTGCCGTCAAAGTCGACCGCGTGCCGAGCCCAGCTGGAGGGCATGAATTGCGGCAAGCCCATGGCGCCGGCAAAGCTGCCCCGAATGCTCATGGGGTCAGCACCGCTGCGCGAGGTCAGTGCCAAAAATTGCTCTAACTCGCCTTTGAAAAAACTTTCTCTGGCGGCGGCTCGCGGGTGAGAAGCCGGAAAGTGAAAAGCCAAAGTGGCCAAGGCGTCGATGACCCGAAAGTTGCCCGTGTACTGGCCGTAAAAGGTTTCCACACCAATGATGGCCACCACCACCGACGCGGCCACGCCGTATTCTTGCTCTGCACGTTCCAGGTCGCTGCGGTGGGTTTGCCAAAAACGCAGTCCCGCTTGGATGCGTTGCGGCTCAATGAACCTGGCGCGGTAAGCCGCCCAGTTTTTAGCAGCAGGGCTGCTGGGGGGTAAAACCAAGCGCTCTACCGATGGCAGTCGACGGGCTTGGCCTACCTGTTTCTTGACCCATTGGGGGTCGAGTTGCAGGCGTTCTGCAGCTGCGGTTGACCAATCCATGGCCGCACTTGACTCACTGAACAACAGGGCACTCGCGGCAGGTAGGGCGGCCTTGGCCGCATTTGATTTTTGTCCAGACGATTTCTGAGCAGTCTTTTTAGCTTTGGACAGTTTTGCACTGCTTTTTGCAGCGTTGCTGGTCGGTTTTGCGGGCGGGCGTGCGAGGGCTTTGGGACGGTTGGGCTGGGTGGCCTTGGGCGGGGTTGAGGTCTCAGTTTGGGACCATGTGGTGTTGGGGCAGAACGCGGTCAAAAGCAGAGAAACAGCCCAAAAAATCCAGTGTTTTGAGGCGAGATTTGGCGATATGGTGAAGAAAGGTGGGTGCATGGGGTGACCAGTTTAAACGCCGAGCCGCAACACTCTGAACCGGAGTTGCCATTGAAGTGCGTGATAAGCTGGATCTCGTCAAAACAAGACCCTCCAACACAATCATCAGCCTCTAGGCTGGGGCCACTCAGGAAGACGAGACCATGGGCGCGACCGGTTATTTCACCCACCCAGCTTGCTGGAAGCACGAGATGGGCGCGGGCCACCCAGAGTGCCCGGAACGCTTGGGGGCGATCGAGGACAGGCTGTTGATCAGTGGTGTGGACATGGCCTTGCAAAGGCGCGAGGCCAGCCCTGCAGCACTGGCCGATATCGAGTTGGCTCATGGGCGCATGCATGTGGCGGCTTTGCGTGGTTTGGGCGACATGTTGCGCGAGGACATGGCCGCTGGCGGGCCCACCCACACCAGCTTGGATCCGGACACGATGATCAATGCACACACTTGGGCTGCCGCCTTGGTGTCGGCAGGTGCGGCCATCGACGCCACCGACGCTGTGTTGGCGGGCGAACTTGAAAACGCCTTTTGCGCAGTCCGACCACCCGGACACCACGCCTGCCGTGATAAGGCCATGGGTTTTTGTTTTTTCAACAACGTGGCGATTGCGGCCAAGTACGCGCTAGAGCGCCATGGTTTGAAGCGCGTGGCGATCGTTGACTTTGACGTGCACCACGGCAACGGCACCGAAGACATCGTGGCAGGTGATGACCGCATCTTGATGGTGAGTTTTTTTCAACATCCGTTCTACCCCGAAGGCGGATCGACCTCAAGCGCAGCCAACTTGGTCAATCTGCCGGTACCGGCTTACACCAAAGGCATGGACATCCGCGAGTTGGTCGACATGATGTGGCTGCCGCGCCTAGAGGCCCACAAGCCCGAGTTGATTTTTATCAGCGCAGGCTTTGATGCGCACCGCGAAGACGACATGGGTCAAATGGGCTTGGTGGAGCAAGATTACGCCTGGATCACCCAGCGCATCAAGGATGTGGCGCTGCGACATGCCCAAGGCCGTATCGTCAGTTGTCTGGAAGGCGGCTACAACCTGAGCGCCTTGGGGCGCAGTGTCGAGGCCCATTTGCGGGTTTTGGCGGACATTTGAAGTCGACTTCGTTGGTGAATTCGGGTGTCGGTCGCCGAGTTTCGGCACAATCAGAACCATGACCGAATTGACCTCACCCCAAACCCCAGATTTGCTGCTGCACGAGCGCGATGCGCGGGGCGTGCACCGGCTGACCTTGAACAGCCCCTCGAGCTTCAACACCTTGAGTGAAGCCATGCTGTCCGCCCTGCAGCAAGCGCTGGATGCGATCGCGCAAGACGAGCAGGCGCGGGTGGTGGTTTTGGGGGCTGCGGGCAAGGCTTTTTGTGCCGGGCACAACCTGAAAGAAATGCGCGCCCAGCCTGAGCTGGCTTACTACCAGCAACTCTTTGCCCAATGCAGTCGGATGATGATGGCCATTCAAAAGCTGCCGGTGCCGGTGATCGCTCGGGTACAAGGCTTGGCCACAGCGGCTGGTTGTCAGTTGGTGGCGCAATGCGATTTGGCGGTGTCGGTAGACAGTGCCACATTTGGTGTGAATGGCATCGATGTGGGCTTGTTTTGCGCCACGCCCAGCGTGCCGTTGGTGCGCAACATGCACGCCAAGCAAGCGATGGAAATGTTGTTGACCGGTGGCTTCATCAGCGCTCTTGAGGCCCAGGCCCGTGGCTTGGTCAACCGCGTTTGTTCTGCAGATCAATTGGATGCACAGGTGGACGAGTTGGTCCATGCCATTTTGTCCAAACCCCGCGAGGCGGTTCGGGTGGGCAAGGCTTTGTTTTACCAGCAGCGCGAGATGGGCATTGAAGCGGCTTACCAATTGGCGGGCCAAACCATGGCCTGCAACATGGTGCACGACGTGGCGCAAGAGGGCGTTCAGGCGTTCATTGACAAAAGGCCACCCACATGGCGGGCATGAGCAACATGGCGGTGGTTCATCCCATGGCTTGGGCAGAGGCCATTTACCGTCCAGAGTCTTTGTGGGCGCTGGGTGCGTTTACCGGGTGTTTGGTCTTGGCTTGGCTCATGACCTGGGGCGTGCGCCGGGTCTTCAGTGGGCAGGAGTTGGCCATTTTGTTGGGCCGAAAACTGGTCGATGGGGTGCTGTTTCCCGTGCTGCTTTTGGGTTTGACCTTTGTGGCGCGTACCGTGCTGACACAGCAACAACCAGCGCCCTTGTTCGCCATCTTGCTGCCGGTGTGTATTTCTTTGGCGGTGATCCGATTGGGCGTGAAAGTTTTGCAAGTGGCTTTTGCCCAGGCACCTTTTGTGCGGGTGTTGGAGCGCACGATTTCTTGGTTGGCTTGGGGTACGGTGGTGTTGTGGGTGACCGGGGTGCTGCCCTTGGTGCTGCATGAGTTGGACCAGATCAGCTGGAAAGTCGGTGGCAGCGTCTTGTCGGTTCGCACACTCATTGAAGGCGCACTCACGGCGGGCGCGGTGTTGATCGTGGCCCTGTGGGTGTCGGCAGCCATCGAAGCGCGTTTGCTCAAATCGGCCACAGGCAGCGATTTGTCATTGCGCAAGGTGATCAGCAACACGGTGCGAGCGTTGTTGTTGTTTGTGGGCTTGTTGCTGGCCCTGTCGTCGGTGGGCATTGACCTCACAGCACTGTCGGTGCTGGGCGGCGCGGTCGGTGTGGGTATTGGTTTTGGCTTGCAAAAGCTGGCCTCCAACTACGTCAGTGGTTTCGTGATCTTGGCCGAGCGCAGCATGCGCATCGGTGACATGGTGTTGGTGGATGGTTTTGAGGGCCGCATTGTCGACATCAAGGCGCGTTACACCGTGATTCGGGCCTTGAATGGCCGAGAGTCGATCGTGCCCAACGAGTTTTTGATCATCAACCGGGTTGAAAACTTCACCCTGATGGACCCCAAGCTGTCCCAGACGACCCTTGTTTCGGTCGCATACGACAGCGATGTGGACTTGGTTCGTCGGCTCTTGATCGAGGCTTGCGAGAGCCAAGAGCGTGTGCTCAAAGACCCCGCCCCGAATGCCTTTTTGAGCCAATTTGGCGCGGATGGTCTGGAGTTCACCGTGAGCTACTGGATCGGCGACCCGGAAAACGGCCAATTGGCCCTGCGCTCGACCATCAACATGTTGATTTTGGCCGCGCTGCGTGCGCACAAGATTCAGATCCCGTACCCGCAGCGTGTCATGCACATGGTCAGTCCATCATCGACGGCAGCCACAGACTGATGGCCGGGAAGGCCAGTAAGATGCCCAGGGCGATGATCAAAACCAGCACCATGGGCCAGACGCCTTTGAAGATGTTGGACAGGCCCACGTGTGGCAGCAAGGTGTTGAGCACGAACAGGTTCATGCCCACCGGGGGCGAAATCAATCCGATCTGAATCACCATCACGATCAGCACGCCAAACCAGACCGGGTCAAACCCCAGTTGCACGACGATGGGGAAAAACAGGGGGATGGTCAGCAAGACCATGGTGAGTTCTTCCATCACGGTACCCAGCAGCACGTAGATGAACATCATGGCGGCCACGATCATGATGGGCGACAGGCCCAAGCCCGTGATCCAGTCCTTGAGCTCAAACGGCAGGCTGGTGTAGTTGACGAAGTTGGCAAAAATGGTGGCAGCGATCAGCAAGGTGAACAGCATGGCTGTGGTTCGAGCCGATTCGATCAGCACTTGCAGCAGGACCTTCCAGCTCAAGGCTTTGCGTGCCAAGGCGAACAAAAATGCGCCCATGGCACCCATGCCAGCACCTTCTGTGGCGGTAAAAAAGCCGCCATAAATACCGCCCAAAACCAGCACCACCAAAAGCAAGACGCCCCAAATGCCTCGCACGGCCTTGAACCGTTCAGTCCAACTGAACTTGTCACCGGCAGGCGCGTGATCGGGGTCATGCCAGGTCATGAGCACCACGGCCAGCATCATCAACAGTGCCGTCATGATTCCTGGCAAAACGCCTGCGGCAAACAGCTTCCCAATGTGGGTCTCGGTGATGATGCCGTAGATGACCAGGATGGTGGAGGGCGGGATCATGATGCCCAGCGTGCCGCCGGCCGCGATCACGCCGGTCGACATGGCATCGCTGTAGCCCATTTTCTTCATGGACGGGTAAGCCACCTTGCTCATGGTGGCTGCTGTGGCAATCGACGAACCGCAAATGGCGCCAAAACCTGCGCAGGCTGCGATGGTGGCGTGCGCCAAGCCGCCTTTGCGGTGGCCAATGAAGGTGTAGGCCGCATGAAAGAGCTCGTGGGCCAAGCCAGCGCGCGCCACAAAGTTGCCCATCAAAATGAACAACGGAATGACCGACAAGGTGTAGGCAAAGCCGGTTTCGTGCACCACCTGGGCAGCACTGGCCATGGCGGGCATCCAGCCGCGGGTCAGGCCAATCCCCACAATGCCCACCAAGCCCATGGAAAAAGCCAGGGGCATGCGCAGCAGGGCCAATACAAAGATGGCCAAAAATCCAAGCAAGGCTTCGGTCACAGGGTGCCTCCTTCCGATGACTCGTCAGCGGAAATAGATGGCCAAAAAGCTTTCGCCAAATGCACCAGGCCAGTCAGGCCGCACAACACCCCCATGCCCTGAATGAACGGGGCTTTGGCAATTTTGAGCTGGGCCGTGGTTTCGCCTGTGGTCGCGATGTCGGCACCTGTTTTCCACATCAGGTAAGCCAAGCCAAACAACAGTGTGGCGCAGGTCAGGTGGATCAGGCTTTGTTGGATTTTTTGCAGCCAGCGTGGCAACAGCGTATCCAGAGAATCAAACACCACGTGTTCGCCTTTCAGAGAGACCAAAGGCAAAGCACCAAAGATGACGACCACCATGAGCAGTTCGGTCAGCTCCAAAGAGCCGGGAATGGAGTGGGACCAAATCTTGCGACCGCTCACGTCAAAAAATGTGAGCACCATGATGCCCAGCAAGGCCAGACCCGCAAGCGTGCCGCACACGGCTTCAAAGATTTTTTTCACTGTCATTCCCATGCAAAAAACGGTACCTGCAGCGAGGCAGGTACCGTTGTGGAGAGACCCCTTCAGCGCTTGGCTGAAGGGTCTGCATCTTATTTCTGATTTTGCAGTTTAGCGACTTCAGCACGGAACTCGGCCAACATGCGCGAAGGGTCCTTCACGCCTTTGGCCTTGGCAGCTTGTGCCCAATCACGCTCGAGCTTGCTCACTCGGATGGTCACGCCACTGATGAAGGCGGCATCTGCTTTGATGAGCTTGACGCCGTTTTTCTGCATATTGCCCAAGGCAATGTCATCCACGCGGTCCCATGATTTGCCAAAACGGCTGGCTACCGCGTCGCCCGACAACTCGTCGACGGCTTTTTTGTCCTCAGCCGACAAGCTGTTGTACTTGGCCGGGTTCATCATGAACACGAAGCTGGTGTTGTAGAGGCCGCCGGGAAAGGTGGTGGCGTGCTTGATGACTTTGTCGATCTTGAAGGAGTCGGTGGATTCTGCAGGGAACAATGTGCCGTCCATCACGCCAGTGGACAAGAGTTCATATGACTCGGGTGCTGGCTTGAGGGTCACGTTCATGTCGAGGTTTTTGGCGATCTCATTGACCATACCGCCACCAACGCGGAATTTCATGCCCGCCAGGTCTTCCACACGGGTGATCGGTCTTTTTGTGTTGAACACAATGCCTGGGCCATGTGTGAAGTAACCCAAGACCTTGACGCCTTGGTGTTCGGCTGCAAATTCGGGGTACTTGCTGGCCACGCGGTTAAAAGCCACGGACAAAGGCTCTGCGCGGTCACCCATGAATGGGAATTCCACCATCTGGGTCAAGACAAATCGGCCGGGGGTGTAGCCGTGGACGGTGAAAGAAACGTCAGCCAAACCGTTGCGAATGGCGTCATAGGTGCCTACTGGTGGGGTCACTGCACGGGGCAGGATGTTGCAGCGGACACGGTTCGATGTTCTGGCCGTCAGGGCGTCACACCACTCTTTTTGGGCCACAGAGAGGCCATGTGTAGGAGGCACCCAGCTCGAAACGGTCAAAACGGTTTGCGCTTGTGCCATGCCTGTCAAGCTGGTCAGGGCCACAGCTGCCAAGGAAATCAGGGTTTTTTTCATCAGAGAGCTCCATTGAATTGGTTACAAAACATAATCTAATCCCAAGAAGATCAGAATAAAACCCATGTTAACCCTGAGTTACCGACCGATTGGTCGGTGAATTCCCGGGGGTGCTGCTGAAAATCTCCTTTTCTGCAGCGTTTAAAATCCGAACGACCGTGCTTTTTTGTTGATAATGAGCAGCTTGAAAACTGGTTTTAAGGCACAATTGACGTTTACGTCAACGTTAATCGTTTCTTTCAAGGCGTCAGCTTCGATGCCATAGGTTTTGATCTTTCAATGGAGTTGATTTCATGAAAATTCTGGTTCCAGTCAAGCGGGTGGTGGACTACAACGTCAAGGTGCGCGTCAAATCCGACGGATCGGGTGTGGACATTGCCAACGTGAAGATGAGCATGAACCCCTTTGACGAGATCGCGGTTGAAGAAGCGGTGCGCCTGAAAGAAAAAGGGTTCGCCACCGAAGTCATCGCCGTGTCTTGCGGTGTGACCCAGTGCCAGGAAACGCTGCGCACGGCCATGGCCATCGGTGCTGACCGCGGCATTTTGGTCGAGACCCCAGCCGATCTGGATTTGCAGCCTTTGGCTGTGGCCAAACTGCTCAAGGCCTTGGTGGACAAAGAACAACCTGGTTTGATCATTCTGGGCAAACAAGCCATTGACGACGACTGCAATCAGACGGGCCAGATGCTGGCGGCGTTGGCCGATTTGCCCCAAGCCACCTTCGCATCCAAGGTCGAGATCGTGGACGGCAAAGCCCAAGTCACCCGCGAGATCGATGGTGGCCTGGAAGTTTTGTCGGTCAGTTTGCCTGCGGTGGTGACCACCGACCTTCGCCTCAATGAGCCGCGTTACGTGACCTTGCCCAACATCATGAAGGCCAAGAAAAAGCAGTTGGACATTTTCAAGCCCGAAGATTTGGGTGTTGATATCACCCCCCGCATCAAGACCCTCAAAGTGGCCGAGCCTGCCAAGCGCAGCGCCGGCATCAAGGTACCCGATGTCGCCACACTGGTGGATAAATTGAAAAACGTGGCCAAAGTGATCTAAGGACTGAACAACATGACTTCCCTTGTTATTGCAGAACACGACAACGCCTCCATCAAAGGCGCAACCTTGAACACCGTCACCGCTGCTGCTGCTTGCGGCGGTGATGTGCATGTGCTGGTGGCAGGCCACAACGCCGCTGGTGCTGCTGCCGCAGCAGCGCAAATTGCCGGTGTGTCCAAAGTGATCCACGCCGACAGCGACGCGCTGGCCCATGGCCTGGCCGAAAACGTCGCCGCCCAAGTGCTGGCGATGGCTGCCCACTACAGCCACATCCTGTTCCCCGCCACCGCTGCAGGCAAAAACGTCGCGCCCCGCGTGGCCGCCAAACTGGATGTGGGTCAAATCAGCGATGTCACGCAAGTGTTCTCTGCCGACACCTTCGAGCGCCCCATTTACGCGGGCAACGCCATGGCCACGGTGCAAAGCCTGGATGCCACCAAAGTCATCACCGTGCGCACCACCGGCTTTGACGCTGCGGCGGCGACCGGTGGCAGCGCGGCTGTCGAAAGCGCCGCAGCCCAAGCCGACAGCGGCAAGAGCAGCTTCACGCGCAGCGAGATCGCCAAGAACGACCGTCCTGAGCTGACCGCCGCCAAGATCATCGTCTCCGGTGGCCGCGCTTTGGGCAGCTCGGAGAAGTTCAATGAAGTGATGACTCCGCTGGCCGACAAGCTGGGCGCCGCCATTGGTGCCAGCCGCGCGGCGGTCGATGCCGGTTACGCTGCGAATGACCTGCAAGTGGGCCAGACCGGCAAGATTGTGGCGCCTCAGTTGTATGTCGCTTGCGGCATCTCGGGTGCGATCCAGCACTTGGCGGGCATGAAAGATTCCAAGGTGATTGTGGCGATCAACAAAGACCCTGAGGCTCCGATCTTCAGCGTGGCCGACTTTGGCCTCGAAGCCGATTTGTTTGCCGCTGTGCCCGAGTTGACTCAGTCGCTGTGATGATTTGACGATTGCGAAAAAGACCTCCAAGAGAGGTCTTTTTTGTACCCGACCCCCTATTTCCTCAGAACCCTAACGGAAACAAGACATGAGCTACATCGCCCCCTTGAAAGACATGCTGTTCAACATCGAGCATCTGGCCCGCATCGACCAGATCGCGCAGATTCCCGGCTTTGAAGACGCCGGTTTGGAAACCGCCCAGGCTGTGCTCGAGGAGTGCGCCAAGCTCAACCAAGATGTGATCTCACCCCTGAACTGGGAGGGTGACAAGAACCCGTCCTTCCACAACGGCAACGGCGTCACCACCACGCCCGGCTTCAAAGAGGCGTATCAGCAATATGCCGAAGGCGGCTGGCAAGGCCTGCAGCATCCGGCAGACTTTGGCGGTCAGGGTTTGCCCAAGACCATTGGTGCAGCTTGCGGTGAAATGCTCAACTCGGCCAACATGGCTTTTGCGTTGTGCCCCTTGCTCACCGATGGCGCGATTGAAGCTTTGCTGACCGCAGGTTCCGACGAACTCAAGGCCACCTACTTGGAAAAGTTGATCTCCGGCCAGTGGACCGGCACCATGAACCTGACCGAGCCGCAAGCCGGTTCAGACTTGGCCGCCGTGCGCACCCGCGCTGAGCCTCAGCCCGATGGCACTTACAAAATCTTTGGCACCAAGATTTACATCACCTACGGTGAGCACGACATGGCTGAGAACATCGTGCACCTGGTGCTGGCCCGCGTGGTGGGCGCACCCGAAGGTGTCAAAGGCATCAGCCTGTTTGTGGTGCCCAAGGTTCTCGTGAAAGCGGATGGTTCATTGGGTGAGCGCAACGACGTGCACTGCGTGAGCATCGAGCACAAGATGGGCATCAAGGCCAGCCCCACCGCCGTGCTGCAGTTCGGCGACAACGGCGGCGGCGTGGGTTATCTGGTCGGCCAAGAAAACCGTGGCCTCGAGTACATGTTCATCATGATGAACGCCGCCCGTTATGCGGTGGGTGTGCAAGGCATCGCCATCGCCGAGCGTTCGTATCAGCGTGCTGTGCAGTACGCCCGCGACCGCGTGCAAAGCCGCCCGGTGGACGGCAGCTTGCCCGCAGCCGGCCCCATCATTCACCACCCCGATGTGCGCCGCATGTTGATGACCATGCGCGCTTACACCGAAGGTTGCCGCGCCATGGCCGCCACCGCCGCTGCCGCTTACGACGCCTCGCACCACCATCCCGATGCCGAAGTGCGCAAACAAAACCTGGCGTTTTACGAATTCATGGTGCCGCTGGTCAAGGGCTACAGCACCGAGATGAGCCTGGAAGTCACCAGCCTGGGCGTGCAGGTGCACGGCGGCATGGGCTTCATCGAAGAAACCGGCGCGGCGCAGTATTACCGCGATGCCAAAATTTTGACCATTTACGAAGGCACCACCGCCATCCAGGCCAACGACTTGGTGGGCCGCAAAACCGCCCGTGACGGCGGTCAAACCGCCAAGGCCTTGGCCGCGCAAGTGGCACAGACCGAAGCCGAACTCGCGGCATCGGGCAACGCTGATGCGCAGGCCGTGGCCAAGCGACTCAAAGCCGCTCGTGAAGCCTTTGTGGACGTGGTCGAGTTCGTGGCTGGCAACACCAAGGCTCACCCCAATGACGTCTTTGCCGGCAGCGTGCCTTACCTGATGCTGGCGGGCAACTTGATGGCCGGCTGGCAAATGGGCCGTGCCTTGCTGGTGGCGCTGACACCTGAGGCGCAGGCGCAAGATGCGGCCTTCATGGCGGCCAAGATCACCACGGCTCGTTTTTACGCTGACCACATGTTGAGCAAAGCGCCCGGCATGCGAGACAGCATCGTGGAGGGCGCAGGCAGTGTGACCGCGATGGCGCTCGAAGCGTTCTGAAGACGTTTTCAACCAAAAATTCAAGGAGACAACATGTCCAAGCTGCCCCCCGTTTTAAGCAACCTGCCATTTCCCGCCATCGCATCGCCCTTGTTCATCATCAGCAACCCCAAGTTGGTGATTGAGCAGTGCAAGGCCGGCATTGTGGGCTCGATGCCTGCTTTGAATGCGCGTCCTGCTGCGCAACTTGAAGAGTGGTTGATCGAGATCACCGAGACCCTGGCCGCGTACAACGCCGCCAACCCCGACAAGCCTGCAGCCCCTTTCGCCATCAACCAGATCGTGCACAAGAGCAACGACCGCCTCGAGCACGACATGGCCATGTGCGTGAAATACAAGGTGCCGATCATCATCACCTCGCTCGGCGCACGCGAAGAAATCAACGAGGCCGCCCACAGTTATGGTGGCGTGGTGCTGCACGACATCATCAACAACAAACACGCGCACAAGGCGATTGAAAAGGGCGCGGATGGGCTGATTGCGGTGGCTGCTGGAGCAGGAGGCCATGCGGGCGTGAAGAGCCCGTTTGCCTTGATCCAAGAGATCCGCCAGTGGTTCGATGGACCGGTGGCCTTGTCGGGCTCCATCGCCACGGGCGACGCGATTTTGGCGGCGCAGGCCATGGGCGCAGACTTTGCCTACATTGGTTCGGCCTTCATCGCGACCCTAGAGGCGCGAGCCACAGACGATTACAAGCAAGCCATTGTGGACTGCGACTCTGATGACATCGTCTTGAGCAATCTGTTCACGGGCGTGCACGGCAACTACCTGGCGCCGTCCATCCGCGCGGCGGGCCTGGACCCTGAGAACCTGCCCGAGTCTGATCCCAGCAAGATGAACTTTGGCGGCGATGCCAAAAAAGCCTGGAAAGACATTTGGGGTTGCGGCCAGGGCATTGGCGCGATCCATGCGGTGCAAAGCACGGCCGAACTGGTGGCCCAGCTCAAGGCCCAATACCAAGCTGCTCGCCAGCGTTTGGCAATCTGAAAGCCCAGCGGGCCGCCATGAAACACCCAAGCCCTTCTGCCACCGAGCGTGCGGGCTTGCTGGAGGTCTTCAAAGGGCTGGGGTGCCTGTTCATCGTCCTGCACCATCTGGCCTTTTATGGGCCGATGGCCGATGTGGTGGCCCAAGCTTGGCCACTTTGGGTGGCTTGGTTGAACGAGCATGGGCGTTTGGCCGTTCAGGTTTTCTTGGTTTGCGGGGGGTACCTCACGGCCAACAGCTTGGCCAAGCTGGGGCCTTTGGCGGGGCAACAAATTTGGGGCTTGGTGCGCAAGCGTTACCTTCGGTTGGCCATTCCCTTGCTCGCAGCGCTCAGCTTGACGGTGTTGGTCACTGAACTGTTGCGCCCCTTCTTTGACCATGATTCTTTGTCTCCCCCCCCAGAGTTTTGGCAGACTTTGGCCCATGTTTTTTTCTTGCAGCATCTGTCGGACATGGACGGTTTGTCTGCTGGGGTTTGGTATGTCGCGGTTGACTTGCAGCTGTATGTTTCGGCCTTGTTGCTGATGCTTGTGGCGCAGCGCGCCCAGGCAATCTGGCCCCAGTGGTCGCTGAAAGCATGGTTGGGCGTTTTGTGGTTTGTGCTTGCAGCAGCGTCTTTGTGGTGGTGGAACCGCCATGCCGAATTGGACGACCTGAATCTGTACTTTTTAGGTGCTTATGGCCTTGGCTGGCTGGCGCATGCCGTGCGCAATGCCCAATCTCAAGCGATCGGAGTGGCGGGCATGCTGTTAATGGGCGCTGTGGCTTGGTGGCTTGAGCCCCGCTGGCGCGTGGCCACTGCTTTGGGTGTGGCCATTGGTCTGGCTGGGGCGCCCAAAGTCTGGATGACAGGCACAGGCCAGATTGGAGGCTTGGGACGGCAAGTGGTGGGCTGGTTGTCGCGTGTGTCCTACAGCGTCTTTGTGGTGCACTTTGCGGTCAGTCTGGTGGTCAATGCGGTGGTCACCCACGTCTGGCCCGCCGACCTGTGGGTCAACGCCTTGGGCATGACGGCCTCGCTGATGCTGTCCTTGTTGGCAGGGGCTTGGCTTTACGAGAAGGTCGAAAAACCAGCGGCCACTGGGCGCCGCTGGTGGGTCTGGGCTGAGGTGTACATCGCCAGCAGCTTGTTGGCCATGCTGATCAGTGGCTCGCTTTGACTTTGGCCGTGATGTAAGCGAGGGCTTCTTCGACTTGATCGATCAAGATCAAGCACAGGTCACCCGGTGACAAGCGGGACAAAGCGACGTCGATCGCATTGAACTCACCCTGAATGTCCTGAATGTGGGTGGTTCGGGCAGCACCTTGCAAACCCTCGCGCAACAGACCGAGGACTTCGCCGTCTTCACGGCCCCGTTGACAGGCATCTTGGTAGAGCAACACTTCATCAAAGGCTTTGCCCAAAATCTGGGTTTGGTCCCGGATGTCTTGGTCACGTCGGTCGCCAGCGCCACTGATGACCACCATGCGTTTGTGGGCTGGCATGTTCTCGACCGCTTGCACCAAGGCTTGGATGGCATCGGGGTTATGGCCGTAATCGGCAATCAGGGTGGCACCCTGGTAGTCAAAAACATTGAAGCGCCCAGGGACGCCCTGGATGTCGCTGACAAAGCTCGACAAACCTTCCGCAATGATGGCCCAGGGCATGTCAACAGCCCATGCGGCACCCACTGCCGCCAACACGTTTTCAGTTTGAAAACCAATCTGACCTTGCCGCGTCAAAGGCACCTGACTCAGTGGAATGCGGAAAATTTGCGGGCCTTTTTGGGCCACGATGTCGCCTTTGTCGATGTACACCACGCGCTTGCCCTGAGCGCGGTGTGTGGCCAGAACAGGTTGGTTGGCGTCCAAACCAAAAAAGGTCACATCACCCGGGCAATGCCGGCCCATGGCGGCAACTGCAGGGTCATTGGCATTGAGCACGGCCATGCCGCTGGGCTCGACGTTGAGCACGATTACCCGCTTGACCACGGTCAGGTCTTCCAGGGTGGTGATGTAGTTCAGGCCCAAATGGTCACCCGTGCCGAGGTTGGTGACCACCGCCACTTGGCAGCGGTCAAAGGCCAGACCTTCGCGCAGCAAGCCTCCGCGTGCGGTTTCAAAAACGGCCACGTCCATTTCGGGGTGCATGAGCACATTGCGAGCGCTGCGGGGGCCACTGCAGTCACCCGAGTCGGTTTGCCGGCCATTGACGTAAACGCCGTCGGTGTTGGTCATGCCCACGCGCAGGCCTTGACTGCGCATCAGGTGGGCGATCAAGCGAACTGTCGTCGTCTTGCCGTTGGTACCCGTCACGGCGATCACTGGCACACGCCCGTGGTCACCTGAGGCGTACATGTGTTCAATCACCGCTTTGCCAACGTCCCGTCCTTTGCCATAAGAGGGGCTGATGTGCATGCGCAGGCCTGGCGCTGCGTTCACTTCGACGATGCCGCCGTTTTGCTCTTCAAGGGGGCGTTGGATGGATTCGCACACGACGTCCACGCCGCAAATGTCGAGGCCCACCATCTGCGCTGCCTCGATCGCCCGGCTGGCCACTTCGGGGTGGACGTCGTCGGTCACATCGGTGGCCGTGCCACCCGTAGAGAGGTTGGCGTTGTTGCGCAGCAAAACCCGTCGACCTTTGACCGGTATCGATTCGGGTTGCAGGTCTTGTTCATGCAAGCGACTGATGGCGATGTCATCGAAGCGAATCTTCGTCAAGGAGGTGGCATGGCCATCGCCGCGTCTGGGGTCGGCATTGACCAGGTCGACCAGTTGGCGTACGGTGTGTTTGCCATCGCCGACCACCAATGGGGGTTCCCGCCGGGATGCCGCCACCAGTTTGTTGCCCACCACCAACAGGCGGTAGTCATGTCCCGGCAAAAATTTCTCGACCATCACCACGCCGTAGCGCAGGGCCGTGGCATAGGCTTTGTCAAAGGCGTCGCGGTCTGAAATGTTGACCGAGACCCCTTTGCCTTGGTTGCCGTCTTGGGGTTTCACCACCACGGGCAAACCGACGTCTTGGGCGATCTGCCAAGCTTGTTCCAGCGTGCTGGCCGGTTTGCCCAAAGGCACGGGTACACCCGCCGCATGAAGCAGGCTCTTGGTCAGGGCCTTGTCTTGGGCGATGGATTCCGCAATCGCGCTGGTGGTATCGACTTCGGCCGCTTGGATGCGGCGCTGTTTGGCTCCCCAGCCAAATTGCACCATGCTGCCATCGGTCAGGCGCCTGACCGGGATGCCCCGTGCCAAGGCGGCATCCACAATGGCCGCGGTCGAGGGGCCTAAGCGGACGTCTTCGTCCAGCTCATGCAAATGGGCAATCGAGGCTTCGAGGTCAAAGCCCATGCCCGAAATGGCGGCCTTGCAGAGTTTTTCGGCCAGTTCGAGGGCTTTGCGGCCTACGGTTTCTTCAGAATACTCGACCACCACTTGGTACACGCCCGGCTCTTCGGTTGGCGTGGTGCGGCTGAATGAGACAGGGCAACCCGCTTGGATTTGCAAGCCCAGGGTGACCTTTTCCAGTGCATGGGCCAAGCTGACAGCAATCCCGGGCCGGATGGCGTCAAAGGGACCCACTTCCGGGAAAATTCGGCGCAGATGTTGCTCGGTGGGGTGTTGTGGACTGAGACCTTGTTCGTCTGCCGTGCAGGTGACGATGGCTTCGATGGCCGTGTGGCGGCTCCACAAGTTGGGGCCGCGCAAAGCGCGAATTCGGGACACTTCCATGAAGAGGGGTTCCTGTTGTTTTTGTCGAGCCGATTCAGACGGAAGGGGTTTGGCCGTAACTTTTGACTCCGGCGCGGATCAAGTCTGCGTCCATGCCCATGGCCCATGCCGCACAAGCGGCCACAAGCATGTCGTGGGTGCTGAGCAAATTGTTTTTGAGCAAGCGCGACACACCGGGCCGCTGTAGGGACAAAACCGATTGCTCATGAGTGCCTTCGGCCAGGATCAACTGACCATCGCGCCAAAAGCCCACGCGTCCGCCTTCTTGGTGGTGAGCCATCAAGCGCTCGTTGCTTTCATCGGGCGCAAAAAAGATCACACCGCCATCACAAAACTGGGCGAGATCGGCCACCGCTTCATCCGCGGCATTCAAGACGGCATAACCACTGGGCAAGACCAAGTCAATTTGTGTGCGGATGTAGCTGGGCATTTTTTCGTCAGGCCCGGGGTACAAGTCTTCCAAAGGCGCTGCTTTGGGCATTTGCGTGACGATGCCGACTTGGCAACGGTCATAAGCCAAACCTTGGGTGAGCAGATGTCGTGCGTCGCTTTCAAAAACGGCCGCTTCCACCGAGCGGTTGATGAGCAAGCGCTCGGCCTGCTCAAAGTCCATGGCATTGCCTTTGAAAAGGCAGCGTTGGTTGGCAAACAAACCCTCAGCGCAGGCCAGACCGGTGAACAAGCCTTGCAAATGCAAGAGCCAGGCGATCAGTTTGGCGCTCTTGGTGGTGTCACCATCGCCCATCAAGCCAACCACAGGAATACGGCCCGTCTCACTGGGGGGCACGAGGTGATCGGCAATCGCTTGACCGACCAAGCGGGGTTGGCCTTCGGCAGGGTTCAAGTGCATCAACAAGCTGGGGCCAGCATTGACTTCCACCACCACGCCTTGGGTGCCTAAGGGTTGGCAAATGTCAGGGGTCACCACATCGACGCCCGCAATGTCCAAGCCCACCACACGTGCGGCCAAAACGGCCTGCGCCGCCACATCGGGGTGCACCACATCGGTGATGTCGGTGGTCATATTGCCGGTCCGTTTGACCAACACCGATTGCCCCAGAGCGGGCACGCTGTCGATGGTCAAGCCTTGGCGAGCCAATTCCAGGACTTCTGGGCTGTTGTCTGCCAAGACCACCAATTCGAGGGGCAAGTTGCCCACGCTGCCGCGGCGGGGGTCTGAATTGATTTGGAGCTCTACCAGTTCGCGCACAGTGTGTTGGCCATCGCCTGTGACGCTGGCACCCTCACCACGGCAAGCGGCAATCATGCGGTCACCCACCACCAGCAAGCGATGCTCTGAGCCACGCACATAGCGCTCGACGATGACATCACGGCCCTGGGCCAAGGCGATGTCGTAGGCGGTCTCGATCTCGTTTTGGGTGCTCAGGTCCAGTGACACCCCGCGGGCGCGGTTGCCGTTGCTGGGTTTGACGCAAACGGGCAAACCGATCTCTTGTGCCGCGATCCAGGCGGCGGCAGGACTGTCCACCACTTGGCCTTCGGGGATGGGAACGCCGCACATGGCCAAAAGTTTTTTGGTCAGGTCTTTGTCTCTGGAGATGCCTTCGCCGATCGCGCTGGTGCGGTCGGTCTCGGCTGTCCAGATGCGGCGCTGCTTGACGCCATGGCCAAGCTGAACCAAGTTGCCCACATTCAGCCGGATGAAAGGCACGCGACGGGCGTAGGCCGCCTCAACGATGCTGTAAGTGCTGGGGCCCACGTGCAAGGTATCGACCGTCAAGGCCAGCTGGGCAACGGCGGCAGGCACATCAAATGGCGTGTCGTGGATGGCAGCCAGGATCAGTTCGCGAGAAAGTTCGAGTGATCTTCTTCCCACGGTTTCGTTGTCTGTGCGGATCACCACTTTGTAAACGCCACGCGGACCGGCTTCTCGGGCTTTGCCAAAAGCCATGGGCATGCCGGCCAGGGTTTGCAATTCGAGGCTGACGTGCTCCAGGATGTGGCCGGCCCAGGTGCCGGTGTCCAGACGCTGAAAAAACCCACCCCGAACACCCGGGGTGCAGTGGTGTTCGATCATCAATGGCAACCAAGCCTTGAGGCGTTCATTGAAGCCGGGCAACAGGTTGGAGGGGTAGTCTTCCAGCTCCCCGATGTCGATCAGGGCTTCCATCACCGAGCGGTAGGTCCAGATGTTGGGTCCGCGCAAATAGGTCAAGCGCAGAAATTCGATGTTTTTAGGACTCATGTGGAAAGGGTGCGGCGATACAATCAATCGCCAATTGTGGCATTGGCCTTCAGTTGCACTAAAAAAACAGGATTCAAATTAATCATGGGCAGTCTTGTTGAAGCGGTGGGCCAAATCAAAGGTTTTCATTTTTGCCCCGCAGCAGTTGCGTGGCGGGCACACCGCGGTTCTTTGTCATGATTTCAACACCTGCTTCAGTTTTGATGCTTCCGGGGATTCCAGAGGCTTGGCAAGCTGAAGTTCACACCCTTCTTCAACCCCAAGAAAACGTCTTAGCCGGGCTGGAGGTTGACTTGGATGGGAAATTGTTTTTCGCCAAAAGTTTGGTCATTTTGACCGATCAACGGGTTCTGTTCAGTGCGGGAGCGCAAAAGACTTGGCAAAGCTGGCCTCTGCAGCCAGATTTGAGCTTGAAGCTGAACGATCACGCCGGCGTGGGGACTTTGGCATTGGTTTCGCCCACCGGACAGCTGGTCGTGTGGCGGTTCACTTTGGGCTTGCAATCGGCAGCGGCCCGCTGGGTTGGTCAGTTTGAAAACCAAAAGGCTCAAATCTTGGGCGACGGTACGCCGCTGCAGCAAAGTTTGTCGGTCGCCGTGTGCCCTGTGTGCCAAGCGGTCATGCGAGAGGACGATGACGAGTGCCTAAGCTGCGGTCGCGAAGATCTGGCACCCCCATCGACCTGGACGCTGCTCAAACTCTGGCGTTTTGCCAAGCCCTACAAAAAGTCTTTGTTCGCGGGCTTTGTGCTGACATTGGCCTCCACCGCAGCCACCTTGGTGCCCCCTTACCTGACCATGCCCCTGATGGATGAGGTGCTGATTCCCTATCAAAACGGGGTGGCCATCGACTCGGGTCTTGTGTCGCTTTACTTGATGGGCCTGTTCGGCGCAGCTTTACTGGCCTGGGGTTTGGGCTGGGCCAAAACCTATATTTTGGCTTTGGTGTCCGAGCGCATTGGGGCCGATCTGCGCACGACCACCTACGACCATTTGTTGAATTTGTCCTTGGAGTATTTTGGGGAACGCCGTACCGGCGACTTGATCGCCCGCATCGGCAATGAAACAGACCGCATCAACGTTTTTTTGTCGCTGCACCTGCTGGATTTTGCGACCGATGTGCTGATGATTTTGATGACCGCGATCATCCTGTTCACCATCAACCCGACGCTGGCATTGGTGACTTTGCTGCCCCTGCCGTTCATCGGCTGGCTGATTCATTTGGTGCGTGAACGCCTGCGCACAGGTTTTGAAAAAATTGACCGCGTCTGGGCCGAGGTGACCAATGTGTTGGCCGACACCATCCCCGGCATCCGGGTGGTCAAGGCCTTTGCACAAGAAGACCGCGAGTCCAAGCGGTTCAGAGATTCCAACCAGCACAACTTGATGGTGAACGACCGTTTGAACCGTGTTTGGGCCTTGTTTTCACCCACGGTCACGCTCATGACCGAGGTGGGCTTGTTGGTGGTCTGGGGCTTTGGCATTTGGTTGGTGTCGAAAGACCAAATCACCGTGGGGGTGTTGACGGCTTTCTTGGCCTACATCGGCCGTTTTTATGGCCGTTTGGACACGATGAGCCGCATCGTCTCGCACACGCAACAAGCCGCTTCGGGGGCCAAGCGCATTTTTGACATCTTGGACCATGTTTCCAACGTGCCCGAGCCTGTTCGCCCAGTCGCTTTGCCAGAGCGGGTGCAGGGCCGCATCACGGTGCGCGATGCGGGCTTTCGCTATGGCAACCGGGCCGTCATCCGTCAGTTGAACCTGGACATCTTGCCGGGTCAAATGATTGGCTTGGTGGGGCACAGCGGTTCTGGCAAAAGCACTTTGGTGAACCTGATTTGTCGCTTTTACGATGTGACCGAAGGGTCGATTGAATTGGATGGCACCGACATTCGGCAATTGAAAACCGCCGATTACCGCAGCCAGATTGGCTTGGTTTTGCAAGAGCCGTTTCTCTTTTTTGGCACCATTGCGGACAACATCGCCTATGGCAAACCCGGCGCCTCCCGAGAAGACATCGTGGCCGCTGCACGAGCGGCACACGCCCACGAATTCATCATGCGCATGCCGCAAGCCTATGACTCCTTGTTGGGCGAGCGGGGGCTAGGTCTGTCGGGTGGCGAGCGCCAGCGCATCTCGATCGCCCGCGCGTTGTTGATCAACCCGCGGATTTTGATTTTGGACGAGGCCACTTCGGCGGTCGACACCGAGACGGAAAAAGAAATCCAACGGGCCTTGGACAATTTGGTCAGGGGTCGCACCACGATCGCGATTGCGCACAGGTTGTCGACCCTGCGCAAAGCCGACCGTTTGGTGGTGATGGACAAAGGGGTCGTCGTGGAAGAGGGTTCGCACGACGAGTTGATCGCCGCAGAGGGCGCTTACTGGCGCTTGTACGAAGCGCAGCAGCGCCAAGCCGAGGCTGAGACCGTCTTGGGCGGTGGCCTCGACCAGAAGGTGCTCACATGAACACATTTGATTTGCAACGCGATGCTTTTGGTCAATGGGTGCTGCACATGCCCGATGGTGCCCAGCACGCGCCCGTCACAGCCTTGCGTGCTTATCCCGTCACCTCGCCCCACGGGGGCGTGGCGCTGATGGATGCCGAAGGGCATGAACTGATCTGGGTGGATGCCCTGTGTGATCTGCCCTCCGACTTGCAATCGCGTGTGCTGCAAGCCTTGTCCGAGCGGGAGTTTTTGCCCGTCATCAACCGGCTGGAAAGTGTCAGCAGTTTTGCCACGCCCAGCACCTGGACGGTTCAAACCGATCGCGGCACAGCCCGGTTTTTGCTCAAAGGTGAGGAAGACATTCGCCGCCTGACGGGCACGGTGCTGCTGATCAACGACGTCGATGGTGTTCAGTACATGATCCGAGATTTGGCAGCCATGGACAAACACTCGCGCAAACTGCTGGACCGTTTTCTCTGAGGCACCTCAAAGCGGCCAGACCGAGCCCTGCTCGGGCACCAAGGCCCGCCATTTGATTTCGTGCTCAATGCGCTGGCGCAGCATGTCGGAAGCTTCTCGCTCACCGTGCACCACGTACACCTGACCGGGTGCGCAGGGCATTTTGTGCAGCCAACTGAGCAGTTGGTTGGCATCGGCGTGCGCCGAGGCCGACTCGATTTGCGCTACTTCGGCCCTGACCGCCACATCTTGCGCGTGGATGCGAAGGGTGTTGCGGCCACTGGCCAGCGCGGCACCGCGCGTGCCAGGCGCTTGGTAGCCCGTCAAGACGATCAAGTTGCGGTGGTCGCCTGCGTAGCGAACCAGGTGGTGCAAGACCCGCCCACCGGTGGCCATGCCACTGGCGGCCAAGATCACCATGGGCCCATGCCGATGCGCCAAAGACTTGGACTGCTCGGGTGTCTCCAGCATGGTGGCCACATGGTCCATTTGGCGCACTTCTTGCGCATTCAGGCGGTGCTCGCCTGGGTGCCGCTCAAACAAAGCCGTGGTGTGGATGGCCATTGGACTGTCCAGAAAAATCGGCAAGCTTTTGGGGATTTCCCCTGCGGCCTTGAGTTGCGCAATGGTGTGCAGCACAGCCTGCGCCCGCCCCACGGCAAACACCGGCACGACGGCCACGCCGCCGCGTGCGGCCAGCTTTTTCAAAAGCGGCCCGAGTTCTTCAAACAGCTTCTCCTTAGGGTGCTGGCGGTCGCCATAGGTCGATTCGATCAGCACCGTGTCGGCCTGTGGCGGCGGCTCAGGCGGGTTCATCAGCGGGTCATCTGGGCGACCCAAATCACCCGAAAACAAAATGCGCCGACCGCCCACATCCAGCAGCAAACTGGCGGCCCCCAAAATATGCCCGGCGGGCTGAAAGCGGGCCTTCCAGCCGCGAATCGGCTCGAACCAGGGCCCCATGTGTTCGGCACGCAGATGCTTGAGGCTTTGTATGGCCTCTTGCTTGGTGTAGAGCGGCAAAGCAGGTGCGTGTTTGGAAAAAGCGTGTCGGTTGGCGAAAAACGCGTCTTCTTCTTGAATATGCCCGCTGTCGGGCAACAAAATGCCGACCAGATCGCATGTGGCGGCTGTGGCGTGCACCCGGCCCCGAAAACCATTTTTGACCAACAAGGGCAGGTACCCGCTGTGGTCCAGGTGGGCATGGGTGAGGACCACCGCATCGATCTGTGCAGCATCGACGGGCAAAGGGTTCCAGTTGCGCAAGCGCAGCTGTTTGTAGCCTTGAAACAAGCCGCAATCGACCAGCAGCCGCTTTTGCTGGTGCTCGATCAGGTACTTGGAGCCGGTGACGGTGTCGGCACCGCCGAGGAAGGTGATGGTGGCGCTCATGCCGCCATGGTCACGCTAAAGGCAGGTGTTAGGTTTGACTTGGGTCAACGAATGGACCGACCTGCTAATTCGTCCCGAAGTGCGAGAGGGGCTGCAGCGGGTGACGATTTTTGCGTCCCCGCCATGAGAAACCCGCCGCAGCACCTATCGCACCGCCCAGCAAGTCAGTTCAGACTCAAGCCCCGAAGAAGCCCTTCAACTTATCGGTCCAGCTTTCGCCGCTGGGCTGGTGTTTGCCACCCCCTTTAGAGAGCGACTCCTCAAACTCCTTGAGCAGCTTTTTCTGGTGCTCGGTCAGCTTGACTGGGGTCTCCACCGTGATGTGGCAATACAGGTCGCCCGGGTAGCTGCCGCGCACGCCCTTGATGCCCTTGCCACGCAAGCGGAACTGCTTGCCCGTCTGGGTGCCTTCGGGGATGTCGATGGCGGCTTTGCCGCCCAGGGTGGGCACTTCGATTTCGCCGCCCAAAGCCGCTTTGGAAAAGCTGATCGGCACCGCGCAATGCAGGTCGTCGCCATCGCGCTCGAAGATGTCGTGCTTTTTCAGGCGGATTTCGATGAACAAATCGCCCGGTGGTCCGCCATTGGTGCCGGGCTCGCCATTGCCCGCGCTGCGGATGCGCATGCCATCGTCGATACCGGCCGGAATTTTGACTTCCAGCGTCTTTTGCTTTTTGAGTTTGCCTTGTCCATGGCAGGTGCCGCAAGGTTCGGGGATGATCTTGCCCGTGCCACGGCAAGTGGGGCAGGTTTGCTGGACGCTGAAAAAGCCTTGGCGCATTTGCACTTGGCCTTGGCCGTTACACGTGCCGCAGGCTTTGACGCTGGTGCCGGGTTTGGCGCCGCTGCCGCTGCAGGTATCACAAGCCTCCCAGCTTGGAATCCGCAGTTGGGAGTCTTTGCCGTTGGCAGCTTCTTCCAACGTGATCTCCATGGCGTAGCTGAGGTCTGAACCGCGGAACACCTGACGTCCACCGCCGCGTCCACCTCGGCCTTGACCCCCAAAGATGTCGCCAAAAATGTCACCAAAGGCATCACCAAAACCACCAAAGCCCTCGGCACCACCGCGCATGTTGGGGTCAACACCCGCGTGGCCATGCTGGTCGTAGGCTGCCCGCTTTTGGGGGTCAGACAACATCTCGTAGGCTTCTTTGCCCTCTTTGAACTTGGCCTCAGCCTCTTTGGCTTTGGCGTCCTCACCCTGGTTGCGGTCAGGGTGGTACTTCATCGCCAACTTGCGATAAGCCTTTTTGATGTCTTCGTCAGAGGCGTTTTTGGCAACGCCCAGCACTTCGTAAAAATCTCGTTTGGCCATGAGGCAATCCAACCGTTAGAACAAGAACGCCGCGAAGGCGATTCAGGGGGCTGAATCAGCTTGCGCGGCGGGACTGCGGCCAGGCCGCAGAGGGGTGGGGTGTTAGCCCTTTTTGACTTCCTTGACTTCTGCGTCCACCACATTGTCGTCTTGGGGTTTGGCATCTGTACCGGCAGCACCGGCGCTGGCTGCAGCTTGTTGGGCTTGCATGTCGGCATAGACTTTCTCGCCCAGCTTCTGGCTGGCCGTCATCAGGGCTTCGGTTTTGGCTTCGATGGCGTCTTTGTCTTCGCCTTTCAAAACCTCTTCGAGGTCCTTGGTTGCGGCCTCGATGGCTTCCTTTTCAGCCGCTTCGATCTTGTCGCCGTGCTCGGTCAGGCTCTTTTTCACGCTGTGCACAGCGGCTTCGCCAGCATTGCGGGCTTGCACCAACTCCAGCTTTTTCTTGTCTTCGACGGCATTCAGCTCAGCGTCTTTCACCATCTGCTGGATCTCGGCTTCCGACAGGCCCGAGTTGGCCTTGATGGTGATCTTGTTTTCTTTGCCAGTGCCCTTGTCTTTGGCGCCGACGTGCAGGATGCCGTTGGCGTCAATGTCAAAAGACACTTCAATTTGCGGTGTGCCGCGCGCGGCGGGTGGGATGCCCTCGAGGTTGAACTCGCCCAGCGCCTTGTTGCCGCTGGCGATTTCACGTTCACCTTGGAACACCTTGATCGTCACGGCGGGTTGATTGTCTTCGGCGGTCGAGAAGGTCTGTGCAAACTTGGTGGGGATGGTCGTGTTCTTGGTGATCATCTTGGTCATCACACCGCCCATGGTCTCGATGCCCAACGACAAAGGCGTCACGTCGAGCAACAACACGTCGGTGCGGTCGCCCGACAAGACTTGACCTTGGATCGCAGCGCCCACGGCCACGGCTTCGTCAGGGTTCACGTCTTTGCGTGGCTCTTTGCCGAAGAATTCTTTGACCTTTTCTTGCACCTTGGGCATGCGCGACATGCCACCCACCAAGATGATGTCGTCGATGTCACCGACTGCGACGCCCGCGTCTTTGATGGCCATGCGGCATGGGGCGATGGTGCGCTCGATCAGCTCTTCCACCAGTTGCTCCAGCTTGGCGCGGGTCAGCTTGATGTTCAGGTGCTTGGGGCCTGTAGCGTCGGCGGTGATGTAAGGCAGGTTAACGTCGGTGGATGCCGAGCTGGACAGCTCGATTTTGGCTTTTTCAGCGGATTCCTTGAGGCGCTGCAGGGCCAACACGTCTTTGGCCAAGTCCACGCCGGATTCTTTCTTGAACTCGGCAATGATGTAGTCGATGATGCGCTGGTCAAAATCTTCGCCGCCCAAAAAGGTGTCGCCGTTGGTGGACAGCACTTCAAACTGCTTTTCGCCATCCACATCGGCAATCTCGATGATGGACACGTCAAACGTGCCGCCACCCAGGTCATACACAGCGATCTTGCGGTCGCCCTTTTCTTGTTTGTCCAGGCCAAAGGCCAAGGCGGCAGCGGTGGGCTCGTTGATGATGCGCTTGACGTCCAGACCGGCAATGCGGCCAGCGTCTTTGGTGGCTTGGCGCTGGGCATCGTTGAAGTAGGCGGGGACCGTGATCACGGCCTCGGTCACTTCTTCGCCAAGGTAGTCTTCGGCAGTTTTCTTCATCTTGCGCAGAATTTCAGCGCTGATTTGAGGCGGAGCCAATTTGTTGCCGCGCACTTCCACCCAGGCATCGCCGTTGTCGGCCTTGGCGATGGTGTAAGGCATCAGATCGATGTCTTTTTGGACCTCTTTCTCGGCGAACTTGCGGCCGATCAGACGCTTGACCGCGTACAAAGTGTTGCGGGGGTTGGTGACCGCTTGGCGCTTGGCGGAGGCGCCGACCAAGATTTCGCCGTCTTCTTGGTAAGCAATGATGGACGGGGTGGTGCGAGCGCCTTCGGCGTTCTCGATCACTTTGGTCGTGTTGCCTTCCATGATGGCCACGCACGAGTTGGTGGTGCCCAAGTCAATACCGATGATTCTTCCCATGAGGATGCTCCGAAAATGTTAAAAAATACAGATAAATGTCAGGTGGGGCGGGGGCAAAATTTTTCAAGTCCCCACACCTCAAAAATGGTTTTGCGGGTCCGATCCCGCAAGGCGCGGTGCTTTATTTGGGCGCGGTCACGGTGACCAAGGCGGGACGAAGCACACGGTCGGCGATTTGATAACCCTTTTGCAGCACAGAGACCACGGTGTTGGCTTCTTGCTCGGCGGGCACCACGCTGATGGCTTGGTGGTGGTGCGGATCGAACTTGGTGCCTGCGGGCGGGTCGATGGCCAAAACTTTGTTGCGTTCCAGCGCGCTTTTGAGCTGGCGCAGCGTGGCTTCTGAGCCTTCGCGGATTTGCTCAATCGTCACGTTGGGGATGGCCAAACCGGCCTCTAAGCTGTCCAGGACCGGCAAAAGGCTGTCGGCAAAGCCCTCTACAGCGAATTTGCGGGCTTTGGCGATTTCATCGTCCGCACGGCGGCGGGCGTTTTGCACATCCGCTTGGGCACGCAGGTATTGGTCGGCCAAATCGGTGTTTTGGGCCTTGAGGTTCGCCAATTCCGCTTGGGCGTCGGCCAGCGGGTCGGTGGCGGCTTGGGCGGCCATGAGCTCTTCTTCGCTTGGGGCGGCTGAGGCGGGGGTGTGAGTGGGTTCTGACATGAACAATGACCGCAAAAAATGTTGATCCCTGACAAATAGGGGCGTTGTCTCAGGCTTCAAGAGGGGCTTTGAGATGGAAAAGTGGGGCATTGCCCCAAAAAAAACCCGCCATGCGGCGGGTGCTGCCGGCGCCTGGCGGGCTGCTGTCAGTTCAGTGCCAACAGCTCGACATCAAATTTCAACGTGGCGTTTGGCGGAATCACGCCACCAGCGCCGCGTGCGCCGTAGCCCAATTCGGCTGGAATGATCAGGGTGCGCTGACCGCCGACCTTCATGCCGGCCACGCCTTCGTCCCAGCCTTTGATGACCATGCCAGCGCCCAAGCCGAACACGAACGGGTCACGGCGGTCACGGCTGGAGTCGAATTTGGCGCCTTGCTGGCCATCCTTGTAGAGCCAGCCGGTGTAGTGCACGGTGACGTCCTGGCCCGCTGTCGCGACTTCGCCTTCACCGACAAGGGTGTCTTCGTATTGCAAGCCGGATGGAGTGGTGTTCATGGGGAAGTTCCTGTCAGAAAGGCCCGGTGCCCAAAAGAGACCGGTGTGTGGAAAACCCAAAATTATGCCAGCCCTGCCATGGGGCGATCAGGCGGCGCGCTGACGTTTGGCCAAATCGTTCATCAAGGCGCCAAAGCCGTAGGTCCAGGGGGGCGCCGTGTCAGAGGTGGTGACCTCGTTGACCAAGGTGCCCAGCAAAGGTGTGGAGACGCTGACCACATCGCCCACCACATGGGTGAAGCCCTGGCCGGGGCCGTGTCGGTCTTGGGTGGGGGCGAACATGGTGCCCAAAAACAGCACCATGCCGTCAGGGTATTGATGATTCGGGCCCATGGCTTGGGACACCAAATCGAGCGGGTCGCGGCTGATTTGGCGGAGGGCGCTGCTGCCTTGCATGACAAAGCCTTCGGGGCCTTGCACGTGGAGGCTCAGGTCGCATTGGCGCACATCGTCGATGCTGAAGTGGTCGTCAAACAGGCGGATGAAGGGACCGATGGCGCAGCTGGCGTTGTTGTCCTTGGCTTTGCCCAGCAGCAAGGCGCTGCGGCCTTCAAAGTCACGCAGGTTCACGTCGTTGCCCAGGGTGGCGCCGACCACTTCGCCACGTGAATTGGCGGCCAGTACGATTTCGGGTTCTGGGTTGTTCCACTGGCTGCCAGGGTGGATGCCGACCTTGGCGCCGCTGCCGACCGCGCTCATGGGTTGGGCCTTGGTGAAGATTTCCGCGTCGGGCCCAATGCCCACTTCCAGGTACTGCGACCACATGCCCTGGGCCAACAGCACCTCCTTGAGCTTGGCCGATTCAGCTGAGCCAGGCACCACATTGCGCAAGTTGTCGCCAATCACGGCGATCACCGCTTGGCGCACGGCCTCGGCCCGGCTGGCGTCGCCGCGGGCCTGCTCTTCGATCACGCGCTCCAGCATGCTGGCCACAAATGTCACACCGGCTGCTTTGACGGCTTGCAGGTCGCAGGGGGCCATGAACCAAGCTTGACCTTCAGCGTGCTGCGCCGCATCGCTGTTGTGCAGGGCTTGCTGGGTGCTGGCCAGTGTTTTGGCCTGACCCGAAGCCACATGGGCGCGGACCCGGTGGGCCACATCGGGCAAGTCCAACAAGGCACTGCAAGTGCTTGCCAGGCCCGACAAGTCAAGAACATCTTGAGGCGTGACGGCCACCACATGGGCACCATTTCCGGGTACCCACAAACGGCCAATCATCAAGGCTTGGTGCGCATCAACAGGCAGGCTGGTGTGTGACATGGTTCACGCTTTCGGCAAATCAGAGGTAAATTTTTTGCAGCAGGCTCAGCAAAGTTTTGCGCTGTGCAGGTGTCAATTTCGCGGTTTTTTCGATTTCCAGTTCGGTCGCCGTTTGTTCAGCTTGCGCCATCAAATCGAGCCCCTTGGGGATGGCATGCAGGCCGACGGCACGGCCATCATGGGGGTGTGGTTTTCGCTCAATCAAGTCCCGCGCTTCCAGGGATTGAATCAGACCGACCAAATTGGGCGGCAACAAATTCAGGGCATTGCACAGTTGACGTGAAGTCACGCCTGGGTTGTGGCTGATGGTGGACATGACCGAAAAATCGACCGGTTTGAGTCCGTAAGGGGCCAGCCGCTCCAAAAACACCTCAATGATGCTCAGAGCAGCCCGACGGGCGTTGTAGCCCATCAGGGTCTGCAGGTAGCCGGTGTCCACCACGTCCACGGCGCAAGGCGCCGAATGGTCGGGAGGCCAGTGAGCAGTCGCGTGGGTCGCAGGCGCTGGAGTTGTCGTTTTGGACGTGCGGGGCATGGTGGGCGAATTATGCCGCCGCTGTGCATTGCTGGACGATGATGAAGGTGCGCATCTGGAATTCGGGCAGCACCCAACTGCGCAGGGCTTGGGCCGGGGCCCGCCAGCGTGTTGTGGCGTTGGGCGTGCTGTCGTCCACACCCGCTTCGATGCGCAACCAGGCCCAGTCCATCAGCACCAGGGCCACGGCTCGCAGGTAGTCGTCGGCCACGCGGTAGGCCAGGGCCGCGTCTTGCGGGGCGGCTTTGACAATTTGTGCGGTGATGGCGCGCAGGGTCTGAATGCGTGCGCCAGCCTGTGTGCTGGCTTTGGCCCCAGACGGCAAATCGACTTGAAGACCCTCCAACAGGGCGTTCATGGCGGCGCCGCCATCGGGCAGCACTTTGCGCACCAGCAGGTCAATGGCCTGGATTTCGTTGGTGCCCTCGTAAATCATGGTCACACGGGCATCGCGCACGATCTGTTCAATGCCCCATTCGCGCACATAACCGTGGCCGCCAAACACCTGCAGGCAGTCGCTCCCGCCGTGAAAAGCCTGGTGGGTGAACACCGATTTCATGACTGGCGTGACCAGTGCACACCAGCGTTGTGCGGCGGCTTGCGTGTCGGCGATGGGGCTGTGTTTGATCAGGTCGAGTTCGAGCGCCGTGCGATAGGCCAACACGCGTCCACCATCAATCCAGGCGCGTTGCGTGTCTAGAATTTTTCGCATGGCTGGGTGTTCACCGATGAAATCGGCCTCCCCAGTGCCCTTGCCTTTGCCCGGCGCACGCATTTGGCGGCGCTCTTGCGCATAGGCGTCGGCTTTTTGCCAAGCGGCATCCAGCAGGCCAATGCCTTGCAGGGCCACATGCAAGCGGGCGGCGTTCATCATGACGAACATCGCGTTCAGGCCCTTGCCCGGCTCGCCCACTATGGAAGACACCGCCTCGTCAAAGCGCATCACGCAAGTGGGGCTGCCGTGCAAGCCCATTTTTTCTTCGATGCGGTCGCAGTGCACACGGCTGCGACTGCCGTCCGGGTAGAACTTCGGAACCAAAAACAGCGACAGGCCTTTGGGGCCGGGCGGCGCGTCGGGCAGACGCGCCAGCACCAGGTGCACGATGTTGTCGGTGAGGTCGTGTTCGCCCCCAGAGATGAAAATTTTGGTCCCGCTGACGGCGTACTGTCCATCGGGCAGGGGCACGGCTTTGGTGCGGGCCAGGCCCAAATCAGAGCCCGCATGCGGCTCGGTCAGGCACATGGTGGCCAGCCATTCGCCGGTCGCCACTTTTTCCAAATACTGCGCCTTGAGCTCGTCGCTGGCGTGGTGCTTGATGCATTCATATGCGCCGTGTAGCAAACCAGGGGCCATGGTCCAGCCCATGTTGGCCGCACTCAGCATTTCGTAGAGCATGGCCTCGAGGACCGTGGGCAGGCCTTGGCCGCCGTCTTCGGCGCTGGCAGCCAAGGCGGGCCAGCCCGATTGCCAGAAGGATTGGTACGCGTCCTTGAACCCTGGCGGCATGGTGACCGCGCCGTCTTTCCACTGCGCACCGATCTCGTCGCCATCGCGGTTGAGCGGGGCGATGACTTCGCCCACGAACTTGCCGGCTTCCCCCAGCACCTGCTGCATCAAGTCAGCGTCCACCTCGGCAAAGGCGGGCAGCGCTTGCAGCCGGGCAGGGGCGTTCAAAACGCGGGACATGACGAACTGCATGTCGTCGGTGCGGGCTTGGTAGGCGTTCATGGGCTTCTTTGCTCAATGGAAAAGTCCGGCACACCTGTCAAGGTGCACCGGAAAGCGTTTGGGCGCAAGGGATCAGGAATCGACGCTGAAGCCAATGTGCTTGATCAGGGGGCCCCAGCGCTCAAGTTCCACTTGCGAACTCTTGAGTTGGTCTGCGGCGCTGCCACCAAAAGGAATCAAACCTACGATGGTCAAGGCATCTTGCACGCCTTTGTCTTTGAGGGCTGCATTGATCGCCGCGTTGGCTGCTTGCACCACATTGGCCGGGGTTTTGGCGGGGGCGTAAAAGCCGAACCACTCTTCCACGGTCAACTCCGGGAAACCTTGCTCGGCAAAGGTGGCCACGTCGGGCACAAAAGGCGAACGGGTTTTGCCCGAGGTGGCCAGGATGCGCATCTTGCCGGCTTTGTGGTTGGCGATGAAGTCGCCGTGTGGTGTGAACATGCAAGCGATTTGGCCACCGACCACGTCGGTCACGCCGGGCACCGAGCCGCGGTAGGGCACATGTTTGAACTCAAAACTTTGGTTGAGGCCAAGCAAGGCGCCAATGAAGTGCGGTGTAGAGCCTGCAGCGGGCGAACCGTAGCTGGCCTGCGCAGGGTTGGCCTTGGCCCAAGCGATGAAGTCCTTCACGTTTTTGACACTGGCAGGCACCAAGGGGCCGACGGCAAAACCGTGGTGGATCATGGAGGCTGTGCCTACCGGGATGAAGTCCTCAAAAGGCTTGTATTGCAAATTTTTGAAGATGTGGGGGTAGAGCGAGATGGCCGAGAACGGGGTCATGGCCAACACCGAGCCGTCAGCGGGTGCGCTTTTCAGCAGGTTCAGGGCAATCTGGCCGCCTGCGCCGGGTTTGCTGTCAATGATGCCGGCGTTCTTGCTATAGGACGTGCCGCCAAATTTTTCGGCCACGCGGCGGGCGCAGATGTCGCCCGAGCTGCCAGGTGGGAAGCCGTAGAGCACTTTGACTTGCTCGATCGGCAGACCGCTTTGCGCCCAAGTTTGCTGGAATGCGGTGCTGCCCAAAATGGCGGCGCCGATGGTCGATTGGATGAATTCGCGGCGGTTGGTCATGCTTGTCTCCTCGAAAGGGTCGGTTGAAAAAATTCAGGTGGGGGGAAACGGCAATGGAGAATAGAAGTCATCAACTGCACAAAGCCTTGATGTCTTCGGGCACCGGAATCGCTTTGATGCGGTCCGGGTCTTCGGGGTGTTTGATGCAAAAAGCGCGCACCTCGGTGCCCTCGCACAGCACCGTGTCGCCACGCATGACCACATGCTTGTGGACGAACACTTTCTCGCGCCACTCTTGCACACTGGTGTGTACCTGAATGGTTTCACCGTAGGTGGCGGGGCGGATGAATTTGGTGTTGATCTCTAAGAGCGGCGTGCCGATGATGCCGCGCGTTTTGACCAGTTCGCGCCAGGGCAGGATGCCGCACTTCATGAAGAAGTTCAGGGACGACGCGTCCATCCATTTGGAAAAATTGGGGAAGAACACAATGCCTGCCGGGTCGCAGTCACCGAACACCACTTGCACATCGTAGACAACGGTTTTGCTCATGGTTTCTCTTTCAACGTGGGGCCATGCGCAATGCGCCATCTAGGCGAATGACTTCGCCGTTCAGGTGGTCATTGCTGACGATGTGGCAGGCCAGTTCAGCAAACTCGCTGGGCTTGCCCAAGCGGGCAGGGAAGGGGATGCTGGCGGCCAGCGATTGCTGCACAGGCTCGGGCAAACTGGCCAGCAAAGGGGTCTTGAACAGACCGGGCGCGATGGTGCACACGCGGATGCCGTGTTGTGCCAGGTCGCGTGCCATGGGCAGTGTCATGCCGACCACGCCCGCTTTGGAGGCGCTGTAAGCCTGCTGACCCACTTGTCCGTCAAAGGCGGCGACCGAGGCGGTGAAGACCATCACGCCTTTGGCGCCGTCTTCCAGGGGGTCCATCTTGGCGCAGGCTTCGGCAAACAGGCGCGCTGCGTTGTAGGTCCCAATCAGGTTGACGTTGATGACCTTGGCGAATTCTTCCAGCGGCGCGGCTTTGCCGTCCTTACCGACCACACGCTTGGCGGTGCCAATGCCAGCGATCTGCATCAGGATGCGTGCGGGGCCGTGCGCTGCAGCGGCTGTCTCCATGGCCTGGGCCATGCTGTCAGGGTCAGACACATTGCAGTGCACGGCAACGCCGCCAATCTCGGCTGCCACGCGCTCGGCGTTGGCCATGTTCAGGTCGAGCACCGCGACCTTGGCGCCGAGCCTTGCCAGTTCGCGGGCCGTGGCTTCACCGAGACCAGAGCCTCCGCCGGTGACCAGTGCGGCTTGTC
>NZ_ALKN02000019.1 GCF_000293865.2 Limnohabitans sp. Rim28 | reverse complement strand
TTGCGATGGAAGAAGGCTTGCGCTTTGCCATCCGCGAAGGTGGCCGCACGGTTGGCGCTGGCGTTGTTGCCAAGATTCTTGCTTAATTCTTTTGATGTAGGGGTATAGCTCAATTGGCAGAGCGTCGGTCTCCAAAACCGAAGGTTGTAGGTTCGATTCCTACTGCCCCTGCCACCTGAAAAGGTGGAATTTTCAAGCCCGCTAGACCCTAGCGGGCTTCCTTGTCTGATAAGAGTCATCTGTTGAAGAGGCTCAACAAAGGTTTCAAGCCGTATGGCAACGTCCGAAGTTCAAACAGTGAATACTGCTGGTGACAAGATGCGATTGGCTTTAGCCATTGCATTGGTCCTGGCAGGATTGGTTGCTTACTACATGCTCGCAGCCCAAGGCAATTGGGTTCAGTGGGGTGGTTTGCTCGTGGCTTTGGTGGCGGCTGTGGTGGTCTTTTTCACCTCCGAAACCGGTCGCGAATTGGTGGCTTTTGGCCGAGATGCTGTTCGTGAAACCAAAAAAGTGGTTTGGCCTGAGCGCAAAGAAGCGCTCCAAATCACTTTGTACGTCTTTGCGTTTGTGGTGGTGATGGCACTTTTCCTGTGGCTCACCGACAAAACTCTCGAATGGGTTTTTTACGATCTGATTCTGGGGTGGAAAAAATAATGAACGATGTCGTCGTGAACGCGCCAATGGCAGGCTCCTCCACCAACCCGGACCTCAAGTGGTACGTGGTTCATGCCTATTCGGGCATGGAAAAAGCGGTTGAGCGCAACATCGTCGAGCGCATTGCGCGCTCGGGCATGGAAACCAAATTTGGTCGCATTTTGGTGCCCACTGAAGAAGTGGTTGAAATCAAGAACGGCCAGAAAAAAACCACCGAAAGAAAATTCTTTCCCGGTTATGTGCTGGTTGAAATGGTCATGGACGACGAAACCTGGCACCTCGTCAAGCACACCAACAAAGTCACCGGCTTTGTGGGCGGCGCCAAAAACCGTCCTGCCCCGATCTCCGAGGCCGATGTGGCCAAGATCGTGAACCAGATGCAAGAGGGCACTGACAAGCCGCGCCATAAGGTTGAGTTTGAAGTGGGCGAGTACATCCGCGTCAAAGAAGGTCCGTTTACAGACTTCAATGGCACGGTTGAAGAGGTCAACTACGAGCGCAACAAAATGCGCGTCTCCGTCACCATTTTTGGCCGAGCCACGCCGGTAGAGCTTGAATTTGGTCAGGTTGAGAAAACCTGATTTGTTTTTCCGGACAGGCGCTTCCCGACTCGGCGTCCGTCTTTGATCTTGAGTCGTTAACCCCGGGGAGCCGAGGGCCCAAAAGCCCAAAGCGTTAAAACCCGCAAGGAGAAAAGCATGGCGAAAAAAATCGTCGGCTTCATCAAGCTGCAAGTGCCAGCTGGTAAAGCCAACCCATCACCACCCATTGGTCCTGCACTGGGCCAACGTGGTTTGAACATCATGGAATTCTGCAAGGCGTTCAACGCCCAGACCCAAGGCGTTGAGCCAGGTCTGCCATTGCCTGTGGTCATCACGGCGTTTGCAGACAAGTCCTTCACCTTCATCATCAAGACCCCGCCCGCAGCGACCTTGATCAAGAAGTCACTGAAGCTCGACAAAGCTTCCACCAAGCCTGGCTTGGAAAAAGTGGGCAAGATCACTCGCGCTCAACTGGAAGACATCGCCAAAGCCAAGATGAAAGACTTGACCGCTGCCGATCTGGACGCGGCAGTTCGCACCATCGCTGGTACTGCCCGTTCCATGGGCGTGAATGTGGAGGGCGTGTAAATGTCCAAGCTCACTAAAAAACAAAAAGCCCTTGTTGGCAAAGTGGACAGCCTGAAGCTGTACGCCCTGGCCGATGCCTTGACCATGGTCAAAGAGTGCGCGACCGCCAAGTTTGATGAGTCCATCGACGTGGCCGTGCAACTCGGTATCGACGCCAAGAAGTCTGACCAGGTGGTGCGTGGCGCCGTGGTGTTGCCCAACGGCACCGGCAAAACTGCCCGCGTGGCTGTGTTTGCCCAAGGCGCTAAGGCTGAAGAAGCTTTGGCTGCTGGTGCGGACGTGGTCGGCATGGACGATCTGGCTGCACGCGTCAAGGCTGGCGACATGCCTTTTGACGTGGTCATCGCAGCCCCTGACGCGATGCGCGTTGTGGGTACTTTGGGTCAGATCTTGGGCCCACGTGGTCTGATGCCTAACCCCAAAGTCGGTACTGTGACACCAGACGTTGCCACCGCTGTGCGCAATGCCAAAGCAGGTCAGGTTCAGTTCCGTGTCGACAAAGCCGGTATCGTGCATGGCACCATCGGTCGCCGTTCGTTCGACACCGACAAGTTGCAAGGCAACTTGGCTGCACTGATCGAAGCTTTGGTCAAAGCCAAGCCTGCGACCAGCAAAGGCATTTACCTGCGCAAAGTGGCTGTCTCGTCGACCATGGGTGTGGGCGTTCGCGTCGACACGCAATCCATCTCGGCGTGATGGCAAAGATTTGAGGGGCTCGAAAGAGCGCCTCAATGTGGTGGGCCGCTGTCCTTGCAAAAGTACAGCGGGCCATCCAAGACCGTTGGTGCACACCCTGTGTGCTTAATCAACAAAGTCTCAAGACATCTTGAGATTTTGGGCCAACGCAGATGGCGATCCCGCTGCAGATGGATGAAGATCCAAAACAGTTGGTCGCTGCAAATAGGCGTGTTTCAGGGGCAACCCGAAAAGCACATACAAAGGAGTAGACCTTGAGTCTGAATCGCAGTGAGAAAGAAGCGGTCATTTCCGAAGTGACCGACCTCGCCGCTAAAGCTCAAACGCTTGTGATGGCGGAATACCGTGGTATCACGGTCGCTGACATGACCAATCTGCGTGTCAAAGCTCGCAGCCTCGGCGTTTCGCTGACGGTGTTGAAAAACACCTTGGCTCGCCGTGCTGTGGCAGGTACGCAGTTTGAAGTTGTCGCCGACCAGATGACCGGTCCGCTGATCTATGGCTTCTCTGAAGATGCAGTGGCTGCCGCGAAAGTGGTGGCTGACTTCTCGAAAACCAACGACAAGTTGGTCATTCGTGCAGGTGCATTCGCAGGCAAAGCTTTGGACGTGAACGGCGTTAAGCAATTGGCAAACATCCCTTCGAAAGAAGTTTTGTTGGCCCAGTTGTGTGGCTTGTTGATGTCGCCCATGTCGCGTACAGCCGTTGTGCTGGGTGCGCTGGCGGCCAAAAAAGGCGAAGGCGAAGCTGTTGCCGCTTGAGGCCAGCGTTCGTGTTTTAACCAATTGTTAGGAAATAAAAATGGCATTCGATAAAGACGCATTTTTGACCGCGCTGGACAGCATGACGGTCATGGAACTCAACGACCTGGTGAAAGCCATCGAAGAGAAGTTTGGCGTGAGCGCAGCCGCAATGGCTGCGCCTGCTGCTGCCGGCGGCGGTGCTGCTGCTGCTGCTGAAGAGAAGACAGACTTCAACGTCATGTTGCTCGAAGCTGGCGCCAACAAAGTGTCCGTGATCAAAGCGGTGCGTGAAATCACAGGTCTGGGCTTGAAAGAAGCCAAAGACTTGGTGGACGGCGCTCCTAAGGCGGTCAAAGAAGGCCTGCCAAAGGCTGACGCTGAAGCTGCCAAGAAGAAGCTGGAAGAAGCTGGCGCCAAGGCCGAACTGAAGTAATTCGGTTTTGTTCCAAGGCTGGAGTGTCCGAAAGGGCCTCCAGCCTTTGGTGCTTGAAGAGCACACCGAAAAGCGGCCCCTTTGAAGCTGTTTTTCAGTGTTTTCTGACCCGACTGCAGAAAACCCTTGGTTCGGGTTGCGTGCAATGCGCAATCGTCCGCCAAGGCTGGTAGAGGCCAGCCGCCAAGACCGTTGAGGGGGTGCAACAGCCCATTCAACACACAGTTCTGAAAGATCAAGCCCGGAGATCTCATGGCCTATTCATACACCGAACGCAAGCGAATCCGCAAAAGTTTCGGCAGCCGCGAAAGCGTGCTCGAAGTTCCTTACCTGCTGCAAATGCAAAAAGACGCTTACACGTCCTTCTTGCAAGCAGGTGTCATTTCATCCAAGCGCACACACGAGGGCCTGCAAGCCGCCTTTGAGTCGGCCTTCCCGATCGTGTCCCACAACGGTTTTGTGGAGATGAAATTCATCGAGTACAACCTGGCCAAACCAGCGTTCGATGTGCGCGAGTGCCAAACCCGTGGCCTGACCTTCTCGTCGGCCGTGCGTGCGCGCGTTCAACTCATCATTTACGACCGTGACTCTTCGACCTCACAAAACAAGGTGGTCAAAGAAGTCAAAGAGCAAGAGGTCTACATGGGCGAAGTGCCCCTGATGACCGACAAAGGCTCCTTCATCATCAACGGCACCGAGCGCGTCATCGTGTCTCAGTTGCACCGCTCACCCGGCGTGTTCTTCGAGCACGACAAGGGCAAGACGCATAGCTCGGGCAAATTGTTGTTCTCGGCGCGCATCATCCCTTACCGCGGTTCATGGCTCGACTTCGAATTCGACCCGAAGGACATCTTGTACTTCCGCGTCGACCGTCGTCGCAAGATGCCGGTCTCCATTCTGCTCAAGGCCATTGGCTTGAACCCAGAATCCATCTTGGCGAACTTCTTCGTCAACGACAACTTCCGCCTGATGGACAGCGGCGCCCAAATGGAATTTGTGGCCGAGCGTCTGCGCGGCGAAGTCGCCCGTTTTGACATCACCGACAAATCCGGCAAAGTGGTGGTCGCCAAAGACAAGCGCATCACCGTGCGCCACACCCGCGAGTTGGAGCAGTCCGGCACCACGCACATCAGCGTGCCCGAAGACTTCCTGATTGGCCGCGTGGTGGCCCGCAGCATTGTCGAAGCCGATACCGGTGAGATCATCGCCAAGGCCAACGAAGAGTTGACTGAAGCGCTGCTGAAAAAACTCCGCAGCTCTGGCGTGCAAGATCTGCCTTGCATTTACACCAACGAACTCGACCAAGGCGCGTACATTTCGCAAACCTTGCGCATCGACGAAACCGTGGACGAATTCGCTGCACGCGTGGCCATCTACCGCATGATGCGTCCTGGCGAGCCGCCCACAGAAGACGCTGTGCAAGCTCTGTTCCAGCGCTTGTTCTACAACCCCGACACCTATGATTTGTCGCGCGTTGGCCGCATGAAATTCAATGCCCGAGTGGGCCGTGGCGAGTCCACAGGTCCCATGGTGTTGACCAATGAGGACATCTTGGCCGTGGTCAAGATCTTGGTGGACCTGCGCAACGGCAACGGCGAAGTCGATGACATCGACCACCTGGGCAACCGCCGCGTGCGCTGTGTCGGCGAATTGGCCGAGAACCAGTACCGCACAGGTCTGGCGCGCATCGAAAAAGCCGTCAAAGAACGTTTGGGCCAAGCCGAGCAAGAGCCGCTCATGCCGCATGACCTGATCAATTCCAAGCCGATTTCTGCTGCCCTCAAAGAGTTCTTTGGTGCATCGCAGTTGTCGCAGTTCATGGACCAGACCAACCCCTTGGCTGAAATCACCCACAAGCGCCGCGTATCGGCCTTGGGCCCAGGTGGTTTGACCCGCGAGCGTGCCGGTTTCGAAGTGCGTGACGTGCACGTGACCCACTACGGTCGAGTCTGCCCCATTGAAACGCCTGAAGGCCCCAACATTGGTCTGATCAACTCCTTGGCTTTGTACGCCCGCTTGAACGAGTACGGTTTCATCGAAACCCCTTACCGCCGAGTGGTCGAGGGCAAAGTCACGATGGACATCGACTACCTGTCGGCCATCGAAGAAGGCAAATACGTCATTGCCCAGGCCAATGCCGCATTGGACAAAGACGGAAAGCTGACCGGCGACTTGGTGTCTGCCCGTGAAAAAGGTGAATCCATCCTGTGCGGTGCCGAGCGCATCCAGTACATGGACGTGTCACCAGCGCAGATCGTTTCGGTGGCGGCATCTTTGGTGCCGTTCCTGGAGCACGACGACGCGAACCGCGCTTTGATGGGTGCCAACATGTCGCGTCAGGCTGTGCCTGTGCTGCGCCCTGAAAAGCCCATGGTCGGCACTGGCATCGAGCGCGTTGCAGCGGTTGACTCGGGCACTGTGGTGACCGCTACGCGTGGCGGTATCGTCGATTACGTCGACGCGACCCGCATCGTGATCCGTGTGAACGACGCTGAAGCACTGGCCGGCGAAGTGGGTGTGGACATCTACAACCTGATCAAGTACCAGCGTTCCAACCAGAACACCAACATCCACCAGCGCCCCATCGTCAAGCGTGGCGACAAGCTGGCCAAAGGTGATGTGATCGCCGACGGTGCATCGACCGACCTGGGCGAAATCGCCATTGGCCAGAACATGCTGATCGCCTTCATGCCTTGGAACGGTTACAACTTCGAAGACTCGATCTTGATCTCTGAGCGTGTCGTGTCAGAAGACCGTTACACCTCGATCCACATCGAAGAACTCGTGGTCATGGCCCGCGACACCAAGTTGGGTGCCGAAGAAATTTCGCGCGACATCCCCAACCTGTCCGAGCAGCAATTGGGCCGTTTGGACGACTCCGGCATCATTTACGTGGGTGCAGAAGTGCAACCAGGCGATGTCTTGGTCGGCAAGGTCACACCGAAAGGCGAGACCACCCTGACGCCTGAAGAGAAACTGCTGCGCGCCATCTTCGGCGAAAAAGCCAGCGATGTGAAAGACACTTCATTGCGCGTGGACCAGGGCTCTCAGGGCACGGTGATCGACGTTCAAGTCTTCACCCGCGAAGGCATCGTGCGCGACAAGCGTGCCCAGCAGATCATCGACGACGAACTCAAGCGTTTCCGCTTGGATCTGAACGACCAGCTGCGCATTGTGGAAGCCGACGCATTTGACCGCATCGAAAAGCTGCTGGTAGGCCGCGTGGCCAACGGTGGCCCACAAAAGCTTGCCAAAGGCACCAAGCTCGACAAAGCCTACATGGAGTCGGTCGAAAAATTCCATTGGTTCGACATCCGTCCAGCCGAAGACGACGTGGCCATGCAACTCGAGTCCATCAAGAACTCGCTGGAGCAAACCCGCCATAGCTTCGATTTGTCGTTTGAAGAAAAGCGCAAGAAGCTCACCCAAGGCGACGAGTTGCCTGCGGGCGTGCTTAAGATGGTCAAGGTCTACTTGGCCGTCAAGCGCCGCTTGCAGCCGGGTGACAAGATGGCCGGCCGTCACGGTAACAAGGGCGTGGTCTCCAAGATCGTTCCTGTTGAAGACATGCCTTTCATGGCCGACGGCACCCCTGCCGACATCGTGCTCAACCCGCTGGGCGTGCCATCGCGCATGAACGTGGGTCAGGTGCTCGAGGTGCACTTGGGCTGGGCCGGCAAAGGCATTGGCCAGCGCATTGGCAACATGTTGCAAGCCGAAACCCAGCGCCTGGAAAAGATTGCCGAACTGCGCAAGTTGTTCGAGCAGCTCTACAACAGCATGGGCCGCAAAGAAGACCTGACGCAGCTGACCGACGATGAAGTGTTGGCCATGGCCGACAACCTCAAAGAAGGCTTCCCATTCGCCACGCCCGTGTTCGACGGCGCGGCCGAAGAGGAAATCCGCGCCATGCTGCACCTGGCCTACCCAGACGACTTGGCCAAAGCCAAGGGCCTGACCGCCACACGCACACAAGCCAACCTGTTTGACGGCCGCACGGGCGACGCCTTTGACCGTCCCACCACCATTGGCTACATGCACTTCTTGAAACTGCACCACTTGGTGGACGACAAGATGCACGCCCGTTCGACCGGTCCTTACAGCTTGGTCACACAGCAGCCGCTGGGTGGCAAGGCGCAGTTCGGTGGTCAGCGTTTCGGTGAGATGGAAGTGTGGGCATTGGAAGCGTATGGCGCCTCTTACGTTCTGCAAGAGATGCTCACCGTGAAGTCCGACGACGTGCAAGGCCGTACCAAGGTGTACGAGAGCATCGTCAAAGGCGAACACTCCATCGAAGCGGGCATGCCCGAGTCGTTCAACGTGCTGGTCAAGGAAATCCGTTCGCTGGGCCTTGACATCGAGCTCGAGCGTTCTTAATTCACAGGCAAAGGATTTAAACCATGAAATCACTACTCGACCTGTTCAAGCAGTTCACGCCCGATGACCATTTCGATGCCATCCGCATCGGCCTGGCATCGCCCGAAAAGATCCGTTCGTGGTCTTTCGGTGAAGTGAAAAAGCCGGAAACCATCAACTACCGTACCTTCAAGCCTGAGCGTGATGGTCTGTTTTGCGCCAAGATTTTTGGCCCCATCAAAGACTACGAATGCTTGTGCGGCAAGTACAAACGCCTCAAGCACCGCGGTGTGATCTGCGAGAAGTGCGGCGTTGAAGTCACGCAGACCAAAGTGCGCCGCGAGCGCATGGGCCACATCGATCTGGCCGCGCCTTGCGCCCACATCTGGTTCCTCAAGTCCTTGCCATCGCGTTTGGGCCTGGTGCTCGACATGACACTGCGCGACATTGAGCGTGTCTTGTACTTTGAAGCGTATGTCGTGACCGACCCCGGCATGACCCCGCTGAAAAAGTTCGGCATCATGTCCGAGGACGACTACGACGCCAAGATCAAGGAATACGGCGATGAATTCGTCGCCAAGATGGGCGCCGAAGGCATCAAGGAATTGCTGCAAAGCATCGACATCGAAAGCGAAATCGAGCGCCTGCGCGGTGACTTGACCGGCTCCGAACTCAAGGTCAAGAAAAATTCCAAGCGCCTCAAAGTGCTGGAAGCTTTCAAGAAGTCGGGCATCAAGCCCGAGTGGATGGTGCTCGAAGTGTTGCCCGTGTTGCCACCGGACCTGCGTCCTTTGGTGCCACTGGACGGTGGCCGTTTTGCCACCTCCGACCTGAACGACCTGTATCGCCGCGTCATCAACCGCAACAGCCGTCTGCGCCGCTTGCTGGAGCTGAAGGCGCCCGAGATCATTGCGCGCAACGAAAAGCGCATGTTGCAAGAAGCCGTGGACAGCTTGCTGGACAACGGCCGTCGCGGCAAAGCCATGACCGGCGCCAACAAGCGTGCTTTGAAGTCTTTGGCCGACATGATCAAAGGCAAGAGCGGTCGTTTCCGTCAGAACTTGCTGGGCAAGCGCGTCGATTACTCCGGTCGTTCTGTCATCACCGTGGGCCCAACGCTCAAGCTGCACCAGTGCGGTTTGCCCAAGTTGATGGCCATCGAGTTGTTCAAGCCGTTCATCTTTGCCCGTCTTGAGTCGATGGGCATCGCCACCACCATCAAGGCGGCCAAGAAAGAAGTCGAAGCCGGTACACCGGTGGTCTGGGACATCTTGGAAGAGGTCATCAAAGAGCACCCCGTGATGCTGAACCGTGCGCCTACCTTGCACCGTTTGGGCATCCAAGCTTTTGAGCCTTTGCTCATCGAAGGTAAAGCCATCCAGTTGCACCCCCTCGTTTGCGCGGCCTTCAACGCCGACTTCGACGGTGACCAAATGGCTGTGCACGTGCCGCTGTCGGTCGAAGCCCAGATGGAAGCCCGCACCCTGATGCTGGCTTCGAACAACATCTTGTTCCCAGCTTCCGGCGAACCCTCCATCGTCCCGTCGCAAGACGTGGTGCTGGGTTTGTACTACGCCACGCGTGACCGCATCAATGCCCGTGGTGAAGGCCTGATCTTTGCCGACATCGGTGAAGTGCAGCGCGCCTTGGACGCCGACGCCGTCGAGTTGACGGCCAAAATCAACGTGCGCATGACCGAGTGGACCAAAGACAAAACGACCGGTGAATTCACCCCGTCTGTGTCGATGGTGGAAACCACCGTGGGCCGTGCTCTGTTGTCAGAGATCTTGCCCAAGGGCCTGCCCTTCAGCAACCTGAACAAGGCGCTGAAGAAGAAGGAAATCTCTAAGCTGATCAACACGGCATTCCGCAAGTGCGGCTTGAAAGAGACGGTGGTGTTTGCCGACAAGTTGTTGCAAAACGGTTTCCGTTTGGCCACACGCGCCGGTATCTCGATTGGTATCGACGACATGTTGGTGCCGCCTGAGAAGCCCGCCATCATCGAAGCCGCCGAAAAAGAAGTCAAAGACATCGAGCAGCAATACGTCTCGGGTCTGGTGACCTCTGGCGAGCGCTACAACAAGGTGGTGGACATCTGGGGCAAAGCCGGTGATGTCGTCTCTAAAGTGATGATGGACCAACTCCGCAAAGAGAAGACCATCGACCGTCACGGCAACGAAGTCGACCAAGAATCGTTCAACTCGATTTACATGATGGCCGACTCCGGTGCCCGTGGTTCTGCTGCGCAGATCCGTCAGCTGGCCGGCATGCGTGGCCTGATGGCCAAGCCAGACGGCTCCATCATTGAGACCCCCATCACGGCGAACTTCCGTGAAGGCCTGAACGTGTTGCAGTACTTCATCTCGACACACGGTGCCCGTAAAGGCTTGGCCGACACGGCTTTGAAGACCGCCAACTCGGGTTACCTGACCCGTCGTTTGTGCGACGTGGTGCAAGACTTGGTCGTGACCGAGCAAGACTGCGGAACCCGCAACGGTTCCCTGATGCGCGCCATCGTTGAAGGTGGTGAAGTGATCGAATCCCTGCGCGACCGCGCTTTGGGCCGCACCGTTGTCGAAGACGTGCTGCACCCCGAAACACGCGCTGTCATGGTCAAGACCGGCGTCATGCTGGACGAAGACATGTTGGACGAGTTGGAATTGGTCGGCGTGGACGAAGTCAAAGTTCGCACCGCCCTGACTTGCGAGACCCGCTTTGGTTTGTGCGCCAGCTGCTACGGCCGCGATTTGGGCCGTGGTGGCTTGATCAACACCGGCGAAGCTGTGGGCATCATTGCCGCTCAGTCGATCGGTGAGCCAGGCACACAGTTGACCATGCGTACCTTCCACATTGGTGGTGCGGCGTCGCGTGCGGCAGTGGCCTCCAGCGTGGAAGCCAAGTCCAGCGGCACGATTGGTTTCAATGCCACGATGCGTTATGTGACCAACACCAAAGGCGAGTTGGTGGTGATTTCCCGTTCCGGTGAAATCGTCATCTCCGATGCGGGTCGTGAGCGCGAGCGCCACAAAGTGCCGTACGGTGCGATCTTGGCCATCAAGCCCGACCAAACCATCAAGGCCGGCGTCATCTTGGCCAACTGGGATCCGTTGACACGTCCCATCATCACCGAGTTTGCCGGTAAGGTTCAATTCGAAAACGTCGAAGAAGGCCTCACTGTGGCCAAGCAAATGGACGAGGTCACGGGCCTGTCCACCTTGGTGGTCATTGACCCCAAGCGCCGTGGTGCTGCCAAGGTCATTCGCCCCCAGGTCAAGTTGATCGACGCCTCTGGCAAAGAAGTCAAAATCCCCGGCACCGACCATTCGGTGACGATTGGCTTCCAGATCGGCTCGCTGATTCAGGTGCGCGACGGCATGGACGTGGGCCCAGGCGAGGTGCTGGCCCGTATCCCTGTTGAAGGTCAAAAGACCCGAGACATCACCGGCGGTTTGCCACGTGTGGCCGAACTGTTCGAAGCCCGTACACCCAAAGACAAGGGCATGCTGGCCGAGATGACCGGTACCGTGTCGTTCGGTAAAGAGACCAAGGGCAAAGTCCGCTTGCAGATCACCGATCCAGATGGCAAGGTCTGGGATGAACTGATCCCCAAGGAAAAGAACATCCTGGTGCACGAAGGCCAGGTGGTCAACAAGGGCGAAAGCATTGTGGACGGCCCTGCAGACCCACAAGACATCCTGCGCCTTTTGGGCATGGAAGAGCTGGCCCGTTACATCGTCGACGAAGTCCAAGACGTGTACCGTTTGCAAGGCGTGAAGATCAACGACAAGCACATTGAAGTGATTGTTCGTCAGATGCTGCGCCGCGTCGTGGTCGAGAACATCGGTGAGTCCACCTACATCTCTGGTGAGCAGGTGGAACGCTCCGAAATCCTCAATACCAACGAAGCTTTGCAGCGCGAAGGCAAGATCCCAGCGACCTTCAGCAACTTGTTGCTGGGTATCACCAAAGCCTCCTTGTCGACCGACTCGTTCATCTCGGCCGCTTCCTTCCAGGAAACGACCCGTGTGTTGACCGAAGCGGCCATCATGGGCAAGCGCGACGAGTTGCGCGGCTTGAAGGAAAACGTGATCGTGGGTCGTTTGATTCCCGCCGGTACAGGTTTGGCCTATCACAAGGCCCGCGCCGTGAAAGACGCGATGGACGATGCCGAGCGCAAAGCCATTGCCGATGCAGAAGCGGCGGACTTGGCCGGTGAGTCGACTGAAGACACTGTCACAGACGCAGGCGAAGCCGCCTGAGCGATGAAGTCACCGGCCCCCCGGTGACCCTTGAACAGCCCCTGTACCGCCAAGTGGTCAGGGGCTGTTTCATTTTCTAACAGGCATTCACGGCCCACACCATGACCCCAAAGCCACGCGCCCATCCCCTCCCAAGGTCCCCGCGAACGACCGTCAAAGCTTCCGAAGCACTGGGGCCGGGTCAGCCGTCCCAGCAGGGGCCCTCCAACCATTCGGCACCCTTGTGGCAACTGCTGCAAGCGACTGCAGCGGTGGTGCAGAGTGTGCGAGCAGGGCGTTCTTTGACGCCTGAAATCGAAGCGGTGCCCCCCGAACTGCGCCCCGGTGTGCAAGCGCTGGCTTTTCAGGTCATGCGGCAACTGGGACGCGCGATCGCGCTGCGCGAACAATTGGCCAGCAAAGCCCCACCACCGGCTGCCGACGCTTTGCTGTGTACCGCCTTGGCCTTGAGCTGGCAAGCCGCTGCGGCGCCTTACCCGGTGCACACCTTGGTCAACCAAGCGGTTGAAGCCGCGCGCCAGCAAAGAACGACGCACGCCCAAAGCGGTTTCATCAACGCCTGTCTGAGGCGCTTCATGCGTGAACGTGAAGACTTGATGGCCCTGACCGACACCAACCCACAAGCCTTTTGGAATCACCCCCTGTGGTGGATCGAGCGCCTGCAAGCCGAATACCCAGGTCAATGGCAAAGCTTGCTGGGCATGGCACAGCAGCCCGCGCCCATGAGCTTGCGCGTCGATCCCAGCCACCACAGCGTGGCCGAATACCAAGCGCAGTTGCTGGCCTTGGGCTTGCCCGCCAAAGCTGTTGGGGCCACAGGCCTGCAGTTGGCAAAGGCTGTGCCGGTGACCCAGTTGCCCGGCTTTGCCCAAGGCCATGTTTCGGTGCAAGATGCTGCAGCCCAAGTGGCCGCGCCTTTGTTGCTGCAAGGCCGTGATGCCACCCAGCCCTGGCGTATCTTGGACGCTTGTGCTGCCCCGGGCGGCAAGACCGCTCACTTGTTGGCTTGTTACCCCCAAGCCCGGGTGCTGGCCCTTGATGTCGATGCCCGCCGCTGCCAGCGGATTGGTCAGAACTTGCAACGTTTGGGTGTTCAGGCAGAGGTTCGTGCAGAAGTTCGCGCCGCAGATGCGGCTCAGCCCGCCAGTTGGTGGGATGGCCAAAGCTTTGATGCCATCTTGTTGGATGCCCCATGCACCGCTTCGGGCATCGTGCGCAGACACCCTGACGTGCGTTGGCTGCGTCGACCCAACGACAGCGCCAAGCTGGGTCAAATTCAAGCGCAATTGCTCAAAGCGCTTTGGCCGCTCTTGGCGCCGGGCGGGCGGTTGCTTTACTGCACCTGTTCGGTCTTTCGTTCCGAAGGGGATGAAACCGTGCAAGCGTTTCTTCAGCGCAACACCAATGCCCAATTGCTGCCATCTCCCGGCCATTTGATACCGGGTCATACTCCCACAGGTCTTCCGGTCGTGGACAATGCATTGGGTGAACACGATGGGTTTTATTACGCACTGCTGGAAAAAGAACGGGCTTGAGCTGCTCAGCAGCCTGGTGCGGCTGTTGTGCGTTGGCATCTTGTCTATTTCCGCAGCTTGGGCGCAAAACGCCAGCATGGAGCTGACCGAGCTCAAAGCGCTGCGCGAGAACGGCAACTTGGTGCTCAACGCTCAGACGTCTTTGGAGTTGGGCCCTGTCTTGGAAGATGCCTTGGTCAAGGGCCTGGCACTGCACTTTGTGGCCGAAGCCGAGATTTTGCGAGACCGATGGTATTGGACCGATGCCCAAGTGAGTGTGAGCCACCGCTACTACAGGCTGGCTTTTCAACCCCTGACTCGGCGTTGGCGTTTGAATGTGTCGTCAGAACCGATCGCGGGCACCGGTTTGGCGGGCAGCATCTCGCAAAATTTTGACACCCTGGTGGAAGCCCTGAGCGTCATTCGCAGGCAGTCTGCATGGCGACTGGTGGACCTCCAAAGTCTGAGCCCCGACGCTCGGCAGCGCATTCGCTACAACTTCAAGCTGGATGTCTCACAACTGCCCAGGCCCTTTCAAATTGCTGCAGGCGGCCAATCCGATTGGAATTTGCAGGTCAGCAAAACACTCCGTTTGAGCCAGGACTTGGTGCGCTGACATGCCTTGGGCCCAAGCCTATCGCCAAAAGTTCACCAGCCTGCCCAAAGGGGCCAGTCGCTGGCTGTTGTTGGTGGGTGCCCTCAGCTCGGTCTTGATCGGGGTGGGTTTGCTGGTGCTCATGACGCAGGCCACCGACCAAAGCGAAAACTTCAACCACAACTACGAATGGCTGGTCGTCACCAACGCTGTTGTGGCCGGCGGTCTGTTGCTGACCATTTTGTGGGGTTCTATTCGGCTATGGTTGCGGCTGCGCAAAGGTCAGTTTGGCGCGCGCTTACTGGTCAAGTTGGCGGGCATCTTTGCCTTGGTGGGCGTGGTGCCTGGCGTGCTGATTTACGTGGTGTCCTACCAGTTTGTGTCGCGCTCGATTGAAAGCTGGTTCGACGTCAAGGTCGAAGCCGCGCTGGTGGCAGGCTTGAACTTGGGAAGGGCCACCCTGGATACCCTGAGCGAGGACCTGGCCAAACAAGCCAAAGCCGCAGCCGCCAACTTGGCAGAATCGGGCGAAGTGAACCCCGGTTTGGCCGCCGAAAAAATCCGCACACAGATTGGTGCCACCGATGTGGCCATCTGGACTTTGGGTGGACGCATGGTGGCCAGTGCCGGTCAGTCGCAATTTCAGATCCGTACCGAGCGGCCCACGCCGCTTCAATTCAGGGAGGCTCGCAAGAACGCGAGCTTGTCTTGGTATGAGGGCCTTGACGAATCTGCCTCTGGGGCAGACAAGGGCCGGATCAAAGTGCTGGTGCTGATCCCGCAGTGGAGCCTGGCACTGGATGAGGATCGGCGTCTTTTGCAAGTGGTGCAAGAACTGCCGCCTACATTGGTCAACAATGCCCTTGAAGTGCAGGCGGCTTACCGCGAATACCAGGAAAGGGCTTTGGCCCGTGAAGGTTTACGGCGCATGTACATCGGCACCCTCACCCTGAGTTTGTTCATGGCGGTTTTGGGCGCCATATTGCTGGCGGTGTTGTTGGGTAACCAATTGGCCAGACCCTTGTTGTTGTTGGCGCATGGCATGCGCCAAGTGGCTGCAGGCGACCTCAGGCCCAAGTTGGCTTTACAAGGCAAGGACGAGTTGGGCGGGTTGACGCGCTCATTCGCCGACATGACCCAACAACTGTCCGATGCCAGGGGCCATGTCGAGCGCAGTCTCAGTCAACTTGATCAAGCCCGAAGTAATCTGCAAACCATTTTGGACAACCTGACGGCCGGTGTCATGGTGCTCGACGCAGAAGGGCGCATACAGTCTGCCAACCCCGGGGCCACGCGCATCTTGCGTGTGCCCGTGGCGGCACACGACCAGCAAAGCATTTTGAGCCTGCCCGGACTGACCGACTTTGCCAAAGGCGTGGCTGAGCAGTTCACAGCCTTGGGCGCAGATACGGGCGTGCACGAACTTGACCACTGGCAAAAGTCGTTTGAAATCCACGCTGCTGGCCAAGGTTTAAGTCAAACCGGCGTGAACTTGCTGGCACGTGGCGCCGTCTTGCCTGACGGCATGCGATTGTTGGTGTTCGACGATATTTCAGAGATCGTGTCGGCTGAGCGGGCGCAGGCCTGGGGCGAAGTCGCCCGGCGTCTGGCCCATGAGATCAAGAATCCTCTCACCCCGATTCAGCTGTCGGCCGAACGCTTGGAGCGACGTTTGATTGGCAAGCTCGACGCTGCTGACGAGGTGGTGTTGGCCAAATCGGTGAAAACCATCGTGGACCAAGTGGATGCCATGAAGCGCTTGGTCAACGAGTTTCGGGACTACGCACGCCTGCCATCGGCCGAGCTCAAGCCATTGCAGCTCAATGAATTGATCACCGATGTCATGGCCTTGTACGCCACAGAACCCTTGGACACCACGCCGCGTACCAAAGTCATGGCCGAGCTTGATCCGGCATGCCCGGCCATACTGGGCGACGAGCAGCAACTGCGCCAGGTCATTCATAACTTGCTGCAGAACGCGCAAGATGCTTGTGAGTTGCGGGGTGACGCTGCGTCGCCAGCCCGTGTTCAGGTGCGCACCGAATGGCGTCCCGCTCGGCAACGCGTTCGGTTGACCGTGACCGATTCGGGTCCTGGCTTTGCGCCCCACATCCTCCAACGAGCGTTTGAGCCCTATGTGACCACCAAAGCGAAAGGCACGGGATTGGGCTTGGCCGTCGTTAAAAAAATAGCCGACGAACACGCCGCCCGCATCGAGATGGGCAACCTGCTGGAAGAGGGTGACATACAAGGCGCGCAAGTCTCGTTATCATTCGCGGTGGTGCAAGAAGCACAGGGGCCCCAAACGCCCACTTCATGAACAGAGACAAACAGGCATATGGCTAATATATTGGTGGTGGACGACGAGCTGGGCATTCGCGACCTGCTCTCCGAGATCCTTTTTGATGAAGGGCACCAGGTCGAGCTTGCCGAGAACGCAGCCCAGGCTCGCGAGGCCCGTCAAAACATGCGACCCGACTTGGTTTTGCTCGACATTTGGATGCCCGACACCGATGGCGTGAGCTTGCTCAAAGAGTGGGCCGCATCCGGGTTGTTGACCATGCCGGTGATCATGATGAGTGGGCATGCCACCATCGACACCGCTGTCGAGGCGGTCAAAATCGGCGCCCAAGCTTTCCTCGAAAAGCCCATTACCTTGCAAAAACTCCTCAAGGCGGTCGAGCAAGGTTTGTTGCGAGATCAAGTTCAACAAGCCATGCTCGCTGCAGCCCCGCAGCCCCTCTCCAGCACCTTGTCCATGTCCAGTTTGGTGGCCCATGAGACAGCCGCCACCCCCGACGTTCAACAAAGCTTTGAGCTGGACCGTCCGCTGCGCGAGGCGCGTGATGCTTTCGAAAAAGCCTATTTCGAATTTCATCTGGCCCATGAGGCCGGATCCATGACCCGCGTGGCAGAAAAAACAGGCTTGGAGCGAACCCACTTGTACAGAAAACTCAAGCAACTGGGTGTGGACCTGACACGCAGCAAACGCCACAGTTGAAAGGCCGCCACCAGCGCCTGAAAGTGCGTTTGACTCTGATATAATTTCGCTTCTGGCCCGGTAGCTCAGTTGGTAGAGCAGCGGATTGAAAATCCGCGTGTCGGCAGTTCGATTCTGCCCCAGGCCACCAAGATTCTTCTTGTAAAACAAGCACTTAGCTCCAAAAGCTAGGTGCTTTTTTTATGATTTTTCAATTACACGGTAATTACACGTTTTTTTTAAGGTTGACTCAAACCCCCGTCAGGCCTTAAAATACGGTTATGCGAGAAAAAGCAGCAGAGACCGTAGTCGTCCGATCAAACGAAATTCGCCTAGTGCGAAGGCCTGACTCTGATCGCTGGCAAGCCCATTACAAGGTGGATGCCATTGGCCGCTGGCTGCGTAAAGCTACGGGTACTGCAGATTTGGACAAAGCCCGTTCTATTGCTGAAGAGCAATGGATGGAGGCGCGCATCCTGGCTCGCTCAGGCCACCCAGTTATTTCCAAGAAATTCAAAGCTGTTGCAGAGATCGTCCAGCGAGATCTGGAAGTTAAGGTTGCAGCGGACAAGACCAAGCGCGGCAGCAACAACGACTACCTGGCGACCATCAAGGGCTACCTGATCCCGTTCTTTGGCAACTACAACGTGGACAGGATCACTACCGAGGTTTTCAATGACTTTTGCGAGTGGCGCAGGAACAAGGTGGGCAAAGAACTGAGCCAGAGCGCTCAGAGCAACCACAACGCTGCATTGAACCTGGTGTTCGACCATGCTGTGGAAAAAGGCTTCATGACCAGCCTGCAGCGCCCTGTGCTCAAAAATACAGGTGAGGCAGGGGGGAGGCGTCCAGACTTCTCGCTGAGGGAAATAGAGCTTATTTGTGCTCATTTGCCCGATTGGGTCAATGATGCCCGCTTGGAGCGCAGCCGAATGATTCGGGAACTGCTGGCCGTCTACATCCCCTTTGTGGCTGCCACTGGCATGCGTCCAGGCACCGAGATTGAGTTTTTGGAGTGGCGACACCTTGAGATCCACAAAGTGGGTGATGAGCCCGTTTTGTACGCACATATTCAACGGGGCAAGACCGTCAAGAAGAACAAGCCCATGGGGGCTGTTCTTCATCGCAGTTGCTGGTTACTTTTGGAAAAGATTCGTCAGTACACGCCAGAGTTTGCAGACAAGACTTTGGCTCAAGTTCTTGAAGAGAAGCATGCGGCTAAGATTTTCCGAATGAGGGATGGGACCCAGCCCAATCAGTTGAGCAAGCAATTCAAGCAATTGCTTATTGAACTCAAGATGTTGGATTGCCCTATCACTGGGGATGAACGAACTCTGTACAGCCTCAGGCACTATGCGATCACCCAGCTTGTTGCTAAGGGGCTGACAGCAGAGCAAATTCAAAGCCAAGTCCGAACCAGCGCGGTAATGATTGCCAAGTACTACAACCACATGAAGCCGTTGATGAACGCTGCGCAGTTCGCTGGGCAAGGTGCTGGGCAGGCTGGTGATGAGATCAGTCAAATCATCAACAACACACCCAATGACAACATGCTGCACTTTGCGGAAATCAGTACAGGTTTGAATCTCTCGCTGATTTTGCAGAGCAAGCCTGCAGTCGATGAACTGCGAGAGGCTTTAGCGCAAGCCTCTGCTGGCGCAGCCCCCAACTGAACGCGAGGAACTGGAGATGACTAGACCTGATCTCACGGCCGAAAAACCAGTTCGAGAACAGTTGCAGGAGCTGTTTGAACAGATGGCTCAGCGCTCGTTTGCTGCAAGTATGAACAGCCTCAACCGTGTGAACTTCTACGATGGCGTGACTGCTCGACTCGAGGCTGGTGGAGACATCTCAGAGGATGTACCTGAGGCTACAGGGCTATCACAGGATGAAGTTATGGCAGTAGCCCGGAAGCTGCGCCAGCAAGCTGCTGGCGCAGCCATCAGCGCATGGGAGCTGTCTGCGGCGCTGGCCAGCAGCTTTCGCACGACCGTACGGTCAGTGGCCGTTGAAGGCGAACTGATTCCTCAGTTTGATGTGGAGCATGTAGCGGAGACTGTTGAGGGGGCGGTTCGAATCGGTATCAAATCCTGGCGCAGGAACATTGGCGTGGAGGTCATCGGTTCTGATACTGCAGTCAACGCTTTGAACGCTCAGATGGCGTTGGGGGCGTTGGCGGCTTGAGGATCATTTATTTGTTCCATCCCGCCTTTTCCCAAAGCTCATCCAATCCCCGATCCAGACTCGCCGGAGCTGGAGCTACCCAATAAGCGGGGTATATGTTGCCCTCATACGGTAGGCTCTTCAAAGAGGCGGTGTCGTTTTGATCTGCCCAGTTTTGCAGGCCCACGACGCCCAGCGCAATGCTGCTTCCCATCGCCCAAACAAGTACAAGCTGCTTGTTGAGCAAGCCCCAAATCATCCGCAGTTGCACTAATGCGACCATGATTACCAAAACTGTGCGCATGATTTCATGGAAAGCGTGAGGCCACGGCCAACCCATGGCAAAAAACAACCAAGGCATGGCCAAAAGCAGAACGGTCACATCCACCAAGCCAGCAGTGGCCGTGATGGCGATGTTTTGGCTTATTTGCGGACGTCCGTGGACAGAGTAGGTGACCCATGACCAAGCCACTACCCAAGCGCTCATGAAGGCCAAGCGCTGTGCAAAGGTTTTGGCAAAAAATGCAGGGTCTGTGACCTCCAGACTGTAAGTCTGGTAATACCAAAAACTCATGCCCAAGAAGGCGAGGACTAGTGTCGAAGCCAGGGCGGGGACCAGACGCGCGTTCATGGCTTGGCTTTCTCGAAATTTGCATCAAAGGCCAAGCTGGACATGGACTTTCTGAGGATGGCTTTGGCGGTTGCATCGTCAAACCCATCCAGCCCCATGGCCACCACCAGCGCATTGGGCCCGGTCACCAATGGTGTGTAGCGAAAGCGGTATTCGTTCAGGTTGGGCAACTTGGTCAAGGCGCGGCGACAAGCGTGCAATTGCACCGTCAGGCCCCAGGGTACCTGTACGCGTTGTTCGTTGCATTGCCAGGGTGTTGAGTCGTCGGGCACCTTGCTGACACCCGATAGGCTGTAAAGCCTTCGCTCCACCAAATTGGCCATTTGCAAATCGTTCAGACCAGGGCCTTGCAGCAAAAACGATCCTGAAATAATACGTCCAGCTTGCTGCTCGTCCATCACGTACAAACCACTGGCAGATTCGCAGGTCTGCTTAACCATGCTGTAGCGCCACTTGGTGTTGGCTTGTCTTTCAGTGGCACATACATGTTCATTGGCCAAATCCGCACGTACGTTAAATGGCCCGAGTCTGCGCACGTTGTTCAAGCCACTGTCCAAGCGATGTAGCTGTTGGCGTCCAAACTTGGCAAATTGCCTAGAAATATCTGCCCGCAGCTGTGCGTTGTCCGGGACGCTTTGCTGGGCTGTTTGTTTGATCAATGCGCTGACTGCAGAAGAGGGTATTACCAAGCCAATCAACTGGTGCCTGGTGCTGGTGGCCACATTGACACCCACCACGCGTCCGCTGGTGTCCAAGGTGGGCCCACCACTCATGCCGCTGTTGATGGCGCCGCTGAACACAATCAGCGGTGATGACTGCTCATCGTGCATGCCGTTGAATGAGCCATTGACGATGCTGTAATCAAAAGATCCGGGTTTACCCACAGAAAACCCGTTCTCACCCTTGGCGGGCAGCGATTCACGCAATTCCAACAAGGGGGCATCGATGGGCGAGTCCAGCTGTAGAACGGCCAAATCATTGAGTACATCCACCGCAATCACCCGGGCGGTTTTCTTAAGTTCATTGGCCGCATGGACGGTCAGGTTGTGTGCTTTGGCGTCGTAGATGGCTTCGGTCACCGCGTGGTAGTTGGTGACCACCCAATCTTTGCGGTGGGCGATGAAGCCACTGGCGCTAGAGCTCAAACCCAGATTGCCGCTGACCTCGGTTCTGACCACCACCACCGATGGCCGAATACGTTTGAACAAAGTTTCGGCATTCGTGGCCTGGGCCCAAGAAAGATTCGACCCCAAAAAACCCACCAAAACAGCGCACCATTTAAAAAGGGACAACCATGTGTAAAACCGTGGAGGGAAATAGCGAGATGCATCAAGAAAAGGGTTGAACATCGAATTCATTAAATCTAATAATTTTGTAATGTTTTAGAGCAGTGTACGCAGGCGGTGAAATGGGCAGTTGGCGCCTTTATAAAACTGAATCGTCCACGATGCCCCCTTTTGCATGATCCAAGCCATTTTCTGACACGACAGGCTCATGCAATGAGCCTGCCAAAGACAGTGTCATAAAAATCAAAAACAATAAAAATGCCAATGCCTGTGACAAACTTCCACTATGAAGAGATTTATGTCACTGGTGGTGATGTTGCTGGGATTGTTAGTTTTTAACGTCAACGCGACAAATATCTTGCAAGGCCTGGTGGTTGGGGTGTCAGACGGCGACAGCCTTACCCTGTTGGATGCTGAAAAACGGCAGCACAAGATTCGACTCCAAGGCATTGACGCCCCAGAAATGAAGCAGGCCTATGGCCAAAAGTCCAAAGAATCGCTGTCGAAGTTGGTCTACAACAAAACCATCAAGGTCCATTGGTCCAAGAAAGATCGATTTGGCCGGACAGTCGGACAAGTGATGCTCGGCGACATCGACATTTGCCTTGAACAAGTCAGGCGCGGCATGGCTTGGCATTTCAAGGACTATCAAGACGAGCAATCCGTGAAGGACCGAGACCTTTATGACCGCTCTGAGGTAGAGGCCCGCGAGCTGCGCCTGGGCCTTTGGCAAGACGCTGCGCCCATTGAGCCCGCGGTATTCAGGCAGAAAAAATAGCAGCCCGTTCGCCTGAGTACGTGGCTGCTATAAGCGTTGGAAATTGGTTAAATTTCACAAGCGATAGCGAACAGGTGCTGTTTCCTTATCCTTCACTAAATCAGCCAGCAGCTCGCTGACTTTGCTTCGGTCTATGTCTTCGTATTCGTCCAAGGCTTTCGCCGCTTCTTCAAACTCGCCCAGTTCTCGGTGCAGTTCAACAATCTCTTCCAAGTGTTTCTTTCGCCTGTCTTCACTGTTGAGGAGAAGGAGCAGGGCACGCATATTGTCTTGTTGAACAAGGGTGGGCTCAAAAGGCGGGTAGGTGAAGGGGCTGCTGCTTGACCGGACGTAGGTTGGCGCAGGCACTTTGCGCAATTTTTGCCAAAAGCTTCGATTGTCCGGATTCGCCAGTGCCCAAGAGGCTTGGTTGGCAGCTTCTTCGGCATCGCGATGTGCGCGGTAGCGTTCTCGGTAGCTGTGGTTCAGGTGTTGCCAATACTCCAGCCGCGCAGCCATTTCCACTTGATCGTTTCGTGCTTGTGCAATGGCATTGGGCAAGTCGTCGTCATACACAGGGCTTGGGTGGTCCAACTCAGACTCATCCACCTCACCCAAATCCACCATCTCTCTGCGCAAATAAAAAGCGCCGCAAAGGCACTTGCGCAAACCGTATCCATTCGGCATGAGCCCACCCTCGGTGTGGCCGTCCGTCCAATACTCCCAGGCGGAGAAGTTCATGGACCGGTAACGAAGGGTCCGGTAAATTTTGCCGCAGCAGGGCGCTGCGCTGATGTTATAGCCGGCAATGCTGGTCATCGGTTTTATGGATATTCAAGGTTTAATTAACTCGGGCACGCCATCGCCTGAAGCCCACACAAATGCGTGTTGCTCGTAACGCCGCGCCAGTGACTTGGCAGCCTCCAGGTCCAGGCCCAGCACCAATACGCTTGCCTCACCCGGCCAGTTGTTGTTTGGGTGCTTTCCGATACCGTCGATGCAGATAAGTCCGCGCCTTTTGAGGTTGACTTTCAGCTGGTCCTGGCGGGCTTGGTTTTCTTTGGGGTGCAGGTTTTGGCTGAACGGGTTCCAAGCAGTGATGAAGGCCGCGCTCAGGACGTTGTGCTTGTCCATTAGTGCTTTGAGTTCCGAGCAGGGCTGGCCGATATGCATCGCGAAAGGAGCTTCATAATTCACGATGTAGTGGGTATCGGCGAAAGCTTGCAGCAGCTCGGCTGATAGCTGGTTTGATGTCTTGCTCATAGCTGCATCTTCTTAAAGTTTTGGGATCCTCATAAAAACCGATTCTGCAATGCCTGTTTCCTTCTAAGTTGTAGCCATTTACCCAGAAGCCATACCCAACGAATCAAATAAACCGCCGTGGCCAGAACACTGGTCATGAGCAGTGAAAAGGGGAGCATCAACTGTTTGGTCACCCCGTGTATTGCTAAATCAGAATCGTTGTCTAGATAAGGATCTGTTACGTACAACTGAACATAGCCCACAACGGTGTAGATGAGAAAGAAAGCGACTATTCCGATCAGTACTTTTTTATGAAAACTCATATTGGGTTGGCTCTGGAGCGATTTCGTTTTGGGGCTAGCCAATGCACATCGTAAAAGCGATCTTTTGGTGAACGCGGCGGTAAATCTCGTTGAAGGTTTGTAGCAGCTTAGTGGGCAGGGTGGTCATAGGCTAGCGTTCGCTTCTTGGTAGAGGGCGCTGATCACAGCTTGGATGTCTTTGGGCAGGTAGCCCCAAGCTTCGGCAGCCATGGTGTCGGGTATTCCGTGGAGGGCTTCTGCAATGCCCCCCGCAATCGCAGCGATGGTGTCACTGTCGCCGCCTAAGGACACAGCATTGCGAATGGCGTCTTCAAAGCTGGTCGAGTGCAGAGCGCAGCTGATAGCTTGTGGCACCGAGTCGATGGCTTTTTCTGTGCGCTTGTACGTGGGGCGAATATCGTCTGGCGTCAGATGCAGCGGGTAGCCGTAGCGCTCAATCAATCGCTGGCCTATGTCTTGGACGCTAGTTTTTTGCCTTGCCCAAAAAATGGCCAGGGCCACCGCTTGCGCTGAGTTCATGGCATCTGGGTGGTTGTGCGTGATGGCGGTCACTGTGTCAGACCAGCCGATGACCTCGGCTTCGGTGCTGGCCAGCAATCCCACAGGGGCAATGCGCATGGCCGCGCCGTTGCCCCAGCTGCCGTAGGGTTGCGGGTTGTTGTCCATGAACCATTCGGCAAAACGTTTCCCCCAGCCGCCGTTCTCGGCATATTTGCGACACCAGTCAATCATGGTGGTTTGCGGGTCGACGCCCTGCGTCAGCGCATCGGCCACGGCCAAAACCATTGACTACAGCTTGAGGCGCTGGAAAGCGTTGACGCGATTCATACAAGGCGGTCAATTTCCCGTGGACAACAATTGGATCGAAAAACAGATTCGGCCGATTGCGATTGGCAGTAACAACTGGTTGTTTGAGGACTTGCTGCGTGCTGGCCAAAGGGCAGCGGCAGTGATGAGTCTGATTCAATCGGCCAAGTTGACCGGGCACGATCCGCACGCGTCCCTAAAAGATGTGCTGACGAGGCTGCCGATGCACATGAACAGCCAAATTGAAGAGCTGCTGCCGCACTGCTGGACAAGGGTTTAGTGTCTAGGTGTCCAAGACGTGACGTGGACACGTATCTGCTAAACGGGCTAAGAAATTGAAAATCCAGATGGGATGGCCGGACACTTACGGTTTACCCCACAGGTTGTACTGATTTCGAAATGAATCGAGCAGATTTTGAAAGACACTCAAAATTTCACTTTCATAATCACGGTAAGAAATCGCTTCCTGATGGCAATTAAGAGCAGGATTCTTTTCGAGAACTACCGAATTAAACAAAGGATTTTTATATGGTTAATAGCAATTCAAATACATATAAATGCGTAATCTTGTCTGTTGCAATGTTTGCAATTACAGCGCTTGGCGTTCCGGCTGCAGCGCAAAGCGCAGCGGATATTGAAAGCGGCACTCTGAAATTTGCTCTTTCGCCCGAACCACCCTTTTTACTGACTGCGATTAACACTACTTTGCAAATGGGCATGGTGACATCAAAAGTCATGGAAAGCTTGCTTTATCTGGACAGCGATTTGAAACCACAGCCTCTGTTAGCTGAAAAATGGGACATCAGCGCAGATGGCCTGACCTACACCTTCAAGCTGCGCCCAAATGTCAAGTGGCATGACGGACAGCCGTTCACCTCGGCCGATGTCAGTTACACAATTTTAGAAGTGCTTAAAAAAGTACACCCTCGCGGTCGTACTGCTCTTGCGAAAATCACCAGTGTCGAAACGCCCGATCCACTGACCGCCATCATCAAGCTCAGCAAACCAGCGCCCCCGATGCTGACAGCACTCGCCTCCAGCTACGAATCTCCGATGATGCCCAAACATCTTTTTGTCGGATCCGACCCCGCCACGAATCCATACGTCAGCAAACCCGTTGGAACAGGCCCCTTTGTTTTCAAGGAATGGAAGAAAGGCGAGTTCATTCTTCTGGAGAAAAATCCCAACTACTGGCAAACTGGAAAGCCGCTTCTACGCCGCATCGTATTCCGGATCATCAATGACGCCTCTGCACGTGCAGCAAGTTTCGAAACTGGTGAAGTTCACATCGGCGGTCTGAGTCCGGTGCCGCTTACCGATATGCCGCGGATTGCCAAGAATCCCGCGCTCAGCGTGGAAACCCGTGGATACGCCTACATGTCACCCTACCTGCTGATGGAGGTTAATCTGCGCAAGCCACCCTTAAATGATGTGCGCGTGCGCCGTGCCATTGCACATGCAATTGATCGAGACCGTATGACCCAAGTTGTCTGGATGGGCTATGGCAAACCGGCTGTCAGCCCTATCCCGTCACAGGTCACAACCTTTCATTCAACCGATGTGCCCAAGTATGAATACAGCGTTGAAAAAGCCAAGAAACTTCTCGACGAAGCCGGCTTGAAGCCAGGCGCCAATGGCATGCGATTCAAAATGACCCATGACCTTTTTCCTCTGGGGTCTGACTACCAGCGTACCGGCGAATTTATCAAGCAACAACTGTCCCGGGTTGGAATTGACGTTGAACTTCGCAGCCAGGATTTACCTTCTTACTTGAGGCGCATATTTACTGAATACGATTTTGACAGCACCAGCGGGTACTACGGCGCCTTCGCAGATCCCACTCAAGGGGTGCAGCGACTGTTCTGGTCAAAAGCGATTCAGAAGGGCGTGGTGTTTACCAATGCCACCGATTATCGAAGCCCTGACATGGATCGAATCATCGAAGCCGCACAAGATGAAAACGATTTCACCAAGCGCCAGGCACTTTACCTAAGCATGCAACGTCTCGCCATGACAGATCTGCCCGTGATCCCTTTGATGGAAACACGCTTCATCACACTGTCCAGTTCAAAATTAAAGAAACATACCATCAGTGCCGACGGCGTGATTGGCGGAAACTTCGCTGACGCGTACTTCGAAAAATAATTGCTTCTGGTCATGAAATTGCTTCAGATCCAGTCTCCAATGCTGCGCTTGGTCGGACAGCGCCTGCTTAAGGCGATCCCGCTCGTCCTCGCCATTGTCATCTGCAACTTTGTTTTGCTCAAGCTTGCACCGGGCGATGCGGCCGAAGTGCTGGCAGGTGAGGCAGCGGCAGGTACGGCTGAATATCTGGCCGAATTGCGGGCTCGCTTCGGACTCGACCAGCCGGTATACATGCAGCTGTGGCATTACATTGTCAAGTTAGCCACGCTCGATCTGGGTTATTCGTTTCGACACAACCAAACCGTACTCTCTCTGATACTTGACCGGCTCCCAGCGACCTTGCTGTTGATGTTCAGCGGTATGGGGTTGGCGGTTGTTATTGGGGCGGTTTTGGGCGTACTGGCATCTCAACGCGTCAATCAATTCCGGGACAACATCATCTCGGTGTTTGCTATTCTTTCATTTTCCGTCCCTGTCTTCTGGTTAGGGCTAATGCTGATTGTTGTCTTCTCGGTAAATCTTGGCTGGTTCCCCGCAGGTGGCATGGAAACCATGGCCAGCGGGAAACATGGGGTGGCGCGCATGCTAGATATATTGCACCACATGGTGATGCCTGTCACCACACTCGGCCTGTTCTATGTTGCGCTATACACGCGAGTCATGCGCGCCTCAATGCTTGAAGTCTTCAACCAGGACTTCGTCACCACGGCACGTGCAAAAGGTCTGAGCGAACGGCGCATTACCTTCAGGCATGTCTTTCGCAACGCCTTACTCCCTATGGTGACGTTGGTCGGGGTTCAATTTGGCACCCTGCTTGGCGGCTCCGTGCTGGCTGAAACCGTTTTTTCATGGCCAGGACTCGGACGGCTCGCTTTTGAAGCGGTCTTTCAACGCGACATTAATTTGCTGCTTGGCATTTTGCTGATGTGCTCGGTTCTGGTTGTGGTGTCAAACATTCTGGTTGACGTGATGTATTCACAGCTTGATCCACGCATCAGGCTTCGCTAAAAAAATGAACCTATTTATCAACTTTGCTAAAAGATTTTGCCGAAATCGCTCGGCGGTCGTTGGCTTGCTGCTTTTAGTAGTTGTGGCACTTATGGCGATATCTGCGCCCTTGCTTTTTCCTGAGGATCCTTGGGATATGGTGACCACGCCATTTTTGTGGCCTGGCCAAGATCCAAAATTTCTGCTGGGTTCCGACATCATGGGGCGCGATCTGGCGAGCGGGCTGTTTCATGGCTCACGAATTTCGTTGCTGGTCGGCTTTACGGCCACGCTGGCCGCGGTATTACTGGGAACTGCGGTTGGCGCTATAGCAGGCTACTACGGGGGGCGGATCGACAGTGCATTGATGGCGCTTACCGAGCTCTTTCAGACCATTCCGCAATTTATCTTCGCGATTGTTGTCGTGGCGATTCTGGCGCCTACCGTCACCACCGTGACGTTTGCACTTGCGATTGTCTCGTGGCCCGCAATTGCCCGGCTTGTGCGGGCTGAATTTATGACGCTGCGTGAACGAGACTTTGTTTTGGCAGGCATATCCATCGGCATGAGCAATTTCCGCATCATCACCACCCAAATTCTGCCTAACGCACTGGGCCCGATCATCGTCACGGGCTCGCTCATGATCGCAACAACAATTTTGACCGAAGCCGGTCTCGCTTTTCTTGGACTCGGCGATCCTAACGTCATGAGTTGGGGAACAATTATCGGAGCGGGTCGCGACGCATTGCGCAGTGCCTGGTACATCACCGCCATCCCGGGCTTGGCCATTATGTTTACAGTGCTCGGTTTAAATCTAGTGGGCGAGGGCTTGAACGATGCGCTCAACCCACGCTTAAAGAATCGCTGATGAACAATACGCATGATGCACAGGCGCTTTCAATGCGCGATCCATCCATCGGCCCAGTGCTGGAAGTTAAAAATCTCAGCACGCATTTTCATACCTCTAAAGGCGTATTGAAAGCAGTAGATGGCGTGTCGTTAACCATTGGACGCTCGGAAATCCTAGCGCTCGTTGGCGAGTCAGGCTGCGGAAAATCCGTCACTGCGCTTTCAATCATGCGGCTCATCGCCTCCCCGCCCGGCAAGGCCGCAGGCGGCGAAGTGATATTTAATCGCCAAGATTTGCTAAAACTGAGTCCCGCACAAATGCAACAAGTGCGCGGCAACGGGATCGGCATGATCTTCCAAGAGCCCATGACCTCGCTAAATCCCGTTCTCACGATTGGCGAGCAAATTTCAGAAACCTTGATTGCGCATCGCGGTGAGAGTCTCAAAAGGGCTACTGAAAAAGCCTGCGAACTGCTGGACCTTGTGCGTATGTCCGCCCCACGGCAACGTCTTGACCAGTACCCCCATGAGCTTTCGGGTGGCATGAGGCAACGCGTGATGATTGCCATGGCGCTTGCCTGTGAGCCCAAGTTATTAATTGCCGATGAACCCACCACCGCGCTGGATGTCACGGTGCAAGCGCAGATCCTTGATCTGCTGCTGGAGATGCGCGAACGCTTGGGTATGTCGATTCTGCTCATCACGCACGACCTGGGTGTGGTTGCTGAAGTTGCAGATCGCGTCGCCCTGATGTATGCGGGCAAAAAAATTGAAGAGGCTTCGGTTTTTGATCTGTTTCAACGCCCGCAGCATCCTTACACACAAGGCTTGATCCAGGCAGCGCCCTCAGTTTCAGGCGGTATGGCAACAAGGCTGAAGGAGATCCGTGGGCAGGTTCCTGCGCTTCATGCGATGCCTGCAGGTTGCAGCTTTGCGCCGCGCTGCGAATGGGGCATTGACACCTGCCGCAGCACGCCGCCCGAGTTGAGTGAATCCTTTGCAGGCCACTTCGTCGCATGCCATCGGCGGCACGAGAGTACTTCGCAAACTTTTTCCACGAAAGAAAATCCCGCCTTATGACTCAAGAACTTCTACGCGTTGAAAAGCTCGTTAAGTACTTTGATGCCGGTCGCGGGCGTCGCGTACATGCCGTTGATGGGGTCAGCTTCAGTCTGGCCCAGGGTGAAACCTTAGGACTTGTCGGCGAATCTGGCTGCGGAAAGTCAACCCTAGGACGCACCATCATAAAATTATTGGTGCCCGATGCAGGTTCGGTGCACCTATCTGGACAAAATCTGTCCGACTTGAGCGACCAACAAGTCAAGCTCTTCCGCCGCGAAGCGCAAATGATTTTTCAAGATCCTTTCGCCTCGCTCAATCCCCGAAGCACCGTCGGGCGAGCCATTGAAGAACCACTGATTGTGCATGGCTTGGGCGATCGACGCGAGAGAGTTGCCCGCGTCTATTGGTTATTGGAACGGGTCGGGCTTCCACCGGATGCGGCACATCGTTACCCGCACGAATTCTCTGGCGGTCAGCGCCAACGCATCGGGATCGCGCGTGCATTGGCATTGAACCCAAAACTGATCGTATGTGATGAGCCTGTCTCCGCGCTTGATGTCTCTGTTCGCGCGCAAGTATTGAATTTACTGGCTGACTTGCGCGACGAACTCGGGCTTTCCTATCTGTTCATCTCGCACGACTTGTCCGTGGTGCAACATTTTTGCGATCGGGTCGCAGTGATGTATCTGGGTCGAATCGTCGAACTTGCGCCACGCAAAACACTTTGGCAGCAGCCACTGCATCCCTATACCCGCGCACTTCTGGAGGCGGCACCGTTGCCAGATCCGACAAGACGGCGCGGGCGCAGACAGTTACTGCAAGGCGAGATACCAAGCCCAATTGATCCACCCACGGGGTGTCACTTTCATTCAAGGTGTCCGCACAGGATCGAAAAATGCGAGACAGTAGTCCCCCCACTGGTTTCCAGGGCCGATGGCCATCAAGTGGCTTGCCATTTGGCTGACGAGTTTGACACATCAAAACAGAAAGGCAGCCATGTACAAGCTCATTAGTGCCACGCCCAGCCCCTATGCGCGAAAGGTGCGTATCCAACTGGCAGAAAAGGGGATTCCCTTTGAACTGATCACTGAAGTACCGTGGAACTCTGACACGCAAACACCCCTGCATAACCCCCTTGAAAAGCTTCCAGTTCTGATTTGCGATGATGGATCAAGCGTATTCGAGTCACGCTATATCAATGAGTGGATTGAGTACAAGCATCCGACACCGCCGCTCTTTCCAAAAGATATTGACGGAATTCTGGCCGTCAAACGCTACGAAGTCATTGCTGATGGCGCTTGCGACGCGCTGGTACAAATGTTCTTTGAAGTTGCACGCGATCCCGACAAACAGAGCAAGCCCTGGTTTGATCGTCAGGAACGCAAAGTGGATGGCGCCTTGCGGTCGTTCTCTGACTCGGTTGGATCCAAAAAATTTTGCCATGGTGACACACTGACGCTTGCCGATATTGCTGTCGGAACCTTGTTGCGCTACCTCACCGTGCGCTGGCCCGCCAAACCATGGCGCGAGCAATATCCAGGCTTGGCCGTCTACTCTGACCGTCTTGAAACGCGCCCTTCATTTGTGGCCACCGTGCCGGTGCCTCAGGTGATTCGGGACCGGGTCGCCTAGCTTCATACGCCTCTCGTATAAGAAATGACATAAAACAAATCATAAAGTTGGAGAACTCTAATGAAGAACCCGCCAGTTGCCGTTAGTCCAAATGAAGTTGAATCGATCGTGTCAGATTGGGTGGTTGGCAAGATTTTGTCCGAGCCTGCCATCACGGGCGTACATTCGTTAAGTGCAGTCTCTATTTATTTTGACCCCGGCCAGGGGCATACGCGCCACCAGCATACCGAAGCAGACCAGCTGATTTTCATCATTTCAGGCGAAGCCGAGATGATGATTGAATTTATCGAAGGTCAACCAGAGCACCGTTTAATTCGTACTGGCGATCTGGTCACCATTCCAAAAAACGCATTTCACTCCACTATGAACAACAGCTGGGAGCCCGTTAAAATTCTTGCGGTCTATTCACCTGCAGGTGTAGAAAGCGGCATGCGCAGTGCTGACAGCTTTAAAGTAATGGCTCCGGGCGTCGTTCCGGCGCGTCGGGACCCACCAACAGTAGCCTAGGTGTTGGATTGATGAAATCGAGTGAGGTTATGCGATGTCGGGCGCACTAACCGGTTTTCGTGTGCTTGATTTCGGGCAATATGTGGCGGGCCCTTTGGCCGCCATGCTTTTGTGTGATCAAGGTGCAGAAGTCATCCGGGTTGACCCTCCCGGAGGCCCCCGGGACCAGACCGCCGCTGGGGCAATTTTTAATCGGGGTAAAAAAAGCCTTGTGCTCGATCTGAAAAATGAAGTCGACAAACAACGCGCCTTGCAGCTGATCGACACCGCAGACCTTCTGATCGAGAACTTTCGGCCGGGAAAATTTTCCTCGCTTGGCCTAGGCTACGAAGCCCTTGCCCAGCGAAATCCGCGATTGGTGTATTGCTCCATGCCAGGTTTTGCGCATGATGACCCGCGCGCCTCGGTCGCAGGATGGGAGGCGATCATCGCGGCTGCCACTGATACCTACCGTCCCACCCCGGACAGCAATGGGTCCACGCCCAAGTTTTGGAATCTGCCCGTCGCATCCTATTTTGCGGCGATGCTGGCTGCAACTGCGGGTGTTAATGCGCTGAACGCGCAGCAGCGCGATGGCTTGGGGCAGCATATCGAAGTGGCACTGTTTGATGCGATGTTTACCGTCATTGGGGCCCGGGGCATGCAGATGCCCACAGCTGTAGATATGTCGCTGGATTTCACCGGCTTTGGCGTCTACGAATGCCAAGATGGCCGTTACGTTCATTTTGCTCCTGTGGCACCCCGTTTCCTGGACTGGTTTGCAGAAGCAGCAGGCGTTGCACGATGGGCGACTGAGGGCTTACTTGACCGCGCTGCGCTTTCGAGCTGCCCTGAAACTGCCTTGCGCTTGAGGTCTAAGTTAACCGTCTTATTTAAAAAACGCACTGCACTGGAGTGGGAGACCTTGGCCGACAAAGCAGGCGTGCCGTTGACCGTCTGCAGAACAACTGTCGAGTGGTCAGACACAGCGCATGCCTTGACTTCGCAATCGGTTGTGTCGCTAAATGATTATGAATATGGCACAATGAAGCAACCGGGCATACCGGTTCGACTTTCGTTATCAAAAGAGAAAATTCAGGGTCCAAGACACCCACTCAATGCAGAGCGGTCGACCATCGTTGCCGACCTCTTGCAGCCAAACGCACAGACCGCACGGCGTGCAAACGTAAAAGTCGACCCTCATTGCACAGCTCCTGCGTTGCAAGGGGTGCGTGTACTGGACCTCACTCAGATCTGGGCCGGCCCGACTGCGGCGCGGGCCTTGGCCGAATTTGGCGCTGATGTCATCAAAATCAACAGCCCGCACGAACCGATCATGTCGCATTACGATGTCAATCGAGGAAAACAAAGCATCTTGCTCGACTTCAAAGATAAAAAGGACATGGATTTCTTTCGGAAGTTGGTCAAATCTGCTGACGTCGTCATCCAAAACTTCACTCACGGTGTAGCAGAACGGCTGGGTATCGGCTACGACGACCTCGTTAAGATCAAACCCGAAATCATCTACGCCTCCGTCAGTGCTTTTGGCTATGACGGCCCCTGGTGCAGTAGGCGTGGCTACGAAGTGCAGGCACAAGCTGCCGCCGGGGCACAGGTCGATTTCGGCTGGCCTGATCAAGCCGCTCGGCTGCCCTACGAAATAAACGACTACGGCACAGGCGTGCTGACGGCCTTTGGGCTGTCGCTGGCACTGCTACATCGCGCGCGCACCGGCTGGGGCCAACAGGTCAATAGTGCGCTTGGGTACACCGCGACGTTGTTCCAGTCTCTGCGCTTTGCGCAAATGGCACAGGCCCACAATACGCCCTCTGCATCCTCAGCTGCACTGGGCATGCATGCACTTTATCGTTTGTATGAAGCGCGTGATCAATGGTTTTTCTTCGTGCTTGACCGCGAGTCACTATGGCGTCTACAGCAAATACTTGATCTGCCTTCGCTAGGTACGCTATCTGATACGGGTCAACAAGAATTGCTCACTTGTACCTTCATCAAACAACCGCTCGATTTTTGGGTTAGCAAACTGGATGCCTGCGATCCGGGTATCCATCGCTTAGTCACAGTGCAAGAGTTGATGTCAGATCCATGGGTTGTTCAGCATGGGCTGAGTTTGACTCGGGAACATAAAGATATTGGCATGATCAGAACTATCGGGCCTGTTGCAAGGCTATCGCGTACGCCTCTGGTAGCTGGCCATCCGGCAACACCACCAGGCTCAGATCACGCGGCAGTCATGCAAGCGTTAGCTGCACGTTAAAAGATGTGGCAGAGCCTTGACCGGGCGCGCCTTTCTCGTGACGGTACGCTTTGGGTGATAGTCCAACCTTCTTTTTAAACGCTGTTGCAAAGTGGCTCTGGCTTGAAAAGCCCGTTGTCAAAGCTACTTCCGAGATCGGCAATTCGGTCTCAACCAAAATGCGCGAAGCCTTTGCGATTCTCCGCTCAAGCAAATACTGATGCGGCGAAGTGGCATGGTGTTTTTGAAACAAACGCTTCAAGCCACACACGCTCATATTCGCCTGACTGGCGATCACCTCAAGCGAGAGGTCTTCGCCCAGCGAGCGATCAATGAAGTCCTGAACTCTCGCCATGCTTGATCGAAAGTTTTCGTAGCACGGCGATATGGCTTGATTTTTTTCGGTATTGATTGAATGGGCTTTAAGCAGCTGTGTTGCGAGTGTCCAGGCCAGGGTATCGACAAAGGCAGGTGTGGTCGCGGGTGCTGAATGCTGCAAGGACTCTAAAACCGCCAAAGCCAGTTGCTCCAGCAATGGATCCGTCGCACCCAGACGAATCGCTACCTTTACATGAGGCCGCCCAAACACATGCCTGCTCACAGCCTCAACCAGCTCTTTTTTCAAATAAAGCATCAGCATTTCTGACGAGCCTCGTCGAGTCCACTGGGAAGACTCGTCAGCTGGAATAATCAAGAATTGCCGCGGCGATAGAGTCGCATGCTGTGCTACTGAACTGGCGGCGACCCTCACCCGCAATTGAGCAGGCCCTCTCAAACAAAATCCAATGCAATAGTGGCCAGTCGGATTGAGCGTCCCGGACCAACTATTGACCGTTGCAACAGCCACATACAAATTTGACCAGCCACGACCCTCACTCTGAAGAAGCAGTTTATTTCGGTCCCAACGTTCGATGCTGTGAGTCTGCTGCACATCAAACTCTTGTTCGAGGTTTTCAGTTGAAACGGTAGAGGTATAGAGTTTTTGCATGGCAATGTCCCACTTAAACTGCTGTCTGAATTTCGGAGTCCACTTCATTCTCGCAGAACTGCGAATAACTGTTGTTTGTCGCATCCGGGTGGCGCTCGCTATGTTTCTGCCACAGTAACATCAGCGTTATGCCTTTGCGGCGCAACTCTTGGTGAATACGGCCATAGTCGTCAGGGACGTAGTGTTGAATAGCATCCAAATCTGAGCCACTGAAGTCAATCCCATCAAGTCCATCCGAGGTCGGGGATACCAGCTTTGCATTGACTTGGAGATTCAATAAGCAAGGCTTGGCTGGGTGGTCATGTGTCGCTGAAAACTGTAGGCTCAGATCGGGGATGCCACCGAGTCAAGGCAATGAGTGCCCGCAACGCTCACGCCATCACGATCGGTACGGACTTCATGGTTAAAAGTGACGAAATAGACTGCTGCGCTATGATTAAATTTTGTACCGTGTGATTCAAAATTGAGCTTCCCAACTGATCTCGCTTCGTTCCTTGAGTTGTTGCGCCTGCACGGTCATGAGGCCTACGGCCTGATCTTCGCATTCTCTGCCTCGCACAACATGCTGTTCACGCTTTTTGCAGGCTATGCCTCCAGCTCAGGTGCTCTTGACATTGGCACACTGATTGCGGTCGTCTGGGCGGGCAGTTTTCTGGGTGATGCGATCCGCTTCTGGATCGGACGTCGCTTCGGAATCCAATGGCTTTCCCGATTTCCAAGGCTTCACCGCACCAGCCAGATCGTGGTCCGTTTGGTGGATCGCTACTATTTATGGCTGATTCTGTTTCATCGCTATCCGCACGGCATTCGCGGGGTCGCAGGTTTTGCCTACGGAATGTCACGGTTACCATGGCCCACATTCCTGGCATTCAATTTCGTCGCGGCTGGACTTTGGTCCGGTGCAGTTCTTTCAGCTGGCCATGCGTTTGGCCACATCTCGGAGAAGCTAATGAACGATGCTTTCTCTGGTGTTGGCATGGTAATGCTGGTTGTTTTTCTCGTGCTGTCATGGCTTCTAAGCAGGAAACTTGAGCGCGTCGCCGAGCAAAGTTGAGCCTCTGCAAAGAACCCTGGCCGCACAAGTGGCCTGGATTTAACCCGAGAAGCAACTGACATTTATTTGGCTTTTGGATTGATGCCGCTGAACGGCCCAGGGTTTTGAAGAGGCCACACTTTGAGAAAAAAAACCATGAGCCAACTCATAGCCGTATTGCCCAACAGCACGGTGCGCTTTTCTCTCTTGCTGTTGGTGAGTTGCTCACGCAACTTCATGCGCCGGACCTTCAGTCCAGCATGAATGCGCACCAGATCAGTTAAATATGCATGGTCAGCGCGCAACGCCATGGCCACGGGGCTGACTGATGGATGCATCCGTTTTTGTACGAGGGGCAGCAGCGAGTCAACCAGGCCCTTGTTGAGAATCGCCTATCAAACCACCCAAGCCCAAAGTGATGGCGTCGTTCGGGTAGAAATTCAGGTTGTTGTATTCGCGCAAGTTGGTGCGCCCCACCCCGCCATCAGGTAAGTTTTTTTGCCCCACTGAGCATTGACAGATCCGCCCAAAAACCCGCCACTTGCCGCTTGCATGGAGGGGATCAACTTTCCCCAATCGGTGTCAAGCGTGTATTGTTAACCTAGACGTATTTGGTGAAACTGACCGGCTTGATCATATTGGCCGATCCACATGGCGTGGGCTTGTGTGTTGGCACGCAAGTTCAGGTCGGTTGCGTTGGGTTGATGGGTGGTTTGATAGACGGAAGGCGTGAGTTTGAACTGCCATGCAAAGTTGCCCTCTGGTTCAGGCGTTGAAACTGCTTGCCCCGTGCTGATGGGCATGGCGCTGTTGACGCCGACCGAAAACTGACCACCTGGGGGTGCAGCTAAATTCTTGGACTGTTTTATGCTGTAAATCCCAAGCTTTTTCGGTATTGGATGGGACTGAGTGACCCTAATGACACTTTGATTCGTTTCTCGTTGTACCAGCGAATGTAGACGTCAACGCTCTGGATGAACTGCTCGAGGGTGATGCCCTGCCAGTCGCGCGGATAGAACAGCTCAGTCTTCAATCTCCCAAAAAATCCTTCACAAGCGGCGTTGTCAGGTGAACATCCTTTACGCGACATAGACCGAACCAGCTTTGCATTACTCATACGCGAGAGCCAGCCGGGCCAGCGATAGTGGGCGCCACGATCTGAATGAACAATAGGTCTGCTCTCACTGACAGTCACTGTATCGATGGCCGTATCCAACATCGTATTGACCAACTCAGCATCAGGGCGGGTGCCAAGCGTCCAACTTACAACCAGACCGTCGAAACAATCGACTATTGGCGAGAGGTACACCTTGCCAGCAGGGATCTGAAACTCCGTGATGTCCGTCAGCCACTTTTCGTTTTGGATGGCAGCTTGGAAATCCCGATTGATGATGTTTTCTGGAGCCGGGCTGATCTCACCAAGGTATGAACCATACCGTCGCTTTTTGTTGACCGTAGCAGTCAAACTCTCTTGCTTCATCAGGCGTACTACGACCTTCTCAGAAATATGCAATTGATGTTAAAGCAGGGCCGAACGGATCCGCCTATAACCATAGCAGCGGTAGTTGCTATGAAAGATATCGACCATGGCGACTCGGGCGGCTGCATATTTGTCCGACATTCTCAGGCGTGAGCAATGGTAGAAGTAAGAGCTGCGTGCCAACTTCAGTTCGGCCAACAGTTCTGTGAGCGAGTAAATGTGTTTCAGGGCGTCAACCAGCATCGTCTTGTCCCGGTTCCCCAGGAGCTGAGGGGCGACGCCCAGATCTTTTTTTAGAAGTTCATTGGCCTTCTTCAATAGGTCATGCTCAAGCTGCAAGCGCCGGATGTTGCCCTCAAGTACGTTGACTTGCTGCTGAAGCTCGGTGACGCTTTGAGAGCGGGGATTCGGGTCGGGAGTGGATTCGTGATGACGTTTTATCAATGCGGGTGCCTCTGGTCCGAGTAGCTCATTCTTCCAGTTGTACAGCGTCGGTCGGCATACCTTGACCTTCTTGGCAATTTCCTCAGCACTGGTGTCTCGGATGCACAACTCGAGGACGGCTGCCTTCTTGGTCTCCATGGGATGTTGCATATTAGGTGCGCGGCCCACCATTCGTATGCGCACCTCAGGGTGTAGTTCGTCAAGCCATTTCGAAAAAGTATCGCGGCTCGGATAGCCCAAAACCCTCAAAGTAAACGCAATACAGTGGCCATGGTCAAGGTAGTGCTGAACAGCGTGCTGCTTTTGCTCAACGGTGAACCTATCCCGTGAGCGGTTGTATCCAGCCCGAAGGGATTGCTTGGCAATGAACTCCCGGTACCAGCCGATGAGCGTGTTCTTTGTCGGATAACCCAACTGACGGATGGTGACTCCCAGACGCTTGCCTAGCTTCAGATAAAGCCGGACAGCCTTGATTCGATCTTCGTATGAATACATGAACTACCTCCAGGTAGTCCAAGTTTTTAGCAGCATCCCCAGGTGGTCAATATTGGATCGGCGTCAACAGTCTGCATGCTTTGCGTTTTTCCAGCTTGAACGGTGTGCCTCAATGTAGGCGCTGGCGCACTGGTCGAACCTCATAAGCCGGGCCTTGGCCATATCAGAATCGAGCTGTTGCTGCCGTTTGGCCTCTAGCGGGTTGACACCCTCAATTACCAGCTTACGAGCGTCTGTGGCCTTTTGCCGAGCTTCAGCAAGCGTTATCGTATGGACTGGACCTAAGCCCATTCCAAAAGCCTTACCCTTGATCATGTACCGATACAGCCAAGACTTGACTCCAGCTTTGGTGATCTGAAGTGTCAGACCACCCCCGTCACCGTAAAGCCCTGGGGCTGTTTGTTGAATCACAACCAAAACTGAGCCAGTTTCGGAGCTTTACACGTTGAAATTTGAGCCACCCCACAAGCTACCCTGCTTATTTTTTGTGCAGGGTGGCAGGAGTGATCAACGTGAGTACATTGAGCAAATTACGTCGTCTTGTTTTAAGAGACAACGTGTCCATTCGCGAGGCTAGCCGCCAGCTTGGAATTTCCCGCAATACGGCCAAGAAGTGGCTGGAGCAATCCGAGATGGTGGAGCCCCGCTATCCCAAACGGGCGTCAGGACCAGGCATATTGGGTCCCTACGAGGAGGTGCTTACGCAGTGGCTCAAGTCCGACAGCCACCGCAACAAACGTGAGCGCCGAGGCACCAAGGCGCTGTTTGAGGGGCTGAGGGCGCTGGGTTACCCGGGCAGCCGGGGCCCGGTTTACACCTTTGCCCTGCGTTGGCGCAAAGAGCAGGACTTGGCGGCCAAGGGCCAAGGTTATGTGCCCATGCACTTTGACATGGGCGAAGCCTTCCAGTTTGACTGGAGCACTGAATACGCGGTCATTGGCGGTTTGCGCAGGCGTTTGGACTTGGCGCACACCAAGCTGGCGGCCAGCCGGGCGTTTGTGCTGTCGGCCTATTACAACCAGGCGCACGAGATGCTGTTCGAGGCGCACGCCCGGGCCTTTGCCGTGTTTGGCGGGGTGACCAAGCGCGGGATCTACGACAACATGAAGACGGCGGTGGACAAGGTGGGGGACGGCAAGAAGCGCACCATCAACGCCCGCTTTGAGACGATGACGGGGCACTACCTGTTTGATCCCGAGTTCTGCAACCGTGCAGCCGGCTGGGAGAAAGGCATTGTTGAGAAGAACGTTCAAGACCGACGCCGCGGCATCTGGCGCGAAGCCAGCGAGCGGCGCTGGAATTCACTTGAAGAGCTCAATGCCTGGCTGCAAAAGGCCTGTGTCGAGGCCTGGGAGCATCTACAGCATCCTGAGTGGGTGCACATGACGGTGGCCGATGTGTACCAGGACGAGCGGCTGCGGCTGATGCCCAACCCCCGGCCCTTTGATGGCTACATCGAGCATCCGGCGCGGGTGTCCTCCACATCGTTGATCAGCTTCCAGCGCAACCGCTACAGCGTGCCGTGCGAGTGGGTCAATGCCATGGTGAGTGTGCGGGTGTACCACGATCACCTGATGGTGGTCTCGCCAGATGGGGAGTTCATCCGGATCAAGCGCTGCTTTGAGCGGGACCAGACGATCTACGACTGGACGCACTACATCGCGCTGATCGAGCGCAAGCCTGGGGCGCTGCGCAACGGCGCCCCATTCAGGACGATGCCCGAGCCATTGCGGCAATTACAGGACCAGTTATTACGGCACCCGGGTGGCGATCGGGTCATGGCGCAGGTGCTCAATGCAGTCACCTTGCACGGTCTGGAGGCGGTGCTGGTGGCCGTGGAGCTGGCCTTGCAGACTGGAAGGGTCAGCGCTGAGCATGTACTGAACGTCCTCTCGCGCCTGAAGGAGCCCAGTCGCAACAACGAGCCGGTGCACACCCACCTGAGCCTGAACAAGCCATCACAAGCCAATGTGGATCGGTATGACCGACTGCGGGCCCAGCAATGGAGAGATCAGGAGGTGAACCATGCTTGACATGATTGCTGACTTCAAGGAGTTGGGACTGCACGGCATGGCCAGTGCCTGGCCAGAGGTTCAAGGCACGGCCCGCATCAAGTCGCTGGACCACGAAACGGTGCTGATGCAATTGATCAAGGCCGAGAAGGCGCAACGCGAGGTGCGCTCCATGGCTTATCAGATGCGTGTGGCCCGATTCCCGGCGCATCGTGATCTGGTGGGCTTCGACTTCACGCAGGCCCATGTTGATGAGGCCTTGGTCCAGAAGCTCCATGGGCTAGAGTTTGTGAACTCAGCGCACAACGTGGTGTTGGTGGGAGGCCCTGGCACGGGAAAAACCCATCTGGCCACCAGTCTGGGCGTTCAGGCTATCCGTGCGCATGGCAAACGCGTGCGGTTCTTCTCCACGGTCGAGCTGGTCAACGCCCTGGAGCTGGAGAAGGCGCAAAACAAGACGGGCCAGATGGCCTACAGGCTGATGTACGTGGACATGGTGATCCTGGATGAGATGGGCTATCTGCCATTCACCCAGTCCGGTGGGGCACTGCTGTTTCACTTGCTCTCCAAGCTGTACGAGCGCACCAGCGTGGTGATCACAACCAACCTGAACTTCTCGGAATGGAGCAATGTGTTTGGGGATGCCAAGATGACCACGGCCCTGCTGGACCGGCTGACGCATCACTGCCACATCGTGGAGACCGGCAATGAGAGTTGGCGGTTCAAGCATTCAACGGCAGCCGCCACACCCACCAAACCTCAGCGGGCAAAAGCCCAGAAAGGAGAAGCCAAAGCCCCAGAGCAGATAGACTTATCCACAACCAACTGAACAAAACTTCCCTAAAACCAGTGGCTCAATATTCAACGTGAACACTGGCTCAGTTTGGCTGATGAATCAACATTCCGGACCTTTATCTGCTGCGACCCCCCAAGAACGCCCGTCCCGCGCAGAGGACGTTTACGTGCAACTCAAACGCGATGTAGGTGAGTTCAGGCTGGTTCCAGGAGATCGATTTACAGAGAACGAGGTCTGCGAACGCTTGGGCGTTTCGCGAACCCCTGTTCGTCAGGCGTTAGTCAGGCTGCAGCAGGAAGGCTATGTGGAAGTGTTGTTTCGAAGCGGCTGGCGGGTGCTGCCGTTCGACTTCGACAAGTTCGAGCAACTGTATGACCTACGGATGGTGCTCGAATCCACAGCCGCCCAGCGCCTGTGCAGCGACGCCCCGGTATGTGGCAGCCAAGTTGATCGGTCCCGTTTGAACGAACTCGCCTCTATTTGGTTGGTTGCCCCAGAAGAACGCAGTACCGATGGTGTCTTGGTCAGTCAGTTGGACGAAGCATTCCACTGCAGTCTGGTCGAAGCCGCTGGCAACGCCGAACTGACCAGGGTGCATCGCGATATCACAGATCGCATCCGCATCATCCGCCGACTTGATTTCACCCAAGCCTCACGTATCACGGCAACGTATGAAGAACACGCCCAGATTCTTCAAGCCATTTTGTCTAAGCGCGTCGACCAAGCATGCATGCTGCTGAGGGCACACATCGGCAGCAGTCAGGCCGAAGTACGAAAGATTACATTGCACCAAGTACACATTGCCCGGGACCGGAGTGTTATGGCTCCTTCTACCTAATTTTGGGGTAGAAGCGGTCCATCGCCTTGCCGATACGAAATGACAGGTTCCGGCGGCCGCCTAAATAGGGACCTAAAAACCTGACCGGCTGCTACCAGCCTAAAGCCGCCCCTTAGACTTCTCCACAAACACTTCTTCCATGACCAAGGGGGTTCCCCGGCACATGAACTATGGATTGGAAATCCGAT
>NZ_ALKN02000018.1 GCF_000293865.2 Limnohabitans sp. Rim28 | reverse complement strand
GACACGGGCAGCATCGCGGTGGTGGGCAATATGGTGGCAGGCCTGACCGATACAGCAGGCAACGCAGTCAGCGGCAGCACACCTGCGGCCACGGGCAGCTTTGTGGCCGACACCACCGCGCCTACGGTGGTCATCAGCGACAACGCAGCAAGCACGGCCACGGGCGCAGTGACATTTACCTACACCTTTGCTGAAGCGGTGACGGGCTTTGATACCACTAAAGTCAGCGTCACTGGCGGCACCAAAGGAGCCTTCACACCGGTGAACGGCACGACGTACACCCTGGTGGTGACACCTGCGGCCAACAGCACCACCCCCGTGGTGCTGACCACCAGCACCACGGGCGTGATCGACGCAGCGGGCAACGTGGCCACGGCCCCGGCCAACTACAGCCAAGCGGTAGACACCGCAGCGCCCAGTCTGCACGGCAGCACTGCGCCTGCGGTGAGCTACACCACAATGGCCGGGACCGCGGGCAACAGCGCAGGCGAGACCATCAAGCTGACCCTCACCTTTGACGATAGCGTCAACGGCCTGACCAGTGGCACCAACAGCACCGTCTTCACGGTGGGGGGCATCGGCGTATCGGCCACTTGGTCGGGCACCGATGGCAGCAACACCCGCACCTTGACCTACACAGTGGCCGCGTTGCAAAACGGGCAAGCTGCGATGGATGAGGCAGCACTCAAGAGTGCTTTGGTCGCTGGCATCACCGATGCGGCGGGCAATGCCTTCACCTACAGCGGCGCGATTCCCACCATTGACAGCCCTGCGCTGCCGGTGATTGACACCACCGCTCCCGTTGTGGATTTCAACGGAGCCTCTGCAGGTGAGGACGTCACAAGGGTCACCTCGTGCGTGAGTGGCGAGATGCTCAGCGCAGCACTCAACCCCAGCAATTTGTCTGTCAGCGAATTGCCCACTCGTTTCAGCTTGCGCTTTACCGGAAGCCTTACGCAAGGAAACGCCGAACGTCTCCTCATCGGAGGCTTGGACTTGGATGCCACCGATGCGAGCTTCGGCACCCCCGACCCCACCACCAACGACGACACCACTACTTTCACCTACGGTGGCAAGACCTGGACTGTTTCTGGCAGTGGGAGTTCCGGCCGAAACTACACCTTCACCCCGGTATCAGCAGTGACTGTCGCAGATGTGGAAAGTCTGCTCTCGACAATTCAATACAAAAACACCAACGCCAACCCACCCTCGTTACCACGAACGCTGAATGTGACGCTTTTCGATGAAGCGGGCAACCAATCGACGTCTGTAATCACTTTCACGTTGAACGGCAATACGCCCTTGATTCTTGACCTCAATGGCGATGGCGTGCGCACCAGTGGTGTGGCCAACGGCGTGGTGTTTGATGTGAACCATACCGGCCAGTCTGCGCTCACCGGCTGGAGCGACGGCAAAGACGGCTTGCTGGTTTTGGATCTGAACCAGGACGGCCAAATCCACAACGGCAGCGAGTTGTTTGGCAGCGGCACCGATCTGTTCACGGGCGGCAAAGCCCAAGACGGTTACCAGGCCTTGCGCCAGTACGACTTGAATGCCGATGGCGTGATCAACGCCCAAGACGCGGTGTTCAAAGACCTGCAAGTCTGGGTGGATGCCAACGTGGACGGCAAGACCGATTTGGGCGAGCTGCACTCACTCTCGCAGTTGGGCATTGCCTCGCTGGACCTCAAAGCTCAGGAGGGCACACAAACCGACAAGGGCAACACGCTGGGCTTGGTGTCGGGCTGGACCGATGCGAATGGCCAGGTGCACGACATGGCCGACGTGTGGTTCAGCAGCCAGTCGCTGGCTGACTTTGTCAGCCAAGCCACGGGGCAGTCGAAGATCGACGTGTCGGGCAACCACACAGCCGATGTGACCGAAGTGCGTTTGTCCGATGTGCTGGCCGCAGTGCAGAAGTTGGTGGTGGTGCAAGCCGATGCCAACGATGTGGTGCAACTGGACAGCACGGGCTGGGTGGACACGGGCAGCACGGCGGTGGTGGACAACCACAGCTACGCCTTGTGGACAAATGCCGCAGCGCATGCGCTGATCGACCAACAGGCTCGGGTGCAGCATGTCTTGTGATCCATCCATCTTTGCGACTCCTAGCGCTCGGCAGAGCAACCATTTTTATGGAGATTCGATCATGAACTTTCTTGCCAAGGCTGCGCTTCAATGCGCGAACTTCAATCCCATGCGGGTGCTTGTGTTGGGCCTTTTTTGTGGTTTTTTGCTGATGGCACCAGATGCGCAAGCAAAAGGCTACAACGAAAAACTGTGTCCAGCCGAGTACCCCGAACACGGCTTGTTGAGCCAGCAATCTCCGATGTGCTACCAACAGTGCAAGCCGGAATACGCGGGCATCGGTGGTGTTTGCGTGCAGGTTCGCGCCAGTGAATGCTTGACCCAAGGCAATTGTGTGAGCACGCCATCGTGCAAACCCGGGCAAGAAAATATCCTGGGTGTCTGTTTCAATGCGTGTCCCTCTACGCACAATTCGAGCGAAGTGGCGTGTACCCAAAAAACACCAGCGGGCTGGAGTGATGCCGGTGCATTCTTCTTCCGCAACACGAGCAAGCGTGTGTGCACGATCTTTGGCTGCGTCAATGTGCCCATCTACGAAACCCGTCCAAAAAGTATCTTGCCCAGGTCCACCACCGGTTTGGCCAATCAGTGCCCCGCTGGGCAGACTCTCCGGTTGGGGCTTTGTGTCCGCAACAGTCTGAACGCCTATGTGCGTGGCCAGGTGTCCAGCAGCGCGGTGGCTGCGATCGCGACAGACAGTTTTGTGAAGCCGGTCGATGGTCAACCCGCCGATGAAGCCTTCACCGTCGCCGTGATTTCAGACACGCAACTGCCTTGGGATGAGACCTCTGCCCAGGCGAGGGCTGGCAAAAGCACCGCAGACAGCGTCTTGGCCAACAGTCGGGCATACAACTTGAATCTGGTTCAGTCTGTCAATGGCTTGCAAAACACTTTGCAAGCTAGCGCTGCACCACTGGCATTCACCGTGATCAATGGTGATTTGACTGCTTACTTTCATCCAGAACAGGTGTCTGAATTCAGGGCTTTTTATGATAAGGCATTCCCATGGGCGTATCCCCATGTGTTGCAGTCGCCTGTGTTCCTGGGCCTTGGCAACCACGACTATGAAAACAACCTTGGATCGTGCCTGTCGTTCAGCTGGGACAAAGACCGGTGTGCCAAGAATGCCATCAACCTGATCCGGGGTTCGGTGTTTGCGGGCTATACGAAGAATATGCCAGCGCACACCATCGAGAGCTTTGATGCAGGAAGCTTGGCTTACTCTTGGAACCGTGGGCGCTATCATTTTGTGCAGCTGCACAATGCACCCAACTACAAGATTGACCGACTGAAAATCAGTGCATCCATTGAATGGCTGCGCGCAGATCTGGCCCGCGCCAAGGCACGCGGCCAATCGATCATCATCAACATGCACAAGCCAGCTTTGCCTGATGAATTCCTGCAGGCCATCGATGGTCATCCGGTGGTGGCCATCTTTGCCGGTCACTTGCATTCCACCATTGGAAAAATCAAGGACGCTCAAACACCCAGTGGTCAGACGGTGCCTGTCTTTTTGAGTGGTTCAGCGGATCAGCAATCTTTTCTGCAAGTGGGTTTTGACCCCAACAAGGTCCGTGTGACCTCCATGTCCAGCAAAGGGGGGCAAGCCACGCCTTTGGGAGAAACCTTGGTGTTGGATGCTTCTCGGTGATCTTTGGCAAGCCATGCATGACGGCAAGCCATGCATGAGTTTCAGACCGAATTGTTTCGGAGGGTTTGAATCAGGGCTTCACGGTTAAGCGGCTTAGGCAGCATTTCCGTGATCCCGATTTCATGGCATTCTTTCCTGGCCGCTTCGGACAGATTGGCTGTGAATGCCACCACCCTGACATTTTGGTAGGGCGCTGGACTTTCGATCCGAATTCTTCTGACCACTTCTGTTCCTGTCATGTCAGGCATGACCAGGTCCATCAAGACCACGTCGTAGAGTTGGGTGGACATTTTTTCGAGGGCTTCAAAGCCGTTTTTGGCCTCGTCCATCACCGCGTTGGGCAAATATTGGTGAATGGTGGCGGCTGCAACCATTCGGTTGAGGGCATGGTCATCCACAATCAGAACCTTGAGGTTGTCGGTGAAGACTTTGTCCGCAAAATGGTCTGCTGACCCCTGTGAATAGCCTTTCTTGGGGTGGACAGTGTCAAAGGGCAGCCAAACTTCAAAGCATGTGCCCTGATTGGGCGTGCTGAGCAGTTGTATGGACCCGCCCCAGCCTCGAATCAGGCTCTCGACAATCGACAAACCCAGGCCATTGCCCCTCAGTGCGTCATCCTGTGTGGTCCGATGCTGGTTGTCGAGTTGGACAAATGGCTCAAACACGGATTGCTGTGATTCCAGCGGAATGCCCACGCCCGAATCTGTGACGCACAGATGCAAATTGCCGCTTGATGCATTGTTTGGAATGTAATCTGCGCGCAGTTCCACGAACCCTTTGGGTGTGAATTTGATGGCGTTGCTCAGCAGGTTGAAGATGATTTGGGTCAGCCGGTTGGGGTCGATATGGGCCCAAGTCGGCAGTTTGTCGCTCAGTTCAAGAAAATAGGCCAGCTTTTGTTCTGACGCTTTGCTAACCAAGGCTGAATGCGCTTCGAAAATAACGTTCTTCAGTTGAATGGTTTGGGGTACAAATGCCAATTGCCCCTGTTTGATTTGCGTGTAATCGAGCAGGTCGTTGACCACGGTGAGCAACAGTGAAGAGGAATTCAAGGCGTGCTTGATTTGCTCAGAAGCCTGAGAGGGCAATTGACGGTTGCTGTTGAGCAAGTTCAGATACCCAATCACGACATTCAGTGGTGTGCGCAGTTCATGGCTGACCGTGGCCAGAAATTTATCTTTGTCAGCATTGACGATTTGCAAACGATCCGTCAGATTTCTGAGTTGTTCATTTTTTGTTTTGATGTTTCGAATGTGCTCTGAATTGGCAGAGTCATAAGTGATGACCAACATGGCCTGTGTGATCGCTAGCAGACCGATCATCGTGGCCCACAGCGCTGGTGACCCGGTATCACCTGTGTCAATGAGTCCTTTGGATTGGGCAAAAAACATGGACAACACCACAAAAAATGTGATGAAAATCCAAAAATAACTCCATCTTCTGGAGACCACAAAAAACGGCAAGATGGGTACGATGCCCAGCCAAACCATGGCAGGCGATGCCACACCACCCATGTGAAGGGCATTGAAAATGATTAAAACAACGATGCTGATTTGAAAAACCGAATGCGCCCAAACCAAAGGGACGCCCAGGCACCAGACCACAAAATTGATGAGAATGACGGCGGCGGTGATCAGCGTGGACCAGGCCGCATGGGGTTCATTGAGAAAAAGCAGTCCTGGAAACAACAGGATCAACCAGAAAATGGCCGAAAGGCTGAATGAAGCAAAGAAAAAATCTTTTGCAGAACGCCGATCATTCGGCATCCATTCGCGAAAAAGGTTGAAGATATTTTCGTTTTGATTGGTTAAGTTATTTTTCAAAATGATGCCAAAAAAATTAATTTCTGGTTTTTTACATCATTTATTTTGTATGAGAAGTCATTATCTCCAGAAACAAGAAAATTATTCCGTCAGTTTCAACAAAATATAATTAATAGGTATTATAAATTAATTTTTCGGGCCAATCGACTTGCGGTGAGTGACCTTCCTTGTGGCCATGTGTCGGCCATTTCGCCATGTTGCGCCACGGCAGCGCATGCTGCGTCGAATGCGCTCAGGCCTTGTGCCATTCGGGCACCGACCAGTCCGGCCAATACATCGCCCGTGCCGCCAATGGCCAGAAGACCATTGCCCGAGGTGTTGATGCGCGGCGTGTGACCGGGCGCGGCGATCACACTGCCCGAGCCCTTCAGGACAACACTGCATTGGAAGCGATCGGCCAGTTCCTGGGCTGCCTGGATGCGATTGCTTTGGACTTGCGATGTGTTGCAGTCCAGCAGACGGGCGGCTTCCAGCGGGTGGGGCGTGATGACGGTGGTTTGCGGTGCCGGATCCGGGGCTGCACGTTGGCGCAGCGCGTTTTGCAATTGGCGGTCTTGCGCCACCGCATTGAGGCCATCGGCATCCAGGACCAGCTGGGCACTGCGCTGCAGCACCTCGGGCAAAACTGCCCCAATGGCATTGCCGCCACCGCAGCCGCACACCACATGCAGTTGTTCCAGCGCCAAGCGTTTGAATGGACGTTGCATCACATCGGGTGGAACGCTTACGCCGTCAGGCTCGGTCAGCCAAGCCAGGATGACGCGCCCGGCACCGGCATGCAAGGCCGCAGTCGCCGCCAAAATGGCTGCGCCGTTCATGCCCATGCCGTGTGCGGCCATGCTTTCACCACCGATGATGGCCACATCGCCATGGCTGCCTTTGTGGCTGGCATGGGCCCTGACTGTCTTGCTGTGGGGGGTGTTGAGCCAGGCCAGTGGCTTGGCTTGGTGTTGGTCAGGTCGAAAGCCCAGGTCGTCGAGCCAGATTTGGCCACTGGTGTCGCGGCCATGCCCCATGAGCAGACCGGCTTGCACCGAGATCAGGCTCAAGGTGTGGGCGGCGCGCACAGCCAAGGCCTGGCCTGTTTCTCCGCCCAGCCATTGGCCCGATTGCGGGTTCAGCCCTGTGGGCACATCGATGGCCAGCACCGGCGCCGTGCACGATTGCATGGCTTGCACGCAGGCCTGCAATTCGGGACTCAAAGGGCGTGTTGCGCCAATGCCGAGGAGGGCGTCGATGCACAGATCTTGCGCGGTCATCTGTTGCAACCAAATGTGTGGCACATGATCCAGCAGGCGAACCCCGGCCTGCAAAGCACGCTTCAAGGCCGCTTGGGCATCCGATGGTCCAGACCCTCGGGGGGCCATCAGGCTGACCACCACCTCTTTGCCCCTTTGGTGCAGATTCAGAGCCGCTTCCAGGCCGTCGCCCCCGTTGTTGCCTGGCCCAACGGCAATCCAGACGCGCCGGGCATGCGGCGCAATGGCCATGGCCAGTCGGGCACCGGCCAGACCGGCGCTTTGCATCAGGGGCGCGGGGCTGAGGGCCTGCAGCGCGGGCTCCAGAAGCCGCACCTCACCGGGTCCCAGGATGGGCCAGGCATGACTGCGGTTCAGGGTGTGCATGGGGTCAATGCACTTGGAGCAAGGGTTCGAGCAGCAAGGCCAGTTGCAAAATGCTGTCGTCGTGCATGGCCCCGTGCCAGGCCATCAAGCCCACGGGCAACTCGTCTGGTGTGTGGCAGGGCAGCGAGATGCCACAGCCGTCCAGGGTGTTGACCGCGCTGGTGTTGCGCAGCATCAAGCCATTGACCCGGAAGAACTCGGCATCGCGTTCGGCGCCTGGGGCCACCGCGCTGATTTGGGGCGCGGTGATGGGGGTGGTGGGGGACAAGATGGCGTCATAGCCCAGCAGCGCCGTTTCCACCCGGCGAATCCAGTGCTGGCGGGCCTGCACCAAATCGATGTACTCATGGGCCTTCATGCCCGCGCCGCGCATCAGGCGTTGCAGCACCCGGGGGTCATAGCGTTCGCTGTCGCGGCTCAACATGTCCCGGTGCCATGCAAAGCCTTCGGCCGGGCTGAAGCCGCCAGTGCTCATCATCGGGGCCAATTCGTTCAGTTCGGACAGTGGGATCTCGTCGATGCGCGCCCCAGCGGATCGGAGCGTGTTCAGGCTGCGCTCGAAAGCCTGCGTCACCGTGGTGTCCATGCCGTCCTGCATCAGGTGCTTGGCCACGGCGAGGCGGTAGCCCGACAATGGGCGTTTCCCCAGTGCGACGCGTCTGGCAGACAGGACTTCGTGGGCCAAGATCGCATCGCGCACGGAACGTGTCATGGCACACACCGTGTCCAGGGTGGTGGACAGGGGCAGGGCACCTTGTGTGGGGACCAGGCGGGCGGTGTTTTTGAAGCCCACGATGCCGTTCAAGGCCGCGGGCACCCGAATCGAGCCGCCCGTGTCCGAACCCAGTCCGATGAAGGCAGCGCCTGTGGCCACCGACACGGCTGCACCCGAACTGGAGCCGCCAGGCGCATGGGGCTGGCCGGGTGCGCCAACGGGCCGGTCGTGCAGGCCGTCCCAGGCGGCGGGCGTGCCGTGATGCGGGTTGATGCCCACCCCCGAAAAGGCGAATTCGACCATGTTGGTGCGGCCAATCAGGCCTGCGCCTGCAGCCCGCAAACGGGCCACGGCCAGGCCATCGACGTGGGCGGGCGATTGGTCGGACAGAACCACCGAGCCCGCTTGGGTGACTTGGCCTTGGACATCAAAAAGGTCTTTGAGCGAAACGGAGAGTCCGGCAAGGGGGCTGTTGCCCAGCGCGTGTTGATGGGCTGCAGACTTCAGTGCTTCTGGGGTTAACTGGATAAAAACATCTTTGCAAGCATGGCTTGAGGCCATCTCCAAGCAGTTTTCGGCTTCTGTCTGAGGATGCGCTTTGCCCGCTCGAATGGCTTGCCGGGTGGCGATCAGGTCAGCTTTCATGAGATGAGGTGCTTTTGGCGGAGTCTGGATGCTATAATCCTAAGGCTTTGCTGGGCGTGGTGTGTGTCTTTTGAGTGTCATTTTTGACATGTCTCAATTTTCTACCTCCATCCCGTGAAGTTCATCCGCGAATCCGTCCCATCAAGGTGTTGCGTTGGTTTTTTAACCTGCGTGATCAGTGGACTGGTTTTAGACCCAACCTTTGGAGTATTTTTATGTCCGTTACCATGCGTGAAATGCTGGAAGCCGGTGTCCACTTCGGTCACCAAACCCGCTTCTGGAACCCCAAGATGGCCCCGTTCATCTTCGGCCACCGCAACAAAATCCACATCATCAACCTGGAAAAATCGCTGCCGATGTTCCAGGACGCGATCAAGTTCGCCAAGCAGCTGTCCGCCAACCGCGGCAACATTCTGATGGTCGGCACCAAGCGCCAGGCCCGTGAGCTGGTGGCAGCTGAAGCCCAGCGCGCTGGCGTGCCTTTTGTCGACCAACGTTGGTTGGGCGGCATGTTGACCAACTTCAAAACCGTCAAGACCTCGATCAAGCGTCTTAAGGACATGAAGGCCCAGCAAGAAGTCGGCCTCGAAACCTTGAGCAAAAAAGAGCAACTGATGTTCAAGCGCGAGATGGAAAAGCTCGAAAAAGACATCGGCGGCATCCAAGACATGGCGGCCCTGCCTGACGCGATTTTCGTGATCGACGTGGGTTACCACAAAATTGCGATTTCTGAAGCCAAGAAACTTGGCATCCCCTTGATCGGTGTGGTGGACTCCAACCACTCGCCCGAAGGCATCGACTACATCATCCCCGGCAACGACGACTCGGCCAAGGCTGTGGCTTTGTACGCCCGTGGCATCGCTGACGCGATCATCGAGGGCCGCGCCAATGCGGTCAACGACGTGGTCAAGGCTGTCACTGAGGCTGCTGACGACCAAGCCGAAGAAGCCAACGCTTCTGCTTGAGTTCCCAAGACTCGACGAAAGGGGCTTTGTGGCCCCTTTTTTTTAATCTGACTTTTAGACTGACTACGGAGAAATCAAATGGCTGTAATTACCGCAAGCATGGTTGCTGAACTGCGCGCAAAAACCGACGCGCCCATGATGGAGTGCAAAAAAGCCCTGACCGAAGCCGAGGGCGACATGGCCAAAGCGGAAGAGTTGCTGCGCGTCAAGCTGGGCACCAAGGCGGGTAAAGCTGCCTCGCGCGTGACCGCCGAAGGCGTGGTCACCAGTTTCGTGAGCGGCACCACAGGCGCCATGATCGAAGTCAACTGCGAAACAGACTTCGTGACCAAAAACGACAGTTTCTTGGCCTTGGCCAATGCCGCTGCCAAGTTGGTGGCTGAGCACAACCCCGCCGACATCGCTGCTTTGGGGGCCTTGCCTTACAGCCAAGACAGCTTTGGCCCGACATTGGAAGACGTGCGCAAAGGCTTGATCGGCAAGATCGGCGAGAACATGAGCTTTCGCCGCTTCAAGCGTGCGGCGGGTGGTGCCAAGATCGCTAACTATCTGCACGGTACCCGCATTGGTGTGTTGGTCGAGTTCGAAGGTGACGAAACCGCCGCCAAAGATGTGGCCATGCACGTTGCCGCCATGAAGCCTGTGTCTTTGACCAGCGCCGAAGTGCCTGCCGAGCTGATTGAAAAAGAGCGTTCGGTCGCTGCGGCCAAGGCTGCCGAATCGGGCAAGCCTGCCGACATCGCCACCAAGATGGTCGAAGGCTCGGTCCAAAAGTACCTCAAAGAAGTTTCTTTGTTCAACCAGTCATTTGTCAAGAATGACAAGCAAACCGTTGAACAGATGCTCAAGGCCGCAAACACCACGGTGAAGGCTTTCACGTTGTACGTGGTTGGCGAAGGCATCGAGAAGAAGGTTGACGACTTCGCAGCAGAAGTGGCCGCTCAAGTGGCTGCTGCTCAAAGCGCAGCAGCCTGATTCCGTTGACCTCTTGATTTGCCATTTCATTGTCCCACTTGATCACCCAGGAGCCCATCATGTCTTCACCCAAGCCAGCCTATAAGCGTATTTTGCTCAAGCTGTCCGGTGAGGCCCTGATGGGGGACGATGCTTTTGGCATCAACCGCGCCACCATTGTTCGCATGGCCGAAGAGATTGCCGAGGTCACTCGATTGGGCGTGCAGGTGGCGGTGGTGATTGGTGGTGGCAACATCTTCAGAGGTGTGGCGGGCGGCTCGGTCGGTATGGACCGCGCCACCGCCGATTACATGGGCATGCTGGCCACAGTGATGAACTCCTTGGCCTTGGCCGACGCCTTGGACAAAGCAGGCTTGACAGCACGCGTGATGTCGGCCATTGGCATTGACCAAGTGGTGGAACCTTATGTCCGGCCCAAGGCTTTGCAGTATCTGGAAGAGGGCAAAGTGGTGGTTTTTGCGGCGGGCACCGGCAATCCCTTTTTCACCACTGACACGGCTGCTGCTCTGCGTGGGGCCGAAATCGGTGCCGAGATGGTGCTCAAGGCCACCAAGGTGGATGGTGTGTACTCGGCTGATCCGAAAAAAGACCCACTGGCGACACGCTACACGGAAATCAGCTTTGACGAAGCCATATCCCGCAATTTAGGCATCATGGACGCCACAGCTTTTGCTTTGTGCCGCGACCAAAAGTTGCCGATCAAAGTGTTTTCGATCATCAAGAACGGTGCTTTCAAGCGTGTGGTTCTGGGTGAAGACGAAGGTACATTGGTTTATGCTTGAGACCGTTCTGACGAGGAGAACCCCATGACCATTGCTGACATCAAAAAAACATGCGAAACGAAAATGGAGCAATCCATTGCGGCGTTCAAAAATAACCTGACCCGCATTCGTACCGGGCGTGCGAACCCGGCGCTGCTGGACACCATCCATGTGGATTACTACGGCTCCTTGGTGCCTTTGTCTCAGGTCGCCAATGTGTCTTTGATGGATTCGCGCACGATCAGTGTGCAGCCATGGGAAAAGAGCATGGCCGCCAAGATTGAAAAAGCCATTCGCGAAAGTGAATTGGGTCTGAATCCGGCGTCTCTTGGCGAGTTGATTCGGGTGCCCATGCCCGCGATGAGCGAGGAGCGCCGCAAAGAAATGACCAAGTTGGCCCGAACAGAAGGCGAAAACGCCAAAATTGCAACCCGGAACTTGCGCCGCGATGCCAATGAATCGGTCAAAAAACTGGTCAAAGACAAGGAAGTTTCAGAAGACGATCAAAAGCGCGCTGAAGCGGATATCCAAAAACTGACCGACAAACGGATGGGTGAAATTGATCAGTTGGTGGCCGCCAAAGAGCAAGAAATCATGGCGGTTTAAAAAATCTTTCAGTGCCGTGCTCTGCCGCGGCCTGAATGGCCGCCTCTAGGCGGCTTTTTTTTTGGAGAGTTCGTGCTCAAACAACGTGTCATCACTGCGGTCGTCCTGTTGGCCTTGCTTTTGCCCGCACTTTTTGCGGTCAGCCCTTGGCCCTTCATGGTGCTTACCGTGGTGTTGATTGCTGCGGGTGCTTGGGAGTGGGGGCGCCTCAATGACGTGGGCTCACTGCGATCTTGGCTTGGCGCGTTGTGGTGTGCGCTGGCTTGTATCTTGGCACAACAAGTTGGCTGGGTACGCGACACACCGCCGGTTTTGTGGCTGCTAGCGGGTGCCATGTGGGTGTTGTTGGGGGCCTGGATGATTCAGCGCGGCGTGTCAGGCTGGGCGCTTTGGCCGCGGACATTGCGCTGGATGACCGGCTTGCTTTTGTTGGCCCTGGCTTGGTTAGCCTTGGCTCAGGCACTTCAAAAAGGCGTTAATTTTCTTTTGTCTGTGCTGGTGCTCGTTTGGGCAGCAGACGTCTTTGCTTACTTTTTTGGCCGTTCGTTCGGGGGGCGTTTTTTCAGCATCAAGCTGGCCCCTTCCATCAGCCCAGGTAAAAGCTGGGAGGGTGTTTTGGGTGGGATGGTCGGTGTTTTTCTGGTCGCCTTTGCATGGGTCGCATTCGACCAAAATAGGGCATCTGACATCCCCAGCTTCTTCACCTTGATCATGGAAAAAGGCTGGTGGGTGACTGTGCCGGCTTTGCTGTTCATGTCCGCCATGAGTGTGGTGGGCGATTTGGTGGAGTCTTTGGTCAAGCGCAGTGCCGGCATGAAAGACAGCTCGGGATTGTTGCCCGGGCATGGTGGGGTGTTGGACCGGGTCGATGCCTTGTTGCCGACGTTGCCTTTGGCCATGATGCTCGTGGTCTGGATTTGAACAGGAGACATAGCGCATGAAGCAAGCCCAGTGCATCACCATTTTGGGGTCGACCGGGTCGATCGGTACGAGCACGTTGGACGTGTTGGCCCGTCACCCCGGCAAATACCGCATCCATGCTTTGACAGCCTCCAGCCAAGTGGATCTGATGCTGGCCCAATGTGCCCGCTTTTCACCTGCGTTCGCCGTCATGGTTCAAGAGGAGCCTGCCAAGTTGTTGGCAGAGAAAGTCAAAGCCGAGGGATTGTCAGTGCGTGTTCTTTGGGGTCCAGAGGCCTTGGATCAGGTCGCTTCTGATCCGCAGGTGGATTCAGTGATGGCCGCCATCGTGGGGGCTGCAGGTTTGTCTCCGTGCATCGCGGCAGCGCGCGCAGGCAAGCGACTCATGTTGGCGAACAAAGAGGCCTTGGTGGTCGGCGGAGACGTTTTCCTGCGCGCTGTTCAAGAGGGCGGCGCTTTGTTGCTACCGATTGACAGTGAACACTCCGCCATTTTCCAGTCTCTGCCAGAGGACCCAGCGACTTGGCAGCGTCGCGTTCAAAAAATCATCTTGACCGCCTCGGGCGGCCCGTTTCGCACGAGAGACCCTCTGACGCTCAAAAATGTGACGCCCGAAGAGGCTTGTGCTCACCCCAATTGGGTGATGGGGCGGAAAATCTCGGTGGATTCGGCCACCATGATGAACAAGGCGCTGGAGGTCATCGAAGCGCGTTATCTTTTTGGCATGTCGCCCGATCAATTGGAGGTCGTCATCCACCCCCAAAGTGTCATCCACTCGATGGTGCAGTACCGTGACCACTCGGTGGTGGCGCAATTGGGGACACCCGACATGCGGGTGCCGATCGCTTATGGACTGAGTTGGCCAGAGCGCATCACTTCGGGTGCTCAAGCGCTTGATTTTCATGCCTTGTCAGCCATGACTTTTGAGGCCATGGATGACCCGAACCACCTTTTACGCTTCCCTGGCCTTCAGTTGGCGAGGGAGACACTGCTTGGCGCCCCAGGCAGTTGCGCTGTTTTGAACGCTGCCAATGAAGTGGCGGTTGAGGCGTTTCTGAATAAACGCATCCGGTTTGATCAGATCCAGCATGTCAACAGAGGGTCTTTGGACAGCATGTCGTTCTCTGCGCCATTGTGCTTGGACGACTTGTTGGCGCTCGACAGTCGCAGTCGGGTCAAGGCTGAGCAAATCATTGCGAATCTTCTCTGATCAGCTTCTGTCGGGGTCCTCTGCGCCGATAGCGCCTGATGTATTATCTTTTATGGTTTTTGGCTTCATGGTCAAAAAATCCATTACTTTTCGCCCATCGCCACGGCAACGTGGATGCCGGGCTTTTGCCGCGATGTTCGAAACTTTGACTTTCGATCCCGGTTGTGAATTGGTCTTTGAACGACAGCACCATGATTTTTTTTGATTCTCGCCGCTACGGCATACCATTCGCAATCAAAGCCATCGCTTGTGCTGCCATCAGTCTGCCGGCCTTGGCGGTTGAACCTTTTACAGTTCGAGATATTCGTGTTGAGGGCCTTCAGCGCATCGAACCTGGAACGGTTTTTGCCTCATTGCCGGTCAGAGTGGGAGACCGCTTCACCACGGACAGCAGTGCCGCTGCCATTCGGGCCCTTTTCGCCCTCGGTCTTTTCAAGGATGTGCGCTTGGAGACGCAAGGTGACGTCTTGGTGGTGGTGGTCGAAGAGCGTCCTTCGGTGGCGTCTGTCGAGTTTGTGGGCCTCAAGGAGTTTGACAAGGATGTTTTGACGAAAGCGCTGAGAGACATTGGTTTGTCTGAGGGCAGGCCCTTTGACAAGGCTTTGGCTGACAGGGCCGAGCAAGAGCTCAAACGTCAGTACATCAGCCGAAGTTTGTATGGTGCGGAGGTGGTCTCAACCACCACGCCGGTGGACCGTAACCGTGTTAATTTGACCTTCAGCATCACGGAAGGTGGCCCCGCCAAGATTGCTCAGATTGAGGTCGTCGGTAACAAGACATTTACCGTCCAAACATTGCGTGATCAGTTCAACTTGGACACCGGTGGGTGGATGAGCTGGTACACCAAGTCTGATCGTTACTCGCGCACCAAACTGAACGCCGACTTGGAAGCCCTGCGGTCTTTTTATTTGTCGCGTGGTTTTTTAGAGTTTCGCATTGATTCCACCCAGGTGGCCATGTCGCCCAACAAACAAGAGATGTCGATCACCATCAACATCACCGAGGGAGAGCGCTTCATCACTTCGGGGGTCAAACTGGAGGGCAATTATTTAGACCGCGATGATGAGTTCAAAGCGCTGATCAAAATTGCAGTGGGTAAACCCTACAACGCGGAAACCGTGACAGAGACCACCAAAGCATTCACCGAATATTTTGGCAAGTTTGGCTTTGCGTTTGCACGCGTTGAGGCCAAACCCGTGATTGACCGTCAAAACAACCGCGTCCAATTTGTCTTGCAGGCGGAGCCTTCCCGGCGCGCCTACGTTCGGCGCATTCAAGTGGCCGGCAACGACCGCACCCGGGATGAAGTCATTCGCCGAGAGTTTCGCCAGTTGGAATCGGCTTGGTACGACGGCGACAAAATTCGTTTGTCGCGTGACCGGGTCGATCGTTTGGGTTATTTCACCAACGTGAACGTTGAAACCATGGAGGTTCCAGGCGCGCAGGATCAGGTGGATTTGTTGTTCACAGTGACCGAAAAGCCAACCGGCAGTATTTCTTTGGGCGCGGGTTTTTCGTCGATTGAAAAAGTGGCCTTGAACTTTGGCATCCGTCAGGACAATGCGTTCGGTTCCGGTAATTTTTTGGCGGTCGAGGTCAATACCAGTCGTTTCAATCAAAACTTGGTGATCAGCACGACCAATCCCTATTACACACAAAACGGCATCTCTAGAACCTTCGATTTGTTCCACCGAACAACGCGGCCATTTTTTGGCAACATCAACTCTTACCGAATCATCAATACCGGTGTGGGGACGCGTTTTGGGGTTCCTGTGACCGAGACAGATACCGTGTTTTTCGGAATCACGGCAGAACAAACCCAAGTCAAGGAGGGCGTTGAGATCCAAATGCCCGATTTGCTGCGGCCCTACAGTGAAAAGCAAACTGCTTTGCCCATCACGGTAGGTTGGTCCAGAGATCGACGCGACAGTGCCTTGGTGCCCAGCCGTGGTGCTCTGCAAAGGTTTAATTCGGATGTGAGTTTGGCCGGTGACGCCCACTATGCCCGTGCGAGCTACCAGTTCCAACAGTACATACCACTGACCAAAAAATACACATTTGCTTTCAATGCCGATGTGGGCTTGGGGCAAGGCTTGAACGGTCAAACGTTCCCATTGTTCAAAAACTACTATGTGGGCGGCTTGGGCAGTGTTCGCGGGTTTGAAAGAAATACATTGGGCCCTCCACCTTCCCAATCGGGTAATTCGGCCTCTTTCTTCCCAGGTGGCCCTAAAAAGGTGGTTTTTAACGCTGAGTTCATCACGCCATTTCCGGGCGTGGGCAACGACAGAACGCTGAGGTTGTTCGGTTTCACCGATGCCGGGCGCGCTTTTGGTGCCAATGAGGATCTGTCGTTGGACAAATTGAGCGTTTCAGCAGGTGTGGGTTTGAGTTGGATCTCGCCCATGGGGCCCCTGCGCTTTTCCTATGCGACCCCCATTGTCAAGCAGACAGGCGATAGAATTCAACGTCTCCAATTCCAAATCGGAACTTCCTTCTAATGAACTCGATTCAACCAAAAATCGCCTTGGCTTGCGCCATCATGGCCTCCTTGTTGACTCTCAGTGTCCAGGCTCAAGACATCAAGCTGGGCTTTGTCAACACCGAGCGAATTTTTCGCGAAGCGGCCACTGCCAAGCAAGCTCAAGCCAAGTTGGAACAAGAATTTTCGCGTCGAGAGAAGGAGCTGGTGGACAACGGAAACAGTTTAAAACAAGCTTCTGAACGTTTTGAGCGTGAAGCGCCGACCTTGGCGGAGTCTCAGCGTACAGCCCGGCAGAAGCAATTGCTCGACCAAGACCGTGAGTTTCAGCGCAAGCGTCGTGAGTTCCAGGAAGATTTGAACGCTCGTAAAAATGAAGAGCAACAAATCGTCGTGGAGCGGGCCAATCGTGCTGTCAAGCAGGTCGCAGAATCTGAAAAATATGACGTGATTTTTCAGGAAGCCGTGTACATCCATCCTAAACACGACATCACCGACAAAGTCATCAAGGCCCTCAACGCCTCGGTTGGCAAGTAACGGTTTTTCCCTGACTTTTTATTGTGTCATTGACACTGTCGACCATTGTTGATCGGCTCGGTGGGCGTCTTTTGGGTTCACCGGAGTTCGCTGTCGAAGGTTTGGCACCGCTCCAGACCGCACAGCGCCAACACATCGCCTTTCTGAGCCATCCCAAGTATCAAAAGCAGTTGGTCGAGAGCCGGGCCGGGTGCATCATTGTCGCGCCTGCTTTTGAGTCCTTGGCCGGCGTTGGCCGCTCTGTGATTGTGACCGACGACCCCTACCTTTACTTTGCCAGATTGACGCGGTTGTGGAAACACACCCATGCACCTTTCCAAGGGCCACGCATTCATCCCAGTGCCGTCATTCATCCCCTGGCCGATGTTGCCGATGATGCGGTGATTGGTCCTTTGTGTGTCTTGGAGCGGGGCACTCGCGTGGGTGCCGGAACAGTCCTCAAGTCAAGGGTGACGCTCTCGGAGGGGTGTGTGGTGGGTGCCCGTTGCATTTTGCATGCTGGCGTTGTGGTGGGAGCCGATGGCTTTGGCTTTGCAATGCACCAAGGTCGGTGGGAGAAAATTGAACAGCTTGGTGCCGTCCGCATTGGTGATGATGTTGAAATTGGCGCCAACACGTGCATCGATCGGGGTGCGCTTGAAGACACGGTCATCGAAGATGGCGTGAAGCTCGACAACTTGATTCAAATTGGACACAACGTCCACATCGGAGCGCACACGGCCATGGCAGGGTGTGTGGGGGTTGCCGGCAGTGCCCGCATTGGTGCGCATTGCACAGTGGGCGGTGGTGCGGTGGTTCTGGGTCATTTGACCTTGGCTGATCATGTTCATATTTCGGCCGCCTCGGTGGTGACGCGCTCCATCTCTCAGCCAGGAAATTACACGGGCATGTTTCCATTGGATACCAACGCCAATTGGGAAAAAAATGCGGCCAGTCTCAAGCAGCTGTCCCGCTTACGTGAGCGCATCAAAGCACTTGAAGCGGAAGTTCATAACAACAAGGAAACCTGAACATGATGGATATCCACAAAATCTTAAAACAGCTCCCCCATCGTTATCCCATCTTGTTGGTGGACCGCGTGCTGGAAATCGAAAAAGGCGTGCGCATCAAGGCACTCAAAAACGTGTCCATCAACGAACCGCATTTTCAGGGTCATTTTCCGCATCGTCCCGTGATGCCCGGTGTTTTGATGCTTGAAGCCTTGGCCCAAGCGGCTGCCTTATTGGCTTTTGATACATTGGGGGAGACGCCTGATGATCAAACTGTTTATTATTTTGCAGGCATTGACGGTGCGCGTTTCAAGCGACCGGTGGAGCCGGGAGATCAGCTGATCTTGGAAGTTGAACTTGACCGCATGAAGTCCGGTATTTTCAAATTCAAAGCACGTGCCAAGGTCGGTGATGACATCGCAACCGAAGCTGAGTTGATGTGCACCATGCGGAAAATCCCTCAAGTTTGATCGGTATGAGCAACATTCATCCAACGGCCATCATCAGTCCCGGAGCTGAACTTGACAGCACGGTTTCTGTAGGGCCTTACACCTTAATTGGCCCCCATGTCCGAATTGGTGCGGGTACCCGTGTGGCAAGTCACTGCGTCATCGAAGGGCACACGACCATTGGTCAAAACAATCGAATTTTTCAGTTCAATTCCTTGGGCGCGGTGCCGCAGGATAAAAAATACAAGGATGAGCCCTGTGAGTTGGTGATTGGCGACCGCAACACGATTCGTGAGTTTTGCACTTTCAACATCGGTTCACCGGGTGACCGAGCGCTGACATCTGTGGGGAACGACAACTGGATCATGGCCTATGTGCACTTGGCCCATGATTGCCAAGTGGGCAACCACACCATTTTTGCCAACAACACTCAGCTGGCGGGTCATGTGGTGGTGGAGGATTGGGTGATTTTGGGGGGCTTTACCGTCGTCCACCAGTTTTGCCGCATTGGGGCTCACAGCTTCACCGCCATGAACTCTTTGTTGTTTGCCGACTTGCCACCCTTTGTCATGGCGCAAGGCCAGCCTGCACAAGCGCGTTCGATGAATTTTGAAGGTTTGCGCCGACGTGGTTTTTCTGCCGAGCGCATTGGTGCCGTCAAGGCGATGCACAAAGCCTTGTACCGAGATGGCTTGTCGCTCCATGACGCCATGGCCCGTATTGGTGGACTGGCCGAAACCAAACCCGAGGTCCAGCCCGACGTGGACATGATGCTCGATTTTTTAAAGGCAGCCTCGCCTCAACGTGGGATTGTGCGTTGACTCAACGCGAGCTTGGTTCATTCGACAAAGCCCCCTCGGGGGCTTTGTCCTTTGCCATGGTGGCCGGAGAAGTTTCTGGCGACTTGCTGGCCGGTTTGCTGATCCAAGGTGTGCAATCGCATTGGCCGCAAGCGCATGGTTTTGGTATCGGTGGGCCCCGAATGCAAGCGCTGGGTTTTGAGGCTTGGTGGCCGCATGACAAACTGGCTGTGCGTGGTTATGTCGAGGTATTGCGGCACTACCGGGGGATCGTGGCCATTCGCGATCAATTGCGTGAGCGTTTGTTGTCTCAACCGCCTGATGTGTTCATTGGCGTTGATGCACCTGACTTCAATCTTGATTTGGAGGCCAAGCTCAAAGCCGCAGGCATTCCGACGGTCCATTTTGTGTGTCCCTCCATCTGGGCTTGGCGGCCTGAGCGGATTGAGAAAATTCGCCGCAGCGTCGACCACATGCTTTGCATTTTCCCGTTTGAGCCTGTGTTGTTGGCTCAAGCTGGCATAGAGGCGACCTATGTCGGTCACCCATTGGCGCAAACCATCCCCTTGAACCCCAATCGCTCAGCAGCTTGCCAAGCTTTGGGTCTGAATGATCAAAGGCCTGTGGTGGCCATTTTGCCGGGCAGTCGGTTGTCTGAAATAGAGCACTTGACCCCGCGCTTCATTCAAGCCGCCCGGATCATGCAGCGTCAAAACAGCGCTTTGCAATTTGTGCTGCCTGCAGTGCCCAGTTTGTTGCCGCGCTTGCAGGCTTTGATCCAAGCCGAAGGTGGTTTGCCCAATCTGCAGCTGCTCTTGGGCCAATCACACGCAGCGCTGGCCGCGTGTGATGTCACTTTGATTGCCAGTGGGACAGCCACGCTGGAGGCGGCTTTGTTCAAGCGCCCCATGGTCATTGGGTATCACATGAACTGGCTCAGTTGGCAAATCATGAAGCGACAACAACTGCAAGCTTGGGTGGGCTTGCCCAATATTTTGTGTGAAGACTTCGTTGTGCCAGAATTTTTACAGGATCGCTGTACGCCCGATGCTTTGGCAAAAGCCTGTCTGGCTTGGCTGTCTGCGCCAGATCGTGTGGACGCATTGCAGTCTCGATTTCATCATTTGCATCTTTCATTGCAACTGGATACAGCCCAACTTTCAACGCATGCCCTCGAAAAAGTTCTTGCACGCTGAACAGTCAGCGCTTTGTTTCCATGAACCCGGTTTGATGGCTGGGGTGGATGAGGCTGGTCGCGGTCCTTTGGCGGGGCCTGTTGTTGCGGCTGCCGTGATCTTGGACGATTTGAATCCAATTCGTGGATTGAACGATTCCAAAAAACTGACGGCCAAGCGTCGCGAGGCATTGTTTGACGAAATCCGGGCGAGAGCCTTGTGCTTTGCCGTTGCAGAGGCAAGCGTGCAAGAAATTGACCAAATCAACATTTTGCAGGCGACACTGCTGGCCATGAAACGGGCCGTTGAGGCTCTGCGTTTGCCCCCAAAGTTGGTTTTGGTAGACGGCAACCGTTTGCCCACTTTGTCCATGCGGGCTGAAGCCATCGTGCAAGGAGACGCCTTGGTGCCAGCCATTTCCGCAGCCTCTATTTTGGCAAAGGTCCACCGTGATCGCCTGTGTGAAGCGATGCATCTGCGTTATCCGATCTACGGATTCGACCAACATAAGGGCTATGGCACAGCACAGCACTTGGCCGCGTTGCAAGCGCATGGTCCAACAGACTACCACAGGGTGACATTTGCCCCAGTGGCCAGGAGTTTGCGGTGCAGCTGATCACGTCTCGAGACAACCCCCATGTCAAAGTTTGGCGGCGTTTGGCCCAAGAGACCACTGCTTACCGGAAAGTAGGACAGTTTTGGCTGGAGGGCGATCATTTATGCCGTGCGGCGCTTGAGCGCGGTGTGCGCCCGCTGCAGGTCGTTTTGACCGAGTCTTTATGGACGGAGCAGGGTGAGCAGTGGACGGGTGTGGCCGATCAGGTTTTTGTCTTGGCCGATGCCACGTTTGCCAGTTTGAGTGGTTTAGAGTCGCACGCGCGAATGGGCTTTGTCGTCGCATGGGCGGCTGAAAAAAAAGTCTTGCCCGATGTGGCGACCGTTGTCCTGGATCGCTTGCAAGATGCAGGCAATGTGGGGGCTATTTTGCGCTGCGCATCAGCCTTCGGCTACCGCCAAGTCTTAGCCATCAAAGGAACGGCAGCTTTGTGGTCTCCCAAAGTGCTCAGGGCCGGAATGGGTGCACATTTTGGTTTGAGCTTGGTGGAGTCGGTCAACGAAGGCGAATTGGTCGATTTGCAGGTGCCGATCTTGACCACCAACGTGCATGAAGGTCCTTTTTTACACGAATTACTTCGTCGCGGCGAGCTACCAGCCCAATGTGCATGGGTTTTTGGGCATGAAGGTCAAGGCGTCAGCGATTCTTTGTTGGCGTTGGCGCAGCACCAAGTTCGCATAGCCCAGCCTGGCGGTGAAGAATCTTTGAACGTTGCCACGGCTGCTGCCATTTGTTTGCATGCCAGCGCAACGGCTGTTTTGTGATGATTTTGGATTAGCTGTTGCTCGCTTTGAGGCCAGAAACCTCAGGGTTTTCATTGAGTCCTCAGCTATAATGGTGGGCTTTCCCGCATCAACCTGTACGCCACAGTCCATCCCAGGCCCAATCCTCGAACAAGCAGCCAAAAAGAGATCGCATCTCTGGTGAGTGCTGAGGCGTACCCGAACTTATCCGGAGAACCCAGTGCTTTTGTCTCTTCAGGGAACCTTCCCGCCCGCCATCTTGGCGCTCGCAGACGGCACGGTCTTTATCGGCAACTCGATTGGAGCCATCGGTTCCACAGTCGGCGAAGTGGTGTTCAACACCTCGCTCACCGGCTACCAAGAAATCCTCACCGACCCCAGCTACTGCCAGCAGATCGTCACCTTGACGTACCCGCACATCGGCAACTATGGCGTCAACGTGGAAGACATCGAAGCTGACAAGGTCCATGCTGCTGGTTTGATCATCAAGGACTTGCCTTTGATCGCGAGCAACTTCCGCTCTGACCAAACCCTTTCCGCTTATTTGATCGATGCGGGTACGGTCGCGATTGCCAACATCGACACCCGCCAGTTGACCCGCATTTTGCGCACCAAGGGTGCCCAAAACGGTGCCATTGTTGGTTTGGCCAAAGGCCAAGAGGTCAGCCAGGCTTTGATCGACCAAGCTGTGGCGGCCGCCAAAGGTGCGCCCAACATGGCTGGCCTCGATCTGGCACAAAAAGTCACCGTGTCCAAGTCGTATGAGTGGACACAAACCGAGTGGACTTTGGGAGAAGGCTACGGCCACCTGACATCCCCCAAGTTCCATGTGGTCGCCTACGACTTCGGCGTCAAGAAAAACATTTTGCGCATGTTGGCCCAGCGCGGCTGCAAAGTCACGGTGGTGCCCGCCAAGACCTCTGCGGCCGATGTGCTCAAGCACAAGCCCGATGGCATTTTCTTGTCCAATGGCCCTGGCGATCCCCAGCCTTGCGACTACGCAATCGCTGCAGCGGCAGAGTTGATCGAAACCGGCATACCCACTTTCGGCATTTGTCTGGGTCACCAAATCATGGCTTTGGCCAGCGGTGCTCAAACCTTCAAGATGAAGTTCGGACACCACGGCGCCAACCACCCTGTGAAAGACCTCGACTCCGGTCGCGTGTCCATCACCAGCCAGAACCATGGTTTTGCCGTGGACGAGACATCATTGCCCGCCAACTTGCGCGCCACCCACGTGTCCTTGTTTGACGGCACCCTGCAGGGCTTGGCCCGCACCGACAAGCCCGCGTTTTGCTTCCAAGGTCACCCCGAGGCATCGCCTGGCCCACACGACATTGCTTATCTCTTTGACCGCTTCATCAACTTGATGGAGACAAAATAATGCCAAAGCGTTCTGACCTCAAAAGCATCCTCATCATTGGCGCAGGCCCGATCATCATTGGTCAGGCTTGTGAGTTCGACTATTCCGGCGTGCAAGCCTGTAAAGCTTTGCGTGAAGAGGGTTACAAAGTCATTCTGATCAACAGCAACCCTGCGACGATCATGACCGACCCCGCCACGGCTGACGTGACCTACATCGAGCCCATCACTTGGCAAACGGTCGAAAAGATCATTGCCAAGGAGCGTCCCGATGCCATCTTGCCCACCATGGGTGGCCAAACAGCGCTCAACTGCGCTTTGGACTTGTGGCACAACGGCGTGCTCGAAAAGTACAAGGTCGAGCTGATTGGCGCCACGCCTGAAGCCATTGACAAAGCCGAAGACCGCCTGAAGTTCAAAGACGCCATGACCAAGATCGGTCTGGGGTCTGCCCGCTCGGGCATTGCCCACAGCATGGAAGAAGCGTGGGACGTGCAAAAGACTTTGGGTTTCCCCACCGTCATTCGCCCCAGCTTCACACTGGGCGGCACCGGCGGCGGTATTGCCTACAACCCCGAAGAATTCGAAGTCATCTGCAAGCGCGGCTTGGAAGCCTCGCCCACCACCGAATTGTTGATCGAAGAGTCATTGCTCGGTTGGAAAGAGTACGAGATGGAAGTGGTGCGCGACAAGGCGGACAACTGCATCATCGTCTGCTCCATCGAAAACTTGGACCCGATGGGCGTGCACACCGGCGACTCGATCACTGTGGCGCCAGCACAGACGCTGACCGACAAGGAATACCAGATTCTGCGCAACGCCTCTTTGGCCGTCTTGCGTGAAATCGGTGTGGACACGGGCGGCTCCAATGTGCAGTTTTCGATCAACCCCAAAGACGGCCGCATGGTGGTCATCGAGATGAACCCGCGCGTGTCGCGTTCGTCTGCTTTGGCTTCCAAAGCCACGGGTTTTCCGATTGCGAAAGTCGCGGCCAAGTTGGCCGTGGGCTACACCCTCGACGAGTTGCGCAACGACATCACGGGCGGTACCACTCCGGCATCGTTCGAGCCATCGATCGATTACGTGGTGACCAAGATCCCGCGTTTTGCGTTCGAAAAATTCCCCACCGCCGACAGCCGCTTGACCACCCAAATGAAATCGGTGGGCGAGGTGATGGCCATGGGCCGCACCTTCCAAGAGTCGTTCCAGAAGGCTTTGCGCGGTCTGGAAGTCGGCGTGGACGGCATGAATGAGAAAACACAAGACCGCGAAGTGCTCGAGAAGGAATTGGGCGAGCCTGGTCCTGAGCGCATCTGGTACGTGGGCGATGCTTTTGCCATGGGTTTGAGCGTGGACGAGGTGTTTGCCTTGACCAAGATCGACCCTTGGTTCTTGGTACAGATCGAAGAAATCGTCAAGATTGAGTTGGAACTGGAAACCGCCACCCTCGAGGCCATCACGGCCGACGAGCTGCGTGCACTCAAGAAGAAGGGTTTTTCGGATCGCCGTTTGGCCAAGCTGCTGAAGACCACTGAGCATGTGGTGCGCGCGCGTCGCCATGCACTGAACATTCGCCCGGTTTACAAGCGCGTGGACACCTGCGCGGCCGAGTTTTCGACCGACACGGCCTACATGTACTCCTGCTATGAGGGTCATGGCGACGGTGAATGCGAAGCCGAACCTACCACGAACAAAAAAATCATGGTGCTGGGTGGCGGCCCCAACCGCATTGGCCAGGGCATCGAGTTTGACTACTGCTGCGTGCACGCCGCCTTGGCCATGCGCGAAGACGGTTACGAAACCATCATGGTCAACTGCAACCCCGAGACCGTGTCGACCGACTATGACACCTCGGACCGCTTGTACTTTGAGCCCGTCACGTTGGAAGACGTGCTTGAAATCGTCGACAAAGAAAAGCCAACAGGCGTCATCGTGCAATACGGCGGCCAAACGCCTTTGAAATTGGCGCTGGACCTGGAAGCGGCTGGCGTGCCCATCATCGGCACCAGCCCCGACATGATCGACGCAGCCGAGGACCGCGAGCGTTTCCAGAAATTGCTGCAAGACTTGGGGCTTCGTCAGCCTCCTAACGCCACGGCACGCACAGAGCCAGAGGCTTTGGAAAAAGCAGCAGCCTTGGGCTACCCTTTAGTGGTGCGCCCCAGCTATGTGTTGGGTGGCCGCGCCATGGAAATCGTGCATGAGCAACGTGACCTGGAGCGCTACATGCGCGAAGCGGTCAAGGTGTCGCACGACTCGCCGGTGCTGCTGGACCGTTTTCTGAACGATGCCATCGAGTGTGATGTGGACTGCCTGCGCGATCCCGAGGGCAAGACCTTCATCGGTGGCGTGATGGAACACATTGAACAAGCCGGCGTGCACAGCGGCGACTCCGCTTGCTCGCTGCCACCTTACTCGCTGTCGGCGGCCACGGTGGACGAGCTCAAGCGCCAGTCGGCCGCCATGGCGGGTGCCTTGAATGTGGTCGGTTTGATGAACGTGCAATTCGCCATCCAACATGTGGACGGCCAAGACGTGATTTACGTTCTGGAGGTGAATCCCCGTGCTTCACGCACGGTGCCTTACGTGTCAAAGGCCACGGGCATTCAGTTGGCCAAGGTGGCGGCCCGTTGCATGGCAGGCCAGTCTATGGCATCACAAGGCATCACCCAAGAAGTCACGCCCCCCTATTTCAGCGTGAAAGAAGCCGTGTTCCCGTTTGTGAAGTTCCCCGGTGTGGACACCATCCTTGGCCCCGAGATGAAGTCGACCGGCGAAGTGATGGGTGTGGGCAAGACATTTGGCGAAGCTTTTGTGAAGAGCCAGTTGGGTGCGGGCACCAAATTGCCGCGCCCCACCAAGGCCGATGGCACACCCTCAGGAAAAGTCTTCATTTCGGTCAAAAACAATGACAAGGCGCGTGCCATCGAAGTGGCGCGTCAATTGGTCGCGCAAGGCTTTGCGCTGGTCGCGACCAAAGGAACTGCCAGCGCGATCACCGAAGCCGGTGTCCCTTGCGCCATTGTGAACAAGGTCACCGAAGGCCGTCCGCACATCGTGGACATGATCAAGAACAACGAGATTGCCTTGGTCATCAACACGGTTGAAGAGCGCCGCAACGCGATCGCCGACTCACGCCATATCCGCACATCAGCATTGCTCAACCGCGTCACAACCTTTACAACCATCGCTGGCGCTGAAGCTGCGGTGGAGGGCATGAAGTACATGGATCAATTGGGTGTGATTTCCGTACAGGAAATGCATGCGCAGTTGGTGGCCTGAACTTCGTCTTGCCCCCGGCCCTGTTCTTATGGCAGGGCATAATGCTGCGAATCACCGCCGAGTTTCATCACTCGGCGGTTTGTTTTTGGAGAACCCCGCATGTCCACCATTCCGATCACCAAACGTGGCGCTGAAAAACTCAAAGACGAGTTGCATCGCCTGAAAACTGTCGACCGACCTGGCGTGATTCAAGCCATTGCTGAGGCCCGCGCCCAAGGCGACCTGAGTGAGAACGCCGAATACGATGCCGCCAAAGACCGTCAAGGTTTTGTGGAAGGTCGCATTCAAGAAATTGAAGGAAAGTTGTCGGCTGCACAGATCATCGATCCGGCATCGGTAGATGCCGGTGGCCGCGTGGTGTTTGGCACCACCGTCGAGTTGGAAGACGAAAGCACTGGCGAGGCCGTGACGTATCAGATCGTGGGTGAGGACGAAGCCGATTTGAAGTTGGGTTTGATCAACATCAGCAGCCCCATTGCCCGCGCGTTGATTGGCAAGGAAGAGGGCGATGTGGCCGAGGTGCAGGCTCCGGGTGGTGTGCGCCGATACGAAATCGTGGGTGTGTCTTACGTTTGAGCAGACAAAGGCTGTTGCGAAAGCAGCCTTTGTTAGCTTTGCCATCCTGTAGAGGCAGCAACTGAGCTTGTCAGTCGTGTCGCCCTTTTTTGAGCGACTTTTGTTTGGGTTTGGCGCGCTTGATTTGGCCGCCTGCAGCCAGTCGCTGATTGCCCAGAACTCGAACCGTTTTGACTTCAGGACGCTGACCACCTCGTGTGCTGTATTTCAGGATTTTGAAGTCACGAGGACCCGCTTTGCGGTCCTCATCGATTTCTTTGGTTTTCTCAGGCTGGGGGCGCCAGAGAATCAGCAACTTGCCAATGTGTTGAATAGGTGCTGCGTTGAGTTGTTCTGCGAGTTGAGCAAAGATGGCTTCGCGTTGAGCACGGTCGTCGCCCAGCACACGGATCTTGATCAACCCATGGGCATTCAGGGCGGATTCGGTTTCTTTGACGACGGCAGGGGTCAATCCGTCGCCTCCAATCATGACGACTGGGTCAAGGTGGTGGGCATCGGCGCGAAAAACTTTGCGCTCGGCAGGTGTGAGTTGTATTTGGGGCATCCCCGTATTATCCCCGCAAGGACGCAGAAGAATGAAAGTCAAAACGAAAAGTAAAAAAGTCAATAAAGCGTGGTTGAACGACCACGTCAATGACACCTATGTGAAACTGGCTCTGAGAGAGGGGTACCGCGCGCGCGCCGCTTACAAGCTGAAGGAAATTGACGAAACATTGGGCCTGATTCGACCTGGGGATTTGGTGGTGGATTTGGGTTCCGCCCCTGGAGCTTGGAGCCAGTACCTGCGACGCAGACTCTCGCCTGACGGGGCCGCTGTGGGTGCACTGAACGGCGGCATCATTGCCTTGGACCTCTTGCCCATGGCACCGGTCGAGGGCGTTCAATTCATCCAGGGTGATTTCCGAGAAAACGAAGTGGCCACTTTGTTGGAGGCTGCTTTGCAAGGTCGTCAGGCCGATGTGGTGGTATCCGACATGGCCCCCAACCTGTCGGGCATTGAGTCCTCTGATGCTGCACGCATTCAACATTTGATTGAGTTAGCGGTTGAGTTTTCCCAAAATCACCTGAAACCTCAAGGCGCGTTGGTGGTCAAGGTGTTTCACGGCAGTGGCTACAGCCAGATTGTGAAGATGTTCAAAGAGACCTTTAAGGTCGTCAAACCCATCAAGCCCAAGGCTTCCCGGGACAAGTCTTCGGAGACTTTCTTGGTCGGTATGGGCCTGCTCGATACCCATTAAGGTGGTTAAACCTCCCTTTGTGAGGGCTAAAACAGCATTCAGGGCTTGTGTCAGCCCTTCTGAGGCCTAAAATGGCAACAGTTATCTTTTGATTGGAGCCTCACTTGAACAACCCTTGGTTTTCCAAAATTGCCGTCTGGATGGTGATCGCCATGGTGCTTTTCACCTTGTTCAAGCAATTTGACAACCGCGGTGTCGCCAGCGCGAATGCTATTGGTTACTCGGATTTCCTCGAAGAGGTTCGGAACAACCGCATCAAGAGCGCCACGATTTCTGAGAGCCCCGGTGGTACCGAAATCATCGCCATTACCTTGGATGAGCGCCGCATCAAAACAACAGCCACCTACTTGGACCGTGGATTGGTGGGTGATTTGATCAGCAGCGGTGTCAAATTTGACGTCAAACCCCGTGAAGAAGGCTCTTTGCTCATGACTTTGCTGGTCAGTTGGGGCCCTATGTTGCTTTTGATTGGCGTGTGGGTTTACTTCATGCGTCAGATGCAAGGTGGCGGAAAAGGCGGAGCCTTCAGCTTTGGTAAATCCAAAGCCCGCATGATGGACGAGAACAACAACACCACCACTTTCGCTGATGTGGCGGGTTGTGATGAAGCCAAAGAAGAGGTCAAAGAAGTGGTTGACTTCTTGAAAGACCCACAACGTTTCCAAAAATTGGGGGGGCGCATTCCTCGTGGTTTGCTTTTGGTTGGCCCTCCAGGAACGGGTAAAACTTTGCTGGCCAAAGGCATTGCCGGCGAAGCCAAGGTTCCTTTTTTCAGCATCTCGGGTTCTGATTTCGTTGAGATGTTTGTGGGTGTGGGTGCTTCCCGCGTTCGCGACATGTTTGAAAACGCCAAGAAGAATGCCCCTTGCATCATTTTTATTGATGAAATCGACGCGGTTGGTCGCCAGCGGGGTGCCGGCTTAGGCGGTGGAAACGACGAGCGCGAACAGACCCTTAACCAGATGCTGGTTGAGATGGACGGCTTTGAGACCAACTTGGGTGTCATTGTGGTGGCCGCCACCAACCGCCCAGACATTTTGGACGCCGCTTTGCTGCGCCCAGGCCGCTTTGACCGCCAGGTCTATGTGACACTGCCCGATATCCGCGGCCGTGAGCAAATTTTGAACGTGCACATGCGCAAAGTGCCCATTGGCCAAGACGTGAACGCCGGTGTGATCGCCCGCGGTACGCCTGGCATGAGTGGTGCCGACTTGGCCAACTTGTGCAACGAAGCGGCTTTGATGGCGGCCCGTCGCAACGCCCGAGTGGTGGAAATGGTCGACTTTGAAAAGGCCAAGGACAAAATTTTGATGGGCCCAGAGCGTAAAAGCATGGTCATGCCCGAAGAAGAGCGTCGCAACACGGCTTACCACGAAGCGGGGCATGCCTTGATCGGCAATCTGTTGCCCAAATGCGACCCGGTGCACAAGGTCACCATCATTCCCCGTGGCCGCGCCTTGGGTGTGACCATGAGCTTGCCTGAAAAGGATCGCTACAGCTACGACAAAGAGTTCATGCTGAACCAGATCAGCATGCTCTTTGGTGGCCGAATCGCTGAAGAAGTGTTCATGAACCAAATGACCACGGGTGCGAGCAACGACTTTGAGCGTGCAACATCGATTGCCCGTGACATGGTAATGCGGTACGGCATGACCGATGCCTTGGGCCCCATGGTGTATGCCGAAAACGAAGGTGAAGTTTTCTTGGGCCGTTCGGTGACCAAAACCACCAACATGAGCGAATCCACCATGCAAAAAGTGGACATGGAAGTGCGTCGCATCATCGATGAGCAATACACATTGGCCCGTCGCCTGATTGAAGAGCACAGTGCTCAAATGCATGGCATGGCCAAAGCTTTGCTCGAGTGGGAAACCATCGACAAGGACCAGATCGCGGACATCATGGCTGGCCGCGACCCCATGCCTCCGAAGGATTGGACACCCCGTACGCCTCCTTCTGGCGGCAACAGCGGCGGTGGGTCTCCAGTTGTTCAATCTGAACCGGCCACCACAGCGGCCTGATTCATACCGTTGGAGCTCAAAAAAACGGGGCCTTCGGCCCCGTTTTTCATGGAAAAACCCTGATGCAGTTCATGCCGCCCTTACCACCATCGGCCCAGCATTGGCAAACCGCACGGTTTGAGTTGAACTTGTCCAAGCCCTTGGTCATGGGCATTGTTAACCTCACGCCCGACTCATTCTCTGACGGCGGTTTGTACGCTGACACCCCACAAGCCTTGCGTCATGCAGAACGACTGCTGAGTGAAGGGGCCGATATTTTGGACATCGGCGCAGAATCTACCCGACCCGGTGCCGAGGCTTTGCCATTGGCCCTCGAGTTGGCCAGGCTTGAACCTTTGCTGCGTGAAGTTGTCCGTTGGAATGTGCCGATCTCAGTCGACACATACAAACCCGAGGTGATGCAGGCCAGCTTAGATTGGGGTGTGGACATCGTCAATGACATTTGGGCGCTGCGCCAGCCGGGTGCGCTGCAAGTCGTGGCTGCTCACGCAAACTGCGGCATCTGTTTGATGCACATGCACCGTGATCCTCAAAGCATGCAAACCCAACCCATGACGGAGGATGTCTTGTCTGAGGTGGAACTCTTTTTGCGAACCCGCGTTGCCACGGTCTCGGATGCCGGTGTGGCTGTTTCCAGGCTTGTTTTGGATCCTGGCATTGGTTTCGGAAAAACTGTGGCGCAAAACTTTCAGCTTTTGGCCAGGCAAGCAGATTTATTGCGTTTAGGCCTTCCACTTTTGGCCGGTTGGTCTCGAAAATCTGCATTGGGTGCCGCACTCGCGCAAGACGGACACTTGCCTGACCCCGGGCAGAGACAAGTGGCCAGCGTGGCCGCAGCAGTGATGGCAGTCGATCGGGGGGCGTCGGTGGTTCGCGTGCATGACGTCAAGCAGACCGTTGACGCACTCAAAATTTGGTCAACTGCCCAGCAGCATGTCTGATGACGATGAGGCCACTGCCTGAAAATGGCCGCATTGCGCATGGCTTGAACGGCTAAAATTATTCAGACAACAATGATCAGGACCGCTCACATGGCACGTCAATATTTCGGCACGGATGGCATACGCGGCACGGTGGGCCAAAGTCCGATCACACCTGATTTCATCTTGCGTTTGGCGCATGCCGTGGGTCGCGTCTTGAAAGCTCAAGAGGCACACCCTACCGTCTTGATCGGAAAAGACACGCGCATATCCGGGTACATGCTCGAAAGTGCTTTGGAGTCTGGCTTCAATTCTGCGGGTGTGGATGTGGTGCTGTTGGGGCCTGTGCCCACGCCTGCGGTGGCCTATTTGACCCGCGCCCAGCGCGCTTCATTGGGCGTTGTCATCAGTGCCAGCCACAACCCCTTTGCCGATAACGGTATCAAGTTTTTCAGTGCGCAAGGACAAAAACTGACGGATGCTTGGGAGGAGGCCGTTGAGGCCGTTTTGCTGGAAGATCCCGTTTGGGTTGACTCTGCTGCTCTCGGGAAGACCCGCCGTTTGGACGATGCAGCAGGTCGCTACATTGAATTTTGTAAAAGTACTTTTTCGAACGATTTGACCCTCAAGGGCTTGAAGATCGTGGTGGACGCTGCGCACGGTGCGGCTTATCAAATCGCTCCAAAAGTTTTTCACGAACTGGGCGCGGAGGTCATCGCCATTGGTTGTTCACCCAATGGGCTGAACATCAACAAGGACGTGGGTGCGACGCATCCCGCTGCCTTGGTTCAGTCAGTCAAAGACCAGCGCGCCGATTACGGCATTGCTTTGGACGGCGATGCGGACCGCTTGCAGTTTGTGGATGCCACAGGTCGTTTGTTCAATGGGGATGAACTTTTGTACCTCATGGTTGCCGATCGCTTGGCACGCGATGAAGCCGTTCCTGGGGCTGTGGGCACATTGATGACCAATTTGGCGATCGAAGTCGCTCTCAAACAACGTGGTGTGCAGTTTGTCAGGGCCAAAGTGGGTGACCGGTACGTCCTTGAGGTCTTGCAGGACAAAGGGTGGTTGCTGGGTGGCGAAGGCTCAGGACATTTATTGGTGCTGGACAAGCACACCACAGGCGATGGACTGGTCAGCGCCTTGCAGGTGCTGCAAGCTTGCGTGGGCAGCAGAAAAACCATGGCGCAATTGTTGGAGGGCATCACGCTGTTTCCACAAACCTTGATCAATGTGCGATTGATGCCCGGCTTTGATTGGCAAGGCCACCCAGCTTTGTGGGACGCTAAGCGCTACGCTGAAACCGAACTGGGCGAATCGGGCCGGGTTTTGATCCGCGCCAGTGGGACCGAGCCTTTGGTGCGGGTGATGGTTGAGGCGCGTGATGCTGTTCAAGCCCGTGAGTGTGCTGAACGCATCGCGGCCACTTTGCTTTGACAGCTTAGGGGGCTTTGGCTGGGGACGTTGCGTGTCTAAGGCTGCGTTTGTCTTCAGTAAATCAGCCGATCAGGCTTGATCTCTTGCAAGATGGTGGTGGCGATCTCTTCAATGGATTTGGTGGTCGTCGACAGCCATCGGATGCTTGAGCGACGCATCATGGCTTCGGCTTCGGACACCTCCATGCGGCAATTCTCTAGGCTGGCATAACGCGAATTGGGCCTGCGCTCAGCGCGTATTTCGGCCAACCGCTCTGGGTGAATGCTCAAGCCAAAAATTTTTGGGCGATGTGGCATCAAAGCCGGTGGCAGTTGGCGGCGGTCAAAGTCTTCGGGAATCAAGGGGTAGTTGGCCGCTTTGAGGCCATGCTGCATGGCCAGGTAAAGGCTTGTGGGTGTTTTGCCGCTGCGGCTAACCCCCACCAAAATGACATCAGCCGACTCCAGATCCCGGTTGGATTGGCCATCGTCATGCGCCAACGAAAAATTGATGGCCTCTATCCGGTCGTGGTATTCCTTGCTTTTACTGACATCTGAAAAGCGCCCCACCCGGTGGTGCGACTTGATGCCCAGTTCGGCTTCCAGTGGGTTGACAAAGGTACCGAACATGTCGAGAAGCATGCCCTGGCAATGTTCTTGAAGCACTTTGAGGACATCCATGTTCACCAAAGTGGTGAACACAATGGGCTTGGTTCCTTCTGTTTCTGCGGTGTGGTTGATTTGCCGCACCGCTTGGTGTGCTTTGTCGATGGTGTCTGTGAAAGGAAGTCGAACGTGCCGTGACTTCATGTCGAATTGGGCCAAGATGGCGTTGCCAAAAGTTTCGGCGGTGATGCCTGTGCCGTCTGATACGAAAAATACAGTGCGTTTTGGCATGCTTGTCATTAATTTCAATGGCCGGGATCAACATGACCCCTAAAATCAGTCAATTATCCACAGCTGTCCGCTCGGGGTTCTATTCAAAGAACAACACAACCCTGACCTGAACCATGGAGCCGGGTTTTAACTTTGGAGCTTTGCATGTCTGATCTTTTCAGCGAGACCCCTTTGGTCGTTCCCTTTGAGTTGTTGCGCATGACCGACGTTGAGTCGGTCGGTGGCAAAAACGCCAGCTTGGGGGAGATGATCTCCCAATTGCCCTCGGGTGTGCGTGTCCCCACAGGCTTTGCCACCACGGCCCACGCATTTCGCCAGTTTTTGGCGTTTGGCGGGCTGACCGAGCGCATCAACGCCCGACTGGAGGCCTTGGACACGGAGGACGTTCGCGCCTTGGCTGCAGCGGGTGCTGAAATTCGCGCCATGGTTGAGGCCCAGCCTTTTCCAGAGGATTTGGCCCAAGCTATTCGCGAGGAATTCGTTCGTCTACAAGGCAACAACCCTGAGGCTTCGTTTGCGGTGCGATCTTCGGCCACAGCCGAAGACTTACCGGACGCATCCTTTGCGGGTCAACAAGAAACCTTCTTGAACGTGGTCGGGATCGACGATGTGCTGCACAAGATGAAAGAGGTGTTTGCCTCCTTGTACAACGACCGCGCCATCAGTTACCGGGTGCACAAGGGTTTCGCTCACGCCGAGGTCGCTTTATCGGCAGGCGTGCAGCGCATGGTGCGTTCCGATTTGGGGGCAGCTGGCGTCATGTTCACGATCGACACCGAGTCTGGTTTTGAAGACGTGGTTTTCATCACCTCCAGCTATGGTTTGGGTGAAACCGTGGTGCAAGGCGCTGTGAATCCTGACGAGTTTTATGTTCACAAACCGATGCTTGCCGCAGGCAAGCGCTGCGTGATCCGTCGCAACCTGGGCTCCAAGCTCGTTGAGATGGTGTTCGCCAGTGCGCAAGAAAAAGCCGCTTCTGGGAAGCTGGTCAAAACCACAGATGTGCCCACTGAATTGCGCAACCGATACAGCCTCACCGACGCCGAGGTCGAGCAATTGGCTCGCTATGCGGTGGTGATCGAGCAGCATTACGGCCGGCCAATGGACATCGAATGGGGCAAAGACGGTACCGATGGCTTGCTGTACATCCTGCAAGCACGCCCCGAGACCGTCAAAAGTCAGGCCAAGGGCACGCCTGAGTTGCGTTACAAGCTCAAAGGCAAAAGCGCCATTCTGGCCGAGGGCAGGGCGATTGGCCAAAAGATTGGCACCGGCCCGGTCCGTCTGGTTCATCACATCAGTGAGATGGACCAAGTTCAGCCCGGTGATGTTTTGGTGACCGACATGACCGACCCCAATTGGGAACCGGTGATGAAGCGCGCCAGCGCCATCGTGACCAACCGCGGCGGACGCACTTGCCACGCCGCCATCATTGCCCGCGAATTGGGCATTCCTGCGGTGGTCGGTTGTGGCAATGCCACCGAGCAATTGACCGAGGGCAGTTTGGTCACCGTCAGTTGCGCCGAAGGCGATACCGGCCATATTTACGATGGGCTGCTCGAAACCGAAGTCAGCGAAATCCAGCGTGGCGTGCTGCCTGAGATCAAAACCAAGATCATGATGAACGTGGGCAACCCCCAGTTGGCGTTTGACTTTGCACAGCTGCCCAATGCGGGTGTGGGCTTGGCGCGTCTTGAATTCATCATCAACAACAACATCGGCGTGCACCCCAAGGCCATCTTGGACTATCCCGCCATCGATGCCGACCTGAAAAAAGCCGTTGAATCGGTGGCCCGAGGCCATGCTTCCCCCCGCGCTTTTTACGTTGACAAGGTCGCCGAAGGCGTGGCCAGCATCGCGGCCGCCTTCTGGCCCAAGCCGGTCATCGTGCGTTTGTCCGACTTCAAGAGCAACGAGTACCGCAAACTCATTGGCGGCAGCCGCTATGAGCCAGAAGAAGAAAACCCGATGCTGGGCTTCCGTGGCGCAGCGCGTTACATCAGCGCAGACTTTGGTGAAGCTTTTGCCATGGAGTGCGAGGCCCTCAAACGGGTTCGCGGTGAGATGGGCCTGACCAACGTGCAGATCATGGTGCCCTTTGTGCGAACTTTGGGTCAAGCCGAAAAGGTGACCCAGTTGCTGGCCAGTCAAGGTCTGCGTCGTGGAGAAGGTGACCTCAAAATCATCATGATGTGTGAAGTGCCCAGTAACGCCATTTTGGCAGAGCGCTTTCTGGAATTTTTCGACGGATTCTCGATTGGTTCAAACGACTTAACCCAGCTCACCCTGGGCCTGGACCGTGACTCGGGCTTGGCGTTGCTGGCAGCTGATTTCGACGAGCGTGACCCAGCGGTGACCGCTTTGATCTCGCAAGCCATCAAGGCTTGTTTGGCGCAGGGCAAATACGTTGGCATCTGCGGCCAGGGCCCCTCAGACCATCCGGATTTTGCACATTGGTTGATGGACCAAGGCATCAGCTCTATCTCGCTGAACCCGGACACCGTGATCGAGACCTGGACCCAGTTGGGCCGTTAAGTCAACAAGGCCATGGCGATGACCAGCCCCCAAGACATCGACATGTCCGCGTCGTACCGATGGCGGCTTCATCGAAATGTGCTGATTTACGTCGTTTTTTTGCTGAGCTTGATCGGAGCCATGGCATGGGCTGAAAGTGCAGGGTTGTCCAAAAACCTGATTGGCCCGATTTTCTTGTTCAGCACGGTGATGATTTATGCCCTGATCGGCATAGCGGGCAGGACAACCAACGAAGACGAATATTACGTGGCTGGCCGCCGTATTCCTGCCATGTACAACGGCATGGCTACCGCGGCGGATTGGATGAGTGCAGCCTCTTTCATCAGTTTGGCAGGCGCGCTTTATTTGCAAGGGTATTCTGGCAGTGGCAACCAACCCGGAGGTCTCGCTTATGTGATTGGTTGGACAGGCGGTTTTTGCCTGGTTGCTTTATTGATTGCACCCCAATTGCGTGCGATGCGCCTCTACACATTGCCAGACTATTTCGACCAACGTTATGGTGGTCGTTGGCCTCGTGTGATCGCTGCTTTGGCTTCTGTGTTGTGTTCCTTCACCTACATCGTGGCGCAAATTTACGGCATTGGCTTGATCGCCTCACGTTTGACGGGTGTGCAGTTTGAAATCGGCATTTTGCTGGGCTTGGGCGGAGTTTTGTTGTGCTCTTTTCTGGGGGGCATGCGGGCCATCACGTGGACACAAGTGGCGCAATACATCATGCTTTTGCTGGCGTTCATGATTCCCGTGTCTTGGTTGGCCTACAAGCAATTGGGCAATCCTGTCGCGCCTTTGGTTTATGGCAACCAATTGTCTGCCATTGCGGCCATTGAAAAACGATTGATGGATGACCCTGCCGAGTTGGAGGTTCGGCGTGAATACGCGCAACGCGCCAAACTTTACGCTTCTCGCTTGCAGGATGTGGATGCGTCGATCGTCGAATTGCAGCAAGAGCTGGAAGCCAAAATTCAATTGCTCAAAGCCCAAGGGGCCGATTTCGCAACCATTGCCCAAGTGCGCAGAGAGCTCTTGGCGATGCCGCAAGATCCTGCAAAAGCCAGAGAAGAATGGACACGCGCCAAGATTGAAAACCTGGAACGTTCACGCCCCCTGGGAGGCATGCCAGCCCATACACAGTCTTTCACCGGAAACCCTGAAGCTGGAATGGCTCAAGAACGCCTTTTCAACGAATCCCGACTCAACTTTTTGGCGTTGATTTTTTGTCTCATGGTTGGCACGGCGGGTTTGCCTCACTTGCTGACGCGTTTTTACACCCTGCCCAGTGTGGCTGAAACACGCAGTTCTGTGGCTTGGTCCTTGTTTTTTATTGGTTTGATTTACCTCAGTGTCCCAGCTTTGGCTGTGTTGGTGAAATTCGAGGTGCTCAACAATTTAGTGGGCAGTCGTTTTGATACCCTGCCCAGTTGGATGGCCCAATGGACAAGGCTTGACGCTGACTTGTTGTCCTTTTCAGATGTCAATGGCGACGGCATTTTGCAGCTGGGTGAGCTCAAATTGGGCGCAGACATGATCATGCTCGCCACACCAGAACTGGGCGGTATGCCTTTTGTTGTCTCTGGCTTGGTGGCGGCAGGTGGTCTGGCTGCACCGCTTTCGACCGCCGATGGCTTGCTTCTAACCATCAGCAATGCTTTGGTGCGTGATATGCGTCCCAATGGCGGCAGTGGGCCCAAGTCATCCGAGGGCAGGGTGATTTTGTCCAAGTTCGCGCTGTTGGCGGTGGCCATGGTGGCGGCAGTTGTGGCGGCCTTCAAACCCGCTGAAATTTTGGCGCTGGTTTCGGCTTCTTTTTCTTTGGCTGCGTCTGCCTTTTTCCCCGGAATGGTGCTTGGAATGCTTTGGCCGCGCGTGCACAGACCCGCTGTGGTGATGGGCATGTTGTCGGGATTGGGCGTAACCATTTTTTACATGCTGGTCAATGCACCGGGATTCAGACATTTTTGGGGAATGGACCCTTTTGGTGGACTTTGGTGGGGCATTCAGCCCCTGTCGGCAGGCGTATTTGGGGTTCCGGTTGGGTTTGGTGTGATGCTTTTGGCGACATGGTTGACGCCGGCACGCTTCATCGGTCAAACCACCATGCGGCCCGTGACGCAACGCAACGCGTCTGAAAGCTTTCCTGGGCTGTGAGTTCGAGCTATAATGTGAGGCTCGCCTTGCTGCACCCCGACAGACGCTGGGGGCAGCTTTCCAACCATTTGGGTTAACCTCAAGGAGTATCAATGCGTCATTACGAAATCATTTTGCTGATCCATCCCGATCAGTCTGAACAAGTTCCAGCCATGCTGGAGCGTTACAAGGGCATGATTGTTGCCGGCGGTGGCAGCATTCACCGTGTCGAAGACTGGGGTCGCCGCCAGCTGGCCTATCAGATCAACAAACTGGGTAAAGCCCACTACCTGTGTGTCAACATTGAAGCCGACCAAGCGGTCATGGCTGAACTTGAACACGCTTTCAAGTTCAACGACGCTGTGCTCCGTCACATGACGGTGCTCAAGAAAAAAGCCGACACAGGCCCTTCGTCCATGATGAAGCAAGTTGAGCGCGAAGAAGCTCGCAAGTCCCAACAAGCCGAATTCGCTGCTTGATACTGACCTGTTGAGGAGTGAATCGTACCGAATTGAAAGCCTGTATTGCCGAGCAAACTGCTTTGCGATACACCCCCGCTGGTTTGCCCGCTCTGGATTTGATTTTGGAGCACACCTCTGAATTACAAGAGGCAGGGCAAATGCGAAAAGTCCAGTTGAAACTTCGTGCCTTGGCCATTGGGTCTTTGGCAGAAAGATTGGTCAAGCAAGCGGTTGGCAGTGTTTGGACGTTCTCAGGCTTTTTGGCCACCCCTCGACAAGGCAAAAGTGTCGTGTTGCACATTCAAGAATTTCAGCAAGATTAATTTCAGGAGGCCCCATGGCCACGTTTAAAAAGTTCAACAAAGACAAGCGCCCTAAGCGCAATACCCAGTCACTGCTGTTCAAGCGCAAGCGTTTCTGCCGCTTCACAGTCACTGGCGTCGAAGAGATCGACTACAAAGACGTCGACACTTTGCGTGATTTCATTGCCGAAAACGGCAAAATTATTCCCGCGCGTTTGACTGGCACCCGTGCCATTTTCCAGCGCCAGCTCAACACAGCCATCAAGCGCGCTCGCTTTTTGGCCATGTTGCCCTACACCGACCAGCACAAAGTCTAAGGAGTCCAACCATGCAAATCATCCTGCTCGAAAAGGTTGTGAACCTGGGTAATCTGGGCGATATCGTCAAAGTCAAAGACGGCTACGCTCGTAATTTCTTGATCCCACAAGGCCGTGCACGCCGTGCCACCGAAGCCAACAAAGCCGAGTTCGAAGCGCGTCGCGTTGAGCTTGAAAAAGCGGCTGCTGCCAAACTGGCCGATGCTCAAGCGCAAGGCGAGAAGTTGTCCGGTACAGTTGTCAAGTTGTCGCAAAAGGCGGGTGTTGACGGTCGTTTGTTCGGTTCCGTCACCAACCACGACATTTGCGAAGAGCTGAACAAACAAGGCTACAAATTGGTGAAATCCCAAATTCGCATGCCGAATGGCCCCATCAAAGTCGTCAGCGACTCCTCGGTTTCCGTTGCGCTTCACACCGACGTGGTGGTTGAAGTCACTGTCTCCGTCTACGGCGAATCTGCCTGATCGTTCTTTCGGTCTTTAAAAGCCGCCAAGCCTCGTGCTTTGGCGGCTTTTTATTTGGGTCGGGCTTTATTCATGGGTTTTACATGTCTGGTCACTGGCAGTGCAGGGCTTATCCACAGGTTTATCCCGGATGGTTGCTGATTTTCCGTCTAACATGATCGTTTTGGTTTTTCACCCATGTCCTCTGCTTACCCTTATCTTTTGAACACTTACCCATCCGATGGCTCATCTGACAGCCAGGTCGCTAACTTGCGTGTTCCACCTCATTCCATTGAGGCCGAGTCGAGCGTTTTGGGTGGCTTGCTGTTGGACAACGCAGCATGGGACCGGGTCGGGGATTTGCTTGTCGATAACGACTTTTATCGTCATGAGCACAAGCTGATTTATGCGGCGATCGGTGCTTTGATCAATGTCTCTAAGCCTGCTGACGTCATCACGGTCAACGAGTATTTACAAAACCAAGGCAAAGCCGACGAAATGGGTGGGTTGGGTTACCTGAACTCACTCGCTCAGTATGTGCCCAGTGCGAGCAATATCCGACGTTACGCTGAAATTGTTCGTGAACGCTCCATTCTTCGCAAGCTCGTTTCGGCCAGTGACGAGATTGCGACGAATGCCTTCAACCCACAAGGCAAAGCGATTGATCGGATCTTGGACGAAGCCGAGCAGAAAATTTTCAACATCGGTGAAGAAGGCTCACGGATGAAACAGGGCTTCCAGTCGATGGACACCCTGGTCGTCGAGTTGTTGGACCGTGTGCAGGAGATGGCCGACAACCCCAACGACATCACGGGTGTGCCGACGGGTTTCTATGACTTGGACAGGATGACATCGGGTTTGCAACCCGGTGATATGGTGGTGCTGGCGGCGAGGCCATCGATGGGTAAAACGGCTTTTGCCATCAACATCGCCGAACATGTTGCCCTGAACGAAGGATTGCCGGTTGCCGTGTTTTCGATGGAGATGGGCGCCTCACAACTGGCTGTGCGGGTTGTCGGTTCCATTGGGCGCATTGACCAAGGCCATTTGCGCACGGGTAAGTTGAACGACGACGAATGGCCACGCCTGACCGAAGCGATTGAAAAATTACGCACCGTGTCATTGCACATTGATGAAACGCCAGGACTCACACCCTCGGAATTGCGTGCCAATGCCCGTCGCTTGGCGCGACAGTGCGGTAAGCTGGGTTTGATTGTGGTCGACTACTTGCAGCTGATGAGTGGGTCCGGTGGCTCGGGGGGCGATAACCGCGCCACCGAATTGGGCGAAATTTCGCGAGGTCTGAAAATGCTGGCCAAAGAGCTTCAGTGTCCGGTGATCGCCTTGTCACAGCTCAACCGCAGTGTGGAGCAAAGAACAGACAAGCGGCCCATGATGAGCGACCTTCGGGAGTCGGGCGCCATTGAGCAAGACGCTGACATCATCATGTTCATTTACCGAGACGATTACTACAACAAGGACTCGAAAGAGCCGGGTGTGGCTGAAATCATCATTGGCAAGCAACGAAACGGCCCCACAGGGACCGTGAAGTTGACTTTCTTGAAGAATTTGACCCGTTTCGAGAGCTTGGCCTCAGGCCTCAGTGACGATTACTGAGGCCCGCAAGCTCACGAGGCGATGCTGCGTCAAAGGGCTTCGCTGGCAAAGTCTGCCAAGCGGGACCGCTCACCCCGCGCCAAAGTGATGTGCCCCCCGTGCGCCCAACCCTTGAATCTGTCGACCGCGTAGGTCAAGCCTGAAGAACCTTCAGTCAGGTAAGGCGTGTCAATTTGTGCCAAGTTGCCCATGCAAATGATTTTGGTGCCCGGGCCAGCGCGGGTGATCAGGGTTTTCATCTGTTTGGGCGTTAAATTCTGCGCCTCGTCGATGATCACGTATTTGTTCATGAAGGTGCGCCCACGCATGAAATTCATGCTCTTGATCTTGATACGGCTTTTGATCAACTCGTTGGTCGCTGCGCGGCCCCATTCACCGGAATTGCCACCGTCGCCCTTGGCCAAAAACTCCAGGTTGTCGTCCAGCGCACCCATCCAAGGACCCATTTTTTCTTCTTCGGTACCGGGCAAAAAGCCAATGTCTTCACCCACACTCACGGTAGCGCGGGTCATGATGATTTCGGTGTAGCGACGATCGTCCAGCACTTGCGTCAGGCCTGCAGCCAATGCCATGAGCGTCTTACCGGTCCCTGCGGTACCGGCTAAGGTCACAAAATCGACATCAGGATCGGTCAGTAAATTCATGGCAAAGTTTTGTTCTCGGTTGCGTGTTGTGACGCCCCAGACTGCATTCTTTTGATGGGTAAAGTCCCTCAAAGTGCGCAACACAGCTGTTTTGCCCCGAATCTCTGTCACCCTGGCATACAGACTGGGTTCACCGACTGCCTCGAAGTAAACGAACTGGTTCATCAGCAAGCTGGGCACAATCGGCCCCGTGATGCGATAAAAGGTATTAGTTCCTTGTTGCCAGCTTTCCACGGTCTTGCCATGCTTGATCCAAAAGTCTGCTGGCAAGGCCAAAGACCCGGGATAAAGCAGATCGCCGTCTTCCAATGTTTTGTCGTTTTGGTAGTCCTCCGCCTGAAGACCCAAAGCGCGTGCTTTCACACGCATGTTGATGTCCTTCGACACCAAAACCACATCGCGCGGTGAGTGAAGCTGGCCCAATGCCTTGACCACGCCGAGAATTTGGTTATCGGCCTTACCTTGTGGCAGTGCCAACGGCAGGCTCAGATCCAATGCTTGCGTCTGGAAGAACAACTGACCCAGTGCATCGGTGTAGCCTGTGGTGTTCAAGGGTGACCCCTTACCCAGATCGGCTCCTTGTGCGGATGCCAAAGCGTCCAGGGAGCGACTGGCTTGTCGGGCGTTGCGTGCGACCTCTGTCATGCCTTTTTTGTGACCGTCGAGCTCCTCCAGCACGATCATGGGCAAAAACACATCGTGTTCTTCGAAGCGGAACAAACTCATCGGATCGTGCATCAATACATTGGTATCGAGCACAAATAACTTGCTGGGACCCGTTCGGCGTTTGGATTTCGTTTTGATGCGCTGGTTCGACCCGTGGGGCAATGGATTTTCGGAGGCTGCTGACTTGACCTTTTCAGAACGGTTGGTGTGTTGGCTTTGCGTTTGGCCTTCATCACGCGCCTGCGCAGTTTTGCGTGTTCTTACGGCCAGTTTGGGGGGGGCAACGGCAGTCATTGCGTCAGTCACGGCGGTGATAGACCGCTTTGTTTCTACTTGAACCATGGCCTGAGACTCCAACTCTTCGGAGGGAGCTCCAAAGGCTTTGGTGTTCAAGCGGCTGGCTCTTTGTGAGGGGGCTGGGGGCAGTGGCATGAGCAAAGGCCTGTTAATGAAAGAGTGGATAGGCAAAAAACAAAAAAGCCGCCTGGTGAACCAGGCGGCTTTGTTGGGGTGAATTG
>NZ_ALKN02000017.1 GCF_000293865.2 Limnohabitans sp. Rim28 | reverse complement strand
AATTGCGGGCCATAGACTGGCATGAGTTCCATCTTTCCCGTCCCCTCGGTGGATTGAATTTGTCTCTTCAAGAGACCGGACAACTATCGTGACAGAGGGGGCTTGACCGAGAAGTCGACCCGACAGTGCTTCAAACACCGAAATTTCTGCACCATTTGTAAAACCTCCAAGTGCAGGAACAACTTTAAGTTTGAATTCTTTTGAATTTCCAGCTTCGGAAGATCCACCTCCACCGCAGGCTGACAAAGCCATAGACCACAATGCAACAAATGTTGCTTTTCTGCGCGACAGATCAGGTAGTGTTGTCATCGATTGACCTATAAGAAATACATCGAAATTATAGTATGTATATTATTCCCCCGAATCCCTAGATAGTTTATTTAGCGCAGTCTGACGCTGGCGCTCGAATTCATGGGGGCTCAGTTGTGCGAGATGCTTATGGCGTCGCCCCTGCAAAATTAACTTCAAGCCAGCACCCTGCCCTGACCTGAGTTTTGCAGTTGGTTGAGGCCGAAGATCTCTGCCAATTTCGCAAACCAGTCCGTCAAACCGCTTACCTGCAACAGGCACAACAAAAGGCCCAGGCCTTTCCGGGCGATCATCCGCAGCAACCAGCGGATGTTGTAGCCTGCGGGGCACAGCACTGCGCGCAGTGCATCGCCTTCTAAGCCTTTGAGGTGGCAGCGGTCCATGCGGTGAACTGCACAGGATGCTGACTGATTGGTTGATCTAGATGTTCATGATCTTGATGTCCAATCCTGCTGAGTGACTAGCGTTTTTGCCAAGTTGAGCGTGCGAGGGTCTGCATTTATTTCGTATTCAGAGGTAGCGAGAGATGGGTAAAGGCGGACAAAGAATAGGGGCTGGGCGTCCAGCTCACAAACTCAAAGCTGAAGAGGTCTCGGCGCTGGATGGATAGTACCTTTCCAGACAGGGTTATCTGGTTGCCGGGAGCTGGAAACGGCTTTACTGGCGGCAACACGGTCAGGTTCGGCTGGAGGGACTTTTCAAGGCATTCGACGACCACCTCACGATAGACATCGGGTTTCACACGCATTGGATCGGCATGACACAGACCCCTTGCCACTTTGGTGACCATCGTCGCTGGTTCGTTTGTCGGCAGTGTGGCGATCGGATGGCGGTGCTGTACATGCGCCACGGACGGTTTGCTTGGCGCCACTGTCAGCAGATTGCTTACCAGTCCCAATCCGGAGATGCTGAAGACCGGCTGATTTGGCGGTATCACAGTCTGCGTGACAAAGTACTTAATCAGGAGCCAATGCCTTCACGCAGCAGGAGACGTACCTCAGACAATTTCTTAGAGGCTGCTTTCCAGTACGAAGCCTTGCTGGATCAAGCGTTGAGCAGAATCGCTAGGGATGATGCCTCAGGCTTTTGTGACGGGCTCGATGGTTCACAAAAGACCTGCGGCACTTGATTGTTAGAAAAGTTTGATGCCGAGTGAAATCACAAAGGGATGGCGCAATTGGCACAAGCAATTGAGCACAACTGAGTTCGCTCAATGGATACAAATGAGCTGTCCAGGCAATCTCAAGAACACTCGGTTGAATGGTCATGCGACAGGGGCTCCTCCACTTGCTTACGCGTAGCCATGGCGGGGGCAAGTTAGCTCACCGGAGCCAAAAAGAAGAAAGGACTTAGCCCCTTTCGAAGCTAAGTCCTTGATTCATATGGTCGGCGTGGCGGGATTCGAACTCGCGACCCCTTGCACCCCATGCAAGTGCGCTACCAGGCTGCGCTACACGCCGACAAGACTCAAATTATAGCCTGATTAAGTGGCCCATTGACCGTCAGAAGCTCGCGGATCTGCAGCAACTCCTGTTGGATCGAAAAATCGCTCGACAAGCCTTGCCAACGCAACGCATCGGTCTGTGCGTCAGGCCCGCTTGACTGGGCATCCCAAGCATCCGCTGCGCCAGCATCTTCAGACAGAGGATCTTGCACGCCCACCGTCCGAGTCAGATCGCGGTCCACTTGAACCAGTTCTTGCAGCTTGTTTCGTGCGCCACTGATGGTGAACCCTTGGTCGTACAACAGGCCGCGAATCTTGCGGATCATCATGACCTCGTGACGCTGGTAATAACGTCGGTTGCCACGGCGCTTGACCGGCCTGAGTTGGGTGAACTCTTGCTCCCAATAGCGCAGCACATGCGGTTTGACACCACACAGCTCGCCCACCTCACCGATGGTGAAGTAGCGTTTGGCTGGAATGGGTGGGAGCAAACTGTCCATGGCCGACAATAAGTTAAAGGGGGAACCTTGTAGCTTACTGCAACTGTGTTTAGACAGTCCAGATTTTTTGAAAAGAAAAGATCGAGAGGAAGCGTCAGGCAACAAAAAAGCCCAAACAGCGAACTGCTTGGGCTTCTTGACTTGGCGGAGTGGACGGGACTCGAACCCGCGACCCCCGGCGTGACAGGCCGGTATTCTAACCAACTGAACTACCACTCCTGGTAGCTGTAACTTTTGTCAAACTGCTGATGCAGCTGACCAAGTGCTACAAAACTTGGCGACCCTACGGGGATTCGAACCCCGGTACTCACCGTGAAAGGGTGATGTCCTAGGCCTCTAGACGATAGGGTCATAACCTGGACGGATTCTTGCGAATCATCTCGACACTTTGGTGGAGGTAAGCGGGATCGAACCGCTGACCTCTTGCATGCCATGCAAGCGCTCTCCCAGCTGAGCTATACCCCCTTTGGTAAAACGTTGAGCATTGCTGCTTATTCGTTGTGCCTCGTTGGTGTCGAGACTCGAATTATAGACAGAAATTTAAGCGTTTTTCAAACACTCGATAATTTTTTCTCTGCGACTCAAAGCCAGCACCGCATCCAAAGATGGCGTCTGGGCTGTGCCCATCACCAAGACCCGAACAGGCATCGCCAAGACAGGCATTTTGAGGCCCGTTTCACCCAAGGTTTCCTTGATGGCCGCAGCAATCGAGGCCTTGTCCCAATCGCATGCGGCCAGTTTGCCCACCAAGACCGACAAAGCTGGTCTGACCGCGTCGGTCACATGCTGCGCTTTTTCTTCCGGGTTGGGCACCACGTCCAGATAGAAGGCTGAAATCCATTGCGCCAACACCACCAGGGTGTCGCAGCGGTCTTTGAACAGGCCGCAGATATTGGCCAATCGTTCATCCGCCACCACGCCCAATTTGGCCAGGAATGGCTGGACGTGTTGGGCCAATGCGTCATCGCTCATGGCCTTGAGGTGTTGGGCGTTGACCCATTTGAGTTTGGCTTCGTCAAACTGCGCAGCGCTGCGGCCCAAATGGTCCAGATTGAACCATTCGATGAATTGCGCACGGCTGAAGATTTCGTCGTCGCCGTGGCTCCAGCCCAAACGGGCCAAGTAGTTGACCATGGCATCCGGCAAATAGCCTTCGTCTCGGTAGGCCGTGACCGCCTTGGCCCCGTTGCGCTTGCTCATCTTTTCGCCCTGCTCGTTCAGCACGGTGGGCAAGTGGGCATACACCGGGGGCTCTTGGCCCAGGGCTTTGAAGATGTTGATCTGACGCGGTGTGTTGTTGACGTGGTCGTCACCGCGGATCACATGCGTGATCTGCATGTCGATGTCGTCCACCACCACGCAAAAGTTGTAGGTGGGGGTGCCGTCGGGGCGGGCGATCACCAAATCGTCCAACTCGTCGTTGCTGATTTCAATGCGGCCTTTGACCTTGTCGTCCCACGCCACCACGCCGCCAATGGGGTTCTTAAAGCGCAGCACGGGCTTCACGCCCTCGGGGACAGCGGGCAAGGTTTTGCCAGGCTCGGGGCGCCATGTGCCGTCATAACGCGGCTTTTCCTTGTTGGCCATTTGGCGCTCGCGCAAAGCATCGAGTTCCGCCACGCTCATGTAGCAGGGGTACACATGGCCAGCCGCGATCAAATCCGCCAGCACGGCCTTGTAGCGGTCCATGCGCTGCATTTGGTAGAACGGGCCTTCGTCATGGTCAAGACCCAGCCAAGCCATGCCTTCGATGATCACATCCACAGAGGCCTGCGTAGAACGATCGAGGTCGGTGTCTTCGATGCGCAAGATGAAGTCGCCACCTGTGGCACGGGCAAAGGCCCAGGGGTACAAAGCCGAGCGGATGTTGCCCAGGTGAATGAAGCCGGTGGGCGATGGGGCGAAGCGGGTGCGCGTGTGTGCAGACGTGCTTGAAAGGGCGTTGGTCATATCAGAGGGTATCGAGACCACGGGACAGGTCTTTTTGGATATCTTGCGGGTATTCGAGGCCAACGGCCACTCGGATCAGGCCCTGCCCAATGCCGGCGGCTTGGCGCTGCGCTTCGGTCAGGCGGCCGTGCGAGGTGCTGGCCGGGTGAGCGACCAGGGTTTTGGTGTCACCCAAGTTGGTGGACAGAGACAGCATTTGCATCTGGTCCATCACATGAAAAGCACGCTGGCGCGATTGCTCGGGGCCATCGGCCTTGACATCAAAAGACAAGACCGCACCGCCCAGACCCGACATCTGGCGCATGGCCAAGTCGTGCTGCGGGTGGCTGGCCAAACCCGGGTAATGCACGCGGGCCACCGCAGGATGCTTTTCCAGCCATTCGGCCAAGATTTGCGCCCGTGCCGTTTGAGCACGCATGCGCAGGTCCAGCGTTTCAAGGCCCTTGAGCACCACCCAAGCGTTGAAAGGCGCCAAGGTCATGCCGCCGCTTTTGAGCACCGGCAAAAACTTCTCGGTGATCATCTGCTGAGGGGCGCAAAGCGCACCGGCCATCACCCTGCCCTGGCCATCCAAATACTTGGTGCCCGAGTGCGTGATGATGTCTGCCCCCATTTGTGCGGGGCGCTGTAAAGCGGGGGTGGCAAAACAGTTGTCCACCGCAAACAAAGCGCCCGCGTTGTGTGCCAAGTCGGCCAAGGCCTGAATGTCACACACCTCGGTGAGAGGGTTGGTGGGGGTCTCGGCCAACAGCAACCGGGTGCTGGGGCGAATGGCAGCTTGCCACTCTTTGAGGTTGGTTTGCGACACAAAACTGGACTCAACACCAAACTTGGCCAGGTCGGTGCCAATCAGCTTGATGGTGGAGCCAAACATGGAGCGCGAGCACACCACGTGATCGCCCGCTTTGAGCAAACCCATGCACATCATCAAAATGGCCGACATGCCCGAGGCCGTGCCCATGGCGGCTTCGGTGCCCTCCAAAGCGGCCAAGCGAATTTCCATGCTGCTGACGGTGGGGTTGCCGTAGCGGCCGTAGGTATAGCCCTCTTCATCGCCCGCAAATCGGCGAGCAGCGGCTTCGGCCGTGGGTTGCACGTAGCCACTCGTCAAGTAAAGGGCTTCGGAGTTCTCACCGTACTGGCTGCGCTCTACAGCAGCTCGAACAGCCAGCGTCTCAATGTGCAGGTCGTCAAATTTGTGGGTTGGGCTCATGGCAGGTCTTATAGGCTGGCGTTGGGCAAGGCCAAACGCGAATTGTCGTCATCGCCCTCTTCGGCTTGAGGACGGGTTTGGTTCAAACGGCTGATGTCGTCGGCCGAAATATCGCCCGTCACGTACACGCCATCAAAGCAAGAAGCATCGAAATCGGACAGCGCGCCCGCTGCATTGACTCGCGCTTGGGCCACGGCCGTTTTCATGGCGTCCACATCTTGGTAAATCAAGGCGTCGCAGCCAATGATCTGGCGGATCTCTTCGATGCTGCGGCCATGCGCCACCAGCTCTTCTTTGGTCGGCATGTCGATGCCGTAAACGTTGGGGTAACGCACGGGGGGCGCAGCACTGGCCAGGTAGACCTTGCGAGCGCCAGCGTCCCGCGCCATCTGCACGATCTCTCGGCTGGTGGTGCCGCGCACGATGGAGTCGTCCACCAACAAGACGTTGCGGCCCTTGAATTCGCTCACGATGGTGTTGAGCTTTTGGCGCACCGACTTTTTGCGCACCGACTGACCCGGCATGATGAACGTGCGGCCCACATAGCGGTTTTTGACAAACCCCTCACGGTAAGGAATGCCCAGCAAATGGGCCAATTGCGTGGCACTGGGGCGACTGGACTCGGGGATCGGAATGACCACATCGATGTCGCTGGGCGGCACGGTCGAGATCACGCGCTTGGCCAGTGTTTCGCCCAAATTCAAACGGGCTTGGTACACAGAGATACCGTCCATGGTGGAGTCCGGACGGGCCAAATACACGTATTCAAAAATGCAGGGGCTCAGTTGCGACTGGTCAGCGCAGGACTGCGTGTGCATCTGACCGTTCAAGTCCACAAAAATGGCTTCACCGGGGGCCACATCGCGCTCAAACTGGTGTGCTGTGCCATCCAGGGCTACCGACTCGCTGGCCAGCATGATGGAGCCGTCGGCACTGCGCCCCATGCACAAAGGGCGAATGCCGTGCGGGTCTCGGAAGGCCACCAAGCCGTGGCCTGCGATCAAGGCAATCACCGCATAAGACCCTTTGACGCGGCGGTTCACGCCGCGCACGGCCTCGAACACATCCACAGGCTTGAGGGGCAAGCCTCGGGTGGTTTTTTCCAGCTCATGCGCCAACACGTTGAGCAAGACCTCGGAGTCGCTCTCGGTGTTGATGTGGCGGTGGTCGTTGGAAAACAACTCGGCCTTCAAAGCATGGGCGTTGGTCAGATTGCCGTTGTGCACGAGCACCAAGCCAAAAGGTGCATTGACATAGAAGGGCTGAGCCTCTTCTTCGCTGAAGGCGTTGCCCGCCGTGGGGTAGCGCACTTGGCCCAAGCCGCAATTGCCCGGCAAGCTGCGCATGTTGCGGGTGCGAAATACGTCGCGCACCATGCCCTTGGCCTTGTGCATGAAAAACTTGCGGTCCAGCTGGGTGACGATGCCGGCCGCATCTTGCCCCCGGTGTTGCAACAACAGCAAACCATCGTAAATCAGCTGATTGACCGGTGCTTGACTGACCACGCCGACGATTCCACACATAAATCTTTATCCGTTCAAAAATCGAACAGCCCAGAAAATTTCAGGGCAAAAAATCCACAAATTTTTCGGGTAACAAGGGCTTAAGGCCCTTGATCGCGGTGTCCAGCCAAACGGGGCCCTGAGCCTCTTTCCACCAAGGCTCTGAGGCCATGCCCAAAAGCTGCAGCAGCACAGTGACCACCAACAAAACCACCACCCCGCGGGCCAAACCAAACATGGCGCCCAAAGAACGATCCACAGGCCTCAGGCCCACGGTTTCCACCAGCTTCTTGATCAACCAAGACAACATGCCCATGGCAAACAACGTGGTCACAAACACCACCACGAACGCGACCGCGTACTGAACCGATTCGGGCGCGCCCTGAACAAAAGGCAAAAAACCAATGGTGTCTTCAGCAAACCATTGCGCGGCCATGAAAGCCGCCATCCAGCCCGCCAAGGACAAGACCTCATAAACCAAACCGCGCCAGAACCCCAACAGCATGGAGCTGGCCAACACCCCCAACAACAACCAATCGGTCAGGGAGATGGCCATGTCAGAGTTTCAAAACGGCGGCTGGCAAATCGAGCTTGCGAATGCGTGCTGCGGCTTTGTCGGCCTCTTCTTTGGTTTCAAACGGCCCCACACGGATGCGTGTGGTGCTTTTGCCATCTTTTTCGACCACTTGGGTGTAGGTTTTCAGGCCCGCTTGCTCAAGTTTGCTGCGCACATCGCGAATTTTGGCGGCATCGGTAAAGGCCCCGACTTGAATCGCCACCTTGGAAGCTGCGGGTTTAACGGGCTTGCCTTCGAGCAAAGCTTGGGCTTTTTGGCCATCGTCTTTGGGCTTGGGTGGGGTTGGCGCTTTGGCCTCTGGTCTGGATTCAGGCTTGGCCTCAGGTTTGGCTTCGGCCTTGGTGATCACGGGCTTTTCAACAGGATTGTCTGCCGGCTTGTCAACCAAGGAAGCCGCTGGTTTGGGCACCACTTCTTCGCGGGCATCCAAACTGGCGTGCGCAGGCACTGTGGCCGCTTCTGTGTTGGGCAACAAAGGTTTGGCCGGCGCTTGGGCCGCAGGCACAGGCAGGTTGCTGGCCAGCGCTGGCGTTTTTTGTCGGTCGGGCACCACGATGGGCGTATCCACCGAAACAGGCCTGGGTTGGGTGTCAAACAAGAGCGGAAAACCCACCACTGCCAACAAAACCAAAACCACGGCACCGGTCAGACGGTGGCGAGCACGTCGGCGGACAATTTCAATGCTTTCGCTGGGCCCGGTTGCCACGCCCTCGGCAGACGGGGTTTGACCAGAAAATCGGAACTTAAAAAAAGCCATGGCAATTGCTCAGGGGCTAAGGTGTTTGGCTTGCATGCGTGGTATGCCGTCCGCCAAAACACCGCCCACGGTGTAGAAGGAGCCAAAGACAACGATTCTATCAGCCGGGTCAGCCGCATCGATGGCGGCCTGCAGGGCCACCAAAGGGCTGGCATGCACACTGCTGGCCGTGTCAACCCGGGTGTTTTGGCTTTGCCAAATGGCCTGCAAATCGGACGCTTTGGCGGCACGTGGCAAAGGCAAATCCGTGAAATACCAACGGTCCACCATCGGATTGACGCGCTGGAACATGGGCAACAGGTCTTTGTCGGCCATGGCCCCGAATACGGCATGGGTGGTGGGGTAAAAACCCATGGCGTCCAAGTTGACGGCCAAAGCCGCCACCGAGTGCGGGTTGTGGGCCACATCCAAGACCAGAACAGGTTGTCCAGGCACGATCTGAAAGCGGCCAGGCAATTCCACCATGGCCATGCCATTGCGCACGGCTTGGGCCGTCACGGGAATGCGCTGGCGCAAGGCTTCAAGAGCGGCCAGCACGCCAGAGGCATTGATCAGTTGGTTGGCCCCGCGCAATGCCGGGTAGGCCATGCCGCTGTAGCGGCGATCGCGTCCTGCCCAAGCCCATTGCTGCTTGTCACCCGAGTAATTGAAGTCACGGCCAAACAACCACAATTCAGCGCCAAGGGCCGCTGCATGGTCGATCACACTTTGCGGGGGGACCGGGTCGCTCACGATCACAGGCCGTCCGGCCCGCATCACACCCGCTTTTTCACGTCCGATGGTGTCGCGGTCATGGCCCAAAATGGCGGTGTGGTCGATGTCAATGCTGGTGATGATGGTGCAGTCAGCGTCCACGATGTTCACGGCATCCAAACGCCCGCCCAGGCCCACTTCCAAAATGGCCACATCCAGATTGGCACTCGCCATCATGTGCAAGATGGCCAGGGTGCTGAACTCAAAATAAGTCAAACTCACATCACCACGCACCGCCTCGACCGCTGCAAAAGCATCGGCAAACGCTTCGGCAGATGCCGATTCGCCATGCAAACGGCAACGCTCTTCAAAGTGAACCAAATGCGGCGATGTGTAAACCCCAGTTCTGTAGCCCGCTTGCAGCAAAACCGCCTCCAGCATGGCGCAGGTCGAGCCCTTGCCGTTGGTACCAGCAACCGTGATCACCGGGCAGTCGAAACGCAGGTTCATCCGGTCGGCCACGGCTTTCACCCTGTCCAGTCCCATGTCAATGGCCACAGGGTGTAGTCGCTCGCACCAGTCGAGCCATTGTTGTAGAGTCTTCATAGGCGGCAATTGTCGCCCAGACTGATCTCCACGAGCTTTGACAAACCTATGCACCCCATTGTTTACGGCATTCCCAACTGCGACACTGTCAAAAAAGCGCGCACTTGGCTGACGGACCAAGGCATTCAGGCCACATTCCACGACTTCAAAAAACAAGGTGTGCCCGACACCGCCCTGGACACTTGGATGAACCACTTGGGCTGGGAAACTTTGCTCAATCGCCAAGGTACCACCTGGCGCAAGCTCGACACCAGCGTCCAAGCGGGTGTGACAGACAGCGACAGCGCCAAGGCCCTGATGCTGGCGCACGCCAGCTGCATCAAAAGACCCGTCATTGTGTGGCCTTCAGGCCAAATCACCGTCGGCTTCAAGCCAGAACAGTGGCCAGCTTGAAACAACAAAACTGTTACCCATCTTTACACATCGACCGCACCATGGGGTGCGCAGCACGCGTAAACTGAGCGTGTCACTTTCTCTCCAAGAAATCGCCATGAAAACCGTTTTTATCAGCTGCGCCCTGCTGGGCTGGACTGCCATGTCCCCACTGGGCGCATGGGCGCAAGAGCTGGGACAAGTCCTGTCCAAAAGTCCTGTTTACCAACAGGTCATGGTTCCCCGCCAAACCTGCACCCAAGTGCCCGTGGTGCAGCAAGCGCCAAGTTCGGGTGCAGGTGCGCTCATGGGCGCCATCGCCGGGGGCGCCATGGGCAACGCCATAGGTGACGGTTCCGGCCGCGCTTTGGCGACGGTCATTGGCATCATGGGCGGGGCCATGGTGGGCGAGCGGATCGAAGGCCCAAGCGGCGCTTGGACCCAAAACCAAACCCAATGCAGCACCCAAAACGTCTACGAAAACCGCTTGGTCGGCTACAACGTGGTCTATGAATATGCGGGCAAGCAGTACACAGTGCAGTTACCCCAAGACCCTGGCGCTACCATTGCCCTGCAAGTGATTCCCGTCAATTCACCTCGTTCTGAAATACCCCCCAGCAACATCGTGAGCACTTTGCCACCTGTGACAATGGTCACCGAGCCCCGCGTGGTTTATGTGCCCACTCCCGTCTACCGCAGCTACCCACCCGTATTCAACAGTGTCAACTTGGGATGGGGATGGAGCGGCGGACACCGACACGGTCACTGGCGCTGAACAGCCTGTGAGGGGGGCTGGTTGACCAACGCTCAAGGGCTGGGTGTCCTAAAATAGCAGCTTGTTGATGGACGCGGCCTTCGGGCCGCGTTTTTCTGCGGCCCGCCCGCGCTGTTAACCCTGACCTGTTTTGCCCATGACCACCCAAACCATCGACGGCGTATCCGTCAACACCCAAGCCAATGTTTATTTTGACGGCAAGTGCGTCAGCCACGGCCTGACTTTGCCCGATGGCACCAAGTTGTCGGTGGGCGTCATCCTCCCCGCCACCCTCACTTTCAACACCGGCGCGCCTGAGATCATGGAGTGCGTCGGTGGCTTTTGCGAATACAAGCTGGATGGCAGCACCGAATGGGTCAAATCCAGCGCGGGCGAAGAATTCAGCATCCCCGGTAACTCCAAGTTCGACATCCGCGTGACCGAGCCTTACCACTACATTTGCCACTTCGGTTGATCGCCCCATGAGCACCATCTTGCAAAACCTGCCCAAAGGGCAAAAAGTCGGTATCGCCTTTTCGGGCGGTCTGGACACCTCTGCCGCCCTGCTGTGGATGAAGCAAAAGGGCGCCCTGCCCTACGCCTACACCGCGAACTTGGGCCAGCCAGACGAAGCCGACTACAACGAAATTCCCCGCAAGGCGATGGCATACGGCGCCGAAAAAGCCCGCTTGGTCGACTGCCGCACCCAACTGGCCTACGAAGGCATCGCGGCCATCCAAAGTGGCGCTTTCCACATTTCCACCGGTGGCATCACCTACTTCAACACCACCCCGCTGGGCCGCGCCGTGACCGGCACCATGCTGGTGGCCGCCATGAAGGAAGACGACGTCAACATCTGGGGCGACGGCAGCACCTTCAAGGGCAACGACATCGAGCGCTTTTACCGTTACGGTCTGCTCACCAACCCGAGCCTCAAGATCTACAAGCCCTGGCTGGACCAGCTGTTCATCGATGAACTGGGTGGCCGTGCTGAAATGTCCGCCTTCATGACGGCCAACGGCTTTGGCTACAAGATGAGCGCCGAAAAGGCCTACTCCACCGACAGCAACATGTTGGGTGCCACCCACGAAGCCAAGGACCTGGAAAGCCTGCAAAGCGGCATGAAGATCGTCAACCCCATCATGGGCGTGGCATTCTGGAAGCCGGAGGTCGAAGTCATGGCCGAAGAGGTCAGCGTGCGCTTTGAAGAAGGCATGCCCGTGGCCTTGAACGGCGTGGAGTACGCCGATCCGGTTGAGCTGTTCCTCAAGGCCAACGAAATCGGTGGCCGCCATGGTCTGGGCATGAGCGACCAGATCGAAAACCGCATCATCGAAGCCAAGAGCCGCGGCATCTACGAAGCCCCCGGCATGGCGCTGCTGCACATCGCCTATGAGCGCTTGGTCACCGGCATCCACAACGAAGACACCATCGAGCAGTACCGCATCAACGGTCTTCGTCTGGGCCGCTTGTTGTACCAAGGTCGCTGGTTCGACCCCCAGTCCATCATGCTGCGCGAAACCGCCCAGCGCTGGGTGGCCCGCGCCGTGACAGGGACTGTGACGCTGGAGCTGCGCCGTGGCAACGACTACAGCATCCTGAACACCGAGTCGGCCAACCTGACTTACGCCCCAGAGCGTTTGTCGATGGAAAAAGTGGAAGACGCGCCGTTCAGCCCGCTCGACCGCATTGGCCAGCTGACCATGCGCAATCTGGACATCGTGGACACCCGCGCCAAACTGGGCATCTACGCCCAAACCGGCTTGCTGTCGGTGGGCGATGGCCCCCACATTTACAAGCTCGAAGGCAGCGGCAAGAAGTGATTTTTTTCATGGGCTGGCTTGGCTGGGTGAACCTGGCCGTCAGGGCAAGGTATCTGCGAAACCCTTTCTGCAGACACCGCCTACACAGCCATTCTTGGGGGAATCACGCCACATCCACAACCGGACGCTCACGCCGCTGCCGCCAGTACATCAGCCGCTCGCTCAGCAGCTTGCGGTTGATCGGCTTGCTGCACACCTCGTCCATACCCGCCGCCATGGCCAGACGCACGTCCTCGGGCATGGTGGCTGCCGTCAAGGCGATGATGGGCAAGTGCCTTTGCCCTGCATGCGCCGGCATGGACTCACGAATCACTCGGGCCGCAGCATAGCCATCGATGCCTGGCATATGGCAATCCATGAGCACCACATCGAAACTGCGTTCACGCGCAACATCGATGGCCTGCTGGCCATCCCCCACAAAAACCGCATCACAACCCATGCTCTTCATGAACATCTGCAGGATTTTCTGCGTCACCGGATTGTCTTCCGCCACCAGCACACTCAGCCCTTTCAGGGCATGCGATGGCGCTGAAGCCGAATCCAGCGGCTCCTGCGGCTCGGGCTCGGCCACAGCCCCACACAGCTGACGCAGCATGCTTGCCAGGTCAGCCCGGCGAATCGGCTCGACCAGCACCGCCTCGTGTCCTTGGCGAGCCACCGGCACCTCTTCAGACTGCAGGGTCTGGGCATCACTGAGCACCCGCAACACCTGCTTATCGCCCAAGTCCCACCCGACCCCCTGCCGGAGCATATCGCCATCCATGAGCAGGCATTGCACGGGTGATTGGATCGCCTGCGCGACATCGCAAATCACAGGCTCCACCGCCAAGCGATGCAAGTGGATTTGCAGACTTCGGCGCAGCAGCGGATCGCTCACACACAACAGCACATGGCTTGGCATGCCCAGGTTGGCCATGGCCGGCATGGGCGGCATGTCTTGCGCATCCACGGGAATATCCACCCAGAATCGGCTGCCCTGCCCCAGTCGGCTGTCCACCCCGATTTGTCCACCCATCAACTCCACCAGACGCTTGCTGATGAGCAGGCCCAAGCCGCTGCCTCCAAAACGGCGGCTGGTGCTCAGATCGGCTTGCGAAAACGGCTGAAACAAGGTCTGCATCTGGTGGGCATCAATCCCGATACCGGTATCGGTCAACTCGATCTTCAGACAAAGCCGCTCGTCCTCTTGCTGCAGCCATGCGTGCAACACCACATGGCCAGTCATGGTGAACTTGATGGCGTTGCCCAGCAAATTGGTGAGTACCTGCGTGAGCCGAAAGACATCCATGCGCAAGTTCACGCTTTCGTGCAGGTCCAGGTGCGCGTACAGCGCGATGCCCTGCAACCGTGCCTTGGGCATCAGGACCTGACTCACATCTTCCAACACTTGAAGCAAGGCACCCGGCTCCAGCTCCAATTGCATCGCATTGAAGTCCATGCGGGAGACGTCCAGCACATCGTTGAGGATGTTCATCAAGTGCCGCCCCGAACTCTCGATGAGCGACAGCAAGCTTCTTTGCGCCGAAGAGGGTTGCGTGTCGTGCAGCAACTCCACCGCTCCGAGCACCCCTGTCATCGGTGTACGCAACTCATGGCTCATATTGGCCAAAAAGCGGGCCTTGACCAGGGCTTCCTTGGCAGAAATCTCGGCCGCAACCGCACTTCTCATCTGCTGCACCACAGCGCGGTGCAACCACAATGCACCCAACAGCAGGGCCATGCAGCTGAAGCTGACCACCACCGCAATCGCTTTGAAACTGTCCCACCACTGGCGATCAAGCTCATCCTGCCGCAAGCGCACCTGAAGCGTCATTTCGCCTGGCATCACCTCGAACTCACGCACCAAGCCGGCCTGCTGCGTCCAATCGCTGGCACCCTGATCTTGCGCCAGGGGCTGCGCGTGCAATAACAGCCGGATGGACAGGCCATAAGCCCTTGCCGGCTCACTCAGGGCTTCACCGATCCAGGCTGCAGGGGTCAACACCGCCACGGCCCCTGCAAAGGTGCCATCCTCGAACTGCAAGTTCATGGCCCGAGCCATGACTGCACCGGACGCCTCTGCCCAGCCAAAGGAGAAAACATCCGTCTTGGTGGCGATGACAGCCCGATCGATCAGTGCCGAATAATCCCGGGTGTCCAGGCCGGGAGGAACAGACAGGATCGGATCGCCTGCAGCGTTCAGGATCACCACATGGTGCAAGTCTGCGATGGTGTTGCGCGACCTGAGCATCGTGTCCTTGCCTGTCAGACCCGGCCCAAAGCGGTTGAACGCATCCTGGGTGTGCAGCATGATGTCGTCCATGTGCTGCAGGCGCCCCAAGATGCGCACACCGATCATTTTGGTCACCGCTTCGGCCTGCCGCCAGGCGCTGGCTTGCTGCTGCTGGTGCAGGCTGAGACCGTAAAGAAGGCTCAGACCCCACAACACCAGCACCACCACAGCCCAGCCCAGCCAGATCCAGGCGGTTTTGCTGGCATGGCTGCGAGACATCATGGGCATGAACGACAGATCACAGGTCCAACAAGCCGCTCAGATGTAGCGTGCCTGCCAATATGCCCGATCCGACAGCTCTGCCCAGCGAAGCTGCTGGCGCAGGTAACCGTAATAGCTGTCGTGCACCGTTTTGCCAAACGGGTCTGTTTCGACGGCCGCGCGCACCACCTCGGGCGTCTTGAGCCGAAAGGCCTTGACCACATCGTTCGGGTAGCGCAGCACCTGCAGGGTCTTGATGCTGCGCAAGCGATCCAGGGAGCGCGCGTTCTCATGGTAGAAATGGGCCTGCATTTCCATGAACTCGCCCCAGCCATACGTCTCCAGGATGGCCTTGTGGGCGCTCGAGAGCTTCTCCCAGACACGCTGATTGACCAACATTTCGGCCGTGTGCCCCGGCTCATGAAAGCCCGGCGCATAGTAATAGTTGCAAACCTGATGCAAACCCATGTCCAAGTCCGGCCAAGGCGATACCCACTCGGCACCATCGATCCTGCCGTCGCGCAGAGCCGAAATGATTTCAATGGCTGGCAAGGTCACGGGGGTGGCCCCCAGCGCCCTAAGTACCTCGCCGCCCAGCCCGGGGTAACGCAGCTTGAGGCCCTTGAGTGACTGCAGCGAATCGATAGGCTTGCGCATCCAGCCCCCCATTTGCACGCCACTGTTGCCGCAGGGAATCGGCACCACCCCCGTTGGCGCACACAACTGCTTCCAAAGTTCGTGGCCCCCGCCATAGCGCAACCAGCTGTAATGCTCTACAGGCAGCATGCCAAAGGGCACAGTGGAAAAGAAATTGAATGCTGCAGAGCGGCCGGTCCAGTAATACGGCGTGGCATGCGACAAGTCGAATTCCCCCGATGCCACGGCATCGTAGATCTGCAGCGCCGACTTTTTGGTCTGATCGGCGTACACCACCTCGATCTGCAATGATCCGCCGGACATCTCGGCGATCTTTCGCGAAGCACGACCCAACAAGGCCGCAAAACCCGTGCTGGTGCTGGGCCAAGCCGACATCAAGCGCAAGGTTTTGCGGCCTTCCGTCACCGCATTCGCCCCCCCTGTGTTGGCCTGCGCCATCCCTATTGGCGCAACCAGGCTTGCGGCAAGCCACTGACGCCGGCTTTGCGGCTGATCATCTTTTGTATCCATCAACGGGTTTTCTCCTGCCGATTCAACCTTCATCAGGTCGCGTTAAAATTGCAATAATTGCGAATTTTATACAAAAGAAAACAATAAAACGTCATTTTTGTCAGAAAGAGGTGTTTTTAGTAGGAAACCGAATCCTGCAGCTTGGGCTGAATGGCTTTGCCCAGAACCATCACCTCGTCGGCCATGAAACGATGGACCCGCACCCAGAAGCCTGCTTTTCATCGCGGCAAAACACCACGAACAAGCGTCAGATCACCACAGGCTCAGGCTCCAGCAAAATCCCAAACCGCTCGTAGACGCTGGTCTGAATGGCCTTGGCGAGTGTCATCACCTCACCACCCGTGCAAGGGTTATCGCGCCCACCCCGGTTCACCAAAACCAGCGCCTGCTTTTCATAGACCCCGGCGTGCCCCACGGTCTTGCCTTTCCAGCCGCAAGCGTCGATCAGCCAGCCTGCGGCCAGCTTGATGCTGCCGTCGGGCATGGGGTAGTGCACCACTTTCGGGTCTCGGGCGATGATGTCGGCACATTGTTCTGGCGTCACCGTGGGGTTCTTGAAGAAGCTGCCCGCGTTGCCGATCAGCTGCGGGTCGGGCAGTTTGGCGCGGCGAATGGCGCAGACCCAGTCAAAAATCTGCCGGGCATCGGGGCTGTGGTTGCCGGTCTCGATCATCTTGCGCGCCAGATCCAGATAGCCCAGCTCGGGCTTCCAGCGTTTGGGCAGCGCAAAGCGCACCCGCAAAATCACCGCCCTGCCTGCCAGGCCCAAACCCTCCGAGCCGCCCGAAGCATGTTTGAACACAGAATCACGGTAACTGAAGCCGCATTGCGCCGCGTTCAGGCTGAACAACTCACCCGTGAACAGGTCCATCGCATCCAGCGAGTCAAAGCGGTCTTGCAGTTCCACGCCATAAGCGCCGATGTTCTGCACAGGTGAAGCCCCCACGGTGCCAGGAATCAGGGCCATGTTTTCCAGTCCCGGGTAGCCCTGCTCAAGCGTCCAGGCCACCATAGCGTGCCAGTCCACACCCGCCCCTGCTTCGATCACCCAGTGCTTCTCGGTCTCGCTGGCCAGGCGCATTCCGGGCACCTCGATCTTGAGCACCAGCGCCTTGACGTCACCGGTCAAGACGATGTTGCTGCCCCCGCCCAGCACTTGTCGGGGCAAAGTGGCCAATTGGGGGTCAGCCAGAACGGCCAGCAGATCGGCTTCTGAATGAACCCGCACCAAAGCATGGGCTTTGGCAGCAATGCCAAAGGTGTTGTATGGCTGCAGGGGGACATTTTTCTCAAGGAACATGGGAGAATTGTCGCATTCTCAACCCACGGATTTTTACCGCCATGCCCTCGTTTGATACCGTTTGCGAACCCAATATGGTCGAAGTGCGCAACGCCGTAGATACTTCTGCCAAAGAAATCGGCACCCGTTTTGACTTCAAAGGCACCTCAGCCAACATCGAACTCAAGGACAAAGAGATCACGATGTTCGGTGATGCCGAGTTTCAACTCACGCAAGTCGAAGACATCCTGCGCAACAAGCTGACCAAGCGCAATGTGGACGTGCGATTTCTGGACATCGGCAAGGTCGAGAAAATCGGCGGCGACAAGGTCAAGCAAGTGGTCAAGGTCAAAAACGGCATCGAGACCGAAGATGCCAAAAAGATCACCCGCCTCATCAAGGACAGCAAGATCAAGGTGCAGGCATCTATCCAGGGCGATGCAGTGCGCGTCACGGGCACCAAGCGCGACGACCTACAGGCCGCCATGGCCATGCTGCGCAAAGACATGCCGGACTTGCCCTTGTCTTTCGACAATTTCAGGGATTGAGCGCTGGCGGGTTTGCCTCTGGCGAAGCCCCTGATTCACAGGGCCTCAGGATTTGGCGGCCGCTGTCACCACCACCTCGATCAAATAAGCCGAATTGGCCAGAGTGGCCTGCACCGTGGCGCGGGGCGGTGCGCTGCCTGAGACCACCCAAGCGTCCCACACCTCGTTCATGGCCGCGATGTCGGTGATGTCTTTCAGGTAAATCTGGGTGCGCAGAATGCGGGTTTTGTCGCTGCCCGCCTCGGCCAATCGCTGCTCGATCTGGCGCAGCACATCGGCCGTCTGGCTGCGGATGTCGGTGGCTTCGCACTCCGGCACCATGCCCGCCAGGTACACCACGCCATTGAAAATGGCCGCCTCGCTGTAGCGCGCGGCCACATGCAAACGCTGAATGTCCTGGCTCATGCTTTTTTCTTTCCCAGTGCAGACTCGGTACCGGCCAACAACCGTTGAATGTTCTCGCGGTGTCGCCAAACCAGCAGCAAGGCCATGACCGCCAAGCTCACAACTTCGGGCGTCGACGCCTGCCAAGCGACCCCATCACCCAACAGGTAAAAAGCGGGGGCAAACACGGCGGCGACCATCGAGGCCAAAGACACGTAGCGCGAAAAAAACAACACGATGGCAAAGCTGAGCACCACCGCCAGCGCCAAGCTGCCGTTGACGCCCACTACCACGCCCACCGCCGTGGCCACACCTTTGCCACCTGCAAAGCCAAAAAACACCGGGTAGAGGTGCCCTAAAAATGCGGCCAAACCCGCCAAAGCAGCCCATTCAGGGCCCAAGCCAAATTCTGGCCCCCAAGCCAGCACCAACGCCACGGGTAAGCAGCCCTTGAAGGCATCCAGGAACAGCGTCAGGACGGCGGCTTTTTTGCTGCCGGATCTCAACACGTTGGTGGCTCCCGGGTTTTTGCTACCGTAGCTGCGCGGGTCGTTCAGGCCCATCAACCGGCTCACGATCACTGCAAAACTCAGCGAACCCAACAAATATCCGGCCACCACCACGGCCACTGGCATCAACGCGTCCATCCAAAGCTCCCTCGTTCTTGTCTGGGCGTCATTCTGCCAGCGCGCAGTTCACGGGCTGGGCTGCCAGCAGTTGTACGCAGACCTGTGGGTCGATGCCCACCAGATAACCGCGCCGACCGCCATTGATGCAAATGCGGGGCAAAGCCAGGATGGTTTCCTCAATGAAAACGGGCATTTGACGGCGCGTGGCAAAGGGCGATGTGCCGCCCACCAAGTAGCCGCTGTGCCGATTGGCCACCTCGGGCGCACAAGGCTCCACCGATTTAAAGCCAATTTGTCGCGCCAAATTTTTGGTCGAGACTTTGCGGTTGCCGTGCATCAGGACCACCAGGGGTTTGGCATCCTGATCTTGCATGATCAAGGTTTTGACCACGGCAAATGGGTCCATGCCCAGCACTTGGGCGCTGTGCTGCGCCCCCCCATGCTCCAGGTATTCGTAGGGGTGTTCCGTGAAGTTCACCCCATGCTGGCGCAAAAGCGCCGTAGCGGGGGTTTCACTGACTTTGTCTTTTTTGGCCATCGCTCGGTCACAAAGCGGGGTCGCGCATGTCCCAGCGGATGGCGTCAATGGCCTTGAGCACTTCTGGCGACAACTCGGTCGACCAAGCCGCCAAGTCTTCGTTCAGCTGCGCCACAGATGTCACACCAATGATGGTGCTGGCGACGCTCCAGCGGTGGTAGCAAAACGCCAGCGCCATCTGAGTGGGCGTCATGCCGTTGTCTCGCGCCAACTGGTTGTAACGGCGTGCGGCCACCAGCGCCTCTGGGCGGCCCCAGCGCTGTTTGCGCATCGAGTCATAACGGGCGATGCGACCACCATCGGGGACCAAGGGGCCGGACAAATCTTCTTGATCGTATTTGCCCGTCAGCAAGCCAAAGCCCAGTGGCGAATAAGCCAACATGGACACGTTCAATCGGTAGCACGTTTCGTCCAAACCGTTGTCGTAAGCGCGGCTGACCAAGCAATAAGGGTTTTGCACCGTGGCCACACGCGGAAGATTGTGCTGCTCTGCGAGGCGCACAAACTCGTGCACGCCATAGGGCGACTCGTTGGACAAACCGACATAGCGCACCTTACCTGCCTTGACCAATTTGGAAAGCGCTTCGAGTTGCTCGTGGATCGAGGTGACCGACTTGTCTTTGCTGGGGTCGAAATAAGCCATGCCAAACACCGGCACATGGCGCTCGGGCCAGTGGATCTGGTACAGATCGATCACATCGGTTTGCAAACGACGCAAACTGGCATCGCAAGAATTCAGGATGTCTTGCCCAGTCAAACCCGATCCTTCGCGAATCCAGGGCATGCCGCGCGAGGGGCCAGCTACTTTGGTGGCCAACACCAGCTTTTGCCGAACGCCAGGGTTTTTGGCAAACCAATTGCCGATGTAGGTTTCGGTGAAACCACATGTGGCTGCGGTGGCGGGCACGGCATACATCTCGGCGGTGTCGATGAAGTTGATCCCGGCGTCCAAAGAGCGATCCAGAATGGCGTGCGAATCCGCTTCATGAACTTGCTCGCCAAAGGTCATGGTGCCCAGGCAGATGGGCGTCACTTGCAAATCGGATTGTCCGAGTTGAACGGTTTTCATGGTGTTTCCTTGGGTTTTCATGTCGGCGGATGCACCCCAAACTCAAGCCCGGGGCGTCTGGCAAGATTTTGTCACGCGTTATGTCTTTGCTGCGGTGCGGGCTGTCACGCGTGCTTCTTCCTGCAAGCGCAGTACACGGCGCTGTACCTTGCCGGTGGTGGTCATGGGCAACTGGTCGATGAACTCGATCTCTTTGGGGTATTCATAGGGGGCGAGCAACCCGCGCACATGGGCCTGAAGTTCGCGACGCACCGCGTCGTCAAAGCTGGCCTGGCCCGGTCCGATGGGCCTACGGGCCCACCAGTCGGGCGACAACACCACATAGGCCTTGACCACCGCGCCACGGTCAACATCGGGCTTGGGCACCACGGCGGCATTCTGCACGGCTGGGTGTTTGACCAGACAGTTTTCAATCTCGCCAGGGCCGATGCGGTAGCCGGCGGCCTTGAACATGTCGTCGGTGCGGCCTTGGTACCAGAGGTAGCCGTCCTCGTCGCAGACGGCCATGTCCCCGGTGCGGCACCAGTCGCCCGTGTATTTGGCTTGGGTGGCTTTGTCGTTGTTCCAATAGCCCAAAAAGAACACCGGGTCGGGCTGTCCGTGCACATCCAAGCGGTTCACAGCCACTTCGCCAGGTGTGCCAGGCGGGCAGAGCTGGCCCGCCTCGTCAATGACCGCCACCTGGTGGCCCGGATAGCCTTTGCCCATGCTGCCGGGTTTGGCGGGCCATAAAAGGGTGCAGTTGCCCACCACGTAATTGATCTCAGTCTGGCCGAACATCTCATTCACGGTCACGCCCATTTGCGCTTGGCAGTAAGCAAAAACCGCGTCACCCACCGCCTCGCCAGCGCTCATCATCGCTTGCAATTTCAAGTGGTAGCGTGCTTTCACGTCGGGCACCGCCTTCATCATGGCTTTGAGCGCCGTTGGGAACAAAAAGGTGTGCGTGACGCCATGACTTTGCAAAATCTCAAAGGCCATTTCGGGAGAAAACCGCCCGTTGAAGGCCACGATGGGGCGTCCAAAGTACAAACTGGGCAACAAAGCGTCCATCAAGCCCCCTGTCCAGGCCCAGTCGGCCGGCGACCAGAACAGCGCTTTGGACGGTCGACGGGCATCTGCCGGGTCAAAGCCAAACCAGTTCTGGCTGCACACAAAGCCCGTCAGATTGCCAATCAGTGCCCGGTGCGGAATGAGGGCTCCCTTGGGGTTGCCCGTGGTGCCGCTGGTGTAAATCAGCACCGCCGGGTCCACGGCGAGGGTGCTCTCAGGTTTGAATGTCGCGGAGTGCTTAGCCGTCGATTGGGCGTAATCCAGATCGGCCTGCGCCCCCGCCTGCCCCACCCCGATCAGTGTTTGCAAACCAGGGCAATCGGGTCTTGCCTGCTGCAAAGCCTGCACGGTCGATTCATCGCACACCGCCACGCGGGCTTGGCTGTCATTGATGCGAAAAGACAGCGCCTCGGGACCAAACAACATGGACAGCGGCATGGCCACGGCACCCATTTGCAAGACGGCCATGTAGGCCACCGCGGTTTCAAAACGCTGGGGTAAGACAATCGCCACCCGGTCCCCGCGCTGCACGCCTTGGCTGCGCAGCACATGGCTCAAGCGGTTGGCCGCATTTTGAAGCTGACCGAATGTCCAGCTTTGTCCCAAACCCTGCCCCGCCACATGCTCGCGGATGGCGATGCGCCGTGACGTGGCGGGATTTGCCGCCCACTGGCCACAGCAGGCCTGCGCCATGTTGAAACGCTTGGGCACTTTCCAGCCAAAGCCCTGGTGGATGGCGGGATAGTGGTCGGTGGTGCGGGGGCTCGGGCGGTCCTGGTTGCGACTGGCGCTCATCGTGTGTCTCCTTATGATCGAAAGTATGTACCAAGTTTTACGCGAATCACACAGCCACTGGGTGCCGCTGCGCGGCTGCCGCTACCACGTCCGTCAATGGGGGACGCCCTCACCCGATGCGACGCCGCTCGTGCTGGCCCACGGCTGGATGGACGTGGCCGCCTCTTACCAGTTCATGGTGGATGCCTTCAGCGAGGCATTTGTCCGCCAGCGCCCCATCATCGCGATGGACTGGCGTGGCTACGGCCTGACCGAGACCCCGGCCACCGACAGCTACTGGTTCCCCGATTACCTGGCCGATCTGGACGCCCTGCTCGATGTGCTCTACCCCGGACGAGCCATTGACCTGGTCGGCCACAGCATGGGCGGCAACGTGGTCATGATGTACGCGGGCACCCGCCCAGAGCGCATCCGCCGCTTGGTCAACCTCGAAGGCTTTGGCATGGCCGCCACCCAGCCTGCCCAAGCCCCCAGCCGCATGACCCAGTGGCTCGACGAGCTCAAAGCGCAACGCGCGGGCGACAACACGCTCAAGCCCTACCCCACGCCCGCGGGTGTGGCGGGCCGCCTGATGAAGACCAACGCCCGCTTGAGCCAGGACAAAGCCGACTGGTTGGCCCAACACTGGGCGCAACAGGGCCCCGATGGCCAGTGGCGCATTCTGGGTGACTCGGCGCACAAGGTCATCAACCCCTATTTGTTCCACATTGAAGAAGCCTTGGCCATGTACCGCCGCATCAGCGCCCCGGTTCTGGTGGTGGAAGCTTCGGACGACTCGCTCAGCCAGTGGTGGAAGGGCAAATACACCTTGGCCGAGTTTCACGAACGCTTGAAATCCGTGCCCACCCTGCAACAAGCCATGATCCAAGATGCGGGTCACATGTTGCACCACGACCAACCCCAGGCTTTGGCTGCACTGCTTGAAAATTTTCTGAGCTGATCGGCGACTTACAATCCGCCAACTTTTTGATGACAAGCTCCACATGAAACTGTTGGCCCACTCCACAATTCGGGTAATCCTCGGCGCCTTGGCGCTGGCGGCCCTGCCCGCCATGTCGCAGGAAACTCGCCATTGCCCTTCTTTTTTGGGTGTGCAAGGCGCAGCGGAGCCCGTCAAAAGGGGAGAAATCACGTTCTCCCCTTACACCCACCACTGGAGTCAGAACCCGGAACACAAGCCTGTGGTGCTTTTGGCCTTGGACGAGCAGCTGCCAGGCAACCGGTTTTGCGGGGTGAGCTTTTTCAGCAACTCATTTGGTCAACCCTCGGTGTATCTCTACGCTGGTCAGCAGTTCAATGGCTTGCTGGGTTCGCCTCAATTGTTTGTGAAAGTCACCGCAGGCATTCTTTATGGCTACGTGGCGCCTTACGAAGACAAAGTGCCCCTGAACCACCATGGTTTTTCACCTGCCATCATTCCCTCACTGGGCTACAAGATCAGTCCACAAGACTCTCTGCAGATGAAAATTTTGGGCAATGCCGGATTGATGTTCTCTTGGGGTCGGCTGTTTTAATTGTTTGGAGCCACCAGACTGCGCTGAGCAACACGGCTCGAAACAGGCAAGTCATGAGAAAATGCCCGGTTTACCGCATCGGAGTTTCCCCATGGACGCAGAACACATCAACCAAATCGGCGCATCCCTCACAGACCTGACCGCTCGTACCCACGAGTTACGGGGGTATCTTTGACTACGATGCCAAATCTGAACGGCTGAGAACCGTCAACGCATCCCTCGAAGATCCGGCGGTCTGGAACGACCCCAAAAAAGCCCAAGAACTGGGCAAAGAAAAAAAAGCCTTGGACGGCGTGGTGGTCACCATCACCAACCTGACCAGCGAACTGGCTGATAACCTTGAACTCTTCGAGATGAGCAAGGAAGAAGGCGATGACGATGGTCTGATGACCATCGAAGCAGAAGCCGTCAAATTGACTGCACTCGTCGAAGACCTCGAATTCCGCCGCATGTTCCGCCATGAAGCCGACCCGCTGAATTGTTTTGTCGACATCCAAGCGGGCGCAGGCGGCACCGAAGCCTGCGACTGGGCCAGCATGCTGTTGCGCCAATACATCAAGTACGCCGAACGCAAAGGCTTCAAAGCCACCGTGGAAGACGAAACACCGGGCGATACGGCAGGCATCAAGGGCGCCACCATCAAGATCGAAGGCGAGTACGCTTTTGGCTTGCTGCGCACCGAAACGGGTGTGCACCGTTTGGTCCGCAAGAGCCCGTTCGACTCATCGGGCGGCCGACACACATCCTTTGCATCCCTGTTTGTCTACCCTGAGATCGACGACTCGATCGAGATCAACATCAACCCGTCCGATGTGCGCACCGACACCTTCAGGGCCAGTGGCGCGGGCGGTCAGCACATCAACAAAACCGACTCGGCGGTGCGCCTGACGCACATTCCCACGGGCATCGTGGTCCAGTGCCAAGATGGCCGAAGCCAACACAGCAACCGCGACGTGGCTTGGCAGCGCTTGCGCTCGCGCCTGTATGACTTTGAAATGCGCAAGCGCATGGAAGAGCAGCAAAAGCTGGAAGACACCAAGACCGATGTGGGCTGGGGTCACCAGATCCGCAGCTATGTGCTGGACAACAGCCGCATCAAAGATCTGCGCACCAACGTCGAGATTTCGGCCACCCAAAAAGTGCTCGATGGCGACCTCGACGCGTTCATCGAAGCCTCACTGAAGCAAGGCCTCTGAGCTGCTCAGACCTCAAAGAAAACGGAGTTAGTGATGCGTGAAGGACAACCCACTGCGATTCACCGGGAAGCTTATGCCGCCCCGGCTTTCTGGATTGACACAGTCGATCTGACGTTCGACCTCGAGCCCACGAAAACCCGCGTGCTCAACAGAATGCGCCTGCGTCGCAACCCCGATGTGGCCGTGCAACCGCTGCGTTTGGATGGCGAAGACCTGAATTTGGCGCGTGTGCTGGTCAACGGCGCAGGCACCTCGTTCAAGATGGATGGTGGACAACTGGTCCTCGAAAATTTGCCGGAAGGCTCTGATGCCTTCGATCTGGAAATCTTCACGACCTGCAATCCCGAGAAAAACACCCAACTGATGGGCTTGTACGTCAGTCAAGGCACCTTCTTCACGCAATGCGAAGCTGAAGGTTTTAGACGAATCACCTATTTCTTGGACCGTCCGGACGTGATGGCCAGCTACACCGTGACGCTGCGTGCTGACAAGGCCAAATACCCCGTTTTGCTGTCCAACGGCAACCTGGTCGAGCAAGGCGACTTGGAAGACGGCCCCAACGGCCCGAGACATTTTGCCAAATGGGTCGACCCGCACAAAAAGCCCTGCTACCTGTTCGCCCTGGTTGCGGGGCAGTTGGTCGCGCGTGAGCAACGCATCACCAGCCGCAGCGGCACCGAACACTTGCTGCAGGTGTTTGTGCGTCCGGGCGACCTGGACAAGACCGAACACGCCATGAACTCGCTCATGGCCAGCGTGGCCTGGGACGAAGCCAGGTTTGGTCTGCCACTCGACTTGGAACGCTTCATGATCGTCGCCACCAGCGACTTCAACATGGGCGCGATGGAAAACAAGGGTCTGAACATCTTCAACACCAAGTACGTGCTGGCCAACCCGAACACAGCGACCGACATGGATTTCGGCGGCATCGAAAGCGTTGTGGGGCATGAGTATTTTCACAACTGGACAGGCAACCGCATCACCTGCCGCGACTGGTTTCAGTTGTCCCTCAAAGAGGGCCTGACGGTCTTCCGCGACCAAGAGTTCAGCCAAGACATGGCGGGCGAGGCCAGCGCCCGCGCCGTCAAGCGCATCGAAGACGTGCGCGTTTTGCGCACCGTACAGTTTGCCGAAGACGCAGGCCCCATGGCCCACCCAGTGCGCCCCGACAGCTACGTAGAGATCAACAACTTCTACACAGTCACCATCTACGAAAAAGGCTCCGAAGTCGTTCGCATGATGCAAACGCTGGTGGCCACACCTGCTGACAGCGAAGGCCGCAATGGATTCGCACAGGGCATGAAGCTTTATTTTGAGCGCCACGATGGCCAAGCCGTGACCTGCGACGACTTTGCGCAAGCGATCGCCGACGCCAACCCAGGCTCGGCACTGGCCCATCACCTGAGCGATTTCAAAAACTGGTACAGCCAAGCGGGGACACCACGCCTGCAAGCCAGCGGCGTCTTCAACGCCGCTGAGCGCAGCTACACGCTCACGCTCAACCAAAATTGTCCAGCCACGCCTGATCAAAACCACAAAGCGCCGTTCGTCATTCCCGTGACTTTGGGTTTGCTCAGCCGCGAAGGGGCATCCATGTCCTTGCAACTCGCGGGTAGGGATGAGGCTGCACCACAAGTCACATTGGTGCTCACCCAAGCCAGTGCCAGCTACACCTTTGTCAACCTCGACAGCGAGCCCGTGCCCTCCTTGCTGCGGTCCTTCAGTGCCCCCGTGGTGCTGGAAGACGGCCTGAACGCCGACGACTTGCTGATCTTGTTGGCCCACGACAGTAATGCCTTCAACCAATGGGAGGCCGGTCAACGCCTGATGCTGCAAAGCGCTTTGGACGCGATCCAACAAAACAAGGACTTGACGGGCCAGCCCGTACTGTCCGAGGCTCTGATCGCTGCCTTGCGAAATGTGCTGCGCCACCCCCAGCTGGATGCGGCCTTCAAAGACTTGGCGCTCACGCTGCCCTCAGAAAATTACATCGCGGATCAGCTGGACGTGGTGGACCCCCAACGCGTGCACGCCCTGCGCGAGAACATGCGCCTCCAACTGGCATCAGCGCTCCAGGTCGACTGGCAATGGGCATGGGATGCTCACAAGCACAACGGTGCCTATACGCCCGACGCCAAGTCGAGCGGGCGCCGCGCCTTGGCGGGTCTGTCCATGACCATGCTGTGCGTGGCCGCCGTGCAAAGCGGCGATGCCATCACGCCTGGACGCGTCTACCAACAGTTCAAGGATGCGAGCAACATGACCGACCGCTTCAACGCCTTGTCGGCTTTGGTGGTGAGCGGCCATGCCTTGGCGCAAGATGCCCTGGCCTTGTTCCACAAAATGTTCCAGCATGAAGCCCTGGTGATCGACAAATGGTTTGCCTTGCAAGCTGGCGCCCCCGACCGCGCAGGCGACGTGTTGCCACGCGTGCGCCAACTCATGCAACACCAAGATTTCAGCCTGCGCAACCCCAACCGCGCGCGCAGTCTGATCTTTAGCTACTGCAGTGCCAACCCGGCTGGTTTTCACCGCGCCGACGCGGCAGGCTATGTGTATTGGAGCGAACAAGTGCTGGCGCTGGATGCCATCAACCCGCAAGTGGCTGCCCGCTTGGCCCGCGCCATGGACCGCTGGAGCCGTCTGGCAGAGCCCTACCGCAGCGCAGCCAAAGTCGCCATTGAGCGCGTGGCCGCCAAGGCTGAGCTCTCCAATGACGTGCGCGAAGTCATCAGCCGCGCCCTGAAAGCGGCATGACGTCAAGCTCGAAGTGCAGCACCTGAACTCGACGCCAGAAACCAAGGAATGAAGATGAGCTCCAAAATTTCCCTCTCCCGCTACCTGGTCGAGCAGCAACGCGACAAAGGCCACATCCCGGCCGACTTGCGCCTGTTGCTCGAAGTGGTAGCCCGCGCTTGCAAAAGCATCAGCCACGCCGTGAACAAAGGTGCTTTAGGCGGTGTATTGGGCAGTGCTGACAGCGAGAACGTGCAAGGCGAAGTGCAGAAGAAACTGGACATCATCGCCAACGAGGTGCTGCTCGAGGCCAACGAATGGGGTGGCCACTTGGCGGCCATGGCCAGTGAAGAGATGGACAGCATCTACCTGGTGCCCAACCGATACCCACAAGGTGAATACCTGCTGATGTTTGATCCGCTCGATGGGTCTTCCAACATCGATGTCAACGTCAGCATCGGCACGATTTTCAGCGTGTTGAAAAAAACCGACGGCGGTCAAGGCGTGACCGAGCAAGACTTTTTGCAGCCTGGCAAGCAACAAGTGGCTGCCGGTTACTGCGTCTATGGACCACAAACCACGCTGGTGCTCACCGTGGGCGATGGCGTGGCCATGTTCACCCTGGACCGTGAACAAGGCTCTTTCGTCCTGACGCAAGAGAACGTACAAGTACCCCCAGATACCAAAGAGTTCGCCATCAACATGAGCAACATGCGCCACTGGGACGAACCCGTGCGCCGCTACATCGATGAATGTCTGGAAGGCCAGGATGGCCCCAGAGGCAAGGACTTCAACATGCGCTGGATCGCCAGCATGGTGGCCGATGTGCACCGCATCTTGACCCGTGGCGGTGTGTTCATGTACCCCTGGGACAAGCGCGAACCGCACAAACCCGGCAAACTGCGCCTGCTTTACGAAGCGAACCCGATGAGCTGGCTGATCGAACAAGCCGGTGGCGCTGCCACCAACGGCAAGGAACGCATTCTGGATTTGCAACCGAGCCAGCTGCACGAACGCGTGAGTGTGGTTTTGGGATCCAAAAACGAAGTCGACCGTGTGACGCGCTACCACACCCAAGCTTGACTTTGCCCCGCAGAGACATCTGCCAAAAGCCCTGAGTCGACAGATTCAGGGCTTTTTGAATGTCAGACACCCACCCACCCAGGTCGCAGGCTTGTCAATCGTCCGTGTCTGGCGGCAATCCGACCAATGCTGGCGTCGCATGAGGTGCGGGTTCAGCAACCACTGCCCTCAGGGTTTCGCGCAACATTTTTTTCTCAGGCAAGCTCAACGCACGCGTCAGGCGCTGGCGCATGCGCAGCAAAAGCTGTCGGTCCACCTCTTGAGGAATGCCTCGGCTGACCTGGAGCGCGTCGCGCAAGTCCTCGCGCAGGTCTTCGGGTTCATCGGCCCACCAGGCGGTGATGACCTCGTGCATCGATTGACGCAGTTCTTCCACGTCCTCGACAGTCAAACCCATGCCAACAGGCAACTTGCCTTGCAGCATGTCGGCCAAGACTTGCGAATTGACCACCACCCTGCGGTCGGCTTGAGCCAACAAACGCGCCCAGCCCGGATCGGTGCGGACCATTTGCGGCATGTTCCGGGCCGATTCGTCCGCCAAGATGTGCACACTGAGACCCCCCAGTTGGGCGTCATCAATGAGGGCCAAAAAACGCTCATCGTCGCTGGCGACCAACACATGGTCACACGCATGTTGCTGGGCCAACTGCTTGAGGTCGTGACCCAATGAACGAATCAAAGAGGCCCCCCCATCGGCGTCGTGTGTTTGAACCAAACGCACAATTTGATCGTCGAGGACCAAACCATCGGGACGATCGCTGTACCAATAAATGCGGCGCAAGTCGACGTCCAAACCCGATTGCGACAGTGCGATCGACAACAAGTTCAACAAACCCTGCCGATTGACCGACTCACCCGTGGCCCCTGTGGCACCTTGTTGGGCGAGCCACATCAAAAATCGACCATCGATCAGGGCAATGCATGAGCCGCCGCGGTGTTCGCCAAAGCGGCGCTCAGTTCGGTTGTCTTGGGGGGAGAAATCGCGTTTCATCACTATTCCGTATCTCTAAAAAATAACGTTGCTAAGGTACGCAACACAACGATTTTACGGCTTGAACTGAAGACGAAGGAGAGCCCTTGATCTTCTCGGTTATAAATGCCTACTGTGTCCCCAAAACCTCTCTTTGATCCGCGTCAGGTGCCCGTTTGGCAGATCGATCACGATTTGCCCGCCGTGCCGTCCTCGCTTCTTTCACCGCAAGCCTTGAGAGCGCGTTTTTTGAATCCACCGGTCTGGCAACCCGAGGTGGTCAGAGAAAGCTTCTCAACCGAACGCGCACCGGCGCAGGCTGCAGTGTTGGTGCCGATCGTCATGCGTGGACCCAATGCCTGCTCGCCAACAGTTTTATTGACACGGCGGGCCGCACACATGAACACGCATTCTGGACAAATTGCGTTTCCGGGTGGCAAAGTGGACCCCGAAGATGCCAACCCCCAAGCCACTGCATTGCGAGAGGCGCAAGAAGAAGTCGGACTCGATGCCCGGCATGTTCAAGTGATTGGTGAATTACCCACCTACATCACGGGGACTGCATTTTGGGTGACACCTGTGGTTGGCTTGGTTTCCTCCGAGATGCAGCTTTGCCCCAATGCAGACGAAGTGGACGATGTTTTTGAGGTACCCCTTTCTTTTTTGATGAATCCAGCCAATCACCAGCGGCACGCCATGGATTGGCAAGGCCAAAAGCGACACTGGTTTTCCATGCCCTACATCGAAAGTCGCGCCAACCCAACTTCAGCAAACGGCGAGATCGAGTCGATTGAGCGTTTTATTTGGGGCGCTACGGCCGGCATGCTGCGAAACTTTTACCGCTTTCTAGCGGCCAACCCGATCCCATGAGGCAACCATGAGTTTTTTTGCCATCTTGCTGGCTCTTTTACTGGAGCAGGCTCAGCCCCTCAAGACCGATAATGTGGTGTTTAAGACGGTCAACCGGTGGATTCATTGGACTGTGCGCACCCTTGACGCGGGCGCTCGCTCGCAAGCATGGATCACATGGGGTGTGACTGTGATTGGGCCCGCCCTGTTGGTCATGCTGGTGCATTGGCTGCTGACATGGGGACTGGGTTGGTGGGTGGCCGTTTTATGGAATATCGCCCTTCTTTATGCCACCCTGGGTTTTCGCCAATTCAGCCACCACTTCACGGGCATCCGTGAAGCCTTGGACGGCGGTGACGAAGACAAGGCCCGAGAGCTGTTGGCCCAATGGCAACAGGTGCAGGTTGGACAAATCCCCCGCAGTGAAATTGTTCGCCATGTGATCGAGTACTCGGTGATCGCCGCACACCGCCATGTGTTTGGCGTCTTTTTTTGGTACGCCGCCTTGTCCATCATCGGACTCGGTCCAGTGGGCGCCGTGATTTACCGACTGACCGAATTGGCTCAGCGCCATTGGCAAGAACCCGCAACCGATGGCGCATGGGCCAGCGAAGTGCTGCGCTCTGTCAGTCTGCGGGCTTGGAGAGCCATGGACTGGCTGCCCTCTCGCATGACCGCCTTGGGTTTTGCCATCGTGGGCAGTTTTGAGGACGCGATGGACGGCTGGCGAAACCATGCGCAAAACTTTCCGGACGACAACGACGGCGTCATTTTGGCGGCCACCGCTGGAGCCATCAACATCCGCTTGGGTGGCGCTGCGCTTGCAGCCTCCAGAGACCTTGAATCCAACGATCCAGGGGACAGCAGCAGCACACCAGGACGTATCGCCAGCTTGGCCCACTTTGCACAAGTGGTCGGGCTGGTTTGGCGCACCGTGATCTTGTGGCTGCTGTTATTGGCCCTGTTGACCATGGCCAACTTGGTAGGCTGAAAAGGCCTGCGCTTTCACCAGCGCTGCTGGCCCAACTCCTCAAACAGCTGCGCATAAATGCGGTGACGACGCACGCTGATGGTGCCAGGATTTTCTGCGCTTTCCACCTGCGCTAAAACGGCGCAACCGGGCTCATGCAAATGCGTGCAGTTGTAAAACTTGCAGCCGCCCAGGTGCTGTCGCAAATCAGGCATGCAATCGGCCAAGCGGGTGGGCTCGATGTGGTTCAAACCAAACTCTTGAAAGCCGGGAGAGTCGATCAGGGCCCCGCGCTTGAATCCCAGTTCTGCACGGACATCGAGCGCAGGCACCCAATACCAGCGCGTGCTGGTGGTGGTGTGTTTACCTGAATTGAGCGCCAGGGAAATTTCGCCAGTTTCCACCTGCGCATCAGGGACCAAGCGGTTGATCAGCGTGCTTTTACCGCTGCCCGACGGCCCCAACACCAGCGTGGTCAGACCTTGCAACAAGGTGCACAAGTCGGCCACGCCGTCATCGGTCACAGGGCTGCGCGGGCTCAAGCTGATGGGCATGACCTTGTAACCCATGGCACGGTAAGGAGCCAAGCGCTCCCAAGCCTGCGCAAAGGGTTGGGCCAAATCGCTTTTGTTGAGCGCAATGATGGGCGTGATGCGCTCGGCCTCGGCAGCAACCAGCGCACGCGAAAGCTGACTTTCAGAATATTCAGGGTCGGCGGCGATCAGGATCAGCACGCGGTCCAAGTTGGCAGCAAAGGATTTGGTACGTATTTCGTCTTGGCGGTAAAAGAGGTTGCGGCGATCCTGTAATTTTTCGATGCTGCCCTCGTCACCTGCGATTTGCCACAACACTTGGTCGCCCACCACCACCTGGTTTTTCTTGCCCCTAGGGTGACAAATCAGGCGTCGGCCTTCGGGCGTCTCAACCAAGCAGTGGCGGCCATAGGTGGCGACCACCAAGCCTGGCTCCACATCCTTAGATTCAGGCAAAGCAGGTCGCGCTTTGGGTTTATTCATTCGGATTCATGCCGGTAACAAGGCGTCGGTTTGGGTCGCGGCCTCAAAGTCCAGTCGGCTCAAGCCGCGCACATCGTGCGTGTTCCAGCGGACCACGCAGCGGCAGTAGGTCAACACCACTTCCGGGTGGTGATTGAGCTTTTCAGACAACCAGCCTACGCTGTTGACAAACAGCAGTGCGTGCGTGTGATCGGTCCACTCAAAGCTTTTTTCAATCGCGACGCTCTCACCATCGCCCGTTAACCGCCAGCCTGGAATTTGGCCAAGCGCCATGATGATTTCGGTGGGCTTGAGTGCGCGAACTTCTGGGGTCATCATGCGGATTTCATTCTCAGCAAACGCTCACTGGCGGGTGGGTGGGAATAGTAAAACTTCACGTACCAAGGATCAGGCGTCAGGGTCGAGGCGTTGTCTTGGTAAAGCTTGAGCAAGGCCGAAGACAAGTCTTTGCCTGGGGTTTGAGACACGGCATAAGCATCGGCCTCAAACTCTGCTTGGCGTGAGCGCCATGCGGAAATCGGTGCAAAAAACAAGGTGAATACAGGGATGACCAGCATGAACAAAACCAACGCCAGCGCGTCGTTACTGCCGGACAAGTTGGGCATCACGCCCAAGCCCGAGTAAAACCACAGTTGCTGCGCCAACCAGCCCAACAAAGCCAAGCCGACCAAGGTCATGGCAAAGCTGGTCGCCATCATTTTCAAAATGTGTTTGTGCTTGAAGTGACCCAACTCATGGGCCAGCACCGCTTCCATTTCAGCCGGACTCAGTTGTTTGAGCAAGGTGTCGAAAAACACCACGCGCTTGCTGGCCCCAAAGCCTGTGAAAAAAGCATTGGAGTGCGCCGAACGGCGACTGCCATCCATCACAAAAAAACCTTTGGCCGTGAAACCTGAGCGCTGCATCAGCGCCTGCACGCGCTGCTTGAGCGATTCGTCTTCCAAGGGCGTGAATTTGTTGAACAGCGGCATGATCACGTTCGGCGCAATCGCCATCAAAAACAACTGCCAACCCACCAAGACGCCCCAGGCCCACAGCCACCACCACTCGCCCCCGGCTTGCATCAACCACAAGACGACCCAAAGCAGCGGCAGGCCCAGCACCAAACCCAACACCAGCCCTTTGGCCATGTCGGCCAGCCACAAGGCAGGGGTGATCTTGTTGAAGCCAAAACGCTGTTCCACACCAAAGGTTTGCATCAGCGAAAGTGGCAAACCGATCAGGCCACCCACCAAGGTAAAGCCCACGACCAAGGCCATTTGCTGAACCAGACCGGGCCCCATCCAGCCCAGCAGGACTTGATTCAAAGCATCCAAGCCGCCCAACAATGTCCATCCCAGCAAAACTGCAGCATCCAGCGCGATGTCAATTTGCGACAAGCGGGCTTTGGCCAAGGTGTAATCGGCCGCCTTTTGGTGATCGGCCAAGCCCACAGTGTCGGCATAGGCCAGCGGCACCGCATCGCGGTGGCGGGCCACAGACCGCACTTGACGTGCATTCAGCCAGAATTTAAGCGCCACATGGGCCAGCAAGGCCACCACCAAAGTCAAGGTCAACGTCAAAGATGCATTCATCCTGCCATTGTAGGAGCCGCATGCTGCAAGCTGAACAGGGCACCACGATTCAAACCCACCGCATGGGGGGCTCATGGCATCGGCGACAATCTTGACATGTCTGATGCGAACCCCCTCTCCCCCTCCTCCGAAGCCACAGAGCTGTCCAAATCCGATTTGAATCTGGTCTGGATCGATTGCGAAATGACCGGTCTCGACCCTGAAAAAGAACGCCTGCTGGAAATTGCCGTGATCGTGACCGGCCCCCAGCTGTCGCCCCGCATAGAAGGCCCTGTGCTGGTCATTCACCAAAGTGATGAGCTGCTCCATCAAATGGACAAATGGAACAAAGGCACCCACGGCAAGAGTGGGTTGATCGACAAGGTGAAGGCCTCGACCATCCGCGAAACCGATGCCGAAGAACAGATCCTGGCTTTTCTGAAAAAGTACGTGCCCAAGAACAGCTCGCCCTTGTGCGGCAACACCATCAGCCAAGACCGCCGCTTCTTGGTCAAGTACATGCCCAAGCTGGAAGCGTTTTTCCACTACAGAAACTTGGATGTGAGCACGCTCAAGGAGCTGTCGCGTCGCTGGAAACCCGAGGTGTATGCCAGTTTCAAAAAACAGCAAAAGCACACGGCGCTGGCCGATGTGCATGAATCCATTGACGAATTGGCGCATTACCGAGAGCACTTCATTCGACTTTGAACTTTTTCAGGGAAAACCCTAGCGTTTTTCTTTGGCGCATGTCATAATCACGCTCTTGTTGCACAAAAGGTGCAACTTTTCTCACATCTCCCTTCATGCCTTGACCCAAAGATAGGGTCACTCACAGCGGCCAGGCTTCATGCCAAGCGCCACTCGCGAGCACCGTTTGATGGTTGATGTTTTTTCAACCTTGCGGTGCCTGCGGCCATTAGCGACAGTTTTCTGTCAGCGGCCGTTGTTCCGTGCGAGTTTTTATACACACACATGACTGACACTTTGAACACAGTGCGGGACGACTTGTCGCCTGCCGAAATCACATCCATTGCCACCGAGTCAACGGCGCAAGCCGCTCAGAAAAAAAATTTGGCCACTGAGATCATGGTCGCCGCAGCGGCCGAAATCGCCCCCGAAACAGCCGCAAAAATTGCGCCCGAGTTGACCGAAGAAGTTGAAGCCATCGCCGATGTGCCCAACGGTTTCGTTGAGCTGGGCCTGGCGCCAGAATTGGTGCAAGCTGTGGCCGATCTCGGTTACACCCAACCTACCGCCGTGCAATTGCGCGCTATTCCATTGGCATTGCCCACAGCGGGCGGCTCCAAAGACGGCAAGTCCAATGGCTACACCGACTTGATGGTGTCCAGCCAGACCGGCAGCGGCAAAACCGCAGCCTTTTTGCTGCCCGTGCTGCACACGCTGATTCAGCAAATGGCGGACCAAGAAGCTGCCGAGCGCGCAGAATTTGACCAAGCTTGCGCCGATGCCGCAGCCAAAGGCGAGCCAGCACCCAAACGCGCCAAACGCAAAGATCCCACCAACCCACGCAACTTCAAGGCCCCAACCCCTGGTGCCTTGATCTTGTGCCCCACCCGTGAATTGGCCCAACAGGTGGCGCAAGATGCCATTGAGCTGGTCAAGCACACACGCGGTTTGCGCGTGGCCAACGTGGTCGGCGGCATTCCTTACCAATTGCAAATTGCCAAGCTGCAAAACGCCAATCTGGTCGTGGCCACACCCGGCCGTTTGCTCGACCTGCAGCGCTCCATGCAAATCAAACTGGACCAGGTTCAGTTCTTGGTGGTGGACGAAGCCGACCGCATGCTCGACCTGGGCTTCTCTGACGATTTGGCCGACATCAACGACATGACCAGCCAGCGTCGCCAAACCATGATGTTCAGTGCCACATTTGCACCGCGCATTCAGCAACTGGCCATGCGCGTGATGCACGATGGCGGTTCATCGGTCCAGAAAATTCAGATCGACAACCCCCAGGAAAAACACAACAACATCAAGCAAGTACTGTTCTGGGCCGACAACGCCCAACACAAGCGCCAGATGCTTGACCATTGGTTGCGTGACGCCACGATCGATCAAGCGATCGTGTTTTCTAGCACCCAAATCGAATGCGACGGCTTGGCCGCAGACTTGCAACAAGACGGCTTCTCGGCCGTGGCATTGCACGGCGCTTTGAGCCAAGGCATCCGCAACCGCCGCTTGATGGCACTGCGTAATGGGCAAGTCCAGATTTTGGTCGCCACCGACGTGGCCGCTCGCGGCATCGACGTGCCCACCATCACCCACGTCTTCAACTTCGGCTTGCCCATGAAAGCCGAAGACTACACCCACCGCATTGGCCGTACAGGCCGCGCAGGCCGCGATGGACTGGCTGTGACTTTTGCTGAGATCCGTGATCGCCGCAAAATTGGTGACATCGAGTCCTACACACGGCAGCCCTTCAAGGCTGAAGTGATTCCAGGCCTGGAGCCCAAAGTGCGCATGCCCGAAGCCCGCAAGCCGATGGGCCGTGGTGGTGACCGCTTTGGTGGTGAGCGCAATTACGCCAATGCTGGCGGTGGTTTCCGTGGTGGTCGTCCTGCCCCAGGTGGCCGCGACTTCGGCGGCAACCGTGACCGCGACAACGGTGGTGGTTTTGACAACCGCGCTCCGCGTGGCAACTTCCGCGACGAGCAGCCCCGCTTTGATGCCCGCAAAGAAGGTGGTCGTTTTGACGCCCCCCGTGGCGACAACCGCCATGACAGCCGTGGCGGTGACCGCTTTGAACAGCGTGCAGCGCCAGCCCACCCTTGGGACAAGGGCGACAGCCGCCCTGCCCCGCGTCAAGACGCGCGCCAAGACGGTCCCCGTCAAGGTGGCCGTTGGGAAGAGCGCGGCGGCGACAACCGCAACGCTGCCCGCCCCGCACCACGCGGTGCAGCCGGCGCCGGTGACAAGTTTGCCCGTGGCCCCAAACAATTTGGCGCCGGCAATTTCAAACCGCATGCTGCAGGTGATGGCCCTGCAGGCAAGCGCGGCGGTACACGCGTCCTGAAAATCACACGCGGTTGATCTGATGCCTGGGCCGATCCCAGGACTTCAAGATCCGATAAAAGGTCTTGCCCTCACCGGCAAGGCCTTTTTTCTTGCGCAGGACAGTGGGATGGCGGTTTCGTTTTGGACACAGCCATGAAAAAACCGCCCTGGGCGCAAACCCGGGCGGTTTTTTTGCAGGGCCGAAAAGGCTTTACGCTTTGACAGCAGGTGCTGCTTTGCGTTGGGGCAACTTTTCTTTGATACGTGCCGACTTGCCGCTGCGGTCACGCAGGTAGTACAGCTTGGCGCGGCGAACATCACCACGGCGCTTGACTTCAATGCTGGCGATCACAGGGCTGTAAGTCTGGAACGTACGCTCCACACCTTCGCCACTGGAAATCTTGCGCACAGTGAAGCCGCTGTTCAGACCACGGTTACGCTTGGCGATCACAACACCTTCGTATGCTTGGACACGCTTGCGCGCACCTTCCACCACGTTGACGCTGACGATCACGGTGTCGCCGGGGGCAAATTCAGGAAACACTTTACCCAAACGGGCAATTTCTTCCTGCTCAAGAGTTTGAATCAAATTCATTTTTTGAACTCCGTCCGATCATGCCTCGCTGCACAAGGGGCGTTCTGTGTTGTAAAGGCCATGCATCCAACATGACTGAACCAGATCGCGGCGGGTAGAGGATCGAAAAGCCCTTGATTATAGCTTTTTCGCAGGCGTTGGTGGAACCACTTGGGTCACGCTGGCTTTTGACCTCTCCAGCAAAGCCTCGTCTTGGTGGCTGAGCTTGCCAAGCTGCCGGGCCTGCTCCAGCAATTCGGGACGGTTTATGGCCGTCAAACTCAGACTTTTCTCGCGCCGCCAGCGTTCTATGTATGCGTGGTGGCCCGACATCAATTCTGGCGGCACGGCATGGCCTTGCCAAACTTCGGGGCGGGTGTAATGCGGGCAGTCCAGCAAACCGTCAAGCGCCGGGTTGAAGCTGTCCCGTTGGTGGCTGCCCTCGTCGTTCAACACGCCCGGCTGCAAACGGGCGACCGCATCCAGCAAGGCCATGGCCGCGATTTCACCCCCCGAGAGCACAAAGTCGCCCAAGCTGATTTGCTGGTCCACATATTGGTCAATGAAGCGTTGGTCAACGCCTTCGTAGCGGCCACACAGCAACACAGCGCCCGCACTGCCTGACCATTGCGCCACAGCGGTGTGGCTCAAAGTTGGGCCTATCGGCGAGAACAGCACCAAGGGTGCTGGATCCACGTCTTGCCGATCGTCTCGGATCGCGCTCAAACACTTGAACAACGGTTCGGCCATCATGACCATGCCAGGTCCACCGCCAAAAGACCGGTCATCGACACGGCGGTAATTGCCCTCGGCGTGGTCGCGGGGATTCCACAAATGCACATCGACCAATCCGCCCTCATAGGCACGGCGTGTGATGCCACTGGTCATCAGCGGTGCAAAAAGCTCGGGAAACAGGGTGATGATGTCAAAGCGCATGGGGATGGCCCTCCACGGCCGAATACAACTCAATAATCGGGCTGCCAGTCAACAGTGATGCGTTTGCCAGGCAAATCAACACCATCGACAAAGGCCGAAACGAAGGGGATCATGCGCTCAATGGCTTTCCCGCCTTCGGCCTCTGGTGCTGCCTCGATGACCAACACCGTTTGCGGACCCGTGGACATCAGGTCACGCACTTGCCCCAGGTCGAGGCCCTCGCGGTTAACCACTTGCAAGCCCAGCAAGTCGACCCAGTAATACTCGCCATCGGCGGCAGCCGGAAAGCTGGAACGGGGCACAAAAATGCGTGCGCCGCGCAAAGATTCGGCCGCATTGCGGTCGTCCATGCCATGCGCACAGGCCACCACCGTATCGGAATGGTTTTTGACTTCTTTGACAGTGAGCAGCAAAGGCTCTGTCCAGTGGGTCTGAGAGACAGCGGCTGGCGCGGTTACAGCCGAACGCTTGGGTTTGAGCGGCCGATCAGGCGGCAACAAGAACCAAGCCTTGGATGAAAAAAGCGCCTCGGGCGAGGCGCTGTGGGGCAAGACCTTGAACCAGCCTTTGATGCCCCAGGCATCGGTGATGCGCCCGATTTCGATGGCATCGGCCGGCAAAGCGGCACTTTCCAAAGATGGGCGCATGACCTTGCTGGGCTGATCAGGCTGCGGTTTTGCCAGCTTGACGGATCAGACGTTCCACGGTGGGGGAAGCCTGGGCGCCAACGCCCTTCCAATAGGTCAAACGGTCTTGTGCAATGCGCAGACCTTCTTCGCCGCCTTTGGCTGTGGGGTTGTAGAAGCCGATGCGCTCGAGGAAGCGACCATCGCGACGCACGCGCTTGTCAGCCACGACGATGTTGAAAAAAGGACGTGCTTTAGAGCCGCCGCGGTTCAAACGAATAACAACCATGATTTATCCTTGGGTGGTTGGGTCTCTGAGGAACAATTGCCGTGAAACCCGTTTTCTTTCAGCGTTTGAGACACGCAAGTGGCCACCCGGCCATTGACACACTGAAAAGCCCACCATTATACAACGGGAGCCTTGCCTTGCCACTGATCCGACCCAGCCGTGACGAAGACGTCACCGCCATTACCGCCATCTACCGGCATCACGTCCTGACTGGCACGGGCACCTTCGAGATAGATCCCCCCAACGAGGCCGACATGGCCCACCGTCGTGCAGACGTGCTGTCCAAGGGCCTGCCTTACCTGGTCGTCGAAGACGAAGGTCGCGTGATCGGTTTTGCTTATTGCAATTGGTTCAAACCACGCCCAGCCTATCGATTTTCTGCCGAGGACTCGATCTACATGGCCCCAGATGCGCACCGAAAAGGCATGGGGCGAGCCCTTTTGGCCGAGCTGTGCGTGCAGGCCGAACGCGCAGGCGTGCGAAAATTTCTGGCGGTCATTGGCGATTCGGCCAACGCTGGCTCAGTGGGTGTCCACAGTTCAGTGGGTTTCAGTCATGTTGGCGTCCTGAAATCGTGCGGCTGGAAATTCGACCGCTGGCTGGATGTGGTGATGATGGAAAAGCCTTTGGGTGCAGGCGACAGCACGGCTCCGCAATAATCGGATCATGAAAAACAAAACACTCGCAACTTGGTTGGCTTTTTGGGGCGGCCCGTTGGGCTTGCACCGTTTTTACCTTCACGGCTTCACAGACATGCTGGCTTGGTTGTTGCCGATCCCGACTGCGTTGGGGTTTTATGGTTTGGAACGGGTGAAACAGTTTGGGCAAGACGACACGCTGAGCTGGATGTTGATTCCTTTGCTGGGCTTTACCTTGGCAGGTTGCGCCATGAATGCGATTTTTTATGGCCTCATGTCCATTGAAAAATGGAATGCCCGGTTCAACCCGCAGACCGATGCCTTGAACCCTGCCGGCCGAACACAATGGGCCACCATCATCGGCATCGTGACGGCCTTGCTGTTGGGCACAACCGTCATGATGTCCAGTTTGGTCTTCAGCTTCCAGCGCTATTTTGAATTTCAGATCGAAGCGGCCCGCCTGATCAGCCAGTGAGACCATCTGACCGCAAAATACGCTCAATGGGCTGATCAGCAACCGCTGCCAGCAACTCTTTGGTAGCGCGGCTTGGGCAAACATCGGCCAAAGGCACCAGTACAAATGCACGCTGGGCCCACCGGGGGTGGGGCAAAGTCAAACGAGGACTTTGCACGCGGGCATCCCCATAAAACAACAAATCAAGGTCTAAGGTGCGAGGGGCATGGCTGTATGGCCGCATTCGGCCTGCCTGCTGCTCTAGGCTGAGCAAGGCATCTAAAAGATCAGGGGCGCTCAATCGGGTGGCAATTTCGGCCACCGCATTGACAAAATCTGGCCCCAGCGCCTCATGGGGCGCCGTGCGGTACAGCCCTGAACGAGCGGTCAGCTCGGTGCCCGGCAAAAGCGCCAATGCATCGATGGCCCGAAGCACTGCTTGGTGGGCTTCGCCCAGATTGGCACCCAGCGCCACATAAGCCGTGACAGGGGCTTTTTGTAACGCAGGCATGACAGAAATCTCAGCTTTCAGCCCATCAATGCGTGGGCTCTGACAATGGACCGCCCGCATCGCCACTTTCACCCGGTTTGCGGCGACGGCGGCGGCGCTTTTTGGGCGCGCCTTGATCCGCGAGATCGGGCTCCGTGTCAGTGGGTCTTGATTCGTTAGCCGCTGGCGAAGCTGCACCTTCAGGGCGGGGTGCACGTCGCACGCGAGGTTTGGACGTTTGCGCCATCTGCTGCTCGGCCTTGGCCGCTTGCACCAGGTCTTCGCGCTCAGAATCATTGGCCATGCTGAACTCTTGCCACCAGTCGGCCAAGCGGATGTCAACCTCTTCGATGTCAGCACGCAAACGCAAGAAGTCAAAGCCTGCGCGAAAGCGTGGCTGCTCAACCAGACCAAAAGGCGTGCTGCCCACCCGTTTTTCAAAGCGCGGCTGCATCATCCAAATCTCGCGCATGTCGGCGGCCAGCTTGCCACGCCCAGACACATCGCCGATGCGCGCATCAAACACCTCGTCGATGGCGTCCTGCAAAGCAGGGTGCGGGTGCTCCTTGCGCGCCAGGCGTTTGGCCCAGCCTTCGCGCACGTCGGCCCACAACACACAGGCCAACAAGAAACTGGGCGCCACAGGCTTGCCCTCGCCCACGCGGCGGTCGGTATCGGCCAAGGCCACTTGCACAAAAGCGCTGTCGGCGCGCTCAACCACGACGTCCAGCAAGGGGTAAATGCCGGTAGCCAAGCCCAGCTTTTTCAACTGTTCAATGGAGGCCAGGGCGTGCCCGGTCTGTAGCAGCTTGAGCATTTCGTCAAACAAGCGACTTTGCGGCACATCGGCCAACAAAGTGGCCGATTGCGCCAAAGGCTTGGCGGTTTTGGCCTCGAGCTTGAAGCTCAGCGGGCTGAGTTTCGCCGCAAAGCGCACAGCGCGGATGATGCGCACCGGGTCTTCGCGGTAACGCGCCACCGGATCACCAATCATGCGCAACACGCGCTTTTTCGAATCCTGAATGCCGCCGTGGTAATCCACCACGATTTGCGACTCGGGGTCGTAGTACATGGCGTTGACGGTGAAATCGCGGCGCGTGGCATCTTCGTCTTGTGGTCCCCAGACGTTGTCGCGCAACACACGGCCACTTGAATCGACCGCGTGCTGCATGCCTTCGAGTTGGCGCTTGCTGGTGCGCTCATTGCCTTTGACTTGCTCTGCAGCCACGTTGTCCAGGTGAGCGCGGAAAGTAGAGACCTCAATCACTTCGTTGTCGCGCCCCCGGCCGTACACCACGTGCACGATGCGAAAGCGCCGCCCAATGATGAAAGCACGTCGAAACAGGTTCTTGACCTGCTCGGGCGTGGCATTGGTGGCCACATCAAAGTCTTTGGGACGCAGGCCCAGCAACAGGTCACGCACGGCGCCACCCACAATGTAGGCCTCAAAACCAGCCTGTTGCAGGGTGCGCGTGACATGGATGGCACGTTCGTCCACCAAGTTGGGGTCAATGCCGTGCACCGAAGCCGGAACCTCGGTTCGTCGGCCAAAGTCGGGGGATTTGCTTGGGGGCTTTTTGCCCATCAGCTTGTCGATGAATTGTTTGATCATTCTTGAAAGAGGTCGAGGATGCGCCAGCCACGTTCTATGGCCAGCTGACGCAACCGAGCGTCAGGGTTCGTTGCCACCGGATGGTGGGCTTTTTCCAGAAGGGGCAAGTCGTTCATGGAGTCTGAGTAAAACGTCATCTCTACGTCTGCCCAGTCCAAGCCTTTTTGGTCCAACCAATGCGCGACACGGGTGACTTTACCCTCACGAAACGACGGGGTGCCTCGGATTTCACCTGTGATCCAGCCACTGGCATCGCGTTCCAAATCAACGGCAATCAGTTCGCTGACACCAAATGCTTGGGCAATCGGGCGGGTCACAAACTCGTTGGTGGCGGTCACGATCATGACGGTGTCGCCCGCGTGCTGGTGCGATCGTACCAGCGCCAGTGCCTCGGGCGTGATGCGGGGGCGGATCACTTCGTCCATGTAGCGGGCATGCGCCTGTGCCGCTTGAACTGCACCGCGCTCACGCGCTGCGCGGGTTGCAAAGCGCACGTAATCATGGATGTCGAGCGTGCCCGCCTGGTAGTGGGCATAAAACTCGTCATTGCGCTGACTGAAAACCGCCGGATCCGTCCAGCCCATTTCGGTCGTGAACACGCCCCAGGTGTGGTCAGAGTCCAGCGGGAGCAAGGTGTGGTCCAGGTCGAACAACGCGAGTTTCATTCATTCTCCAGCATGGCGCGCAGCAGTGGGATGGTCAGGGCGCGCTGTGTTTGCAAGGCGTAGTGGTCCAGGTGGTCGAGCAGCTGCATCAGGCTACCCAAATCACGCGAAAAGCGCTTGAGCATGTAAGACATGACTTCATCACTCAAAAAAAGCCCCCGAGCATCGGCCTCTTGGCGCAGCACGGCTCGGCGCTCGGGCTCGCCCAACACCTGCAGAGCCTCCGTATGGCCCCAACCGAGGCGGCTGCGTAAATCGTCGCGCAGCTTCAGATCCACCGGGGGCAAACTCCCTGCAGCCAAAACCCAGCGCGGCGTGCCGCTGCGAGGTGTGAGGGCGTTGACAAACCAGTTGAAGGCGGTGTGCTGCTGCTCGGTGTTGTACAGGTGCACATCGTCCATCAGCACAGCGGTCCAATCGTCGTGGAATTCGGGCGGGTGCATGCTGTGGGCATCCATCCAACCCACCTGCGCACCCTGCTCTTGCAATGCATGATGCACCGCATGCAGCAAATGGGTTTTGCCCGAACCACTCTCGCCCCATAAATACGTGGGCACAGGAGAGGGGCTGGCCGAAGCGGTCCATAAACGCAAGTGACTCAAAGCGGCTGCATTGGGGCCCGCAAAAAAACTGTCCAGCGTGGGCGGAGAGGCCAGGCCGATGTCCAAAGCCAACTGCTTCATGCCTGATCTGGCCCCTGCTCTGCGGCACCTGAACCACTTTTTTGGTAAAGATCGCTTTGCAGGTACTGATCCCGCACGCGGCGCAAGCCCACCAACAAAACAGCACTGGCAGGCAAGGCCATCAACACCCCCACAAAGCCAAACACCTGACCAAAAGCCATCAAGGACAAAATGACAGCCAAGGGGTGCAAGCCAATGCGCTCCCCGACCAACCGGGGGGTGAGCACAAAACTCTCTAGCAACTGCCCCAAGCCATAGACCACCGCCACCATGACCAAGGCTTGAGCCGAAGCAAATTGCAACAAGCCCGCCAACAAAGCCAGCACCAAGCCAAGGCCAAATCCCAAATAAGGCACAAACACGGCCAAGCCAGTGAACACGCCAATGGGCAAAGCCAAATCCAGACCAAAAAGCCACAAGCCCACGGTGTAGAAGACCGCCAAAGCCAACATCACCAAAAGTTGTCCACGCAGGTACTCACCCAAGACCAGATCGCAGTCGTGCATGAAACTGTCAAAGCGCTCCCGCCAAGATGGGGGAACCAGCACCAATACGCTGTTCACCAGCCGCGCCCAGTCGTAAAGCATGTAAAACAAAGCCACGGGCACCAGCACCGCATAACCGGCAAAGGCCAAGGCCACACTGCCACCCAGCTTGAGCGAGGACATCAAAGGCGCCCACCAGTCACCCCGGTTGGCACTCAAATAGGTGACCAAGTGATTTCTAAGCTCGGCAAAGTCCAAAGTGATGTTCAAGCCCAAAAGGGCCAAGAAAGGGTTGATCACCTCGCCCAAGCGATCCAGCAACACCGGCAATTGCTGCTGCAGCAAGGGCCATTCGCGCACCAAGATCGGCACCAACAGCAAAAACAAACCCAAAAGCGCCAACAAGGCCACGGCTTCTACCAAGACCACAGCCATGGCGCGTGGCAAGCGAGGCCCAGCAAGCCCCTCCAACTTGAGCACCAAAGGATGCAAAACATAAGCCAATACCGCAGCAATGACAAAGGGGGCCAACACCGGCGCCAACAGCCAAAAAACCACGGCCAGAACCAAGCCCACACCCAACCAAGCGGCCAATCGGGTCATTAAAAAAGGAAGGGGTGCGTGCATGGGGTGGTCAGTTTTGTCAAGCTTGAGGAAGAGGGGTCTGAGCCAAGCCTTAAAATAGGCCTCGATTTTAGTCTGCCAGCCCATGGACAGGCCCATGCTTCACACGGAATGCCCCATGCGGGCCAAAACCATGACTCAAACCCCTCTTTCTTACAAAGACGCTGGCGTCGACATCGTTGCGGGCGATGCCCTGGTTGAGCGCATCAAACCCTTGGCCAAGAAAACCATGCGTGAAGGCGTGCTGGCTGGTATTGGCGGTTTTGGCGCTCTGTTTGAAGTGCCCAAACGCTACAAAGAACCGGTCTTGGTGAGCGGCACCGACGGCGTGGGCACCAAACTGAAGCTGGCGTTTGAATGGGACATGCACGACACCGTGGGCATCGACCTGGTGGCCATGAGTGTGAACGACGTACTGGTACAAGGCGCTGAGCCGCTGTTTTTTCTCGACTACTTTGCTTGCGGCAAACTCGATGTCGACACCGCTGCGGCCGTGGTGGGGGGTATAGCCAAAGGCTGCGAACTCTCAGGCTGCGCTTTGATCGGCGGCGAAACGGCCGAAATGCCCGGCATGTACCCCGCTGGCGAATACGACCTGGCCGGTTTTGCCGTAGGGGCGGTCGAAAAATCAAAAATTTTGACGGGCCAAAACGTCAAAGCCGGCGATGTGGTGTTGGGCCTGGCCTCCAGCGGCGTGCACTCCAATGGCTTCAGTTTGGTGCGCAAATGCATCGAGCGCGCAGGTGCCAACGCCCCGGCCACGCTGGACGGCCAACCGTTCAAACAAGCCCTGATGGCACCCACACGACTTTACGTGTTGAACGTCTTGGCCGCGCTGGCTGCACACCCGATCAAGGCACTGGCCCACATCACGGGTGGCGGTTTGCTGGAAAACATCCCACGTGTTCTGCCAGACGGCTTGGCTGCGCACCTGCAAAAAGGCAGCTGGCCACAAACTGAATTGTTCGCTTGGCTGCAAGCGACAGCGGGCATTGACGACATCGAAATGAACCGCACCTTCAACAACGGCATTGGCATGGTGGTGGTGATTGACGAAGCCGAGGCCCAAGCCTGTGCCGCAACCTTGCGCGCATCCGGTGAGCAGGTCTTCACAATTGGCCGCATTGCGCCACAAGGCGACACGGCACAAGTACTGGTGGCCTGATCACATTCAAAGGGGTCCTCTGAACGCTTCAGCCGGCCAGGTGAGGACGGTGCTCAATGTGGGCTCAATGCCATGCTGGGCGGCGATCAGAGACCCGAGAGCTCAATGACCCGTTCTCTCAGAGCGGCCGTATCGGGTGCCGAGGGTGCGGCATCCAAGTAGACCCTCAAATCCTGCAAAGCTTCATGGACCTGTCCCAACTCGGCATGCACCAGTCCCCGGTCTCGCCGCTCGGTCCAGACTTCAGGCAACAAAACCACCAACCGGTCTTGCACTTGCAGCATGCGAGGCCAATCCTCTTGTGACCTGAAAATTTCTTTCAGGTTGCGCAGCATGCGGGCCAGCAAATCTCGCGGTGGGCAGGCTTGTAAATACAAGCCCAAGGGCGTCTCACCGTCGTCCAAGTCGGGGGCGCCTTTCTGATCGGCGGGGTCGCGAAAAGGACTCAATCGCTCGGCCAAGTTGTCCAAACCCAAGGACTCGCCCGTGAGGGGATCAAGGACCACCAAGCCCCCATCCAAGGACACTTTGACCAAAAAATGACCCGGGAAAGAAACGCCTTGCGCCTGCAAGTCCAGTGCCTGGGCCAACTCCAGCCAAATCACGGCCAAAGAAATTGGAATGCCTCGGCGCGTCCTCAACACATCGTTGATGTAACTGTTTTCTGGGGTGTAGTAATCGTTGGCGTTGACACCAAAGCCCAGATCTTTGTAAAAAACCTGTGTCAATATGGCCAAACGGGTCAAATCATCGGCGTCATCGGGCATGCGCGCCGTGACCCTTTTGAGCAAACGGGCCACATCGTCCAGCACCTGTTGCACATCCAGCGCAGGCTCTTCGTCTTGCGCCAAACTTGCCGCGGCTTCTAACAGAGGAAATTGATCATCGCTTTGCACCAAACTGGCAAAGTAGCTCAATGGCGTCAACGGAGAAAGATTCAAGGCCATGGGTGAAATTTCAACGCTTGAGGAAGGATTTGAGTCTGATGCCCGTGGCCCACAAGACACCAAAATAAAGCAGGCCAGCGCTCATTAAAACAACCGCCATCCAACCCACGCGAGACCCTGCTTCTTGGCGCATGGCCACCCAATTCAGATGATGAGCGGCCAACCACAACAAGGCCGTTAACAAAACGGTCGCCAACAACACCTGCAAGGCAAAACGCCACCAGCCCGGCTGAGGCTTGTAAACGCCCTTGCGCAATAATCCCAACAACAACCAGAGCGCGTTGACCAATGCGCCTAATCCAATGGACAAGGCCAATCCAGCATGGGCCAAAAATGGCACCAGGATCAGGTTGAAAATTTGGGTCAACACCAGCACCACCACCGCGATGCGCACCGGCGTTCGAATGTCTTGGCTGGCGTAATAACCCGGCGCCAAAACCTTGATGGCCACCAATCCCAACAGGCCTACACCGTAGCCCATCAAAGCCAGTGTGGTTTGTTGTACATCGCGATCGGTAAACGCCCCGTAGTGGTACAGCACAGACACCAAGGGCTGCGAAAACACCAGCAGCGCAGCGGCGCAAGGCAAGGCCAAAAGCAATACCAAACGCAAGCCCCAGTCCAGCATGGCGGCATAACGGTCATCGTCTCCATTGGCTTTGGCTGCAGCCAACTGCGGCATCAGCACCACCCCAAGCGCCACGCCCAAAATAGCTGTCGGAAACTCCATCAAGCGGTCGGCATAGGTCAGCCAACTGACACTGCCAGTCGCTAAATGAGAGGCAATCTGCGTGTTGATCAACAAGGAAATTTGGGCCACCCCTACGCCGAGCAAGGCGGGCCCCATGAGCCGCAAGATGTTCAAGGTGGCTGGATTGGTCCAGGCTTTTTTGACCGACGAAGGCCGAACGCCCAAGCGGGGCAACAAGCCCAATCGGGCCAATGCGGGTATCTGCAAAGCCAACTGCAACACTCCCCCAGCCATCACACCCACCGGCAAGGCGTAAATGGCCTCCATGCCTTGTCTTTCGAACCAAGGTGCCAACCACCAAGTGGCGCCAATCACGCTCACATTGAGCAACACTGGGGTCGCAGCTGGCACTGCAAAACGCTTCCAGGTGTTCAAAATGCCGGCTGACAAAGCCACCATCGACATGAACGCGATGTAAGGGAACATCCAACGCGTCATGTTGACGGCCGCACCGTAACCCCGGGCGTCTTGTTGCAGGCCGCTGGCCATCGCCCAAACCAGCCATGGCGACACCATGACACCCAGGACGGACAAAGCCAACACCGACCAGGCCAGGGCCGTGGCCACGCTGTCGATCACTTCTCGGGTAGCTTGGTCACCATGCTGGGCGCGACTGGCAGCCAGCACCGGCACAAAAGCTTGACTGAAAGCCCCTTCGGCAAACAAGCGACGAAACAAATTGGGAATTCGAAAAGCCACATTGAACGCGTCGGTCAAGGCACTGGCACCGAACATCGACGCCATGAGCAATTCGCGCACCAAACCCGTGACCCGAGAGGCCAGGGTGAAAACGGACACAACAGAGGCGGATCTGAGGAGGCTCACAGTGGGCGAGTGTAGCGGCCCCCAAGCCGAACCCGAAAGACCCCAAGACCCGCAGCGAACAGCGTCCAGGAAGTCGGTCCGAATGCCTTTGTCAGTCTGCTAGAATGCTGGGTTCGCTGGACATCATCCTCAGACACTGAAAGAACTCCTCTATGGCATCCGCTAAACCCAAAAAGAAAAATCCCCGTCTTGCTTCCGGCCGTAAACGCGTCCGCCAAGACATCAAGATCAACGCTGCAAACTCATCGCTGCGTTCCAAATACCGCACCGCTGTCAAGAACGTCGAAAAGGCGGTCTTGGCAGGTGATAAAACCAAAGCCACCGAGTTGTTTGCCAAAATGCAAACCGTGGTGGACACCATTGCCGACAAGGGCATCTTCCACAAAAACAAGGCAGCTCGTGACAAGAGCCGCCTGAGCGCCAAAGTGAAAACTTTGGCTCTTGCCGCAGCCTGATCCGCTCCACCAGATCAACAGCCCGGCGAGGCTCTGCCCTCGCTGCCGTTTGAAACGGGTGCGCTGTCCGCGAACACTGAACCGCCTTGGTGCAAACCTTGGCGGTTTTTTCATGTCTTATTGGCAGATTGGCTGAGGTTGACTTGGCGCTTCTCAGAGGCTTAGTTGGGGCCATCGCCGGGCTCCTCATGACTCGCTTCGCTCGCAGAAATCGTCACCCGGCGAT
>NZ_ALKN02000016.1 GCF_000293865.2 Limnohabitans sp. Rim28 | reverse complement strand
CGATGGAAGTCAAGGCATACGCGCAACTGGGAGCACATCAAGGAGGTGTGGCTGAACCCGCCAAGGGAGCATGTGAGATCGCCAGAAAAAGTGGCGATAGCCGTTTAGAAAAGCGGACAACTTTGTTGACAAACACCGGAGGATGACATTGTGCGGTTTGAGGATGTGTATGGGCGGACGGGGTAAATTTGGGTGTGGGTGCCATACCGCCAGCGCCGACTTTTGCGGCAGCAACAACGTTCAAGTGGCATGTCATAAGGAAACTTATCCTTGCCTCTTGCTCCTTGCTCCTTAATCAAATGGAATGAATTTATGAAAATCGCCATTGCCGGCACCGGTTACGTCGGCCTTTCCAACGGCGTGCTGCTCGCCCAGCACAATGAAGTGGTGTGCCTCGACATCGTTCCTGAAAAGGTGGCAATGCTCAATCGCCAAGAATCCCCGAACGAGGATGCCGAGATCGAAGATTTTCTCAAGAACCGCCCCCTGAACTTCCGTGCCACCCTGGACAAGCAGGACGCCTATGCCGGCGCCGACTACGTTATCATCGCCACCCCGACCGACTACGACCCCGAGACCAATTACTTCAACACGAAGTCCATCGAGGCCGTGATCCGCGATGTCATGGAAATCAACCCGAATGCGGTGATGGTGATTAAGTCCACCATTCCGGTCGGTTACACGGCACGGACACGCGAAGCATTCGGCACCCAGAACCTGATCTTTTCGCCCGAATTTCTGCGTGAAGGCCGGGCACTCTACGACAACCTGCATCCCAGCCGAATCGTCGTCGGAGAGCAGTCCGCCCGTGCCGAAACCTTCGCCAATCTGTTGAAGCAAGGCGCGGTCAAGCAGGACATCGCGACTCTTTTCACCAGCAGTACCGAGGCCGAGGCCATCAAGCTGTTCGCCAACACCTACCTCGCCATGCGTGTGGCTTTCTTCAACGAACTCGATACCTATGCCGCCAGCCGTGGGCTGGATACCCGCCAGATCATTGACGGCGTGTGTCTGGACCCGCGCATCGGGGCGCACTACAACAACCCCAGCTTCGGCTATGGCGGCTATTGCTTGCCCAAGGACACCAAGCAGTTGCTGGCCAACTACCGCGAAGTGCCGCAGAACCTGATCCACGCCATCGTCGAGGCCAATACCACGCGCAAGGACTTCATCGCCGAAGAAATCATTGCAAGGCGGCCGAAGGTAGTGGGTGTCTATCGCCTGATCATGAAGGCCGGCTCCGACAATTTCCGCGCATCCTCCATTCAAGGCATCATGAAGCGAATCAAAGCCAAGGGGATTCCAGTCATCGTCTATGAACCGGCCTTGAAGGACAACGAGTTCTACAACTCAAAGGTGATCAAGGATCTCGATACCTTCAAACGTGAAGCGGATGTGATCATCGCCAACCGCAAGACCGATGCGCTGGCCGATGTGGCGGACAAGGTCTACACTAGAGATTTGTTTGGCGGGGATGCGTGACGAAAGCGTCAGCGTGAACCAAGGAAATCCCCTTGGGACTGCCGGCACGGTGATAAATGACCACTAGACTCGCCTTCGCAGTTACAGAAACCGGCCCAGAAGCGGCGGCTGGCGACTATTTCACCGCACTCGAATTAGGTACGGCTTTGAAAGCCCGCTTTGGCTGGCAAATCGAGTACCTCCCAAAAAATGAGGGAGCCAAACGGTGGTACGACCTGGCGGGTGTTGATCTTTTGATAGTGATGGTCGAGGAATATGAACTGCCCGCCATCCGGCATGCACCCCCGCATCTGGTGACCATCGCTTGGGCACGCAATTGGTTCGAGCGCTGGTGCGAACACCCCTGGATCGCGGATTACGACCTGCATCTGGCCTCATCCCGACGGGCCGTCGACTTTTTGAGCCAGCGTACCGGCAAGCTGGCCCAGCTGATGCGCATTGCCACCAACCCGAAGCGATTTAACACCGATGGCCGCCCCACCCACCCGACGCTTGATTATGTGTTCACCGGCCACTACTGGCAGGCGGAGCGTGACATCGTCGGTACCCTGTCAGCCTTGCCCACCCATTATCGCGGGGCCCTCTATGGCAAGAACTGGGAGCAAGTGCCGGCATTGGCGCATTTGCATCGGGGCTTTATGCCCTATAGCCAGATTCATGAGGTGTATCGGAACGCAGTGATAGTCATCGACGACGCCAACCATGTGACAAAGGAATGGGGCGCCGCCAACAGCCGAGTGTTCGATGCCTTGGCGGCCGGTTGTCTGGTGATCACAAACTCTCAATCGGTATCCGACGATGCCTTTGACTGCCGCCTGCCGGTGTATGAAAGCCCGGACGATCTGGTCCGGTTGCTGGAAAGGTACTTGACGGATGCGTCGGCTCGATCAGAATTGATTGAGCAACTCCGGCAAGAAGTTTTGAAGAGGCATTGCTATCAACATCGGGCGTATGAATTGAGCCTGCATTTGCTGTGGCTGACGAAGCGAGTTGGCCGTCCTGCAAACATCGACTTTTCAAGAAGAATTCTCTGAACGATATAAGCATTAACAAGGCCTGGCACCAATCGATCGTCACGCGCCAGTGGCGCGAAGCCCTGAACGCTCACCGCGCGGCAGTGATTTAGCTCATCACCGGCCTGTCAGGCCGGAAAGCGTTCGCGCAGTTTGAGTTTGTAGAACTTGCCTGTGGATGTGCGGGGCACGGCGTCGATGAACTCGTAGCGGTCGGGGACTTGCCACTTCGCAAAGCCGTGCTGCAGCAAGTGCGCCGCAAATGCCTCGGTCTGCGCTTGTCTGCCGGGTTTGAGCACGATGCAGGCCAGCGGCCGCTCGCTCCACTTGGGGTCGGGGATGGCGATCACCGCCGCTTCGGCCACATCGGGGTGGGCCATCAGGGCGTTTTCCAGATCGACCGAGCTGATCCACTCGCCGCCGGATTTGATCAGGTCTTTGGTGCGGTCTGTGATGCGCACAAAACCCAGGGCGTCCACGCTGGCCACATCGCCGGTGCGCAGCCAGCCGTCGGCGCTGAACTTGTCTTCGCTCACGGGCACTTGGTGGTAGCTGCCAGTGATGAAGGGCCCGCGCACTTGGATTTCACCGACGTGCTTGCCGTCCCAAGGCGCATCTTGGCCGTCTTCTCCCCGGATCCGCAGCTCCGTCAGCGGCACAGGCACGCCCGCCATGGCGGCTCGGCGGTAACGCTCGTCCATGGACGCGTTATTCAGCTCAGACTTGGGGTAAGACACGGTGCACAAAGGCGAGGTTTCGGTCATGCCCCAGCCTTGCAAAATCCAAATGCCGTGCCGGTCAAAGGCGCGAATCAGTGCCTCGGGCACCGCCGCACCGCCCACCAAAGAGCGCATGCCTGTGGGCAGTTTCCAGCGGCCTGGCTGGGTGGCTTGGGCGGCCTCGAAAGCCTGGATCAAGCCCATCCAGATGGTGGGCACGCCCAGCGACAGCGTGGGCGGCTCGGCCGTCATCAGGTCCAGCAAATCTTCCGGGTGCAGGTGCGGGCCGGGAAACACCAGCTTGACGCCCATCATCACCGCGCCGTGGGGGATCCCCCAGCTGTTGGCATGGAACATGGGGGTGACGGGCAAGATGACATCGCTGCCCTTGAGGCCCCAAAAGTCGCCCAGGCATCCCACCAAGGTGTGCAAGATGGTCGAGCGGTGTGAGTACACCACGCCCTTGGGCCGGCCCGTGGTGCCCGAGGTGTAGCACATGGACACCGCATCGTCCTCTGCATGTGGGGCGTATTGAAAGGCCTGTGCGTCGGTGCTGGCGAGCATCTGCTCGTAGTCGGTGAAGGGCGCGGGCACTGCGGCACCGGAGAAGGGGAAGACGATCACCTTTTCAAAGTGGTACAGGTGCGCAAACTGCTGGTACAGCGGCAGCAACACGTCGTCGATGATCAGCACCTTGTCTTGCGCGTCGTTGGCGATCCAGGCGATTTCTTCGGGTGACAGGCGCAAATTGAGCGTGTGCATCACCCCGCCTGCGGCCGGGATGCCGAAATAACACTCCAGGTGCGCGTGGTGGTTCCAGCACAGCGTGGCCACCCGCTCGCCTTTTTGCAGGCCCATGTTTTGCAGGGCCTGCGCCAGTTGGCGGGTGCGTTGGTAGAACGCACCATAGCTGTGCCTGCGCAGCGACTTGTCGGGCAGGCGCGAGACGATCTCGTTGCTGGCAAACAAAGTGCCTGCCCTGTCCAGCAGGTGGTTGAGCGACAGGGGCATCTGCATCATGGTGCTGCAGATGGGTGACGGGGTGGCGGCTGGCGAAGAGGCTGTGGTCATGGTGGGCGCAGTTTGAACAATGTGTCCAAATCATGCGGCCCTGCGGTGGCCTGGCAGGCTAGGGAAAACCCAAGTGCACAGTCACATGGGGCATACCCACACACAGTTGCCCCCAAAGCGCGTGTCCAAAGGTGTGGATAAGTCCTTGAACAACTGCGCCAAGCCGCATCCTGATTGGTTTGGCAGTCAGTGCTTAAAAATTGGGCAATGCAGGGCGCTTGCCATGAGCCTGGCGGAGGGCATGATTGCGGCTATTCTTGTTCCTTTATGGCCTTGTCAGTCTCCTTCGCCGCATGCCTGTCTCCCCCATCTCTCCTGGTTTCATCGCCTTGCACAGCCACCGCTCCGAGGTGTTGGCTGACACCCTGACGGGCTGGCTGCGTGCGCACCCGCTGGATCCGTTGGAAAGTGAAGTTGTGCTGGTGCAAAGCAACGGCATGGCCGAGTGGATCAAGATCGAATTGGCGCGCCAAGGTGGGGTGTGCGCGGCCACGCGGGTGGAGTTGCCTTCGCGGTTTTTGTGGCGCACCTACCGGCAGGTGCTGGGCACGCAGAATGTGCCGCCCGACTCGCCTCTGGACAAACTGCCCATGACTTGGCGGTTGATGGCTTTGCTGCCTGGGTGCTTGGGTGATACCGTCTTCAAGCCTGTGGCGGGTTTTTTGCGGGGCGACGAGCCCGACCGTCTGCTTCAGCTGGCCTCTCGCTTGGCGGATTTGTTTGACCAGTACCAAATTTACCGCCCCGATTGGCTGCAAGACTGGGCCGCCGGTCGCGATGTGTTGCGCAAGGCTGCGGGTTCGGAGGTGTTGGCCGAAGACCAACTCTGGCAAGCCGAGTTGTGGCGGCGCGTGTTGAAAACGCTGGATGAGAGCCAGCGCCAGGCCACGCGCCCGGCGCTGCATGCGCGGGCGCTGGCGCATTTGCAGTCGGGCCAGCCCCTGGCCAGCGCCGTGGCGCGGCGCGTCTCCGTGTTTGGCATGAGCCACATGCCGGGGCAACTGCTGGAGATGCTGGCTGCGCTGGCCACCCACAGCCAGGTGATGCTGGCCGTGCCCAACCCGTGCCAGTTCCACTGGGGCGACATCATCGACGGGCGCGAATGGCTGCAGGCCGAGCGCCGCCGCCACGCCTACCGGGGTGAGGCCTTGGCCCACATGCCTTTGGCGCAGATGCATTTGCACGCGCCCACGCTCCTGGCGGCTTGGGGGAGGCAAGGGCGTGACTTCGTCCGCCAGCTCGACGCCTTTGACGACCTGCAAGCGGCCAAGCAACTGACGCAGTGGCCGCGACTGGATTTTTTTGATGACGCCCCCGGAGAAGACGTCACGCGCTTGCTGGCGCAGTTGCAGCGGCGTATTCGCGACCTGGAGCCTTCCAGTGGTGGTGCCACACCTCCAGCACTGACATCAGGTGATCCATCGCTTGTTTTCAAAATCGCCCACAGCCCGGTGCGCGAACTGGAGGTGCTGCACGACCAACTGCTGCAATGGTTCCACACCCCACCGGGCGATCAGCCTGTGTCACCCCGCGACGTGGTCGTCATGGTGCCCGACATCGAAACCATGGCCCCGGCGATTCGCGCCGTGTTTGGCCAGTTCAAGCGCGCCGATGCGCGGTTCATCCCTTTCGACATTGCCGACCTGGGCGCGCAAGCCATCAGCCCTCTGATTCATGCGGTCGAGTGGTTGCTGGCCTTGCCGCAGCAGCGCAGCCGCATGAGCGAGTTGGTCGAGCTGCTTGAAGTGCCTGCGCTCGCTGCCCGCTTTGGCCTCAGCGAAGCGGGCTTACCCACGCTCACCCGTTGGATGGCGGGCTCGGGCATCCGCTGGGGTTTGTCGGCCGAGCACCGCGCAGGCTTGGGGCTGGCGGTGTGCGGCGAGGACAACTCGGCGCTCTTTGGCGTGCAGCGCATGCTCATGGGCTATGCCTGCGGGGCCGATCCGGTGGACGCAGAGGCGCTCGGGGCCACGCCTTACCCCGAAGTGGGTGGGCTCGATGCCGAGTTGGCCGGGTCGCTGGCGCACCTGCTGCAGGCTTTGATCGACTGGTGGCAAACCGCCACGCCAGATGCCACGCCCGCGCAATGGGCCGAGCGCTGCCGCGCCTTGCTGGCCGCCATGTTCAAACCGCGTGACGACAACGACCGCAATGCGCTGTCTGCTCTGGATCAGGCGCTGACCGACTGGGCACGCGCCTGCGCAGAGGCTGGTTTTGCCGAGGCCGTACCTTTGGCCGTGGCCCGATCGGCCTGGCTCGAAGCGCTCAAAACGCCCCGACTTGAGCAACGCTTTCGGGCCGGGGGCGTGACCTTTTGCACGCTCATGCCGATGCGGGCCATCCCGTTCAAGGCGGTGTGCCTGCTGGGCATGAACGATGGCGATTACCCCCGTCGCAGCCTGCGCGCCGACTTCGACCTGATGGGCCTGCCCGGTATGAGCCGCCCCGGCGACCGTTCGCGCCGCGACGATGACCGCCAACTCATGCTGGAAGCTTTGCTCTCAGCGCGACAGGTGCTCTATGTCAGCTGGAGCGGCCGCAGCGTGCGCGACAACAGCGAGCAACCGCCTTCTGTGCTGGTGTCGCAACTGCGTGACGAGATCGACCTGCTGTGGGGCAAGGGCACGGCCGAACGCCAGACCACCGTGCACCCGCTGCAAGCCTTCAGCCGCAGTTATTTTGAAGAGGGCAGTGGTTTGCAGACCTATGCCAAGGAGTGGCGTGCGGCGCAGAACAGATCGCCACGCTTCGCCCGCGATGGCGAAGGTTCCATGGATGGCGATCTCGCGTTTGCAGGAGGCGATCCATGCCTATTGCCCCCGCTGGAATCCGCGCAGGGCGTGCCTGTCCTCACGCTGACCCAGCTCGCCCGTTTTTTGCGCAAGCCAGTGGGCGCGTTTTTTCGCGAACGCTTGCAAGTGCACCTGGAGGATGAACGCAGCGAGTTGCACGACGAGGAACTTTTTGGACTGGCGGGCCTGGACCTGTACCAGTTGATCGAGCACGAACTGCAGCATGTGCCCACCGCGCTGAACGTGGAGACTCTGCCCGTGCATGTGCGGCAGGTCGTGCAGCGTCTGCGCCAAGCTGGGGCCTTGCCGCTGGCGGGTGTGGGCATGCTCGCCGCGCAAAATCTCCAAGCCCGTTTGCAGGCCATGCTGGGCGCAGCGCTGCGCGAGCGGCAGTCCTACCCCGATGCGGCCGAGCGCCTTTTGGTGGATATGGCACATCCCCAAGTCAGTTTGCAAGACGCGCTGGGCGATGTGCGGGTGGGGCAGGGAGGGCAGGTGTCCTTGCACCTGCGCGCCAGCGATTTGGCCAGTTTCAAGACCCAGAAGCCGCAAGCTCACCCAGACAAGCTGATCGACATTTGGCTGCTGTCTCTGGCCGCGGCCGCCATGGACCAGCCCTTGAGGTGTGTGGTGGTGGGCCGCAACGCCGTGCTGCGCATGGCCGAGCATGCGCCAGAAGACGCCCGCGCCCAGTTGAACGCGCTGCTGGCCGTTTGGGCCGAGGGCATGCGTTGGCCGCTGCCGCTGCCGCCCGGTGTGGCGCTGCAGTGGCTCAAAGACCCGGACAACCTCAACGCGCTGGCCGATGCCTACGAGGGCAGTGACTTCAAACGCGCCGAAAAAGACAAAGACCCGGCGCTGGCCCGCACCTACCCCACGATGGAGGACTTGATGGCCACGCGGGCGTTCGGGCGCCTGGCCCAAACCGTTTACGCGCCCTTGAAGGCCTGGGCCGAGCAAGCCGAGATCGAAGCCTTGCCCGATGCGCCGTACGACAGCGAAGAGGGGGAACTGGCATGAGCAACGCCCACGCACTCAACGCGCACACCTTCCCACTGCGCGGCAGCCACCTGATCGAGGCCAGCGCTGGCACGGGCAAGACCTGGACGATTGCAGCGCTGTATGTGCGCCTGGTGCTGGGCCACGGTCATGATGGCACTGCGCCTGTGCGCCCCATGCTCCCGCAAGACGTTTTGGTGATGACCTTCACCCGCGCTGCCACCCGTGAGCTGTCCGACCGCATCCGCGCCCGTTTGACCGAGGCCGCGCAGGTCTTTCGGGGTATGGCCGAAACGGACGATGACTTTCTGCAACAACTGAAGGACGAATACCCCGATGGCGAGCCTCGCGAGCAAGCCGCCCACCGCCTGTCGCTGGCGGCGCAGGCCATGGACGACGCGGCCGTGTACACCATCGACGCCTGGTGCCAGCGCATGCTGCGCGAACACGCGTTTGACAGCGGCAGCTTGTTTGAAGAAAACCTGGTCGGCGACGAAGCCGCGTTGCGCCTCGAAGCGGTGCAGGACTACTGGCGTCAGCAGCTTTACCCCATGGGCACGGCCCTGGTGACCCAGGTGCTGGGCGTTTGGCGCGATGTGCCCGCGCTCGAACAAGACATGCGCGCCCTGATGGCCGTGCCGCTGGCCGATGCCGAACCCGGCACGCTGGCGCAGGTGTTCGGTGCAGCCCTGACCGAGCGCGAAGCGCAGCTGCGGGCACTCAAACAGGGCTGGAACGAGAAGGCAGACAAGTTACTTGATTGGATCAACGGTCAAATGGCCAAGCCCAATCATGGTTGGATTGGACAAAGGCTCAATGTCAATCACCGTACCCTTTGGCTAACAACGCTGAAAAATTGGGCGCTCAGTGACGCTGATGGAAATGTACTTAAGCAGAAGATGCAGACGGGCTGGGATAGGTTCACGCCAGAAGGTTTACTTTCCTGTCGTGCTCTGGGAAGTGATCAGATTGAATTTCCGAGCGAGTCACAGGACTTCGCAGACCTGAAAAAAGCCTTGCAAGCCTTGCCCGAACCAGCCCAAGTCGCCCGCCTGCACGCCCGCACCCATGTGCTGCAACGCATGGCCGAGCTCAAGCGCCGCAGCGGCTTGTTTGGCTTTGCCGACATGCTGCAGCGCCTGGATGTCGCGCTGGCCGATCCTGAATCGGGGGATCGTTTGGCCCAACGACTGCGCGAGCAGTTCCCGGTGGCGATGATCGACGAGTTCCAGGACACCTCGCCGCTGCAGTTCCGCATCTTCGACCGCATTTACCGCACGGCTGACAACCGGCCTGACATCGCGCTGCTGCTGATTGGTGACCCCAAGCAATCCATCTATGGTTTTCGGGGGGCGGACATCCACAGTTACTTGGCCGCACGCCGCGCCACGGCCGGTCGCCACCATGTGCTGGGCACCAACTTCCGCTCCACTTCGGAAGTGGTCGAGGTGGTCAACCGCTGGTTCGACATGGCGTCAGACGCCTTTGGTTACAAGCAGGGCGATGAAGACCCGCTGCCCTTCCAGCCTGTGGGCGCGAAGGGTCGCGATGAAATCTTCAGAACAAGTGCAGGCGATGTGCAAGCCATGACCGTGGTGCACGACGCCACTTTGCGCAGCACACGCGATGCCCAGACGCATTTGTCGGCCCTGTGCGCCGAGCAAATTGTGGCTTGGCTGAGCGACCCGCAGGCGCGTTTTGTCGATCCGGATAAGGGCGAAAAACCCTTGCAGCCCAAAGACATCGCCGTGCTGGTGCGCACGGGCAAAGAGGCAGCTGCCGTGCGCGACGCGTTGCGCCTGCGTGGCGTGGCCTCGGTGTATTTGTCCGACCGCGACTCGGTGTTTGCCAGCGACGAGGCGCAAGACCTGTGCCTTTGGCTGCGCGGCGTGGCCGAGCCGCAAGACATGCGCCGCCTGCGCGCCGCATTGGGCACACGCACAGTGGGCCTGTCCCTGGCCGAGCTGTATGACTTGGCCACGCATGACGAACTGCTGGACACCCGCGCCGAACAGATGCGCGAACTGCACAAGACCTGGCAAAGCCAGGGCGTGCTGGCCATGCTGCGCCAATCGCTGCATGTGTTGCAGCTGGCGGGGCGCTGGCGTGGCCAGGCTGACGGCGAGCGGCGTCTGACCAATGTGCTTCACCTGGCCGAATTGTTGCAAGCGGCCAGCGGCCAGATCGATGGCGAGCAGGCCTTGATCCGCTGGCTGGCCCAGCAGATGGACGAAGCGCAGTCGGGCAATGCCAGCGGTGGCGAAGCGCAAACCGTGCGGCTTGAAAGCGACGAGGACCTGGTCAAGGTCATCACCATCCACGCCAGCAAGGGCTTGGAGTACCCGGTGGTGTGCCTGCCTTTTGCGCACAGCCACCGCGTGGTCACGGCCGACAAAGCCGCCGTGCTGCAGTTGGAGGGCGGTGAGGGGGAAGGCGCGGACGAGGGCGCGGGCGATGGCAAACGTCACTGGACGCTGGACTTCGACAAAGAGGACTCCAAGCTCGCGGACCACGACCGCCTGCGCGAAGACCTGCGCCTGTGGTACGTAGCGCTCACCCGGGCGCGCCACGCACTGTGGGTGGGCTGGAGCGCGGTCAAGCGCGGCAATGGCAAAACCTGCGTGAACCACACCTGCGCCGCCGGGCATTTGCTGAGCAGCGGTCAAGAATTGGCGGCCGCCGATTGGCTGAACAAGTTGCAAGCCCTGCAAACCAGCTCGCTGGGCCAGCCCTTGTCGGTGCACTTGAAAGTCGCCCCTGCCGATGTGCCGCTGACGCTGTGGCACAAGCCTGCGCACACCACCGAGTTGCGCGAGGCGCTGAGCTGCACCGCCCGCATCGACAAGTCATGGACCATTGCGAGTTTTTCGCGCTTGACGCGTGACCTGTCTGCGCAGACCCTGGCGCCCTTGGTGTTGCATCTGAATCCGCCGCGCCCCGCAGACGACGAACCCCCCGAAGATGCGCCCCTGCCCACGGCCTGGGCGGCCAGCCCCGGAGCTTTGGCCCCGTGGCACGGCTTTGCCAAAGGTCCCACAGCAGGCAATTTCTTGCACGACCAACTCGAATGGTTGGCGGCAGATGGCTTTGTGCTCGATCTGGCCAAGGCCGAGCGCCTGAAATACCGCTGCGAAAACGCAGGCTACAAGGCCCAGGCTGACGATGTGCTGCAGTGGCTCAGCCGCTTGGTGGCAAAGCCTTTGCGCGGGCCGAACGCGCCGCTGAACGCGCTGGGTGACTTGCTGCCCGAGATGGAGTTTTGGCTGCCCGCTGAGCGCCTGCATGCACGCCAGGTCGATGCCCTGTGCCAGCAGCACCTGTTGCCCGGCGTGAGCCGACCGCAGCTGCCTGACGCCCAGCTGCACGGCATGCTGATGGGCTTTGCCGATCTGGTGTTCGAGCACGAAGGCCGCTACTGGGTGCTCGACTACAAATCCAATTACCTGGGGGGCGATGACGCGGCGTACACCGCACAGGCCCTGGATGCCGCCATGGCCCAGCACCGCTACGAAGTGCAGGCCGCGCTCTACTTGCTGGCGCTGCACCGCTTGTTGCGCGCCCGTCTGGGCGATGCCTACGACCCCGCGCAGCAGCTCGGCGGCGCGGTGTATTTGTTTTTGCGCGGCATCGACGGACCAGCGGGCGGCTGCTGCACCTTGCCTGTGCCTTTGGCGCTGATCGATGGCCTGGACAACATGCTGAAAGAAGGGGTGGCGTGATGAGTTTGAAAAAGCCCTCACGCACCGCGCCCGTGTCTTCTGCGCAAATGGATTGGCTGAGCGACCTGCCTGCCCAAGGCCTGAGCGCTGTGCAAACTTTGCAATGGCTGAACCTGTGGACGGGGCAAGGCCTGCTGCGCCACATCGACAGCGCTTTCGCGGCGCAAGTGCTGCGCCTCGATGCCCACGCCAGCCCCGCGCTGCTGGTGGCAGCCGCCGTGCTCGCCCACATGGAAGGGCGCGGCCACACCTGCTTGTCCGTGGCCGAGTTGTGTCAACTGCCCTTGGCGCTGCTGGGCTGGCCTGCGGCGGCGGTGGACGGTGCGCAGGGCCTGAAGGCCTTGTGGGCGCACCTGCCCGCCACGCTGGCCGATTGGCGGCAGGCTTTGCAAGCCCACTCACCCAGCGTGGGTGTGCGCCTGGCGGATGCCCCCGACCAAGGCCAGCCGCTGGTGCTGGGCGGCCCTGACGATGTGCCGCTCTTGTCCCTGCGCCGTTATGCGGGCTACGAGCAGCGCGTGGGCCAAAGCCTGTTGCAGCGTGCCAGCGAGCCTCTGACCGTGCACGAAGCAGAGGCACGCGCATGGCTGGACCGCTTCTTTGCATCCAAGCCCGAAGAGCCTGCCGCCACCGACTGGCAAAAGGTGGCCTGCGCCGTGGCGCTGCGGGCGCGGCTGTCGGTCATCACCGGTGGGCCCGGCACCGGTAAGACCTACACCGCTGCCCGCTTTCTGGCGCTGTTGCTGGCGCTGCACCCCGATGGCAGCCCGCTGCGCGTGGCGCTGGCCGCGCCCACAGGCAAGGCGGCGGCGCGCCTGAAGCAATCGATCGACGATGCGCTCACTCGGCTGCCCGTGCCTGCCGATGCGGGCTTGGATTTGAACGCGCTGATCGCCCGCATGGGCCCGGCACGCACGCTGCATTCGCTGCTGGGGGCGCGGCCCGACACACGCCAGTTTCGCCACCATGCGGCCAACCCGCTCGATGTGGATGTGCTGATCGTGGACGAGGCCTCGATGGTGCATCTGGAAATGATGGACGCGCTGCTGCAGGCCTTGCCGCCCACGGCACGCTTGGTGCTGTTGGGCGACAAAGACCAACTGGCCTCGGTGGAAGCGGGTGCGGTGCTGGGCGACCTGTGCCAAGACGCGGCAGCGGGCCGCTACAGCGCGGCCACGGCGCAGTTTGTTCTGCACGCAGCCGGTCAGACCCTGGCATCGGAATGGGTGGTGCCCGATCCGGCCCCCGTGCTGGCCCAGCAAACCGTGATGCTGCGCCAAAGCCGCCGCTTCAAGGGCGCCATTGGCCAGCTGGCCCTGGCGGTGAACCGGGGCGACTCGGCGACAGCGCGGGCCTGTTTGGGTGGCTCAGACAACGCGGTCGCCTCGCCGGTGTTGGCACTCCAGCCGAGCAGCCCCCAAGCCATTTGCGCCTTGGCGCTGGGCGCAGCGGGCAAGCCTTCGCATGCCGATTACCTGCGCCTTTTGCAAACTGGCCCGGCAGTGCAGGGCGCTGAGGTGTCCAGCGAAAGCCACGCCCAATGGGTGTGCAGCGTGCTCAAAGCCTTCGAGCGTTTTCGCATTTTGTGTGCGGTGCACCAGGGCGACTGGGGCACGCAGGCGCTGAATGCGGCGGTGCAAAAAGCCCTGGCCGATGCGGGCTTGCTGCGCATCCAGGGCGAGTGGTACGTGGGGCGGCCCGTCATGGTCACGCGCAACGACGCCCAGTTGGGTGTCTTCAATGGCGATGTGGGCGTGGTGTTGCCCAATACCGAAGGCAAGCCCAAGGTCTGGTTTTTGGACGGTGAAGCCCTGCGCTCGGTGAGCGTCATGCGCTTGGCTCAGGCTGACACCGCGTTTGTCATGACGGTGCACAAAAGCCAGGGTTCGGAGTTCGAGCACACCGCACTGGTGTTGCCCCCGGGCGGCGCCGAGGTGCTCAGCCGCGAGCTGGTCTACACCGGCATCACCCGGGCACGCGAGCATTTCACCTTGGTCGAAGCCGAAGCCGGTTTGCTTGAAGCGGCCATCCACCGCCCCAGCGTGCGGGCCAGTGGTTTGGCGCACAGGTGGGCTGCGTCGCCGGTGAAGGCCTGAGCCCCCATCACTCAGCTGGCGTAGCCTTCGCAGGCCCCGGCATTGGGTCGGCCTCGGCATTCGCGAATCAGGCGTTTGTCGCGATCCGACTTGCTTTCTGCCGAGCCTTTGTCGGTGGGCGGCTTGGGGGCTTTGGTCTGTTTGGCCTGTTTGGTTTTTTTGGCCGGTTTGTCCGCGGCGGTCACGGCGGTGAAGTGGTCTGTGGCCCCACTGGCGGGCACAGCCGCCAGCAAGCCCAGCCCCCAACCCACGCTGGCGAGCGTCGACGCGAAATGCCGAGTCTTCATGGCGTTCTCCCTGTCTTTTATGGTGTTGTCCATCATAGGCAAGCCCGGCACATCTGCAATCACCTGCCTCATCCAGGTGAAATCTTGTGCAAGAGGTGACGCGTTGAGAACGCGTCAAGCATTAGGATGCTGGCATGAACAAAAACACCGCCCCTTTCATGCGCCAGGCCGTCATGGATCTGGAAGAATCCCGCATCCGTGAAGTTGCCAACGCGGGCATGGGCCGCCCCGATGTGTTGGCCTTTTGGTTTGGCGAGTCTGATGAAGTGACGCCCGACATCGTGCGCCAAGCCGCCATCGATTCGCTGCAAAAGGGCGAGACTTTTTATTCACACAACCTGGGCCTGCCCGAGTTGCGTCAGGCGGTGTCCGCTTACATGTCGGCCCTGCATGGCCCTGTTGGGGTGGACCGTTTGGCCATCACCTCGGGCGGCGTGAATGCGCTGATGCTGGCCGCGCAAGCCCTGATCGACGCGGGCGACGAAGTGCTTGCCGTGACACCCGTGTGGCCCAACCTCACGGCGCAGGCCTTGGTGATGGGCGCTCGTTTGAAATGCGTGTCGCTGCGCCCGGTGAACGGTCAGTGGCAGCTCGACATGGCGGCCCTCAAAGCCACCATCACACCCGCCACGCGGATGCTGATCGTCAATTCGCCCAACAACCCCACGGGCTGGACACTCAGCCGCGCCGAGCAGGCCGAGATCTTGGCGCACTGCCGCAGCACCGGCACCTGGGTGCTGGCCGACGAGGTGTACGAGCGCCTCTATTACGAAACCGACACCGCCAACGGCTGCGCCCCGTCGTTTTTGGATGTGGCCGAACCCGATGACCGCCTGGTGGTGGTGCACAGCTTTTCCAAGAGCTTTTTGATGACCGGCTGGCGCTTGGGTTGGCTGGTCATGCCCGCCGCCATGACGCCGCACATGGGCAAGCTGATCGAGTTCAACACCTCTTGTGCTTCGGTGTTCACTCAAAAGGCAGGGGTGGTGGCTTTGCAAAACACCGCCGACATCACACCCCGCGTGGTGGCCCACCTCAAAGCCTGCCGCGACACCCTGGTGCCCTTGCTGCAAGCGGTGCCGGGGGTGCAAGTGGCCCCCGCCAAAGGCGGCATGTACGCGTTTTTCAAACTCGACGGGCATCCCGATGCGGTTGTCACGGCCAAACGCCTGGTGGCCGAAGCCGGGCTGGGCCTGGCCCCCGGCGAGGCCTTTGCGCCCGAAGCCGCAGGTTGGCTGCGCTGGTGCTTCGCGTCCAAAGACTTGGCGCGTTTGCAGCAGGGTGTGGAGCGCTTGGCGACTTGGTTGGCCAAGCATCAAGCCATCCGATAAAGGGGCCATGGTCCAACATGGGGGCTTATGTCCCCCAAGCGACAAGTTTTTGGGGCGCTGGTACAGTCACCTCTTTTGCTTTTCAGCCTTGGAAACCCCCATGAATCGCCTCATTGCCGTCGGTTTGTTGTTCGCCGCCGCTGCTGCGCCCGTTGTGGCCCAAACACCCATCAAGATTGGTGAAATCAACAGTTACTCGTCCATGCCCCAGTTCACCCAGCCCTATCGGCAAGGCTGGCAGCTGGCGGTCGAGGAAATCAACGCGCAGGGCGGCTTGTTGGGTCGCAAGGTCGAAGTGATCGCCCGTGACGATGCCGGCAAACCCGACGAAGCCTTGCGTCACGCGATCGAGCTCACGTCCAAGGAAAAAGTGGACATTTTGGCGGGTGGCTTTTTGTCAAATGTGGGTTTGGCCTTGGCCGACCATGCGGTCAAAAACAAGCGCTTGTTCATCGCCAGCGAGCCTTTGACCGATGCCATCGTTTGGGAAAAAGGCAACCGCTACACCTTTCGCCTGAGGGCCAGCACCTACATGCAAGCGTCCATGTTGGTCGAGGAAGCGGCCAAGATGCCCGCCAAGCGTTGGGCCACGATCGCGCCCAATTACGAGTATGGCCAAAGCTCGGTGGCCAGCTTCAAGGAGCTGCTCAAAGCCAAGCGCCCTGACGTCGAGTTTGTGAGCGAGCAATGGCCAGCGCTGGGCAAGATCGACGCGGGCAGCACCTTGACCGCCACCATGGCCGCCAAGCCCGATGCGGTTTTCAACGTGACCTTTGGCGCCGACTTGGCCAAACTGGTGCGCGAAGGCAACCAGCGCAACATCTTCCCCAAGACACCCGTGGTGTCCATGCTGTCGGGCGAGCCCGAGTACCTGGAAGTGCTGAAAGACGAAACCCCCAAAGGCTGGATCGTGACCGGCTACCCTTGGGACCAAATTGACAGCCGGGAACACGCCAGCTTTGCGGCCAACTACTACCGCAAGTTTGGCGAAAACCCCAAACTCGGCTCGGTGGTGGGCTACGCCACCATGCAGTCCATTTTTGCAGGCATCAAAAAAGCGGGCAGCGTGGACAACGAAAAATTGGTCATCGCCATGCGGGGCCTGAAGTTCAGCACACCGTTTGGACCGGCTGAATTCCGCGCGATTGACCAGCAGTCCACCATGGGGGCTTATGTGGGCAAGCTCGATTTGCGGGGTGGCAAGGGCACCATGGTGCAGTGGCGTTATGCCGATGGCAAAAACCACTTGCCCACAGACGCTTACGTGCGTTCGCGCCGACCTGCTGAAGCCATGAAGTAAATCCTCAGGCGGGAGACACGCCCCAGTGATGGGCTGAACTGCTGGGCCAAAACTCGGCGAAAAGGTTGGGCAATGTGTCGGCTGCGTTGTCGGTGTTTTCGGACGACAACAACGCGCCGGCCTCCAGCGTCTCAATGCTGGCAGCCAGCGATTTCGCGTTGCCATGGGCGTGTCGCACCATCAGGTGGTGCGGCGTGATGTCGCCGGGTCGTTTTAAACCCGCAGCGCCCACCAAGTCTGCCAGCGCATGCAGCGTGTTGGCGTGGAAATAAAACACCCGTTCTGCCTTGTCTGTCACCACGATGGCGCGTTGGCGCACCGGGTCTTGCGTGGCGACGCCCGTGGGGCAGTGGTCGGTATGGCAGCTGCGTGATTGGATGCAGCCCAGCGCAAACATGAAGCCCCGCGCCGAATTGCACCAATCGGCCCCCAGCGCCAAGCAGCGTGCGATGTCAAAGGCCGAGATCACTTTGCCCGAAGCACCAATCTTGATGCGCTCCCTCAGACCCGCGCCCACCAAACTGTTGTGCACCAAGCGCAGGCCGTCGCGCAGCGGCATGCCCACATGGTCGGCAAACTCAATGGGGGCCGCGCCGGTGCCGCCTTCAGCCCCATCGACCACAACGAAGTCGGGTGTTTGGCCCGTGGCCAGCATGGCTTTGACGATGGAAAACCATTCAGCCGGGTGGCCCACGCAGAGCTTGATGCCCACCGGCTTGCCGCCAGACAACTGGCGCAATTGGGTCACGAAATTCAACAGTTCGATGGGGGTGGAGAAGGCCGAGTGGCGGGCCGGCGAGACGCAGTCTTGGCCCATGGGCACACCTCGGGCCTCTGCAATCTCTGGGCTCACTTTGGCCTTGGGCAGCACGCCGCCGTGGCCGGGCTTGGCCCCTTGAGACAGCTTGACTTCGATCATCTTGACCTGCGGCGATTGGGCCTGCTGCACAAAGCGATCGGGGTCAAAGTGGCCGTCGGGCGTGCGACATCCAAAGTAACCCGAAGCGATTTGCCAGATCAGGTCACCGCCGTGTTCGCGGTGGTGGCGAGAGATGCTGCCTTCGCCCGTGTCGTGGGCAAAGCCGCCCAAGGCGGCGCCCCGGTTCAAGGCTTTCACGGCGTTGGGCGATAAAGCCCCAAAGCTCATGCCCGAGATGTTGAACAGTGACAAATCGTAGGCTTGCGTACATTGGCCTTCGCCCACCCTCACCCTGAATGTGGCCGGGTCGGGTTGCAGGGGTTGCAAAGAATGGGCAATCCACTCGGTGCCTGGGCTGTACATGTCTTTGATGCTGCCAAAACCGCGTTTGTCATTTTCGACTTTGGAGCGGGCGTACACCATGGCCCTTTGGTTGCGCGAAAACGGGAGCTTTTCCTCATCGTTTTCCAAAAAATACTGTCGCAACTCGGGCCGGATGTATTCCAGTGCGTAACGCAGGCGACCTGTGAGGGGATAGTTGCGGCGCACGGCCTGTTTGGTTTGCCTGAAGTCCAGCCAGCCCAAAACAAACAACACGGCGAAGGCTGCGCTGGCCCAAGGCGATAAGGGCCAAGCCACCAAGGCCAGTGGGGCTGTCATTAGCCATGGCAAATAGCGAGACAGGGATTGACGGGCCATGAGCGGCTCTCCTGGTTGAAACCATCACCTCAACGGGTGTTGGAAAGGCTCATCCTAGTTGTTTTTGATGATTTTGTTAAATTTTTGAGGTCGCGTAGCGCTGCGCTGCCAAATGTTTGACCAAAGCCGGTGGCAATGGCAAGGGTTCGTGGCTCATCCACGTGGCCGTGAGCTCGCCGCAGAGCACGGCCAAGCTGATGCCGCGCGCACCCATGCCAGCGCTGATCCAAAGGCCCGGCAGACGCAGGGGGTCAATCGGCCCTACCGCAGGCAGGCGGTTGGGCAAGGTGCAGCGCAGACCGGCCCATCCCATCACACGATTCGGCCCGAATTGCCCGGACATGGCTTGGCCCAAGTCGGGCAGCAGGGTGGCCAAACGCACTTGGTTGGCGGCGTGGTCTTCGGTGCGAACAGGGGCTTGCTCACAGTTGCGCTCAAAGGTTGACCCGATGTACCAGCCCAGCGGGCCTTCCGGCGTGGGGACACCGCTGATGAAGCTGCCGTGACCGTTGACCGGAAAAGGCGGTAATGCAGGTGAGGGCTGGGCGCCCAAGTCGGTCTTTAAATCGGACATCAGCCCGTAACTGACCTGTCCTCGCAAGGGGTTGAGGGGCACCGCAAAGCCAGGCAGGGGCCGCAGCAAAGCCAAACTGTCAAAGGCGCTGGCCACCACCAAAAAACGGGATTGGGCCAGCGTTCGGCCTTGGGCATCGGTCACGGACCACAGTTCGGCTTGGCGTTCGATGGCGTGCACATCTTGGTCCCATCGCACATGCACACCTGGCGTTTGCAGTTGCGCCGCCACGAGTTGTCGGGGCCGAATCCAACCCGCATGGCTGTGCCAAAGCGCGGGAGTCCCCGCAGGTAAGCCTGCGGCAGCAATTTGGGCTGCGCTGGCCGGGCTGCTATGTAGATCAGAAGCGTCGGCAGGCAAGCGGCGTTTGCCCGCCATGTTGTGCTCTAGAACACCCGTCAAGTCCCAGTCGGTGCCCGTGTTCAGCAGTGCTTGGGCGCGGTGCAATGTGGCCTCAACACCCGCACGCGTGATGCGTGACAGCACATGGTCATCGGGCGAGACGTGGGGCGCAGCCAAGCCAACGGGCAAGCCCGAAGCGCCTGCGCCAGGGCTTGAGGCCCGGTCGAGCACCGTGACCGCCCAGCCCCGCTGGGCCAAGCTGAAGGCCACCGCAGACCCCGACAAGCCCGCACCGACGACCAGTGCCCGGCGAAGGTCGGCGGGGCGGCTCAAAACTTCAGGGAAAAATGAGGAAGGACCGGCAAGCGGTCAGCTGGCAGCAGGCGGCACGTAACCTTGGGCCGCATCGGCTCCATCGCCGAAAAAGTGGTTTTCCATCTGGCGCGCAAGATACTGGCGAGCACGCAGATCGGCCAGGTTCAGGCGGTTTTCGTTCACCAGCATGGTCTGGTGCTTGAGCCAATCGCCCCAGGCTTGCTTGCTCACGCCCTCCCAAATGCGCTTGCCCAAATCGCCGGGGTAGGGCGGAAAATCCAGACCCTCTGCTTCTTTGCCGAGTTTGATGCATTGAACGGTGCGTGCCATGGTGGTCTCTTGCCTTGATGTATCTTAAGAAGCGCTGGTTATACGGATATAGAATTTCCATATTTCCAGTTGGGAGCGGTTCACACGACAATCCGGCTTCATTCCGATGTCGCGTGGCCTGACAGGCCGTAACTGTAGCAAGCTTTCAGCATCCCCCCAGAGCTTTGGGTCTCTTGTCTCCCAACACACAGCAATACCAAATGAGTGCATTTCTTGAAGAACGTGTTTTGAGCGTCCACCACTGGACCGACCGCCTGTTCAGTTTCACCACCACCCGCGACCAGGCCCTGCGCTTTTCGAATGGCCACTTCACCATGATTGGGCTGCGCGGCGACAACGGCAAACCCCTGCTGCGTGCCTACTCCATTGCCAGTGCCAACTACGAAGAACACTTGGAGTTCTTGAGCATCAAAGTGCCCGACGGTCCGCTGACCTCCAGGCTGCAGCACATTCAGGTGGGCGACACCATCATCGTGGGCCGCAAACCCACGGGCACCTTGTTGTGCGACTACCTGCTGCCTGGCAAAAACCTGTACCTGATGGGCACCGGCACCGGCTTGGCCCCGTTCATGAGCATCATCCGCGACCCTGAAACCTATGAGCGCTTTGAAAAAGTGATCCTGGTGCACGGCGTGCGCCAGGTCAATGAGCTGGCCTACCACGACTACATCACCCAAGAGCTGCCCGCGCATGAGTTCTTGGGCGAGATGGTCAGCCAGCAGCTGCTGTACTACCCCACCGTCACGCGTGAGCCTTACAAAAATCAGGGCCGCGTGACCGAGCTGATGGAAAACGGCAAGTTGTTTGCCGACCTGGGACTGCCCACGCTCAACCCCGAAACCGACCGCGTGATGATTTGCGGCTCGCCCGAAATGCTGAAAGACCTCAAGCGCATTTGCGAAGAGCGCGGCTTGAAAGAGGGCAACACCAGCACGCCCGGCGCTTTCGTCATCGAGCGGGCGTTTGCGGAATCCTGAGGCCCTTGGGGCTTTGTCCTTCAGCGCGCCAACCGATCCATGAACACGGGGGCAAAATGCCCCCGTTGTCTTTCAACGAGCACCCATGAACCTCCCTTTTGTTTCCCCCCAGCGCTGGATGTTGCTGATCGCTTTGTCAGGCATCGGCATGCTGGTGTTTGGCCTGTATTTGCAGCATCTGGTCGGGCTGAATCCATGCCCCATGTGCATCGTGCAGCGCTACGCCCTGATCGGTGTGGTGGTGTTCGCCTTGGTCGGCTGGCGTTTGCGCAGCCAAGGCTTGACCGCATCCGGCCTGCTTTTGACGCTGGCTGCGGGCTTTGGCGCCTTCACCGCCGCTCGCCAAAGCTGGCTGCAGTGGTACCCGCCCGAGGTGGTCAACTGCGGGCGAGACTTTTACGGCATGGTCGAAAACTTTCCCCTCAACCGTGCCATTCCCATGATCTTCAAAGGCAGCGGTGACTGCAGCAAGATCGACTGGACCTTTTTGGGCGGCTCCATCGCCAACTGGTCGTTTGTGGCTTTTGTCGTGTTCGCCCTCATGGGCTTGACCATCGCTGTGCAGGCTTGGCGCAGCCGCTGAAGCTCAAAGCTTCTTGACCAGCACCTGGCTCTTGCGGTCCCAGTTGTATTTGCGTTTGCGCGCTTCGGGCAGCCAGTCGGGGTCTTGTTGCACAAAGCCGCGTTTGATGAACCAGTGCATGGTGCGGGTGGTCAGCACAAAAATGCTTTTGACCCCCATGGCGCGAGCGCGTTGCTCAATGCGCTTCAAAACCTTTTCGCCATCGCCCTGACCTTGTGACTGGGGTGACACGGTGAGTGCCGCCATCTCGGCCGTTTTGGCCTCGGGGTAGGGGTAAAGGGCCGCGCAGGCAAAGATCACGCCATCGTGGTCGATGATGGTGTAGTGGTCAATGTCGCGCTCGATTTCGGTGCGGTCGCGCTTGACCAAGGTGCCGTCCTTCTCAAACGGCTCGATCAGTTGCAAGATGCCGCCCACATCATCAGCGGTGGCCTCGCGCAGTTCTTCCAGTTTTTCATCGATCACCATGGTGCCGATGCCGTCGTGCACATACACCTCCAGCAACAAAGCGCCGTCCACCGCAAAGGGCAGGATGTGCGAACGCTCCACGCCTTCTTCGCACGCCTTCACGCAGTGCTGCAAATAAAAACCGATGTCGGTCGGCTCGGTCGGCTGGGGCAGCGAGGCCAGCAACTGTTTGGCAGCAGCCAGCGGCAGTTCGGTGTCAATGGGGTTGTCGTCGCTGGCGGGGGCGTGTGGCTCAATGCGAATGCCCGGCACTTCGGTCACAAAAATCAGCTTGTCGGCCTGCAACTCTGTGGCCACGCTGGTGGCCACCTCTTCCATCGCCAAATTGAAGGCCTCGCCCGTGGGAGAAAAACCAAATGGCGACAGCAGCACCATCGCGCCCATGTCCAGTGTGCGCATGATGCCGTCCACGTCCACCTTGCGCACCAGGCCCGAGTGGATGAAATCCACGCCATCCACAATGCCCACAGGCCGGGCGGTGATGAAGTTGCCCGACAACACCCGCACGGTGGAGCCTGCCATGGGTGTGTTGGGCAGGCCTTGGCTGAAGGCTGCTTCAATTTCGTAGCGCAGCTGGCCTGCTGCCTCTTGGGCGCAGTCCAAAGCCACGCTGTCGGTGATGCGGATGCCGTGCGAGTATTTGGGCGTGTGGCCCTTGGCGGCCAGTTGCTCATTGACCTGTGGGCGAAAGCCGTGCACCAGCACGATCTTCACGCCCATGCTCTGGATCAGCGCCAAATCCTGCGCCAGGTTTTGCAGCTTGCCTGCCGCAATGGCCTCGCCCGCGATGCCCACCACAAAGGTCTTGCCCCGGTGCATGTGGATGTAGGGCGCCACCGAGCGAAACCAGGGCACGAAGGTGAAGTTGAAGACTGTGGACATGGGCTTGAGGTTTCAGGGCTTGAGCAATAGAAGCTGGGCAGTAGGCAGCAATTGGGAAAAATCCCGATCGAATGTGCAGAGTGTCTCACCGGATTGCATCACCGTCGCGGCGATCCATGCATCGGTGATCAAGTTGCCTGTAGCTTGTTGTGCCAGACACACTTGCCGCAGATGGGGCCAGGTGGCGCCCTGTGGCTGAAATTGCACGCCGGGGCAACTGAGCAGGCTGTCGATGAAGTCGCTCACATCCTGCAAAGGATCAGTTTCCCGAAAAATTTTGGGGTGGGTGGTGATGCGTAAAAAGCCGGTCACGACTGTGCCCAGCAGCATCAGGCTGACGCGTCCGTTGGCGGCTTGAATCACTGCATCGTCCAGCCAGGCGCGGGCACTCCGATGGTGGGGGTGGTCGGGCCGAAACGCCGCCACCAACACATTCACGTCAGGGGTCATGACAGATGATGGATGTCCATGCCCGCGTCCATCGCGTCGTACAGGGATCGGTTGCTGCTGGGGTCAATGCCCTGCTTTAGACCACCACGGGCTTTGGAAACGGGCAGTTTGGGAATCACCACTGGGGCGGCAGGCATGTCTTGCCGCACATAGGCAGCGAGCATCTCGCGCACCTTCGCGCTCAAGGATGTGCCTTCTTGAATGGCCTTGATGCGGGCTTGTTTGACGAGGTTTTCGTCGAGGGAAATGGTCAGGTTGGTCATCGAAAACTTCCAGTGTCAAAGTCACGTAAACCAGTGTAGCACGTGAATGTGTGTCATGGGATAATCCAGCCCGTGACCGAGTCTGCAAACCTATCCCCCCTCCAAATCGACTTCCCCGAAGGCCTGCCCGTCTCGGCCCGCCGTGATGAAATCATGGCCGCCATGGACCAGCACCAGGTCATCATCGTCTGCGGCGAAACCGGCTCGGGCAAGACCACGCAGCTGCCCAAAATTGCGCTGGCCATGGGGCGCGGTCAGCGCCCCATTCCTGGTTCTGGCGCGGCAAGAGGCAACGCCAAGCCCGGTGAGCGGGCGCGGATGATCGGCCACACCCAGCCCAGGCGCATTGCGGCCAGCTCGGTGGCCAAGCGCATTGCCGAAGAACTCAAAACGCCCTTGGGCGAGGTGGTGGGTTTCAAGGTCCGGTTCCAAGACCGTTTGAGCAAAAACGCGTCCGTCAAGCTCATGACCGACGGCATTTTGCTGGCCGAAACCCAAACCGACCCGCTGCTGCAAGCGTATGACACCATCATCATCGACGAGGCACACGAACGCAGCCTGAACATCGACTTTTTGCTGGGCTACCTGCGCCAAATCTTGCCGCGCCGCCCGGACCTCAAGATCGTCGTCACCTCGGCCACGATCGACGCCGACCGCTTTGCCAAGCACTTTGCCTCGCGCAACGGACCGGCCCCGGTCATCATGGTCTCGGGCCGCACCTTCCCGGTGGAGCAGCGTTACCGCCCGTTTGAAGAGACGCGTGACTATGGCCTGAACGAGGCCATGGCCGACGGCGTGGACGAACTTTGGCAAGGTGGGGCAGGGGGCGATATCCTGATCTTTTTGCCGGGCGAGCGCGAGATTCGCGAAGCCGCCGACCACCTGCGCAAGCACCTGGCGCACCAGCCACTGACCCGCAACGCCGAAGTGCTGCCCCTGTTTGCCCGCCTGTCGCAGGCCGAGCAAGACCAGATTTTTGAGGCGTCCAACGGCCGCCGCATCGTGCTGGCCACCAACGTGGCAGAAACCTCGCTCACCGTGCCCGGCATCCGTTACGTGATCGACGCCGGCACCGCCCGCGTCAAGCGCTACAGCCTGCGCAGCAAGGTCGAGCAGCTCATGGTCGAGCCCATCAGCCAGGCCGCAGCCAACCAGCGTGCGGGCCGCTGCGGCCGCGTGGCCAACGGCATCTGCATCCGCCTGTACGACGACAAAGACTTTGCAGGTCGCCCGCGCTTCACCGACCCGGAAATCCTGCGTTCGTCCTTGGCTGGCGTGATCTTGCGCATGAAGAGCCTGCACCTGGGGGTGGTGGAAGACTTCCCCTTCATCGAAGCACCGTCCAAACGGGCGATCACCGACGGCTACCAGCTGCTGGCCGAGCTGGGTGCGGTCGATGACGACAACGAACTCACGCCCATTGGCAAAGAGCTCGCCCGCTTGCCGCTCGACCCGCGCGTGGGGCGCATGATTTTGGAAGCGAGACACCGCAACGCCCTCGATGAAGTGCTGGTGATCGCCAGCGCCATGAGCGTCCAAGACGTGCGCGACCGCCCCATGGATGCCCAGGCCCAGGCCGACCAGCAACACGCTAAGTTCGACGACGACAAGAGCGAGTTCACCGGCTACCTGAAACTCTGGAAATGGATCCACGATGCCCGAGGTGGTGAGCGGCACAACAAATCAAGCGCAACGGTTGCCAGGAAATCGGGGTCGGATCCCGATTTCGCGAAGCGAAACTCGGGCTCTGACCCCGATTTCCGAAACAATCGGGATCTGACCCCGATTATGACCCCGATTAACGCCACGGCCACCCACAAACTCAGCAACCGCCAATACGAGCAACTGCTGCGCCAGAATTTCATCAACGTCCGGCGTGTGCGTGAGTGGCGCGACACGCACACCCAGCTGCTCACAGTGGTGGCCGAGCACCAATGGCGCATCAACACCCAGCCCGCGAGCTACGAGCAGCTGCACCTGTCCATGCTGGCGGGCCTGCTGGGCAACGTGGGTTACAAGCTGGAAGACGAAGAAGCCTATCTGGGCGCGCGCGGCATCAAGTTCCACAAACACCCCGGCGCGCACCTGTCCAAAAAGCCGGGCCGCTGGATCGTGGTGGCCGAGCTGGTGGAAACCACGCGCCTGTTTGGGCGGGGCATTGCCGCCATCGAGCCGCAGTGGCTGGAGCAGGTGGGCGCCCATTTGCTCAAGAAACAACTGCTCGACCCGCATTGGGAAAAGAAATCGGCCGAAGTGGTGGCGCTGGAGCGGGCCACTTTGTATGGCCTGGTGGTCTACAGCGGCCGCCGCACGCCCTACAGCCGGGTGGACCTGCACGGCGCACGCGAGATTTTCATCCGTGAAGCGCTGGTGGGCAACCAGTGGGAAACCCCGCTGCCGTTCTTGGCCGCCAACCACAAGATGATCGCCAAGGTCGAAGAGCTGGAGCACAAGTCGCGCCGCCAAGACGTGTTGGTGGACGATGAGCTGATCTACGCTTTTTACGACCAGCAATTGCCCGCCGATGTGTGCAGTGGCCGCCTGCTGGAAAACTGGTACCGCAATGAGAGCGCCAAGCAGCCGCGCTTGTTGCTGCTGACCCGCGAAGAGCTGATGCGCCACGAAGCCGCAGGGATCACCACGCAGGCCTTTCCCAAACAGATCCGCTTGGGCGGCACCGACTGCCAGGCCACTTATCTGCACGAGCCGGGCGACGCCCGCGACGGCGTCACGGTGACTGTGCCTTTGTTTGTGCTGAACCAGGTGAGCGAAGACCGCTGCGAATGGCTGGTGCCCGGTCTGCTCAAAGACAAGATCCAGGCCTTGCTCAAAAGCTTGCCGCAGCGCCCACGCAGCCGCTTTGTGCCTTTGCCCGAATCGGCCACGCGCTTGGCCGCCGAGCTGTCGGTGCCCGAGTTGTTTGGTGCCGGGTCGCTGACCGATGTGCTGCTCAAAAAAGCCCGCGACGAGACCAGCCTGGACATCAAGCGCACCGACTTCAAACACGAGATGCTCAGCCCGCACCTGTTCATGAACCTGCGGGTGGTGGACGAGCACGGGCGCCAGCTGGGCATGGGCCGCAACCTGGGCGCGCTGAAGGGCGAGTTGGGCGCCAAAGCGCGAGGCGCGTTCCAAGCGTTGGCGCAGCTGAAGGTGAATTCTGCGCCTGTGGCAGCTTCGCCAGAAAAATTGGGGTCAGACCCCGATTTGTCGAAGGACCCCAAATCCATGGGGGTCGGATCCCGATTGTCCGAAGGAAATCGGGCTCTGACCCCCATGGATTCCCCGCAGAAACAGAAGTCTCCCAATTCCGAAGTCAAGCCCTTGGCCCCCCAGCGCTACACCGCCTGGACCTTTGGCGAACTGCCCGAGCTGATGGAAATCAGCAAAGGCGGGCAGACCCTGATCGGCTTTCCGGCGCTGGTGGACATGCAAGACGCCGTGACCATCGAGGTGTTTGACGAGCCCGACGTGGCCGCCGCCAAAAACCGCGCCGGCCTGCGCCGCCTGTTTGCGCTGCAAATCAAAGACGCGCTCAAGTACCTCGAGAAAAACATCCCCGACCTGCAAAAAATGGCCGTGGCCTACATGCCGCTGGGCACGGCCGATGAGCTGAAAGCGCAGATCATCGACGTGGCGCTGGACCGCGCCTTTTTGCTGGACCCGCTGCCCAACGATGAAATCACCTTCAAGCGCCGCATCGAAGAGGGCAGGGGCCGCCTCACCCTGATTGCCAACGAAGTGGCCCGGCTGGCGGGCACCATCTTGCTGGAGTTTGGCGCGACCACCCGCAAGATCAAAGACACCAAAAACGCCCCGGATGCGACGGCTGACTGCACCCAGCAACTGCAGCGCCTGATGCCCAAAAACTTCATGGCCGCCACCCCGTGGCCGCAGCTGCAGCACTGCGCCCGCTACCTCAAGGCCATCACACTGCGCCTGGACAAATACCGCGCCGACCCCGCCCGCGACGCCCAGCGCCTGGCCGAGCTGAAACCGCAAGAACAACGCTATTGGCGCCTGGTGGCCGAACGCAAAGGCGCCCAAGACGCCCGCATGCTGGAGTTCCGCTGGCTGCTGGAAGAGCTGCGCGTGAGCTTCTTCGCGCAAGAGCTGCGCACCCCGCAGCCGGTCAGCATCAAGCGGCTGGAGAAGGCTTGGGGGCAGTTGAACCATTGAACCGAGTTTGTGATGACGTCCGCCCATGAAAAAGGCACCCGAAGGTGCCTTAGCGTGGATGGTGTTTCGGCTCAAGCCTATGACGGCTACGTCACCTTTTTCACGCCGCGTGCGCGGGCGATGGTGCCCAGCGCGTGGGCCAGCTCGGCGGCTTTGATTTTTGGTGTCATGTTCAATCCAGCTTCATGGCTTGCTTCAGTGCAATGCTGCCAGCGCCGCTTCTGGCGCTTTGTCCAAGACCTTGAGCAAGGCCTTGGCTGCACCTGTGGGGCTGCGTTTGCCTTGTTCCCAGTTGCGTATGGTTTCCAGTGACACATCGATGCGGGTGGCAAATTCTGCCTGGCTGAAGCCCAGGCGGCGGCGCACCCGACGTGCAAACTTGGCCGCGTCTTGCATGGCCAGTGCCTCGTCTTGCACCATTTGCACTGTAATTTGCGCTTCTGTGGTGGCATCGACCTGGGTGGGGTTGATTCGCCCGATGGTTTGCCCAACCATCTTTGCGGGTTCAATCTTCATTCGTGTTGTTTTCATATTGCTTGACCTCTCGGGTGTTGGCTTTTCTGGCGGAGATGATGCGGGTTGCGTTGGCGCGAGGGGTGTAGACCACCACAAAGATGCGTGACTCGATGCGCCCTGTGAGTTGGAATCGTTCTTCACCGTAGCTGTGTCGCTGGTCTGCGCGGATGAGTCGATGGGTGTCAAAGAAGGCTTGGGCTGCATAAGCAAAGTCGAACCCCCGTTCCTGAAAACAGGTTTCGCTTTTGGTTTCATCCCATTCGAATTCCATGGCTGAGTGTAGGCCAATGGCCTATGTTTGGCAATCTGCGATTTTTATGGGGTTGCGTGAACCTTTTGGTTCCTATCCCTAAGCGGCTGCCGAAACTGCACCGCATTCGCAAAATCAGTCATCACTTTGAAGCCGCAGGGATCCGCTGACGTGTCCCGCTCAGGCACACTACACAGCATTTCTCACCTTCCCAGCCGCTTGCCGGTCTCGGGGATGACCCATTCATAGAAACCACCCCATGGAAATCAAAGTCAATTTTCTCGACAAACTGCGCCTAGAGGCCAAGTTTGACGACTTCACCGTGCTGGCCGATCAGCCGATTCGCTACAAAGGCGATGGCTCGGCGCCGGGGCCCTTCGATTACTTTTTGGCCTCATCGGCTTTGTGTGCGGCGTATTTTGTGAAGCTGTATTGCGAAACGCGCGGCATCTCCACCGAGCACATCCGCCTGTCGCAAAACAACATCGTGGACCCCGACAACCGCTACCTGCAGACCATCCAAATTCAGGTGGAGTTGCCCGCTGACATGTCCGACAAAGACCGCTTGGGCATTTTGCGGTCGATTGACCGCTGCACGGTCAAAAAGGCGATCCAAGCGGGTCCGACTTTCATCGTTGAAGCGGTGGACAACCTGGATGCCGACGCGCAGGCCTTGCTCACGCTCAAGCCCGATGCGCAGGCCCAGACCTTGATTGCGGGCAAGGACTTGCCGCTGGAACAGACCATCGCCAATATGACGCAAGTCTTGGCCGATTTGGGCATCAAGATCGAGATCGCGTCGTGGCGCAACCTGGTGCCCAATGTCTGGTCGCTGCACATCCGCGACGCGCATTCGCCCATGTGCTTCACCAACGGCAAGGGATCGAGCAAAGAGAGCGCTTTGGCTTCGGCTTTGGGTGAATACATCGAGCGGCTGAACAACAACCACTTTTACGCGGGTGTGTTTTTTGGCGAAGACATCGCGCAAGCCGACTTTGTGCACGACCCCCGCGAGCGCTGGTTCCAGCCCGGCAAGCGCGACGCGCTGCCCAAAGGCTTGTTGGACGCCCACTGCCTGAAGATTTACAACCCCGACGGCGAACTCAAGGCCTCGCACCTGTTCGACACCAACTCGGGCAACCCCTCGCGCGGCATTTGTGCGCTGCCCTATGTGCGCCAGTCCGACGGTGAGGTGGTGTACTTCCCCTCCAACTTGGTGGAAAACCTGTTCGTGAGCAACGGCATGAGCGCGGGCAACACGCTGGCCGAAGCGCAGGTGCAGTGCCTGTCGGAGATTTTTGAGCGGGCCGTCAAGCGCGAGATCTTAGAAGGCGAAATGGCCTTGCCTGATGTGCCGCAGGCCGTGCTGGCCAAGTACCCCGGCATCGTGGCCGGCATCGAGGCTTTGGAAGCGCAAGGCTTTCCGGTCTTGGTCAAAGACGCGTCGCTCGGCGGTGTGTACCCGGTGATGTGCGTGACCCTGATGAACCCGCGCACCGGCGGTGTGTTCGCGTCGTTTGGCGCGCACCCCCGCTTGGAGGTGGCGCTGGAGCGCAGCCTGACCGAGCTGCTGCAGGGCCGCAGTTTTGAGGGCCTCAACGACTTGCCAGCGCCCACCTTCATCAGCAACGCGGTGACCGAGCCCAACAATTTTGTGGAGCACTTCATCGACTCCAGCGGCATCGTGTCGTGGCGGTTTTTCAGCGCCCAAGCCGACCACGATTTTGTGGAGTGGGACTTTTCTGCGCAGGGAGCAGACGCCACCGCCCAAGAGGCCGCCACGCTGTTCGGCATCTTGCAGGCCATGGGCAAAGAGGTCTATGTGACGGTGCACGACCAACTCGGTGCCACCGCCTGCCGCATCTTGGTGCCGGGCTATTCCGAGGTGTACCCGGTTGACGACCTGATTTGGGACAACACCAACATGGCACTCTTGTTCCGCGCGGATGTGCTCAACCTGCACCGCCTGGGCGATGAGGCGCTGGAGGCTTTGCTGGAGCGCTTGGAGAACAACGAGCTGGACGATTACCTCGACATCGCCACCTTGATCGGCATCGAGTTCGACGACAACACGGTGTGGGGCCAGTTGACGGTGATGGAGCTCAAGCTGCTCATTCACCTGGCTTTGCAGCAGTTTGAAGAAGCCCACGAACGGGTCGGCGCTTTCCTGCAATACAACGACAACACGGTGGAGCGCCGCTTGTTTTACCAAGCCCTGAACGTGGTGCTGGAAGTCACCCTGGACGACGCGCTGGATCTGGATGACTACGTGGTGAATTTCAGGCGCATGTTCGGCAACGAGCGCATGGATGCGGCCATCGGCTCGGTGGCGGGCAGCGTGCGCTTTCATGGCCTCACGCCCACCAGCTTGCAGCTGGAGGGTCTGGACCGGCACCAGCGCTTGCTCGACAGCTACAAAAAACTGCATGCGGCGCGGGCGCTTGTGGCAGCCAAACAGCCATCGGTTTAAACCACGCAAGCTCTTGCGTTTGCCCCATCAAAACGGCGCCTTTCGGCGCCGTTTTTTTGGGGTCAAAAGATCAGTTCTTACCAAACGTAACTTTGGCTGCTGCCACGCAGTTGGTCTTGGGGTCTCCCGCCAAGGCGTTGCATTTTTCAAGGGCCACTTTGTAATCAGCCTCCAGCTTTTCTGAAGCGTCCTTGTTTTTGACTTGGCCCATGTGTTGGCCCATTCCGATATCGGCCAAGGCTTTTTTCTCGACCGCTTTGGCTTCTTTCACGCACACATCCTTGGCCTTGCCTGCCAAGTCTTCGCAGCGCTCTTTGGCCACCGCGTAGGCCGCCTTGGCTTGGGTCACCATGACATGGTTGCGGTCAGCCGCTTTGCCGCTGTGTTGGTGGGTCATTTCGGCGTGGGCTACTTTTTCTTTGCCCTTGGCTTCTTGTTCACAAATGTCTTTGGCATTGCCAGTGTGGGCATGGCAAGCCTTTTTGTCGGCTTTGTATTCTTCGCTGATGCGTGCTTTGTGGGTCTTGAGTTCGTCTTTGCTCATGCCTTGGGCATAGGCCGCAGACAAGGGGATCAAGCTAGCGCACAAAAGGGTCGCAGCGAAGCGTTTGATTTTTTGCATGAAAGGTGCCCTGGGGAGATAAAGAGCACCCATTGACACACGAAGCGCCCTTGGGTTTCAGTGCCTCACCGCACCAAGTCCGCAGTTTCAAATTCTGATGGCGCCAATTCGAGGGTGCCAATTCGTGGGTGCCCTTGCGCCTCAACGCGGCAGCGTCATGAGCGGGCCGTTAACAAGCGCACTTGTGCCGAAAGTTCTCGTACCGTTTCGGTCAGGGCCAGCAGTTCTTGTTCTTTGATGAGATCGATCTTTTCGTGCAGCAGTTCAATCTCCAGCTCGGCTTTGACGTTGATTTCATAGTCGGTTTGTGCGTGTTTGCGGTCCAGCTCCGATTGGCGGTTTTGGCTCATCATGATTGCGGGTGCGGTGTAAGCCGCTTGGAAGGAGAGCAGCAGGTTCAACAAAATGAAGGGGTAGGGGTCCCATGCGTTTTCGCCCACCAGCACGTTGCCGGTGATCCAAATGGCGATGGCCGAGCTTTGGATCAGGATGAAGCGCCAAGAGCCAATGGTGCTGGCCACTTGGTCGGCCAAGCGTTGCCCCCGTCGCAAGGGGGGACTGTCCAGGGGTTCTGTGTGCGCCAACGAGGCCAGTGCTTGGCCGCGTAGTGCGCGGCGGTGTTGACGCAGCAGCTCCAGCTGCTGCATTTCATGGGGCGAGTGCGTCACATGGTCTTGGGTTTTGATGGACACGTTGACCTCCAGTCATGGAGACCCAAGGGTAACAGGGCCAAGTCTGTGCCAGCTTCACAAACGCAGGGCCTTAGCGCAGTACCGCACTTTTGCGGGCAGCTTCAATCAGCGCTTGGGCATCGTCCTTCAACAGAAAACCGGCATTCATGGCGCGCTCAGTGGCTTTCACAACGGCTTGTACATAGCCCTCGTGCGAGCCATAGCGCTCTTGCAGCGACAAGCGTGTGTCGCCATTGGCTTGCCGTTCAGCCGCCGTTTTGGCAAAGGGCACCATGCCACCCACGTAGTTGCAAATCTCGTTCTTATGGAAAGGTCTGGCACCGTCTGCGGTCACGTTCCAGCCCAGATAAGTGCCCAGGGGCGCGTCCAGCAACACCACGGGCAAACCGCCAACTTCGTTGCCATCGGCATCGACCTTGGGGGCGTACATGGGCAGCACTTGCTTGATTTTGGGTGGCGCATGGCTGGGTATGCCAGAGCCGTCGACGGCTCTAAAGCCGGGGCCCCAGTCGTAGTCGTGCACCGGCATGATGAAGTCCCGCTCAGGCACGGTTGGGCGCAGACCAGGCAGCGTGGGGTAGCCCAGCGCCGATTTTTCGGCCAGGGCCAATTGGTTTTTGGCCAAAGTGGGGTACTGGCTGGCCGGTGGCTCGGTGCCTTTCATGACCCAATTGCGAAAGTGAACGCGCAGTGCATTGACGGTTTCGCGGTGGGGCACGGGGTTGGCCGGCAAGATGGCCTGGCCAAAATTGTTACCTGGGCACATGGGACCCACTTTGGGCAACGCCACACCGGGCAAGCTGGTGTCAAAGCCGCCCACGCCACCGCCGTGGGTGCTGCTGGCGATGTAGTAGCGCTTCACATGGGGTGGCAATGGCAAGTCTTGCTTGGCATCGGTGCCAATCCACTCGGGCGTGAGTTTCAAAGCCCAGACTTCGGCCGAGCCAAAGTGCTCCATGATTTTGGGACAGGTTCGGCTTTGCATGCAGCGGTCCAAAATGCCGGCGGCAGGCATGCCGCGAACCGTGTCTGGGTGTGGCAGCCACCACTGTGGGCCTTCGCTGCCCGCTTGGTAAAGCTCCAGCACACCGTCGGGCTGCGCCCAACGGAAGTTCAGCGCAATGCGGCGGCCCGCGATGATGGGCCACAGGCCGTCATGAACAGCCTTGCCGGTTTCGTCTTGGTTAAAACCCAAGTGCAGCCAACCCCGCAAGTAGTTGCCCGACTGTGAAATGCCACGCGCAATACTGTGCGTGACGGCGTTGGCCACGGGGTTGGGCGTACCCGCATCGTCGGCTTTGGCGTGTTTGAAAAACACCGCCACATCACGCCATGCTGCAAAGCCCAGACCCAGAACATAGGGGTCTTGCGCGGTGAACACGACTTGGTAAAGCCGCTTGGCGTCAAAGCCGTTTTTCAGGCAAATTTGAGTGGGATCGGGTGTGCCTGGAAAAGGGTTTTGCGCATCGCATTTGGCCCAAGCCCAATCGCTGGGGGCGATGGCTTGTTCGTCAAACACTTCGCCGTTCATGTTTTCGCGACCGCGCGAGACCAAGCTGGCTTGGCGCGTGTCCAGGCTCATGGGCTGGTAAGGCACGGGGTTGGTTTGCACCATCAGTGGCTGCGAAGCCGGTCCCGAGCGGTTCACGATGCGGGCAAAGACTTGTCCCGTGATTTTTGAGCCGTCAGGATTTTTGGCCACAGGAATCTGCAAAAACTGCAGGCCGTTGATGCTGGCCTTGGGCTTCACACTGGTGGCACCCACGTTGTCGCCTTGCCAGGCGCTGGCCAAGCCGATGTCACCGTTGGCGAACTCTTGTTCAGCATACGGGTACACGCGGCCCCGGTTGGGTACGTCGTGCCACATCAGGCCGCTGGCTTCTTTGAGGTTGACGGGTTTGTAAATGACAAACGAAGCCATGTAGCGGACCTTGCCGTCGGCATCTTTGGCCAACTCAATGTCTTGGACGATGGCGTTTTGTGCGAGTTTGGGGTCCAACTCACCAAAGGCGCGCCCAGCCACTTGTTCATAGGCAATGCCCGCAGGCTGTCCGGGAGCCGTTGCCACAGGGCGTGTGTCGTCGATGACGATGCGGGTGACGCGTGCCTGGGCGCTGGCGTTCACCAGGGTCAGCACGGCCAAGGCCCAAAAGCCTCGATAAGTTGTCAGGGTCATGGCTTTCCTGTTCATGGCGTTGCTCCAAACGAGTGACGTCATTGAACAAGAAAAGCCTTGAATATTCAAGGGAAAAGCCGATCGAAAACAACGCTACCAAGTCATTTGAGCCGCCTGGGCGACAGCGGCTGAAAGAGAGGCACTGTTTTCAGCGCCAGGCGCTTACCGCGGCAAGGTGAGCAGCGGGATGTCTTTGGCCGTGGCCAGTTTGTCCAGTTGGGCGCGTGTCTGGCTCGCCAAGAAGGCTTCGATCGCTTGGCGTGTGGCGGGCTTGAACAAGTCTTTGACCGGGTGCGCCAGTGTCACGCCTGCGGCTTCGCACAGGCGGGTGGCAAAGTGCGGCTCGAGTGCTGCCACGGCCACGCGGCCGTTTTTGCAGGCATACACCCGGTAGCCCGCATGTGCGCCGCCCACCGCCCCATCGGGCGTGGTCAGGCCCAGTTGGCGGGGCAGGGCCAGCCAAGCAGCAGCTTCAGACAGCGCCACCTCATGGTGCGTGCCTTTGCCGGTGGTTTTGAGGGTGATGACGGCTTTGAGCGTGGCTTCGCTGGCCATGACGGCGCCGCCCATGTCGGCAAACAAACTGGGCGGCAAGTCCATGCCGTTGACCAGGCCCACCTCGGCTTGGTAGGTCAAGTCGTGGCCCGGAATCTCGGCCAAGGGGCCGGGTGCGCCCACCACTTCGATCAAGCTCAGTGCGGGGTATTGCTGGTGCAAGGCCTTCCAGCCCAAGCCCAGTTTGGCCAGGGCAGAGGGGCGAAATGAAGTCAGCAGCACATCGGTCTTGGGCAGCAACTTGTGCAGCGCGGCTTGGCCGGCTTCGGTCTTGAGGTCCAGCGTCTTGTGCTTGACGCCGGCGTGCAGCAAATCGTAGCCACGGGTGGTGTAGTGCTGCATCGGGTCGCCTGCGGGCGGGTTGACCTTGGTGCAGTGGGCGCCCATTTGGGCCAGACGCATCAGGGCGGCGGGGCCGGGCAAGTTGAGGGCCAGGCTCATAACGCGCAGACCGCGCAGAGGTTTGACAGAAGACATGCGTGCACCTTGGTGTGAACAAGAAGCCGCACAGTGCGGCTTCAGCGTGCCCGCATTATCGGATGGCCGCAGGCTCGGGGCTGTCGCCCCTGCAGGCCTTTATTCGCCAAAGTTCAGCGGCAAGCCCACATAGTTTTCGGCCATGGTGCGCGAGCCTGCTTCGCTGTGGATCAAGTAGTCCAGCTCAGCGTCTTGGAACTTTTGACCCATGTCGCCGTTCTCTGGAAAGTGGTGCATCAAGCTGGTGAACCACCAGCTGAAGCGCTCGGCACGCCAAACGCGGCGCAAGCAGCGCTCGGAATACGCGTCGATACCGGCATCGGTCTTGTCGGCATAAAACTCGATGATGGCGGTGGACAAGTACTTGACGTCGGTGGCCGCCAGGTTCAGGCCCTTGGCTCCGGTGGGCGGCACGATGTGCGCGGCGTCACCCGCCAAAAACATGCGGCCAAAGCGCATGGGTTCGGTCACAAAACTGCGCAGCGGGGCGATGCTTTTTTCGATGCTGGGGCCGGTCACCAAATGCGCGCGGGCTTCGGGGTCCAAGCGATGGCGCAGCTCGGCCCAAAAGGCGTCGTCCGACCACTGCTCCACTTTGTCGGTGGTGGGCACCTGCAAATAGTAGCGACTGCGTGTGGCGCTGCGTTGCGAGCACAGGGCAAAGCCGCGGGTGCTGTTGGCGTAAATGAGTTCGTGGTGCACGGGCGGGGTGTCCGACAGCACGCCCAGCCAGCCAAAGGGATAGACCTTTTCATATTCTTGGATGGCGCTTTTGGGAGCGCTGGCGCGGCACACGCCGTGAAAGCCGTCGCATCCAGCGATGAAGTCGCATTCAATGGTGTGCAGTTGGCCATTTTTTTCATAAGTCACGCGCGGCTTTTGGCTGCCGAAGTCGTGCACTTGCACATTGTTCGCCTCGTACACCGTGGGCAAACCTTCGGCTTGGCGGGTGTCCATCAGGTCGCGGGTGACTTCGGTTTGGCCGTACACGATGACTTTTTTGCCACCCGTGAGTTTGTCCATGTCCACACGGTGGCGAGCGCCTTTGAACAGCAGGTCAAAGCCGGTGTGCACCAAACCCTCTTTGTGCATGCGTTGGCCCACGCCGGCTTCGTCCAGCAAGTCCATGGTCACTTGTTCCAGCACGCCCGCACGGATGCGCGACAGCACATAGTCGCCGCTTTGGCGCTCGATGAGTATGGCGTCAATGCCCGCCTTGAAAAGCAGTTGGCCCAGCAGCAAACCCGATGGGCCTGCGCCGACGATGGCGACTTGGGTGCGTGTGGTGCTCATGGCGTGTCAAGGTGCAAAAGGTAAACCTCAAGCTTAGGTGGCTGCGGGATCGCGTGTTTGCACGCGCGGTGATGTTTGCGCGGTGACGGGTTAATTTGTGCGATGATCGCGCAAAATGATCCAAGTCAACAGGGTGTTCCATCTCGGCGGCTTGGGCACCAACCTTCTTTTTGAAGTTCACGCATGAGCATAGCCAAAGCAGACTACATCGAAGGCCTGGCCAAGGGTTTGGCCGTGCTCGAGGCTTTTGACACCGAGCGCCAACGCCTGAACGCCACCTTGGCGGCACAGCGCACAGGCATCACGCGGGCGGCGGCCCGGCGGCATTTGCTCACGCTGGCCGAGTTGGGTTATCTGGAAACCGACGGTTCCCACTACTGGTTGTCGGCGCGGGTGCTGCGCTTGGCCGGCAGTTACATGGCCACCTCACGCTTGCCGCGCACCTTGCAGCCGACGCTCAACCGCTTGGCCGCGCAAACGCAGGCGGCCTTCAGTGCGGTGGTGCTGGATGGCGACGAATGCGTCATCGTGGCCCGCAGTGCCGGGGTGGCTGAGCCGGTGCGCCTCTTGGCGTATGGCTTGCATTTGGGCGCGCGCTTGCCGGCGCACGCCACTTCGACCGGGCGGGTGTTGTTGGCCAGTTTGCCCAAGGCCAACTTCACGGCTTGGCTCAAAGGCCGAGAGTTGGCCCGCATCACCCCACAAACCGAGGTGGGTGCGGCCAAGTTCAAGGCGCTGGTGGATCGGGCGCGGCAAGACGACCATTGCTTGGCCCGCGATGGTCACGAGCTGGGCATCCACGCACTGGCGGTGCCGCTGCGCAACATGCAAGGCCAAACGCTGGCCGCCCTGAATGTGGTGGGCACCGCAGACCAATTGAGCGATGGGGCCGTGCAGCGCCAATGGCTGCCTTTGCTGCTGGAGGCGGCGCGGGAGTTGCGCCCCTTGCTCTGATGAGCCTCAGACCCCCAGATGCTGCTCCAGCACGCTCGGGTCGGCCAGCAAAACAGGTGACGAGCCTTCGAACACCACCTGGCCTTTGACCAGAATGATGTTGCGGTCGGTGATCTGGGTGACGTGCTTCCAGTTCTTGTCCACGATGATCGAGCTGATGCCACTCTCTTTGATCAGGCTGCAGATGCGCCAGATGTCGCGGGCGATCAGCGGGGCCAGGCCTTCGGTGGCTTCGTCGAGGATCAGCACGTCGGGGTTGGTCATCAGGGCCCTGCCGATGGTGAGCATTTGTTGCTCGCCGCCTGAGAGCTGCTGGCCGCCATGGTCCAGCCGTTCTTTGAGGCGCGGGAAGGTTTCCAGCACCCGCTCGTAAGTCCAGTCGCGCTGGCCCTGGGTGCCAGCGCGGGCGGCCATTTTCAGGTTCTCGACCACGCTCAGGTTGCCAAAGATGCCGCGGCCTTCGGGCACATAGGCGATGCCCTGCTGCGCGACTTCAAACGTGGGGCGGCCGTTCATGCGTTGGCCTTTGATGTCCACGGTGCCAGTGCGTGGCGGCACGATGCCCATGAGCGTTTTGAGCAAGGTGCTTTTGCCCATGCCGTTGCGGCCCATCAGGCCGATCGTTTCGCCTCGGCCCACCGTGAAGTGGACACCGCGCAAGATGTGGCTGGCGCCGTAGTAGGTGTTCAGGTCTTGGGCCTGGATCAACAGTTCGCGCATCTCAATGTTCCTCGCCCAAGTAAGCCGCCTGCACGCCCGCATCGGCACGCACGGCTGCGGGCGTGTCGCTCGCAATCACTAGTCCGTTGACCATCACCGTCAGATGGTCGGCCAGGGTGAAGACGGCGTCCATGTCGTGCTCGACCAGCAAGATGGCATGTTCATTTTTGAGACGCAGCAAAAGCTGCACCATGCGTTCGGCCTCGGCCTGGCCCATGCCGGCCAGCGGTTCGTCCAGCAGCAAGACTTGGGGTTCGGTGGCCAGGGTCATGGCGATCTCCAGCTGGCGTTGTTCGCCGTGGCTTGTGGCGCCTGCTTGGGCGTGGCGGCGGTCTTGCAACCCGGCCAGTTCGATGGCGCGTTCGGCGCGCTGGTTAACCGCCTGCATCCTGGCCGCAGCTTGTAGCCACCCCAAAGGGTTGAAAGGCGAGGGCTGTGCACGCGATTGGGCGGACAAACGCACGTTGTCCCACACTGTGAAGGTGCCGAAGATGTTGGTCTTTTGGTAGCTGCGCCCCAGGCCATGGCGCGAGATTTTTTCAGGGGTCCAGCCCGTGATGTCGGTGCCCGACAGCGTCATGCGCCCGCTGGTGGGGGGCAGGTCACCCGAGAGCAAGTTGGCCAGCGTGGACTTGCCCGCACCATTGGGGCCAATCACCGCATGAATGTGCCCGCGCCAAAGATCAAGGGACACATCGTTCACCGCTGCCAGGCCACCAAAGCGTTTGGTCAGGCCGGCGGCCGACATCAAGGTGTTGCGCTCAGTCATGGCCTGCCTCCTTGCCTGCAGCCGTTTTGCCTGCGGGGGCTTTGTCACCGATGAAGCGGTTGACCAGGCCCAAAATGCCCTTGGGCGCAAAAATGATCAGCGCCACGATGAACAGGCCCATCCACATCTGCCAGTGTTTGCCGGTTTTGAAGCCACCCATGTCGGGCAAGTCCTTGAAGACATGCAGCAAATACTCAAAGCTGAAGGCCCCCACAATGGCCCCCGCAAAATTGCCCATGCCCCCCAAAATCACCATCATGATGGCGTGTGCGCTGAGGTGAAAGCCCATCAGCTCGGGGTTCACAAACCCGGTTTGGGCGGCAAACAAATAGCCCGCCAAACCCGCCAATGCCCCGGCCAGCGTGAAGGCCGCCAGCTTGTGACTGAAGGTGTTGAAACCCAGCGCCCGCATGCGGTGCTCGTTCACCCGAATGCCCGACAGGGCTCGGCCAAAGGGGCTCCAGAGCAGGCGGCGCAAAAACACATAAACCGCCACCAGGCAAGCCAGCGTGAAGTAATAAAACACGCGCTTGTTTTCCAGGTCGATGATGCCCGCGTCGGGCCGGAAGTTGAGGAACAAACCGTCCGAGCCGCCCAATGCCTTGTTGTCAAAGAAGATGAAAAAAATCATCTGCGCGAAAGCCATGGTGACCATGATGAAGTAAATGCCGTGGGTGCGCACCACCAAAAAGCCAATCACCAGCGCCGCCAAGGCTGCGCCGCCCACCGCCAACGGCAAGCTGGTGTACAGGCTGATGGCTTCGTTTTGAGGGGTGATGAAAGCCAGCACATAACCGGCCAAGCCAAAGTAAGCGGCATGGCCCAAAGAAACAAGCCCGGTCACGCCTTGCAGCAAATCGAGGCTCATGGCCAAGATGGCCAGGATCATCATGCGCACGACCATGGCCGTGTAAAAGTCAGACCCCACAAAGGGGAAGGCGGCGAGCGCCAAAAATCCCAGCACCATCACCAGCTGGATGCTGCGTGGCAGGGTTTCGAGGTGAATTTGCGGCATGCTCATGGTGTTCTTCTCGGGGTCATTGCTTGAACAGGCCTTCGGGTTTGTACAGCAGCACAGCCGCCATCAGCACATAGACCAGCATGCCCGAGGCTTGGGGCAGCAGCACTTTGCCAAAGGTGTCGACCAGGCCCACCAGCAGGGCAGCGATCAAAGCACCGCGCACCGAGCCAATGCCGCCAATGACCACCACCACAAAGCACATGATCAGCACCTGACTGCCCATATTGGGGTACACGCTGGACACGGGGGCGGCGATCATGCCTGCAATCGAAGCCAGCCCAATGCCCAAAGCAAACACCACCGAGTGGATGAGTTGGATGTTGACCCCCAGCGACTCGGTCATCTCGCGGTTGAAGGCGCCCGCACGGATCTTCATGCCCAAACGGGTTTTGGAGATCAGCAAATACAAGCCCAGTGCGAGCACCAAGCACACGCCCGACATGAACAGGCGGTACACCGGGTAGGACAGGTTTTCGGTCAGGGGAATGGACGCTGCCAACAATTGGGGCACAGGCAAGCCGTGCACATCGTCCCCCCAGATGATGGAGCGCAGTTCTTCAAACACATAGATCAGGCCGAAGGTCAGCAGCACTTGGTCCAGGTGGTCGCGGTGATAAAAGTGCCGAAACAACAAACGCTCAATGAGCAAGCCAAAGGCCACCGACAAAGCCGTGCCCACGATGATGGCCAGTGTGAAGCTGCCCAGCTGCGCCGCCAAAGACCAAGCCAGGTAAGCGCCCAGCATGTAAAAACTGCCGTGCGCCAGATTGACCACGCCCATGATGCCGAAGATCAGCGTCAGGCCCGCAGCCAGCATGAACAGCAGCAGCCCGTACTGAACGCTGTTGAGCAGCTGGATCAAAAAATTCACAAAGTCCATCGGGAATTTCGCTATGAATGGATGAGAACGGCAGGGCAGGGCGCAAGCCCCAAGCGCCAATGAAAACGGCGGACCGAAATCCGCCGTGGCACGGAGGGCCCGCGCAGTTTACATGCGGCAACCAGCGCCGGAGTCGGCCAGCGCCTTGGCGGCAACGCCGATCACTTTGTTCTCTTTGTTCGAGACTTCACGCAGGTAGATGTCTTGCACCGGGTTGTGCGACTTGCTCATGGTCCACTTGCCACGCGGGCTGTCGATGACAGCGGTTTCCATGGCCTTGATCATGGCGGCCTTTTGGCTCACGTCACCCTTGACGGCGTTGGCGCCTTGTACCAGCAGCAAGCCGGTGTCGTAGCCTTGCACCGCGTACACATCGGGCTGCAGCTTGAAGGTCTTGGCGTAGTTCAGGCGGAACTCTTTGTTGCGCTTGGTCTCGATGCCATCGCCATAGTGCAGGGTGGTCAGCACGCCGTCGGCAGCAGGCCCCGCCGCGTCCAACACGCCTTCGGTCAAAAAGCCCGAGCCATAGAGTGGAATCTTGCCCTTGAGGCCAGCGGCCGCGTAGTCGCGCAAGAACTTGGCCGCACCACCGCCTGCAAAGAAGCAGGCCACCGCGTCGGGTTTGAGGGCGGCAATTTCGGTCAGCAGTGCCTGGAACTCGACGTTGGGGAAGGGCAGGCCCAGCTCTTTGACAATCGTGCCACCCGCTTTGGTGTAGCTGTCGCGGAAGCCTTCAAAAGCCTCGTCGCCCGCAGCGTACTTCCAAGTGATCCAGACGGCCTTTTTGTGGCCGCGCTTGACCATGGTTTCGCCCAAAGCCATGGTGGGCTGGCTGTTGGAAAAACTGGTGCGAAACACGTTGGGGGCGCACTGGGCACGGGTGGCCATGTGCACGCCGGCGTTGGGGATCAGGTTGATCACGCCGCTTTCGCGGGCCACGCGGTGGATGCCCATTTGCACGCCCGAATGGACGGTGCCCACCAGCACATCGACCTTGTCGCGCTGCACCAGTTTGTTGGCGTTTTCGATGGCTTTTGAGGGTTCGGACTCGTCGTCCACCTTGAACCATTCGATTTCACGGCCACCCAGCTTGCCGCCTTGTTCGTTGATGGCCATGCGCAAGCCGTTTTCGATGGCCACGCCCAGCTGTGCAAAGGTGCCGGTGTAAGGCAGCATCAGGCCCACGCGGATCTTGCCAGACTGCGCCAGCGCACTTTGCGGCACCAGCAGGCCCGAAGAAGTGGCGCCCAACAGGGCAGCGCCTTGTGCCAATACTTGGCGGCGTGAAGAGGGTTGGCTCATGGGAGTCTCCATTAACAAGGTAGAAAAAACGCCAAACCACGGTGTGGCGTTCAACGATCCCGGTCATTATGGGTCAATTGATTTGCCCTTTTGAGGGCATCAGACCCCGTGAAAACCCTTTGAACCGACCCTTCAGCGCTGCATGCTCAGGTTGAACTGCCGCACGCCCAACTCGTCCATCCGCTTTTGCTCATGGCGTTGCTGGTCCAGTGCGACCGCTTTGACATCTTGCTCTTCCATGGACTTCATCTTGTGCAGCTCAATTTCAGCCATGCTGCGTTTTTTCCGAGCCAAAGCCAGTTGTTCCCTGGCCCTGCTCAAGTCCAGCACCACGCGTTGCTGCAAATTGAGCAATTGGGCCATGAATTGCCGTTGGTTCATGCTGGCTTGCATGCCCATGACAGACACCTGACCCGCTTGCTCTTGCAAACGGTACTCGTCGTAAAGCCTGCACAGCCTTTCATGGCTGGCCTCCAGTTGGTCAACGCGGGCCAAAGCTTGACCAATCTCAGTCTGGGCCTCGTTCACAGCGTCTTGGGTTTTTTTGACCAAGACAGGCCAGCAGGTTCGAATTTGTCGCATGTGGAGCCCTGTTGAGAATTACACCTGCATCAGCGCCTGAACTTCGCGTCGGGTTGACTCGGAGTCTTGGCTGCTGTGCATGTCTTGTTGTAAAAAATGTTCCATCGACGAGCGCAAACGGATGGCTTGGTCCAGGTCGGGGTTGCTGCCAGCTTCATAGGCGCCCACCTGAATCAGGTCTTGGTTTTGTTGGTACAAGGACCACAAACGCCTGAAGCGGTTGGCTATTTTTTGATCTTCCGGCGAGATCAGGTTTTGCATCACCCGCGACACCGAACCATTCAGATCGATGGCGGGGTAGTGCGCGGCATCGGCCAGCTTGCGCGACAGCATCACCTGGCCATCGAGCGAGGCACGGGCAATGTCCACGATCGGGTCGTTGGCGTCGTCGCCCTCGGCCAAAACGGTGTAGATGGCCGTGATCGAACCCACGCCGTGGCGGCCTACGCCAGCGCGCTCAATCAGGTTGGGCAGCAAGGCAAACACCGAAGGCGGATAACCCTTGGCCGTAGGCGGCTCGCCCACCGCCAGACCGATTTCGCGCTGGGCATGCGCCACGCGGGTCAGGCTGTCCACCAGCATCAACACGTTCTTGCCTTGGTCTCTGAAGTACTCGGCAATCACATGCGTCATGTGCGTGGCTTTGAGGCGCAGCACCGGCGATTCGTTGGCGGGTGCTGCCACCAGCACCGACTTGGCCAAGCCCACCGGCCCCAGCGACTCTTCAATGAAGGCCTGAACTTCGCGCCCTCGCTCGCCAATCAGGCCAATCACCACCACGTCGGCTTCGGTGAACCGGGTCATCATGCCCAGCAACACGCTCTTGCCCACACCAGAACCTGCGATCAGACCCAAGCGTTGGCCCCGGCCAATCGTCAGCATGCCGTTGATGGCTTTGACGCCCACGTCCAGAATTTCTTTGATCGGACCGCGCTCCATCGGGTTGATGGGGCGGCCTTGCAGGCTCAGCACATCTCGGCAATCGGGGGCCGGCTTGCCATCCAAGGGTTGGCCGCGTCCGTCGATGATGCGCCCCAGCAAATCAGGGCCCAAAGCCACTTGGGATGTGTGGCTGAGCACCCTTACCCGCGCGCCCGGGCCAATGCCCTGGGGTTCGGTGAAGGGCAATAAAAACAAGGTCTCGTCGTTGAAGCCCACCACCTCGGCCTCGACCCGGTGGCCCAGCTGCCCCACGATTTCGCAGCACGCGCCCAAGGGGGCCATCAGGCCTCGCGTCTCCAGCCGCATGCCGACCAAGCGCACCAGCGTGCCGTTGCGTTGGGGATCAGGGGCGTGCAATGAGCCAACCAACTGGTTGACCTCCGACTCAAAACTGATACTGTCGCCGAGACCCAGCGATGTAGTTTGGTCAGACAAAGCCATCGCCACCGCCTGCTAAAACCAGTTCGCCGGCATCGGACAGTTTGCGTGCCAAGCGCATGATTTTCTTTTGCGCTTCTTCCACTTCGGTGATGCGCAGAGGACCTTTGGACTCCATGTCGTCGACAAACATGACCCTGGCACGGGCTGACATGTTGCCCAAAAATTTGTCCTTGACGAAATCGGGTGCACCCTTGAGGGCCACCATCAGCAGATCGGGCTCTGCCGTGCGCATGATGGCCTGAATGCCTTTGTTGTCCACGCCCACCAAATTTTCAAAGGTGAACATGTTGTCCTGAATTTTTTGCATCAGGTCGGGATCAATTTGGGACAAGCCAGCCATGATGGACGACTCCAACTCCACTTTGACCGAATTCATGATTTTTGCAGCCGCTTTGACACCCCCAAAGCTGGAGGACTTGGAAGATGAGTTGGAAGCAAATTGCTTCATCATGATTTGCTCAAGCTCTTCCATGGCCGAGGGCTGGACCGTCTCCAGGCTGGCAATCCTTTGCATGATTTCTGGCCTGGCCTCGGGGGGCAAGAAATTCATCACATCTGCCGCCACGGTGTATTCCAGGACCGACAAAATAATGGCCACGACCTGAGGGTGTTCGCCTCGGATCATTTCAGCGATGGAGCGGGCATCCATCCATTTCAAAATCTCCAAACCCTTGCTGCCTTGCCCCGGCATTATGCGGCTGAGCACCGAGGCTGCTTTGTCGTCGCCCAAAGCGCGTTTCAGCACTTTTTCAACATAGTCGCCCGTGCCCAGTCCCAGACTGGTTTGCTTTTTGAGCATGGTGACAAATTCGTCCAGCACGATGTTGACGGCTTCCTGCGACAAATCTGACACCGACACCATGGCGGCGCCCAGGGCCTGAACCTCTTTGGGGTTCATGAAGCGGATGATTTCAGAAGCCTGTTGTTCGCCCAACAAAAGCATCAAAACAGCTGCACGCTGGGTGCTGGTCAGTTCCGCCAACTCCTGCGTCAACTCCTGGGTCATTGTGATCTCAGGCGTGTCGGCAACGGGTGCGGGTGACTTGTCGGCTTTTGCGTCTTTGTCGTCGGGTTTTTTTGTGGCCATGGTTTTTTACCTCGACTTGTTCAATTGACTTTGACCATGCTCTTGAGCACATTGGCCACACGGCCCGAATCTTCGGCCACCAACATCCGAATGAGGGCGACTTTGTCGTCATAGGTGTTGGCGGTGTCCAGCATGTCCATCGAGATGCTCGATTTCTTCGGTTTCAGCTTGGCCTTGATCTCTTCCAAACTTTCACCTTCACCGATTTGGATCATTCGCATGTCGTCTGCGCTCAATTCGCCATCTGCCAAGGCGGCAATTGCGCTGGCTTCAGCTTCAGCTTTGGTGTCGTAGAGGTTGCGCATGATCGGGCGCACCACGATCATCATGAACGCGATGAAACTGATGGCGATCAAGGCGCTGGTGATGCCAGACTGGACCATGTCTTCCAGGTACCAAGGAATCGTCTCCATTGGGGCAGGGGCCTCGAACTTGGCGGGCACCACGCTCACGCTGTCACCACGGGTCGGGTCAAAGCCCACCACACCGCGCACCACTTGCTGCATTTGCTCCAGCTCTTGCGGGGTGAATGGTACGCTCTTGGGGGCTTTGGGGTCGGTTGATTTTTCGGTCACCGGACGCTCGTTGACCAACACCGCCACGCTCACCTTCATCACGCCACCGCTGGCATTGCGCACATGGCGCACCGTGCGGTCAATTTCAAAATTGCGGGTCGCACGGCTGCTGAGTTTGCCCGTTGAATCGGATTGACCTTTGGCCCCATCGACTTGGGTGTTGTTGGTGGTGGTCGGGTCGGGCGGTGGTGTGTTGGACAAAGCCCCAGGAACGCCTTCGGCCGACTTGCTGGCCGAGCGGTCTTCCGCCAACACTTCAGATCGGGTGCGCGGCCCTTTTTCGCGGTTGTCAAAGTCTTCGGTGGTGCTTTCGGTCTGGGTGAAATCCAGCGTCAGGTTCACTTGCGAGCGCACATTGCCTTCACCCAGCATGGGCGACAAAATTTGCATGATCCGGTTGCGGTAAACCTCTTCCAGGTGCTGCTTGTGCTGCTCTTGCGCCGAGGTCAAACCCAGTTTTTGTTCGGTGGCCGACTCGGTCATCAGTTTGCCCACCGTGTCCACCACGGTCACATGGTCAGGCGCCAAGTAAGGCACGCTGGAAGACACCAAATGAACAATCGCCTGCACTTGCGAGGCCGACACCGCGCGGCCCGGGTAGGGCGCCAGCACCACCGAGGCCTTTGGGGGCGTGCGGTCGCGCACAAAAACGCTTTGTTTGGGCGTGGCCAAATGCACGCGTGCGCTTTGCACCGTGCCAATTTGCATGATGCTGCGGGCCAGCTCTTGCTCCAAAGCCGTGTTGATCTTGACCTGCTCCATCAACTGGCTGGTCGTCATGGACGACTGGTCTTTCAGCCCCTCCATGCCGGTGGTGCCGGCCTTGGGCAAGCCCTGCGAGGCCAGCAAAATGCGCGCCTCGTGAAAACGGTTGGTCGGAACGGTCAACTGGCCTGTGGCAGGGTCAATCTTGGGCTTGAAATCAGCCGTTTTGAGGGATTCAAAAGCAGCTTGTTGGTCGGCCTCTTGCAAACCGGGCATCACAGGTCGGTAGGGCGTGGACTGCATCCAGGCATAAGCCAACAAAAACACCACCAACACGGCCAACATCAAGATCAGTGGCAACACCTTGCGCACAGAGGGTTGGTTCAGCGCTTTGCTGAAGGTGTCGGAAATACCGAGGTTTTGCCAAACGTTCAAGCCATTGTTGGCGGCTGCGTTGGGCGTTGTGCCGGGGGCAGTGGTCAAAGCCATGCTGCCGTTGGCGTTGTTGCCAGGGTTGTTGGCCGTGGCTGGGGCCATTTCAGACCCGGTGGGCATGGTCATCATGCCGGTGTTCATCGATGCGGTCGCTGTAGCCATGGTGTGTTCTCTTTATCTCTGTCAGACCGGCATGTTCAAAATGTCTTCGTAGGCTTTCAGCACTTTGTTGCGCACCTGCAAAGTGGCTTCAAAGGCCAAAGATGACTTCTGCATGCCCAGCACCACATCGGTCAAGGCGATGTCTTCACCCCGGTCGTAGGCGGCCCGCATGTTGGACGACTGCACTTGCACCTCGTTCACCTGGCTGAGCGCGCCCGAAACGAAGCTTCCAAAACCGGGTTTGCCGACTTCGTTGGAAGGGTTTTTGGCTTCGGCACCCTGCAATGACGAAGCCTGCGCCTGGTGGGTGCGCAGGGTTTGCAACATCGACTGGATGCTGGCGGGAGAGATGGCTTTTTCAATCATCGGGTGTTCCTTCAGCAGGCGGCGGCCATGTTCATGCCGTGTTCACGCAGTTGCGCCATCTTGTAACGCAGGGTGCGCGGGCTGATGCCCAAGCGCTTGGCGGCTTCTGTTTTGCTGGGCGTGCTGGCCAGCGTGGCCATGATCACTTGGTGTTCATTCAGGCGCACCGCGCTTTGCAAGTCGACAGGAGGTTCTGCAGGTGCGGGTGCTGGGGTCACCGGAGACGCCATGCTTTCAGGGGTGGCCTGCACCGTCACAGGCACGGCCAGCGGCCATGCAGGCGCACCCGCTTCAAAATCGGGTGCATCCAAAGACGCTTGTTCTTTCGGCGCCGCCATGTGGTGTGTCAACCAATCGTCGAACATCAAGTGCGCCGGCGTGATGTGGTGGTCTGTGCACAAAACCACCGCGCGGCGCATCACGTTTTCCAACTCGCGCACATTGCCGGGCCAAGGGTATTGCAGCAGCATCTGCTGCGCTTGCGGATGCAAGCGCCAGGGCTGTGCAGCTTGTTGCATCAGGCTTTGCATGGCCAGCGGGATGATGTCGCCAGGCCGCTCGCGCAAGGGCAGCAAGCGCATGCGGAAGGTGGCAATGCGGTAATACAAATCTTCGCGAAACTCGCGCTCTGCAATGGCTTGCTTCAAGTCTTTGTTGGTGGCGGCCACGATGCGCACATTCAACTGGATCACGCTTTGCCCGCCCAAGCGGGTCAGTTGGCGCTCTTGCAGCACGCGCAGCAACTTGCTTTGCAGGTGCATCGGCATCTCACCGATTTCGTCTAAAAACAAGGTGCCGCCTTGGGCTTGTTCAAACAAACCCTTTTGCTCACGGTGCGCTCCGGTGAAAGCGCCTTTTTCGTGGCCAAACAACATGTCTTCGATCAGGTTTTCGGGCATGGCCGCGCAGTTCAGCGCCACAAATGGGCCCAGGGCGCGGCCAGATGCTTCGTGCAGCACCCGCGCCAAGACCTCTTTGCCAGAACCTGTGGGCCCCACCAGCAAAGCCGTCACATCGGCTTGGGCCACTTTGCGTGCCAAAGCCAGCAGGTGCTGGCTTGAAGGGTCAACAAACACCACCTGACGCACAGGCACCTGTGCGCTGCGGCTGCTTCCAGTTTTGAGCAAGGCATGCACGCGTTGCCAAGAGTCCGGGCGCACTTCGTCGGCGGCCAGCACGGTCAGGGCGCCTGCTTGTGTCGCTTCAACGGCCAGGTCAAATTCGTGGCGGTCTACACGGCAGACCACGGGCAGGCAGAGACCGGCGTCTAGCAAGAGTTGTTGAACGGCTTTGAGCCGCGTGACGTCCAAAGTCAGGTGCAACACCACCATGGCCGCATCGGCAGCGTGGGCCAACAAGTGGTCCAGGGTGTTCACGGACATCATGGCCCAGCCGCTGACCTGCAGTGCATTGCTTTGCTCTGTGCTCAGGGCGGCTTCGGGGTCCAGCCAAAGGGCTAAGGGGGCAGATGGTGCAGTTGACTTCAAGGGGTGGCCTCACATTCAGATGAAACATGTAAAGCAACACTTGTGCCATTATTTATATTTTATTAAAGTACATTAAATGTAAAAAATTTAATACTTTACAACTGATTAAAAAAGAAAAAAAGATCGACAGGTCTTGACGAAAGATTGACATATCAGCGTACTTGGCCATCTTGGTCGCGCAACTGGAAGCCGTGCTTAACCGTTTCTTGGCTTGATCGATCTGTTCAAGGATGCTTTGAGGGAAACGAGGTCTCGCACCTGCGAGACGTCAACGGCTTCGTTGTTGCAGGCCACTTGTGCCATCACACAGGCCTTATCGGCAATCGCTGACAGCTGCACTTTGCTGTCACCCGACAAGTCCGATCATTTGGGGAATAGGGTCAGACCAGGCGATTTTGAACGCGCCTTTATTCAACTTCTTCACTGTCGGTTAACGACGAAGTCGGTTTTTCTTGAACATCATCGATGACTTGGTCGTTGTTGGACTTGGCAAGTTCAGTCATGACCGGCTCAATGATTTCCACTTTCGATCCAACCAAGCTGGAGGCGGTTTGAAGCCACACATCTGGCTCACTGATCAAATGGCGTGCTAAACCTTCTAGGCGGTTCTCAATCAGATCTTCAATGACGGTGTCATTTGATCGGACTCGAATGCTTCCAGGCAGTAATCTTTGATCTGGCATTAATGTTATTTCAGAGCCAGAATCCTTGACAAAACGCTTGACTCTTTCAAGATCCTGAGGATGAATTGAAACTGTTACAAATTTTTCTTGAGTATTGAGTTCAGCAATACAGGCTTTGATTAACCGTTCTATCGCATTCACCGAGATGGTCAACTCACCCCTGACCAGTTGTTCCGCTATGTGGAGTGATAATTTTCTAAGGGGTTCAAAATTTTTAAAAGAATTTTTTAACGTACTTTCCAGTTCTGAAATGAGGGCGTCGATTATTTCTTTGTCTTTATTTCTTTCACTTTCCAAATCTGAAAGTGTTTTCGACATGCCATCCCTGAGTCCTTGGACATAGCCTTGCTGACGCGCTACAGTTAATTGTTGCTCATTAATGTCAACCTGTTGAACTGATTGATTTCCGGGGGTGGCGATAACATTTTTGTATTTTAATTCTGTATCGGTAACCGTGCCGGAATCTTGGCTGCTTTCAGAGTCACTGGGTGATGACAATTCTTCTTCAGGTGCTGAGTTGTCCTTTAAATCATCAGCGTTGATTTTTTCTTTTGAATTCTCTGGTGATTCATCATTGATGACATCGGTGGGATTGGACTTGGCATTCAAGCCCCAGGGTCCAAATTTATGTGCTTTTGATTCATCCCAATTGGTTCGTATAAAATTTGGGCTTTGGAATTGGCTGTTTAAAACTGAATCAGATTGCCATTGAGGTGAGACTTTTCTGGTGGAAAACATATGCTGTTCTATAATCAATGCTTAAGCTCTGATGTTGATAATTGGCCTGCGTTGTTTTACTTTCCTCAGTTCAAACCCCATACAAAATTGACCGTCTGTTCTCAAGACCTCTAAAGATGGTAACCACCTGGATTTAAATCCCATCAATGTGCAGCTGTAAGGCATAGATGGTATATAGGTTATTTTTAAATATTTGCATTTTAAACATTCAGGACCTTTGGTCTGTATTGATTCTGAATTGTTCATTGCATTCAATCTTTTCTTGAGAAATAAAATAAATTATTTAACTCATTTAAATTTAGCCCTGCAGAAGCTTCAAGACCGATTGCTGGTCGGTATTGGCTTGTGCAAGCACAGAAGTGGCTGCCTGTTGAATGATCTGTGTCCGAGCCAACTCGCTGCTGGCTTTGGCAAAATCTGCATCTTGAATTCGGCTTCGCGATGCAGAGGTGTTGATGGAGATATTCGTCAAATTGTCAACTGCAAAGTTCAGTCGATTGATCTTAGCGCCCAAATCGGCCCGAAAGACGTCAACAGATGCGATGGCCCTGTCGATGAAATCCAATGACTGTAAAGATGTCGTGTGAGTCAGTACATCTAAATCTTTGATATCAAGTTCGGCTGAAGTCAGATCGACAAATTTAATGGATATGGTTGAATCTGAGTCGCTGGCGATGCCCACCTGCAGCACTTTTTCTGCAGCGGTACTGTCCAAAATGGGCATGTTGTTCCATTTTGTATTTGAAGCGATTCGCGTGATCTCTTGATCAAGTTCAACCATTTCTTTGTTGAGAGCTTCTCTGTCGTCTTCGCTGTAAGTGTCGTTGGCCGATTGAATGGCCAGTTCACGCATACGCTGGAGCATGTTCGTGATTTCAATCGTTGCACCTTCGGCGGTTTGAAGCATGGACACGCCGTCGTTCGCGTTGCGCACGGCTTGATCCAATCCACGGATTTGCGATGTCATCTTGTTGCTGATGGCCAAACCTGCAGCATCATCGGCTGCTGAGTTGATCCGTTTGCCCGTAGAGAGTTGCTCCATGGACTTGGACACATCTCGAGCATTTCGCGCCAGAGCGCTCTGCGAGACCAAGGATTTGATGTTGGTATTGATGACTGACATGGATTCACTCCTGTTGGATGGGCACTGGGTGTTCAGGCGGTCATTTGTTGCCGCACTGACCTTTCATGGGAATTAAGCAAATCCCGTGCCAATAATTTTGTAGGCCAATGGAAAAAATTGTCGAGATCACGTCAGGGCGCGGTGCGCACTGAAGGGACTTAATTGGGATATGTGTTTGACAGCTCTTGCACCATGGCCATCAGTTCAGCAGAACCAGGGTGCCGCTGCAGCGCTTGTTGGGCGACAGCGTGAGCTCGGGGGTATTGCCCGTCACAGCGCAAGGTGCGGGCCAGGTGATGCCACACCTCGGCAGGTGTGTTGCCTGCTTGCACCTCGATCAGGTGCTCCAGAATTTCGATCGAACGAGGCCAGTCCTGCTGGACTTCCGACACCAGAGCTGAAATGACCAGCACATCTTCGCTGTCTGGATAAAGGGCGAGGCCTGATTCAGCCAACGCGACGGCAAGATTGATGTGATTTTTTTCGAAAAGTTCAGCCACCCATTCTCTGACTTGAGAGGGTGATGCGACTTCCGCATTGAGCTGCAGAGGGATCTCTGAAAGCTCCGATGGATAACGCGAAATGGCGGCTGCTTGTGGCATGGTTTGCTCCTGAAGATTCACACCGGCAATCATTTGCCGATGTGAGGATCTCTTCAGGAAAGCAAAACACGTGCCACAAAGAGCGGTGTCAACGATCAGTCAGTACGAAGTGCCGCGATGTCCCCTGTACTCATTCCAGACAGCTGCGTTGCCGTCAACAAAGAAGGCGAGTCTGTGGTGCCGGCGCCAATCTGCGCACTTGTGAACAGGGCTGCAATCGCGGTGTCATCTGCTTGAGCGTCTACAAGACTTCTCAGCTGCGTGTTTGAAATCCTCGCAATTTGAGCGGTTGTCAACGCTTGGGTCTGTGAGGTGGTCAAGGCATTGATACTGGCCGTATTCAGGGCTGAGACTTGGGTCACGCGCAGGCTTCTCAAGTCATCGGTTTCAAGGGCCTGGATCTTTGCAGGGCTCAAACTATTGATTTGTGCCGCAGTGACTGCAGCCATCTGCACCGTGGTCAATGCTTGGATATCGTCCGTTCCGAGCTGTGCAAACTGATCGGTGGTCAATTTGCCCACTTGTGCGGCGGTCAAGGCTTCCACCTGGCTTGTTGTCAGACCGGCGATGAAGTCGGTTTCCAGGCTGGCAACTTGGTAGACATCAATGGCCGCGACATCCGCAGTTTGAAGAGCGCTGATTTGACTGCTGCTCAAAGCATTGAGTTGTGTGGCCACAAGCGCGTCAACCTGCAAGGTGGTCAAGGCCACCAAGGCATCGGTGTTCAAACTTGTCAACTGGTCTGTAGTCAATCCTTTCACCTGTGATGCAGTCAAGACAGCGATCTGGTCAGTGATCAATGCATTGATTTGGGTGGTGTTCAGACCACCAATTTGCGCAGCACTCAAGGATGTGATCTTGTCTGTCGTGATCGCCGCCAAATCAGCCGTGTCCAAAGCATTGAGCTGATCGGAGGTCATCACTTTGAGCTGGCTTGCTGTCAAGGCAACCACCTGGTCGCTTGTCAACGCTTGCACAAAGCTGCTGTCCAAACCCACCACCTGTGTGTTGCTCAGGGCCGCCAAGTCTGCAGTCTCAATGGCCGCAAT
>NZ_ALKN02000015.1 GCF_000293865.2 Limnohabitans sp. Rim28 | reverse complement strand
CACCAAAAGCCTCCCGACTGCAAAGTCGGGAGGCTTTTTTGTTGTTGAAATCAGTTTTTTTTAAATATACACAACCAAGCTATTTTGACAATTTTTATTTAATTTTATTGATTCATCATATTTACCAAGACAAGCCCCACAATGTTCGATAACGAACATTCAAATTCGTTGCGAAAAATTACAGTAAACATCAGTTTTGTCAAAAGGGCTAAAAATGTTAAGTCCATCCAATAACCTGATGCTTGAGCAGTTGAATGCCGAAAAGTACGAAAAACTGGCTTCGTCTTTTCAGTTGACTTGCCTTGAAACGGGGCAGTTGATCTTTCGGCCTCACGAAACGATTCAATTCGTGGTCTTCCCCGTGAGCGCCATCATTGCCATGCAAATCGACATCTCGGACGGTTCCTCGGCCGACATTGTCCTGATCGGCAAAGAAGGCATGGTCGGCAGTGGTGTCATGGGTGGCAACCAGAACTTCAGCAGGGCCCGGGTGAAGTTCTCGGGGTTTGCCTACAAATTGCCCTTAGGCATTTTCCAGACTGAACTGGCTCAGGACAGCGCGTTTTTGAAGATCTGGATGGCGGCTACGCGGCAAATGATTTTGCAGATCGCCATGCCCACCGTCTGCAGCGGCAAACACAGCAACGAACAACAAATTGTTCGATGGATCATGAACACCCTGGACAAGACCCAAGGACAAACCCTCCAGGTCACCCACCAGGAAATTGCGGACATTCTGGGCATTCGGCGCGAATCGGTCACCTTGGCTGCAGGCAAATTGAGCCATGAGGGCTTGATCAGCGTGACACGGGGTCAATTGGAAGTGCTGGACCGCACCGCGCTGGCCGCCAGAGCATGCGAGTGCTACCGCGTGATGCACCCGGCCAAAAAGCATTGACCCCCAACCCTCCCCTTCAGAGCTTGAACATGCTGACCTCCTTGAAAAACACCAAACGCGCCATCGGTTTGGGCGTTGCCCTGATCGCGGCGGTGGTGCTGGTGCCGGCCTTGGCCAACTTCCAAAGCATCAACGCCATCGTCAACACCCATTACACGGTCATCAAATCCCCCATCGAGGGCGCCCTGGACGGCTTCAGCAAAATGCCTGGCCAAGCCATCGCCCAAGGGGAAGAACTGGTCAGGATCAGCAACCTGCGGTTCAAAGAGAGTGCCGTCAATGAAATGGAAGTGGAGCAGAAAACCCTGAATGAAAGAAGCTTGGGCCTGCAGCAACACCTGAAGAACCTTCAACAACTGCAAAAAGAGTTGCAAACCCGGGTCACGGTTCACCGCAGCCATGAATTTCTGCGTCTGGAGGAGCAGCTCGCGCAAGCCAAAGCCGAAAAGAAAGCCCAGGAAAGCCTGATTCGCGAACAACAGTTGCTGGCCCAGCGCAACGCACTGCTGGTCAAGGAAAACTTCATATCCCCCGCCCAAAACGAGGCGGCGCAATACGCACTGGAAGTCACCCAAAGCCGCCTCGACATTTTCCAAGCCCGCATCCGGCTGCTGGAGACCGAAAAGCAAGCCGTACAACGCTTTGTCTACCTGGGTGAGGGCCGCAACGACGTGCCCTACACCCAGCAACGCTTGGATGATGTGCGCCTGCAAATCACCGACGTTGCTGCACGCCTGCGCGAAAACGAGCGACGCAGCTCGGATGTTCAATTGCAGATCGACAAAGAGCGGGAGAGCATGGCCGTGTCCCGCGAGGTGCGCATGCTCGCACCCAACCCAGGCGTCTTGTGGCGCAAATTCGGCAGCAACGGCACCGAAGTGGTGATCGGCACAGACCTTGCCCACGTGATCTCTTGCGACAACCTGTTTCTGGACGTGGCCGTTCCGGAATCATCGCTCGAATCGTTTCAAGTGGGCAAAGCGGTGCAGTACCGACTGATTGGGGGCACCGCCTGGATGACGGGCCACATCGATGCCGTGACGGGCAGTGGCAACAACTTGCAAGACATGACCTTGGTCGCGCAACTGCAACGTGAAAAAAAGGACGCCCGGATTTTCGTGAAGATCGCGTCTGCTGACTTGGACAAAGCCCAAGAAAACTTGTGTTACGCCGGGCGCAAAGTCGATGTCAAAGTGCCCCGAGATTGGCGTCCCTCGGTCTGGCTCAGCCGAGTCAGCTCGTTTTTCACCTGAGCTCATCCATGGCCTACGTCCCCTTGTTGCTGGTCACGGTTTTCTTTTTGCTGGTGTGGGACAGCCAGCGAAGCAACCTCAGGGTCAGGCAGATGGTGTGCCTGCTCCCCGTGCTCTTGTGTTTGCAGTATTTGGCTTGGCGCTTGTTCAGCACGGTGTGGCCTGATCACGGCGACAGCGGCTGGGATCAGTCGTGGATCTGGGGTGTCTGGGGCGTTGAAATTTTGGCCTTCATCGAGGTGGCGATTTTCTTGCTGATCATGAGCCGAACCAACACCCGGAGCGCGCAAGCCGACCAACACCGCATGCCCAGCCCCTTGCCCGAGGTGGACATCTTCATTCCGACCTACAACGAGCCGCTGGACGTCCTGGAAAAAACCATTGTGGCTGCAGCGGCGGTGGACTACCCGCACAAAACCGTGTGGGTGCTGGACGACGGCAAGCGCGATTGGTTGCGCCAGTTTTGCGAAGAAACTGGCGTGCGCTACCTGACCCGCGCCGACAACGCACACGCCAAAGCAGGCAACATGAACCATGCCTTGGCCCATGCCAAGGGCCAGTTCATCGCGGTCTTTGACGCGGACTTTGTCCCATCTGCGAACTTCATTCGGCGCACCCTGGGGTTTTTCGAAGACCCGGCCATTGGCATTGTTCAGACGCCTCAGCACTTCTACAACCAAGACCCGATCCAAACCAACCTGGGCCTGATGCAGGCTTACCCGGACGAGCAGCGCTTGTTCTTTGACCAAATGGCCGCTTCGCGCGATGCCTGGCAGGCCGCATTTTGCTGCGGCTCGTGCAGCATCATGCGCCGCCAAGCGGTCGATGCCATCGGCGGCATTCCCACCCAAAGCATCACCGAAGACTTGCTCACCACCTTGGTCATGCTGCGCAAGGGCTACCAAACCATTTACCTCAATGAACGCCTGAGCATGGGGCTGGCGGCAGAATCGATTGAAGGCTTTTTCGTCCAGCGCGAACGCTGGTGCCGAGGGGCCATTCAGTCTTTGTTTCTGCCAGATGGCCCCTTGGGACCCGGTCTGGGCGTCATGCAACGCATCCTGTTTTTCCCCACCAGTTGGCTCACGCAATACGCCGTCCGCTTGATGCTGATCGCCATTCCTTTGGCGTATCTGCTGCTCGGCTGGTTGCCTTTTCACTTCACCGATTCGGCGGACATGGTGTTTTACCAACTGCCGGTTTTCTTGTCGTTTTTTTTGGCCATGCGCTGGTTGGTCGGCGGTCATTTCTCACCGCTGGTCTCTGGTCCCGTGGGCGTGTTTGCCAGCTTCAGACTCGGCCCGACCGTGTTGGCCTCGCTCATCAAACCCTTTGGCCAACCGTTCAAAGTCACCCCCAAAGGCTCGGACGCCGTCCAAGGCCGTCAGGTGGACCTGTTCAGTCTGGGCATGATTTTGACGTGCATGGCCCTGACCTTGCTGGGCTTGCTGATGAACGTCGTGCCCGAGCTGGCGGTGGTGCCGCACGACGAGTTTTTCCCCATTGCCATGTTCTGGTCCATGCTGAACGTGGTCACTTTGGGCTTGGCCGCTTTGCTGTGTTTTGAAGGCCCGCGCTTGCGCAAGGAAGAGCGCTTTGTGATGGCGGAATCGGCCACCGTCCACGATGGCGAAACCAGCATCCCGGTAGAGCTCATCGATGCCAGCATCGGGGGTTGCAAATTGGCGCTGCCTGCGACAGCCCAAGTCATTTTCAAAAAAGACAAGACCAGCCTGACGGTACCCGGCGTTGGACGCGTGACGATCCAACCCGTGCGACAACACCACGGCCACTTGGCGGCGACTTTTGAATACAGCAGCCAAGCACAGCGCCACGCCATGATTTGCAAGCTTTTTTCGGGTCGTTACAGCACGGTGGCCCCCACGAGCGGTTCGACCCGCCAATTGATGTCGTCTTTATGGGAGAAAACGTTCCATGGCTAAACCCCTTTTGTTCTCTTTGAGGACCACCGGCAGTGGACTGCATCGGACGGCGCAGGTCCTTGCGGCACTTGTCTGTGCATGCGCCGCGCAAAGCTGGGCCCAAACCCCAACCCAGCCCCAAAAACCGCCCGTGTGGATCGGGTTTGACGACGCCTATGGCCTGAAAACCAACACCTCTGCGATCGCCACCGAATGGGGCATCAAAGCCGCGTTGGAAGAAATCAACGCCAAGGGCGGTGTGCTCAATGGTCGCCCCCTGAAACTGATGACCACCGACAACAAAGGCATCTCGGCCAGAGGCAAAGACAATTTTGTGCAACTGGCAGGCACCCCAGATTTGGTGGCCGTCTTGACGGGCAAATTCAGCCCCATCAGCGTCGAGATCCTGCCCGAGGCGCACCGATTGAAAGTGCCCATGATCAGTGTCTGGGGATCTGCTGACCCCATCACCGATCACGATCACAAACCCTCTTACTCGTTCAGGGTCTCGCTCAAGGACGACTGGGGTGTGGAAGCGATGATGAACCGCTTGGCCTCTAAATACAGTGTTCGGCAGGGCTGCGCCATTTTGCCCAATACAGCCTGGGGTCGTTCCGCAGAAAAGGTGATTCGCGAAAAGTCAGGTCCTAAAACGATCCAATTTCCGGTGGTGCGTTGGTACAACTGGGGGGACGCTTCTTTGAGGGAACACTACAAGGCCTGCCTGGACTCACGCACCCAAGGACTCCTGTTTGTCGGCAATGAAAAAGAAGGCGCTCTTTTGGTCAAGGAAATCGCCGAACAGGCCCAGCCGATGCGCATGCCCGTGGTGGCGCATTGGGGCGCAGTGGGCGGCACTTTGCATGAGTTGGTCGGTGAAGAACTGTCCAAGGTGCGCATCGATTTCATCCAGACCTTCACCTTCATCAACAACCAGCGGCCCCGTGCGGATTACCTCGCCGACTGGATCATGAAAAACAACGCCATCAAAAGCAGGCACGACATTCCCAGCCCCGTGGGCGCTGCACATGCCTACGACACCGTCCATCTGCTGGCCCAGGCCATTGACACAGCGAAAACCACAGCGCCTGAAAAAATCAGGGATGCCCTGGAAAAATTACCGGCCTTTCATGGCGCCGTCAGGCACTACACCAAGCCCTTCACGCCAAACCGGCATGACGCTCTGGACAAATCGCAAGTTTTGTTTGTCAAGTTGACGCCTTTGGGGCATCTGATTCCGCAAGACTGACATGGGCCCATTGAGATCCATCAGAGCCGAGATCAGCCATGAAGTTTTCAGGCTGTTTGGCACCTACATTGTGGGCGTCACAACCATCAGCATGCTCTTGGCCATTTATGGCATTGCTTTCTACCAGCAAGAAGAGTTCAGGCACTACAAGGCGCTGATCGCCACACGGCTGGGCTCCGAAATCAGCGCTTCCTTCAATCAAGCCAATGACTTGGCCAGTTCCACCGTTGTTTGGACCGGGCTGACCGATTCGGTGGGGAGGGCGTCGTATCTCCTGCCTCTGCTCGAAAAAGCGAATCAAAACAAATATCACAAATATGACTTGCTCGATTACCGTGGCAGATTTTTCATCCAAAGCAGCAATGCCGTGGCTCTGCTGTTGGACACGCCTGCCAACATCCAGAAAACCATCGAGGATGGGCAAACCCATTTGGAAATGGTGCCCATCAGCCAAACTGACCATCTGATCGCCACCGTGCCCATCACAGGCAACTTCACGGAAAGCACCATCGGTCTGGTCTTGATCCACATTGACCTTGACAAGATCATGGCCACACTGAAATTCCCCAAGGACCTGAAAATCCGTTACAGCCTTGCGCCATTTGTCGAAACTGCATCGGATCTTTCCAAGCACAGCGAGGCCTTCCCATTTGAATGGAACGATGCTGGCCAAGACCACACCATTCACATTCAGCTCCAGCAAGGTTATTGGTCGGCGTTTCTCTTTGTCATGACCGGGCTGGGCATTTCATTGGCCTGTGGAGGTCTGCTGTTTTTAGGGCTCAGACGCTGGACCCGCATTTTTTCAGAACGGACCACTCAAAGGCTCGATGGCCTTGTGAAACTGGCCACCGACACCGTTGAGGGGCGGGGTGATGGACCCCGCATTGATCAGACCGGCGATGAAATTGGCAAGGTCTCTAACGCCTTGCAAAGCATGCTGGAAAAGCAACGACTGGCCACACAGAAACAGGCGATTTTCTCCAGGGTGTTTGAGACGGCCGCCGAAGCCATTTTGATCACCAACAGCCAGGGCTTGGTGATGGATGTGAATGCTGCATTGACAGACATGACCGGCTACGCGAAAGAAGAACTCATCCATCAGCATGCCGGACTGCTTTACATCCAAAACGACAAAGGCATCGGTTTTCCGATCATTGCCGAGGCCGTGAGTTTGCATGGCGCTTGGCGAGGTGAAACCTATTTTTTAAGCAAACAACAAACCCTCTTGCCCGTCTTGCTGTCGGTGTCGACCTTGCTGGATGCCGATGGCGCGAGTCAAGGACATGTTTCCGTTTTTTCTGACATCCGGGCGATTCGCGCAGCAGAAGAAAAACTCCAGAACCTTCTCCTCGAAGACCTGCTCACCGGACTGCCCAACTACCGGGCATTTTTGGCGCACATCGGTCAAAAGGTTGAAGGTGCGCACTTCGCCATCGTGTTCATTGATTTGGACAACTTCAAAAAAATCAACGACACCTATGGACACGATCAAGGCGATGAAGTCATCCGGTTGATCGCACAGCACCTCCAACTGATGCTCCCTGTGGGTCACTTTTTGTGCCGTCGCTCAGGGGATGAGTTCATTGCCGTGCTGGAAATCCATGAGCCGGTCGCCGACTTTCAAGCCAAGCTCAAACTGATCTTCAAGCCCGCTGTTTTCAGGATTCAACACGGCGGTACCGTGCAGATCACGGCCACGTTCAGTGCTGGGGCGGCACTGTTTCCTGACCATTCCCAATCGATCCATGAACTGCTCATTTATGCAGACACAGCGCTGCTGAACGCCAAGGAGTCCGGCCGCAATCAGATCAAATGGCTCAACGCGCAGATGATGACAGCCACCACCCGAAAATCCAAAGTCGAGAGCAAGCTGGCCGCGGCCATTCGCGATGATCGAATCTTCCCGCATTACCAACCTGAAGTGGATCTTCTAACCGGGAAAATCATCGGGTTCGAGGCCCTCGCCAGATGGCACGACGAAGAGCTGGGCATGGTCAGCCCTGCCGAATTCATTCCACTGGCGGAGCAATCAGGCGCCATAGACCCATTGACAGAGCGCTTGTTTGCCCAAGTGGTCAAAGACAGCCATGCCATCCGCGCCCGCTTTCCACAGGCCAGCATCGCATTGAACTCATCACCTCAGTTGCTGGCGGGCAAGCGTCTTTTGAACATTCTTTCGCATTTGTCCGCCGAAATTGAAAATGGTTTGGAGGGCTTTGTGCTGGAAATCACAGAAACAGATTTCGCCTTGAGCCCCCGAGAGCTGGCCAGTCAACTTCAGTCCATCATGGGTTTGGGCGTGCGCATTGCCATTGATGATTTCGGCAAGTCCTATTCTTCTTTGTCGCGCCTGGCGAGCATGCCCATTCAAAAACTGAAAATCGACATGTCATTCACGGCAGGCATGGAGCGAGAAGAAAATATCAAGATCGCCTCTGCCATTTTGGCCTTGGCGCAGTCTTTGTCACTCGAGGTGACCGCCGAAGGTGTGGAAAACCAATTCCAACAGGACACGCTGATCAGCCTGGGTTGCCAACAGGCTCAGGGCTTTTATTTCTCCAAGCCCATCGCGCTGCAAGATGTGCTGGCACTGCCAACGCACTTGCTGCCCGCCAAAGGTGCTTGAAACCGTCTTGGCAGTCACCCATGCACTTGCAGGTGCTGGTCGAAGAACGTGTTGGTCATGCGTCTGGCCGATTGCGATGCCATCGGATCGTGGTGGCGGCTGCCCGCATGGTCAAACCCATACCCCGCAGCGTAGTGTTCGATCTGAACCATCGGGCCTTTTTGATCCGGGCTGACCGCGCCGTGGGCAGGAAAGTGATCGCGCTGCACCGCCACAAACTCGTCCATCGACGCTTGCGTCATCAGCAAGCCTTTGGAGGGCAAATGGACCAGCACTGGACACATGGGCCGCCAAGCGTTGACCTCCGGATGGGTCATTCCCCCGCCATAAAAGGAAGTGGCTGCGGAAACTTCGGGCATGGTGCAAGCGGCTTGCCAGGCCAGCAAGCCGCCCCAGCAAAAGCCCATGAGGCCCACTTTGCCCTGAGGAATCTGGCCTTGCGCCCAATCCACCACCGTCTGGATGTCCAGCATGGCGCGGCTTGAATCCACCGGCTGCAAAGGTTTCACCAACTGCTCGCCCGAAAAACCCATCTGGTAGCGGTAACCGTGGTCCTGCCCTGCCCGGCCACGGCCAAAGAGGGATGGCGCCACCACCAGATAACCTCTGGCCGCATGCTCTTGAGCCAAGGACCGAATGCGCTGGCTCAGCCCGGGCATGGGGTCGGCATGTGCACTGGCATGAACGCGGTTGGGCGATCTGGCATCCATCTCATGCAACAGGATCAAAGCGCCTCGAGGGGGGCTGGAGGGGTGCGCCACAAACGCACGGAAACGGTGCTGGTCTGGCGATGTGAATTCGGCGTATTGGCCTGTGCGGTTTGTCATCGGTCAACGCGACTGCGCTTTGTTGCCGTAGGGGCAATGGTTGGGACGCGGCCCCACTTGCGGGTGCAGGCGACAGGTGTTGGGACGCTTGTCGTACACGGTGCATCGGCGCGTCTTGGCATCCAGCAAATGGCAGTCGCCGCTGGCGCGCCGCGCCAGGCTGAAGATGCTGTTCTTGAAATTGAAGTGGTCGATCAAGCCCGCTTTGCTCAGGCGCTTGGCAATCTGCTTGGGGTCATCGTGCTCGGCCTCAAACGGGTCCACCATGCCCAGCCGCACCAAGTCGGCCATCTTGACCTCGACCGGCATGGTGCAGCAGTTGGCCGCACAGGTGTCGCACAAACCGGCTTTGTAGCGGGTCCAGGTTTCGCAACGGTCAACGTCAACAACGGCAATGGGGGATCTCATAGGGTCATCAAACCGCAGAAAACTGCAAGGGCATCACGCGTTTCATGTCCACGTTTTGGCGCGCGATCCACAGATCGTGGGCATCTTGCAGGCTCAACCAGCTTTCGGGCGTGCGGCCCAAAGCCTTTGACAAACGCAGCGCCATCTCAGGCGTGACCCGGCTGCTGCCTTTGAGAATGCGGCTCAGGGTGGACGGCGCCACATCGAGTTTTTCAGCCAGTTCTCGACCGGAAATGCCGTGCGGTTCTAGGTAAATTTCCTGAATGAACTCACCTGGATGAGGGGGGTTGTGCATGGCCATCAGTGGTAGTCCTCGTAATCCAATATGTAGGCGTTGCCATCTTCAAACTCAAAGGTCAAGCGCCAATTGCCGTTGACGGTGATGGACCACCGCCCCCGCATCTCGCCTTTGAGTGCGTGCAAACGAAATCCCGGAATGTCCATGTCGTCAATGGCTTGCGCGGTGTCCAGCGCCGCCAATTGCATGCGCAAGCGCTTGACATGGCTGACTTGCACACCGGCCGCCTTGCCTGACTCAAACAGACTGCGCAAGCCTTTGTGACGAAACGACTTGATCATCCAAGGACTGTAACATGTTGCGCACCACGCAACAAATCCGGATCAGACCACGAAAGAGGCCCAAGGTTTTCTGCAATCGTTCTCAGGCCGCTTGCGCCTGACCCCAGTAATGAAAAGTCATGGGGCGCGGCCCGGCCAGATAAGCCGATTGGGTTTGGGTCGCAAAGCCTGCTTCTTCGAGCAAGGCGGGAATATCGCGCCCCAACTGGCAACCACCGGCCAGCGGACCCCACAGCGGCTGCAAGCGGTCTTGCCAGCGGCGCACGCTTTCATCAGGCGCCCGACCGTGCTCACAAAACAAAAGCTTGCCGCCAGGCACGAGCACGCGACGCATCTCCCGAAGGGCTTGCGCCGCATCGGGGATGCTGCACAGGGTGTAGGTGCAGACCACGGTGTCAAAGCTGGCATCGGCGGTGGGCAACTGCTCGGCCGACAAGCCCATCAACTCCACTTCAATGCCTGCCTTGCGGCTGCGTTTTTGGGCCAAGCGGTGCATCTGCATGGCGGGGTCCACACCCACCAAACGGGTGATGCGGCTGCGATCGTAAAACGGCAAATTGCGCCCAGTGCCCATGCCAATCTCCAGCACCCTGCCCTGCGCTTGGGGCACCAGTTGGCGGCGCTGTGCCTGCACCATGGGCAGGCTGCAAGCAAAGTCGATCAGGTAAGGCAAGACGTAGCGGTCATAAACATTCATCGCAACGGCCTCCTGCCGTGTTCACTCAACACCGAGAGCAAAGTTTTTCAGGCCGTGTGCAACATCCATCGCGCACGGGGTGCGCTCCTACAAAGTCAGCCCCTGCGTATATGCAAGGTCGGCCTGAATGACACAGTTTCAACCCTTCTTGGCCACCAGCGTCAGGATGTCGTAGCTGGCCACGACTTCGCCCAACTGGTTGGTCACTTCCACGTCCCAAGCCACCACGCCTTGGCCCACGCCCTTGGCGTCTTTCTTGTGGCGGTCAATCTTGCGCTTGGCCGTCAGGCGCGCCTGGATGGTGTCGCCAATGCCCACGGGCTTCACAAACCGCAGGGTGTCCAGACCGTAGTTGGCCAGCACCGGGCCGGGTGCGGGTGACACGAAAAGGCCAGCAGCAGCCGACAACACAAAGTAGCCGTGCGCGATGCGCTTGCCAAAGGGCGAATCTTTGGCGGCGATCTCGTCGAAGTGCATGTAGAAATAGTCGCCCGACAAGCCACCAAAGGCCACGATGTCGGCCTCGCCCACGGTGCGGCGGTGGGTGAGCAAGCTCTCGCCAATTTGCAATTCTTCGAAATGGCGGCGGAAGGGGTGAACCTCGGTCTCGATCAACTTGGCGCCGCGCATGTACTCGCCCGTGACGGCGGCGATCATGGTGGGCGAGCCTTGCAGCGCGGTGCGCTGCATCAGGTGCTTGACGGCGCGGATGCCGCCGAGTTCTTCACCACCGCCCGCACGGCCGGGGCCGCCGTGTTTGAGCTGGGGCAAAGGTGAGCCGTGGCCAGTGGACTCCACGGCGGCTTCGCGGTCCAGGATGTGCAGGCGGCCGTGCAAAGCTGCGGCCACCGGGATCATGCGTGCCGCGATTTGCGGGTCTTTCGTGACCAGCGTGCCGACCAAGCTGCCTTGGCCACGCGCGGCCAGTTGCAAGGCTTCGTCGATGCCGTCATAAGGCATGAGCGTGCTGACGGGGCCAAAGGCTTCCACGTCGTGCACGCTGTCGGTGTGCAAAGGCTTTGGGCACAGCAGCAGCGTGGGCTGGAAGAAAGCGCCTTGGGCCACGCCCACGCCCACTGGGCTGAAATCGATACCGCCGCCAAACACCAACTCGGTGCTTTGGCGCAGCAGGGCCACACGCTGGGCCACGTCGGCCTGCTGGGCGTGCGAGGCCAACGCCCCCATCTTCACACCCTCGACCGACGGGTCGCCCACCACGATTTTGGCCAGGCGGGCTTGGAGCTTTTCGACCACAGCATCCAGGTGCTGGCGCGGCACGATGGCGCGGCGGATCGCGGTGCATTTCTGGCCGGCTTTGACGGTCATTTCGCGGGCGACTTCTTTCACGAACAAATCAAACTCTTCGTCGTCGGGCGTGACATCGGGCGCGAGGATGGCGCAGTTGAGCGAGTCGGCTTCGGCATTGAAGGGGATGCTGTGCTTGACCACATTGGGGTGCACACGCAGCATGGCGGCGGTGTCGGCCGAGCCGGTGAAGGTGACCACGTCTTGGCCGTTCAGGCGGTCCAGCAGGTCGCCCGTGGAGCCGATCACCAGCTGCAAGGCGCCCGCAGGCAGGATGCCCGACTGCACCACCAAGCGCACCATGGCTTCGGTCAGGTAGCTGGTGGACGAAGCGGGTTTGCCAATGCAAGGCATGCCGGCCAAAAAGCTGGGCGCAAACTTTTCCAAGAGGCCCCAGATGGGGAAGTTGAACGCATTGATGTGCACCGCGATGCCGCCACGCGGCACCAGGATGTGCGTGCCCGCAAAGCCGCCCTTCTTACCCAAGGCAAATGCGGGGCCCTCGTGGATCAGGTTGCCGCTGGGCAGCTCGTTGCTGCCCATGCCCGAATACGCGAACAGCGTGCCTGCGCCGCCTTCGATGTCCACCCAACTGTCGGCACGCGTGGCCCCGGTGTGGGCCGAGATGGCGTAGAGCTGCTCTTTGTGCTCGCCCAAGTATTTGGCCAGCGCCTTGAGGCGCTGGGCGCGTTCTTGAAAGTCCAGTTTGAGCAAGTTGGGCAGGCCCACGGTGCGGGCATGGTGCACCGCATCGCCAAAATCGATGGCCTCGATGTGGGTTTGGTAAACCGTTTGGCCGTTGAGGGCGCTGCGCAGAGCTTGCGCCCCTTGCTGGCCGATCCACTGGCCGCCGATGAAACTTTGCAAAACTTGAGACATGAACAGGAGCTTTCTTGAAAGTACACATCCAGGCCGATTCAAATTAACCAACCGAGCGGTCGGTTAATTTTAGTCGCTTTACCTTGGCTTCAAACGCATGGACACCAAGGGATTTCCCTTTTCAAAAGCCAGGCGGTGGGCTTCCCCCAATTAATAAGCATGCTTATAATCTCACCCATTCGTACATCATCCCTGCTCGGAGAATCCATGACTGCAACCCCATCCCAACTCCCCGTCTTGGTCGCAGGTGGCGGCATTGGCGGCTTGGCCGCAGCGCTGGCCCTGGTGCGCCAAGGCTTTCAGGTCACGGTGCTGGAACAAGCCCCCGAAATCGGCGAGATCGGCGCGGGCATTCAAATAGGCCCCAACGGGTTTCATGCGTTTGACGCTTTGGGCGTGGGTGACAAAGCCCGGGGCCGCGCCGTGTACACCGACTTCATGGTGATGCACGACGCGATCGACGAGTACCAGGTCGGCAAGATCCCCACCGACGAGAAATTCCGCGAGCGTTTTGGCAACCCTTATGCCGTGATCCACCGCGCTGATGTGCATTTGTCTTTGCTCGAAGCCGCGCAAGAAACCGGCCAAGTGCAGTTCCACACCAGCACCCGCGCAGAGCGCATTGAGCAAGACGACAGCAGCGTGACCGTCTGGGACCAAAATGGCAAGGCCTTCAAGGGTTGCGCCTTGATCGGGGCCGACGGCGTCAAATCGGTGGTGCGCGAACAATTTGTGGCAGACCCGGCCCGCGTCACGGGCCATGTGGTTTACCGCGCCGTGGTCGAGAAAAAAGACTTTCCAGCCGATCTGCAATGGAACGCCGCCGCCATTTGGGTGGGGCCCAACTGCCACCTGGTGCACTACCCCTTGCGTGGGGGCGAACAATACAACGTGGTCGTGACCTTCCACAGCCGCGAACAAGAGGAATGGGGCGTCAAAGACGGCAGCAAAGAAGAGGTGCAAAGCTACTTCCAGGGCATCTGCCCCAAGGCGCGCCAATTGATTGACCTGCCCAAGACCTGGAAACGCTGGGCCACGGCCGACCGCGAGCCGATTGGCCAGTGGACCTACGGCCGCGTGACCCTGCTGGGCGACGCCGCCCACCCCACCACCCAATACATGGCGCAAGGCGCCTGCATGGCCATGGAGGACGCTGTGACGCTGGGCGAAGCCCTGCGCACCCACCACAACGACTGGCCCCAAGCGCTGGACATGTACCAACGCGCCCGCGTGGCCCGCACGGCCCGCATCGTGCTGTCCAGCCGCGAGATGGGCCGCATCTACCACGCCAAGGGCGTGGAGCGCTTGGTGCGCAATGACCTGTGGCGCGGCCGCAGTCCCGAGCGCTTTTATGATGCGATGCAATGGCTCTATGGCTGGAACGTGGGCAACTGCCTCGACGCCGCCCAACACAGCGCCTGATCAGGAGATAAAAATGAACGACCTTGGCCGAATCGAAGACCTGCCCGCGGACTACGTGCAAGACCTGCGCAAGGTGAACCTGGTGCCCCTGTGGCCCAGCCTGCGCGGCGTGCTGCCGCCCAAAGTGCCCACGCGCCAAACCCAGCCCACCTGCTGGGCTTACCAAGACATCAAGCCGCTGCTGCTCAAAGCGGGCGAGCTGACCCCGATTAAAAAAGCCGAACGCCGCGTGCTGGTGCTGGCCAACCCCGGCCACGGCCTCGACAAAATGCAGGCCAGCGCCGCCATGTACCTGGGCATGCAACTGCTCATGCCCGGTGAATGGGCCCCCAGCCACCGCCACACACCCAACGCGGTGCGCATGGTGGTGGAAGGCGAAGGCGCCTGGACCACGGTAGACGGCGCCAAATGCCCCATGAGCCGGGGCGACTTGATCTTGACGCCCACAGGCCTGTGGCACGAACACGGCCACGACGGCACCGAGCCCGTGATCTGGCTCGATGTGCTGGACTTGCCGCTGGTCTATTACATGGAGGCCAGCTACCACATCAACGGCGACCGCCAAACCGTGGTGCCCGGCCAAGGCGACAAACAATACGCCCGTGGTGGCGTGGTGCCCTCGCATGTGTTTGAGCGCAGCAAGAAGGCTTACCCCATGCTGCGCTACGCCTGGAAAGACGCCAAGGCGGCGCTCGAATCGCTGGCCGCTGACGATGCCGGTTTGGAGCAGGTGCAAGTGACCTACACCAACCCCGAAACGGGCAGCGATGCAGAAAACATCCTGGGCTTTTACGCCCTGATGCTGCGTCCCGGCCAAACCCTGCGCTTGAGCGCCCGCTCACCCGCACAGGTGTTCCATGTGATTGAAGGTGCGGTGCAAGCACAGATCGTGGCCAGCACCTTCACCCTGCTTGAGGCCGACACCTGCTGCGCACCTGGCTACGAGGCCGTGACGCTGAAAAACCTGCAAGCGGACAAACCCGCTTTCATCTTTATTGCCGACGAATCGCCTTTGCACCGCAAGTTGGGTGTTTACGAAAACCGCGGTTGATTTTTTACTCTCCACAACATGACCTCTTACCTCTTCACCCCTCCTGCCGTCCCCTCCCTGCCCATCCGTGGCCAACAAGAACGTTTCCCGATCAACCGCATCTTCTGCGTAGGCCGCAACTACCATGCGCACGCCGTCGAGATGGGCCGCCCTGTCGACAAGAGCGTCGAGCAGGCGTTCTACTTCACCAAGTCGCCACAGACCTTGGTGGAAAGCGGTGCCACCGTCGCCTACCCACCGCGCACCAACAACTACCACTTCGAGATGGAGCTGGTGCTGGCGATTGGCAAAGCCGGTTTTCGCGTGAGCGAAGCCAACGCGCATGAACTGGTCTATGGCTACGGCGCAGGCCTGGACATGACGCGCCGCGACCTGCAATTGGTGGCCCGCGACAAAGGCCGCCCGTGGGACACGGGCAAAGACATCGAGCAAGGCTCGGTCTGCTCCGAGATCGTGCCCATGCCCGGCGTGGTGATCGAGAACGGCGCGATTGCTTTGGAAGTGAATGGCGCCACCAAGCAGTCGTCCAACGTCGACAAGCTGATCTGGAACATCCGCGAAATCATCGCCGACCTGTCCACCTACTACCACCTGCAGCCTGGCGACTTGATTTACACCGGCACGCCCGAAGGTGTGGGCGCGGTGGTGACCGGTGACAAAATCACTGGCCGCGTTGAAGGCGTGGCTGAACTTGCATTGACCATTGGCGCTGCGGCGTAAACCCATGAAGCTCTACAGTTTTTTCCGAAGCGGCACCTCACACCGCCTGCGCATTGCGCTCAACCTCAAAGGCATTGCCACCGACTACGTGGCGGTGGACCTGCGGGTCGATGAACAGCAAGGCGAAGCCTTCAAGTCGGTCAACCCCCAGCAGATGGTGCCCGCGCTGGACACCGGCAAGCAGGTGCTGATCCAATCGCCGGCCATCATCGAATGGCTGGAAGAAAAACACCCCACGCCCGCCCTGTTGCCTGCAGGCGCGGACGACCGCGCCCATGTGCGTGCGCTGGCGGCCATGGTGGGTTGTGACATCCACCCCCTCAACAACCGCCGCGTGTTGCAAACGCTGCGCAAACAATTCGGCGCCAACGAAGACGCCATCAACGCCTGGTGCGCCAGCTGGATCAGCGCAGGCTTTGACGCCTACGAAGCGCTGATTGCGGCTGACAAGACACGTGGCCGCTTCAGCTTCGGCGACACCCCTACCCTGGCCGATGTGTATTTGATCCCCCAAGTGGAAAGCGCACGCCGCTTCAATGTGAACCTGACGCAGTGGCCACACATCATGGCGGTGGAAAAAGCCTGCATGGCGCTGGAAGCTTTTCAAAAAGCTGCACCGGGACAGCAGCCTGACGCTGGCTGAGCGACACCCACAAAAGCAAGGGCCCTTCGGGGCCCTTGTGATGTCAGTCTCGGCGCGCAGCTTTGTACAAAGGCAAGACCGTCGGCAGCAGTTCTTCGATTTGTTGCACGCGGCTGGCCTCTGTTGGGTGAGTGCTTAAAAAAATGGGGGGGCTGCCTCCACTGTTGGCTTTGATCATTTTCTGCCACAGCGTGACCCCGGCGCGCGGATCATAACCAGCCCGCGCTGAGAGTTCCAGACCCATGCGATCGGCTTCATTCTCATCGGTCCGGCTGAAGCGGGTTGCAACGAGAGACTGGTACAGGACTCCTGCCATGTCGGCAGAACCTTGGCCAAAGCCGAACAGTGCAGCGCCCAGTCCTATGGCGGATTGTGCAGCCAAGGCCTGTGAGACCTGCTCGCGTGAGTGTTCCCTCAATGCATGCGAAATTTCATGCCCCATCACCACGGCTATTTCTTCATCGGTCAGATTCAGTTGCCGGATCAGGCCTGAGTAAAAAATGATTTTTCCACCCGGCATACAGAATGCATTGAGTTCACTGCTGTGGATCATGTTGACTTCCCATTTCCAATCGGGCGCGTCGGGACGAAAAATTTTCGTCTGGGGTTCAATTCTTTGGGCAATCGCACGAAGGCGCCGAAGCATGGAAGCATCGGTATTGAGGGTGCCTTTTGCAGCGGCTTCGGAAGTCAACTTGCTGTAACTTTGCGCCGCCATTTGTTCAAGCTGCTGGGACGAAACCAGAAGGAGCTGTTTACGGTCCGTGCCGACCGCACCTCCACGGGTGGTGGTTTGGCATCCACCGAGTGTCAGCGCGGCAAGCAACAGCGGAAGCAGGGAAAGTCGTCGCCAATGCGTCATGGTGATCTTATGGACACGGATGACCATCTTTGGGTGGCTCAGGCCTTTTTGGCCCAGGACGTGCACCAACCCTTGGCCGCCACATGCTTGCCGACAAACAGAGGGCATCCACCGGCGACATCGCCTGCCTTGCCTTGGTACAAGGCGCAGTTGCTGCAAGCACTGCCAGACACGTGGTTTTTGAATTTCACCTTGTCCGCTTGGGTGGCGTCGTCCACATAGCCAAATACAACGGCTTGGGCGTCGCCTTTTTCGACCATCGGAAGATTGATGACCGTCTTTGATGGTGTTGGTGCGGCCGTGGGTGCCGGATTGGGGGCGGGCGTGGTCGCCATCGGCGCACTCTGTGGTTCGACTTTGGGCGAGCAAGCGGCCAACAGTGCAAAACCGGCAAAGGGCGTGATTTCGATAAAGCGTCTGCGTGTTGGCGTTTTCATTGGGGGGTTCCTTATCTGGAGGGGTTTGTCGTCAGGGTGCCAAAGTGCAATGGCCCGCCAACGGACTGACGCGTTAACGTCAAGCGATCCACGAAGACATATTGCATGTGACAGTGGCTGCGTGTCGGTGCGATGGTGCACACAGCGGACTGAAGTCACGGACGACAGCGAAGCCAGCCATCCAAGCCTTCTATGGCAGGCGCAAAACATCAGCCTCAGGCTTGGCATTCGTGCAATGCGAGACATCAGGTCATGCCTCTATTCCCTCACACTTTTTTGCAGGCTTCAGCCCCTCATATCGATCAATTGGCTGGGCGTTTGAGCGGTGGCTGACTGGGCCGTGATCAGGCGATAGGGGTGGTCGTGAAATTGCACCGCAAACGTGCTTTGCCCCTGCAGCAGGGCCATGGCGCGCTGCACGGCTTGCAAAGGGTTGCCTGGGTGGATGGCGTCGATCAGGTGCGCGATGAGTTCGCCGTCACTGTTGGTCTCAAAGGGGTAACCGCGTTCTTGCAATTGAGCGCGCAAGGCGTGGTGGTTGTCCACATGGCCCTGGTGCAGCACAGCGACGCGGGGCAGCGAGCCCGGGTGGCTGTTTGGGCCATGGCTGAACTGCGTGCGCGCCGGATCCAACGGCATGAAATGTGGGAAAGAGGTCGGGGCGCGCTGAAATGTCATGGCCATCGGCAAGTTCATGGTTTTGCTCCGTGATGGTTTTCAACAGGTGTGCTGGGATAAAACGCTTTTCTTTATTGAAATTTCATCATGGCCGCAATTGGATGATCGATCAGTGTTTCAGCGCACCTAAGGCTTGTTGTTTGTCTTCGAATCAATGATTGGTCGGAGCCAATCTCTGTATATGGATCCTCGGGCAAGCCCGAGAATGACAGATCACTCAAGCAAACACCTCGGTGTCCACTTCGCTGTTGGACTGCGCGTTGTAGCGGTTACCGGCCACGGTGCGCTGGTTGATCAGTGCTTCCAAACGCGCAAGCAAACCGGCATCGAGCTTCACATCCACCGCGGCCAGGTCGTCCAGCAGGTGATCGACCGAGGTCGTGCCAGGAATAGGAATGATGTCTTCGCCCTTGTGCAGCAACCAAGCCAGCGCCAGTTGTGCAGGACTGCAGCCTGCTTCTTGGGCCAGCGCGTTGTAGGCGGGCAAGAGTTTTTGGTTGGCGGCGAAATTGTCGGGCGCAAAGCGCGGCATGCCGCGGCGGATGTCTTTGGCGTCAAAGCCCGTCACATCCAAAGCAGGGCCGGACAAAAACCCCCTGGCCACAGGGCTGAAGGCCACAAAGGCCACGCCTAAGTCGCGGCAAGCCTGCAGCACCGCGATCTCGGGGTTGCGTGTCCACAGAGAATATTCGGTTTGCACAGCGGCAATGGGATGCACCGCGTGGGCTTTGCGCAAGGTGCCCGCCGACACTTCGGACAAGCCTATCGTCTGAATCTTGCCTTGGCGCACCAGGTCACTCAAAGCGCCCACGCTGTCTTCGATGGGCACTTTTTTGTCCCAGCGGTGCAGGTAATACAGGTCGATCACATCGGTCTGCAAACGGCGCAGCGCATCCTCACAGGTCTTTTTGATCGTCTCGGGGCGACCATCGATCACACGCACCTTGCTGCCATCGCTTTGCTCAACCCCTTGCATGCCGCATTTGCTGGCCAATGTAAAACGGTTGCGGTGCGGCTTCAACACTTGCCCCACCAGGGTTTCGTTGGTGCCAAACCCATACATCGCGGCGGTGTCAAAGAAAGTCACGCCTTGGTCCAAGGCCGTGAGCAGAACGCGTTCAGCCTGCTGGGCCGACACAGGCGCGCCATAGGCATGGCTGAAGTTCATGCAGCCCAGGCCAAGAGCGCTGACGGAAAAAGAGGCCAATTGACGGTTTTTCATGCCGCCTATCTTAGCCAAGCCTCATGGCATGCGTGTCAAATGCGGCTCACCAGCACCCCGTTGCGCGCAAGCGGGCCCTGGCGGATCAAAAACCAAGCTCACATTCGGCGAAACGGGGCGTCCAAAGCGGAGGACACGGCATCGTCATGCCAATGCGGATCTCGTCCAGCAGCCCATTGGGCTTGTTCGGTCACATCGATCAGCACCATGCGATTTTCAACACCCCACTCGTCCACCGTGGCATCGATCCGAACCTGCAAAGCACTGCGGTGGGCTGTGGCTGTGAGATGCACCATGCAGTGGCGACGGCACTGGCCGCCCAAAACCTCATGGTGAAAGCGTGCAAAAGAAGCCTGCGAATCGTCTGCCAAAAAATCCGAGAACGCATGGTGTTGGCACTGCGAACGCTGAATGTCCAGCAAGATGGCACCGGCCAGATTCGTCTGCAAGATTCGCCCCTGCGCATCCAAGGTCACAAAGCCTACCGGCGCAAAGTCATAGGCATCGACATACTTTTGCAAACTGTCCTCCATCGGCCCCAGGGCTTCGTTGGGCAAGCCATAGGGTGTCAAAGTCAAAGGTTCAGGCAAGTTTTCAGGACGATCATTTGAAGCTGCGTTCTGCGCCATTTGCGCCAACTGCTGAAGATAGCGTTTGGATTCAACTTGGCTGCGCGCATGGCATTCGCAAGCCATGGCACTCAAGCCCTCGGGGTCTTTCAAAGTGATCTTGCCACGGCTGTTGGCGATCCAGCCTGCGGCTTGAAATCGTCCCGCAGCTTGGGTGATGGACTCGCGGCGAACACCCAACATGTGTGAAATGGTTTCATGCGTGACGCGCAACTCTTGGGTATTGGCACCTTGGGCGTTGCTCAGCAACCAATGGCTCAGGCGCTCAGACACGGCATGGTGGCGGCTGCACACGATGCTTTGCGCCATTTGACCCATTTGCCACTGCACATACAGCAAAGCAAGTTTGTGCAAGCGCGATTGCTCCGACATTTGCCGCACGAACACATCGGCGCTCATGCGCAAAGCCTCCCCACCGCATTGCACTTGCACGGTGTGTTGCATGGCCGCACCGCCCAACACCAAGGGCACCCCGATCAGGCCATCACGCCCCACCAGGGCCAACTCGTCGGACTCGCCATCGGCCGTGTGCGACACCCATGACAAGCTGCAACTCATGGGGAAATAAACATGCTGCAAGGCTTGACCGGGCTGGCCGATGACCTGTCCTGTCGCCAAGGTCATGCGTTCGAGGTAAGGTGCTAAATGGGCCAACTCGGCGGCCGACAAGGACGACAAAATCAAATTGTCGGGCAAGGGTGCCTGGCCTGTGTTCATGCCGTTTGAACGCCACGGTGAAACATCGGCAGACGCTTGATCGGCGTGCGCCCCAGACGCCGAGAAATGGCCATGCAACAAGGCCTGCAATTCAGGCGCGCTGACCAACGGAACGGACGATGTGCGCGAGGTGTGGATGGTATGGGGGTTCAACATGCTTGTCTCCAAAGTTGAAGGTCACTGCAAGCATTGCAGTTCAAACCATGGCTTGATGCTCAGGCCGGTCTAACGGGATGTCCATTGACCTTCCGGTCTGTTGGTGTGTGCACAAAGGTCTATACCCATTGGCTCGTATTTGCGGGCAAAAGCGGCAAGCGCGTCAGATGACTTGCACCGCTTCACTTGAACAAACTCGGTGGTGAAATGACGCCGTAATTCGGGCCGATGCCTCCGGATTGCAAGGAGGGGCATTCGTTGCTCATCTGGACTTGGATGTATTTGTCTTTTCCGCCTTCAGCACCCAATAACTTCATGCACGCAAAACCCTTGATCGTGCCTGTGGCGCCTGCGTTCACTTGCTCCAGGATAGGCAGCACCACCAAATCACAGGGGTTGCTTGAAGCACCAATGCAGTCCTGAACGGCTTTGTAAAGGCTGGTTTTGGCGCCGCTCTCCATGGTCACCTGATCCCCCACCGACAACATGGGCGGCGGCGGGTCAAAAAGAGACGGTTTGTGCGCAATCATGTCATCGATCAAATTGGCCCCTTTGCCCTCGAAATTGAGGGCCGTCCATTGGCCCTTGGCGCAAGGGTCCTCAGACTTTTCTTTCGCGATTTCAAACACAAAAGGTTTGTTGGTTTTAGGGTCAACTTTCGGCGCTGGGGGCTGGGTGCTCAGGTCCCAATAGGTTTGGTACATGCACTGCGCGACGGCCACAGGAAAAGTCAAGGCCGCGCTGGACGGGCTGTGCACGCCGGCCACCGCGGTGACCCTCACCGGCTTGTCATACACCCCCCAGATGCTGGCGAAAAAGGTCCGCACTGGTCCCTGATTCTGCCCCTCGGTTTTGCCCAATGTCACTTGCACTGCAGGGGCATCGGTCGCCCCTGGCGTCATGGGAAAAATTTGTAGGCCTTTAGAAGTTTGGGTCGTATCCCAATAGCCCGTGAGCACTTGGCCATCCGCCAAGGCATGACCTGCCGCACGGTTGAGGTTGATCGCGCTGCTGGCCGTGGTGGCGGCGCCCGACCAGTCAAGCGCCGAAGCCCCCTTGGTGAAGAGTTTGCGCGCTCCGGCCATGGCAGCGGCGTCGGCATCGTTTTGCAACTCGTTGCGCACCACATGCAGGTAGGCCAAATCCACCGCCAAAGCCCCAAGGCCCAAGAGCACGGGTAACAAGAGCGCCACGAGCACCGTGACAGCGCCTTTTTGTGGCGTGGAATACCGCGTGATTTTTTTCATACCTGCACCCCTCATTCGTAAACCATCACCGTGCTGGACTGCAAGTCCAACGGCTTGCCAAAACTGGCCAACAAACTGCCCAAGCCCAAGCCCTGAAAGGTGTAACGCACCGTGACGGTCAAGATGGCATCGCCGTTCCAAGTGCCCTTTTGGATCTGCACTGCGGGCAGTGCCGAAGTGCTGCCCGAGCTGACCAATGCACCTTGCAAGTAGTTCTGGACGATCTGCTGAATTTGTGCATCGGTGAGTGGAGGACTGCGTGCCACGATGCCTGCGCGTGCACCTTCGCGGCTGGCGTTGGTGATCACGGCTTTGTCGTACAAGGCCAAGCTCGCATCCATGGTGCCCACCAGCACGATCAAAAGGAGGGGCAAGATGAGCGCGAACTCGATCACAGCCGCACCTCGTTGACTTTTCAATGCCAACGCTTGTCGGCGTGCAGGTGTAGGCCTGTTCATGGGCAAGCTCCTGAAAGTGACCGGTCACGGCCATTTGGAAAGCCTTGACCTTAAAGAGCGCGATCCGGTGTTTCGGTGCGTTGCCTCACACCCCTGTGCAAAACCCGTACACATTCGTACTTTGGTGCGTTGGCATACCGTCCCGCTTGGGATTTTTTTTTACATTGGATTGTCGGTTTTGGCTGTTCAAAACCGATGCAAGGACCTTGGGACGTTGATGGGCTTGAGATACAGGCCTTGGAGACCCACCAGAGGCTTGCAGTTCTCCTCTACTTTTCAACTCTGGAGTTAGCCACATGAAAAACTTTTCTCAATCTTTCAAGACATTTTTGGCCGATGAAGAGGGCGCAACTGCCATCGAATACGGCTTGCTGGCCGGGCTGATTGCGGGTGTGATCGTCACTGTTGTCGGAACAATAGGCACCGATGTCCTAGGCTTGTTCCAACGCCTTTCAACTAAGCTCTCGACGGCTTAATCGTTGGATGCTCTGACATCCTTTCTGAGAAACACCCATGCCTCCCAGCCTGTTTGACTGGACACACCTGGCCGCACTGGCCGCCATGCTTTTGGCGGCCATGTGGCACGACACCGCTTCGCGCCGAATTCCCAACACCGTGGTGTTGTGGGGCAGCTTGACAGCCCTCGGGCTGTCGCTGTCGCCGCACGGCATCGGCTTGGGGTCGGCGCTGGCGGGGGGCATGGTGGGTTTTTTGGGGTTTGGGGTGTTTTACCTGCTGCGCACGTTGGGCGCAGGCGATGTCAAACTGGCCGCCGCCACGGGCCTGTTTGTGGGCCACCCCGACATGCTGTGGGTCAACCTGCTCATCTTGTTGGCGGGATGTTGGCTGGCCATCACATGGGCGGTGTTCAGCGGCCAACTGCGACAGACCTTGCACAACCTGAGCAGCGGCTTGACGCAACTTTGGCTCAGCCGCCAACACGGGGCAAACGCCGATCGCTTGGTTTTTCCTGTGAGCACAACGCGCATGCCCTATGCACTGGCCATTGGTGCGGGCACAGCGGTGCATGCGCTGCAGCGCTGGCCTTTGTCCTGAATTCACCGCCCTTTTAAGGACCCCTTGCCATGCGAAACATTCGACCCATGGGCGCGCTGCTGCTGGCCTTGGCTTTGGGCTTGGCCGCTGCGGCCTATGCCGCCAGCTGGTTGCAGCAACAAGCCTCCGCCAACACCTTTCAAGTGATCGTGGCCGAACGCGATTTGACCATGGGCACGCGGCTTCAACCCGACATGCTTCAAACCCTGGACTGGCCCAAAGCCGCAGCCATACAAGGCCCATTGACCACCCTGGACCAAGCGGTTGGCCGGGTCATTCGCACGCCCTTGCTGCGCGGCGAGCCCTTGCTGCACAGCAAATTGGCACCCATGGGCGAAAAAGGTGGGCTGTCTTCGGTGCTGGCTCCGGGGCAACGTGCGGTGACCGTGAAGGTAAATGAAATCATGGGCGTGGCCGGTTTCGCACTGCCAGGCAACTACGTGGACGTGATGGTCAATACGCCAGACGGTGAGAACCAACCGGTCTCGAAAATCGTGATCGAACGCATCCAGGTGCTGGCCGTGGCGCAAGACGCCTCCACCAACGAGAGCAAGCCCCGCGTGGTCAATGCCGTGACCTTGCAGGTGAGTCCGCAACAGGCCGAGCAAATTGATCTGGCGCGCAGCGTGGGCACTTTGTCTTTGGTGCTGCGCAGCCACAGCGACGACTTGCCTGTGCTCACCACCGGTGCGCGCAAGCTGGACTTGCTGCCCCATGCCCCTGTTGTGGTCGCCTCAGCGATGCCGATGGCCACCAGCACCAAAGCCGTGGCACCCCGTCCACGCACCAGCCGGCCTGCGACAGCCACTGCGCCTGCGCCTGCACTCTCGCCAGAACCGATTCGGTTGGAAGTCATCCGCGGCTTGTCTGTCTCTCAGGAATAAAAACATGTCCCATTCCAAATTGGCCGCATCGAAAGCCCCATCCTCACATGGGTACAGCGAACGCACCCAGCCCTTGCCCACGGTGCAACACACTGAACGGCGGCCTGTCCGTTCACCTTGGAGTGGCTTGATCTTGGCCTTCAGCATCAGCGGCGTCTGGGGGCCCTGCGCATGGGCCAACACAGCGATGGGCCTGAATGCCGTGGCCGCCAGCCTCTCGAAGCTGCCCACCGTCGGCAAGGTCTCGACCAAACCCGAGGTGCAAACCCAAGGGCCTGTGCAAATGGCCGCCCCCCTGCGTTTGACGGCGGGCAAGTCGATGCTGCTGCACTTGCCTGAAAAGGCCGAACGCCTGTCGGTGGGCAACCCCGATGTGGCCGATGTGGTGTTGATCAACCCGCGCGAAATTTACCTGCTGGGTAAAAAATCAGGGCACACCAATTTGCTGGTGTGGACGGCGCAAGGCAGCACCACCTTGCGCGACATCAGCGTGGGCGCTGACACCGACAGCCTGCACGCCAAGCTGCGCGAATACGTGCCCAGCGTCGAAAACCTGCGCGTGGACAGCGTGGCCGACAGCCTGGTGCTGAGCGGGCGCGTGAGTGACGGCATGAAAGTGCAACGCTTGATGGCCCTGACCGAAGCCTTCAATGGCAACAAAAAAGTCATCAACCTGCTGAGCGTGCACGGCACGCAACAGGTCATGCTCGAAGTCAAGGTGGCCGAGGTGTCCAAAACTTTGCTTGACGAACTGGGGGTGGACATCAACCTGACCCGCACCATGGGCAACACTTCCGTCAATTTGCTGTCACAACTGCTCAGCGCAGGCGCCACATCACTGACCATGGCCCGTGCCAATGGCCTGAGCACGGTGACGCTGACCGCTGAGATGAAAAAAGGCCTGATCAAAGTGCTGGCCGAACCCACCATCACCGCCATCAGCGGTCAAGAGGGCTCGTTTTTGGCGGGCGGAAAAATTTACATCCCTGTGCCCCAGACCAATGCCGCCGGTGGCACCACGATCACCTTGCAAGAAAAGGAATTCGGCGTGGGCTTGCGCTTTTTGCCCACGGTGTTGGAAGACGGCTTGATCAACTTGAGCGTGACGCCCGAGGTGTCGGAGTTGTCCCAATTGGGCACCACAGTCAAGGGTTTGGGCGGGCAAACCAGCTTGTTGCCCACCATCACCACGCGGCGGGCCTCCACCACAGTGCAGCTGCGCGACGGCGAGAGCTTTGCAATTGGCGGCTTGGTCAAAAGCAATGTGACGCAGACCATCAAGGCTTTTCCGATTTTGGGCGAACTGCCGATTTTGGGTCCCTTGTTTCGCAGCACGGCTTTTCAGACCGACAAATCAGAACTCTTGTTTGTGGTGACACCGCGACTGGCGCGGGTCTTGCCCAGCAACTATGCCCTGCCCACCGACAGCTACATCCAACCCAGCCGCAGCGAATACTTTTGGGGCGGCCAGCTTGAAGGCACACCACCTGCGGCCATGCCTGCTCCTGTGTCTGTTCCTGTGCCTGCGCCTATGCCCTCACCCCAAACCTCGGATTGACCCAGGAGAACTGCACCATGAACACCGACACTTTGCTGCCTGTCAGGCTTGACCCCCTGAAATGGCTTCCCACTTTGGTACTGGCATTGGCACTCTCGGGTTGTGCCAGCGCACCCAGCCTGATCGACCGGCACTTTGGCTTGGCGGTGCAACGCGCACAAGCCCAGCAAACCCAGCCCAGCCCCTTGCGCGCCAGCTCGGCGCCTGTGGCCGACACAGACGGCGTTTCTGCCGATGCGGCCGTGGCGCGTTACCAGCAAAGCTTTCAAGCCCCGGCCGCACTCTCACCTGTCATCAACGTCGGTTTTGGCACGCCCAAAGCCCCTTGAAAGAACCCTGCCATGTCCATCCATGTGATCGCTTCGAATGAGACTTTGCTGGGTACGCTGCGCAGCAGCCTGCAGCAAAATGCCTTGCCGCTGGCCAGCGCCGTGTTGCGGCCACCCGGTCCCAGCTTGTTGCAGCAATTGCAAACCCTGGACGATGCGCCACCCGGCACCATCGTGCTGCTGGACAGCCCTGTGCGCCCCAACAACGCCGCCAATGCCAGCGATGCAGCGAGCGATGACTTGGCCTCTTTGGAGACATGGCTGCGACAGCGACCTCAGCTGAACGTGCTGCTGCTGAGTGAAGACAACAGCAAATCATTGCTGATGCGGGCCATGCGCGCCGGTGTGCGCGAAGTCTTGCCCCTGCCACCCGACCCCGACGAGCTCGCGCAAAGCCTCAAACGGCTGAGCGAGCGCTCTGACCTGATCCGCCAAAACACCCCTGCCCAGCCACCAGAGAGCGCGGATGCGGCACCTTCGCGGTCGGGTCGGCTGGTGGCCTTCATGGGATGCAAAGGCGGCACAGGCACCAGTTTCATCGCGGCCAACATGGCCCACATCTTGACCCGTGAATTTGACAAAAAATGTGCCTTTGTGGACTTGGACCTGCAATGCGGCGACGCCTCCTTTTATCTGGGCAGCGGGGCCAACCAACACAGCCTGGGCGACCTGACGCGGCAAATCGACCGGCTGGATGCGCCCTTGCTGCTCAGCTGCCTGCATGCCGTCACACCCAAGCTGAACTTGCTGGCGGCCCCCCATGCACTGGAAAACGCCATCGCCATCAGCGCGCAAGACATCGAAAAAGTCCTCGGCTTGGTGCGCGGTTTTCACGAGCAAACGCTGGTGGACCTGCCGCGGCACCTGAACGCCTTGACGCTCAAGGTGTTGGACATGGCCGACACGGTGTTCATCGTGATGCAAAGCCAGACCCAAGATGTCCGCGATGCGCAACGCTTGGTCAAGATGCTGCGTGCGCTCGGCCTGGACGATGCGAAGCTGCACCTGCTGGTCAACCGCCACAAGACGGGCGGCTGGGTCAGCGTGGACGATTTGCAAAGAGCCGTGGGGCTGACAGCGCAACACATCATTCCCAATGGCCCTGAGTGGGTGGACGAGGCTTTGCACACCGGTCAAGCCTTGTCTGCTGTGAATGAGCACACCGCCGTCATCCATGCACTGCGAGAGGCCACGGCCTCTTTGCTGCCCAGCACCCCGCAAAAGCAACGTCACTGGATGCAGCGTTGGATGGGGCAAACCGCTTGAATTTCCCCATGTTCCTTAGATGCCCCTACTGGAGTGATGCGTGAAAACCAGCCTGCGCTACCAATTCGAAAATGCCACCCCCAACGAGGTGCTGTTGCGCCCTTTACCGGCAGCCACTCTGGTGGAGCCAGAGGTGCAGCCCTTGGCACGCATCGCGCCAGCGAACGCCCCAGCGCCGGCCGACCACCCGCACTCACACGGGCTGAGACTGGACGAGATCAAAGGCCAAATTCACCAAGAGATTTTGTCCCTCATGGACTGGCAACGCATGGAGAGCATGGCCCCAGATCGTCTGCGCAGCGAGCTCCAAGCGCTGACCGAAGAGTTGATCGCCAAAAACAAACTGGCGCTCAATGAAAACGAGCGCCGAGGGATCATCCAAGCCATTCAGGATGAAATGCTGGGTCTGGGACCGATCGAGTCCTTGCTGTCCGACCCCACGGTCTCCGACATTTTGGTCAATGGCCCTTTTCAGGTGTATGCCGAGCGGCATGGCAAGATCGTGCGCACCGATGTGCAGTTTGACAACGATGCCCACCTGATGCGGGTGATCGACCGCATCGTCTCGCGCATTGGACGGCGCGTGGACGAAATGAGCCCCATGGTCGACGCACGGCTGCCCGATGGCTCGCGCGTGAATGCGGTGATCCCTCCCCTGGCCATGGACGGGCCCTTGCTCTCGATCCGCCGCTTTGCGGTGGTGCCGTTCAGTGTGCAAGACTTGATTGCCATGGGCACACTGACCGCCGGCATGGCCGAGCTGATTCAAGGCTTGGTCAGAGCGCGCTTGAATGTGCTGGTCTCGGGCGGCACGGGCAGCGGCAAAACCACGCTGCTGAACGTGATGTCGGCCAGCATCCCGGCCGATGAACGCATCATCACCATCGAAGACGCCGCCGAGTTGCAACTGCAGCAACCCCATGTGGTGCGCATGGAAACACGGCCGCCCAACATCGAGGGCAAGGGCGAAATTGCACAGCGCGATCTGCTGCGCAACAGCCTGCGCATGCGGCCTGACCGCATCATCATGGGCGAGGTGCGCGGTGGCGAGGTGCTCGACATGCTGCAGGCCATGAACACCGGCCATGACGGATCGATGACCACCATCCACGCCAACTCGCCACGCGATGCCCTGACCCGACTCGAACACATGCTGGGCATGGCGGGCCTCAAAGCCGAGTCGCGCGCCATGCGCCAGCAAATCAGTGCAGCACTGTCGGTGGTGATTCAGGTCTCGCGCCTGTCCGATGGGCAACGCAAGATCACCAGCTTGCAAGAGATTACCGGGATCGAGGGCGATGTGATCACGATGCAAGAAATTTTTCGTTTTGAGCAAACCGGCCTGGACCCAGACGGGCGCGTACAAGGGCTGTTTGTGGCCACGGGCATTCGGCCCAAATTTGTGCAACGCCTGGTCACACGGGGCATTCCCCTCAGCGACAACTTGTTCAACCCCACCGAGCGCTGGAGTTGAAGCATGAAGACGCCTTTTTGGACCATTGCTTTTTTGGCGGCTTTGAGTGTGGGCTTCCTCGTCTGGGGCGTGTACGGGCTGTGGCGAGAGCACTTTGACCCGCGCCGCAAGGCCTTGGCAAAAAGGTTGCAGGCCTCCACAGCCTTTGGCCCTGCGCCCTTGACAGAACCCTCACTCAAGTTTCGGTCTAGGCGGCTGCTGAGCCAGTGGGACTGGGCTGAACGCGGGCTGCAAAGGATGCCCGGCGTCATGGCCATGGACCATTTTTTGCTGCAAACAGGCTTGAGATTGAGCTTGGCACAGGCCGTGTCAGTGGCGACACTGCCGGTGCTATTGGCTTTGGCTCTGGGCAGCAGTTTGGCTTGGCCATTTCCCTTGAGCGTGGCCTTGGCGGCTTTAGGCTTTTTGTTTTGGTTGGCTTTTTTGCAGCACCGCCGAAGCCATCGCATGGTCTTGATCGACCAAGCTTTGCCCGATGCCCTGGAACTCATGGCCCGCTCGATGCAAGCCGGACACGCGTTCATCAGTGCCATGCAAGTTGCGGCCAAAGAGAGCCCCCCGCCTTTGTCGCACGAGTTACGCTCGGTCTTTGAAGAGGTCAACTTCGGCATCAGCACCCCGCAAGCCTTGCAAGCCTTGGCGGTGCGTGTAGCCAGTGAGGCTGTGCGCTATTTTGTGGTGGCCGTGGTCATCCAGAGCGAGACGGGCGGCAACTTGGCTGAGATCCTCAAAAACACTGCACGCTTGATCCGTGAGCGTCAAAAAATCGCCGGCGTGGTTCGCGTTTTATCGGCTGAAGGCCGCATCTCAGCGGTCATCTTGGCGCTGCTGCCCTTTGTGTTGGCGGCGTTCATGAGTTGGGTCAACCCCGGCTTTGTTTCACGCCTATGGACTGACCCCATGGGTTTGCAACTGGTGTACGTTTCACTGATCCTGATGGCTTTCGGCATATTTTGGATGTGGCGACTGGTTCAGATCCGCGTTTGACGCCCATTCACCCTGACGTTCCATGACCACTTCCACCTTGATTTTTTCTGTCCTTGTCTTTGCGCTGGTGATGGCGCTGAGTCTGGCTGCGCTCAGCCAATGGTTGCCCAACCCCGGACGTGATCGCTTGGCTCGCCTGACCACCAACCTCCCCGATCAACCCCAGGACATCTCCGCGTGGCAGCGTGCACAGACGCGCTTGCTGTCCGCGCTGCTCTGGTTCGGCCCTTGGGCTGCCGGACTCTCGGGGGGTGAAGGCAACACGCCTTCTGCACTGCGTCTGCGCTTTGGCCATGCGGGCTGGCGCTCGCCCATGGCGCTACAGATTTATTTCATCGGCAAGACCCTGCTGACTTTGATGTTGCCCCTCATGGCTTGGGGGGTGTTGGAGGCTCAGGCCTCGGCCACCTCCCTCACATGGCGGATGACGCTGGTGCTTGCCGCCGCTGCGCTGGGCTATTACCTGCCCGATGTGCTGCTGAATTGGCGCATCCAACGCCGGCAACTGGCTCTGGTGCACGCCTTTCCGGATGCGCTGGACCTGTTGCGCCTGTGCGTACAGGCGGGTCTGGGTCTGGATGCCGCCATCGACCGCGTGGGCCGCGAAATGCGCCATGCCCGCCCTGAGCTGTCCGAAGAGCTCGCCCTCACCGGATTGGCCTTGCGGGGAGGATCCTCTCGGGCCGATGCGCTGCGCAGTTTGTCGCAACGCGTGGGGCTCAAAGACATTGCCGCCTTGGTGTCCATGCTGATACAGGCCGACCGTTTTGGCACCAGCGTGTCGGAATCGCTGGCTGTGCACGCTGACGCGTTGCGCACCCAACGCCGCTTGCGCGCCGAAGAGGCCGGCGCCAAACTCCCGGTCAAGCTGCTGATCCCTTTGATTTTTTGTGTTTTCCCATCGCTGTTGACCGTGCTGCTGGGTCCCGTGGTGGTGACGCTCACCCGGGAGTTTAGGCAGGTCGTGTGAGAAAAGCAGAGGCGCTTGCAGATAAGGCACCGTTAACATGGCCCCGTTAACATGGCTGCCTTGTGCTGCAAGTTCTGAACTCTCTGACGCTCTCATGAACAACGAAAAATCGGTTTCTCCCAAACGCCAAGGCCTGTCAAGGGTCTGGCACGCTTTCTTTTACTCGGTCGAAGGATTGAGAGCCGGTTGGAGCGAGCCTGCATTCAGGCAAGAGGCCATCTTGGCCGTGCTGGTCTTGCCTGGCGCATGGTACTTGGGTCAAAGCTGGGCCGAGACCGTCCTTTTGATCGGCGTGGTCGTGGCGGTACTGGTGGTTGAGTTGCTCAACACGGGCATTGAGGCGGCCATTGACCGTTCTGGCCCCGAGTGGCACGCCCAGTCTAAAAGGGCCAAGGACACGGCCAGCGCAGCCGTCTTGCTCAGCCTGCTGCTTTGTGGCGGCGTCTGGCTGAGCGCCCTGTGGCGGTGGTACAGCGCTTGAGCCTGGCCCGGTCAACCCCGCTGAGCGGGTTTGGCCTTGCACGCTGAGAACATGTCGAGCTCAGGCTGTTGCCAACGGGTTTTGACTTGGGCCAGCGACAACACCGAATGGAAATAATGGTCATGCGATAGCGCATTTTCGGCCTGTTTCTGCCAACAGTTTGCCTCCCAACCGTTTTGCTTCTGCAAGGATTTGGACATCCACAAGGCCATGGGCACATGGGTTTGCTCTTGCGGCGCCATCATGTAGGGCATGCCATGCAAGTACAAACCTTTTTCGCCCAAAGATTCGCCGTGGTCTGACACGTAAAGCATGGCGGTTGGGCGTTTTTGGGTTTTGAGCCAACGCACGGTTTCCCCCAAAAAATGATCGGTGTAGCGCACCGCGTTGTCGTACGCATTGACGATGTCTTGTGCGGGGCAATCTTGCAGCACGTTGGTGCGGCATTCGGGTTGGTACAGCTTCATGTCGGCCGGTGTGCGCTTGAAATAGGCCGGGCCATGGTTGCCCATCTGGTGCAACACCACCACAGTGCCCGCTGAAGGCTGGCCAGCCGGACGCGCTTTGTCCAGTTCGGCCAAACGCTCTGGCAGGACGCGCAGCAAGATCTCATCAAAGCATTCGCCATCAGGGCACAGCTTGGGGTCTTTCAAGGTCAAGGTGCTGGCATTGGGCACGCGATCACACACCCCTTTGCAACCGGATTGGTTGTCGAGCCACAGCACCTGCATGCCTGCACGCTGCAACACATCCAACAGGTTTTCATACGGAATGTCATTTTTGGCCTGGGCCTCTCGTCCCAAATGCGAAAACATGCAGGGCACAGACACCTGGGTGTTGGTACCGCATGACCGCACATTTGAAAAGTAAGTCAACTCGCCGCTGTTTTGCAGTTGCCGCAGTTGCGGCGTGGTGTCGCGCGCGTAGCCCGCCAAACCAAAATTGGCAGCACGTACGGTTTCGCCCACCACCAAGACGATCAATGGCGGCGAAGCTGGCACACCCGCATTGGCCATGGCCGCATCCTCGCCCATCGGCTGCAAAGACATGCGAGCTTGGGTGGTTTGCCCCACCAGCAAGCGACCACTGGCATAGACCGTGTTGAAAGGGTTGACCATGTAGCGCAAGGATTTGTGGTTGCGCATGGTGGAGGCCAAATCCTGGAACGACGCCCAGATGACCACCATCATCAGCACCAAAGCCACGGCTGCCAAGCCCAGTTGGCGGCCGAGCAGCCGCATGGCAGGCCACTGCTGGACAGGCTGACGCCACCACCAAGCGCCTGGCAATACAACGCCCAGCATCAACACCAACAGCATCGAACCCGACAACAGATCGCGCACTTCGCGCACATCGGTTTGCACCGTGTTGGCCATCATGCTGGGGTCGATGACAACCCCATAGGCGGTCATGAAGTAGCTGTTGGCCGCTGCGACCATGAGCAAGACCACGCCCAGGGGTTTGCGCCAAAGGGGCCACACCAGCAAAGACAGGAGCACGGTGGTGGCGGTGAAAACAATCACCCCCATGCCCAACAGGCCCAGGCCTGTGCGCAAGCCATGGGTTTCCGTCAATGCCCACATCGCGCGCCAAAGGGGCAAGTTGCCCAAAGTGGTCAGCCAAAGGGCCATCACCAACAACAAACTGAAGGGATGCCAAGGACGGCCAAAGGCCCCTGAAACGGCACGGGAAAAAGCAGAAAAAGAGTCGAGAAAAGGGGGCATGGGCAACACAAGGCAAACACAAGCCGCCATGGTGATCGCCCAGTCTTATCTCAACATTAAGTCCCGTCGGTACGATTCGTCACAGCAGGCCAAACCAATGCATACCGTTTGCCAAAGGGTGCCGTGCCTGCATCGCGCATCAGCTGTGCGCCCTGACTTTGTGCAATGCGTTCCACCAGCGTCAAACCAATGCCCAGGCCAATTTGTGCTGCGCCCACTTCAGGTTTCTCGGTGTTTGGCGATTCGGCCGTGACGTCATCACTGCCCTCGGCATGGCCATCGTCGCTCACCGACATGCACACCTGCCCCTGCGCATCTTGGGCAACTCGCACCTCCACATAGGTGCCGGTGGGGTTGTGGCGCAGGGCGTTGTCCACCAAATTGCGCAGCGCCAGCGCCAGCAAAGTGGACTGGCCGGGGACCGTCATGGCGTCGGTGGGCGCCTCCAGCGCAATGTCTTGCCCCAATTCGTAGGCCAAAGCCACATGGTCGGCCACCACGCCCCGAGCCAAGGCACACAAATCGACCGGCTCTGACTGCTCCTCACTCAGGCTCTGAGCACGCGCCAGATCCAGCAACTGCGACAAAATCCGACCGGCCTGCAATGCGCCCTGCTCCAAGGCTTGGAGTGCCTTGCCTTGGTCGGACGGCAAAGCTGCATCGCGGGCCAAACGGGCTTGCAAGACCAAGGCTGTCAAGGGTGTGCGCAGCTCGTGCGCCACATCGGCCGCAAAACGCCGCTCACGGGCAATTTGTTCTTGCAGGCGCTGAACCAAGTGATTGATGGCCTGAACCGTCACACCCAATTCTTGGTAAGGCTGTTGCGGCACCAAACTTTGTCCAGCATCGACATCGAGCGCCGAAATTTTGCCAGACAGTCGCTGCAGGGGCAGCAAGCCGCGTCGCACGGCCGAGGCCAAAATCAAAGCCACCAGGGGCAAAAACAACAAGGCCGGCAGCAAGATGTGCTCCGCGATGTCAGCGGCCAATGCCTCGCGCCGCGTGGGGTCCAAAAATACCGCCACTCGCCGCACGCTCACCCCCCCAGACCTGGCCTCACCCCCTGAAGGCGGCAAGCGCGCTGTCTTCGATTCCGCGACATACCCACGCCATTCCTGTGTTTCCCCTTGAACTGTGATGCGCAGGGTTTGATGCCCCAGGGCCATGTTCAAGGGCAAGTGGCCATGCATGCTGTGCGAATCCCAAACCAAGCGGTCTTCTTGCCAAATCAAGACGTGAAGGTCAGGGGCATAGGCATGGCTGGGGTGTTCACTGAGGGCCGCAGGCAAGGCGGCCGTTTGAGCTGGAGGGACAGGAACAGGAGGTTGACCTTCGGTCATGCGCGCAGCACCCGCGTCCGGCTGAGCCAACAAAATGTGTGCTGCGGAGACCAGCAAGCCATCGCTGATTTCCTCCGCTTCGTGGTAACCGGTCGAGTAAGACAAGCCGGCCAGCAGCATCCACAGGGCGATCACCGCCCCCAAAGCCCACGCCCACAAATACCGCCACAGGGACCTGGGTTGAGCGGTTCCCATGGGGCCCTTTTGCTCGGTCAAAAGCGCCATCAAGCCGTTCCTTTGGCGTCAGGGTTGGGCACAAAATACCCCACACCGCGCACCGTCTTGACCAGTCCGTCGCCCAGCTTTCTGCGCAGGTGGTGCATGTGCACCTCCAAGGCGTTGCTGTCCAACACCTCGTCAAAACCATAAAGCGCTTGCTCCAGCCTCTGGCGCGAGAGCACCTGCCCACTGCCCCGCAGCAGCGCCAGCAGCAGGGCATATTCTTTGGCACGCAGCGCGACCGGCTCACCGTTTTTCAGCACGCTGTGGGCGGCCGGGTCCAACACCAAATCGCCATGGCGCAACAAAGGTGATGCGCGGCCTTCGCTGCGTCGCAGCGCCGCACGCATGCGGGCCAAAAGCTCCTCGGGCTCAAAAGGCTTGACCAGATAGTCGTCAGCGCCCTCGTCCAGCCCGGCCACCCGGTCCGGCAAAGCATCTCGGGCGGTCATGATCAGCACCGGCATGGCACTGCCAGACCTGCGGACCTGCCGCAGCCAGGCCAAGCCATCACCGTCCGGCAAGTTCAGATCGAGCAGCACCAGGTCGAAGGGCTCCACACCCAAAGCTGCCGAAGCCAGCGCCAGTGTGGGGGTCACATCGACTGCATAGCCGGTGGCTTTCAAGGTAGCGGCCAAACCGGTGGCAATGCCCACATCGTCTTCCACAATCAAAACCCGCATGACCTCTTTGTCCTTGTTTGGCACCGTGTGGTGTTCAGTCTCGATTGTGTCAGGTCTCGTGTGCATGGCGTAAGGCTGACACGTCCCAATTAAGGCAGGCTTAATCCGGCCGATTTTTAATCCTTGCATGGTTTTTTGGCGACAGATCCCCCGGCCATGAGTACGGCAACACCCATCCCAGCATGCACCCTCCAACAGCTCAGACGCCAGTTCGCTCAAAACCATGGGGGTTAGGGCTTTGGATCGCCTGCTTGTGCCTGACTTTGGGCTGGGACGCCTCAGGCGCAGACCTGCGCGTGATGTCTTGGCTGGGCCATGAACAAGGTTTCGCACTGCGCGACAACTGGTGGCTGAACACCGTACTGCATGACGGCTTCAAACGCTTGGCTGTTGTGGTCTACCTGGGTGTGATCTGGGTGACGGTCTCGCCCTGGGGCCCCTGGCGTCACACCGCCCGTCTTCAAAGGCTGGAGGTCCTTGTCGGCATCACCCTGAGTTTGCTGCTGATCTCCAGCTTCAAACGCATCAGCTTGACCAGCTGTCCTTGGGAGCTGCAGGCCTTTGGCGGAACAGCCACTTACATCTCGCACTGGTCATGGGGCACCCGCGATGGCGGCGGTGGCCATTGTTTTCCAGGTGGGCATGTATCCAGCGTCATGGCCTTTGTGGCCTTGGCGATGCCATGGCTGGCCTCTCAGCAAGCGCAAGACAAGCGCAAGGGGTGGGTCTGGCTGATCGCCATTTTGCTGACCGGACTTTTTTTAGGGGCCGCGCAAACCCTGAGGGGTGCCCACTACCCCAGCCACACCGCCTGGACAGCCTTGATTTGCGCGGCTACAGCTTGGGCGAATCACCAAGTTTTTCGACGCCTCCAGCAGTCAAACCCGAGACTCCCGGCTTGAGTCGGCTTGGCTACAGTCCTTGAATGGATAAAACTGGAGACAACATGACCACCATCGGCATGATCGGCATCGGCATGATGGGCCACGGCATTGCCAGCAACTTGCTCAAGCACGGGCAAAGCCTGACGGTGCTGGAGCACCCCGGCAATCAGCCGCTGGACGCCCTGCTGGCTGCAGGCGCGCGCAGCTGCAACACGCCCCAAGCCCTCGCCGCGCAATCGGATGTGATCATTTTGTGCGTGACGGGCACGCCCCAAGTTGAGGCGGTGTTGCTGGGCGAAGACGGTGTCTTGAAGGGCCTGCGCCCCGGCACCATCGTCATCGACTGCTCCACGGCCGTGCCCGCCTCGACTGAAAAAGTCGCGGCCCTGGTCATCGCTCAGGGCGGACAGTTTCTCGATTCGCCCATGACGCGCACCCCCAAAGAAGCCGCAGAAGGCCGCCTCAACTTGTTGGTGGGCGGCGACGCGGACTTGTTTGAGCGCTGCCGCCCCATCCTGGCCTGCTTTGCCGAAAACATCGTGCACACCGGCCCGATTGGCTCGGGCCACCGCATGAAACTGTTGCACAACTATGTGTCGCTGGGCACCGTGACCCTGCTGGCCGAGGCTGCAGCCTGCGCCCAACGTGCGGGGGTGGATGCCCATACCTTTGTGGAAGTGCTGTCCAAAGGCGGCGGCTGGGGCGCGGCGCTGGACCGCCTGAAACCCATGATCACCGCTGGTGAAACGTCTGGCCTGCGGTTCAGCATGAGCAATGCACTCAAAGACCTGAGTTACTACCACCAGATGGCCACCGACACGCAGGCCGAGCGCACGGTGGCCGAGGCCATCAAAAACACGCTGCAAACGGCTTGCCATGAAGGCGATCCGCAAGCCCTGGTGCCCGAGTTGGTCACGCTGCTGGCCAAGCGACAGAACCACTGAGCTCAGGTCAGCCACTTCAGGCTGACCGACCACACCGATCAGCCTATCTTTACGGCGCCAACACCAAGGCCTTGACGGTGGTGCTGCCCGCCACCCCCAAGTCCAGCACGGGGTTGGTGCTTTGCGTGGTGTAGCCGGTGGCCGTTCCAGTCAGGTTGTAGCGCCCGGCCACCATGCTGTCGGTGGTGAACACCAAGGGCGATCCCGACACATAAGGCGCCTTGACGGCTGCAGCCAAGGGCAAGGCCAGCGAGTACTCGGCCGTAACAGGGTCCACGCCCATGGATGCCACCTGCACAGACTGGCCCGTGCTGAGCGTCTGGCTGGCCGAGACCCGCGCATCGGTCAGCAGCGCGCTGCTGAAACTGACCACACCCGCGACCGAGGCCATGGCCGAGACGCTGGGCACGATCGGGGTTTGCGCCGTGTTGAGCCTGGTCACGCCCATGGCCAAAGACACCGGCACGTTGGTGATGGCCGCTGTGCTCAGGTTTTGGCCGGCCACCACCACGGTGTAGCTGGTGTTCTCGGGCAAATAAGCCAAGGTGAATTTGCCGGTGACGGGGTTGGGCACGGTGGCGCGCACGTTGTTGTCTGGATCGCGTGTGGACACGACCACACCAGATGCCACAGCAGGGTCTACAAAACCCTCGATGGCTGTGGTCAGCCGCGGAATCACCGCCACCACGGGCTTGAGGTTGTAGCGCCCGGAAGCCCCGGCCTTGACGATGGATCGGCAGGCGTCAAAGTCCAGCACCATGTCGGCCACCTGCCCGCTCTGCACATCAAAACGTGCTTGCAGTTTGAAGCCGCTTTGCTGCGCGCTGGGCGTGGTCAAAGGAATTTCGGAATTGCTGCCCGACAGCACCAGCGCATTGGCCAAGGGGTTGGCCGTGGTGGGGTTGGCCGGGTTCTCGGCCAGCAGCAGACGCAGCTGCTGGTAATTGCCCACGGGCAAAGGCAGTGAGCCCAATTCTTGCAACACGCCGTTGGTGAGCGACAGCAAATCGATGCGCTGGGTGGGGATGCTCAACTCGCGCCAGCCCAAGAGCTCGGTCCCGTCGGCGGCCGTGCTTTGGTGCACGCGGATTTTGTTCACCGTGACATACACGTGGTCATAGCCGCAAGCCGGTGCATCGGTCATGGCCAGATTGAGTGTGCCGGTGGGCGTGCCGTCGCCGCTGCCCCCGCAGGCCACCAAGCCAGCGGTGGCCAGCGCCAGGCTTGACCAAGCCCAAGCTTGGAGCGTTCGAAATTGGTGCTGCATGCCCATGGTGTGTTCCTGATTCAAAACGATGTCCCGCATCGTCTTGCGTTTCAGGCCCTGGGGCCATCCCACCAAAGGGGTGTTGGGGGTCGATCAGAGGGTGTAGCCCCATGGGTTTGGGTGCAGAACCCGTAGAACCCGCAAACAAGCCCTTGAGGGGCAAGGGCAGTGGCGGGGCGCTTTACCCGCCTGCCTTGGAAGCTTGAGATTTTTGGCGCTTGGCGATCTCGGCCTGAATGGCTTGCAAGGTCTTGGCGTCTGGGGTTTTCCAGTTGCCGCCAGACTGGTTGACCATGTGGTTCAACGCCTCGGCAAAGGCCTCCACCGACAAATCTGGCTTGCCGCCTTTGGCGGGCATACCTCTGACGCCGACATAGCCATGTGCGGTGAGCGTGACTTGGCCTTCACGGATCAAAGGCGCCCATTGGGCTTTGTTGCCCAATTGCGGCGACTTGGGGAAAGCCTGCCCGTGGCAACTGGCGCAAACGGCTTTGTAAGTGCCCTCGCCCGAGGCCCAAGCTGGCGCTGCCCCAAGAGCCGCACACACCATCAGCAAGTGGTAAATCGTTTTCATGCGATCTTTCGTGGATTCAAAACAAACACCATACCCCATCCGGGCAAAACTTTGGCAGGCCAAGCTCACACCAAAGGCACCGTCAGCTTTTGGATGACTGCAGCCGTGTCGGGCCTGACCCCGCGCCACCACGCAAAAGCCTCGGCCGCTTGTTCGGCCAGCATGCCTACGCCGTCGGCCAGATGGGTCACGCCCGCTTGCTGCGCCAGCTTCAAAAACGGCGTCAGACCTTTGCCATAGGTCAGGTCATAGGCCAGGCAGCCGGGGCGAAATACGCTGGCGGGCAAGGGTGGCAACTCGGCCGATAGACTGGACGAGCTGGCGTTGAGCACCACATCAAAAACACCTTGCACCGCTTCATACCCCAACCCCACCACCGGCACTTGGCCACTTTGGTGCTGCTGCGCCAAGGCCGCCAGCTCTTGCGCCTTGGCCACGGTGCGGTTGACGATCACCAGCTCGGCTGGGTGCTCGGCCAACAGCGGCAGCAAAGCCCCGCGCGTGGCGCCCCCAGCCCCCAAGATCAACACACGCCGCCCTTTCAACGGGCATTGCAGGTTGTGCACCACATCACGCACCAGCCCGACGCCGTCAAAGTTTTCGGCATAGACCTTGTCGCCCTCAAACTTCATCGCGTTGACCGCCCCGGCCATTTGTGCGCTGGGCGCGAGATCCGTGGCGTAAGCGAAAGCATCGAGCTTGAAGGGCGCTGTCACGTTCATGCCCCGCCCGCCACTGGCTCGGAATGCATCCACTGCTGCAGCAAAGCCATCTAAGGGCGCTAACAGCTTGGTGTAGTGGATGACTTGACCCATCACCTGCGCGAAGGCGGTGTGGATGAGGGGCGACTTGCTTTGTTCGATGGGGTTGCCGATCACGGCATAACGGTCAGAGATTGGATGAGTCATAAGGTGTTCCAGCCAGCGGCTGCATGAGATGGCCCTGATCTTAGCGGCCACGACAGCCCGCCTGATCAAGCTGAACCGCCTGACACCAATGCGTCAGAGCCTGTAGGCAACATGACCTAGATTGAAGGTGTATTCCCAGACAGGAGACCACCATGAACATGGCCAGAAAACTTTGGTCTTGCTTTTTCACTTTGCTTGTGGGTGTCGGCTTGAACGCGCATGCGCAAGAAACCCCCAAGAGCGGCAGCTGGATCGTCAAAGATTTCAAATTCCATACGGGTGAGGTGCTGCCTGAATTGCGCCTGAACTACACCACGCTGGGTGACCCCAAAAACGAAGCGGTGTTGATCTTGCACGGCACCGCAGGCTCTGGCGAAGGCATGCTGGGCGCCAACTTTGGTGGCGCGCTGTTTGGGCCGGGCCAGATCATGGATGCCAAGCGATATTTTGTCATCCTGCCCGATGCCATTGGCACGGGCAAGTCCAGCAAACCATCGGACGGTTTGCGTGCGAAATTCCCCGCTTACAACTACGACGACATGGTCAATGCTCAGCATCGATTGGTGACCGAGCATTTGGGCATTCGCCATTTGCGTTTGGTGCTGGGCAACTCCATGGGCGGCATGCAAACTTGGATGTGGGCCGTGAAATTCCCCGACATGATGGACATCGCTGTGCCCATGGCGTCTTTGCCCTCAGCCATGTCCGGGCGCAATTGGATGCTGCGCCGATTGATGACCGAGTCGATTCGCAAAGACCCACTTTGGATGGGTGGCAATTACAAAGAGCCACCGCCGAGCTGGCAGTTGGCATCGGTATTTTTCGCCACGGCCACCAACGGCGGCAACCAAGGCCTGCAAAAAATAGCACCGTCCAGCGACAGAGGCGATGCTTTGCTCAAGCAACGCCTGACAGCCCGCATGCCAGGGGATGCAAACGACCACCTGTTTCAATGGGAATCGTCCAAAGACTACGACCCCTCTGCCAACTTGGAGCGCATCAAGGCCACGGTGTTGGTGATCAACTCCGCCGACGACGAGCGTAACCCGCCCGAGTTGGGTATTTTGGAAAAGGCCTTGCCACGGATCGCCAAAGCCAAAGCCCTGATCATCCCAGGCAGTCCGGACACCTTGGGCCACGGCACCACAGGCAACGCACGCTTTTGGCAAAAAGAGGTGGGCGAACTTTTGCAATCCACACCCCCACGTCCGCGCTGAACTGACAGCTTGAAGATGGGGGCTGAATTTTTCAGGGCTCAGTGCCGCCCCACCAGGCGAAACACCACACCCCCCAAGACCACCACACCGGCAGCGGCGGCGCTGAAGGCATAGGCCAGCCAGCCCATGTCCACACTTTGCGCCATCAATAAGACACCGGTGGACTGGCCAAAAAACAGCGAACTGGCAAACAAAGTGACGGCAGTGCCCCGCGCAGCTGGCGCCATTTGGGTGGCTTGCACTTGCAAGGTGTTGTGCAGCATGTAAAAGCCAAGCCCAGCCATGCCGCAGGCCAACATGCCCATCCAAGGCAAAGTACCCCACGCCAATAAAAGCATGCCTGTGGCCACCAAAGCAGCCCCGGTTTTGACCAAGCCGCGCTCACCCAACCAGGCCAGCCAACGACGCGCCATTTGGCTGTAAAGCAAGCCGCCCACCCCATACAGCATCATCACCGAGCCTGCGGCCACCACACTCAAGTCATAGTGCTGGTGCAAATGCGTGGGCATGAAAGCCATGGTGCCAAACACCAAAGCGCCCTCGGTCGCCGTGACACCCAAAACCCAACGCACACGCGGCGTGGCCAACAACTGCCCGGTGTTGCGAAAAGAGGCCCACAAACCGGGCGCATCCGCTGACACGGGCATGGCCTGACCCCGCAGCAGCTTGAGCAGCAGCCCAGCCGCCATGGCGAACAAGATCGCCAAGACCACGAATGCGCCACGCCAGCCCAAAGTGTCGGCCGTCAAGCCACCAAACCACAAGCCGCTCATCATGCCAATCACCGTGGCGCTCATGAGTTTGGCCAAGGTTTCCTGACGCCGCTCATAAGGCACACGGTCACCCACCCATGCCATGGACAGAGGAATCACACCTGCCGCCGCCGCACCCATGAAGCCACGCATGATGACCAGCATGGGCAGGCTGACAGACAGTGCGGTGATGGCGCTGAACACGGCACACGCCAAGATCGCCAGAGACACCACCCGCAATTTGCCAAATCGGTCCCCTAAGGGCCCGAAAAACAGCTGCGACAGTCCGTACACCACGGCATAAACCGAGACCACCGCCGATGCATCGCCGGTGCTGACTTGGAACTCCTCGCTGAGCACCACCAGCATCGGGTCGCAAATGCGCATCGATGCCATGCTGGCAAAGCCCGCCAGGCCCAACAACTGAAGGTGCTGGCGTTCTTGCGCTGGCGTCAAAGTGAGCACGCTCAAGCCAATTGCTGTTCGAGATCGTGCAAGACCTGGTAGCAAGGCAAGACCTGCGCGATGCTCGAATTGGGCTCACGGCCCTCACGGATCGCAGCAAAGAACTCGCGGTCTTGCAACTCAATGCCGTTCATCGACACATCCACTTTGGACACGTCGATCTTTTCTTCCTTGCCGGTGAACAAATCGTCGTAACGCGCCAAATAAGTGCCGGTGTCGCCGATGTAGCGGAAGTAAGTGCCCAGCGGACCATCGTTGTTGAAGCTCAACGACAAAGTGCAGATCGCACCATTGGCCGCTTGCAGCTGAATGCTCATGTCCATGGCAATGCCTAAAGCGGGATGGATCGGGCCTTGAACCGCATTGGCTTTGACGATGGGGCTGCCGCACTGATAGGCGAACAGATCGACCGTGTGCGCAGCGTGGTGCCACAACAGGTGGTCGGTCCAACTGCGCGCCTGACCCAAGGCGTTCATGTTGGTTCTGCGGAAAAAATAGGTTTGCACATCCATCTGCTGGATGTTGAATTCACCGGCCTTGATCTTGTGGTTGACCCACTGGTGGCTGGGGTTGAAACGGCGGGTGTGCCCCACCATGGCCACCAACCCGGTTTGCTGTTGCACACGCAAAACTTCTTGGCCTTCTTTGTAGACATCGCACAGCGGGATCTCGACCTGCACATGCTTGCCCGCATTCAGGCAAGCCAGGCTCTGGCTGGCGTGCATCTGCGTGGGTGTGCACAAAATCACGGCGTCGACTTCTTTCAGCGCCAAGGACTCGTTCAGGTCGGTGGTGACGTGGGCAATGCCGTATTTGTCGGCCACTTCTTGGGTTTTGGCAAACTCGCGGCCGATCAGCGAGACCACTTCAACGCCGTCGATGTTTTGGATGCCGTCCAAGTGTTTGATGCCGAAGGCACCTGCGCCAGCGAGGGCGACTTTGATGGTTTGAGTCATGGGTGAAACCTCTCAGGTGTTTTCAAGGATGACGTGCCCGACCGCCGTGTTGCTGGCGGGCACATGGTAGAAACGGTGACGCAGTTGAGGCGCTGGGCCCGTGGCTTGGCCACTTTCAATATCGCTCATCGCCCCCCGAGCGATCAGCCACATGACCAGCTCGATGCCTTCACTGCCTGCTTCGCGCACATAGTTGATGTGGGGTGTGGCCGCACAGGCTGCCGGGTCTTTGATCAACTGGTCCAGCCAAGCGTTGTCCCATGCGCGGTTGATCAGGCCTGCGCGCGCACCCTGCAGCTGGTGGCTCATGCCGCCCGTACCCCAAATTTGCACGTTCAGGTTTTCGTCAAAACTTTCTACCGCTTTGCGTATGGCCTGACCCAGATTGAAGCAGCGCTGGCCGCTGGGCACGGGGTACTGCACCACATTCACCGCAAATGGAATGACCGGACAAGGCCACGCGCCCTGCTTGGGGTCTTGCTCACCACACATGAGCGACAGTGGAACCGTCAGGCCATGGTCCACATCCATTTTGTTGACGATGGTCAGGTCAAAGTCTTGCTGAATGACCGACTGCGCAATGTGGCTGGCCAGCTCAGGATGGCCTTTGACCACGGGCACCGGACGTGGCCCCCAGCCTTCGTCTGCCGGCAAGTACTGGGCCGCCGTGCCGATGGCAAACGTCGGGATCAGGTCAGAGCTGAAGGCGGTGGCGTGGTCGTTGAACACCAAGATGATCACGTCGGGACGGTTGTCTTTCATCCACTGCTTGGAGAAGTCATAGCCCGCAAAAACGGGTTTCCAATAGTCTTCTTGCGTCTTACCCAAGTCCATGGCTGCGCCAATGGCAGGCACATGCGAGGTGTAAACGGATGCGGTAATTTTGGCCATGTTTATGCTTTCTTCCCGGCTGCGCCTTGGGGCTGGTTCTGCGCTTGGGCGCTGCCGTTTTCGCCAATGTAGCGGTTGCCTTCCACGCTGCGTCCGCCTGCAATCATCATGTTGCGGTATTCCTCTTCGGTCATACCGGTCATAGAGCCCGCCATCTGCTGAAAACTCTTGCCGTCGGTCGCACCAATTTTGGCCAAAAAGTAGATGTTGCCGCCCGTGCGCATGCACCAGTTCAGGTCGCGCGCCAGCACCGCCTGCTTTTGCTCTTCGCTCATCTCCCACTCGTCGAGATAAGCCCGCTCGTTGGCCTTGAAGCGTTCGCGGTTCTCGGCCTTCATCAGGGACATGCAAAACTGGTTGAGCCAGTAGCCTTTGCGCGATTGCTCGGCGTCAAAGATGATGGTGCCGGGCACATCCAAATAGGGTTTGTCGAGGGCCATGGTTCAAGCTTTCACTTCTTCCGGCCAATAAAGGCGCATGGGGTTGTCCACCAGCAGTTTTTTTTGAAGCGCTGCGGTTGGGGCGATGTGCGGGATGAAATCCACCAAGAGGCCGTCGTCGGGCATGTGGTCTTTCAGATTGGGGTGGGGCCAGTCGGTGCCCCAGAGCACGCGGTCGGGAAACTCTTCCACGATGCGCTTGGCAAATGGGATCACGTCTTGGTAGGCATTTTGCTCACCGTTCAAAGCCTTGGGGCCGGTCACCGACAGCCGCTCGGGGCAAGACACTTTGCTCCACACATTGCTGTGTTCGCGCATGAACTTCTGGAACAGCGCGAACTGCGGGCCGTCCACCGGCAACGACACATCGGGCCGCCCCATGTGGTCCACCACCACCGTGGTGGGCAGCGCGGTGAAAAAGTCCCACAGCTCGGGCAGGTCCACCGCTTCAAAGTAGATGACCACATGCCAGCCCCACTTCTGGATGCGGCCAGCGATTTCCAGCAGTTCATCCTTGGGTGTGAAGTCCACCAAGCGCTTGACGAAGTTGAAGCGCACACCTCGCACGCCCGCGTCGTGCATGGCCTGGATTGCTTCGTCGGTCACGCTGCGCTTGACCGTGGCCACGCCGCGCGCCTTACCGCCTGAATGAAGCAGTGCATCGACCAGCGCCCGGTTGTCTGCCCCGTGGCAAGTGGCTTGCACCACCACATTGCGCGCAAAACCCAAATGGTCGCGCAACGCAAACAGTTGGTGTTTAGAGGCATCACAAGGCGTGTATTTGCGCTCGGGCGCATAAGGGAACTCTGCGCCGGGGCCGAACACATGGCAGTGCGCATCGACCGCGCCTGCGGGCAGTTTGAATGTAGGCTTGGACGGACCGGTGTACCAGTCCATCCAGCCTGCGGTTTTGGTGAAGTCACCAGATGTAGGTTTGCTCATGAAATTTCTCAATCAGAACTGAAGTTCCAGGGCTCAAGGCGCTGCCGTGGTGCCGCGCAAACCCGCTCGTTGCACAGATTTTTGCAATTGACCGTTCTCACGGATCTGCTCCGCGAACGCATTCACAAAAGGTCGTCCAGCATCGCGGCCCTTGGGGATGGCAATGGCCAAGTTTTCAAGGCCCCAGCGTCCCGCAAGGACTCGGGAACCGGTCAACTCGTCAGACATTTCAAACAAAATGCCTTTGTTGGTGGCAAAAGCATCGATGGTTTTTTGTTTGAGCATGTCCTGTGCTTGTTTGAGGCTCGCAGCGGGGACCACCTTGGCGTTTTTGAACTCACGCGTCAACACGCCTTGGGATGTACTGCCCTGACTCACACCCACCCGAACACCGGCCAGATCGATTTGCTCAATCAAGGCGATGGGCGAGTCTTTCATGACCAAGTAACCCAACTCCAACTGGACGAGTGGCCGGGTGAAGTCCATGTCGCGGGCACGCGCTTCTGTGGCATTGGTGACGGTGAAGTCAATTTGACCGGTTTTGAGCGCATCGAGAACAAGCGCCAGCCTCGGAAACTCGACAACCTGCACAGGGACACCGAGTTTCTGCGCCAAAAGAGGCCCCATTTCCAGTGAAACCCCGGCGCGCTGCCCCGTTTTGGCATCGACCACCAAGGAAGTGGGACTGCCTTGATAGACACCCACGCGCAGCGTACCGGTTGGTGCCAAAGCCTCACGAACTTTGAGATCTGGAAGCGTTTGGAAGCTGGCACAAGCGCTCAAAAAAACGGCAAATGCGATCAAGAGGGTGTTCAAAAATCTTCGCTTCAAAGGCATAGCATCTCCAGTCTTTCAGTTGATTCGGTCAGTTCAAAAAATGGCATCACCCAAGCTTCAGTCGATGTATTTCAGGCCCGCAGCCGCCAGCGGCTCGCGCATCTTGTACATGTCCAGACCCAGCACACCCGAGGCCAGCTTGGCGCGTTTTTCGCCTTCGTTGGCTTCACGGGCTTGTGCGGCCGCCAGCGTTTTGGCAGCCAGTGCCTGGGGCACACACACCACGCCGTCGTCGTCGGCCACGATCACGTCACCAGGGTGAACGACCATGCCGGCGCACACCACAGGGATGTTGACCGAACCAATGGTGGACTTGATGCAGCCCTTGCTGCTGATGGCTTTGCTCCATGCAGGGAAGTTCATTTTTTGCAGCTCTTTCACATCGCGCACGCCGGCGTCGATGATCAAAGCGCGTGCGCCTCTGGCCTGGAAAGAGGTGGCCAGCAGGTCGCCAAAGTAGCCATCGGTGCAATCGGCCGTGATGGCCGCGACCACGATGTCGCCGGGCTGAATCTGCTCGGCCACCACATGCATCATCCAGTTATCGCCAGGGTGCAGCAGCACCGTCACGGCCGTGCCCGAGACTTGCGCACCGGGATAGATGGGTCGCATGTATGGCTTCATGAGGCCGACGCGGCCCATGGCCTCGTGCACAGTGGCCGAGCCGAGTGCACCCAGGCCGTCAGCGGCTGCGCGGTCCGCGCGGGTGATGTTGCGGTAAACAACGCCGAGTTCGTACATATTCTTTCCTTTGTTAATCAGTTGGTGACAGAGCTAAAGATCTGTCACGCAAAGTCCTTAGATGCCTTTGGCCTTGAGTTGGTCGTCCAGACGCTTGAACACGCGGCGGGCGTTGCCTTCGTAGACCATGTAACGCTCTTCGTCGTTCAGGTTGGCTGTGGCTTGCACATAGCGCTTGGTGTCGTCAAAGTAGTGGCCGGTTTCGGGGTCAATGCCGCGCACCGCACCGATCATCTCGGAGGCAAACAAAATGTTTTTGACCGGGATCACCTTGGTCAACAAGTCGATGCCGGGCTGGTGGTACACGCAGGTGTCAAAAAAGATGTTGTTCAGCAGGTGCTCGGTCAGCAGGGGCTTTTTCAGCTCCTGCGCCAAGCCGCGGAAACGGCCCCAGTGGTAAGGCACGGCACCGCCGCCATGGGGGATCAAAAACTTCAAGGTCGGGAAGTCCTTGAAGAGGTCTGAGGTCAGGCACTGCATGAAGGCGGTGGTGTCGGCGTTCAGGTAGTGCGCGCCGGTGGTGTGAAAGCAGCTGTTGCAGCTGGTGCTCACGTGGATCATGGCGGGGATGTCGTACTCGACCATCTTCTCGTAAATCGGGTACCAGGCCTTGTCGCTCAGGGGTGGTGAAGTCCAGTGGCCGCCCGACGGATCGGGGTTCAGGTTGATGCCGACGTTGCCATATTGCTCGACGCATTTGACCAGCTCGGGAATGCAAGTAGCGGGGTCCACGCCGGGGGACTGCGGCAGCATGGCCGCAGGCACGAAATGGTCAGGAAACAGTTGCCCCACGCGGTAGCACAGCTCATTGCAAATCGCCGCCCATGTCGAAGAGACGTTGAAGTCACCGATGTGGTGCGCCATGAAGCTGGCGCGGGGACTGAAGATGGTGATGTCCGAGCCGCGCTCTTTCATCTTGGCCAGTTGGTTGAGCTCAATGCTTTCGCGCAATTCGTCGTCGCTGATCTTGAGCTCGGACACTTTGGGCATGGAAGATGGGTCTTTGATGCCCGCAATTTGTTTGTTGCGCCAGTCTTCCAGCGCTTTAGGGGCCGTGGTGTAGTGGCCGTGCACGTCGATGATCAAGGGTTTCGTTGGGCTCATGGTCAATCCTGATGGACAAAGGGTTGGTTCAGATTGTGCAGGCTCCTGGCGGACGACCCAAGCCTCCGGCCCATCTACCAGCTAGAACAAATTCGCATAACCCAGCATTAGGTATGACAAAATCAGATCAACAGAACGCCCTTTCCCTCAGATCCTCATGGACCTCAAACAACTCGAATATTTTGTGCGCGTGGCCGAACTGGGCAGTTTCACCCGTGCCGCCCAAGCTCTGAACATCGCCCAACCGGCCCTGAGCCGCCAAGTGCGACTGCTCGAAGTTGAGTTGCGGCAAAACTTGTTGGTCCGCAACGGGCGCGGCGCCACGCCCACCCAAGCCGGATTGCTGCTGCTGGAACACGGCCGAGGCATCCTGCACCAGGTGGAGCGGGCGCGAGAAGAACTGGGGCGGGTGCGCACAGGGCTTTCGGGCCGAGTGGCTTTGGGCCTGCCGCCCAGCGTGGCGCGAGTGCTCACGGTGCCCTTGACCCGCGCCTTCCGCGCCAAGATGCCCGAAGCCCAGTTGTCCATCAGCGAAGGCCTGTCGAGCGCCATGCAGGAAAACTTGCAAAACGGGCGCTTGGACATCGCCGTGCTCTACAACCCCAGCCCCATGCCGGGCATCGAACACACCCCTTTGGTCGCAGAAGAACTGCTGCTGGTGCAGCCGCGCCCGCCGGGCTTGCAAGAAGACCCGCCGCCACCCGCCATCCATCTGAAAGAAGTCGCCGCCCTGCCCCTGGTGATCCCCACCCGCCCCAACGCGATTCGCATGCACGTAGAGTCTGAAATGGCGGCCATCGGCTGCCGCCCCCTCATTGCGCTGGAGATCGACGGCGTGAGCGCCATCCTCGACTTGGTGGCCGACGGCGCGGGTTATGCCATCTTGCCGCGCAATGCCGTCATGCGCTCGGTTCGGCCTTCGGCATTTTCTGTTCGGCGCCTCCAACAACCGGCCCTGAACATCCAACTCACCACCGCCATCAGTGCGCAACGCCCCAGCACTTTGACGCAGCAAGCCACATTGGCCTTGTTGACCGAATTGGCTGTGCAGTGGCTCAACCCCAACTGATGCCCCAACCGACAGCGGGTCGGCTGTCAATTGAAGGGGTCAAACAGCTTGCACTGCCCAAGCGCCATCACAAATCGAGCACCAAGCGTGCCGTTTGGCTGCGAGAACAACACACCATGATGACATCGCCCTTGGCTTGCTCTTCGGGGGTCAAGTACATGTCCCAATGGTCGGGTTGACCCGCCAGCACCGGGGTCAGGCAGGTGCCGCACACGCCTTCAGAGCAAGAAAAAGGCACCTCATGTCCGGCGTCTTGCAGGACCTTGAGGATGGATTGGCTGGGCTGTACCTGCAAAGTTTTGGCACTTTTTTGCAAATGCAACTCAAAACAGCCATCGGAGGGCACCGGCGTTTGGGTCAGATCGGTCTGGCTCATGCGGTTTCTCCCTGGGCCTGCTCGGCTGCCAGCATGCGGTCAATGATGCGGCGCGACTGCACGCCGCCCGAATCGATGTTCAGCATGAGCAGTTTGCGGTCAGGCCACTGGTTGATGTTGGCTTGTTGCAATTGCAACATCTCCATGTCTTCGTTGAAGATGCCGCCCTGCCCTGCGCGGATTTTGTCCGTCAGCTCAGCATCGTGCGGCTTGAACTGACGTGCCATGCCCCAGTGGTACCAATGCGAAGTTTCGGTCTCGGGTGTGATGAAGTCCACCACCACGCTGTAGGCCTTGTGCTCGGGCGCAGCGTCAAAGCCGCCTTTGCCCGCCAGGGCCACACCCACGTCGATCATGATGTGGGTCGGTGGCGTGAAGCGGCAAATTTGCCAGCGGTCGACCTTGGCCTGCGGGTCCAGCCCGTTAGCGCTCATGGCCATTTGCCAAAACGGCGGGGCTTGAATGCCTTGCATGTGGCGCTGCAGGATGACCTGGTCGCCCTCCACCTTGGTTTCGCAAGGCGTTTCGTCGATTTCGGGCTGGCCGATGCTGTTGGCGTGCACATAGGTCTCGTGTGTCAAGTCCATCAGGTTGTCGACCATCAGGCGGTAATCGGCCTTGACGTGGTACAGCCCGCCGCCATAAGCCCATGCCGGGTTGTCAAAGAACTCGAACACCGGCATTTGGGCCACATCGGCCTTGGAGGGGTCACCTGGCCAGACCCAGACAAAGCCATAGCGCTGGGTCACGGCATACGCCTTGATGGCCGGAAAACCGCGCACGCGCTGACCCGGCATGTGCACGGTTTTGCCTTCGCAGCCCATCTCCAGGCCGTGGTAGCCGCACACCAGCTTGCCGTCGCACACTTTGCCCAGCGACAAAGGTGCGCCGCGGTGCGGGCAAAAATCTTCGACCGCGGCAACTCGGCCGTCCGGGCCTTTGAAAAAAACCATCTTCTCGTTGCAGATGGTGCGTCCCAAAGGCCGGGTGCCCATGCCCTCGAGTTCGGCCTCGGTGCAGGCCACATACCAAGTGTTTTTGATGAACATGCATTACCCCTTTTTTCGAATGAGTTGAACACCCGGCGTGGCCGCGTGTTGTGGATTTTGGAGGGCCAGACTCAGGTGTTGACGGGCGATGCGCGAGTGTTCGCGCACCAAGGCTTCGGCGCGCCCGGCCTCGCGCTGCGCAATCGCTTGAAGCACTTGCCGGTGCTGGTGCTGAGCCACCACCAAGGTATCGCGTGCACCTGGCTTGTGGGCCTGAACACCGACAAAACCAGAAGGCGATGCGAAAGGCCAGCTGCAAGCCCGCTCGATCTCCCGCGCCAACACGCTGCTGTCGGCCATGTCCGACAAGAGCTTGTGAAATTGCGCATTCAAGCGCACATAGCCCGAAAAGGCCTCGTCGTCCAAACCGCCTTCACGCAAGAGCTCATCAATTTGGTCCAAGCAGGCACCCGCTTCACTGAGCAAGACCGGGGCCACGCCACGCTCCGCAGCCAAACGAGCCGCCAAGCCTTCCAGCGTGCCGCGCAGTTCGATGGCATCGGCCACTTCACCCTCGGAAAATGTTCGCACCGCATAGCCCCCGTGGGGCAAAGCCAACAGCAAACCCTCTTGGCCCAAACGCATCAAGGCCGCGCGGATCGGCGTGCGCGACATGCCCAAGCGCTCAACCATGGCCAACTCGGTGATGCGGGTGCCCGCAGACAAGTCGCCCGCCAAAATCAGTTCTCGCAGGCGCTGTTGGGCCTTGACGGCTTGAGAGCCGCCTTCCTCCGACCCATGAATGGCAGGGTCTAGCGTGGCCGTGTGAGAGATGGCGTGCATGCTGTTCAAAAAAACCAAATGGGTTGGGCTCAACCCCTCAATGTATACAAAAAAAACTTCAATGATTCTATTTTCGGCCAAAAACCCATCCAAAACCGCATCTTTGTATCCCAAAAATGCCGAGTTCCGCATGATGTCCTTGATAAAAAGCTGCATCAAACCCGTCTCCATGCCCATCAACGAGGCGCAAGGCGGTGACAATCAGGCCCACAAGGAGTGAGCCGACATGAATTTGCAATTGCTGGACTTTGACTGCAGTGACGACGCCGAGGGGGTGGTCTGTTGGGATGCTTTGGCACAACCGGCTCCTGCGTTCAACCCCGCTTTGCTTCAAGAGGTCGTTCAGGTCTTGGTCTGGGCCCACAGTTTTGACACCCAAGGCCCAGGCCCCCTGGAAAATGGCGCCAACTGGGACTTTGACCTTCAGATCACCTTGCTGCCCGAAGGCCAAGCACCGCAGGTGGTCGCCCCCCGCTTTGTGCCCAGCACCGGCCAGCTGAGCCTGATGCCTCAGCCCCAGGCCGACCAACACATGGCGCTCAGCCTGACCCTCAGCGGCACGCCAGCTTTTGTCCAAGCATTTTGCGAACAGTTCGATCTGGCATGAGCACTGCAGGGCCTCACCCAGACCCCACTGGGGCCACGGCGCCGGTCAGCTTCAGGCAGGCTTTGAGGTTTTGGTTTTGGCTGGGCTGCGTGAGTTTTGGCGGACCTGCCGCACAAATCGCCCTGATGCATGAGGAACTGGTGGTGCGCCGCAGGTGGATCTCTGAAAAACGCTACCTGCACGCCCTGAATTACTGCATGCTGCTGCCTGGCCCTGAGGCGCAGCAATTGGCCACCTACACCGGTTGGTTGATGCACGGCACGCGCGGCGGTCTTGCCGCAGGTGCCTTGTTTGTGCTGCCCTCTTTGGTGTTGTTGGTGCTGCTGAGCTGGGCTTACACCGCTTGGGGCAGTCACCCTTGGGGTCAGGCCTTGCTGTGGGGCCTGAAGCCTGCGGTGACCGCACTGGTTGTGCATGCGGCCTACCGCTTGGGGCTGCGCACCTTGAAAGCGCGCTGGTTGTGGGGGGTAGCGGCCTTGTCTTTGCTGGGCATGCTGTGGGGGCTGCCTTTTCCTTGGATCATTTTGGGCGCAGCAGCGGCTGGGTTTTACATGACCCGCACGGATGGGCCGCTTTCGCCAAGGCCTGCGCCATCGAGCGCTCAGCCCCATGGGTCGCCTCAAGCCGCACCCCATGCAGACCCCGACAGCCGCATGACTTGGCTGAACGATGAGACGCCGCAACCCGCCCACACCCGCTTCAGCCTCCCCCGTTTGCTGCGCGCCTTGGGCTTGGGGCTGGGTTTGTGGGCACTGAGCTTGGGGCTGCTCGCGCTGCTGTTGGGGCTGGGTCACGCCTTGACGCAAATGGGTGGTTTTTTTACAAAAGCGGCTGTGCTCACCTTTGGCGGCGCTTACGCGGTTTTGCCTTATGTGACGCAAGCGGCTGTCGACCAGTACGGTTGGTTGACCGCACCGCAAATGATGGATGGCCTGGCCTTGGGCGAAAGCACACCCGGGCCTTTGATCATGGTGGTGGCCTTTGTGGGCTTTTTGGGCGGACACAGCCAAGCCCTGCTCGGCCACCCGGTGCTGGGCGGCGTGGTGGCCGCCTGCGTGGTGACCTGGTTCACTTTTTTGCCTTCATTTGTCTTTATTTTGGCGGGTGGCCCTCTGGTCGAATCGACCCGCCACATGCCCTCGCTGGCTGGGCCACTGCAGGGCATCATGGCGGCTGTGATCGGTGTGATCGTTCAATTGGCTGGCGTTTTTGCAAGGCAAACCTGGCTGCCCGGCGGCTGGCACATGCTCCCAGATCTGGCGGCCATGGCCCTGACGGCATTGGCCACCTGGCTGTTGATCAAGCGCCAAATGGGCGTGGTCACTGTTTTGGGTGTTTGCACAGCTTTGGGCTTGATGCGCCCGTTTTTCACTTAACGCACCTGCATGACCGACGAATTCCAGATCGACATCCCGCCCTCTTTCATGGCCTTGTATGTGCCACCCGGCAAAATCAAACCCACATTGGGGCAGCGCGACCTGGCTGGGCGCTATGAGTTGTGCGAAGACTTGGCCAACTTGCTGACTGAAAAAGCCGCCAACCTGCAGTTCACCTTGGGCATCACCGAAGATTTGGTGTTGCAGCAATGCGAAACCGGTTTATTGACCTCGCCTGCCGTGGTCACGCCCCTGGAGGCGCGCTGGGTGGTGTGCCGCTTGGCCGAACTGCTCCATTGGCCCATGGACCTGCTGTTGCAAACACCCGTCTCAGCGCCGCAGGGGTCTGGACTGTGAGCGGGGCACACCCCGATTTGCAGCGGCTGTTGACCGCCCCCATCTTGCCCACTTTGTTGCGCATGGCTGCGCCCAATGTGCTGGCCATGACCATGTCGGTGCTGGTGGGCGTGGCCGAGATTTATTTTGTGGGGCAACTGGGCACAGCACCCTTGGCGGCCATGGCTTTGGTCTTTCCGTTTGCCATGCTCACGCAGATGCTGTCTGCGGGCGCCATGGGCGGCGGCGTGTCGGCGGCCATCAGCCGAGCCTTGGGCGCAGGCAACCTGGTTCGGGCCCACTCCTTGCTGCAGCATGCCCTGGTGATTGGTCTGAGCGCGGGTGTCTTGTACAGCCTGATTTTTGTGTGGGGTGGGCCTCACTTTTATGCCCTGCTTGGCGGGCAAGGAGAGGTCCTGCGAGAGGCGACTCAATATGGCCAGGTCTTGTTCTCAGGGGCTGTTTTGGTTTGGTTGCTCAACACACTGGCCTCGGTTTTACGCGGCACTGGCAACATGAAGACCCCATCGGTGATCTTGGTGGCAACAGCCGGACTGCAAATCGTGTTGAGCGGCGTCTTGGCTTTGGGCGCAGGGCCTTTTCCCGCCATGGGCATGGTGGGTTTGGCTTGGGGACACCTGATCGCCAGTGCGGCTGGCGTGGCCTATTTTTGGGTTTATCTGGTGCAAGGGCAAGGCCGCTTGCAGTTGAAAGTGCAGCGGTTTGCGCTGCAAAAAAACATGTTTTCCGACATCCTCAAAGTCGGTGCCGTCGCCTGCTTGTCGCCGGTTCAATCGGTATTGGCCATCTTGGTTTTCACGGGTCTGTTGGCGCAACAAGGCACCGAAGCCCTGGCCGGTTACGGCATTGGGCAGCGCTTGGAGTTTTTATTGATCCCGATCGCATTTGGCATCGGCGTGGCGGCTGTTCCCATGGTGGGCATGGCCATGGGCGCTGGCCTGGTGGACCGCGCACGGCGGGTCGCCTGGACGGCAGGCGGTGTATCGGCCTTCAATTTGGGATTGATCGGCGCCGTGGTCACATTCGCACCCGACCTGTGGGCCCGCATGTTCACCCAAGACGAGGCGGTGCTGAGCTTTGCACGGCAATACTTGGTGACCGCCGGCCCCGCTTTTCCCTTTTTTGGCTTGGGCTTGACCTTGTACTTTGCGTCTCAAGGGGCAGGGCAAGTCATAGGCCCCGTGTTGGCGGGCACGGCACGGCTGGTGTTGGTGGCCGGTGTTGGCTATGTTTTGGCACAAAACCAAGGCACCGCCAGCCACTTTTACATGCTGGTGGCCGTGGCCATGGTGGCCTACGGCGTCCTGACCGCCGCAGCGATTTGGCTCACCCCTTGGGGTTCAAAACCAAGGGAAATCACCTAGATTCAACCGCCACTCATGTGGGGACAATATGATTATCAAGAATAACCTTATTGGCCTTTACGCCAAGCCCTCCTTGGAGCCATGAATGACCCTTTCTCCCTCTCTCGCGCCCAACCCCATCCTTGAACGTGCGGCAGCCAACGGCGTGGCCTTGGACATGCAAGGGGCTGTGGCGGTGGTGCGTTTGTGCCGTCCAGCCAAGCGCAACGCGCTGAACGACGGCCTCATCGAAGCGCTGCGCGACGTGTTTCAAAATTTACCTGCCCAAGCCCGTGCAGCAGTCATCCACGGTGAAGGCGATCATTTTTGCGCAGGGCTCGATCTGTCGGAGCTCAAAGAGCGCGATGCAGGTGAAGGCATTCACCATTCGCGCGGATGGCACGTGGCCCTGAATGCCGTCGAACAAGGCCGGGTGCCGGTGGTCGCCGCCCTGCACGGCGCGGTGGTGGGCGGTGGGCTGGAGCTGGCCAGCGCCAGCCACATCCGCGTCGCCGACGACAGCACTTTTTACGCTTTGCCAGAAGGCACCCGCGGCATTTTTGTGGGTGGCGGTGGCTCGGTGCGCGTGCCCAAACTCATTGGCACAGCGCGCATGGTCGACATGATGCTGACAGGCCGCGTGTACGACGCGCAAGAGGGCGAACGTGTGGGTTTTGCGCAATACCGGGTGCCCACAGGCTCGGCTTTGAGCAAAGCCATTGAGCTGGCGACACGCATCGCCACCAACGCGCCTTTGACCAATTTTGCGCTCACGCATGCCATGCCGCGCATTGCCGAACAACCCGCTGACCACGGTCTGTTCACAGAAGCCCTGATGGCCTCGATCGCCCAAGCGGCACCCGAGGCCAAAGCCCGCGTGCGTGCCTTCCTCGAAGGCAAAGCGGCCAAGGTCCAAAAAAGCTGAACACCCAGCCCCAACCGAGGCACTGACTCCATGAGCGACATTCAATTCCGCCCCCTGAAATTTGGCGTCACGCGCGTGGCCCTCAAAGACGGCGCCCCAGGCACCCGATACGTCCAAGCCGACCAAGCGCTGCAAGATTACCCCGACCGGTTGACCGACCGGCTGCAGCATTGGGCGCAAGTCAAGCCACAGCACACCTTCATGGCGCGGCGTGTCCCGCAAGCCGATGGCACCTGGGGCGACTGGAAACACCTGACCTACGGACAGGCTTGGCACACCGCACGCAACATTGCGCAAAGTCTGATCAACCGAGGCTTGAACACCGAACGGCCCGTCGTCATCCTGAGCGAGAACAGCCTGGAACACGCGCTGTTGGCTTTGGGTTGCATGCTGGCCGGCGTGCCTTTTGTGCCGACTTCCCCGCCCTACTCCTTGGTCAGTGTTGATTACGACAAACTCAAGCATGTGCTGCGCACCGTCACACCGGGCTTGGTGTTTGCGTCGGATGAACGCTACGCCAAAGCCATCGCCGCAACGGTCAGCCCTGACATGGAAGTGGTCATGGCACAAGGCACGGTGCCTGGCCACAACACCACCTCATTTGACAGCTTGTGCGACACACCGGCCACCGCGCAAGTAGACGCTGCGATTGCAGCCACCGGACCGGACACCATTGTTAAATTTTTGTTCACCAGCGGATCGACCAAGCTGCCCAAGGCTGTGATCAACACACAAAGACTGTGGTGTTCCAACCAAAAGCAAATGGCTCAATCCATGCCCGTTTTGGCCGACACGGAGCTGGTGCTGGTGGACTGGCTGCCGTGGAATCACACCTTTGGCGGTAACCACAACTTTGGCATGACGGTGTTCCATGGCGGCACCTTGTACATCGACGATGGCAAGCCCACACCGGCCCTCATCCCAGAGACTCTGCGCAATCTGCGCGAAATTGCCCCCACGGTTTACTTCAATGTGCCGACGGGTTTCGACGCCATTGCCAGCGCCATGAAAACCGACGACGCGCTGCGCAAAACCTTGCTCTCGCGGGTGCAAATGTTTTTCTATGCCGGGGCGGCATTGGCTCAACCGATTTGGGACAGCCTGTACGAATCACAAGAGCGAGAAGTGGGTGAGCGGATTGTGATGACCACGGGTTTGGGCATGACCGAATCGGGTCCATTTGGTATTTTTGTCACCAACCCCAACGTCAAGGCGGGTGATTTGGGCGTGCCCACCCCGGGCATGGAACTCAAACTGGTGGACATGCAAGGCAAGACCGAGGTGCGCTACCGCGGCCCCAACGTCACACCCGGTTATTGGCGCGCACCGCAAGAGACCGCCGACGCTTTTGACGAAGAAGGGTTCTTCAAAACCGGCGATGCCGTCCAATGGATCGACGAAACCAACCCACACTTGGGTTTGAAATTTGACGGCCGGATTGCCGAAGACTTCAAGCTGGCCACGGGCACATTCGTCAGCGTGGGCCCTCTTCGGGCCAAGATCATCTCTTTGGGCGCGCCCTTCATCCAAGATGCAGTCCTGACAGGCATCAACCTGAAAGAAGTCGGTGCCATGATCTTCCCAACTCCCGCCGTGCGCAGTTTGTGCGACTTGCCCGCCGGGGCCCCTTTGGCCGATGTGCTGGCATCACCTGCCGTGCTGGCCAAGTTTCAAGCCATCGTCAATGAACTGGCGCAAACCGCCACGGGCAGCGCCAACCGCATTGCCCGCCTTTGCCTGCTGAGTGAGCCACCCACCATCGACAAAGGCGAGATCACCGACAAAGGCTCGATCAACCAGCGCTCGGTGCTGGCGCACCGTGCCGACCAAGTGGCCGCTTTGCACGCAGATGGCTTGCCCAACATCCTCAAACCCCAATGACTCCCATGTAGGAGCCCATCCTGTGGGCGATTAGCCGCTGGACAAACCGAAGGGGATCGCCCACGGGGTGGGCTCCTACACAACATAGAAAGAAAACCATGAGCGCCAAAGGATTTTTCAACGCATTTGCCGATGTGTGGATGCACGAGGGCGTGCGCACGCCCATGGTCGATTACTGCGGGGCTTTGGGCCACATCTCGCCCACGGACCTGGGCATCAAAGCGGCGCGCGAGGCGCTCAAGCGCGCGGGCATCGCGCCGAGCGAAATCGGCTCGGTGATTACCGGCAACATGGCCCCGGGCGACTTCGACCAGTTTGTGCTGCCACGCCACATCGGCCTTTACGCAGGCGTACCGCAAGAGGTACCCGCCATCATGGTGCAGCGCATTTGCGGCACCGGCTTTGAGCTGTTTCGACAAGCTGGCGAACAAATTCAAGCGGGGGTGTGCGATGCCGCCTTGGTGGTCGGCACCGAGAGCATGACGCGCAACCCGATTGCTGCTTTTGACCACCGCACTGGCTTCAAGCTGGGCGCGCCCGTGGGTTTCAAGGATTTCATGTGGGAAGCCCTGAAGGACCCGGCCGCAGGCATCAACATGATCCAGACCGCCGAGAACCTGGCCAAAAAGTACAAGATCACCCGTGAAGAGGTGGACCAATTCGCCTCTGAATCGTTTGCCAAAGCGGTGGCCGCTCAAGCCGCAGGTTTTCATGCGGGCGAGATCGTGCCGGTGGTGACCGAAAAATTCGAGCTGGAAGGCTACATCGCTCGCGGCATCAAGCTGCAAGGCAAAGTGACCGAAGTCAGTGCAGACACGCACCCGCGCATCTCCCCTGCCGAGGTGCTGGGCAAGCTCCGGTCCGTTTACGAGGGCGGCGTGCAGACCGGTGGCAACAGCTCGGCCTTGGTCGATGCGGCAGCGGCCTGTGTGGTCACTTCGGGCGAGTTCGCCAAGAAATTGGCCAAAGCCCAAGGCAAAAAACCATTGGCCCGCGTGGTGGCCGCTGCGGCCGTGGGTGTGCCGCCCGAAATCATGGGCATTGGCCCGGCACCTGCCATCCGCTTGTTGCTCGAGCGCACCGGCTTGAAGCTGTCTGACATTGGCCGCTTTGAGATCAACGAAGCCCAAGGCGCGCAAACCTTGGCCGTAGGCCGCGAGTTGGGGCTGGACATGTCCAAACTCAACGTCAACGGCGGCGCGATCGCCCTCGGCCATCCCCTGGCCGCTACTGGCGTGCGCCTGACGATCACCTTGGCGCGCGAATTGCAACGCAGCGGCTTGCGCTATGGCATCTCCAGCGCATGCGTGGGCGGCGGTCAGGGCATTGCGCTCTTGATCGAAAACCCCGAAGCAGCATAACCCCCATGTAGGAGCCCACCCCGTGGGCGATGGGCGTGGCACACGCCCTAAAAAACCATCGCCCACAGGGTGGGCTCCTACAAAAAAAGAACAACATCTACAAAAGGAACTGACATGAACATCCAAGGACAAGCCGCACTGGTCACCGGCGGAGGCTCTGGTCTCGGTGAAGCCACGGCCCGCGAACTGGCAAGGCTCGGCGCCAAGGTCTAACGTGCT
>NZ_ALKN02000014.1 GCF_000293865.2 Limnohabitans sp. Rim28 | reverse complement strand
CGGCTTCGATTTGGGTGTTCAGGTACAGGGCCACCGCGTCGGCGTTGATCTCGAGGATGCGGTGCATCAGGTCCGGGCGGCTGTACATCAGGGTTTTGACATGGCGGTAGTCGTCTGAGCCTGCGCCCTCGACCATGTAGCACGCCAGCGTCCAGGGGCTGCCCGAAAAGCCGATCAAGGGCACGCGGCCATTGAGCGCTTTGCGAATCGATGTCACGGCATCAAAGACATAGCGCAGCTTGTTCATGTCGGGCACGGCGAGTTCTGCCACAGCGGCTTCGTCGCGCACGTTCTTGGCAAAGCGCGGGCCTTCACCCATGGCGAAGCTCAGGCCCAAGCCCATGGCGTCGGGCACGGTCAAGATGTCGCTGAAAAGAATAGACGCATCCAGCGGATAACGGTCCAGCGGCTGCAGCGTGACTTCGGTGGCGTAGTCCACGTTGGTGGCCAAACCCATGAAGCTGCCGGCTTTGGCGCGGGTGGCGCAGTACTCGGGCAAATAGCGCCCGGCTTGGCGCATGAGCCAGACGGGGGTGTGGTCGGTGGCCTGGCGCAGACAGGCGCGCAGGAAAGTGTCGTTTTGCAGCGGCGCAAATGCGCCGAAGGAGGGTGCGGATGAAGGGATCGTGTTCATGTCTTGAATTGTCGCAGGGTGTGGGATTTTGGTCTATCACCTAAGCGCAAATTCAAAGCGATGCGCAGTAAAGAATGGCCGGAAAAGTGCTGAGCCAAGCCCAGAAAAATCGATTCAGTCCAAAAAACCAAAAGACCAAAAAATGGAACACAGCGGCTACGGTGCAAAAAACAGCAGCCACCTGAAGATTCCATAAGGCCAAAGGAAACAAGCCTTCCCAAAGCATGAAACTCCAGCTGCAAATGAGCGCCACTTTGGGCGACCGGAAAGGGCTGTTGTCGGACAAGGGGCCATGCACAGCTTGGTCCAGAAACACCGTCAATGCCCTGCCTGAGCGCCATTCTGGACGCAACAACTTGACCCAGCCTGACACGAAGTAAGAGCCCAAGCTTTGCAATGTCACATACCAAAAAGCCATCGTCCATGCTGTCGTTGAATCGTTCCATCCGCTCAAGGCATGACCGATCAGCAAGCCTGTCAATCCGACCAGAGTCATGAAATCGCTGCCCCCATTGAAAGCGCCGCGCCAGCGCATCAAGAGCAAAACAGCGAGCAAGAACAGGCCGATGGAGACCCCGAGTCCGGCCTGTCCTGCCATCAAGACCAGAGACAAGCCACCACGGATCCACAGCAGGCTTTGATAAACGCGGGCTTGAAACAAGCTGTCCAAAATCAGGCGAACAGGGCGGTTTGGAATCTCTTGGCGTTGGATCTCCCAGTGGCCAACCTGGTCGGTGTGCGAGAGTTTGAAATACTCCAGGGTTTGCAGCAAAAGGCTCAAGCCCAGCAAGACCTCAAACAGGCGGATGGCCGTGGCCATGTCCAAGCTCATGCTGTCCATGGCATGACGGGTGATTGGATCAACAGGGCCGATTCATTGTTCGACAAAAAAAGCAAGCGAACTTCGAACTGAAAGGACCGCTGAACAGGGGGTGTGCCGGATCCGTCGGCATAGCGGTTTTGGCTGTGCGCCATCACCGCTTGTCTGGCCAAGCGAGTGACCAAGCGGTAGCTGACAAAACGGGTGATGTCCCCGTTTTCTGGCAAGGCATGGATGTCTGAGGCGAGGTGTTCCACTAGGTTTTGATGCGACAGGGCCAAATTGACTTCGGGGTTGTGCAGCCACTGCAAGGAGCGTCGCGCCATGCGAGGGTAGTGCAGCTGCCAGTCAGACCATTGACCGTCGGGTCCTTGTGCGCGAACCCATAAACGCGGCGCAGGTCCCAGGCCATGGAAAAACTGCCAATTGGGAAAAAAGGCTCGAAATAAAAACAACCAAGGCCCCGAGACGCTGCGGGTTCTTTTGCGAAAAACCATGGCCAAGCCGAGCCCTAAAAAGTAGGCGACGACCAAGCTTGAAAACAAATCCATGAAGCGAATTATGGTCTGAAGTGCCCCAACAATCCCGATTTTTCAGACCGGCTGACGCCAAAGAGTCGGCTTAAAATGCGCCATGACAAATCGCAAAGGCATCATCCTCGCAGGCGGCTCTGGCACCCGCCTGTATCCCGTGACCCAAGCCGTGAGCAAGCAGCTCATGCCGGTGTACGACAAGCCCATGGTGTACTACCCGCTGACCACCCTGATGCTGGCGGGCATCCGAGATGTGCTGCTGATCAGTACGCCACAAGACACGCCGCGCTTTGCCGAACTGCTGGGAGACGGGAGCCAGTGGGGCATGAACATCCAGTACGCGGTTCAGCCCAGCCCAGATGGCTTGGCGCAGGCCTTCATCATCGGCAAGGACTTTGTGGGCCATGACCCGAGCGCGCTGGTGCTGGGCGACAACATTTACTACGGCCATGATTTGGTCAAGCTCTTGGCCAGTGCCAACGAACGCGAAAGCGGCGCCAGCGTGTTTGCTTACCATGTGCACGACCCGGAGCGCTATGGCGTGGTGGACTTTGATGGGCAACAACGCGCGCTGAGCATCGAAGAAAAGCCCAAGTCCCCCAAAAGCAACTTTGCCGTCACGGGCTTGTATTTTTACGACACGCAAGTCTGTGACATTGCTGCTGACATTCGGCCCTCACCCCGTGGCGAGCTTGAAATCACCGACGTGAACAAGCGTTACTTGGCGCTGGGTCAATTGAACGTGGAGATCATGGGTCGGGGCTATGCTTGGCTGGATACCGGCACGCACGACAGTTTGCTGGAGGCCGCTGGTTTCATTGCGACCTTGCAAAAGCGGCAAGGCCTCATGGTCGCTTGCCCCGAGGAAATTGCTTTGCACCAAAAGTGGATCGATGCCGCAGCCGTACAAAAACTGGCAGCGCCCTTGGCCAAAAATGGTTACGGCCAATACCTGTTGAATTTGCTGAAATAGCCCACGACCCCCTCACTTGCTCGATATGCCTTACACCGTCACGCCCACGTCCATTCCTGAAGTCTTGATTCTGGAACCCCAGGTTTTTGGGGATGCCCGTGGGTTTTTCTTGGAGTCTTTCAACCAGCGCGACTTTGCTGACAAGACCGGTGTGAACTCGACTTTTGTACAAGACAACCACAGCAAGTCGGCTCAAGGTGTGTTGCGAGGCCTGCATTACCAAATTCAGAACCCGCAGGGCAAATTGGTGCGTGTGGTGCAGGGCCAGGTGTTTGACGTGGTGGTCGATCTGCGGCAAAGCGCCGCCACTTTTGGACAATGGGTGGGTGTCTATCTGGATGCGCAAAAGCACCAGCAGCTGTGGGTGCCGCCGGGTTTTGCCCACGGCTTTGTGGTGCTCAGCGAAACGGCCGAATTTTTGTACAAAACCACCGATTACTGGTACCCCGCCCACGAGCGCAGCTTGCGATGGGACGACCCCACACTGGGCATCGGCTGGCCCATGGCAGGACAGCCCCAGTTGGCAGCCAAAGACGCTGCGGCGCAGCTTTGGCCAGATGCTGAAAAATTTGCCTGAGGCTCAGAAACGCTCAAAGCTTGGCGACGTGTGGTCTGTCAGCCAAGCTGAGGCGTTCGAACTCAGTGGCTCAGCACCTTGATTTTGGCCGCTGCAGCGCGCGCTCTTTGCAGGGCATTGGGGCCCTGCGCAAGCGCCACAGCCATGCGCCGATAAGGGCGTGTGGTGGGTTTGCCAAAGATGCGAACGTCTACGCCGGGTTCGGCCAGTGCCGCTTCAAGGCCTGTGAATGTGGGGTCTTTGCCTTCACGGTCTGCTAAAACCACCGCGCTGGCGCCTTCCACACCGTCGATGCGTGGAATGGGCAGTCCCAAGATCGCGCGCGCGTGCAAGTCAAATTCACTCAAATTTTGGCTGATGAGTGTGACCATGCCGGTGTCGTGCGGGCGGGGGCTCAGCTCGCTGAAGATCACCTCGTCTTTCGTCACGAAAAACTCCACACCAAACAGGCCTGCCCCCCCTAAGTCGGTGGTGACTTTGTCGGCCATGTCTTGCGCGGCTTTCACTTGCTCGGGCTTCATGCCTTGGGGTTGCCAGCTGTATTGGTAATCACCGCGTTCTTGTACATGCCCGATGGGTGGACAAAACAGGGTTTGGCCATTGCGTTGGCGCACGGTGAGCAGGGTGATTTCAAACTCGAAGTGGATGAATTCTTCGACGATGACTTTCTGACGGTCGCCGCGCATGCCCGCGCAGGCGTAGTCCCAACTGACTGGCACATCGCCTGCCGTTTTGGCCACACTTTGGCCTTTGCCCGAGGAACTCATGACCGGCTTGATGACCACCGGAAAGCCAATCTCATTGGCGCGGTCCAGCAGTTCGGCAGCCGAGTCGGCATAAGCGAATTGGGCGGTGCGCACACCCAGGCCCACCGCCACGTCGCGGATGCGGTCTCGGTTCATGGTCAGGTTGGCGGCGCGGGCGCTGGGGATGACCTCAAAACCTTCTTTTTCCACGTCCAGCAGCACTTCGGTGCGAATCGCTTCGATTTCGGGCACGATCAAATCAGGCTGGTGTTGTTCAATGGCCTGTCGCAAGGCCGCTTCGTCCAACATGCTGAACACGCAAAACTCGTCGGCGACCTGCATGGCGGGCGCACCCGCATAGCTGTCGCAAGCAATGACGTGGCAGCCCAGACGTTTGGCGCTGATGACGAATTCTTTGCCAAGTTCACCAGAACCTAAAAGCAGTATTTTTTTCATGGAGGTCAGAAGGGTAGAGAGAGCACAAACCCCATTGTTGCTCAGTTGCCTGACACACAGCCTGCACATGGGCCGATCTTGACCTGGATCATGGGCGCGAACAGCACCGATCCCCACAATGGGTCGCATGAATGCTGTTTGGATGTGGATTCGCCACCATGGTGGCCCATTGTTGTGGGGTTTGCTGGTGCTGGTGTTGGTTGCGGCATCGCTGCGCTGGTGGCTGGGGCCTCAAGTGCAGACCGAGGCGGTGCAGCGCCGTGATCTCTTGCAAACCTTGGTGGCCAGTGGCCGCGTGGCAACACCGCACCGGGTGAACATGGGGGCGCAGATCACCGGCACCGTGGCGCGTGTGCCCGTGAGCGAAGGGCAAGTGGTGCGCGCGGGCGATGTGCTGGTGGAGTTGGCCAGCACGGAGCTGCAGTCTGCCCGGCGTCAGGCGCAGCAGGCCGTGGTCCAGGCGCAGAGCCGACTGCGGCAGTTGACGGAGTTGCAGGCGCCTGTGGTGCAGCAGACACTGCGCCAAGCACAGGCCAGTTTGGGCACGGCACGGGCCAGCTGGCAGCGCAGTTTGGTTTTGTTCGAGCAGGGCTTTATCGGTCAGGCGGCACTGGACGAGTCGCGCAAAGTTTGGGCACTGGCCGATGCGCAGGTGCTGGCCGCACAACAACAAGTCACTTCGACCCAAGCCGGCGGCGCAGAGCACAGCTTGGCCGTGGGCGCCGTGGCCGAAGCGCAGGCAAATGCCGAAGGGGTCGTTGCCAAAGCGGCTTATGCGTTGGTCCGGGCGCCCGCGGGTGGGCAGCTCATAGGCCGCAACGTGGAGGTCGGCGATGTGGTCCAGGCGGGCAAAGTCTTGATGACTTTGTCGCCTGAAGGGGCCATGCAGTTGGTGGTGCAGATCGACGAAAAGAAGCTGCGCCTGTTGGCGCTTGGGCAGCAGGCTCTGGCCTCGGCCGATGCCTATCCGCAGCAGCCATTCAAAGCCCAAGTGGTCTCTATCAACCCCAGCATCAATGCCCAGACGGGGGCGGTAGAGGTCAAGCTGGACGTGCTGGAGCCCCAGCAGACCCTCCAGCAGGACATGACCGTGTCGGTGGACTTGATGGTGGCACGCAAACCGCAGGCGCTGGCGCTGCCGGCGGGCCATGTCCACGACATCGGCGGGGCGTCGCCCTGGGTGTGGCTGCTGGAGGCTGGGCACGCGGTGCGTCACCCGGTGCGACTGGGTTTGCGGGCTGGTCCGTGGGTGGAGGTGCTGGACGGCTTGCGCGAGGGGGATGCCGTGATCGCATGGCCCACAGCTTTGCGCGATGGCCAGCGCGTGCGTGTTCAACCTTGATCGGACCGCAGCATGTTCAAGCCTTGGGTGCCGTTTGAATGGATTGTGGCCATCCGCTTTTTGCGCCAAGGTCGTTTGCAAACGGTGTTCATTGTGGTCGGCGTGGCCATTGGGGTGGGCGTGATCGTGTTCATGTCGGCGCTGATGGCGGGCTTGCAGGGCAACTTCATCGCGCGGGTTTTGTCGGGGCAGGCGCACATTCAGCTTTTGCCGCCCAAAGAGGTCACGCGCACTTTGCACAAGGTCGAGCCTGGCGAGGTGGATGCATCCATCGTGCAACCGCCACTGCAAAGGCTCAAATCGATGGACCAATGGCAATCCTTGCTCACCATGGTGCGCGACATGCCCGAGGTGGCCGTGGCATCGCCTGTGGTCGGTGGCTCGGCGCTGGCGGTGCGCGGCAGTGCCAGCCGGGCCATCAGCCTGACCGGGGTGGAGCCCGAGGGCTATTTCCAGATCGTCAAGTTGCCCGAAAAAATGGTGCGCGGTGCCCCGCGCTTGACAGGCCAAGACATGTTGATCGGCACCGACCTGGCCAACGATCTGGGCGTGGATGTGGGCGACAAGCTGCGCGTGGCCAATGCCGCAGGCGAGGCCACCAGCTTGACCATCAGCGGCGTGTTTGACCTGGGCAACAAAGGGGCCAACCAGCGCATCACATTTGTGACGCTGCGCACGGCGCAAAGTTTGCTGGGCTTGTTGGGAGGGGTGACCAGCATTGAAGTCACGGTGCGTGATGTGTATGCCGCCGAGCGCATGGCCCAGCGCATACAGGCCGAGACCGGGGTGCAGGCCGACAGCTGGATCAAAACCGGCGCGCAGTTTTTTGCGGCGGTGAGTGCGCAAAGCACAGCCAACACCGCGATCCGGTTTTTTGTGGGCTTGTCGGTGGCCTTTGGCATTGCCAGTGTGTTGGTGGTGTCGGTGGTGCAAAATTCGCGCGAGATCGGGATCATGCGGGCCATGGGCATTTCGCGTGGTCAGGTGCTGCGCGTGTTTTTGTTGCAAGGCGGCTTGCTGGGCTGGGGGGGGGCGGTGCTGGGCTGTGTGGTGGGCGCTTTGGGACTGGTGCTGTGGCAGCACCTGGCCTTGAACGCCGATGGCACGGCGCTGTTTCCATTGGTGCTGGACCCGGTGCTGTTTGTGGTGGCTCTGGGGCTGGCCACGTTGACCGGCTTGATCGCGGCCTATGCACCGGCCTTGCGTGCGGCCCGTTTGGATCCGGTGGAGGCGATCCATGGCTAGGTCGGATGTGGTGGTGGGCCTGCAGGGTGTGCACAAGGCCTTCAACGTGGGCACCGGCATCGAGACCGAGGTGCTGCACGGCATTGACTTGACGCTCCACCGGGGCGACTTTTGTGCGGTGATGGGGCCATCAGGCTCGGGCAAGAGCACCTTGCTCAACATCATCGGTTTGCTGGACCGGCCCACCTCGGGCTTGCTGCAGATGGCGGGCGAAGAAACCACACGGCTGGCCGATCAGGCCTTGACGCGCTTGCGGGGGCACCACATTGGTTTTGTGTTCCAGTACCACCACCTGATCTCGGCCTTTACCGCACTTGAGAACGTGATGTTGCCCATGCTGGGTGCGGCGGGTTTTCCAAACCCCGAGATGCGCGAGCGGGCCGAGGCCTTGCTGGAGAACGTGGGCCTGACGCCCTGGAAAAACAACATGGCCAACAACATGAGTGGCGGGCAGCAGCAGCGCGTGTCTTTGGCGCGGGCCTTGGCCATGAACCCGGCTTTGCTGCTGGCCGATGAACCCACGGGCAACTTGGACACCCAAAGTGCCGATGCGGTATTTGGGCTGCTGCGGCGCATCAACCAAGAGCAGGGCACCACCGTGCTGCTGGTGACGCACAACCCACAGCTGGGCCAGCGCTGTGACAAGACCATCCACGTGGTGGACGGCCTGATCCAGACTTAGGCTTTGGCCGCTTCTGCGGCAATCCTTTGCAGCTGCGCGGCTGTCAGTCGGTTGCCGTGCTGGCTGACCACCGCAGCGGCTGCGCGGTTGGCCAATGCGGCCGCTTGCGCCGGGCTTTGGCCGTGGGTGATGCCATACAAAAAGGCACCGGCAAACATGTCGCCTGCGCCGTTGGTGTCCACCGCTTGGGTGGGCACGGCAGGCACTTCGATGCGTTGCTGGCCTTGCACGACGATGCAGCCCTTGGGGCCACGCGTCAGGCAGACGGTTTTGGCCAGCGCCGAGAGCTGGCCAATGATGGCGTCCAGGTCGGTGCTGCCGCACCAGGTTTGGGCTTCTTCTTCGTTGGCAAACAAATAGTCCAAGCCGTCGCCGATCATGGCTTCCAAGCCTGCACGGCAGAAGTTGATCATGCTCACATCGCTGAGGGTCAGCGCCGTTGCCACTGCGTGCTCGATGGCCAGTTGCCGACCTTTGACCGCAGCTGCCAAGCCTGTAGGTGACGCGGCCAGGTAGCCTTCCATGTAATAGATGTTTGACTTAGCGATGTCTTGTGGGTGCAAGGCCGTGGCGTCCAGTTGGGATGTCGCGCCCAAAAAGGTGCACATGCTGCGCTCAGCGTCGGGCGTGACCAGCACCATGCAGCTGCCCGTTTGGCCCTCTTGGGGGCGGGTGTGGGTCAGGTTGGTGGCCACGCCGTTGGTTTGCAGGTCTTGCGTGTAGTAGGCGCCCAGCTCATCGTCGGCCACACGGCATGAGTAAAAAGCCTTGCCGCCCAATTGGGCCAGTGCCACCACGGTATTGCCAGCCGAGCCGCCACCGGTGCGCCGGGCGTGCAGACCTTGCACGTGCGTCAGCAGTTCGGCGCGTTGGGGCGTGTCGATCAGGGTCATGTGGCGCTTGCTCACCCCCATTGTGCTGAGCAGTGCATCGGAAACTTCGTATTCGGTATCGACCAAGGCGTTGCCAATGGCATAGAGGTGGTAGTGGGACATGGCGAGCTTGAAAAGGAAAAGCCCCGAGTTTAGCGGTCACTCACATCAAGCCCTGCTCCGCCATGGACAAGACCTGTCCTTGGCCCACGATGATGTGGTCGAGCACGCGCACATCCACCAACGCCAAAGAGGCTTTGAGGGTTTGGGTCAGGTGCTCGTCGGCCCGGCTGGGTTGCACCGAGCCGCTGGGGTGGTTGTGCGAGAGCACCACCGCGGCGGCCTGGTGGTGCAAGGCGCGCAGAACCACTTCACGAGGGTAAACGCTGGTTTGGCTGAGCGTGCCGCGAAAAAGCTCCTCCATGGCCAGCATGCGGTTCTGACTGTCCAGAAACAGCACGGCAAAGACCTCGTGGTTTTTGTGGGCCAACTGCAGCTGGAGGTATTGTTTGACCGCGCCCGGCGTGTGAAAAGCCTCGCGTTCTTTGAGGCGCTGGCTGAGCGCCCGGCGCGCCATCTCGAACACAGCCAGCAACTCGGCCTGTTTGGCGGGTCCCAATCCCTTCACCATCTTGAGCGAATGCACCGATGCATGGAGCAGGCCGGCGATGCCGTCTGGCCCCAGCAGTTCTTCGGCCAGCTGGAACACGTTTTTGCCCGCCATGCCGGTGCGCAGCAAGATGGCCAAAAGCTCCACGTCGCTCAGGGCCTGCGGGCCTCGGGCAAGCAGTTTTTCGCGCGGCCGCGCGTCGACCGGCAAGTCTTTCATGCGCATGCTTTGCCCCTCCCTGGAGCGGCCTTCGGTCCTGCTTATCCCCTTGACGGGGACAGCTTGGCCGGGCTTTTTACAATAGTGGCTTCTTTATGCCTGTTTGGCCGCATGAGCGGCATTCCAGAAAACCCTTATGTCCATTGTCGAACCCGCCTCTTTCTTGACGCTTCACTACCGCCTGGCAGGGCCACAGGGGGACATCATCAACACGTTCAACGAAAAGCCCGCCACCATGTCGCTGGGTTCTGGCACCTTGTCGCCTGCCTTGGAGCAGCGTTTGCTGGGCCTGGCCGAGGGCACGCGGGTGGTGATGGAGATTCCGGCGGGGGAGGCTTTTGGCGAGCGAATCGCTGACATGCAGCAGTGGGTGGCGCGCAAGCTGCTCAGTGAATTGGGCGATCCGACCGAAAAATACGCAGCCGGCGATGTGGTGCAATTTCCTACACCCGATGGCTTGGGCTCTTATGCGGGAACCGTTTTGCAAGTGAACGAAGAGGGCGCGGTTTTGTTTGACTTTAACCACCCCTTGGCCGGTCAGCCTGTGACCTTTGAAGTTGAACTGATTGGAGTGCTGTGATGACCTCTGAAGTGCTTTTGGCCGAGCCACGCGGTTTTTGCGCCGGCGTGGACCGTGCGATCGACATCGTCGAGCACGCCCTCACCAAGTTCGGTCGCCCGATTTATGTGCGCCACGAGATCGTGCACAACACCTACGTGGTGGATGATTTGAAAAAAAAGGGCGCCATCTTCATCGAAGAACTGGCCGATGTCCCGCCCGGCGCGACCTTGATTTTCAGCGCGCATGGCGTGAGCCGAGCGATCCAAGATGAAGCCGAGCGACGCGGCTTCCGGATTTTTGACGCCACCTGCCCACTGGTGAGCAAGGTGCATGTGGAGCTGGCCAAGCTGCACAAAGAGGGTTATGAATTCATCATGATCGGGCACAAAGGCCATCCCGAGGTGGAAGGCACCATGGGCCAGCTCGACAGCGGTATTCATCTGGTGGAAGACGTGCAAGACGTGGCCAAGGTGCAGCCCAGCCAGACCGAGTTGCTGGCGGTGGTCACGCAAACCACACTCAGCGTGGACGATGCGGCTGAGATTGTGGCGGCGGTCAAAGCGCGCTTTCCGCAGGTGCGTGAGCCCAAGCAACAAGACATTTGCTATGCCACCCAAAACCGACAAGACGCCGTCAAACTGATGACCCCGCTGGTCGACGTCGTGATCGTGGTGGGCAGCCCCACCAGCTCCAACAGCAACCGCTTGCGCGAGCTGGCCGACCGCTTGGGTACGCCCGCCTACATGGTGGACACGGCGGCCGATTTGCAGGAAGCCTGGTTTACCGGGGCGCAAAAAGTGGGCCTGACCGCAGGTGCATCGGCCCCAGATGTGCTGGTGCAAGAGGTGATTGCGCGATTGCGCACCCTGGGTGCGGTGTCTGTGCGCACGCTGGACGGCATTCAAGAAACCATCAAGTTTCCGATGCCCAAGGGTTTGAAGCTGGATGGCGCTGAGAACCCATAACCCGGCTCACTACAATCCCCCCATGCTTGATATTGTTCTTCTCCGCAAAGATCTGGACGCTGCCGTTGCGCGTTTGCAGACCCGTAAAAATCCTCAACCCTTTTTGAATGTTGAGCTGTTTCGCGCTTTGGAGGGCGAGCGCAAAACGCTTCAAACCCGCACCGAAGAGCTGCAAAGCCAGCGCAACAGCCTGTCCAAGCAAATTGGCATGCTCAAGGGCAAGGGCCAGCACGCCGAGGCCGATGCCGTGATGGCGCAAGTGGGGGCGATCAAGGCAGAGCTCGATGCTTCGGCCCAGCGCTTGGAAGTGATCCAGGCCGAGCTGCAAGACCTGCTTCTCGCAGTGCCCAATTTGCCGCACGAATCAGTGCCTGTGGGTGAGGACGAAGAAGGCAACGTGGAAGTGCGCCGGTGGGGCACTGTGCGCAGCTTTGATTTCGAGCTCAAAGACCATGTGGACATCGGCGAGAAGCTGGGCCTGGACTTTGAGACCGGCACCAAGCTGACCGGTTCGCGCTTCACCTTCATGCGCGGCCCCGTGGCGCGTTTGCACAGGGCTTTGGCACAGTTCATGTTGGATGTGCAGACCTCAGAGCACGGCTACACCGAGTGCTACACACCCTACATCGTGAACGCCGATACGCTGCGCGGTACGGGCCAGTTGCCCAAGTTCGAGGCCGATTTGTTTGCAGCCAACAAAGGCGGCCAAGAGGGTGAAGAAAGCCAAGCGCTTTACCTGATCCCCACCTCAGAAGTGACGCTCACCAATGTGGTTCGCGACGAGGTCTTGGCTGAGGCCGATTTGCCGATCAAGCTCACGGCTCACACCCCTTGCTTTCGTTCGGAGGCGGGCAGTGGCGGACGCGATGTGCGCGGCCTGATTCGCCAACACCAGTTTGACAAAGTCGAGATGGTGCAGATCGTGCACCCCGAACACAGCTACGAAGCGCTCGAAGCCATGACGGGTCATGCGGAAGCCATTTTGCAAAAGCTGGGCTTGCCTTACCGCGTGATGAGCCTGTGCACCGGTGACATGGGCTTTGGCGCGAGCAAGACCTATGACCTGGAAGTCTGGGTGCCTGCGCAAAACACCTACCGCGAGATCAGCTCCGTGTCCAACTGCGAGGCCTTTCAGGCGCGCCGTTTGCAGGCACGCTTCAAAAACGCGCAGGGCAAAAACGAGTTGGTGCACACCTTGAATGGCTCTGGCTTGGCCGTGGGCCGTGCGCTGGTGGCCGTGCTCGAGAACTGCCAAAACGCCGATGGCTCGGTCACGGTGCCCGAGGTGTTGAGGCCCTATATGGGCGGCTTGGAGACGCTGTCGGCCTGATAGAATACCAGCTTCGACAAACGAAACCGAACCCGGAGAGGTGGCAGAGTGGTCGAATGTACCTGACTCGAAATCAGGCGTAGTGGCAACACTACCGAGGGTTCGAATCCCTCCCTCTCCGCCAGTACAAAGACCTCAAACCTGCTCAGCAGGCCTTGAGGCAGCCTCAGGCCCCGCACCACGCGGGGCTTTTTGCTTTGAGCTCCTGACTGCGACCTGCCGCAGCAGCCTGGGAAAGTCGTCTCAAACCCCTTTTGTCTCAAAACCTCATGACTTTTTCGGACTTGGTTCCGAGCCATGAATTTGCGGATGAAGGCAAAACAGGCTTTGAACCAAGCTGAATGAAATTTCGTTGTTCAGACCGTGCAAAGCATCAAAATAAAAGAGGAAATCGGCAAGTAGTTACGGGTAGCAGGGCCATCGTAAGGCGCGTTTCAAAAGGCAAAATTTCAGGCCAACCTTGCCACTTAGCTGGTTTAAATATCAATGCGCCACCACTCTCCATAGCTGGGCGCATCCTTAGGCCATTGGCTGGCGCTGCTAACGCTTCGGAACCCTTGTGACAGCAAGCGCACGGCGCGCGCCACTCCGGCATGGGTAATCCACACCTGGGGTGCATCAGGATGTTGCCGCGCGGCATCCCACAGGTCTGTAACCCGGGCCAATACCTGGTTAGCGCTTTCCACACCGCCAAAGCGGTGTGCGCCGAAATCATCGGTCCAGGCTTGCATGGCTGCCAGGGGAATCGCGTCCCAGGCCACGCCCTCCCATGTGCCGAAGTCCATTTCTCTCAAGCGCGTGTCAGTCTGCGTATTCAATTCAGGCCGTATGTCTGACAGAGCATCGGCCAGTTGCATGCAACGCCGCAAGGGCGACACCCAAACGTTGCAATTTAGTGGCAGCGCTTGCGCCAATGCATGGGCAACTAGCAAGGTGTGTTGTGTATCCGCCGCTACATCCAACGCGCCGTAACAGACGCCACTGGCGATCAGCGGCTTGGCGTGTCTGACTATCCACAGCGCCATAGTGCTTTTGCCGCCGGCGCTTAATGGCCGCTACCTAAAGCCAGCGTGCAGCCCAGGTAAAACGCAATTTCACACACCTGTTGCGTGGTACCCAGGCAGTCGCCCGTAAAGCCTTGCAAACGCCGGGCAAACAAACGTAACAAATAAACAAAGATCAATGCGCTGGCAAGACTACCGAAGGCCAAGACTTTCAGCACGGGCAGCACTTGCGTAATTGCCAGCGTTAGCGGATCGGATCCGGTTAACACAGCCGCTGCGATGCAGGTACTCAAGGCGAGTGCACCTGCACACCAGAACAAAGCGACGGCCAAACTGCTTGTGCTGATTTGATCGGCCAAAGGCTTGGACTTGGATCCCGCTTCGTCGCCCACATGTGGCAGCCATCTAATTATGAGCAATGGCCAGGTGCGCGAAATCACATGACCAGCCATCAAAGCAAAACACATCCAAACCAGGCCGACCGCACCGAGCAAGGCCAGCAGCGCCACTTTGTTAAGCAAAATCAACACCACGGCAATCGCGCCGAAAGCGCCGACGCGCGAGTCTTTCATGATGATGAGCGCACGCTCACGGTCATAGCTGCCGCCCAAGCCGTCGGCCACATCAGCCAGACCGTCTTCATGAAAAGCGCCGGTCAGCCACACGCTCCACGTCGTGCCCAGCGCTGCCGCTGCCAAGGGTGCGTAAGTAGCGGGCAAGTAATGCATCAGCGCCGCCGTCAACAGCACCACCAAGCCACCGACCACCACGCCGACCGCCGGGAAGTACGCAGCACTGGCGCGCAACATGGCCTGGCTGAATCCCACCCAATCGGCCAGCCTACCGGTGACCGGAATGCGGGTGAAAAATTGCAGCGCCAGCAGGAAATGGCGCAAGGCTTTCATGCGACGACAGGTGTGGATTTTTCAGACACGCCGGCCGAGGCAAAGCTGGCCATCTCGCGAAGAATGGCGCAGGCAGACTGCAACAGCGGCCAGGCCAGCGCTGCGCCAGACCCTTCGCCTAGGCGCAAGCCCAGATCCAACAAGGCATGCACGCCTAAGTGTTGCAACATGAATTCATGACCGCGCTCGCCCGAGCGGTGCGCAAACACGCAGCGCTGCAAGACCAGCGGCTGCAACGCATGCGCCACCAGCACCGCCGCACTGGCAATGAAACCGTCCACCACAATCACCCGTCGCTGAACTGCCGCTTGCAATATCGCGCCGGTCATGGTGGCTATCTCCAGCCCGCCGAACGAGGCCAGTGCGTCCAAGGGCTGCGTCGCATCTGCATGCAGCGCCAACACCTGGCGCAAGACCTCGCATTTGCGCGCCACGGCCGCCGCATCCAAGCCAGTGCCCGCGCCGGTACACAATGCTATATCCAGCCCCGCCAAACGCGCCAACAACAAAGAAGCGGCCGAGGTGTTACCAATGCCCATTTCACCCAGCAGCAATGCATTGCCAGGTATGTCGCGCACCAGTTCCATGCCGTTGCGTATGGCTTGTTCGCATTGCGATGGCGTCATCGCCACGCCTTGCGAAGAATCCGCCGTGCCGTGCTCTGCGCCCGCCACTTTGCGCACCAGCAAACCCGGGCGTGGTGTGCCCGCAGGCAGACCCGCTAAAAAATCGCGGTTGACTCCGCAATCGACCACCGTCAAAGCTAAGCCGTGTTGACGCGCCAGTACGCTGACCGCTGCGCCGCCGGCCAAAAAGTTTTCAACCATCTGCCAGCTCACATCCGCAGGAAAGGCTGATATGCCTTGCGCTGTGAGCCCGTGGTCGGCGGCAAACACCACCATTTGCGGATGTTCCAGCACGGGTTTATCTGTGCCCAGAATTTCGCCGATTTGTACCGCTAGTGCTTCGAGGCGACCAAGCGAGCCCGGTGGCTTGGTTTTGTTGTCTATGGCATCCTGCAATACGCTGTTCAATGCTTGGTCGTGCAGATTTCTGAGGGTAGGTTGGGTTGTATTCATAGGGCGGAAATTTTCCAGTAGGGTAGAAGAAATCAACAAATCAGGGCATCCAACACGCCGGGCTCAAAGTGCACTTGCACATAGTCTGCCAGACCCTCGAACACGCTATCCAGCGTTGGCACCGGCTGCGCGCGGCCCGCGCCGAACAAAGCTTGCACGGCAGCGGCGTCCTCAAACAAACCGTGCACATACACACCCAAGACATTACCCTGCGCGTTGTACCAGCCTAGGCCATCGGGCAAGGCAGCGTGCGCCACGATACCGGCCTGCGCCATGTCTGCGTGCTGCTGCGTCTGGCCGTTGTGGATTTCATAGCCCGCTACCGTGACACCGGCCAGCGGCGCGAACGTTGATGTAGTGCAAGCTGCCAGAGCATCTGAAAAACAGGCCTGCGTATGCCGCACGATTTTGTTGGTTTCAAACACTGTGACTAGAGGCAGTAGACCCAAGCCAGGCGCGTTGCCGTCAATGCCGTGCGGGTCAATCAAAGCTTCGCCCAGCATTTGCAGACCGCCGCAAATACCTAGCACCGCTCCGCCCTGTTGTGCATGCTGTGCAATTGCAGTATCTAGGCCTTGCGCGCGCAACCAGGCCAAGTCGCCGCTGGTGTGCTTGGAGCCGGGCAGGATGATCCAATCAATGGGCTTCAAACCGACCAGGTCTGCCGGGCTGCGTACCCATTGCAAGCGCAAACCTGGAATATTTTTTAATGGTTGAAATTCGTCAAGGTTGCTGATGCGCGGATAGGCGATGACAGCTATCGTCGTTCGTACCGCACCGCTGGCGATACTGCGCTCGTCAAACACGCCGTCCTCCTCCGGCAAGCCGTGCTGCCACCACATCGGCAAAGTCGCCACCGTGGGCACACCAGTCAGGTCTTGCAACATCTGCGGTGCAGGCGATAGCAATAAAGCATCACCACGAAACTTGTTCAATACAAAGCCACGCAGCAGTGCGCGCTCATGGGTCGGCAACAAAGCCCAGGTACCGTACAGATGCGCAAACGCGCCGCCTTTGTCGATGTCGGTCACCAGCAGGCAGGCCGCATTCGCGTGCAAAGCGATGCGCATATTGACGATGTCGCTGCTGGACAAATTGATTTCAGCAGGCGAACCTGCGCCTTCGATGACCACTACATCGTGGTCGGCTATCAATTCGTCGAGCGCAGCTGCAATCCGCGGCCACACATGATTGCTGCGCTCGCGCCAAGGCATGTGCGTCAACACCTCGTCCACATGTCCGAGCATGACCACCTGGCTGTGCTTATCGCGCTCGGGCTTTAAGAGTAACGGGTTCATGCGCACATCTGGAAAAGCATGCGCGGCCAGTGCTTGAAAGTATTGTGCGCTGCCAATCTCGCCCTGACCGTTACTGGAAGCCACCACCCGTGCGTTGTTGCTCATGTTCTGCGCTTTGAATGGTGCGACCTTTAGCCCTTGGCGTGCGTAGTAGCGGCACAAGGCGGTGGTCAGCCAGCTTTTACCTGCGCCGCTGGTAGTGCCCAGCACCATGACACAACGCGCGCTCACACCCCATCCTTTTGTTGCACTTTGCCCACTTGCAAGTAACGCTGCAACTGGGCGAACAACGCATCCTGCGCTAATGGCGGCAACACCGCAAGCCGGAAAAAGCCTGGCAAGCCCAGGGACGAGGCGTCACGTAATTTGATGCCTGCTGCGCGCAGCGCCGGCAGATCTATATCTGTAAGCGAACGGGCACAGAAAAAATTGGCCAGACTGGGCAAACAATCCCAGTTTAATTCTTTCAGGGCCATCAACTGGCGTTGCTTCCAGGCTTGAAGCAAACTGCGGCTTTGCGTCAGCCATGCCTGGGTATCGGTTTGCACCCAGTTCTGCAACATGGCCACACCGTGCGCGCCTAAAGGCCAGGAAGGTGCGAGCGCTCGCAGCGACTGCACCTCTGCGTCTGCGTTCAGTGGTGCAATCGCATACGCAGCACGCACGCCTGTCAAGCCTAGCGCCTTATTAGGGGTCCACAAACACCAGACCCTGTCACGCTGCGCATTGGTCAGGGAAGACTGACCTTGTAATTGTAATGGCGCATACGCGCAATCGAGCACCAGTTGCGCAGCAGGTGGCTGCGGCGTACTGTGCGGCTGATGCAACCAGGCTGGCCAGTCAGTATGTGACTGACCCAGCGGGCTCGACGGCTCACACGCCCACAGCAGCTGCGCCGCCTGCGGGTCCTGCACCTGACGCAAACCCCATGCCTGCGCGGCATAGGCATAGTCGCCATACGCGCAAGCAGGCAGCCAGACCTGGGCAATTTCGCCCCGTGCGCTTGCCCTTTGCGCCGCGAGCGCGCTGATACGGAAGATGAACTCGCTGGCACTGGCCGCCAGCACAATGCGCCGGACATCCACCGCATGAAAGTCTGCCAGCGCCTGGCGCAAGTCGCGGTAATCCGGGTCCGGATAGTGCGTAGTGTCGGCCTGTTGCACATCGTGCAAGCTTTGCGGGCAGGGGCCGCAAGCGTTGCTGTTGGTGGAGAAATCAAAGCGTGCAACACCTAAGGCATCGGCACCACCGTGCACGCGCATGACCTTTTCGCCTTGCATGGTCATGGCAAGCCCTTCAGCATGCCTACCAAGGTAAACATCACCAGGCCCGCCACGCCCATCAGCAACGCCCGGCCCGCCAGCCGGATGGCGCGCTCGGTGTCCGCCGCTTGGGGCTCGCGGCCTGGCGCATTCAGGACATAGACCTGTGGCTTGCTCAGACTGCAACCCAGCGCCATCGCCATCGCAGCCATGGGCCAGCCGCTGTTGGGTGACGGTGTACGGGCCGCGTCGCGGTACAACTGCGCGAAGGACACACCTGCCGCAGCCAGCGCCAGCAGCAAGGCGGTGATACGCGCCGGCAGCCAGCTGAGCACATCGTCTGCGCGTGCTGCCCACTTTCCGGCCCATTGCCAGTTGCGTTCACGGTACATACCAGGGTAGCCCCACATGGCATCGGCCGTATTGGCAAAGCGGTACATCAGCGCACCGGGAAGGCCCAGTACGACAAACCAAAATATCGGTGCTACCACGGAGTCGTTCAGGTTTTCCGCCAGCGACTCAATGACGCTTTCTCTTACCTGTACCTCGCTAAAATCGGTCACATCCCGGCTGACCAGAAAACGCAATCGCTCCCGGCCCCGCGCCAGTGAGCCATCGGGCAAGCCACTGAGGGCAAGTTCTACGGCCTGCGTCTCGGTGCGCAACATAGCCCAAGCCAATGCCGGTTTGAGCACCAGACCCAGCAGCAGCGCAGCCAGCAGCAGGCCCGCCCAGCTTAACGGCTCCAGCCATGCCAACACGCTTTGTTCGATGGCATACGCCGCAGCACCCACCAGCAAAATACCCCATAACCATGCCAGTGCGCCGAGGGCGAATGCGGGTAAGTCGGCCGGTTCGTTTTCGATAGCCGCACCACCAGCGGCTAAAGTCTGGCGGCTCAGGGATTGCACCTGCTCGCCGGCCCAGGTAAGGTAATTGCCCATCCACACCACCGGGTGAAAGCGCACCGGCGGCTCGCCGAGAAAATGGTCTATCGCCAGCGCCGCCAGCAATGCCAGCACAGGCAGACACAGCATGGCCGCATCGGGCGTGGAAATGAATGTGGTCAAACCCACAGACTCATCCAGCACTGCCGCGCTGCGCGGAATCACTAGCCTCAGGGCTCTGGTGAAAAACCAACTCCTGCACCGCTTGGTCACCCACAAGATGCTCGGCAATGATGAGATCTAAATTGGCCGGTGTCACGTTGTAGTACCAGATGCCCTGCGGCTGCACACACATCACTGGGCCGCCTTTGCAAGCCCCAAAACAGTTGACGCTGTTGAATTTGGTTCGCTCCGGCCCCTCGTGTATGCCGGCCGCCTTGAGCTTGGTCCATAAGCTGTCATACAACGCCTGTCCTGCCCCCTCCTCCCCGCAGCGTTGGCCGGTGCACAGCAGCACATGGTGTTTGTAGGGGCTGATGGTGGGTTTGGGGGGTGAATCAATCGTCATAAGCTAAATTTTTTTTCTGAGAAAGTCCATGCGCTGGGACGCACCAGTGCATGGAAAGGGTGCAAGGTGAATGGGGCGCATTCAATCCTCAATCCCACGCTGCGCCGGGATGCCCGCTTGGAATGCATGCTTGACCATGGTCATCTCGGTCACGGTGTCTGCCAGGGCTATGATTTCCGGGGGGCAGCGGCGTCCGGTCAACACCACATGCAAATGGCTGGGGCGGCTGCGCAAGGTGTCCAGCACATCGTCCAGGGGCATCCAGCCGTAAATTAACGGGTAGGTGATTTCGTCCAGCGTGACCATGAAGTACTCACCGCTTTGGATGGCCGCTTTGGCCTTTTGCCAGCCATCGCGCGCCAATTGCGCGCTGTGTTCCAGGTCCTGGCTTTTCCAGCTAAAGCCGTCGCCCAGGCCTTCGATGGGGATGCCCAGTTGTTCAAACATGCGGTGTTCGCCAAAGCGTGCCGAAGGCACTTTCATGAACTGAAAAATCTTCACCTTCTTGGCGCGTCCGTGGGCGCGCAAAGCCAGGCCAAAAGCCGAAGTACTTTTGCCCTTGCCGTCGCCGGTGTTGACAATAATGAGGCCGCGCCGCTCGCCCTCGGATTTTTCATAGGGCTTTTCGGTGGGGGGCGTTTCTATTTGCATAAGGTTAGCACTTCCTAAAGGATAAGAATCAGATTTTGGACGGTATGGCCACCCATTGACCGGCCAAGGCATGGATGGCCAATCGATGGTCGAACACCTGCTCCACGGCGCGGTGGGTTTGCGCATCAGCGCAGGGGCCGTGGTGGGTCATGCGGCCTTGCGCCATCACCACTATGGTGTCGGCATGCAAGGCCATGGAAATCTCGTGCAAGACGCTCACCACCGTGCAACCCTGGGCGACAAGGGCCCGCACCAGTTGCAACCAATCGGCTTGGTGCGGCGGGTCCAGGTTGGCCAGCGGTTCGTCCATCAGCAATACCTGCGCTTGCACCGCTAGCGCCCGCGCCAAAAGCACACGCTGGCGCTCACCCGCCGAGAGCTGACCCAGCGCACGCTCGCGCCACTCCCAGGCATGGGTGGCGCGCAAGGCCTGCTCGACTGCCGCATGGTCTATGGGGTTAGAGGCGCCCAACCAAGACTGGTGCGGCAGGCGGCCCAGCATGGCGACGTCCCAAACTTTGAGGTCATCGCCCGTGCTTTCGTTTTGCCCTAACCAGGCCATTTGCAATGCGCGGGTGCGCACTGGCAGGCTGTGCAAGGGCTGGCCTAGCAACTCAACATGGCCAGCAGCCGGCAATAAGCCGGCCAGTGCTTTGAGCAGGGTGGACTTGCCCGCGCCATTAGGGCCGACGATGCTGGTCCACTGACCGGCTGCAATAGCCAAGTCCAGGCCATGCAGCACCGGCCTACCCATCAGGCTGACCTGTAATTTCTGCGCCTTCAGCGCGGTTGTAACATTAGGACCCGGCATATCAAGCAGCCCCTTTTGCCAGCGTACTGCGGTGCATCAGCCAGAGCAAATACGCACCACCAAGTACCGCAGTCACCACGCCCACGGGTAACTCCTGGGGCGCAATCAGCCAGCGCGCCAGCACGTCAGCGGCCATGAGTAAGACCGCGCCCATCAAACTGGCCAGCACAATCAACCAGCGGTGACCCGTGCTCAAGACCGAGCGCACCAAATGCGGTGCGGCCAGGCCGACAAAGGCAATCAAACCGGTTTGCGCAACCGCAGTTCCGGTGGCGATAGCCAGCACGACGATCAGCACCATGCGAATTGAGGCGACCGGCAGGCCCAGACTGCGTGCCGTAGTCTCACCCAAACTGAGCCCGTCCAGGACCCGCCCGAGCGCGCACGCAATGGCGACGCCCAGCAACCAGACCACGCCCATCAGGCCGCACGCAGCCCAACCTGCAAAGGCGGTCGAGCCCAACATAAACGATTGCATAGCCTGCAAGGATTCGGGCGAGAATAACAAGACCAACTGGGTAGCCGCCCCCAGCACCACGCCGACCACCACACCCGCGAGCAACAAACGCAAAGTGTGTTGCACACCACGCGACAAGATCAGCGTGAGCAGCACCGCCAGCACCGCACCTACAAAGGCCGCACCAGTCAATCCCAGTCGTACCAGCAGGCTGCCCGAGTAGACGCTGAAGGTGGCGCCGGCGCTCATCACGGTACCACCCAACATACCCGAAGCGCCGCCCATGGCCAGCAGTGCCAGTGCTACGGCCAGCGCTGCGCCCGAGGCGCTGCCCAGCAAATACGGATCAGCCAGCGGGTTACGAAACAAGCCTTGCGCCACCGCACCGGCCAAGCCAAGCAAAGCCCCAGCAGTCCATGCGCCGATGGTACGAGGCAAGCGGATGTCCAACACGATTTGCGCGGCCAGTGCGCTTTGATCCGGGTCAATTTGAGGATGTAACAAAGGCCGGAGCAAATCCTCAAAACCAGCGCTACCCACGCACACGCCAAGCAGCATCAGCGCTGCGCTCAGCAGCAGCAAGACCACAGCCAGACGCAGCGCAGCTACGTTCATCGCTGCACCTTGCGAGGGCCCGAGCCCGGCGACTTTTCGTTGACGCACGCTGCCATCAAGCGCGCAGCCTCGGCCATGCGCGGGCCGGGGCGCACCAGCACATTGGACTGCGCGGGTGAAAACGCGCACACGCGTTGTTCACGTACGGCGCGCATGGCAGGCCAGCCCGGGCGCTGCAACATGGCCTCGGCGCTACTGTCACCTACCATGATGAGATCCGGGTTGGCGCGCACTATGAATTCAGGGTTGATCTTGGGGAAGGGGCCGAGCTTGGCAGGGATGATGTTTTTTGCGCCCAGGCGGGACAGGGTCTCGCCGATGAAAGAGTTCTCGCCCGCGCCATAGGGGGCGGGGTTGACTTCAAAATACACCCGCGTGCCGAGCGCCGAAGACGGTAGCGATTGGGCGGCGGCCGATACGCCGGCATCGATGGCGCGCCAGATTTTGTCGACATCGGGAGCTTCCAGCAACTGACCAAGTTTGCGCAAGACGCGTTGCACATCGGCATGGGTTTTGGGCTCCAGCGCCACCACGTTCAAACCCAGTGCGCGCAAACGCTCACCCGCACGAGACGAAGCCGCCATGATTACCACGTCGGGCTTGAGCACCACAATCGCTTCGATATTCGGATCGAGCCCGCCGCCAAGTTGGGGCAGGTTTTGCAGACTGGCGGGAAAGTTTGAATAGCGGTCCACACCCACTAGGCGCTGGCAATAGCCGAGTTCGCAAATCGACTCGGTTAAGGACGGCAAGAGGCTGACGATACGTTGCGGCGGATGCGGCAAGGTGGTGCGAAAACCGCGGTCGTCGACGACTTCCACCGCTTGCGCTGCAAACGATTGCAACAGGACGAGCAGCAAATAAAAGTAATAGCGTTTCATGGAGCGGCTTTCAAAGTTAGGGGCAAGCCGGCCGCCATCAAGGTGACACGCGCACACGCCTGGGCCACGCGCTGGTTGAGCCGGCCCAGTGCATCCACAAAAGCGCGCACTTCAGCGCCCATGGGAATCACGCCCATGCCAATTTCATTGCCCACCAAGACCACCGGGCCTGTGGCTATGGCAATCGCCTCTGTCAAGGCAAATACTTGGCTTTCGACATCAAATTGCGCGCCTGCTTGCGGGTGCATGGGCATCATGCCGTTGGTCAGCCACAAGGTCAGGCAATCGACTACCAACAGCACATCGGGACGACTGTGCACGGCCAGAGTCTGCGCCAAGGCCAGGGGCTCTTCAATGGTTCGCATGCCCGGCACACGCTGCGCGCGGTCGGCCTGATGGCGGCCGATGCGCGCGCGCATTTCCTCGTCCCAGGGCTGGGCTGTGGCGATCAATACGGCGCTATGGTCTGTTGACAGGCCAAGCCACTGCTGCGCGAGTAATTCGGCGTGCCGCGACTTACCGCTCTTTTGACCGCCGAGGATGAATTCGCTGCGCGCGATAGTCAGTGCTTTATGCATACACACGCGCCCAGTCCATGATGATGCGATGCAAATGCGCCAAACCATCGGTCAGCGATGCCGGGCCGGGTTGCAATATGTCGGGCGACTTGATTTCAAATAACTGCTGGTGTTGTACCGCTTTGACGTTTTGCCAACCATCACGCGCCGTGACTTTTTCGGGGCGAAATTTTTTTCCGCACCAGGAGCCAATGATGATGTCAGGGTCGCGCCGTACGATCTCACTGCTATCGGCAATGATTCGGTTTTTACCCAGGGACTGCTGCGCCAACTCGGGGAAACAATCATCGCCACCGGCAATCCCCATGAGTTCGGAAACCCAGCGGATGGCGCTGATAGGCGGTTCGTCCCATTCTTCAAAATACACACGCGGTCTGCGTGGCAAGGCTGCAGCGGCAAGCGCCACTGCCTGCATCTGCGCCTGCATGGCGGCGATGCGCTCCATGGCCTGCTGCGCTTGGCCGACCATGGCACCCACCTGGTAAAGCATGGACAAAATCTCGGCCACGCTACGCTGGTTAAAAATCGTCACTTGCACGCCTTGGCGGATCAGGGTCGATGCGATATCGGCCTGCAAGTCCGAAAAACCCAACACGCAATCGGGCTGCAAGGCCAGTATTTGGTCGATCTTCGCGCTGGTAAACGCGCTGATGCGAGGCTTCTCTTGTCGTGCACGCGCGGGTCGCACGGTGTAGCCGGAAATGCCCACAATGCGATATTCCTGACCGAGCAGGTACAACCACTCGGTGGTCTCTTCGGTCATACAAATAATGCGCTGCGGACCAATAGGGTAGTCAAAGCCAGTTGTCATAGCTCTAGGCTCCTTGGCCGATAAATAGCGCTGCGGTAGCTACCGGGTTGGAGGGAAACCAAGCATGGAAATAACTGGCTTGTACCGAGCCACGGTAATACAAGGCTTCGCCCGCGTCGGGCTTGGGCTCCTGGCCGGGACGTGCGGTACGCTGGCGCACCGCCGCAGTGCTGTCGCAAGTGGAGTAATGAAAAGTATGGCCGCGCAAAAGTCCGGCGGGCGTAAGCAATTGATGCGGGCCTAAGGCGGCCAGGCGTTTTTGCATGTGCACTGTGCCTGGCAACAATCCCCATTGCGCGTGGCTTTGGCCGTCGGCATCGATCAGCGTTTCAAATAAAACCATCATGCCGCCACATTCGGCCCAGACAGGTTTGTTATGGGCAATATGTTGCGCCAGGCTAGCGCGCAGAGCATGGTTGGCACCCAGCACGTTCGCATGCAACTCCGGGTAACCGCCGGGCAGCCAAACAGCATCACAGGCCGGCAAAGCGCTGTCTTTCAAGGGAGAGAAGAACACCAGTTCTGCGCCCAACTCCTGCAAGCAATTTAGATTGGCCCGGTAAATAAAACAAAACGCGGCATCGCGCGCCACGGCAATTGTGAGGCCTTGCAAAAGTTTGCCCGGGCTTGAGGCAGGCTGCGGCCCGGCGGGCAAGCGTAAAGCCCAGTGCGCCATGTCTTGCGGCAGCATGCGTCCCAAAGGCGTCGCTGCCAGCGCGTCAGCAGCGGCGTCCAAGCGCGCCATGGCATCGCCTACTTCACCGGGCACCGTCAAGCCCAGGTGACGCTCTGGCAAAGTAAACGTGTCATTGCGCATCAAAGCACCCAGCCAGTCGGCCGGTGCACGCATACTGTTTTTCAGCATCGCGGCATGGCCTTCGCTGGCCACGCGGTTGGCCAATACACCGGCCCAGGGCATGGCCGGGCGATAGTGTTGCAATCCCCATGCGAGCGCGCCAAAGGTGCCGGCCATGGCGCCTGCATCGATGACCGCCAGCACATGCAGGCCAAAGCGCTCGGCCAGATCAGCCGCGCTGGGTTCGCCGTCAAACAACCCCATGACGCCTTCGACGATGATCAGATCTGACTCCGACGCAGCCTGTGCCAAGCGTGCGCGGCAGTCATCGGCACCAGTCATCCACAAATCGAGTTGGTAGACCGGCTGGCCGCTGGCCAGCGAATGCCAGTAAGGGTCCAGAAAATCAGGCCCGCACTTGAACACCCGCACCTTGCGCCCCTGGCGCGCATGCAATCGCGCCAAGGCCGACACGACCGTCGTCTTTCCCTGGCCGGAGGCCGGGGCAGCGACGAGGATGGCGGGGCAACCCGTCATGTCAGACATTTAGAGTCTCGGTCATCTTCACTGCGGTGCCCACCGCACCCCCATGTAAAAAGTACGCCCAGGAGTCGTGTAGGTATTAGCCAACTGGTAGTTCTTGTCCGTAAGATTGTTGACACGCGCAAGAAGCGTCCAGTCTTTGCTAATGGGAGTGCTGGCGTACAGGTTGATCAAGCTGTAGCCGCCCAAGCGCCTTGTGTTGGCGGCATTGTCATAGCGATAACCACTGAACTGGGCTTCGGTACCCACGGTCCAAGCGGCAACACGGGTGTCGGCACCAAACGTTCCGTACTGGCGCGCACGGCGTGCTAATAAATTACCATTTGCCAGATTACGGGGGTCTTGCAGATCTAGCGAACCATGAAAGTTTACTGTTCCAAGTTGTTGGCGGCCTGAGAACGTTAAACCCGTGTACTCAGCTTGCGCCGTGTTGGTGTAGCAACCGAGACTTGAAGCACAAGGTCCTGCCGTTCCAAAGCTGATCAGGTTACTGACCAGATTGCGGTAGGCCACTAAACTGAATCTACTGGTGCCCTGGGCATAACGCAGGCCGAGCTCAAGATTCCGGCTGGTTTCTGGCTGCAAAGTTGACACGCCGTACTCGCTAAAAAGCTGATAAAGCGTAGGTGCACGAAAAGCTGTGCCAGCCGAGGCGGTTACGCGCCACTGCGGCGAGAGAGCAAAGCCGTAGGCGGCACTGCCAGTCGTGTAACCACCAAAGGCGCTGTCCTGGTCGCCTCGAAGGTTTAGCTGTATCGTGTGATTCCGGTTAGTCCAACCGTAGCCGAAAGCTAACGCATCCTGCGAGCGAATGGCATTGATTGGAGCATTATTCAGGTGGTCTTCTCTTCGCTCGAGAGTTGCTGTCAGCAGATGCTTGCCCATCTGGAACTTGTTATGAAATAGGTAGCTGCGCAGATTGGTCTCGGTCAGGTAGTAAGAGGGGGTGGTTTCGTAGCGGTCACGCGAATCGGTGACGCTAAGTCGCGAACTGAACGTATCGCTCCATTGCGACAGCCAGTTCACCCCGACAGTAGTCAACTTGAGGCGACTGCGGTCGTCTACCGGCTTTGCAAGGTTATAGCCGAAGGCATCGTACTGTGAGTTAACGTTACTCGTCAGTGCCGTAAGTTCGACACGCTGAGCTTTGCTGACCTGCAAACCAAGCCTAGCGTTAGCTGATTTACTGTGGTAGCCGTCATTGTCTGGATTGTGAGGTGTACCCGACCGGGAGTCAAAGCCAGTACTGGTTTCACTGGATAACCCAAGCGAGTAGTCAATAGCTTCGCTTGAACCGCTGAGTGCCGCATCAACCTTTTTTGTGTTGTAAGTACCGATTCCAACGCCGATCGAGGGCGTTAATGCACCATCACCCTTGCGGGTAAACAGCTGAATCACGCCGCCGATCGCATCAGAGCCATACACCGCAGCGGCCGGGCCGCGCAGCACCTCAATACGGTCAATTTGGGCCAACGGAATCGTCTGCCAGCTTGCGCCGCCGGTGGACTGCGAATCAACCCGCACGCCATCGATAAAAACCGCTGTGTAGCGCGACTCCGCACCACGCAAGAACACGCTGGTTGGAGAGCCAACGTTACCGGGGCGGCTGATTTGAATACCGGGCGCGCCGGCTAGGATATCCGCTACGCCAACCGCTCCGCTGCGTTGGATGGTTGCACGGTCAATGATCGTTACATCGGCCACCAAGTCGGCCAACGGCTGCGGCACACGGGTCGCCGTCACCACAATTGGGCTAAGTGTGGGGACGTCTACAGGCGTTGATTGCGCATAGACGGCCGGAACTGACAGGGGGGCGTGGATAAGCGCGGCCAAGAGCCGGCGTGAGTGAAGTTTTCGCATATGAATCAACCCGAAACAAAGGCCCTTACCGGCATCCCCGCCAGTACATGAGCGTTACAGCAGCGCGCTTTTAAAAAGACGCACCACCACATTGTTGGCCGGTATCCGGGCTGGTGGCACGACTTCCATCGCCTTCCCAAGCGCTTGTTCAAGGCACTCAGTGGCTGTGATGGAAGCGGAATCCCTGCGGATTCGTCCACTTACCGTTGCGGGGGCAGCGCAGGTTAAGTTGGCTTTGAGTGACCTTCTCTCCTGCTTCCCGTTGAACTGCGCTATGTGAACCACAGCGCGAGCACCAACTTGTCGATAGTAAACGAAAAAGCACTTCGAATCAAACCAACAGGTAAAGTGAATTGGAAACTACCCAGAGATTCATTTGGTTCGGATTTGCGTTGGTGCGTAAGAAATGAAGGCTGTTTTCGCTTCTACTTTGGCTGCAAAAATATCTTCTCCTGCATAGACCACTCCATTGGAAACGGCTCCATCAGATCTTTCATCGTTAGTTGCGCCGGGTACTTCCCGTCTAGGATGGCTTCAATGACTGTGGGTGACAGATAGGCCAGGCGCAGTATTCTGCTGACAAACGATGGACTGATGTTCTCTGACTTGGCCATGTCTTCAATTGAAGCGTGGGTACCGTCAAATAGTTTCCGGTGCCAGCGGTGGCCGCGAGCCAGCAGTTTGACCATGGCGTTATCAATCAGCGCCTCGCGCCGCTCGATCGCCCGAGAACCGTCGGGCATTACGATCACCGCCTTGCCCCCACGCCTGCGAAAAGTCATCGGAATCTCGGTGGTGAATCCCGCTTCGGTATCGGTGCTCATGCAGCCTCCAATTCTTTTTGTGGCTCAAGCGTGTCGCGCAACAGCTTGTTCAAGCCCTTGTCGTGCCATTTGATTGATATGCCGTCCTTGCGCACAGTGATGCGTTCAACCAGGGTATGCAGAACTTTGGCCTGCTCCGCAGGGAAGAGTTCGTCCCAGACCGCGTCGACAGACTGCAATGCGCTAATTGCTTTTGTCTCTTCAACCTTGGGCCGCTGCGCATTGACCTCACGCACTGCGTGGGCCAGCACCTCTGGTGAGCGCAGGATGCCGCGCATCTTTTCAACAACCACCTGTTCAATCTCACCGGCGGGGATGCGGCAGATGTCGCAGCTTTCTTTGCCGATCTTGATCGAGTCGGTGTTGATGTAGTAGCGGTAGGTCTTGTGCTGCTTGCGCGTCCAGCCAGGCGTGAAGGCCCGTCCTTGCTCAGAAAAAATAATTCCGCGCAGTAGAGAGGGCGCGCTGCCCCTACCCGCCAGCCTCGCCTTATTCATAGGGGTGCCGTTTTTCAGGTGCATCTGCACCGTATCCCAAAGCTCTTGCGTGATGATGCCGTCATGTTCACCAGGGAAGTGCTGACCCTTGTAGGCCGCAATGCCAATGTAGACCGGGTTGCTGAAAATCTTGTAGACAAGGCCTTTGGTGATCAATTTGCCTTCGCGGACAACGCCCTTGGCTGTTGTCCAGGATTTGGAGGTGACACCGCGCTTGCGCAGGTCTTTGACAATGGTGGCCATCGAGGGCGTTGCGGCAAAGCGAGCAAAAATCTCCTGAACAATGGCTGCTTCTTTGGGGTTGGGCACCAGTTTTCGCTCAACCACGTCATAGCCCAAAGCGGGCATCCCACCCATCCAGATGCCACGCTTGCGTGAGGCCGCAATCTTGTCGCGCACCCGTTCACCGGACAACTCACGTTCAAACTGCGCAAAGGACAGCAGGATGTTGAGCGTCAACCGTCCCATAGAGGTGGTGGTATTGAAGGACTGGGTGACCGAAACAAAGGTCACCTTGTGCTGATCAAACAGCTCGACCAGCTTTGCAAAGTCGGCAAGCGACCGTGATAAACGATCAATCTTGTAAACCACGATGGTGTTCACCAGACCCTTCCGGACGTCTTCGAGCAGACGCTTGATGGCCGGGCGCTCGAGGGTTCCTCCTGAGAAACCGCCGTCGTCGTAACGATCCTTGAGCGTTACCCAGCCTTCAGATTTTTGGCTGGCAATGTAATTAGCGCAGGCATCGTGTTGGGCGTCCAGTGAGTTGAAGTTTTGGTCCAAGCCTTCTTCTGTGGACTTGCGCGTGTAGATCGCGCACAGGACTTTAGGGGTGGTAGCCATTAGACGCTCCTTCCAGAAGACAAACCAAAAAAGGTCCAACCGTTTCGGTTGGTGCCTGTAATCACCATGGCGATGCGTGAAATGGACTTGTAGCGTTGACCCGCGTATTCGAAATCGTCAACGTGCACCACCACCTCGTGGCGCTCACCATCCCATTCCCGAATCAGGCGCGTTCCGCAGATGGGCCTGCCATCAACCCTGCGGCGGCGGACATCGGCTTTGCCACCATCGAGTTGTTCGCCAAGCTTCTCCAGGCGCTTGACGGTCTCGCGGCGTAGGCCCCCAAGGGCCAGCTCCTGAATCCGGTATGCCAGACGCGTTTCAAGGAAGCGCCGGTTAAACGGTGGTGGTTCGGTCTGAAACATTTCTCGCCACATTTGCTTGAGGTCAGGTGTGGGCGAGGTTTTAAGGGCTGCAACGCGTGCAACAAGTGAGTCATTCATGGGTGTTGTCCTTGGTAGTCAAAACACCTGCATGAACGCTCTCTTCGGTACGGTTAGCAAGTTGAGCTTCGCGTTTTTGGCGGTCCAGAAGGCGAATAGCGCCCTGGGCCAGGATTGCGCCGATGACGGCCATCGGGCTTGGCTCGGCGCGAGGGGTTGGTGGTGGGGTGCGATTTGGGGCGGTCATGTAGGTTCATACCGCCGCAGGGGGTTTTTTTCTCAGGGCAGTGCCCGTTCTGGCCATCAAAAAGCCGATTTGCGCCATGTAAACGACACCCAGTCCTCAAGTCCAGTCAGAACACATCACAAATTTATTTCCGAGCAACAGTAATAATGCTGGTTGTTTACTAGCAATGTGATATGATGCTGCTCATCAACCACCAAGGAGTAATGATGCAAGAAGAAAACACCACCGGACGCGCGCTCGGCGGCTTGGCCAGGATGGCCAGCATGACGCCAGAGCAGCGCAAGGAAAACGCCCGTGCAGCTGCCCAAGCAAAGGCTGCATTGAAGAAGTTGCCCAAGGCAACTCACTCTGGTCAATTGGCTACAAACCTGATCGACTTACCGTGTTTTGTACTTGACGACGGACGTCGGGTCATCTCTGGTAGGGGCCTGACTGCAGCCATCGGAATGAAAGGGCGCGGAGCTGGGGTTTCTCGGGTTGCTGAGCACAAGCTCATTAAGGCCTATGGTGATCCAGCCCTAATAGCCGCCATAGACAACCCGATTCAATTCGTTGGCAAGTCACCGAAAGGTGACAACGTGCCAAGTGATGGTTACGAGGCGCATGTTTTGCAAGAAGTTTGCGAAGCGATCCTCACAGCGCGTGACAACAATTTGCTCTTGACGGAGCAAGACCAGCGATATGCAGTGCAGGCAGATATTTTGATGCGGGCATTCGCGCGCGTTGGCATCGTCGCGCTGATTGATGAGGCTACTGGGTATCAGAAGGATCGAGACAAGCAGGCACTAGCCAAGATTCTTGAAGCCTTCGTCGCCAAAGAGCTCCAGCCATGGTTGAAGACGTTCCCGGATGAGTATTACAGCGAACTTTTCCGCATCTACAAAATTCCATATCCACCGGTGGGTAATCCATCGTGGAGACCTAGTTTTCTCGGACATGTGACCAATAACGTTGTTTACGATCGACTTGCACCAGGTTTGTTGCCAGAACTAAAGCGTCTGGCAAGCAAAGAGGAGCGTAAAGCACGGCTTCACCAACATCTAAGTCAGGAGGTGGGGCACCCTAAATTACAAAGTCACATGGGTTCCATCGTCACTCTACTGAAACTGTCGCAAAGTCCAGAGCAGTTCCGTGACTTGGTAGACCGTTTACACCCACGTTTTGGTACCACTGGCCAACTCGACTTCGATGGCCAGGCGTAGTACGTAGCCATCTGAAAGACTCACGCAAAAAATAAAAGATAAAGAGGTTTTAAATGAGCTATTGGAATCAATTTGACAATTTCGATCCGTTGACCGGGCAGGTTTCGTACTGGCCATTTCCTCAAAATTCAGGAATTGTCTGGCGAGCTCGTAACTTATTGCGAAAACGGACAAGCGAACAAATCAGACATCTGGCCAGCTTTTCTGCTCAGATAGTGGATGAGTACTTTAGCCAAGCTAAAGAGGATGAAATTGAGAAGCTTAAAAGTGAAGGTGAATGGAGCTATTTTGATAGCGATGAGGATGGAAATCATCTTCAAATTAATGAGGAACGATTAAATGAACGCGATTTTCCAACCGCCGAAAACACGACCGAAATTGATGCGCTTACAGAGTGTATTGATGGATGGAGTGATGTATTTGGCGATGGCTCCGAGAATCCAGAAGCTTTTGAATACTTTGCAACTATGGCGCTGTGGAAAGTCGCAGATGCCATCGATAGGGTGACTTACAGCTATGACTACAAGTCAAAAACCTACACAAAAAAGGATAGGAAAAAACTTGAGTCGTATGACTACACAAGAGCTGCAGCCAGCGCAATTGAGGCGATGGAAGCTATCTGTCGAGCTGAAAGTTTGAGAGATATTGAGCGTCGTGAGAAGCGATTTACTGAGCAGATTCAGGCAGCTGAAAAACACACCAGCGCAAAGGTTCTTAAAGCGAATGAAGCTAAGTGGAAGTCCCTGCAAGAGCAGGAGGCCAAGCAGAAAACCGACCATGCCAAAAAAATGGCCGAGCTGAGTAAGGCTAATAGAAATAAGTCGATGGCCGCAACATTGGCACATTGGGATCAAGACACGTCATTGCAAAAGCTCAGTATTGCTAAGGCGGGCATCAAGCTTTCAGCATGGTTGGCAACGCAAGACCTTTACTTCTTCGAACCTCGAACTGTGTCGCAGTGGATTTCTGCCCATAAAAAGGTTAAAGCGGCAGCCTGAAATTCATACAGTCAGCGAAGCTGAACGTACATCCAGCCAAGGGTAACGACCGTACAGTCAGCGCGGCTAAACGGACGTGAACCGAAGCATGCCGCACGGCATGCCAAGCAAGCGTATTTCTTTGGTTACCCATCATCTCCATGATCGCCCTGTTCATTCAAAACAGGAGTCGTCATCATGGGAAATCAGAGTTGTACAGCACGGACATCTACCCCGTGCGCAGGTCGCAAAAATGTGCCCGCCAATACCCCCAGTGGGTATTTATTTGGCCAGAGCGCAAACGATCCGTATTTTGAAGCTGCCGTTAATGCAGCCAGGGTCCGGACGCATCAACTGGCCGCTCGCCACGGCTTATCGCCAGCCGAGCGAGAGGACTTTCAGCAGGAGCTGATGCTCGACCTGCTGGAGCACAGACACCAGTTTGATCCGGCCAAGGGTAGCCCGGGCACATTCACGGGCATGGTGTCAAAACACCGTGCCGTTGAATTGCTCGACGGGATGATCAAACAGCGCATGCTTTATACGGATTTTGACGCCGCATCCAAGACGATGGGGGCCGCCAATGACTCCGAGATGGGCACGTCCAAAACCAAATCAGCAGACGACTGCATCGACGCGATCAACTTTAAACGCGACCCCGATCACGAATTCTTCACTGACGGCATGGCTATGCATGACCTGCAAGCGGCCATTGCCTTCATGAATGGCGAGCAGTCCGCATTGCTTGACCTGCTCACTGATCACTCGGATATCGCCAGCGCATGCGTGGCATCCGGCTTATCCACCGCATCTTTCTACCGCCGCGTCCACGAGCTACGCATGCACCTGCGCATGTTTGGTCTGCGCGAAGTGGCCTGAGAAAAATAACGCGTCCAGCGGTAATAACACCTATGCCAGCCAAAAAGTCCCCAAGCAAACCGAGCCGCAATACCTGCGCCACGGCCAATTCACACCTTTCGGAGCCCAAATTGTTAGCGCCACAAAAACTTGTCGAAATATCGCGCAGCCATCTTGGCCTCGTCGCACCAGAGCCGCTCGGGGGTGCACGCCCTTTCTATTCACCAGGCGTCGCTGTCACAGAAGCCATTTTGTGTGACTGGGTCGCCAGTGCACAAATCGGCCACTGCATCCAGTACCACGAGGGCCTGCTGCTGCGTGATCGTTCAGAGATCAGCAGCGACTTGACCACCAAGGACCGCGCCCGTATTCACTCCGTCGCCCGTCGCGCGTGGATCGCCTGCGAGCTTGGCCTGGTGCATCTCTTTAGCCAAAAGGTGGGGCAGGACCACTACCGCTACCTGGCCATGCGCTCCAGTTCCCCGCTCAAGCCGCCCGAAATCCGTACCCAGCTGCGCATTGCGCAGATGGCTCCCAGCAACCGCAAGCCCCACTGAAAGAAAGAGAACCCATGACTGCCGAACCCGACGTGCTGGATGAAATAGGCCAGCTTTACATGAACGAGCTCGACAAGCTCCCGCTGCAAGACCTTGACCGTATGATCAAACAGGTCACTGCTGCCAAAGACACTGCCGCTTTGTACCTCAACGCATTGCAGTCCACCTTGCACAGTCGCTTGGGTGGTCATGCCCAACAGCTTCGCCAAGAGGCTGGCAAGTCCACCGGCACTGTGCGCTTTGAGGTCGATGGCTACATGGTCGTCGCCGATTTGCCTAAGCGCCCTGAATACAACCAGGTCAAGCTCAAAGAAGCCGTGGAAGCGCTGCGTAAATGGGGCGAGGACCCGGAGAATTATGTCGGCATCGAAATCAAAGTCGCCGAGTCCAAGTACACCGCCTGGCCACCCGGTATCCGCGATCTGTTCGAACCTGCACGCACGCTCAAAACGGGCAAGCCCAGCTACAAGCTCGAGCAGATCAAGACCGGAGAAATTCCCGACGCTGCCAACGACAGTCACTTTGGTGGGGGTGTGTGATGGCCATTTCACTTGCACAACTCACCCGCGCCAATACGCCCAAGCCACCCCGTATTCTGATTCACGGTGTTGCAGGCGTTGGTAAAACCACCTTCGCCGCAGAAGCCAGCAAACCTGTGTTCGTGCAAACGGAAGACGGTCTGGGAACAATTCCGGCAGCTAGCTTTCCGCTTGCACGCACGTTTGAGGAAGTCCTTGAGTCACTGGCCTCGCTTTACACCGAAGACCATGACTTCAAAACCGTGGTCATTGACAGCGTTGACTGGCTCGAGCCCTTGGTTTGGGGCAAGGCCTGCCGCGACAACGGATGGGGATCCATCGAAGACGCCGGTTACGGCAAAGGGTACGTCGCCGCATTGACTCTGTGGCGTCAGTACATCGACGGCCTGAACGCACTGCGTGACGACCGTGGCATGACCGTTGTGCAAATCGCGCACACCGACATCAAGCGTTTTGACTCGCCTGAGCACGACCCCTACGACCGGTACGTCATCAAGTTGCACACCCGCGCAGCGGCGCTGATGCAAGAGCACTCCGACATCGTGCTCTTTGCCAACTACCGCATCTCCACCGTGAAGGCCGATGTCGGCTTCAACAAAAAAGTAAACCGCGCCATGGGCTCGGGCGAGCGGGTGATTCACACCGCCGAGCGCCCAGCCTTTTTGGCCAAGAACCGCTATGGCCTTCCCGAGACCCTGCCACTGGACTGGCAGTCCTTTGCCCAGGCCATGCCCGATGTGATCAAGCCCATGTTGATCGCCAACCCAGTCACCCCCACCAACCCAACCACCTGAAATTGAAATAGGAGAAAACACCATGGCTTCATTCGGACAAACTTTCGACGCATCCTCAGTTGAACCCAGCAGCGGCTACGAAGTCCTGCCACCCGGTAAATACCTCGCCCAAATTGTTGCAAGCGAAATGCGTGCAACCAAAGACGGCATGGGCCAGTACCTCTACCTTGAGGTGGATGTCATTGAGGGGCAGTACGCAGGCCGCAAGCTCTTTGATCGCCTGAACCTCATCAATGCCAATGCAGATGCTGTGCAAATCGCACAGCGCACGCTGTCATCTATCTGCCGTGCCGTTGGCAAGTTGCAGGTCAGCAATTCGGAGCAGTTGCACCTCATTCCATTGATTGCTGATGTGCGTGTGCGCCCCCCGAAGGGCATGTATGGCGAGAGCAACTCGGTCCGCTACCTGCCTCGCAGCGGTCAGGCTGCAAACGCCCCCACATTCAGCACTGGTCCAGCCAACCCGCCAGCGCGTCCTGCCGTTGCTACAGCAACGCCTGCTGCCAACGGACTGCCCTGGAAGCGCCAAGCCTGAGGTCCCACTGCATGCACGAACACTTCACATTGCATCAACACGCGCTTGAGCCGGTTCACCTGCCGGACTCTGCGCAGGGCTGTCGGGAGCGAATGGCTGCGCTGCAAGGCGAGATTGCTTCCATTCGTATTCAGATCGCAACGACTGACATTCGGCGGCAAACAGAGAAGAAGACGCTTGATGCTGCCTGGTTCCATCGCGCCAAAACCGCGCTGCGTTTAAAGCAGCAGGAGCTGGCGCAGGTGACTGTGCATCTTGCAACCTTTGATAAACGCGCTGCGCCCAATCACCGTGATGCCTTCAAAGACACCTTGATTGAAGTGGTGCGTGAAAACTGCAATGACCAGGAGTGGGCGGGCCTGGTGCAGCGTGCGCGTGACTTACACGCGAGCCAAGGAGGAAACCATGGCTGAACTGCCCGCCATCACAAGCCTTACCCGCGAGGCCATCTTCTCTGGCTACGAAGCAGATGCCAGTGATGGGTTTCGCAGCCACCTTGGCGCATCCCTCATTGGCAAGGAATGCGAACGTGCGCTTTGGTACGACTTTCGCTGGGTCACGCGCAGCAAGCACCCAGGCCGACTTCTGCGCTTGTTTGAAACCGGTCAACTGGAGGAGGCGCGCCTGGTGCTGAACCTGAGACGCACCGGTGCGACTGTGCTGGAAGTCGATCCCGAGACTGGACGTCAGTTTCGTGTTCAAGCCCATGGCGGCCATTTTGGAGGTTCGCTCGATGGCGTTGCTATCAATTTGCTTGAAGCACCCAAAGTCTGGCACGTGCTGGAGTTCAAGACGCACTCTAACAAGAGCTTTGGCGATCTGGTGGCCAAGAAGGTACGCGAGTCCAAACCGCAGCACTTTGCCCAGATGCAAATCTACATGCACCTGATGGGCATTACCCGATCGATGTACTTGGCTGTGAACAAGGACACCGATGACCTGTATGTCGAACGCGTGGAGGCAGATGTCACTTATGCGGAACTTCTTCTGGAAAAAGCTCGGCGAATCATCTTTGCCCAAACACCACTGCCACGCATCAGCGAAGAGCCAAGTTGGTATCAGTGCCGCATGTGTGACCACGCACCGGTTTGCCATGCAAGTGGCAACAGCGTGGTGGCACCTGCGATCAATTGCCGTACTTGCCTGCACTCAACACCCGTGGATGGTGGTTGGCATTGCGACCGGCATCAAAAGCGCCTGACCGAAGTAGATCAGCGCAGCGGCTGTGAGCAGCACCTGTATTTGCCACCACTTGTTCCTGCTACGCAAGTCGATGCGGGTGACGACTGGGTTGACTACGAATTTACCAACGGTGTTCGCTGGCGCGATGCCGGTTTGAAAAAGCACGCCGCCAACTGAATCCCCAACCGCAAACCTAAACGCAATTGAAAAAGGAGTCCCGTCATGAGCTTTTCCCTTCGCCCCTACCAAAGCGCTGCCATCCAAGGCATCTACAACTATTTCCAAGATGAGAGCGGCAACCCGCTGGTGGTGATTCCTACCGCTGGTGGCAAGTCCCTTGTCATGGCCACCTTTGTTGAAGGCGTGCTCAAAGCCTTTCCAGATCAGCGCATCCTGATCGTGACTCATGTGCGTGAGCTGATTGAACAGAACTTTGCCGAACTCAAAAAGCTTTGGCCGCAAGCCCCGGCAGGGATTTATTCAGCAGGTCTTAAGAAGCGTGAGATCCGTGCGCAGATTTTGTTTGCTGGCATCCAGTCCATTCACAAGCGTGTGTATGACGTTCAGCAGTGCGATCTGGTGTTGATTGATGAAGCGCATTTGATCCCACGCTCCTCAAACACGATGTACCGCAAGTTTCTTGATGGCTTGAAGCGCATTAACCCCATGCTCAAAGTGATTGGTCTGACGGCCACGCCATACCGCCTTGACTCTGGGTTGTTGCATGAAGGTAGTGAGGCCATCTTCACTGACATCGCCTACGAGGTTTCGGTGCGCGAGTTGATTGATGACCACTACCTTTCGCCACTGATCTCCAAACGCATGGCAACGCAAATTGACCTCACTGGTGTGGGTACACGCGGCGGTGAGTTCATCCCGAAGGATTTGGAAGCGGCCATTGACCAGGACGCGATCACACAAAGCGCAGTCAATGAAATCTTCTCGTACTCAACAAACCGCAAAAGCTGGCTGATCTTCTGTGCTGGCGTGGACCATGCTTACCACGTGCGTGATGCGGTGCGCAGCAGAGGGGTGACCTGCGAGACGATTGTGGGCGATACGCCCAGCGCCCAGCGCGAAGCGATCATCAATGACTTCAAGGCCGGACGAATTCAGTGCCTGACCAATGCCAATGTCTTGACGACAGGCTTTAACGCTCCTGCGGTAGACCTGATTGCCATGCTGCGCCCGACCAAGTCGGCGGGCTTGTATGTGCAGATCGTTGGTCGTGGCTGCCGCCTTGCACCGGGCAAGACCGACTGCTTGGTGCTCGACTTTGCCGGGAACATTGCGCGCCACGGACCCATTGACGCCATCAAGCCCAAGACACCCAAAGCGGGTGAAGACGGCGATGCGCCCACCAAAGCCTGCCCTGAGTGCGACAGCATCGTGCACGCGGCGGTACGTCAGTGCCCCGACTGTGGCCACATGTTTCCGGAGCCGCAAATCAAGATTGACGCCAAAGCCAGCACTTTGGACATCCTCTCTGGCGGTCCACCCGAGTGGGTGCCCGTGACACGGGTCAGCTATGCCCGGCACGACAAGACTGGTAAGCCGCCGTCACTTCGAGTTGATTACTGGAGTGGACTGAGTTCCCACAGCGAATGGGTTTGCATTGAACACCAGGGCTATGCGCGGCAAAAGGCTGCGAGCTGGTGGGCAAACCGAGCACCGGGGCTGCCACTTCCCCGTGGTGTTGATGAAGCTCTGGCCGTATCGCAGCGGCTCAAGTGTCCATCGCAGATCGCGGTGCGCCCGAGCGGGCGTTACACAGAAATCGTCGGCGCGCGCTTTTGATGTCGAGCGCATAAATGATGTGCGCCATTTGCAGGCGCGATGCCCGAGGGTATGGGTTCGCGCCATGTTTGATCCGTATTGATGCGCCGAGCGTGAAGTTGTGTTCGAGGCGCTGTCAAAACATTGCAGCAAGGCTAAAGGGAATGATTGATCCAAACCAACATGAAACCAACGCTCTGGCGGCGGCCTGCGAGACAGGTGGCGAGTACGTCGAGTCACTTGCCAAAACAGACTTGGCCACCTTCACCGCAGTGGAGTGGTCAACCTTGATTGATGTGGTCGTGACCGCCTTTCAAGACTCACTTCGCATTGCCTATGCAGATGACCCACCATTTTGAAGGAACGCATGAATCCAAATAATTACATGGCCCATCTTGGGGCCACGCTCGTAGATCGCGGCTATGCCATTTTGCCGATCCAGCCTAGCACTAAGAAGCCGGGCATGTTTCGCCTGGGTGCCTGGCAAGACTATCCCAAGTGGAGCCGTCACTGTGAGCGCGACACGACTGAAAACGAAGTCGATATCTGGGGCGACTGGCCCGAAGCTGGCATTGGTATTGCCGCAGGCAAGGTGATTGGCATCGACATTGATGTGCTGCAGTCCAAAGACATCGCGGTTCAGATTGAGGGCTTAGCTAAGCGGCTGCTGGGCGACACACCTGCAGTTCGTATCGGCAACGCCCCCAAGCGATTGCTGGTGTACCGTGCGGCCCAGCCCTTCAGTGGCTTTAAGTTCCCGCCCATTGAGGTCTTGGGTGTGGGGCAGCAGTTCATCGCCTATGGCATTCACCCGGATACCGGCAAGCCCTACGAGTGGCCCGTGCAAACCTTGGCCGACCTGAAAATCGAAGAACTGCCTGTCATCACCGAGGCACAGGCTCGAGAGTTTGCACGCCAGGCGTACGAGATGGTCCCCGAATCTATGCGCCCCAAAAGTCTGGCTGTAGGTTTGAAGTCTCCAGAGGCGTTCGCCAATCTGCCCGAGCAACGCGGCACGTTCGAGGCAGTGCAAGACGCGCTTCAGTACATCCCCAATCAGGACCTGGACTACGACAGTTGGGTGCGCATTGGCATGGCCATCAAAGGTGCGCTTGCCGAGCAGGGGTGGCCGCTCTTTGAGTCCTGGTCTGCGTCGTCCAGTAAAAACGATGCCAAGACAACCGCTAAAAGTTGGGGGAGCTTTTCGCCTCAGCGCATTGGGGCGGGAACCATCTACAAGCTGGCGCTGGACAACGGCTGGATTCCAGATGCTGACCTGCAGCTCAATGGTGAGATTGTGATGAACGGACATCACCCGGCCAAGGAGATGCTGCAAACGCTGCAAACATCAAACCCCATCACGATTGATGGATCAGGTGCACCGCCCGTGCTGCCACCACCCAAACCACTGCCGACGGGCTGGGACCAAGTTGGCGGCGTGATTGCCGACATGATGTCGCTCATGGCAACGACGGCAAAGCGTCCACAGCCTGTGCTGGCGCTCGGAGCGAGTTTGTGTGCCATCGGCGCGCTGATGGGGCGTAAGTACCGCACCGAGAGCAACACGCGCTCGAACCTTTATGTCGTAGGTATCGCTGAGAGCGGCGCAGGCAAGAACCACAGCCGCGTGGTTATCAACGAGCTATTCCGCAAGGCCGGGTTGCTGCAATACCTGGGCGGCAACAAGATCGCATCGGGTTCCGGTCTTTTGACGGCCATCCAGCGTCAGCCCGCCATTCTTTTTCAGCTAGATGAGTTCGGTATGTTTTTGTCGGCAGCCGCTGACCGTAAACGCTCCCCGCGCTACGTGTGTGAAATCCTGGACCTGATGACCGAGCTGTACACCACTTCAGGCACGACTTACTTTGGCATTGAGTACGCAAGCAACCAACTCAACAACGCGCACCGTGCCATTCACCAGCCCTGCGCGTGCATCTACGGCACCACCACACCCTTGCACTTTTGGCAGGCGCTGCAGGCGTCGAATGTGGCCGACGGTTCATTGGCGCGCTTTCTGATTCTGGAGAGCGAGGACGATTTCCCCAATAGCAACGAACTTTTTGGCACGATAGATCCCCCGCAAGACTTAATCGACCGACTGCTGCTGATCCACCAGGGAGGTGGTCAGTTGAACGGCAACCTCACGGATGTGGGCGCGATTGATGAAGTGCTGGTGGATCCGCGTGTCGTTCCGATGACCGCGCAAGCGCGTGACGCGTTTCGCTTGCTTGACCACGAGTTGTTGACAAAGCTTCGCTTGTCGAGAGGCACCGGTTTTTCATCGATCTTGGCGCGCATTGAAGAGAACGCCACCAAATTGGCTCTCATTCGCGCTGTGTCGCGCGACGCGGTGACACCGCAGATCGAGGACCACGACGCGCACTGGGGAATTGCGCTCTCGCGCCACTGTGCCGAGCTGACTATTCGAGAAGCAAGCGCGCGCGTTTCAGAAAACCAAGTCGAGTCCAACCACAAGCGCGCTTTGCAAATCCTGCGTGATGGCGATGCCGCTGGTATGTCAAAGAGCGAGTTCACACGGCGCACCCAGTTCATGGACCACCGCCAGCGAGATGGCGTGCTGCGTACCTTAACGGACGCCCACCTGGTTGAGGTGTTCGCCATGCCAACGGGCGGCAGACCTAGCCAGTGGATCAAGCTGGCGGGAAATGATGTCCCAACTGAACAGTGAACGGTCTATGAGGACTTCTTTCAATTACGACCTTCTTTCAAAGGGGGTGCCTCTATATACAAATAAATACAGGGGTCGCTATACGCACCCAAAAATCCTCGCGCGCGCGAAACGCCTGCCCTGGAGGTGGTCAGAGAGAGACATAGGTATATATATTGAAAGAAGAAGTATTGAAATAAGTACCCCACCAGACCCGGACTCCACCTTTGAAAGATGAAGTATTGAAATAAGCCCCGTCATCTGTTGAAGACTTTTTGTAAGCCCTGATAACCGCATCCGATTGAAAAAATCGGAAATGACAGACATGAGGGAGCCGCACCCGCCCTGACACGGCTTTGGTGCCAGTGCTCCTCCAGGTCGCACAAGAAAACTTGTACGAACCCTTGGAGGAAATCCCTGATGAATTACAAATCAACCCCACGCCTCGTCATCCTGGCTCTTGACCTGGGTACGACCACCGGCTGGGCACTGCGCTCGGCAAACGGTCCTGTGGCGCATGGCTTCGTGAGCTTCAAGTCCCAACGCTTTGAGGGCGGTGGCATGCGCTATCTGCGCTTTGGACGTTGGCTCGATGACATGCTCGCCTTGAGTGGCTCAGAGAGTGACGCACCAACCGATTCAGCGGTCATTGGAGCCGTTTACTTTGAAGAGGTGCGCCGTCACCTCGGCGTAGATGCTGCGCATGTCTACGGCGGTTTGCTGGCCACGCTGACCGCATGGTGTGAGCGTCACCAGATACCGTACCAAGGTGTGCCTGTGGGCACCATCAAACGCCATGCCACTGGCAAAGGCAACGCGGGCAAGGCCGAGGTGATTGCGGCCATGAAAGCGCTGGGCCACCCGGTCACCGACGACAACGAGGCGGATGCTCTTGCGCTCTTGCACTGGGCGCTGGCGCAGTGTACGGATCCCGCCTTGAGCAAGGAGGTGCGCCATGGCTAAAAAGCAAGTTGCACAGCCATTGACCCATGGCACTTTGGTGAGTCTGCCCGGCGGTCGGGTTGGTGAGTGGATCAGTGAGGCGGAGGAAGGCACCAGCTTTCGCACCGAGCATTTCCGGACTGTCGACTCGCTCGGCCTTTTGATGCGCAATGGCGCGATCACGGCGCAGATGCACGACGCGGGTCAGGACTTCTCTCGCACATTTGTTTTTGCTCAGCTAAGTTCAGCGGGCTCACCACCGCTTGATCGCATACCTGGTGGTCATTGGCAGGACACGATGACAGAGCGCTGTGCCTGGGCTAGAAAGCGGTTGGGTGAGGCGCTCGATGCAGTGGGTGGTATCAGTAGCCCCGGTGGTTGCGCTGTCTGGCACGTGGCCGGTTTGGGTCAAAGCGTGAAGGAGTGGTCTGCTCAGGAAGGTTGGAACGGACGCACACTCAACCAGTACGAGGCCAAGGGCATTTTGGTTGGCGCATTGGGTGTGTTGGCGGTGCATTACGGGTACAGTCGTTAAAAAACGCTTGTCAGGACGTTGTCCGGACGCTATGATGGGTCAACTTTTCAAAAAAGGGGTCGCCATGACCGCAGTCATTCATTCCAAATCTGAGCGCATTGATGTGCGAGCCAGCACGCCTGTGAAGCAATTGCTTCAGGAAGCGGCGCGCGTGGCGCACAAAAATGTGAGCGAGTTTCTGCTTGACGCGGGCATCATCGCGGCTAACCAGACCTTGGCTGACCGCACCCGTTTCGAGCTAAGCGACGACAAGTGGTTGGCGTTTCAGGCTGCACTTGACCAGCCCGTGAGTGCCAAGCCCAAGCTCAAGAAGCTTTTGTCTGAGCCGGGGCTGCTTGGTTGAGTTCGCATGCTTACGAGCCAGTTCGCAAACTGGCCGGCTCGGACACCGTTGAGTCCTTCGACTGTGGCCAGAGCGCACTGAATCAGTTTTTGCAGCGCTTTGCGCTCGTCAACCAAAAATCTAATAGCGCGCAAACCTACGTGAGTTGCCATTCGGGCTCGGTCGTTGGTTTCTACAGTTTGGCGGTTGGTAGCGTTGAGCCTTCCAGTGCGGCACCTCGTGTAACCAAAGGTATTCCACAGCACCCCGTGCCGGTGATGATTCTGGCCCGGCTTGCGGTGGACCTTCAGCACCAAGGCGCTGGGCTTGGCAAAGCACTGCTCAAAGACGCGCTGCTGCGCACTGCACAAGCGGCAGACATTGCCGGAATTCGTGCACTGCTGGTGCATGCAAAGGACGAGACTGCCAGGCAGTGGTATCTCAATTGGGAGTTTGAACCCAGCCCATCTGATCCGTTTCACCTGTTCCTTTTGATGAAGGACATCAAGGCCATGGTGGGTAAATCGTGAGTTAAAAGTACAGGGTATTTAGTCGATGAATAAATCGCACGAAAACCCCTTGACGCGGTATATATCGAAGCGGTAGCATTCAGCTAATCACTCAAATTACGCCCACACGGTTTGCGCCTTGTGGGCGTTTTGTTTGGGTCTTCACTTCCCCGCATTTACCGCGCTTGCAAGCAGCCCTCGCTGGTTGACCTGCAAGCTGCGCTCCAACCCGAAAGCTTCCCTATGACACCCGAGATCCGAATGGTCGCGGTGAATTCGCTCATCCCGTATGCGCGAAACGCCCGCACCCACAGCGATGACCAGGTGGCACAAATTGCCGCATCCATCTCCGAGTTTGGTTTTACCAATCCGATCCTGACAGATGGGGACAAAGGCGTGATCGCAGGACACGGACGCTTGGCTGCAGCGCGCAAACTTGCACTGACTGAAGTGCCCGTGATTGAGCTGGGCCACCTCACCGCAATTCAAAAGAAAGCCTACATCCTGGCCGACAACCGCATCGCTGCAAACGCTGGCTGGGACGAAGAGTTGCTCAAGCTTGAGATTGCCGAACTCGATGAGGCTGACTTCAATCTGGAGTTGATGGGCTTTGGTGATGAAGAGCTTGAGCGTTTGCTCAACGGTGATGGCGACACCACGGGCCTGACCGAAGACGATGCAGTACCCGAGTTGCCAGCCGAACCTGTTTCCAAAACAGGTGATGTGTGGGTCTTGGGTCAGCACCGTTTGCTGTGTGGTGACTCCACCGTGCTCTCCGATGTGGAGCGACTGATGAATGGCCAGCTCGCCGACATGGCTTTCACCGATCCACCCTACAACGTGGACTACGGCAACAGCGCCAAAGACAAGATGCGAGGCAAGGACCGTCGCATCATGAACGATGCGCTAGGAGATGGGTTCTATAAGTTCCTCTACGACGCCTGCGTCAACTTGTTGGTGGTCACCAAAGGAGCCTGCTATGTGTGCATGAGCTCCTCTGAGTTGCACACCTTGCAAAAAGCCTGGCTTGATGCGGGCGGCAAGTGGTCCACATTTGTGATCTGGGCCAAGAACACTTTTACGCTTGGACGCGCCGACTACCAGCGCCAGTACGAGCCAATCCTTTATGGTTGGAAAGATGGCGCAAAACACTTCTGGTGCGGTGACCGCGACCAGTCAGACATTTGGAATTACAACAAGCCCCGTGTGAACGATTTACACCCGACGATGAAGCCGGTGGAGTTGGTCGAGCGTGCCATCAAGAACTCATCCAAGACACGCGACATCGTGATCGATTTGTTTGGCGGATCTGGCACAACGCTCATTGCATGCGAGAAAACGAATCGCCAAGCCCGTCTCATGGAGATGGATCCCAAGTACGTGGACGTTATCGTCAAGCGTTGGGAGGAATACACAGGACAAAAAGCCACCCGTGAAGCGGATGGCTCTGCATTTGCAGATCTATCGCCGCAAGGTCAGTCTGTTTTAGCTGATGCTGTGGGGAGCGAGCTAGAGGGTGAGACCCTGTAGACCCGCTCACCACCGCTCTCTTTGACGGAGTCGATGGTCAGGCCCAGCTTCTTTTTCAAAGTTCCAGCCATACAACCGCGCACCGTGTGCGCCTGCCATCCTGTGGCCTCCACCATTTGAGGGAGGGTTGCACCTTCGGGGCGTTTCATCAGATCGATGAGTACCGACTGTTTGCTGCCTTCGCGTTTGGGTTTGGCCGGTGGCTCAATACCAATGGCCTTCAAGCCTGCAACGGTGATGGCAAAACGGGTAGAGCCCTCTGGTCCTTTGCTGTGGGGTCTGATCAGGCCTTCATTGCCAAGGCTGGTCAGCACCTTGATCAATGCACCACCTTTGAGGTTGGACGGGAAGTCGGTCAGCACATGCTGAGGATGGCTGGCTGCAGCGTTGAGAAGCAAGGTTTGGCTGGGTGTGAGTTTCATGTTGACCTCCGGTATCAGTTTGGTTGGGTTGTTTGTTTGGATTGCTGGCCAGCCGTGAATGCGGCTTGCAGGGCTTCTTTGAGGCCCCAGACGCTGACTTCATGAAAGTCCAGGCGGTCGCTGTTGCGTGTTGCCAGCGTGTCGATGTGCAGATGCTCTGCGGCGATTTGGTTGAGCAGACGCTCCAATGTTTTGGCGTCCATCACTTGGCTCCCCGCACCTGGTGGATCTGGCGGGCGCGGTCAAAGCCGACCCACTCGCCTTGGGTATCAAGGCCGCGTGAGGCCAGCTCCTCGCGGGCCAGCAGGTTGAGGTCAAGTTCCCCACGTGCGGCGGCTGCCAGTACCTTGGTGAGCGCGATCTGGATGAACCCGACCTCGTCGACGGTGAACTGTGTGGTGTAGGTCATTTGCAAAGCTCCTTGGGTTGTTGATGACGTTCCTATGAACGCTCTGAATCCAAGTGAAGCCAAGCTTTATCTGCATCAATTGCGATTAGTTTTTTGATTGAGTTGCTTACACGCCAATACCGAGCCGCTATGCCCCGCAGTGCCCCGACACCATGCCGTCACCCCGCCTGCGCGTTGGTGCTGGACAAGCCCGGCTACTGCGAGCAGCACCGCCCCAAGGTGCACCGGGACTACGGGCGTGCCAGGCGTGGCTTTGATACTGAGCTGGGCTTCTACCAGTCCGCGCGCTGGCGTGAGGTACGTGCTGCATTCCTGCGTGAACACCCGCTGTGTGTGGCGTGCAAGGGGGCGGGTCTGGTGGTGGCTGCCAAGGTTGCCGACCACATCAGGCCGCTCAAGGACGGCGGCGAGCGCTTTGACTGGGTCAATCTGCAAGGGCTGTGCGTCTCATGTCACAACCGAAAGACGGCGCGTGAGACTGCAGGTCGGGGCTGACTACCCCCCCCGGGGGGGTCTCAATCTCTACAGACGGCGGCCAAAGATGCGTGCGCCTGCCAAGATTTTTGCGCGTGCAAATTGAAACCTAGGGGGGTTGCCCGAAGGCAGCCTAATGCCGGGCCTCGCCGGTCGGGGCTAAGAGCCGATCAGTTGAGATCGGCGATGAACTTTTCAATATTGATGGCTTTGGATTTCCCCACCGAGCGAATGATGGAGTTGGCGACGTTTTCTTCAACGACGCTGTTCCATTTGGAAAAGCTTTTGTCCGTCACGCTCTTGTCAAACGCAGATCGAACCGCCTCACGCCCAGCTTTCATATCAGCCGCCAGAGCGGACTGAACGAGGCATTTTGAGATGACGTCGGCTTTGCGCACTGGGAGTTTTCCGGTGGGTTTGAAGCCTCCATATTAACGATTACCAACGACTGAACCCAGATGGCCGGAAGAAAACCACTCCCGACGGAGATCAAAAAGCTCAGGGGAACCCTGCAAAAGTGCAGGACCAACCCGCATGAGCCGCAGCCCCAAGGGGATCTGGTTGCGCCGCCCGAGTACATGTCCGACGGGGCCAAGCAGGCCTGGCGCTATGCCATTGAGAGCGCGCCTGAGCATTTGCTGCGCAAACTCGATATGTCGGTGCTGGAGGTTTGGTCCTGCGCCGCTGACTTGTACCGCAAGGCCCAGATCGGAATCACCAAGACGGGTCTGCTGATCAAAGCGCCGAACACCGGTGTGCCGATGCAGTCGCCGTACTTGGCCATCGCCAACAAGCAGGCCCAGATCATGACCAAGGCAGCGGTGGAGATGGGATTTACGCCAGCCTCTCGTTCGCGTATCACACAGCCCACAGATACCCAGATCGATCTCGATCCTTGGGCGGACATAGCAGGCTGAGACTGAACTTTGGCAGCAGATAACTACGCCGCCGTTGCCCGCAAGTATGCACAGGCAGTCGTTGCCGGTGACATCCTGACCTGCAAATGGGTCCAGCGTGCATGCCAACGGCAGTTGAATGATCTGGCAAAGTTCAAGGGCAAGGCAAGTCCCTACCAGTTCAACCCAAAGCTCACCGACAAGGACGGGCGGGAATTCCATCCCGCTGACAACCTGTGCGCGTTCATTGAACGCCTGCCCCACGTCAAGGGGCCGCTGGCAGGCGAAACGATCAAGTTGGAGCCTTGGCAGGTGTTCATCCTGACCACCGTATTTGGATGGGTCAAGCCTGACGGTAATCGCCGCTTTCGGCGCTCGTACATTGAGGTGCCACGTGGCAACGCTAAGTCGACCCTGTCGTCTGCGCTTGCGCTGTATATGCTGGCCGCCGATGGTGAAGGTGGTGCAGAGGTTTACTCTCTGGCCACCACCCGCGACCAGGCGCGCATTGTGTTTGGTGATGCGCAGACCATGGCGCGCAGGTCACAGGGCTTTCGCAGCCGGTTCTCTGTCAACGTTGGTGCGCACAACATGAACGTGCTGCATACCGGCTCAAAGTTTGAAGCGCTCTCGGCAGAGGGATCTACGCTCGACGGCCTGAACATTCACTTCGGCTGCATTGATGAACTGCACGCCCATAAGACTCGCACCGTCTACGACGTTGTGGAGACCGGTACCGGCAAGCGAGACAACTCGCTCTTGTGGGTGATCACCACCGCTGGCAGCAATCGCGCAGGCATTTGCTACGAGGTACGCACCTTTGTAACTCGACTACTCGATGGTGTGTTCGAGGACGACAGCCAGTTTGGCATCGTCTACGGGCTGGACGACGGGGACGACTGGACCAGCGAAGACTCGCTGATGAAGGCCAACCCCAACTGGGGTATCTCGGTGCGCCCGGAAATCCTGGGACCGCTGCAGGCCAAGGCCATGCAGTTGCCCAGTGCAATGAACAACTTCAAGACCAAGCACTTGAACGAGTGGGTCAACGCTGACACTGCATGGATGGACATGCGCTCCTGGGACGCCTGTGCTGATCAGGACCTGGACATCGAGTCCTTTGTTGGCCAGCCCTGCTGGGTGGGTCTGGACTTGGCCAGCAAGACAGACATTGCGGCATTGGTGATTGTGTTTGCCCATCCCGAGATTGCTGACGCATTCGTAGTCTTCGGCAAGTACTACCTGCCAGAGGACACGGTCAATGCCAACGGCAACAGTCAGTACCCGGGATGGATGCATACCGGACGCCTCACCGTGACGCCGGGCAATGTGATTGATTTCAGTTGGATCGAAGCGGATCTGAATGATCTGTCCTCTCGCTTTGCTGTTCAGGCAGTCGCGTTTGATCCGTTTCAGGCGACGCAACTCTCGACCCGAATGTTGAGTGAGGGGCTGCCCATGATTGAAGTGCGTCCGACGGTGCTGAATTTCTCAGAACCGATGAAGGCGCTTGAAGCCCTGGTGCTTCAAAAGAAATTGGTTCACGACGGTGACCCGGTTCTGGGTTGGATGGTCAGCAACGTGGTGGCCCACCTGGACGCCAAAGACAACATTTACCCACGCAAGGAGCGAGCAGAAAACAAGATCGACGGCATCGTGGCACTGATCATGGCCCTTTCAAGGGCAATCAAACCGGGAGACTCGGTGGTGCTGGGATCCGACTACGAGTTGATGTTGCTCTGAACTGATGGGACTGTTTACCTTTTTTGATCGCTTTCGCGGATCTGGTAGCTCCAACGCCTCAGGTGGAGATCGTTCGCCATGGGGTGACTTTTCATTCGAGTCAGTGTCTGCGCGTACCAGCAGTGGCATGCGCGTCTCGCCCGATAGCGCGCTGCGCCTAGCTGCTGTGTATGCCTGTGTGCGGATACTGGCCGAAACAATTGCATCACTGCCATTGGTGGTTTACCAGCGCCGCCCTGACGGCGGCAAGGACAGGGTCACGGACCACTGGCTTTACCGCTTAATGGCCAAGCGGCCGAACCGGTTTCAAAATCCTTTTGAGTGGCGCGAGATGCTGCAAGGACACCTGGCTTTGCGCGGTAACGCCTTTAACCAGATCATCACCAACCCGCGCGGCGAGATCATCGAACTCATGCCGATCCACCCGGACCGGGTCAAGATTGAGTTGTTGCCATCAGGTGAATACCGCTACCGAATTAGCGATCGTTCTGGCACTGAGGTGATCTTGCCAAGAGGGGAGGTCTGGCACTTGCGTGGCCTGTCCTCGGACGGCTTGATGGGTATGAGCCCGATTGAGCTTGCCCGGGAGAATCTGGGTACTGCACTAGCAGCCCAAGGCTATGGTGCACGTTTCTTTGCCAATGACGCCAAGCCCACAGGAGGGTGGATTGAATTTCCTGGCTCGTTCAAGGACTCCGAGGCCAAGAAGGTGTTTCGTGAGTCTTATCAGCAGGCGCAGTCCGGCTCCAACCGGGGCAAGGTCCTGGTGTTGGAAAACGGCATGAAGTTTCACGAAGTGGGCGTCACAAACAAAGACGCCCAGTTTCTGGAACTGCGCAAGTTTCAGATCACCGACGTGGCCCGGCTCTTTCGTGTGCCACCGCACATGATTGCTGATCTTGATAGAGCGACCTTCTCCAACATCGAGCAGCAGAGTCTGGAGTTCGTCATGCACACCATGACGCCTTGGGCTGAGCGCTGGGAGGCTAGCATTCAATCTGAGTTACTTCTTGAGAGTGACGATATAGAGATTGAGTTTGATTTCGCCAATCTGATGCGCGGCGATGCGTCCAGCCGCTCAAGCTACTACCAAAGCGGAATTCAGAACGGCTGGCTCACCAGAAACGAAGCACGCATTGCAGAAAATCTCAATCCCATTGACGGACTTGATCAGCCACTACGACCACTCAATATGGTCGAGGAGGACGTGGCGGAGGATTTGGAAATCGATACACAAGCAGAAGTGGCAAAGCCACTGGAGAAAAAAGCGATCAAGCCTTCGGAGGATGAGAGTGTTACCCGACTCAGTGGGCGATATAGCGCTCTTGTTCAAACGACCTCTGAGCGACTTGCTCGCCGTATCAGCCGATCAGATCATCTGGCCGAAAAAGACATCTTGTTGATCTCCTAAGCCTTGGCCGTACCGCTAGACCAGGTTCAGCTTTGGGCAAGCCAAATAGACGAGCCGCTAGATCAAAAACAGCTTACCGAATCACTTATCTCCCTCGGACAGAATTTATGAAAAACCAACTTTTAGTCGCTGAATTTTTGGCAACGCCTTGGGCCTTGATGCCTGAGCGTTTAAGTGCTCTGGCCACTGTCATTTCCCGGTGGTCGCAAGGTGAGCCTGCCAGCGACGCCGCCAGGTTTCAGGTCCAAACAGACCGTGTGCTGCGCGACACTCGCAGACAGACCTCGGCTGCCATTTCGGGTGGCGGCATTGCCGTCATCCCGATTTACGGCGTCATCACACAGCGTGGAAATATGGTGGATGACGTCTCCGGCCCTGGCATGGTCAGCACCCAGATCGTCACCCAAATGCTCAGACAAGCTGTTGCCGACGACGCGGTCAGTCAGATATTGCTGGACATTGATAGCCCTGGCGGCAGCGTCTACGGCGTTTCTGAACTGGGTGATGCTATTTTGAGTGCTCGTGCCCAAAAGCCGGTGGTGGCCATCGCTAACAGTCTGGCAGCTTCGGCGGCTTACTGGATCGGTTCCCAAGCCAGTGAGTTCTACGTCACATCCGGCGGAGAAGTCGGCTCAATTGGCGTGTGGCAGGCGCACCAGGACTACAGCAAAGCCATGGATGAAGCTGGCGTTAAGACGACGCTCATATCGGCGGGCAAGTTCAAGGTCGAGGGCAATCCCTATGCACCACTGGACGAAGAAGCGCAAGGATTTATGCAGTCCCGCGTAGATGACTATTACGCCGCATTTACCAAGGCTGTGGCCAAGGGGCGTGGTGTGCCCATCACTCAGGTACGAGATGGAATGGGCCAGGGCCGGGTCTTGGGCGCTGATGCGGCCTTGGCTCAAAACATGGTCGACGGCATCGCCAGCTTCGATCAGGTCTTGAGCAAGATGCATAAAGACGCGGCGTCAAGTGCTAAGACCAGTCCACCTGCCAAGCCCAAAACCTCCCGATTGGCCCAAGCCCGCTCAGAGCTTGGGATTTTGTAATTTGGACTGCTCAGGAGTTGCTCCGTTGAGCGCCTCCAGTCCGAAAGGCGACCCGTAGGTCGCAAACCTGATGCGTGACTAGCTTTGCGCATTTTTTAATATTTGCAATCCCGCCACCCAAGAGGTGGTTTTTTTACGTCTGGAGAAACCCAAATGAGTAAGCAATTGCGCGAGCTTCAAGCTCGTAAGTCTGATCTTGTCAAAGAGGCTCGTGCCTTAACTGACATCGCCGCCCAAGAAAACCGTGACCTCTCAGATGAGGAGGTAACCAAGTTCAATGGACTCAAGAGTCGAATTGAGACCGCTTCGGCAGCAATTGACCGCGAGTCGGCCTTGATTTCCGAAGAGGTTCAGATGGGGGCGCATGTAGGCAACCACTCTGGTGCTGGTAATGGTTCGGTATTCCCAAGCGTCATAGTGAGCGATAACCGCGAACTCGACCCCAAACATGGGTTTCAAAGCCTGGGTGACTTTTTGCAAAACGTCTGCCATGCGCAAAAGCCAGGCAACCCGATAGACGATCGCCTGCTGATTGGCAGCGGTCGTGGTGCTGCCGCTCCAGCCACCTTTGGCAGTGAAGGCTCCGGTCAAGACGGTGGCTTCTTTGTACCGCCACAGTTCTCAAAGGAGATTTTCCAGCTGTCTTTGGGCGAGGACTCATTGCTGCCGCTTACTGACAATGTGGAGATCAGCGGAAACACCATGGCGTTTCCTAAGGATGAAACCACGCCCTGGGGCACCAACGGCATTCGCGCTTACTGGCAAGGCGAAGCGGCGCCTTCGGTGACCACCAAGCCCGTGTTAGGACTGTCTACTTTGCGGCTCAAAAAGCTGATGGCTCTGGTGCCAACAACCGATGAGTTGTTGGAAGACGCCAATGCCTTGTCGACCTATCTGCCCGAGAAAATTGCACACTCCATTCGCTGGAAAACCAATGAATCCATCCTGTTCGGCTCGGGCTCTGGCGTACCGGTAGGTGCACTCAATGCTGGCGCTACGGTCAGTGTGGCCAAGGAGACTGGGCAGTTGACTCAAACGCTGCTTCCGCAAAACCTGGCCAAGATGATTGCGCGACTTCCCTCGGGCAGCCTGGCCAATGCGGTATGGATCGTCAACAACGACGTGCTGCCAGCATTGTTCACCTTAACCTTGGGGAACTACCCGATCTACCTGCCTACCGGATTGAACGTTGGCGGCATGCAGGTCTCTCCCTACGGCACGCTGCTGGGTCGCCCGGTGTTTGTGTCTCAGCACGCCAACACCTTCTCGGCCCAAGGGGACATCTTGCTGGTGGACCTGAAGTACTACCAGACCATCACCAAGGCAGGTGGCATGCAGACCGCCACATCGATGCACCTGTACTTCGATGCTGATCTCACGGCGTTTCGAACCACCTTCCGTATGGATGGTCAGTCGAAGATTTCTACAGCGATCACGCCTGCCAAAGGCAGCGCAACGATGTCGCCCTTCATCCAACTGGGCGCGCGCTAAGCAGCCCCAAACCTTAGGAGAAAACTATGTTTCCCAACGCAAAAGGCAGCGAACTGCTGTCCGTTCTCGCCACCATCGACCCTGCCGCGCAAGCCGCAGGAACTGTCACTACAGGCTGGATTTCTGTGGCCAACCACCACGGATTCCTCTCCTTGGTTCAGACCGGAGTGCTCGGCACCAGCGCCACAGTGGATGCGAAGTTGCAGCAAGCTGTTGATTCCACTGGCATCAGTGCCAAGGACATCACCGGCAAAGCGATCACCCAGATCATCAAAGCCACAGGCGACAACAAGCAGGCGCTTATCAACGTTAAGCCCGAGGAGCTCGACACAGTCAACGGCTTTGGCTTTGTTCGCCTGTCTCTGACGGTAGGAGTGGCTGCCAGCCAAACTGCTGCTCAAGTCCTAGGTGTTAATCCGCGAGAGCTCCCTGCCAATGCTGGTAATCAGGCGGCTGTTGTGCAGATTGTCTAAATGCCACTGCAACTCGTTTCAGCTCCAGCCGGGGAGCCGATCACGCTTCTTGAGGCAAAGCAGCACCTGCGGGTGGATGTTGATGACGATGATGCATTGATCGGCTCGCTGATTACGGCAGCCCGGCAGGCAGCCGAGACTCGCACCGGCAGGCAGTTGATGACTGCCCGCTGGAAGCTGGTGCTCGACGCCTTTCCGGGTTCTTTGGCCAATCATGTTCCATCCGATGCTTCCTTTAGTTTGCCTGGGCACGCAATCCTTCTTGATAAATGCCCAGTGCAGTCATTGGTCAGCATCGAGTACCTTGACATGAATGGCAACCCCGAGTTGATGCCGCCTGGCGATTACGTCTTGGACGCAGCATGCGAGCCTGCGAGACTCACCCCGGTATTTGGTAAGACTTGGCCCCCGACTCTCCCACAGATTGGCTCTGTGAGCGTCACCTTTGACGCAGGATACGGCGCAGGCTCCTCTGTGCCCGAGGGAATCAAGAGTTGGATTAAGTTGCGTGTGGGAAGCCTGTACGGACATCGGGAAGAAATGGCAGTCCTAACGCGCGGTCGCATTGACTCATTGCCATTTGTAGATGGACTTTTAGACGGTTACCGCGTGAGCGTTGTATGAGCTTAATCAGTGCAGGTCAGATGAGCCAGCGTGTGCGCATTCAGCAGCCCACTGTTGCAAAGGATGCATTGGGTGCGCCGACACAGACCTGGAGCGATATAGCGACTGTCTGGGCTGATATCCAACCGATATCAGGGCGCGAGGCACGAATTGCAGATCGTATAGCTGCGGTGGTGAGTCATCAAATTACTATGCGTTACAGATCCGAGTTCAACGACCCCAAAAGCGTTTCACAAATGCGAGTTCTGTTTCGAGATCGTATTTTTTCAATCCACGCAGCCCTAAATGTTGACGAGGCCAATGTCTCGGTCATGCTTTTGGCAAGTGAAGGGGCGCGCAATGGCTAGAGTTGAAACAGTTCGCATTGAAGGACTAGCACAACTTGATCGTGCACTTCGTGAACTGCCTGACCGTGTTGCTAATCGAGGGCTCAGGTCATCGGTTTACGCAGGAGCAAAGGTCATACGTGATGAGGCGCGTGCTCAGGCTCCAAAAGCTGCGCAGTCGCTTGGCTCTAAGCAACCACCACCCGGAACGCTCAAGCGTTCGGTGATCATGAAGCACGTTCGCGAGCTATCTGGTGGGGGTCGCCAGACCTTTTATGTTTTGGTGCGCCACGGTAAAAAGTACCGCAATCAGGGCAAGCGAGGGAACCTATCGCAAGATGCTTGGTATTGGCGCTTTGTTGAATTCGGTACTCGCAAGATGGCGGCTCGTCCATTTCTGCGTCCGGCACTGGAATCTCGACGCCGCCAAGCCGTTGATGCCATTAAGCAGCGACTGACCCAGCGCATCGAGATAGAAGCGCGAGCCTTGAATGGTCGATAACGATGCAGGACTTCTATGACGCGATCAAACATCTGGCCGCTGGGCAGGTGTACGCCATCGTTGCACCTGCGGGTGCTCAGTATCCGACGCTTGTTTACACCCCTATTGATCAGTCAAACGTTGCGTCGCTTGACGGACCAAACCAGCTGCGGCGCTCGCGAGTGCAAGTTGATGCGTACGCACTAACACTGGTCGCTTGCGAACAACTGCAAGAGCAGGTCCTTGCGGCATTGCTAGCCAGTATCAAAACGGTGGCCGATGTACGCATGGGCCTTACCGATTTCGACGATGAAGCCGGTACTTACCGGATATCCGTGGACTTCACCTACTACCGGTAACGGTGGTCAGGTTGTCTTTTCATTTTTTTATGGAGGCCTTTTATGCCTAGTACTGCCATCACCGCGCAGGGCATCACCATTGCCCGGTTTGGAACCACAACGTTTGAAACCATCCCCAACGTAGTTTCCTTTCAGGGGCCTGGGGGTCAAGCTTCAGTTATTGACGTCACCAATCTTGCTTCAACAGCCAAAGAGAAGAGAGTCGGTCTTCGCGATGAAGGTCAACTCTCACTGAGCCTGCACTTCAATCCTGACGACACGGTCCATCAGGGCCTTCGTACAGATAGAGCCAATCGCGTGCGCCGCCAGTTCAAGATCACCTTCACCGACACCACACCCGCTGCGACATGGACTTTCTACGGCTACGTTACACAGTTCAGTGTTCAAGGTGGTGTGGATGCTGTAGTTGAAGCCAGCGTCACGATCGAAATCGATGGCGACATCACGGAGGCATAAAGACTATGAATATTTTGACCAAAGAAGCCATCCTTGCAGCCGATGATCTGCCGCGCGAAACAGTCCTCGTACCTGAGTGGGGTGGAGACGTCTACGTCCGCACCATGAGCGGTACGGACCGCGATGCCTTTGAGAGCAGCCTTATTGCTCGCGATGGTGCAAAGGATGGTCGTATGGAAAACGTTCGAGCCAGACTTGTCGCGCTCACCCTTTGCGATGCGACGGGCAGCCGTCTTTTTGAAGATGGTGAAATTGTTGCGCTTGGCCGAAAAAGTGCTCGTGCACTAGACAGGGTTTTCGCTGTTGCTCAGCGTCTAAACGGTATCGGTATCGAGCAGGCTGAATCAGCAAAAAAGGACTAAAGGCCAATCCCACTCGTCGCTTCGCTTTTCGCTTGGCGCTTGCGCTGGGCATGCCGGTTCGTGAGCTATTGCAGCGGATCGGATCAGACGAGATCACCGAGTGGATGGCCTTTTATCAACTGGAACCCTTTGGCGACATGCGGGCTGATTTGAGAAGTGGTGTGATTGCGTCAACCTTTGCCAACGCCAACCGTACCAAGCACGCACGTCCTTTTACGCCAGAAGATTTCATGCCATTTATCGACCGACCCGAGCCAATTGATGAGGCCCGATTGAACGTCGCTCGTCTTAAGTCAATGTTTGCACACAGGGTCAAAAAGCATGGCTGATCTTGGCTCACTTGTCGTAAAGCTTTCGGCGGAAACCTCTGAGTTTCGTGCCGATCTAGGACGGACGGCGCGACTTTTAGATCGACATGCCAATGACATGAAGACCTCGCTGCAGCAGGTCTCATCCATTGCCAGGACAACCTTTGCGGTAGCGATAGGTGCGACCTCTGTTGCCGCCTTGAGAGACTTTGTTAGTCAGACCATCGAGGCCGCTGCGGCTCTTCAGGGTCTCTCAGAGCAGACAGGCGCAAGTGCTGCGGCCCTTTCAGGCTTTGCACCCGTGGCCACTATTTCAGGCACGGCCATGGAGGCAATTGGCGGCAATCTTGCCAAACTCTCCAAAGGCTTGGCAGGTGTTGATGATGAGACTGCTGGGGCAACGAAGGCGCTGCAGTTTTTAGGTATTCGCGCAAAAGAAGCCAGTGGAACTTTGCGTGATCCTGCAGAGGTCATGAATGATGTCGCGCTCAAATTGGCGGAGTTTGAGGACGGTGCTGGAAAAACCGCTATTGCAATGGAACTCTTTGGAAAGTCGGGGGCCACCATGCTCCCGTTCCTTAAAGATTTGGCTGAAAACCAAGACCTAAACATTCGCTTAACGGCTATGCAAATTGAGGAGGCAGACAACGCCTCCAAGGCAATGGGCCGCATGAGAGCAGAGTCGAATTTCGTTGCTCAGACTTTGATGACGGCGGCAATTCCTTCAATGTCCGTTTTGACACAAGAACTCAAGCGTGTTTTTCTAGGAACAGATAACGCAGTTGAGGGAATTCAGCGCATGCGCGCTGAAGGTACGCTGACCAACTGGGCAGAGAAAACGGCCTATGCGATTGCCGTCGTTATTGATGCACTTCGAGGTATTGGCCACACAATCAAATCGGTCATCGGCAGCTTTTCTGCTGTTTGGGCCGATATTGAATTGGCGGGAACATTCTTGGCGGGGGGTAAAGGGCTCAATCCTTTTTCAGATGAAAACCGTTCTCGCTTGCAGGCCGCGCTTGAAAAGCGAAATGCCATCGTGGCGCAGTCCAACCAGAACTACGTTGAGCTCTGGGATATGCCGCTTTTGGCAGATGCGGTAACTAAACGATTTGACGAGATCCGCAAAGGTACGGAGGCTTCCAACGCAGCCACTCAGGCAGCCGCTCCCAGAAAGCAGTTGAATTACAGCACTGCGACTGGCGCTGTTTCGGCCAATGCAATGGCCGTAATAGACAGCGAGATTAAGCGTCTTCAGGGGCAGGTGGATGTCGAAAGTGCCATCCTCAAGGACAGGCAAAGAATCATCGACCTCTACGAAAGTCAGGGCTACCTGAGCTTTAAAGATGCAAGTGAGGCGCGCTTGGCTGCGCAAGAAGACTTCACGGAAAAGCTTCGTGCACTGTCTGCAGATGAAGAGACGATCTTGCGCAGAGGCCTAGAGACAGTCGCTAAGACCACCCAAGACAAACTTAAGCTTCAGGATCGTCTGGCTGAAATCACTTTAAAACGGCAAAGACTAGAGCGTGAAGCTCAACAGTCGAATTTGGAGCGCCAGATTCGGTTGCCTGGCGAGTCGATGAAGGATCTCCAAGAGCAAGCAGCCCGAGGGCTTGGGGAGCTTCGTGCAGTTGAAGAGCAAATCAAAACTTTGCGTGAAACGGGCGCTATCAGTGAACTGAAATCATTGCAGCAACTGGCAACGGCACGCCAAGAAAGTGGTCTTCAATTGTCAGCGCTTGCTCGACAGGCACGTGAATTGGCTGAGGCAGCGCCTGGTAACGAAAAGCTAGCAGATGCCCTCAGAAAAATTGAGGAAGCGGCTCGACAGGCAGCCGATGGCGCATCTCTTTTGACTTTACGCGTCAAGGAACTGTCTGATCCGGAAGCTGGTTTTGCCAAGGGCCTGCGATCTGTTGCCGAAGAGGCCGAGCAGGTTGGCAAGCAAATGGAGTCAGCCACCACCCGAGCATTTAACGGGATGACCGATGCTTTGGTGAACTTTGTGATGACCGGCAAGCTTGATTTCAGAACCTTGGCGAACTCCATCATTTCTGACTTGATCAGGATTCAGGTTCAGAGGGCCATCACATTGCCCCTGGCCAACGCCATGGCTGGGTTCTTTGGTTTTGCCAGCGGAGGTGTCATGACTTCTGCAGGTCCAACTGCACTGCGCAGTTATGCCAGCGGGGGTATTGCCAACTCACCTCAGTTAGCCCTTTTTGGTGAGGGCTCTCGCCCAGAAGCCTATGTACCGCTGCCTGATGGTCGTTCAATTCCCGTAACCATGAGTGGGGCTGGGGGCAGTGGGGATGTCTTCAACATTTCCGTCAGTTTGACTGACTCAGGTGCATCTAGCCGTGGGGATGACCCAGGTGGGCGTGATTTGGGCCGCGCAATAGCAAGTGCAGTGCGGCAAGAACTCCTTGCGCAAAAACGTGCAGGTGGCCTGCTTGACGGTCGCAGGGGGGCATAAATGGCCACATTTACTTGGACTCCTTCTGTTGGTGCCAATTTGTCAATGCGTCCCACAGTGCGCCGTGTCTCCTTTGGTGATGGCTATGAACAGCGCTTGGGATTCGGAATCAATACACAGCCGCAGGTGTGGTCGCTGGAGTTTCGCGGACGCACCAGTAGTGATGCCGTAGCAATCGACAACTTTCTTCGGGCTCGTGGTGCAGTCCAGGCCTTTGATTGGACGCCTCCAGGTGGATTGCCTGCCAAGTTTGTTTGTGATGAATGGAGTCGTTCCGTGGACGAGCCAAATATTGAATCTGTCCGAGCAACTTTTAAGCAGGTATTTGATCTCTCATGACTGCTGTCGCCATCTCTTCGGAAATCCAGAAGCTCGCACCCAGTAGTGTCATTGAGCTGTTCGTTTTGGATCTGGCGATCTTTGGACAGGGGCCAGTGCGCTTTCATGCAGGTACAAATGCGTTGCAGCAGCGCGTGGTCTGGCAGGGGAACGCCTACGAAGCATTTCCAATTGAGGTCGAGGGGTTCGAGTTCAACGGCAATGGCCAGGTGCCAAGGCCGCGTCTGCGCGTGGCGAACGTCACTGGAGCCATTACGGCGCTTGTACTGACCTATCAGGACTTGGTGGGTGCCAAGATCACACGCAAGCGAACGCTTGCCAAATACCTTGACGCAGTTAATTTTTCCGGTGGATCAAACCCAACTGCTGACCCTTTGGCGGAGTTTGCCGATGACATTTATTACGTGGATCGAAAGTCGCGTGAGACTAGAGATGTTGTTGAGTTCGAACTCGCGGCTTCATTCGATCTTGAGGGCGTAACTTTGCCGCGCAGGCAGATCGTTCAAAACGTATGTCCCTGGCGTTACCGGGGATCTGAGTGTGGCTACACAGGCTCAAATTATTTCAACGCTAACGATCAGTCGGTAGTTGCAAGCATTCAGGATATCTGTGGCAAGCGATTGGCTTCATGCCAAGTGCGGTTTGGACAAAACGCTGAGCTTCCATTCGGCGGTTTCCCCGCAGCTGGGTTGATTCGTTGATGCAAAGCGAGAACCAGTCTCTGGCAATGGATCACGCCCGCGAGGAGTATCCGCGCGAATCTTGTGGCTTGCTTGTGATCCGCCGTGGCCGTGAGGTGTATGTGCCTTGCCGAAACATCGGCGTGGGCACCGATCAATTCGTTATTCATCCCGAGGACTTCGCACAAGCTGACTCAAGGGGGCAGATCGTAGGCGTGGTGCACAGCCATCCGGGCTTACCTCCGACAGCGAGTCAGGCCGATCGCGTGGCTTGTGAAGCCAGTGGTTTGCCTTGGCACATCATCAGTTTTCCCAGTGGTCAATGGGCGCAAATTCAGCCTTCTGGCTATGTCGCACCGCTTGTGGGGCGTGAATGGTCTCACGGTGTTCTTGACTGTTACGCGTTACTGCGGGACTGGTTCCAGTCGGAGCGTGGGTTTGTGCTTCCAAACTTCGTGCGCTTTGATGATTGGTGGAAACGTGGTGAGAACTTGTACATCGACAACTTCGAAAAAGTAGGTTTTACGCAAGTGAAGCCAGAAGAAATCCAAATGGGCGATTGCATCTTGATGCAGGTTGCTTCGCCTGTTCCCAATCACGCCGCCGTCTATCTCGGGGATGGACTGATCCTGCATCACTTGCAGGGACGTCTTTCCAGCCGCGATATCTACGGTGGGTACTGGCAAAAAGTTACAACGCACGTCATTCGATATGGTCACAGTCATACTTCTCGGTGAAATCGGACGCAGCTTTGGGCGCAGGCATACCCTTGCCATTTCATCAGCCGCAGAAGCGATTCGCGCGCTTAGTGCCAACTTTCCATCCTTTGAGAGGGAGTTGGTTGCGTCCGGTGAACGCGGGGTTGGCTACCGGGTGCTTGCTGGCCGAGATTCCCTTAATTTGGAGCGATTGCACGAGCCCACCGGCTCCCAGCGCATCACGATTGCGCCGGTATTGTCTGGCGCTGGCGGAGATGGTTTGGGGCAAATCTTGCTTGGCGCAGCATTGCTTGCCGTCGCATGGTGGAACCCACTTGGCTGGGCTGCATCGGGTGCATTTCTGTCTCAGGCCACGCTCTATTCGGTGGGCACAGCCATGATTCTTGGCGGTGTTGCGCAGATGATTGCACCCACACCCAAAGCAACTGAACCATCTGAGCGTCCAGAAAACAAGCCAAGCTACAGCTTCAACGGTGCAGTCAACACGACGGCACAGGGTCACCCCGTGCCTGTGGGTTATGGTCGATTGATTGTGGGCTCGGCTGTGATCAGTGCAGGTATTGATGTCGACGAGATTCCTGCATGACTGAACTAATCATCGGCGCAGGAGGTGGAGGCAAAGGGGGCGGAGGTGCTAGCGCACGCGTAGCCCAAGAAGCGCCTGACAGCTTACGCTCCAAAGCCTATGCACGAGTTGTTGATCTCATTTCCGAGGGAGAGATTGAGGGCTTGGTCGATGGGCTCCAATCGGTATATTTGGACGACACGCCCATACAGAACGCCGACGGTACAACCAATTTTTCTGGCGTAACGCTTGAGACCAGAGATGGCACACAGCAGCAAAGCTATGTACCTGGGTTCTCTTCTGTCGAAAACGAGGTGCCCGTTGGCGTTGAGATCAAGGCGAGCCAGCCTGTGGTTCGTTCAATCACTGATCCTGATGTAGACGCAGTCAGGATTAAGGTGAGCGTTGGGCAACTGACCAACCAAGACACGACCAATGGAGATCTGAACGGAAGCTCTGTATCGTTTTCCATCGATCGGCAGGTCAGCGGCGGCGGGTTTGTCGAAGTAATAAACGACACGATCTCAGGTAAGACCACGACCAAGTACCAGCGCAGTTACTACGTGCCGCTAACCGGTAACGGCCCATGGGAAATTCGTGTTCGGCGTATCACGGCGGATTCAACCTCCAGCGCCATCCAGAACAAGACCTACCTCGACTCCTACACCGAAGTTGTTGAGAGCAAGCTGCGCTATCCCAACAGCGCCTTGGTTGCGTTGAGGGTAGATGCTTCGCAGTTTTCGGCCATCCCTCGGCGCAGCTACGACATGAAACTGCTGCGTGTCCGTGTGCCGGTGAACTATGACCCTGGTACACGAACCTACAGTGGCGTGTGGAACGGAAACTTCAGAATCGCATGGACAGACAACCCTGCGTGGTGTTTTTATGACCTGGTCACCAGTACCCGGTACGGCTTGGGTGGATACATCCCTGAGTCACAGGTCGACAAATGGGCGCTTTACCGAGTAGCGCAGTACTGTGACCAGTTGGTTCCTAACGGGCTTGGGGGCTTTGAGCCACGCTTTACCTGTAACTTGTATCTACAGACGCGCGAGCAGGCTTACAAGGTGGTGCAGGACATGGCCTCGATTTTTCGAGGCATGGTGTATTGGTCGGGTGGAGCAATCACTGTCACGCAGGACGCACCCAGTGATGCGGTTTACCAGTTCGCCCCCGGCAACGTGGTGGACGGTGAGTTTGCCTACCAAGGGTCTTCAGCTAAAGCTCGTCACACCGTGGCGCTCGTGACCTGGAATGATCCAGATGATTTCTACCGTCAGAAGGTTGAATATGTCGAAGACGCCGCAGGTATCGCCCGCTATGGGATTGTGCAAAGCGACGTAGTTGCACTCGGTTGCACTGCTCGCGGTCAGGCCCACCGGGTGGGCAAATGGCTTTTGTTCTCCGAGCAATCTGAGTCAGAAATTGTCACTTTCCGAACGGGCCTTGAAGGTGCAGTGGTGCGTCCAGGCGACATCATCAAGGTCGCTGATCCTGTTCGCGGCGGTATGCGCTTGGGTGGTCGGATCGCCGCTGCAACGGCTAGCACGGTCACGCTCGACCAAGAGTTGCCAGCTGATTTACCTTGGCGACTCGCGGTCGTTTTGCCGAATGGAACTGTCGAGGAGCGACTGGTGGGGCCTGTATCCGGTCGCACTCTGACAGTGACGATACCGTTCAGCTCGGTCCCCCAAGTTGATGCAATTTGGATGTTGGCATCCTCAATCATTGAGCCGCAGCTTTTTAGGGTGGTGTCTGTCGCTGAGCGCGATCCGGGTGTCCATGAAGTTACGGCACTGGCGCACAACCCCAGCAAATACGCAGCGATTGAAGAAGGTCTGGCACTTCAGCCACGCTCGATTACTGTTCTTTCGGACATTCCTCCACCGCCTACGGGGTTGGCAATGCAAGAGAGTCTTTATAGGGTGAAAGACCAGGCTCAAGTCTTGGTTCAGGTCTCATGGACCGAGGTTCAAACTGCCATTGCCTACCGCCTGTCTTATCGGGTCGCAGGCGGAAACTTCGTAAGCCTGCCACTGACCAGCGCAAACTACGCTGAAATTCGTGACGCCCAAGAGGGGCAGTACGAGTTCAGTCTGAGAGCCATTGGCATCACCCGTAAGGAGAGCATTCCCGCAACCCTCAGCGCGACAGTGCTGGGTAAGACGTTGCCGCCATCGGACGTCACTGGATTTACGGTCCAGCGCAGAGTTTCAGACTTGATGATTGCCTGGGATGAACTGCAAGATGCTGACCTCTCAGGATACGAGGTGCGCGTGGGGACAGGTTGGGATGACGCTCAACTTGTGGCCAAGACGTCAGGTACTCAGATGTTGCATGATCAAAGTGCAGCAGGTCAGTACCCGTATCACATTCGTGCGATTGATACCTCTGGAAATTACAGCGCGCACGTCACAACCTTTGTTTTGAATTTACTTGCTCCGAGTACGGTTCGGCAGTTCGATGTTGTGCAATCGGCCAATCGTTTGGAATTTCGCTGGCAACCTAACCCTGAGCCAGAGGTGGTGGGCTATGAGTTACGCGAAGGGGCGGCTTGGGACGCTTCGCTATTTGTTGCTGAGGTCAAATCCACCAGCTACACGCTGCCTTCCGGTTTTGATGGTGAACGTAAGTTTTGGATCAAAGCAATTGCGTCACCTGGGATTTACAGCGACACGCCGACCTTTGTCTCGACGGTGGTGGCCCAACCCCAAAACGCAAATCTAATACTCGCACGCGATGAGCAGGCTTTAGGGTTTCCTGGTACCAAGCACTTCGCATCGGTCGTCTCGGTCAATGGCCGCAATGTGCTGCGCATGAGCACAGGTGCTCAGACGGCTGAGTATCTGTTTGAGTTGGACTTGGTCTCACCCATTCGTGCTCAGAACACGCTGCTCAACAGTTTGGGTGCATCGGTTGATGACCGGACAACATGGCTGGAGGCTAACTTTCCTTGGGCAAGTGATGCTGCCAAACGCCAATGGGCATATGACGGTGCAATTGCCAACGTGGATGCGCGGTTTCAAATTGCGCGTGAAGATGCGCTGCAAGCTGGAGAAATTTACGGCTGGAGGCTTAATGGTTCCACTGGCGGTCTTGGTAACCCGTTGCTAAGCCAAGCAGCAAGCGTGAGTTACGCCGCAGGTCGGTATGGCGACGGGCTGATGGTCAAGGACACGACCCGAGTCGCTTGGAGTGTGAGTATTCCAGACGTCTTTCACACGTCATTCTGGTTTGCGCCTTCTGAGATTACAACTTGTGTCATCTGGGCTGCGACAGGCTCATCGGGGCAACTGCTCGTGGGATATGACGCTTCAAATGGCTCCTTTTTCTTGGAGGACCATCTCGCAAGGCGAGTGAGTGTGGCGTTCTCTGTATCCATTACGGACCGGATTTGTCTTGGTGTTTGTCAAACGGCCAGCGAGCGCCGACTCTTTGCAGGACGAATGGGTGGTGATGTCGATTCGGCGAGCGCTGCAATAGCGCCGGTCGGCACCTTTACAAGCCTGCGTTTGTACTAGATCTAGCTCAACAAAATTTCACCCAACCGTGGCGCTGCTCTCGCAAGAGGCGGCGTCATTTTTTTTAAATGAGGACTTTTATGATCCAAGAATCTATGCAGCTTTATGGCGCGATGACTCTCATCGTGCACCGTTCTAACGGCGAGGTTGAAACTGTTCATAAGGACAACATCATCGTCAACGTGGGCTTCGACTTTATTGCCGATGCCATTGGAAAGTCTGTCAGTCGTCCCAACGTGATGGGATTCATTGCCCTTGGCACAGGGACTACCGCAGCCGCAGCAACACAGTCGGCGCTGGTGACAGAACTCGATCGCAACGCTGCGACCTACGCCCATACTGCTGGCACCAAAACATTTACTTTCACAGCTGATTTCCTGGCTGGTGATGGGACCGGTGCAATCACAGAGGCAGGGGTATTCAACGCAGCGTCAGCTGGCATCATGTTTGACCGAGTGGTGTTCCCTGTGGTCAATAAAGGTGCTGATGACAGCCTGACCGCCGTTTTCACCTTCACGATGAGCTGATCGTCATGCCCGAAACGGTGACGGTTACTGAAACCCAGGGGTCTCGATACACCTGGGCTTCGGCTGGATTCACATGGTCAAGTGCCAGTGCAGGCAAAAGCTGGACTGCAGCCTATCCTGCGGTTTACAGCATTGCTGTAGCCGCAACGCTTGCCTTCATCGAAGCTGGATCGCGAAGCTGGACAAAGCGTTCTAGTGAGAGCCTTCCAATTTCAGAAGGTCGAAAAAACATATTCACCTTGCGTGAGTCTGAGTCGGTTGGGTTCTCTGAAACCTACTCTGACCTGATCGCTTTTGTCTTGCGCTGGGTTGAATCGATGGCCTTTTCAGAGAGCGTCTCGAAAGGCAATAAAAAACAAGCGGCAGAGTCATTTCAGGCTTCTGACGACCTCAGGCGCGCACTGACAAAAAATACCGGTGAAAGCTTCACATGGTCTGAATCACTTCGGCGAAACAACATAAAGCGTCTGGCTGAAGTGATGCCTCTCTCTGAATCTCTTCAAAAGCTCATAGTAAAAAACAGGTCCGAAAGCTTGGGATTAGGCGACGACTTGGACCGCGTCATCACAAAGCAGGTCACAGAGGCGATTGCGTTTGCTGAAACCTACACAGACCTCATTGCCTTTGTCCTGCGAGTGAGCGAAGGCCTCGGTGTCAGCGATTTAGGCGCTAAGCAGGTAAGAAAGCCACTGAACGAATCCTTTGGCACGTCCGACAAGGTGACCCGCCAAGCGATCAAGCGAGTTGCCGAAGCCGTGGCTATTGGCGAGGCCCTAGGCAGGACTGTGGCATACCGACGCAACCTCACTGATGGTTTCGGCGTATCTGATGCACTGCGAAAAGCTTTGAGGCTGACCGCTCGAGAGGCGTTACTTCTTGCCGAGCAGTACCGCAGGCATGCCAATGGCGTTATCAGCGACATGATTGTTGCCAGCGGTGAGATCACTGAAGATGACTTTGCAGCCATCGTTCAGTCTGGACATCCACCGGGCTACACCGACTTTCGAGATTTCATTCAGGGTGACTACACCTACCGACGCGCTCTATTCAGAGCGATTTTGAACTCAAGAAATTCAGACCGTGGCTTTATTGATGCCCTGAGGGTAACGGTGGATGTGCCCGACATCTTTGATCGGGGTACAGCTCAGATTACCGACGCAGCTGCTGGTGTCGCAATCACTTTCACACGCACCTTTCGGGTTCCTCCCGAAGTCACCATGACCCACAAGGGCGGAACGATCGTGGCAATAGCGCGGCTAGTTGGCTCCATCACAACAGGCGGGTTTACCGCTGTTCTGGAAAACACGTCCGGCACTCGAGTTGCCGGTTCTTTCACTTGGATTGCACAGGGGTACTAGATGCAAAACTTTACCGACATTCCGTCGTCGCGCTCGCTTTCAGATTCGCTCATTGAGATTTTGAACAACGACAAGACCGGAATTTCTTGTAATAGCGGAACCACTTTCCCGACTACAAACCAGCAAGTTGGAATGCTCTGCTACCGCACAGATCAATTGAAGCTATACCAGTTGATCGGAGTCAACCCCGATAACTGGCGTTTCATCATGGACTTGTCCAGTGGGATCGACTCCCAGTTCGCGACCAAGCTCAATGCCTCTTCTTACACCGCTGCCGATGTTTTAGCGAAGCTACTTACTGTTGATGGGGCGGGAACTGGTTTGGATGCTGATCTGCTTGATGGTCAGCACGCTAGTGCGTTTGCCTCAAGTACTCACAACCACAATGCAACGTACCTTGGTATTGCTGCCAAGGCCGCTGACGCCGACAAGTTGGATGGTTATGACTCCACCGCGTTTGTGAGATCGGTAAATGGAGCCGGTCCAAATGCAAGCGGTAATGCCACGGTAGTAATTGACTTGTCTAGTCGTGTTGCCAAGACGGGTGACACGATGACGGGGAATCTGACGATTCAAAACACAGCCCCAACACTCACGATGCAGGACACGGACAACGTGACTCGCTCACTGCATGTGAACAGCAACCTCATGGGATTTTTAAAGTCCGACGGTAACTGGGACATGTACATGAACAACGGTGGATCCTTGTGGACCGCCAATTACGGATGGCTGCACGACTACTTTTTCAACGCAGTTGGCAATTGCTTCAGAAGCAGTAATCCAGGTTCAGGCTGGCAAGGCGCATCCAACTGCACTGCAAATACTGCCGATTTCTACAACTGCGGTGATCAGGTTCCCACTAGCGGCATTTATATGCTTCGACTCGTTGATGGCGGTTCAACGATCAGCTTTGGTTCGCAAACCACACGCTACAACTGCAATTGCGATTGCAACTGTTGCTAAGGAGTTCAGATGAAACTTTATACAGGTAACAAGAACACGCCATTCGCATTGGATGTGGCACTTGATGAGCGCAATCTAAGTTTTTCTGTTCGCGCAGTTATGCAGCGTGAATTCGTCGGTGATCCACTAATGAACCACTCAAACGGTGGAAAGTTTTTTGATCAAAGCTTGATCACTGAGTGGCGTGGAAACTTTGGCGTCTTTGGACAACCGATCTATGAGCGCACTCTAAATTTAGATTCCCTTCGGGAACATCCAGAGTTTTCAGATCACGCCAGTTTTATGCTTTATGCGCCTGTTGGGTTCATGGATAGAAGCGGAACTTCAGCAGGTTTTTTTCAGCAAACCCCTAATCTCTACGCGGCCACCTTAGCATCAAAGATGGATGCACAGGCGTATCACGCATCAGTTCTCCAGACGCATCCAATTGGTCATGTGTTGGTTCCGTTTAAGACATCTCCTATTGCGGACTGGTCTATTGGATTTAATGTTTTTGATCCAGAGTTGATTAAGGTCAGTTCGAACATTGAAGTCATTCCTGCCGTCACCTTGGCATTAGTTCGTGAGGAAACGCTTCCCGTTGTCCGCTTCGTAGGTGGCCCATCTATCAATGTCTCAGCCAGTGGAGAGGTGAGCATTGATTTCCAGCTCGAAATCCCAGACGGTGATCCGATTGAGGATCGAGACGCCGAGGTGTATCTGGAGTCCACCGCTGGGTATCTCGTTGCACGACGGGTCAGAACCTCTGGTGGCTCAGGCTGTACGGTTTTCAGACCGGATGGTATGGCAACAGGGGATGTGGCCAAGATCAAGGTGGGGTTTAAGTACTTCTCGGGGACCGATGATCTGCTGGTGAATGTCCAATGAGACTGAACCTTTTTCCCACAGCCGTGGGTTTATGGGTGCTCAACACCCCTTCTAGCTTCGACCAGTGTCTTTACCAGGACCTGCTTAAGGTCCATGGCGCGATGAAGACTGAGGCTGGGGAAATCTGGGATCGGCACCCTCACGACGTCTTTGACGGGGCTGTCCCCAGTGCTACCCAACTGGCCAGTATGGCCATACCCATCCTCCAGCGTGACTTTGTAGGCCCACAAGGGCGGATCACCCATTTGCAAGGGCGAGAAGTTGTGCGAGTTGCTGGCGTGGAAATCATGCCGCACTCCGACGAAGACGAATGTCATCTGCAGGCGGTGTATTTCCCCAACGGTCCTGAACTTGATCCGTCAGAAGATCTGCTGGAGCAAGTTAACCAATACGGTCCTAACGCCTTTGCCATTTGCAATCCCGACTGGCGATCTTCAGGTTTTGGCAAGTGCCTTATGCCGTGGGAAAACCACGCGAAGTATTGGATCAGACCTCACAGGGGATTGCTTGTGGCATTTGATGCTCGTGCTGTTCATTTTCAGAAGCCGTATACGGGCGAAGTTCCCTTCATGCAGGTGCTCCTCAACATAAAGGTGGAAAGACTCAATGGCTAAATTCATAATCACGACAGTGGATCCACGAACAGAAGCGGTCGTACCTCTTATGTACGATAACTCGGACTCCAGCTTGACCGACCTTCAGGGGCGATCAATGGTTCGAACAGTAGATCCCACGCTTCTAGCTGCTACGCAAGATGCTCTAGTGACATCCCGTGAAGCTCCGCTTGGAAAAACATCCCCGCGCGTACTTAAAATTTCTCTTGGTTTGTCCTGCAACTACTCATGCGAATACTGTTCGCAGCGTTTCGTTGCCCGAAACATAGAAACCAACCCGGACGACATAGATTGGTTTCTGGCATCGTTAGACAGTTGGGTCCTAACCCCCCCAGATGCCATCGAGTTCTGGGGTGGGGAGCCCCTTGTTTATATAAAGACTCTCAGACCCCTGGCAGATGCCTTGCGTCAGAAGTTTCCGGCTGCCAGGTTCTCAGTGATAACAAATGGTTCGTTGTTGAATCCTGAAACCAACCAATGGCTTGAAGACTTGGAGTTCACCGTCAGCATCTCCCATGATGGGCCTGGCCAGCATGTGCGGGGGCCAGATCCGCTGGAAGATCAGCAGGTCAGGACTGCCATCTTGGACCTGTATGAAAGGCTAGCTCCTAAGGAGCGTTTCAGCTTCAATGCCATGCTTAATCGAGATAACCAGTCTCGCGCAGAAATTCAATCGTTCTTTGTGAACCTCACGGGTGATCCGAACGTACTGATTGGTGAGGGAGGTTTTGTTGATGCTTACGATGCAGGTGGAATCAATCAGTCGCTACGGGAAGATGAGTTTCATTCCTTTAGACGTCAAGCGTTTCACGATATCCGGCATGGCAAGGCGAGTCGCATCGCGAGCGTACGGGATAGGGTGATGTCATTTGTTAACTCGCTACGTTTCATGCGTCCTGCGCCTAGTCTTGGGCAAAAGTGCGGAATGGACCGGCCTGATTCAATTGCTGTTGACCTCAAGGGCAATGTGCTCACGTGTCAGAACGTGAGTGCTGCTGCGTTGGCTCCGAACGGAGAGTCTCACCGCATTGGCCACACTAGCCAGCTGGATCAGGTGGCGCTCAAAACAGCAACGCACTGGTCACATCGATCTGAATGTCCGAAATGTCCAGTGCTGCAAATTTGCAAAGGTTCGTGCATGTTTCTTGAAGGGCCGCTTTGGGAAGCGTCTTGCAACAACGCTTATTCCGATGCACTCCCAATCTTTGCGTCTGGGATTGAGTTTCTCACTGGTTTGGTGCCTGTCTTCATAGATGGCGACATCCCAGAGGCCAGAAAGGATATTTTTGGATTTGGCCACACAAATGCCAATGAAACCGTAGCTACTCGCAAACCATTTCCGGTTCAGGTTGTTGCCGCTTAAAAAATAAAAATTTTCACTTCAAGCCCGCCTGGTTAACTCCTGTGCGGGCTTTTTCTTTTTGGAGATGCCTATGACAGAAGAATCCACCAGTTCACAAAATGCTGACATCCTGAACCTTCGCCCGGAGGACCTAGATGAGTTGCTTACCCGCGCCGCCGAGCGAGGTGCAGAGCGCGCATTGGCCTGTCTTGGCCTCGAAAACGGCCATGCTGCCCGTGATATCCGTGACCTGCGAGGTCTCATCGATGCCTGGCGTGAAGCGCGCCGAACCGTCTGGCAAACCACGGTCAAGGTTCTGACTACCGGTGTGTTGGCTGCACTGCTTGTCGGCATCGCCATCAAATTGCGGCTGATGGGAGGTCCCCAATGATCGAGACACTATTGGGCGGCTTGCTGGGTGGCGCGTTTCGCCTGGCTCCCGAGGTCCTGAAATGGTTCGACCGCCAAGGAGAGCGTGGCCACGAGTTGGTCATGCAGGACAAGGCACTTGAGTTCGAGAAACTGCGCGGTGCCCAGCGCATGTCAGAAATAGGCGCAACGTCCGACGGCGCATGGAACAGCGGCGCAATAGAAACCTTGCGCGATGCAGTGCGCACTCAGGGTGAAAAAACTGGGGTTGCCTGGGCCGATGCACTTTCCAGCTCAGTTCGCCCAGTGATCACCTACTGGTTCATGGCCCTGTACTGCGCGGCGAAGACTGCAGCATTCGCGGCGGCTTTCTCTGCCGGTGCGGACTGGGGTACGGCAGTTATGCACGCCTGGACCGAAGCCGACCAGGCGCTGTGGGCCGGGGTCTTGAACTTCTGGTTCTTGGGCCGCGTGTTTGACAAGGTTCGGCCGTGATCGATGTTCCGCAAGCAGCTATCGATTTGGCCAAGCGGTTCGAAGGGTTCTGCCGTGTGCCCAAGTCAGACCCTGACCGCGCTTATCCGTATGTCTGTCCAGCAGGGTTTTGGACCATTGGATACGGTCACCTATGCGATGCCAAGCATCCGCCGATCTCTATAGAAGAGGGCGAGGCTTATCTCGCTGCCGACATGGCCGATGCACTAAGAGCCACACTGCGCTACTGCCCGGTGCTGGCCACTGAGCCGGAGGGGCGGCTTGCGGCCATTGTTGATTTCACATTCAACCTTGGTGCTGGCCGGTTGCAGGCATCAACACTTAGAAGACGGGTCAATCAGCGTGACTGGCCAGGTGTAGCGCAGGAGTTGCGTCGCTGGGTTTACGGCGGTGGCAAAGTGCTGCCGGGGTTGGTACTAAGGCGAAACGCGGAGATTTTGCTAATTTTTTGAGCAACTAGGTCATCTCTTTTTTCCGATCTCCCACCTCGACAGCGCCCTGAGTTGCTATTGCTACATGACTATGCGGTTTTGGCCAGCGTAGCGCGTAAAACTTTCCGTGTTTCCATTTTTTTGAACCAACAACACCTCGAAAGAATCTTTACGGCCTTTGTACTCGGGCCCATCCATACCTGGGCTGCCGATCGGCATGCCCGGTACCGCCAGACCAAGAGCAATTGGACGATCAGCTAACAGCTTACGAATGTCTGCTGCAGGGACATGGCCCTCTAGTACGTATCCGTTAACTTTGGCTGTATGACAAGAGCCAAGTTTTTCAGGCATTCCAAGACGCTTACGGGCAGCGGTGTTGCCCACATTTCGGACGTCAACCTTGAAGCCATTTGCCTCAAGGTGATCAACCCACGATTGACAACATCCGCAATTGGGGTCTTTCCAGACCTCCACAATTATTGTTTGTGCGAATGATGGAAAGTAAAAGATCGGTGCAACAAGTCCCAAAGAACTTATGGCACGAAGTAATTGACGTCTTTGCATCATTTGCGAGATTTGAATTGAGCAACGCTTTTCTTGAGATCCGAGTACTCCTCGCATCCAAAAGTACAAGCTTTATCTAATCTACTCACCATGATTTCGGCACCAGCTAAGTCATTTTTCAAAAGTAAAAGTTCTCCGTAATACTCAAGCGCACCTCGGTGTTTAGGATCCTTAGCCAAAGCCGCTTTGTACTGATTCTCGGCCTCAAGCAAGTCGGGTGGAGATTTTTTACGCAGGCTGAAGCCCATCAGGTTATGCCAGTCGGCGGACTGTTTGTCGCTAGCTTGCGAAAGCAAATTGATGGCTTGGTCAAATTTTTTATCAACGATAAGTTGCTTGGCTTCTTTCAGCCAATTGGGTGCGGCAGGACCTGCTGGCGAAGTGTCGGCAGCATTTACAGAAAACGTCAAGCCTAAAAGAATACTTAAAAATAGATTTCGCATTTTATTTTTCTGGATTAACTAGAGGATCTTGGTTAGTTAAAGGGTAAGTTCGGCGGTATTTGCTTGCATTAAGCAAGATGTAACGCCGATCCTTGTAGCTGACGCGAAACTTTTCGTATCAAAGTTTTTTGTCAATTGCCACTGCCCAATTTCCTCTTAGGCCAAAGTAGAGACCGCCAGCCCACAGGGAAAAGTGCATGTAATCAGTAAGGATGAAGTTCAACAAACTTTCTGGCTTGATGACGGTCCAAATGATCCCAGTCACAACGCAGCACATCACAATGCCGCTAAACCGAGTAATCATGTCACCCAAAACAGCTAAAAAAGCAGTGTCACGTATTTTAGGAATTGTTGCCAGCCCGCCAATCAGAAGTCCTAAACCGGCTGCTACCTCACCGTAACAAACGAACCACCAAACAAGTGGCGATATGCCCATAGCTTGTCCTGCGGCAGCATCAAACGGAAGCTTGCTGAGTCCTTGATTAATGAATAAAAGCGCCAAGGGTATTCTCAGCAGAATATGGCTGAGGCTGAAATCAGGGAGCTGATTCCAATAATTTCTGATGGTGAAGTAACTCGGTAGTTTTTGAATAAGCACGTCAGTTTTCCTTCTAAAAAGATTGAGTTATGGTCATTCGCTCCACTGGAGCATCACGGTTTGCTAGAAAAAACTTCTTTCACTTTGCCTTTGATCTCTAAAAGCTTTTGAACTTTGGAGCCCATTTGCATCAAGCTTGCGAGAGTTGCAGAGTCCATTTTTTGCACGTCATCAAGCCAGTTGGTCATCAGGTCAATGAATCCATGCATTTGCCTCATGCGCTCTTGTGCATGAATATCCGCTTCAACACTGGGCTGCTCCATTAAGGCGTCGCGCAACATGGAAAGAGTTGGGTCGATTTCTCTTTTGCGACGTTCGGCAGCCAGTGTTCGAAAGATGGCCCACATTTCTTCTGGTGCCTGAAAGTACTCGCGTCTGTCATTTGGTTGATGAATGAGCCGGACCAGGTTCCATGATTGAAGTTCTTTTAAGCCCATGCTGACGTTGGACCGAGAAAACCCCAGAGCCTCTCCCAACTCATCTGCGTTAAGAGGTGTGGGTGAGACAAACAGCAGTGCGTAAATTTGTCCAACTGTTCGGTTGATGCCCCAGCGGCTGCCCATCTCGCCAAAGTGCAGAACAAAGCGTTGAGTCAAAGGTGGCAGATTCACAGGTTCTCCAAATTTCAGTAATTCCTGAAATTCTAGAACTTACAGGAAACCTGCGAAGTTGTTGCCTTTTAAGACATTGGAGGGAGGAGGGTTTTGTTTGAGTATTTCAGGGGACGAGCCACTGCCAGGTGTTGGCGCTCAGGCGCGCTCGTCGATGTGCGCCATGGCCCAATTCCAACCAGTCCATCTGCAGGACCTGGGCGTTCAACAAGGCGAAGTGATGGTCGCCACTCAGATTTTGCGCGGTGCCGAATCCTTTAGGGCGCTCGGTGCCTGGGGCCTCAGTAGCCATGTAGTCACCAGCAGATGCCGACTGCTGGACCCGCTGCCAAAGGGCTTGAAGTTCAGGACCGTCGGTGGCAACAGAGATTTCAACTTTTACGCGCAGTTGCCAATTAAGTCGACCACTCCAAAAGGTAAGTGCCGCCTTGGGCTCTTTTGTAAGTTCGCTGACCTTCGTGCTGCGTGCGTCCGTATAAAAGCAAAGCGTCTGTTGGTTGGTGTCTACCTTACGAAGCACGACCGTGCGGGCATTGGGCGAGCCATCGCAACCCAATGTGGCCAGCACAGGAGTTCGCCAGGCGTGGTGACGATCTACGCTGGCGCGCCCAAGCTCTTTCCAGATTTGCTGGCGAATTTCCTGCGATGTGTCTAAGCCGTGCTTCATGGAACTGAAAATTGTCAGTCAACGCACCAAGGGCCTAACTGTGGTGAACCCACCGTCTACCGCAATGACCTGACCCGTCAGCCGTGCGGCACCATCTCCCAGTAAAAAAGCCATGACATCGGCGACTTGCTCAGCTGATTGAATGCCACCTAAAGGGTACTGGCGTGCAGCTCCTTCGCGCATGGCTGTCATCTTGAGCATGTTGGCTGTCATGGGTGTTTCGGTCAGACCAGGAGCCACTGCATTGATGCGTAGCCCTTGAGCGGCGTAGGTCGCAGCAGCGCTGCGTACCAGAGCCTCAACTCCCCCTTTAGCAGCGGCAATTGCTTCGTGGTTGGACACACCAATACGAGCCACCACGGAGCTTGCCATCACGGCAGCGCCTGGGCCGCCCTGAAGCGCGGTAACCCAAGCCTGAAACATAAATACAGCGCTATCCAGATTGATGCGCATGACCTCTCGGTAGGCTTGCACACTGGTGCGATGCAGAGGCGCAATCAAAGTGCTGCCCACGCAATGTGCCAGCAGCGAGGGCGCAGCGCCCAACGACTCTTGGCAGGTTGATATTGCTTGTGCTGCGCCTTCCGGCGTGGTTGTGTCTGCAGCAATGCGCAATGCCGCATCAACGTTGGTCAAACGGTCCATGTCACGCCCGACTACGGCAACTCGCAGTCCTTTGCTATGGAGTTGATGTGCGAGAGCACTGCCAATGCCGCCACTGGCGCCTGTAATGAGAACGATGGATTCCATGAAATGCCTTGAGAAACTGGAGTGAAAAATAAGCTTTTGCTAGACGGGAGGATGAATGCTTTGTCTAGCTGTGTCGGTCCCAGCGCAATGCCCAGCGCTGAATCGTTGGTCGCCACCTTAAAAATAACCGGTACATCCGCTCCATCACCCAGCCAGCTCCCGGCAGGCGTCCGATCGCGGCAGG
>NZ_ALKN02000013.1 GCF_000293865.2 Limnohabitans sp. Rim28 | reverse complement strand
GCGGGGCCGGGGCGATGTGGCAAAGCGAAGCGCCTCTGAGCCCCGGCCCCGCACCCCGGCCTCTCACTCCCAAAGCTCCAACAGACATAAAGCCAACACACATAAGAGACAATCCCCCCCATGCTGATCCAACCTTCACAAGCCGATGTCCGGCGCTTTTTTTGCGGCGTCTATGCCAAGGCCAAAACCACCGAGACGCTGGAGCCCATGGAAATGCTCGTCAGCCAATGGATCGACGAACACCCCGAGTACCACGCCGAACTGGCCGACGTCGATGCCGCCCTGGCGAACATGCTGAACGACGATCCAAACCGCGAAAACCCCTTCTTGCACCTTTCGATGCACCTGTCCATCAGCGAGCAATGCAGCATCGACCAACCCCGGGGCATTCGCCAGGCAGTGGAACTGCTCACGCACCGTATCAACTCGCTGCACGACGCGCACCACCAGGCCATGGAATGCTTAGGGCGCATGATTTTTGAAAGCCAGCGCTCAGGGCGCATGCCCGACGGCGAGTCCTACATCGCCTGCGTGCAACGCAACGCCACAAAAGACTGAGGCCCACAGGGCTCAAACCATTCAAACAGACAACAAAAAACCCGCCTAGGCGGGTTTTTTTGAGAGGCGTGAACCCAAAGTTCAGCGGAAACGCGACTGGGGAACCACTTTCATCTCACCCTCCAAAGTCGAAATGTAAGCCGACATGGCCTTCAATTCGGCGTTGGTGAACTGCTTCGCGATACCGCCCATGACGCCGTTGTTACGGCCCCATGTGGCCTGGTTTTCAACTTTGTAGGATTTGAGAGCGACAAACAAAAAGTCTTTGTGCTGACCCGCCAGCTTGGGATAGCTGGGGTCGATCGGCTTGTTGAAGTTCTCGCCGTGGCAAGAAATACAGGCACCTTTTTGCAACAAAGCCGCAACCTTGGCATCAGCCGCCTTGGGGGCGGTGGTGACGGGCTTGGTGTTGCCATGTTGCTCGTAGTACGCACCCAGGTCAGCCATGTCCTGCTCGGTCAAGGTGTCTGCAATGCCGCGCATGGTGGGGTGCTTGCGCTCGCCTTTTTTGTAGGCGTTGAGTGAAGAAACAATGTATTTGGCGTTTTGACCCGAAATCATGGGCACGCGGTAAATCTCAGGGAAACTGGCTTGGTAGCCTTTGATGCCATGGCAACCGATGCACATGGCAATTTTTTGCTCGCCGGCTTTGGCGTCGCCCTTGATCTCTTGGGCATGGACAGAAAAGGCGGTCACAGAAGCGACAGCCAAGGCAAACATCGAGGTCAACAGCTTATTCATTTTGCTCACACAATCCAAACGATTGATAAAAATCAACTGTAGATTATATCGGGCTGGCCCTCATAATCCTGACAAACCCTTTGACCTTTTCCGAGAACTTGTTGCCATGAAATTCCAAGGAACCGAAAACTACGTTGCCACACAGGATTTGATGTTGGCCGTGAACGCGGCCATCACCCTCAAGCGCCCTTTATTGGTCAAAGGTGAGCCTGGCACTGGCAAGACCATGCTGGCCGAAGAGGTGGCCCAGTCTTTGGGCTTGCCTCTGCTGCAGTGGCACATCAAGTCGACCACCAAAGCACAGCAAGGCCTGTACGAGTACGACGCCGTGAGCCGTCTGCGCGACAGCCAACTGGGTGACGAGAAGGTCAAGGACATCGAGAACTACATCATCAAAGGTGTGCTCTGGCAGGCCTTCACGTCCGAGACGCCTGTGGCCATCCTGATCGACGAGATCGACAAGGCCGACATCGAGTTCCCGAACGACTTGCTGCGCGAGATCGACCGCATGGAGTTCTATTGCTACGAGACGCGCCAGCTGATCAAGGCCAAAACCCGCCCGTTGGTGTTCATCACCTCGAACAATGAAAAAGAATTGCCGGACGCTTTCTTGCGCCGCTGCTTTTTCCACTACATCAAGTTCCCTGAAGCGGACACCATGCGCCAGATCGTGGACGTGCACTTTCCAGCGCTCAAGAAAGACCTGCTGGCTTTGGCCCTCAAGACCTTTTACGACGTGCGCGGCTTGCCCGGCTTGAAGAAAAAGCCATCGACCAGCGAATTGTTGGACTGGCTGAAATTGCTGGTGGCCGAAGACATCCCGCTCGAAGCCTTGCAAAGCGCCGACCAGAAGGTTTCGGTGCCCCCACTGGTAGGGGCCCTGCTCAAAAACGAGCAAGATGTGACTTTGTTTGAAAAGCTGGTCTTCATGAATCAGCGCAACCGCTGAGGCCATGAAAGCCTTTGCGTCGCCAGTGACCCTGACCGGCACACGCGTCCGGCTGGAGCCCCTGCGGGCTGAACACCATGCCGCACTGGCGCAAGCTGTGCGTGATGGTGAGCTTTGGCAGCTGTGGTACACAGCCATCCCCTCTCCCGAGGGCATGGCCGCCGAAATCGAGCGCCGCCTTGATTTGCAGGCCAAGGGCAGCATGTGCCCATTTGCTGTGATTGAACTCGCCACCGGCCAGGCCGTGGGCATGACCACCTACATGAACATCGATGCGGGCAATCGCAGGGTGGAAATCGGCTCGACTTGGTACCGCCAAAGCGTCCAGCGCACACCGCTCAACACCGAAGCCAAGCGCTTGCTGTTGGCCCATGCCTTTGACCAACTGAACTGCATCGCGGTGGAATTTCGCACCCATTTCTTCAACCATCAGAGCCGCCGCGCCATTGAACGCCTGGGCGCCAAGCTCGATGGCATTTTGCGCAGCCACCAAATCAACCCCCACCCTTTGGGCGCTGGCGCACTGCGCGACACCTGCGTTTACAGCATCATCGCCAATGAATGGCCCAATGTGCGCGCCCACCTCGACTTCCAATTGAACCGCGCCAGACCTGAGGAACCCCGGTCATGTTGATCGATTTTTTCTACACCCTGCGTGCCGCCAAGCTCCCCGTTTCGGTGCGCGAGTACCTCACCTTGCTTGAAGCCTTGCAGGCCAATGTGGTCGGCCCGGCATCTGAGGCTTGCAGCATCGACGACTTTTACCATCTGGCCCGCACGGTGATGGTCAAGGATGAAAAGCACTTTGACAAGTTCGACAAGGCTTTCGGCGCTTACTTCAAGGGCGTGGAGATGCTGACCGACTTCACCAAAGAAGTGCCACTCGACTGGCTCGAAAAAATCCTTCAGAAAGAACTCACGCCCGAGCAAAAAGCCGCCATCGAGAAGATGGGGTGGGATGAGCTGATGGAAACACTCAAAAAGCGACTTGAGGAGCAGAAAGAACGCCACGAAGGTGGCAACAAGTGGATTGGCACGGGCGGCACCTCGCCTTTTGGCAACGGGGGCCACAACCCACAAGGCATCCGCATCGGCGGTAAGGGTGGCAACAAGAGTGCCGTCAAAGTTTGGGAACAACGCGCTTACAAAGACTACGATGACCAGCAAGAACTGGGCACGCGCAACATCAAAGTGGCCCTGCGCCGCCTGCGCCGGTTTGCGCGGGAGGGCTCGGTGGAAGAACTGGATCTGGACGGCACGATCCGCAAGACGGCGGCCAATGCGGGATACCTGGACATCTTGATGCGGCCCGAGCGCCACAACAATGTGAAAGTTTTGCTGCTCATGGATGTCGGCGGCACCATGGACGATCACATCGCGCGCGTTGAAGAAATGTTTTCCGCTGTGAAGGCCGAGTTCAAGCACTTGGATTTTTATTATTTCCACAACTGCGTCTATGACTTCATGTGGAAGAACAACAAACGCCGTTACGCCGAGAAGTTTCCGACCTGGGACATCCTGCGCAAATACAACAAGGACTACAAGCTGATTTTCATTGGGGACGCCACCATGAGTCCCTATGAAATTTTGCAAAAAGGCGGCAGTGTTGAATACAACAACGAAGAAGCCGGGGCCGAGTGGCTGCAGCGGCTGACCCACACCTTTCCGAAGTACGCCTGGATCAACCCCGAGCCGCAAGGCGTTTGGCAGTACCGACAAAGCATCTCCATCATCCAGCAGCTCATGAGCCAGCGCATGTTCCCCTTGACCCTGAAAGGTTTGGAAGATGCGATGCGTTTGCTGAGCAAATGAGATGGTTTAAACCTCGTCCATTCTTTACAGCGCTGCTGCTGGGCCTGTGCGGGTTTATTGCGGCTTGGAGCCCTAAGGCCAACGCCGAGACCCTCTCTGATTTGGCCGAAAAATCGGCCACCCAACCCTTGGCTTTCAGCTGGGTGGTGACCAGCGACAACCCAGAGATTCGCGACTTCCTGTTGAAGCACATGGCGCTTCAGCGCTTCCAAGCCCTGAGCGATTTAGACGACACCGAATTGACGCGACTGCTGGACAGTGCCGACGACCAAGCGCGCGAATTGTTGGCCACTCAAGGATTTTTCAACCCCCAACTGAGCTGGCAACAAGACAAGACAAAAGGTCCTCATGCACTGGGGCAAGTCGCCCTGACCGTGAAGACCGGCCCGCCCGCGCGCATCAGCCAAGTGCAGTGGCAATGGTTGGGCGAACTCACACAAGCGACAACCGGTCCACGGCAACAAGCCAGCATTCAAAAGCAATGGGACTTGCCACCTGGTGCCAACTTCACGCAAGCCGATTGGAGCCGTGCCAAGAACAATGCCTTGCGGCAACTCGTGTCCGAGCATTACCCTTGGGGCCGTGTGACCACCAGCGAGGCCCGGGTGGACGCCGAGAACAACCAAGTGCAGCTGAGCGTGACGGTGGACTCCGGTCCCGCCGTTCGTTTGGGCGAGTTGAACATCACAGGCGCCACGAAATACGGCGCCCTTCAGGTCGAGCGCCTTGCCCGCTTGTCCCCCGATCAGCCCTACCGGCAAAGCGATTTGCTGGAGGCCCAACAACGCTTGGTGCTCAGCGGCTTTTACGACTCGGTTTTTGTCAGCCTAGAACCACAAGGCAACTTGGCACGGGCACCGGTCAACATTGAGCTCAAAGAGAGCCTTCGTCAAAGATGGCTCTTGGGGGTCGGCGTGCGCAGTGACAGCGGCCCTCGCCTGACGGCAGAACATACGCACCACAGCATTCCGGGCTTGAATTGGCGGGCCGTGAGCCGTTTGGCGATTGACAAAGACTTGCAAACCATGGGTCTCGAGCTGCTGGCTCCGCCCGACAGCACTTTGTGGCGCTGGAACACCTCGGCACAGATCAACCGCCAAGTGCGAGACAACGATGTGATCAGCAGCCAACGTTGGCGAGCAGGCCGAATCCAAATCGGTCCTCGAATCGACCGTTCTTATTACGCGCAATACGACGTGGCTTCACAGCAAAGCAATGTCTTGGGAAATTTGGAATCGGTCAGCGGCAACTTGGCCTGGACGTGGCGCGACTTTGACAGCCTACCCTTTCCAAGCCGAGGATTAGGTTTGGGCCTTGAACTGGGCTCCGGCGTGAGCTTGGGCGCCACCCATCAGCCTTATGTGCGCTGGCTGGCCAAGGGCCTGAGCCTTTGGCCATTGGGTCAAAACAGCGGCCGACTGGCCGTGCGGGCATCGATGGGCAGTGTGGTCAGCCAAGACACGCGAAATTTACCGACCACCCAACTCTTTCTGACAGGGGGTGACAACAGCGTTCGGGGATACGCATTGAACAGCATTGGCGTGGACTTGGGCAACGGACGAGTCGGCGCAGGCCGTTACCTGAGCACTGGCAGCGTGGAGTGGCAGCGCCCTGTGCGTTGGAAAGGCCAACTGACCGAGTGGGAGACCGCTGTTTTCGCCGATGCCGGCGCGGTCGCCAACGAGTTGCACCTGCTGCACACCCAATGGAGTTATGGCATGGGGGCCCGCTGGCGCAGTCCAATTGGCCCGGTGCGCATGGACTTGGCGCATGCACAAGCTTTGCAAAAATGGCGCTTGCATTTGAGTGTGGGCTTCACTTTTTAACCCGCCCCCAGCTTGCAACACCATGTCTGCGCCATCCTCGCCGCCAACTTCTCAGTCCACGGTGGCTGCGCGCTGGATTCGCCGCGCCGCGATGGGCTTGGGCACATGGTCACTGCGCAGCCTGTCGGCTTTGTTGGGCCCCATCGTGTTGGTGGCTTTGGCTGCGTCATTGTGGTTTTGGGCAGGCACCGAGGGCTCATTGGGCACGGCTTTGAAATGGGCAGACAAAGCACTGCCCGCCGGGCAACATTTGACCAGCAGCAACGTGCAAGGCAGCTTGCGGCAAGGCGGGCGAATCGGTCAAGTGGCGTGGCGTGCGCCCTTGCGCCAAGTGCAAGCCCTGGATGCCGATATCGCCATCGACTGGTCACTGCTTTGGAAGCAGCCTTGGCCGGTACAAAGTCTTCACCTCCGGTCGCTGCACATTCAAGACCAACGGCCGACCCAGCCCCTGACCCCTTGGTTGAATTTGAACTGGCCACTGCCTGTGCAAATGGCCCTGAAAGTCGATCACTTTCAGTGGCAAGGGGCGACCTCTGTGACGCTGACGGGTGTGCAAGCGCACTACGCTTATGACGGCCGCGACCACACCCTGAAAGTCCCCACGCTGACCTTGGCCCAAGGCCAATACAGCTTGCAAGCCCGTCTGCAAGGCACTGCGCCCATGGCTTTGAAACTGGACATAGAAGGCTTGGTCAAAACGTCCGCCATCGGTGACACGCCCGCTTTGGCGTTGCTGCTCAATGCCTCCGCCCAAGGCTCACTTTCTGGTCCAGAGGCCCAACTCAAGGTCACGGCAGAGCTGCTGCCAGCGCCCCATCAACCCTCTTGGCCACAAGGCCAAGCACCCGTGCAACTGTCTTTACAGGCCGATGTGCGGCCTTGGCAACAACCCGCCATCGTGCAAGCGCAAGGACAATGGCAGGCTTTGAACTTGGCCCCTTTGTGGCCTCAAGCCCCGCAGACCCACTTGAACGGCCACGCGCAACTCAAGCCCGACGGCCCTGACTGGACTTTGCAAGCCGAACTGCGCAATCTGCTACCCGGAGCTTGGGACTTGCAGCGGCTGCCCCTGACCCACTTGTCATTGAATGCACGCCACCAACAAGGCCTGTGGCAAGTCCTGCCATCGCAGGCACACATGGCTGAAGGCCAAATGCAAGTTCAGGGCGCTCAAAGCCCTGCGGGTTGGACCGGCAACATGGCGGTGTCTGGCATCCAACCGGCTCAGTTGCACAGCGCACTGGCAGGCCCGCCCCTACAAGGCCAACTGCAGGCACAAGACACAGGGTCAGGACGGATCCGCTTCGATGCCCAAATGCAATCAGCTGCAGCACCCATCAAGCCTGCCAAAGCGTTATCGAGGCTTGGCCCTGCTCCTGGATTGCACTTTGAACAACTGGCACTGACAGGTCATTGGCAAGAGGAGGTCTGGCACATCGACGCGCTCAAGCTGATGGCCAGACAGGCGACTTTGGAGGCGCGTTTCAAGTATTCGCCACGGCAAACCTCACTTGAAGGTCAATGGTCGGTGCAATTGCCAGGCCTCAGCGCCAAAGCGGAAGGACTGCTTGCGCCCCTTGAGGGCCAAGGCCAAATCGACATGGATGTCAAGGATGCCGCTGCCAGTTGGGCTTGGGTCCAAAAGTTACCGGGCTGGGGCGATCGGCTTTCAGCCCTCAAGGCCTCAGGCCCAGGACACATCCAAGCGCAATGGCAAGGCGGTTATGCGCAAGCCCAAACCTCTTTCAAACTGAACGCTCAATGGCCACGCCTGTCATGGCAAACGCCCCCACAAGCTGCTTGGGTCTTGGGCCAAGGCCAACTGCAGATGGTGGGCACACCGCTGTCCTGGCAAGCCCAATGGCAAAGCCACTTGGCCCAAGGCTCCGCCTCATCCCAGTTGCAAGCGCGGCTGAGCGCTGAACGCAAGCACATGCAAAGCCAACAATGGCGGGGTTTGCTGGACAGCCTCGACATGGAGGAACTCGGCTCCAAACCTCAAGCCGCTTGGCGTTTGCAACTCCAAAAATCCATGGCCTGGCAAGCCGATCTGGGCCAGTCAGCCTTGGCACTGAGCTGGTCCAACGCCCACATGCAAGTGCAAGGGCCCTCACCGGGCAACAGCCGGGTGCAAGTCGAACCCGGCCATTGGCATTGGGCCAGCACCGGACAAACACCACGCAGCCAGCTTGCTGCCAGTTGGGTAGACCTGCCGCTGAACTGGTTACCCAGCGCATGGCGCATGGGTATCCAAAACGATGTCCTGCTGCAAGGACAGGTGCAACTGACGCAAAACGAAGACACCACCCTCACTGCACAAATTCGGCGCAGCCGAGGCGACTTGCGCATCCAGACCGAACCATCGCCAGGACAACCGACTGCCGCGGGCTTGCGCGAGGCCAACGTGGTTTTACACGTTCACAACGAGAAGCTGCAAGCCGATTTGCAATGGGACAGCGCACTCATGGGCCAAGCCCAAGCGCAAATCCTGAGCACACTCAGCCGCACAAAAGAGGGCTGGCAATGGCCAGCCCAAGCGCCCTTAAGCGGCACGGTCAAAGCCCAACTGCCGCAGATCGGTGCTTGGTCCGTTTTGGCCCCGCCGGGTTGGCGCGTTCAAGGCACATTGGATGCCCAGTTTGATGTGGCCGGCACGCGCAGCCAACCTCAATGGCAAGGTCGCCTGCAAGCCCATCAATTGGCGGTTCGCTCGGCTGTGCAAGGCATCGCATTTGACCAAGGCCAGATGCAAGCACGGTTGCTAGGCCAAGAACTGATCCTCGACAGTTTGAGCCTGCGCGGGGCCGGGCCCCAGGGCGGGGAATTTTCTGCGCGAGGCCGAATCAACCTGGCCCCGAACGCATCCACAAGCACGCCATCGAAGTCCAACCGTTTGCAAGCGGCACAAATGAGCTTGCAAATGGAAGCGAAGTCCCTTCGTCTGAGCAACCGCGCTGACCGTCGATTGGTGATGTCGGGTCAAGTCACGGCCCAAATGCAAACCGGGCTGATGCAAATCAGGGGACTTCTCAAGGCCGATCAAGCCTTGTTTCTTTTGCCCGATGAAAGCACCCCCAATTTGGGCGACGATGTGGTGGTCGTGCGGCCTCCATCTGGACCGCGAGACGTCCCATCCACAAGCGTTCCCAAACCACCCGAAACAAGCTGGTTTGGCGTGCCCGATGTGCGCGTCACGCTCGACTTGGGGCCTGACTTTCAGTTGCAGGGCAAAGGCCTGAACACCCGCCTCACCGGGCAACTGGATTTGGTCAGCAACGCCAGCACCCAAGGCTTGCCTCGCCTCCAAGGGCAGGTGCGGACTTTGGGCGGTCGTTACAACGCCTATGGGCAACAACTCAACATCAGCACTGGCGTCTTGCGTTTCAATGGCGCCTATGACAACCCGGGTCTGGAAATCATTGCCTTGCGCCCTCATCTGCCTCAGCCTGTTGGCGTTCAGGTTTCGGGCAATGCACTGCTGCCCCGCATCCGTTTGTATGCCGACCCGGAGATGCCCGATGCCGACAAACTGGCCTGGCTGGTGCTGGGGCGTTCGGCGGCCAGCGGTGGCGCCGAATCGGCAGTGCTGCAACAAGCAGCCATGGCCTTGCTCAGTGGCAATGGCAAAACGTTCAGCAGCGAACTGGCTGGTAGCTTGGGACTGGATGAGATCAGCTTGGCCACCAGCACACGCACAGGGACCACCGCCACTGGCGCCGCCGTCACGCTGGGCAAACGCTTGTCGCAAGACTTTTACATGGCCTACGAAACCAGTTTGAGCGGCACGCTGGGCAGTTTGTTCATTTTTTACGATATCTCGAGACGACTCACACTGCGCGCGCAAGCTGCCGAGCAAAGTGCCCTTGATTTGATCTTTACCATCCGAAAAGATTGAAGGTGCGCCCCATGTGAGCGTCATTCAGGCTGTGGCTGACCCCACATGGCCTTGAGGTAGCCATGCACCGCAGAGCCCAACTCTTGACGCGAAGCCTGGCGCGTGCGATCACCCCGAAAAACCAGAATTTCTTGCGTACACCAGCCATACGTGATGGCGTGGACCATGGCCGACATGGTCTTGATTTGCGGCAAAGGCAATGCAGGACCATGTGATTCGAGGGCATCAACCCACGTCTGTTGGATCCCCACATGAAAAGCCTGAAAACCGCGTAAATCCTCCACCTGACGCTCGATCATCATCAAGGCCGCCCACTCCTTGGGTTGCTGCAAAGCCATTTCAACGCAATCGTCCAGCATGGCGTCGATCAAGGTGCTGAGCGAAGCGTCTGCGTGCCGAACCATGGTCTGACGCAACGTTCTGATCAGGGCATCCCTTCGTGCGCGCATGGCCGAAGCAGCCAAAACTTGTAAATTGGGAAAGTAATCATAAAAAGTGCCAATTCCAACACCAGCGACATCCACAACGTCGCGCACTTTGACTTTCTGAAAATCCCCAGTGAGCATCAAAACCCGAACAAAGGCTTGCTCCAACGACAGAACACTCATCAAACCGCGCTGTTGACGTGGCATCTTTCTTGGAGCATTCTGATCAAAATTCACAATGGCTATCGATTTAAAAAATTCCGAACAAATTTATGAGCACCTAAGGTAACATCTTGGATGACTCGCCAATGATGGTCATTCCAAAAAATCGTTTTTAACGTATTCACCCTATTTTGGGGTATTTCACACATCCATGTCTATTCAGTCCACGAACACCCAGCCCTGGGGCCCTGAAGACGGTGAACTGTTGCAAAACCTCCGAAATAACGCGGGCATCGATGCGTTGGTGTTTGCGCGCGCAAACACCATCTCTGCGGCCCAACTGCATGAACTGGAAAGCGGTGAAGGACGGAGCTTTTACAACGAGTTGATCAAGCGAAATACCGGCATCAAGCTGCTCAAGAAACTGGGCCATGAATATCCCGCAACAGCCGAGCAAGTCATACCACCCGTCCCTGAAGCTTTGCCGACTGTGCCCGCCCTTGAAATTGAAGCGCTGGCTCCAGCCGATTCATCCGCCAGCCCGGTTTCTTCCTCAGATGTCTACAAAAAATCTTCTCCCCATCCCTTTCTGAAACATCCATTGCTGGTGACAGGTGGCCTGCTGTTGATGGTTTTAGGGGGATTCCTGGGTGTGCAACACCAAGACACGCCGCCAACTGAGATCCAAAGGCACGCCGCTCCGCACCTCGAGAATGCCCAACCAAGGGGTTCAGCTTCGGCACCACAAGCTGCAGAAACACCACCTGCTTTGATGCCAGCCTCTGCGCCCGAAGTGGTGCCAAAGACCGCCAACATCTCGCCAGCGGCGTTGCCCGCAAACTCTGCACCTGACAGGGTGCAACTGGCTTCGATCGCGTGCGACGACAAACACAGAAAAAACAGCACGTCGCACACCCCCAGCAACCCCCTGAAACCGGGCAGCTACATTTACATTGAGGCCAAAGCAGACAGCGCTTTGTGTGTGCTCGACAGTGACAACAAATTGTCCTTGCTCAACCTCAAAGCCGGGATGAACCAAACGGTCAATGGCTTGGCACCTTTCCTGGTGCACACCAGCAACTGGCAAGGACTGCAGATCTTTTTCCAAGGACGCCTGGTGCGTACCGAACTGGGTGACAGTGCGCACCTCTTGCTCCAAAGCTTGCCATTCTGAGCGCGCATCCAGGGATGCTGGCGTCACGCTTCTGGCGCATTCACGGTCGTTACAATCTCAGCTCTGAAGGCCACCGTAGTTCAATGGATAGAACTCTCCCCTCCTAAGGGAGTGATACAGGTTCGATTCCTGTCGGGGGCACCAGCCACACCCCCCCAAAAATCCGCACACATTCAACATGGTGCGGATTTCTTTTTTTAAAACGCGACCTTTTCAGCTTCCAAGTACGCCAGGCTGATGTACTTGCCAATGTTGCCATCAAAGCCATCCATGGTTTTGGCACGCGAGGCAACGCGGGGGTCTTTCATGACCGCCGCTCTGGCTTCGGCCTCGGATTTGCCATCTTCCACAGCCTTCAGACTGGGCTCCCAAATACCCGCCATGAAATCGCCATAGGTCTTGAGCAGGTCTGGGCGTGCACGGCCGTGCCCTGGCACCCAAAGTTGCTCGCCGGTGGCCGCCATCAAAGCCTTGTAGTACTTGAAGGTGCCGGGGTAGGAGCCGTCGTCCATGTTGGCGATGCGGTTGGTCATGGCGATGTCGCCCACGGCCGTCACCTTGTCCTGCACGATTTCGACGCTCAGGTCAGAAGGTGTATGGGCTGTCCCGTAATGGTGCATGCGCAAACTCACATCGCCAAACTGGATCACCTGACCATGCTGAACGGCGGTGTTGGGAATCACCACTTTCGTGCCAATGGTCGACTGGTTGGTCCAGCGCTCCATCAGGCTGCGCCAAAGATTGCCCTCTGCGCCCTTGAGCTTTTCAATGCTGCTGGCCAACGAGTAGATGGGCAGCTTGTCGCCGTAGGTTTTGACAAAAGCATGGTTGCCCAGCCAATGGTCACCGTGGTAATGGCTGTTGAAGATGGCCACCACGGGTTTGTCGGTCACTTTGCGGATCATTCGGATGGCCATTTGACCAATCTGCAAGGACGCGCCTGAGTCAATGACCACCACACCCACGGAGGTCACCACAAAGATGATGTTGGCCATCATGCCCCGGTTCTGCGGGGTCGGAAATCCATCCGGTGAATAAATCATCCAGACATGTTTGGACAACTGCTGCGCCGGGATATCGGCGACAGCAGGCCCCTCCATGAACTCCTGGGCTTGTTGAGCAAACAAACGGGCCTCGGGCAAAAGGGCCACACCCGCCACGCCCGCACTGGCCAACAACAAATGTCTTCTTTTCATGCGAATTCCTTCAAGGGAAACAGCGCACCGATGCGCTGCGTGCCTTAAACCACGTAACCCTTGTTGGGCAAAGCACCGATGATCTTGGGCGTGTTGAGTTGGCGAGGCTTGATGCGACCACCTTGGGCTTTGAGCCAAGTCTCGACCACTTCCCACACCTGTTTGTTGCCCTGATGACGCGCTTCTTCGGCCACAGGCGCCCAACCGGCCACCTTGTACTTTTTGCCCGCTTCGATCAACTGCCCCTTCAACCGCATGTCGCTGATTCGCTTGCCCGCCGTGCCCACGGGGTTACAGCTGTAAGTCAAGCCACCCACACGCACCATGTCACCGCCCTGTTGGTAATAAGGGTCTGGGTTGAACAGGTTGTCGGCCACGTCTTCGAGCACGGTTTTGATGGTCTCGCCCGTCATCTCGGTCACTGTGGCAAACGAGTAGGTGGTGGCGGTCATGTCGAGCAACCACTCGCGTGTGATGGCTTGGCCTGGCAAGAGAGTGGTGCCCCAACGGAAACCCGGCGAAAAGGCCATGTCTGCACCTTGCACAGCCATCAAGGCATCCACCAACAGTTGGTCACCCGTGCCATTGAAGTTGCCGCGGCGGTAAAGCAGACCGTCGGTCACGGCCAGTTTTTCGGCCAGTTTGGATTCGTAAGGCGCACGGATCTTGGTAATGAGTGCGTCCATCTCTTTGTCGGCGGGCAGCATGTTGGAGAACACGGGCAGCAGCTTGTAGCGGAAATCGCTGACCTTTTTGTCTTTGACGTCAAAGTCGAGCACACCCAAAAACTTGCCATTCGAGCCCGCGTTGGTGACCAGCGTCTTACCGCCCTTGTTGGAGACAATCGTGGCCACGGGCATGCCATCGTGCGTGTGGCCGCCCATGATGGCGTCGATGCCGCTGACGCGCGTGGCCATCTTGAGGTCCACGTCCATGCCGTTGTGGCTGATGACCACCACCACGTGCGCGCCTTTGCCACGGACTTCGTTCACCATCGCCTGCATGTTTTCATCTTGAATGCCAAATGCCCAATCGGCCACCATGTATCGCGGGTTGGCGATCGGGGTGTACGGGAACGCTTGGCCGATGATGGCGCAAGGCACACCGTTGATTTCACGGATCACATAGGGCTTGAACACCGGGTCGCCAAAGTCGTTGGTCTTGACGTTTTGGGCCACAAAATCGATCTTGCCGGCAAAGTCTTTTTCGATGATTTCTTTGACGCGTTCCATGCCCAGGGTGAATTCCCAGTGACCCGTCATGACATCCACACCCAGCAATTTGCAGGCATCCACCATGTCTTGGCCGTTGGTCCACAAGCTGGTACCCGAGCCTTGCCAAGTGTCACCACCGTCGAGCAGCAGCGCACCTGGGCGGCTTGCCTTCATGCGCTTGACGAGCGTGGCCAAGTGGGCAAAACCGCCCACTTTTCCGTAGCGCTTGGCGGCCTTTTCAAAGTCCAAAAAGGTCAGGGCATGCGCCTCTGCGGTGCCGGGTCGGATCTTGGCCACTTGCAGCAAATGCTCGCCCACCAAATGCGGCAAGTTGTTCTGCATGGAACCAATGCCCAGGTTGATGCTGGGCTCGCGGAAATAAATCGGCTTGAGCTGGGCATGGCAATCGGTCATGTGCAAAAAAGACACATTGCCAAATTTGGGAATGTCGTACAAGCCATTGGCCGCGGTGGCAGCACTGGCCTCTGCAAAAGAGCCCATGCTCATGCCAGCCATGGTGCCGGCGCCCATGACCTGGATAAATTCGCGTTTGGAGAGATTCATATTTGCAACCACTGATATATAAAAGTCCAAAAAACCCGGCCTGGCCGGGTTTGGAGGGTTATTGGTTCACGGGCGATTTGGGGTCGAGCAGCAGGCCCACGATGTGGCGGACCTGTGTTTCGTTCAACACACCCATGTGCCCAGCGCGGGGCATGTTGGAGCAGGCGTTGTAGGCCTTGGCGTTCCAGATCTTGCCCCAGGTGTACTCCACAATGGCCTTGCTGGCCGGATCGTTAGGGTTGGACACGCCGCGGATCTTGCCGTAGTTGTACAGGCTTGGTCCCAGCGTGCCGTAAGAAATTTCTTTCTTGTCCATCTGATGGCAGTTGTAACAGTTGCCACCGTTGACCGCTGTGGCCGCATCGGTCCACGTCAGGCCACGGCCACTTTGCGCGATGACTTCACCTTGCTTCCAGTCACCGATGAACTTGCCATCCGATGGCCACTTGATGGCCTTCATATTGGCTTCTTCGATGCGCTTGGCGGTTTTCTCGTCCAGCGGCTTACCCGCGACATCGGCTTCACTGCAAGCGCGGTTGGTTTCGTCGGTGGCGGTGATGCGCTCCACCTTGACATGGCTTTGGTCACGGAAAGAAGCCTTGACGATCTTGTCAGTCAGGTCATTGAGTTCGGCCACGGAGGGGCCAGATGCGCAGCCAGCTGCCACCAAAGCAGCAGCAAGACTGGCCAATACGAGTTGGGTTTTTTTGTTCATGAAGATCTCCAAGTCTGATCAGCGTTTGATGGCCGGGGCAATCGAGGCGGCGCCTTTGGCGTTCACACCCAGATACGTGGACAAAGCCACAGTGGCATCACTGCCAAAACCTGGATAGGGGAAACGCTGTTGGCGATAGCAATCGTTCAAGCGCAGCTGCATGCTCCACATCTGCCCGTTGGAAACACGGTAAGCAGGCCAAGCAGCGAAGCCGACGCCATCGCCCGGGTTCTTGGTCAGGATGGGCAAGTCTTGCAAACGGATCCGCTTGCCCTCTTCGCCGTGGCAAGAGGCACATGAGAAATCATGGGTGCCGCCGCGCTGAAAGAACAAGCGCTTGCCCACTTCATAGAAAGTTTTTTCTTGGGCGTGCGATTGCGACAAATTGAATTTAAGCCCCTTGGACTCTGCTGCGATCCAAGTGGCCAAAGCCGTCACATTGGCCATCTCACCGCGACCAAAAGCCGTCTTGGAAATTTCGGCAGCATTGAAACCTTGCAAGTTTTCCATGCAAGTGACCAGGCGCGACTCCAAGTCTTGCATGCGTTGCGTGTCGGCAAAAAAGCGAGGCAGCTCCACAAAAGCACCCTTAACGACGCCGGGACCTTTACCCAAATCGCATTTTTCAAGAGAGGCATTTTTGGGCCCACGGGCTTTTTTCCAAAGGTCTTCGCCTTTGGCTTCATACAGTTCAGCGGGGTTGCCGTCTTGCAACATGGCACGGTATTCATCAATGCCTTGGCTCGCTGTTTTTTGCGCCATCACAGGCCACGCGCAAACCGTCAGGGCCGCCGCGAGTGAAAGGGTCTTTACAGTTTTCATAGTCACCTCTTTGTTATTGTCAAACGCAAAAAGGGTGAAGTTGTGACTTCACCCTTTGCAATGTCATCGTTCGATCAGGACACCGTGGCTTCGTCGGTGCGTGTGGCACCGCGGTTGTCTTTCCAGGTCACAGCAATCTTGTCGCCGGCTTTGGCGCCCTTGACGGCAAACTGCATGAAGGGGTTCTTGGACACAGCTGGGCCCCACTCGGCGGTCAAGACGACTTTGCCGTTGTGGGTGGCGGTGACCTCTTGGATGAACCAGGCGGGGATGAGGTTGCCGGAAGCGTCACGACGCTGGCCTGCTTCCATTTCGTGGGCCATGAGCACACGAACGGTTGCTTTGTCACCCGCTACTTGGGCACGAATGCGCATTGGATCTGCCATGTTTCTCTCCTAAATCTTTCAGTGAATCAATGTGTAAACGGTGTCTGCAAGCGTTTAACCGCCGCAACCACCCAAAGTGACTTTGACTTCTTTTTTGGCCCACAAAGCACGGCCGTCGTTCATGATGGCCACAGCGTAGACATCAGAAGACTGGCCCATCTTGGCGCGGGTCGAGAAGTTGGCATCCACGGCATCGGTCACGTTGAACATGGCCACCAGTGCTGACGGGTTTTTCTCGACCATGATCATCAAGTGCTTGACGCCGGCCAAGGTCGTGCTGGCTCCCAAAGGCACCACAGCACCGTTTTCAGCAATGTCCGGACCAGTGATGGTCACGTCTTTGCTTTCAGCCATGCTTTTGGCACCCGCAGCCTTGGCGGAGTCCTGAACCGATTTGGCGTCAAATGCGGCTTTGTTGACTGCAGCTTGTGCGAACTGTGGGAAGCCAGCGGCGGCCAAGAGGCCAGCCACAACAGCGGTTTGCTTGAGTGTCTCGCGACGGTTTTGCATCTGATATCTCCTTTGATGGTTGAGTGATGCGATAGAAACAGGTTCAGCTGTACCGTGGGATCGGCCCACGTTACTTGCTGGCCCCCTTGGAAATCCATTCTGCAATCAGTTTGGCATCCGTGTCAGGCAGTGATTGTGCAGGCATTGGAATCGGTCCGTAAACCCCCACACCACCCACCTTGATTTTTTCTGTCAGGTAAGCGACCTTGCCAGCCTGTTTTTTGGCAATTTCATGAAAGCCTGGGCCCACGATTTTCTTATCAACACCATGGCAGGCGGTACAGCTGTGCTTGTTCAACAATGCAATGACGGCCTTGGATTCATTTTTCTCTGGCTTGGCGGCTGCAACAGGCGCAGCTGCTGCTGCTGCAGCTGCTGGCGTACCGGCTTTGGGCTCTGGGCGCGTTGTGTCTGCACCCCGTTGTGGTCCGACAATCCGGTTTTGCTCTTGCAAGTTGCCGTGTGCGTTGCGCGCAAAGTCTGGCAAAAATGACGCCACTTTAGGCTCAGGCGTGCAGTCTTTCATGCAAATTTTGTTGTTCGTGTCGGGCTTTTTGACGCCCCCAAATTCATTGCCAGGCCACATCGCATGTGCAGTGGTCATGCCATTGCGGTTGGGCATCCGGGCCTGCACTTCGGCGATGTTTTTGTCCGACAAGACAAAGTTGTCCGGCACGATGTTGCCCAGGTTCAACATGAAGGCTGTGACGGCATAGACCTCTTCCGTGGTCAGTGTCTTGGGGTTGGTCCAAGGCATGGCCCGGTTGACGTAGTCCCACAAGGTGGACACCGTGGGCACCTTCATGAGGGTGGTGCGCCCGGGGTAGTCGGCGCGCTGCAAATTGGCCACACGACCTGTTTTGATGTCTTCGGCTGTCGTTCCACCCACGATGGGGCTAAAGACTTCGTTGGACTCGCCAAACACACCATGGCAATGGGCGCACTTGGCCTCCCACACATCCTGGCCTTTGGCCACCGAGCCAGAACCGGCTGGCAAACCCTTGAAGTCGGAACGCACATCGATGTCCCACTTGGCCACTTCTTTGGCCGTGGCCTCGCGGCCCACGCCAGGAAATTTTGTGGTCTGTGCGCTGGCCAAGCCAGCTGCGGCCAGACAAACAAAGGCTAAAACGGCATTACGAAACTTGGACATTTTTCACCTCACCGTTTTCCTGTACCAACCAAGATTGGATGGCGTTGTTGTGATAGATGGATCGGGTTCCGCGCACAGCACGCAACTGTTGGTAAGTGGGCTGCACGTGCCCTGTTTCATCTTGAGCACGGCTTTGAATGATGGCAGGTTTGCCGTCCCAGACCCAATTGAGGTTGAACCGGGTCAGTGCCTTAGACAGCACCGGAGTTTCCAGCCGCGCTTGTCGCCAATTGCGTCCGCCGTCGGTGGAGACATCCACCCGCTTGATCTTGCCCTTGCCCGTCCAGGCCAAACCTGTGATGTTGTAAAAACCTTTGTCCAGCAGCACCTGTCCGCCAGAGGGTGTGGTGACCACGCTTTTGACTTCTTGAATGTTGCTGTACTGGCGCTGCAAACCATTGGGCATCAAATCAATGTAGTGAATGGCCTCGTCTTTGGCGGCGTAAGGCTTGTCACCCACCTCGACCCGTCGCAGGTATTTGACCCAGCTCACGCCCTGCACACCGGGTACCACCAAACGCAATGGGTAACCGTTTTCGGGGCGCAACATTTCACCGTTTTGTCCGTAAGCCACGATGACTTCACCCGAGGTAATCAGGCTCATCGGAATGGTGCGGGTCATGGACGATCCATCCGCACCCTCAGCCAAGACGAACTTGCCGTTCTTCAAGTCAGCACCCGCCAACTCGAGCAAAGTGATCAGGGGCACGCCCGTGAACTCGCTGCAAGAGATCATGCCGTGCGTGTACTGCACTGTGGGCACCGCCACGTTGCCCCACTCGGTGGCGGTGTTGGCGCCGCACTCAATGAAGGCAAAACGCGAGACCGACGGCAAACGCATGATCTCGTCCATGGTGAATACCATGTTCTTTTTGACCATGCCATTGATCATGAAGCGGTGCTTGGAAGGATCAATGTCCCACCAACCCTGATGGTGACGCTCGAAGTGCAAGCCGCTGGGCGTGACGATGCCAAACAAGGACTGCAGGGGGGCGAACGACACCGAAGCTTGCGTGGTTTGCGTCAAGCCAGGGCTTTGGCGGCGTTGCAAGTTGGCTTCGTACTGGGAAGGCTTGCCGTAACCTTCTGTGGCCACGCCCTGTCCCAGGCCTGTGGTGTGCTCAGGGAGGTTCAAGATATTGGGATCACCCCCTTCAGCCGGCACCGGATTGCCTTGTGCCATGGCCATGGGCGCTGCGGCACCGGCAGCCGCAGCGGCAAAAGCGTTGCGGATGAAATCACGGCGACCCTTTTTGCCCTCGGCAAAAACTTCCTTCACGCCACGCGGGGTCAGAAAGTGTTCAGGTGCTTTTTGCACCCTTCCTGAATTGATGCTGTCTTCGTTCACACAAACTCCTGGTTTTGAGTGGGCAATCCCGACCATTTCCAAACTCACACTCTCCGTTGCGACGAATCGAGTGGCCAGAGTCAGGTATCACACGGCACAAGCCCAAATGGTCAATAGGTTCGTATATTCGGATATGCTAATATATAGGATAAAAAGCCAATCTGAATCAGGGATTACACGGAGACAACATTCGATTCAGGACAAACCCTGATCACTTGAATTTGTAATGGTCTCGGTTGAGAACCGCGGCCACAGAAGTCACTTCCTCCGGAAACAAGCCCAGGTTCAATTGGCTGTTGCACTGCTCGACCATGCCGCGTAAAAACCCCGCCGTATTGATTCGGCCTTGGGGTTTGTACATGGCACTGCCATCGCCCCCCACTTTGGACACATGGCAGGCCACACACTTGTTCTCGGCGATCAATTTTTCACCAAGCTTGTAGTCGGCTTCTTTGAAGATCGCAGGTTGCGCCGTGGCTGCGCTTGCCAATGCCCAAGCCATACCCAACCCACCCAAAATCTTGACGAATTTCACAGCAGTTTCCCCATGAAAAAACCGCTCAGGGCGTCAACCTTGAGCGGCAAACGAAAGCCACGTCTCCATTGGGCTTTCACATTGTCGATTCAAACAAACCTCAAAGGGCCGTTTTTACTTGGCACCCGCCAGAATCCATGTGGCCAATGTCAAAGCGTCCGCATCGCTCAAAGCAGCTTGTGCGGGCATGGGCACTGGGCCCCATTTGCCAGCACCGCCGGCCTTGATGCTCTTGGCCAAATTCGCTGCTGCATCTTTTTGACCTGCATATTTTTTAGCCACATCGTTGTAGGAGGGACCCACCATTTTTTTGTCAGCAGCGTGGCAAGCCATGCAGTTGTTTTTCTTGGCCATGTCCAAGTTGGCAAAGGCTGGGGCAGACGTCAACGCAGCCACAGCGGCCACAGCAAAAATCAATTTCATCAAGAACTCCATCAATGGGGGGTTGAATATAACCAGGCGCTAATTTAACCGAAATCAATGCGGATAAGAACAACCCAGACCCATTTCGGCGTCAGGGATTTTACTGAGTGATGGTGATTGAAAGGCCCCATGTCATTACAGAAAAGCGGCCATCGGTCTCCATCAAACGCAGGCTGTTCGGGTTTGACACTGTTTTGCCAGCAGCAGCACAAGCATCAAAACCACCTGCAATCGATACAACATTCAGACAGCCCATGCTTTGCGGGGCTTGCGCCGCCAAGGTTGCGTCATTGCTGAAGTTTTGAAACTTCACTTTCCCGCAAGTCGATGCCCTCATGCAATGCGATTTTCTCCAGCGCGTTCTCGAACAAGGAACGTGCCGAGCCGGAGATGGCCCGCAAATAGGAGTGCAAGTGAGCGTCCTCGGCGTTCTTGTTCAGGCACTCTTGGCTGTATTCCTCAAAACTGGCCAACTGGGCAATCAACTCGGCCACATGCCTCGGGCATTCACACAGCACATTGGTCGAGATACCGGCCACGCGTCGCAAGGTCTGGTCTGAGTATTTGCGGCTGGCAATCACCGCACCTTGGCCACCAAACTCCTGGGCTCTGTTGCGGTCCACAAACAAGATCGATTGCAACAACTCGGCCAACTCACCATCAGAGATAGGGTCTCGCCGCACGATCATGCCGGCCAGCTTCATGGTCTGCACCACCACATCAGGGGCAAAGTTGTAGAGCACGATGGTCTGGGCAAAAGCGTGCCGCTGGGTCAAGGTCTGAATGGCTGAAAAAACCGTGTCCTGCAGCGAACTGACCCGAACCAACAAGACCTGCGGCTTATCGGACAAAGGCGCATGGCTGACCGAGGCCAAATCTTCCAGCACATCGGTCACCTGGATGCGGTGCTGGCTCAAGACCGCGGCAAATTTGATCGACTCGAGACGATTGGCCAAACCCAGACCCACCACCGCCAAGCAAACAGGCAAGGTCAACACAGGTGAAGGGCTTGTGGCGTGGGTGTCTTGACTCGCGAGGCGACGCAACTGCTCCAGATCCAGGTGCGCAATGGCCCCAATGCCGTGCCCTGCCCCAATCAACTGCTTGAGCAAAAGCGCCTTCGACACATCGGGTTCACCGAACAAACGTTGGTTACCTTCGGTTTTAACAGGGCTGAAAGCGCCGTAGCGGGTTTGCCAAATGCGCAAGGTTGAAACCGGAATAGCCGTGGTCTTGGAGACAGCACCGATGCGAAACATCGGGCCAGAAGTTGAAGTAGAGATCAAAGCAGCACCAATGTGGAGGTATTGCGTAGATTTTATGACGAAAAACAAAGTTTCGTTAGGTTTTTCACCACTTGCGTAGATAAATAACTCAAAATACTACTCAAAGGAGCTGATCGCCATGATTTCAAATCGAACCATCAATGCCTTGGATGTGTGCGTGGTCATCGCCGAGCTGCAGCACAAAGGCCGGGTCTCCACCACCACCTTGTCCAACCGACTCAAGTTGTCGGTGTCTAACCTTGAGAGCATCCTCAAACCACTCAAGGACCACCACATCGTCAGTGCCAACAAAGGCCCGGGTGGCGGCTACAACATCCAAGGCGACATCGCCTTGGTGTCCATGTGGGACATCGCCTCCGCCTTTGAGAGCACCTTGGCACAGCAAGACCACGACACCGACGGCTTGTCCGCACCCGCTGAATTTGAGTTGGGCTTAGAACAAATTGTGATCGACACCTTGAGTAAATTCGTACTGGCGGACTTCGTTGACCTGGCAGCCGTGGAAACACCCGAAGAAACTCCCATCCAGAACCGCTTCAAACTCAAGCCCCTGGCGCCACCATTGATCCCGAAAGCCCCCAATTCGGTGTTTCAGTTGTCCATGACCGTTTAATACTTCATCTTGCTGTGTTGAGCAGCTTGAACGGCGTATGTCTGCCGATGTCAGCGTTGCCGCATGGCCAACACAGGCCACATCAGCAACGCAGCGGCCACGCCCCAACCTGCGGCCATGCCCAGCAAAGCAGCCCAATCCACCCAATCAGTCATGTCAGCCAAGCTTGATTGGGTCATGGATGGCAAAGCCACAACGGCCACCAATGCCACCAGCACGGCCACCGCGGCCAGCGTTGCGGGCTTGACCCGATTGAGCTTTTTGCGGTTGATCACCATCATCACCCCCCACATCAACACCAAAGGCGCCAGCGCGGGCAGCAGGCCTAAGGCCGTTTCGCAGGCGATGTTCATCGCCAGCCAGATTTCATTCATATTGATCTCCTGATGATCTGAGTCTAGATATCTGAAGAATGACAGATTTCGGGCGTCAGCTCGGTGACAGCTTGATAGTGGCTCAGGTAAACCTTCCCGCTCAGGTGCTGTAGAAATTCGGTGGCTCGAAGTTTGTCCATGACCGGGCCTTTGACCTCGCTCAGGTGCAGGCGCAGGCCAGCGCCGCGCAGCCGCTGGTCGATGGCTTCCAAGCTTTCGAGCGCACTGGCGTCGATATCGTTGATCGCCGAGCACTGAAGCACCAGATGTTTGAGCGCAGGCCGTTCGGCGACCAATGCATTGACTCGGTCTTCCAGTACGCGTGCGTTGGCAAAGTAAAGGCTTTCATCCACGCGCAGGCTGGCCAGCTGGGGGCTCACCGCAACTTTGTGGCGCAGGATGTTTCGGAAATGCTCGGTTCCCGGCACCAATCCGACTTCGGCGATGTGCGGGCGGCTGGTTTTGTAGAGGTAGAGCAGCAGTGACAAACCCACGCCAGCCACCAGCCCGGCCTCCACGCCAGCAGCAAGTGTGACCAACAGGGTCACCACGACCGCTGCAAAGTCAGGGCGCGAATAAGCCCAGGTGCTGCGCAAGATATGCAGATCCACGAGGGACAGCACGGCCACCACGATGGTGGCTGAAAGAGTGGCCTGCGGCACGTAGAAGAGCGCTGGAGTGAGCAGCAAGGCCGCCAAGAGAATGCCCACTGCGGTGAAGATGCCCGCGGCAGGCGTCTGCGCCCCAGCATCGAAATTGACCACCGAACGAGCAAAGCCGCCCGTCACCGGAAAGCCTCCGGTCAGCGCCGCGCCCAGGTTGCTCGCGCCCAGAGCGACCAGTTCGCGATCGGGCACGATGCGCTGACGGCGCTTGGCCGCCAGGGTCTGGCCCACCGAGACCGATTCCACAAAGCCCACCACGCTGATGAGCAAGGCCGGAACCGCCAGCTGCTGCCAGAGCGCCCAGTCCCAAGCAGGCAGCGTGAACGGCGGCAAGCCCTGGGGCACCGTGCCCACGATGCGCACCCCCTGCTCATGCCATTCGCTAACCCAAGTGAGCAGGGCCGTGATGGAGATGCCCGCTACGGGCGCCGCCTTCGCGAGGCCGTCTGCCAGCCTCGGCCCCATGCCCAAGCGCAGCAGCAGGGGCTTGACGCCGCGCCTGGCCCAGAAAAGGAAAGCGACGGTCCCCAAACCAATGGCCGCAGTCAGGGTGTGGGTGTGGGACGCCTGGCGCACCAGGCCTAGCACCAGTTCAAAGAAGTGATGACCTTCCACCTTGACCCCCAAGATCACCTTGAGCTGGCCGGCTGCAATCAGCAGGGCCGAGGCAGTGATGAAGCCCGAGATCACTGGGTGGCTGAGGAAATTGGCCAGAAAACCGAGCCGCAGCAAGCCCATCAGCAGCAACATGGCGCCCGATACAAATGCCAGGGTGATGGCCAGTGCGCCGTAGGCAATTGAACCCGCCTGAGCCAGATCGCCAATGGCCGTAGCCGTCATCAGCGACACCACAGCCACCGGCCCCACCGCCAACACCCGGCTGCTTCCGAATACGGCATACATCAGCAAAGGCACGATGCTGGCGTACAAGCCGACCTGCGGAGGCAGCCCCGCCAGCGCTGCATACGCCAGGCTCTGGGGGATCAGCATGACGGTGACGATGACTGCCGCCACCAAATCGCTGGACAAGGTGGTGCGGTCATAACCGCGCGTCCAATCGACCATGGGCAGCCGGGGCAGTCTCGCACGCATCTCAGGCTCCGGCGCCGCGTGTTGCCCGGGCCTTGGCCCAGCGGTCCAGCACTTCGAACACCAACATGCCAGCGATCATGGCCACCACGAACAGCGCGGCCTTGGACTCGCCTGCGCCCATGGCGACGATGCCAGGGCCCGGGCAAAAGCCCGCCAGGCCCCATCCAGCGCCGAAGGTCAGCGAGCCCAACACCAGGCGCCGATCGATGTCGCGCGAGGTGGGCAAGTGCATCGCCGAGCCCAGGATGCTGCGGGTGCGCTTTTTGGCCACGGTAAAGCCCACGAGGCCCACCAAAATGCCACCACCCATCACGAAGGCCAGCGAGGGGTCCCAAGTGCCAGCAAGGTCCAGAAAGCCGATCACCTTGCCGGGGTCGGTCATGCCAGAGATAAGCAGGCCCCAACCGAAAAGAAGGCCGATGGCGAATTCAGAAATACGATTCATGACATGCTCCTTGTTGTCAGATCAGGTGACGGATGACGTAGACCATGGCAAAGCCCGAGGCCATGAAGGCCATCGTTGCCACCAGCGAGCGCGGCGACAGCCGCGACAGGCCGCACACGCCGTGGCCGCTGGTGCAGCCCGAGCCATAGCGTGTGCCCAGGCCGACCAGGAGACCCGCCACCAGGATGGCGACGGTGCCTGCCTCGATGCGTGGCGCGCTGATCAGGCCAGGCGCCAGCAGCGACAGCGTGGCTGGGGCCAGCAGCATGCCCAGCAAAAAGAACACACGCCAGCTGGCATCGCTGCGCTTAGGCACCAAAAGGCCGCCCAGGATGCCGCTGATGCCCAGCACGCGGCCGTTGACCAAGATGAAGGCGGCTGAGGCAATCCCTAATAGGATGCCGCCTGCCAGCGCCGTCCAGGGTGTGAAGTGGGTCCAGTCAATGTTCATTTTTTGTTCCTTGTGGTTGGGGTGGTGCAGAACTGTTGGAAAAGGGTATTCATCACGGCCAGTGCTGAAGTGCTGGTCAGTTGGTAAAAGATGTTCTTGCCTTCACGTCGGGTGGCAACCAGGTCCGCGTTGCGCAGCACGGTCAGTTGCTGCGACAGCGTGGGCTGCACGATGCCGAGGCTTGATTCAAGCTCGCCCACGCACATCTCTTGTTGGGAAAGCTGGCAGCAAATGAGCAAACGGTCGGGGTTGGCAAGCACCCTCATCAATTCGCAGGCGCGTTCAGCAGCGGCCTGCATGTCTTGGAGATCGAGTGTGTCGGTGGTCATGGGTACGGGCTCTGGCCAGAGCTTTCAGTAACGGCGATGACCACACTATATTGACAAACAATATATTTGTCAATATACTATCTAAAACTTAACTGAAAGGATCGTTCCATGACCCCCCACACGCTGAAGCCCCAAGTCCACGGCATCTTTGACTCAGCCACTTGGACGGTCACCTACGTCGTCCACCATGGCCCGGGTTCGGCCGCTGCCATCATCGACTCTGTGCTGGACTACGACCACAAGTCCGGGCGCACCCGCACCACCTCGGCCGACAAGGTGATTGATTACGTGAATGCCCACGACCTGCAGGTGCAGTGGATCCTAGAGACCCATGCGCACGCCGACCACCTGAGCGCAGCGCCATACCTGAAGCAAAAGCTTGGCGGGAAGATCGGCATCGGCGACCAGATCACGCGGGTGCAGAAGGTGTTCAAGGCCATCTTCAACCTGGAGCCCGAATTTCAACTGGATGGTTCGCAATTCGATGCGCTGCTCAAGGACGAGGAAGAGTTCCGCATTGGCGAACTCATTGCACGCGTCATGGCGGTGCCCGGCCACACGCCCGCTTGCGTGGCATACCAGGTCGGGGATGCGGTGTTCGGCGGCGACACCTTGTTCATGCCCGACGTGGGGACGGCCCGCTGTGACTTCCCCGGTGGCGATGCCAAGACGCTGTATGCGTCCATAGGCAAGATTCTGAGCCTGCCGTCCGAGACGCGGCTGTTCATGTGCCACGATTACCCGCCTAACAACCGCCCGGTGGCGTTTGAAACGACTGTGGCCGAGCAGCGGGCGAAGAACATCCATGTTCACGACGGCATCAGTGAGGCCCAGTTTGTGGAGATGCGCACCCAGCGAGATGCCACACTGGAGATGCCAGCGCTGATTTTGCCGGCGGTGCAGATCAACATCCGCGCTGGCGAGATGCCGCCAAAAGAAGCAAACGGCACGGCCTACGTCAAGATACCGATCAACGCGCTGTAAGACAGGAACGGGTCGCGTGGCTGCCCGCAAAATAAAGCAGCCAGCGTGAGGCCCAGTGCACCGCTGACGTAGCCAGGTCGCACCAGAGGCCCCCTGGCAATTGGTGAAGAAATTGACCTCGGTCGGCCCATTCGCCGCGCTGCGTTGGTTCAGCGCTGCAAGAGCACCTCGTTCGTGATTTCGTAGCGCCGCCCCTGTTTGTCGCAGGGCTTCAGGGCACCGTCGCGCACCAGGGCGCTGATTTCACGGCTGACGGTTTCGAGTTTGATGTCGAGCATGGCGCCCATGTCGTCACGCGCAAAAAACGAGGTCATGCCGGGTTGATCGGGATCACGCATTTTCAGGGCCAGGGCGGCCACGCGTTGGCGCGCCGAGCCGAAGTTCAGGTCGGCCAGCCAGTCGTCGGCGTCTTTCAGGGCTTGTTGCCACTTTTGCATCAGACGTTTGTGAAGGCGCGGCGAGTTGGCCGACAAGTGGTGCAGCACCGACAAGGGGATGCGGCAGACCTGGGCTTCGACCAGGGCGATGGCTTCGCTGTCGTAGCGTGCAGTCGCCAAGGCCTCGAGACCGACCACGTCGCCGGGGCGCAGCACGCGCACGATGCGTTCGCGGCCGTCGGCGGTGCTGCGCACCAGTTTGACCATGCCTTTGCGCAAGGTGAATACACCCAAGGCGGTTTGACCTTCGGTGTAAAGGGGAGCGTCTGCCGCAAACGCCATGTCATCGATGGGGGTGTGGATTTCGCCAAAATCCTGTTCGTTCAAGTCGGCAAAGAGCACCATGTCGCGGATGCCGCAATTGCGACAGTCCGAAGTGCCTTTCCAGGCCGATTCAATTTGAATGGGGATCATGTTTTTATAAATCCACTTCAGGTGCAGGTCTGAAGTGCTGTCAAGGTCAAAGGGACGTCAATGCTCTGCGCCCCTGTGCCATGCGATCTTCTAGATAAGGACCGTAAAAGTCGGGCAAATAACCGCCTTCCATGCGCTCGGCCACTTCTTTACCTTGGGGGCCAAAAAAGAGCAGCGTGGGTGCGATGGACACTTTCCAGGCGCGGGCCAATTGGTCGTGCGTGACCAGTTTGCCCCCGAAATCGACCACCGCTTGGGTGCTGCGCATATCCACCTGCACGATGACCGTGCCGGCTTTGTGCATGGGGGAGAGATGGCTGTGCCGCGCTTGGCGGCAAAACACACAGCCGTCCAAGCTGACCATGACCACCAAGGCTTGTTTGTTCTGGAGCGCTCGAGCCAATTCATCGGGCAAAGATTGCGCCGCAGGCAAAGTGGCCGCGCTGCGTTGAGCGAGCGCGGGCCCAAACCCCAAGGCCAAGCCAGCCATGACCAAACAGTCACGCCTGCGCCATGCTGACTGGTTTGGCAAAGAGAGTACTGACGGCATGGATTTAAGAAAGTGGACAATAGCGGGTTTTGCGTTGGCCACAGGTTTGGACAACTCGGCCCCCATAAATATAAGAAACCAATGAATTATTGGAGAAATTCGTGAATCTCGCAAGCTTGATCGAAACCTGGGGCGACACCCAAGTATTGGCCATGGCCGGTGCCCTGGTGGGTTTCATTTTCGGTTTCGCGGCCCAGCGCAGCCGATTTTGCGCCCGTGCGGCCGTGATTGAATGCTGCGAGGGTCAGGCGCGCGATCGGTTCAGCGTCTGGTGGCTGGCATTTGGGGCTTGCCTGGTGGGTGTACAGGCTTTGGTGTTCATGGGTGGACTCAAGCCTGCAGACGCCCGCTACATCGCCATGCCTGCCAGCATTTCAGGCGCTGTTTTGGGGGGCTTGTTTTTTGGTGCCGGCATGATCCTGACCCGCGGCTGCGCCAGCCGTTTGCTGATCTTGTCGGCCAACGGCAACATGCGTGCCTTGTTGGCTGGTTTGGTCTTCGCGGTCACGGTTCAAGCCAGCATCGCTGGCTGGTTGGCGCCCGCTCGCAAAGCCTTGGCAGGCTGGTGGCCTGTGGATGGTGGTCCGTCGCGCGACTTGCTGCACATCACAGGGCTTGGCGCTACGGGTGGCCTGGCTCTGGCTTTGTTGGCCCTCGCCACCGGTTTTTACTTTTTCTTCAAAACACATCCCCAGCGCTGGGGCTTGGCCGCATTTGCACTGGTCACGGGATTGAGCATCGCTCTGGGCTGGGGCTTGACCCAGGCCATCGCGACACAGTCGTTTGAAGCCATTCAAATCCAAAGCCTGAGCTTCAGCAGCGCATCGGCAGAAATGTTGATGCGGGTGCTGTCCAGCGCCACATCGCCCAGCCTGGGTTTTGATGCCGGTTTATTGCCCGCCACATTTGTCGGCTCTTTGTTGGGCGCCTTGGTCGGCGGTGAATTCAAATTTGAAGGCTTCAAAACCGAGAACAAACTCGGTCATTACTTGACAGGCGCTGTCCTCATGGGTTTTGGAGCCGTCTTGGCGGGCGGCTGCACCGTGGGCGCTGGCTTGACCGGGGGTTCCATTTTCTCGGTCACCGCTTGGCTCACGCTGATCGCCATTTGGTTGGGCGCGGGCATCTCTTGGCGCATCCACCGCAGCATGGGCTGGGCCATGTAATTCACCCCAAAAAAAACGCCGCCAGTCCAAGACTGCGGCGTTTTATCAATGGCGTGGCACGTGGCCACGCAAATGGTGCATCAAGCCAGTATATCGGCCCAGATGTTTTGCGCCCAAGACAAGGCGTAGATGCCTTCCAGCTCATTGGCAGCGCTCGAAACGCCGCCCGAGCCGGGCACGGTCAGCATGGTCTTTCTCTCGGCATCGTAGCGGTGCACGCTGGCCACATGAACCACGTCTTTGCTGCTGACAAAGCTGTAGCAGGTGTTGTTGTAGACAGGCATGTTGTTGACCTGTTTGTCCATCAACAAAGCAATGACCGCTGCCGCGCAGGTCTTGCCATGTTGGTTGGCCATGTGGCCAGACTTGGGCATCAAAGGAGCGACTTGGATCGAATCGCCCAACACATGCACGTTCTTGGCGGCTTTCGACTCAAACGTCAAGAAGTCCACTTCGCACCAGCGTTTGTTGGCGGTGGCCAAGCCTGCGTTCACAGCGATGTCACCCGCACGCATGGAAGGAATCACGTTCAGCACACTGGCCTTGACGTCTTCGTTGAACTCGAACTTCAAGGTCTTGTTGGCCACATCCACATCGGTCACGTTGTGCTTGCTGCGGTACTCGATGATGCCTTTGTAGCGGTCGGTCCAAGCCTTCTTGAACAAAGCAGGCTTAGAGGTGACGTCGTCGTTGGCGTCCAAAATCAAGACCTTGCTCTTGGGTTTGGCTCTGGTGAAATAGTCGGCCACCTGGCAGGCGCGCTCGTAAGGGCCGGGAGGGCAGCGGTAAGGCGCCAAGGGAATGGACATGGCAAACACGCCGCCATCGGGCATGGCTTCAAGTTGCTTGCGCAGGGTCAGGGTTTGCTCGCCCGCCTTCCAGGCGTGCATCACTTGCTCTTTGGCGCCAGCACGGTTCATGCCGGGCAAGGTCTCCCACATGAAGTCCACACCGGGCGAAACGATCAGGCGGTCATAGCTCAGCTCAGTGCCGCCCGCCAATTTAACGATGCGCTTGTCGGCGTCAATGGTGTTGACGCGGTCCTGGATGATCTTGACGCCGTGGCGCTTGGTCAGGTTGTCATAGGGGGTGGTGATGTCGGCCATCGTCTTGCTGCCGCCGAGCACCAAGTTGGAGATGGGGCAAGAGATGAAGGCATTATTGGGCTCAACCAGGGTGACCTGGATTTTGTGGTCCGACCACATGCGCAAGTATTTGGCTGCCGTGGCGCCGGCATAACCGCCACCGATGACCACCACTTTAGGCCCACTGCCGCCACCGATGGTGGCGCAACCCGAAACCATGCCCATGGCACCCAAAGCGGAGCCGGTTTGTAAAAAATGACGACGTTGCATGACAGTTTTCCTTATCGTTTTTGGGCTGCAAAATAAACCGCAATGGCTTCGATTTGCTCATCTGTGTAGCCCTTGGCGAGCTGGTGCATGATCGTGGCAGCGGGTACGCGACCGGCTTTGTAATCTTGCATTTTTTTGACCATGTCATTCTTATTGGACCCTGCCAGGGAAATCATGCCCGGCTGAGCTCGGCCATCGGTGCCGTGGCAGGCCGCGCAAGAAGCGGCCAAGCTACGCGCCTGCAGGGGATCAATCTGGGCTTGCGCCAGACCTGACACGGCGACCAGGCTGGCCGCTGCCAAAAGGTGTTTCATCTTCATGGGTTTTCCTCGATAAAAATCAATGCTTTGCTGGTTTCACCCAGCCCATTCAGGGACGCAAATAAACATAGCCTTGCTTGGCTTGCAATGTGGCCACTTCGGCCACGCCTGCTGGCACCACTTTGGCTTCCATCAACAACTTGTCGGTTGAAATTTTGCGGGCCACCAAGGTGTTGTTGCAAACGCGAAACTCCACCCCTTTGTTGGCCAAATCGCTCACGCCCCCGGCAAAGGCTTGGTCCATTTGGTTGACAGCGCCATCCAGCAAAAAGTCGATGCCCAGTCCATGGGCGACCACCACGATCTTGACCTTGGGGTCGGCTGCCAAGTGGTTGCGGATGTTGCCGATCGCCCGAGATGCCTGAGGAATGCCCTCACTCAGGTGGTAAACCACCTTGATGTCGGCCCAGGAAAGGGTTGTGACCAACAGGCCGATCAGCAACAACAGATTTCTTTTCATTCGTTTCTCCTTAAGTATGGATATTAGTCGCGTCAAAGCCGATTCCATGCCCGTGAAAACCCGACTTGAAACTGACGCTTGCCTTTCAATCGGACTCGCTGGCGATCTGGACGCACACCGTCCGACAGAGCATCACTACCCTCTCATTGATGATCCGGTAATAAATTTGTACGCCATCGCGGCGCTTACCGACCACCCCAGCTTGGTAAAGCGTGTTCAGGTGCTGTGACATATTGGGCTGCGTGGTGTCGATTTCGGCCAGCAACTCACCGACGTTTTTCTCGGCATTGCACAGCGCACTGATGATGCGCAGACGCATGGGCGCAGACATCACGCGAAACACCTCTGCGGCTTTTTCAAAGACTTCTTCAGAGTCGGTCAAGACGCTGTCGTCAACTGGGGCTTTGGCGGGCATGGGTTGGCTTCCAATTGGATGGGCATGGATTTCGCACAATTGTCCAATATCCAGGCGATGTTTCTTTTTTTGGGGCAGCCATCGCAGGCCACGCTGTAGCCGCTGCATGCGGCAAAAGCACATTGTGGCCATTTTCGAGAAGACTTCAAACCATTGATTTGTTCTTTGCTTATGCACAGATTCAGCTAAAGCCACCCAAGCTTTATGAGGGCTGCCGCAAAGTCCGGCTGAGCAAAATCACCGGAATCAAGCCCACCAGCACCAGCGCCAACGAGGGCAAAGCCGCTTCGCCCAAGCGCTCATCGCGCGCCAACTGGTAAGCCACCACGGCCAGGGTGTCACTGTTGAAGGGGCGCAACACCATGGTGGCGGGCAACTCCTTCATCACATCCACAAACACCAGCAAGGCCGCAGCAACGGTGGTGCGCCGCAGCAAGGGCATGTGCACCCGGCGCATCAGGCCCCAACCGGTCACGCCCAGCATGCGGGCCGAATCGTCCAGGCTGGCCGGAATGCGCGCATAGCCGCTTTGCACAGATTGCAAGGCCACCGCGCAAAAACGCACCAAATAAGCCCACACCAAACCCAAAGAAGTGGCCGTGATCCAAGCGCCTGCAGACGAGGCGGGCCAAACTTGCTGGAGCCAACCCAGTGGCAACAGCAAACCGACCACAACGACCGCACCCGGTATGGCGTAACCCAAACCCACCAGCTGGATCGCGCCTTGGCTGATGCGATCAGCGCGGGTGCGCACACTGAATGCCAGCGCCAGCGCCACGCCCACGGCCAGCACCGCCGTGATGGCGCCCAGGCGCAAGCTGGTCCAGGCCCATTGGCCAAAGCGCTCCCACGGCATTTCAGTGGTTTCCCCCACAAAGGCCCTGAGCATGATGAGCACGGGCAACACAAAGCCCAGCAACACAGGCAAGCTGCAGACTGTCCACGCCAGCACGCGGCGCATGCCGTGCAGCTGCACAGGCTGGGCTTCGGCCGAGCCCTGGCGTGCACCGCGCCCTTGGTTGAAGCGCATCCGCTTTTGGGCGCGTTGCTCCAATTGCAACAAAACCACCACCACGGCCAGCAGCACGGTGGCCAACTGGGCGGCTGCAATGCGGTTGTCCATGGACAGCCAGGCTTTGTAGATGCCGGCAGTGAAGGTCTGGATGCCGAAGTAACTGGACACGCCAAAGTCGGCCAAGGTTTCCATGAGGGCCAGTGCCACGCCCGCAGCCACAGCCGGGCGGGCCAAAGGCAAGGCAATTTCTCGGATGCGACGAGACAAAGGCGCACCCAGCAACCGGGCCGCTTCCATCAAGCCTGAAGCACGCTCCACCAAAGCCGTGCGGGCCAGCAAATACACATACGGGTACAGCGACAGCGTGAACACCAGCGCCGCACCCCAGACGCTGCGCACGTCAGGCCACAAGCGGCCCTGCAAACCCAGCGCCTCACGCAGGGCCACCTGCAGCGGCCCGCTGAACTGCAAAAAGTCGGTATAAGCATAAGCCACCACATAGGCCGGCATGGCGAGCGGCAAAAGCAGCAGCCATTCAAAGACGCCGCGCCCTGGAAAATCAAACAGTGTGACCAGCGCCGCCGTGGCCAAGCCCAGCACCGTCACGCCCACCGCCACCATCAGGCACAGACCCAGCGTGGTCAGCGCGTAATCGGGCAGCACCGTGCGGGCCATCTCCAGCAAGATGTCGGCACTTTGGCCGCTCCACTGCAGCCACGAGCCCAGCACAGCCAAGACCGGCAAGGCCAAGGCCAGCGCCAGCAGGGCAAAGAGCAAGGAAGGAAGGCCCGATAAACGGCGGGCCAAAGTGGTCAGCATAGGCGTGGATTGTAGGAGCGCAGATCAACCTGCCTACAATCAAGCGCATGTTTCTCGAACTGCGCCAACTGGACATCCGTTACCCCGGCAGCACCTCGCCTGCGGTGCAAGGTGTCAACCTGAGCCTCAAGGTCGGTGACATTGGTGTTTTGATTGGCCCATCAGGCTGTGGCAAGACCAGTTTGCTCAGGGCCGTGGCCGGACTGGAGCCAGTTTCTGGCGGTCAAGTGCTGCTGTCTGACCGCGTGGTCAGCGACGCGCAACACACCGAACCCGCAGAAAGCCGCCGCATCGGCATGGTTTTCCAGGATTACGCCTTGTTCCCCCACATGGACGTGGGCCGCAATGTGGGCTTTGGCTTGGCGCACCTGAGCAAAACCGAGCGCCAACACCGCGTGGCCGAGGTGCTGGATTTGGTGGGTCTGAACGGCGCTGACAAACGTTTTGCGCACGAGTTGTCAGGCGGCCAACAGCAACGCGTGGCCTTGGCCCGTGCTTTGGCCCCTCGGCCCGACCTGCTGCTGTTGGACGAGCCTTTTTCCAACCTGGACATCGACCTGCGTGAACGCTTGGCGCAAGAGGTGCGCAACATCCTCAAGGCCGCCCAAGCCACCGCCTTGTTGGTCACGCACGACCAACTTGAAGCCTTTGCCATTGGCGATGTGATCGGTGTCATGAGCGAAGGGCAACTGCACCAGTGGGACGATGCCTACAGCCTCTACCACCGCCCCGCCACCCGTTTTGTGGCCGACTTCATTGGACACGGCGTGTTCACCCCCGCCACCCTGCGTGAGGTGGACGGGCACATTTGGGTGAGCACCCCTGTGGGTGAACTCAAGGATGTGGCCGAATGCCCCCTGCCCTGCGTGTTTGAGGATGGCCAATGCGACGTGCTTTTGCGCGCCGATGACATCGTGCACGACGACGACGCGCCGGTGAAGGCAGAAATCATCCGCAAAGCCTTCCGTGGTTCTGAATTTCTGTACACCCTGCGCTTGGCCAGCGGTGACCTGTTGATGGCCCACGTCCCCAGCCACCACGACCACAAGCTGGGCGAGTGGATCGGCATTCGCGCCGAAGTGGACCATGTGGTGACTTTCAACCGCACCTGCCCAGTCACCGACCGGGGTCTGTGCCAGATGCCTTGTGCCAAGGCCGAGGCTTGCGAGCACACCGACCCCAAATACCAACCGGTCAAGTTGGTCTGAACAAGCGCCAAAACGGTGGTTGGTCGGCCAAGGCCCTAGGGCGTATCCCGCAACAGCATGATGTCTTGGCGCAGATCCTGCGCCCAAGCGCGTCGATCCCGGCCGTTGGCGGTTTGGGGTTCTCCAAAATGAACCACCGCTTCGATGCGGCTGGATTTCAGGGTTCGCCACATGGACCCAATCAAGGTGTCGTCGCCGATGTAACAAGGCGCAAAACTCAATTCACCGGTTTGGGCATCGGTGAACTTGATCGACATGGGTTGCACTGGGGCATCGGCCTGTATGGCCGCCTGAATCAAGTTGGCATGAAAAGGCAACAACGCGCGTCCATCGCTGGTGGTGCCCTCCGGAAAGACCGCCACCACATCGCCATTCCTCATGGCATCGGCCATGTCCTGGACCATGCGCAGCGCATCTTTGCGGCTGGTGCGCTCGATGTACAGCGTGCCAGCACCCGTGGCCAACATGCCCACCAAGGGCCAGTCACGGATGTCGGATTTGGACACAAAACGACAGTGCCTGGCCGCGTGAATGACCAAAATGTCCAACCAAGAAATGTGGTTGGCCACCATCAGCGTGGGGCCGTTGGCCACAGGTTGGCCGAGCACCCGCAAGTGCACGCCCCACAAGGCCAAAAACTGCAGTGCCCACGCTTGCACGCGCATCTCACGTTGCTCGGGGCTGAACTGGGGAAAGCGCACGTAAATCGTCCACATGCCCATCAGCACATGCCACAGACCGCGCAAAAATTTCCAAACGGCGCCCAAAGAAACCATGCTGGTGCTGCGCCCTGCCATCAAGCGGCTTCGAAGGCCACTTGTCCGCCCACCACCGTGGCCAACACACGACCGGGCAATTCATAGCCTGAAAACGGCGTGCTCTTGCCTTGGCTGCGCAAGGCCGCATCGCCCACCAACCAATGGCCTTCGGTGGTCAACACGCACACATCGGCCACGCCGCCCACCGCCAAATGGCCGACCGAATCTTGCAAGCTGCCCAAAGTCGTGCCCAGCACGCGGGCCGGGTCGGCCGTGATGCGCGACAGCACATCGGTCACGGGCAGTTGGGCATCTTGGCCCCACTTCAAAGCCAGGCTCCACAACAATTCCAAACCGGTCGCGCCAGGTTCGGCTTCGGCAAAGGGCAAGGCCTTGGCGTCGGCATCCACCGGGGTGTGGTCTGACACGAGCACATCGAGCGTGCCGTCGGCCAAACCGGCACGCAGGGCGTCGCGGTCACGTTGCTGACGCAGCACGGGCGTGAGGCGCGCGCGGCTGTCAAAGTAGCCCATGTCGGCATCGGTCAGGTGCAGCGAATTGATGCTCACGTCGGCCGTCACAGGCAGGCCCTCGGCCTTGGCCTGACGCAACAGTTCAACGCCTTGGGCGCTGCTGATGCGGCACAGATGCACACGCGCTGTCGTCGACCGGACCAGCTCGAAGATGGTGTGCAGGGCGATGGTTTCGGCCGCCACCGACACGCCCGACAGGCCCATGCGCGTGGCCAATGGACCGCTGGCGGCCACGCCCTTGCCCAGATGCAGCTCCTGCGGGCGCAGCCAGACCGTGAATCCAAAGGTACTGGCATATTGCAAGGCGCGTTGGAGCACCTGTGTGCTGGGGATCGGCACCTCGGCCTGACTGAAACCCACGCAACCGGCCGCCGTGAGTTGGCCCATTTCGGTCAGCACATCGCCTTGGAGGCCCACCGTGAGTGCGCCCAGCGGCAGAACGCGGGCTTGGTGCAATTTTTCGGCGCGGTAACGCAGCATCTCCACCAGACCGGGTTCGTCGAGCACGGGCTGGGTGTCGGGCGGGCAGACCAAACTGGTCACGCCACCGGCCACGGCTGCGGCCAATTCGCTCTCGAGCATGCCCGCATGTTCTTGGCCGGGCTCGCGCAGGCGTGCGGCCAAATCCACCAAGCCGGGCGCTACGATGCACCCCTTGGCGTTGATCACCCGATTGGGAGAGAAGTCAGCAGGCGCCTGGCCCATGGCCACGATGCGCCCGGCGGCGATCGCCACGTCGCCGATTTGGTCAAAGCCACTGGCAGGGTCCATGACGCGGCCGTTTTGAATGAGGAGTTTCATCGTCTGTTTCCTGATCGGCTAGGGTTTAAGCCACGTTGCCCGCGACAATGCTCATCACCGCCATGCGCACCGCGATGCCGAAAGTCACCTGCGGCAAGATCACGCTTTGCTGGCCATCGACCACCGCAGAGTCGATCTCCACGCCCCGGTTGATCGGCCCCGGGTGCATGACGATGGCGTCGGGCTTGGCCAGTTGCAGCTTTTCGGGGGTCAGGCCAAAGCTTTCAAAATATTCTTGGCTGGAGGGCAACAAGGCACCGCTCATGCGTTCGTTTTGCAGGCGCAGCATGATGACCACGTCACAGCCCTGGATGCCTTCTTCCAGGTTATTGAAGACACGCACCCCCATTTGCGCCATGTCGGCGGGCACCAGGGTTTTAGGGCCGACCACGCGCACCTCAGCGCAGCCCAGCGTGGTGAGCGCGTGAATGTCTGAGCGCGCCACACGCGAGTGCAACACATCGCCCACGATGGCCACCGTGAGGTTTGAAAAATCTTTTTTGTAGTGCCGGATGGTGTACATGTCCAGCAACGCTTGGGTCGGGTGGGCATGACGTCCGTCGCCCGCGTTGACCACATGCACATGGGGCGCGACATGCTGGGCGATCAAGTAAGGCGCGCCCGACTCGCTGTGACGGACCACGAAAATGTCGGCCGCCATGGCGCTCAGGTTGGCAATGGTGTCGAGCAGCGACTCGCCTTTGCTGGCCGAAGACCGCGCGATGTCGAGTGTGTACACGTCGGCAGACAGACGTGTGGCCGCAATGTCGAAGGTGGTGCGGGTGCGGGTGCTGTTTTCAAAAAACAGGTTGAACACGCTTTTGCCCCGCAAAAGCGGGACCTTCTTCACTTCGCGGTCACTCACACTGACAAAGCCCTGCGCCGTATCGAGGATGTGGGTCAGGGTGTCTTTGGACAAACCTTCGGTGGAGAGCAAGTGAATCAGCTCACCGTTCTTGTTCAGTTGGGGGTTGTTGCGTTTGTAAAGCATGGTGTCCTCGTCGGGTTCAGGCCTTGTTTTTGACTTCAAAACTGAAAGCGCCAGCCGTGTCGCGGGCCAGCGCCAGCGATTGGGTCTCGGGCAAGGCCACACGCGCAGCGGCAAAGTCGGCCTGCACGGGCAGCTGACGCCCACCGCGGTCCACCAAGACCGCCAGCTGCACGCGGGCGGGGCGGCCATAGTCAAACAGTTCATTCAGCACAGCGCGAATCGTGCGGCCGGTGTACAGCACATCGTCGAGCACCAGAATGTCTGCGCCATCCACCTCAAAAGGCAAATGGGTTTGCCCCCCGGCCGACAAGCCGCGCTGGGCAAAGTCATCGCGGTGCATGACCGACGACACCTGACCCGATTCACCGGGCAAGGCCAAATCCCGCTGCAAGCGCTCGGCCAGCCAAGCACCGCCCGAAGTGATGCCCACCAAACGGGTATGGGCGGTGCACAGGCTGCGCACACCGCGCAACAGCTCCAAATAAAGGGCCTCGGCATTCAGGGCGAGTGCGCTCATGGGATGTTCCTTAAAAATTGGTCCAGAATGATCGCTGCTGCAGCGGCATCGGCGTCTTTGGCGCCATAAGAATGGGCCTCGGTGGTGGTGTAACGCTCGTCCACCTCGTAGACCGCTAAACCAAACCGACCTCGCAATTGGCGGCCAAACTTGCGGGCGCGCAAGGTGTTGTCGTGCTCGCCGCCATCGGGGTGGGTGGGCACGCCAATCACCAGCGCGTCGGGCTGCCATTCTTGGATGCGCTTGGCAATGTGCTCAAAGCGGGCATCGCCTTCGGCGGCAATCGTGCCTTGCGGTGTGGCCGATTTCATCAGCCGGTTGCCCACGGCCACGCCGGTGCGCTTGAGGCCATAGTCGAAGGCAAGAAAACTCTGGTGATGGGCAGGGACACTGTTTTCGGGAACGCTGCTCATGCGTGCCCCGCTTCAGGCGAAAGCATCCAGCTCTTGAGTCCGAGCAAATCCAGGGCGCGGTCATAGCGCTCGGCCAGGGGAACGTCAAAAATCACATCGACCGAAGCGGGTACCGTGAGCCATGTGTTTTCGCCCAACTCGGACTCCAATTGACCCTCACCCCAAGACGCGTAACCCAATGTGACCAAAACTCGGCGGGGCCCAGCGCCAGAGGACAAGGCCTCCAGGACATCGCGGGACGTCGTCATCTCAAGCCCACCCGGCACACTCAGGGTTGAGGCAAAAATCGGCCCGCGTTCTTGGTCGGCAGGCGCCATTTGGACGGGATCGTGCAGAACAAAACCTCTGTCCGTTTGCACCGGGCCGCCATGCAGCACCGGGTTTTGCACCAAATCTTCGCGGCGCAAAGGCAAATCCACCTTGTCAAACAAGTGGCGCATGCTGATGTCAGCAGATTTGTTGATGATCAGGCCCATGGCCCCGCGCTCGCTGTGCTCGCACATGTAGATGACGCTGCGGGCAAATGTCTCGTCCTCCAACCCGGGCATGGCGATCAGGAAATGATGCTTGAGGTCAATAGAGGCAGAATCAGCGGTCATGCACCGATTTTAGCGGTCCCGCCCTCGCAACTGGGGTCCAAGGTGCATTCCTTCATCCAACCCGGCAAACCCTGATGGAAACCCCTTTTTCTTGTGGTCTGGTCTGGCTGCGCCGCGACTTACGCGTGACCGACAACGCTGCCCTGTTCCAAGCCCTGAAGCATTGCCAACGGGTGCATGTGGTGTTCGTCTTTGACACCGAAATTTTGGACGCCCTGCCCCGCGCTGACCGCCGGGTCGAGTTCATTCGCGAATCGCTGGTCGAAGTCGATGCCCGTTTGCGCGAGATGGCGGGTCATCCTCAAGCAGGTCTGATCGTGCGCCACGGCGTGGCCAAAGACAAAATCGTCAAACTGGCGCACCATCTGCAAGCCCAAGCCGTGTTTGCCAACCACGACGACGAACCCCACGCGCTTGAGCGGGACATTCAGGTGCGCGGACACCTGGCCGACCACGGCATGGTGCTGCACACCTACAAGGACCATGTGGTGATGGAGCGCAACGAGGTGCTGACCCAAATGAACAAGCCCTTCAGCGTGTTCACGCCCTACAAAAACGCTTGGCTGAAAAAAATCACGTCGGAAGACCTGCAGGCCTATGAAGTGGCACCCATGGGTCAGCGCTTGGCCCCCCGCCCCGACGATTTGGCACACCCGGTGCCCAGCTTGACCGACATTGGTTTTGAAACCACCAACCTGCAGACCCTGAAAATCCCCACCGGCGAGACGGGCGCACAGGCTTTGCTGCAAGACTTCTTGACGCGCATCGACCAGTACGAAGACACCCGCAACTTCCCAGCCGTCAAAGGCCCCAGTTACCTGAGCGTGCATCTGCGCTTTGGCACGGTGTCCATTCGCCAACTGGCCCGCGAAGCGCATCCGCGCATGTTGGCGGGCAGCGAGGGGGCGAGTGTGTGGTTGTCAGAATTGATTTGGCGCGACTTTTATGTGCAAGTGCTGCACAACTTTGCCCATGTGGGCCAAGGCAAAAGTTTCAAGCCCGATTACGATGCCATCCGCTGGGAACACGGCACGCACGCCCACAAGTTGTTTGACGCCTGGTGCGAAGCGCGCACCGGCTATCCGCTGGTGGACGCGGCCATGCGCCAAATCAACCAAACCGGCTACATGCACAACCGCCTGCGCATGGTGGTGGCCAGCTTTTTGGTCAAGGATTTGGGCATCGACTGGCGCTGGGGCGAGAAATACTTCGCCACCCACCTGAACGACTTCGATTTGTCCGCCAATAACGGCGGTTGGCAGTGGGCCAGCTCCAGCGGGTGTGACGCACAACCTTATTTTCGGATTTTTAACCCGATCAGCCAAAGCGAAAAGTTTGATCCGGACGGGAAATTCATCCGCCGCTATGTGCCGGAATTGGCCGATTTGCCCACCAAGTCCCTGCACGCGCCCTGGTTGGCCAAGCCCCTGGAGTTACAAGCAGCTGGGGTGGAGATCGGCAAAACCTACCCCGCTCCCATCGTGGACCACGCGCAAGCCCGCGAAAAAACACTGGCCCGCTATGCGGTGGTCAAGAAAAGCGCAGACTGATCAGATCGCGACCATTTCAAAGTCTTCTTTGCGGGCCGCGCACTCGGGGCACGTCCAGTTCATGGGCACATCTTCCCATTTGGTGCCTGGTGCAATGCCGTGCTCGGGGTCACCCTCGGCCTCGTCGTAAATCCAGCCGCAAATCAAGCACATCCAAGTTTTGTGTTCCATCACCGTGTCGCAATCAGAGAGTCGAATAGAATGTTTTGATTGTATCGGCCCGCCCATCACCCCCCCAGAAGCTGGCCCGAAGCCCCTGAGATTCGACTTTTGCATGACCGACCCCAGCCCTGAAATTCTCGATATTGAGCAGGTCCAGGCCGAAGAAGAATCGGCCTCTTTGGCCTGTGTGCTTTCTTTCAATGCGAATGACCCGAGCGGCGCTGGCGGCTTGAGTTGCGACGCCGTCGCCATGGCCTCGGTCGGTGCCCACTGCATGCCGATTTGCACCGGCACTTATGTGCGCGACACCACCAGCATCACCGATTTCTTTGCGCTGGACGATGAAGCCGTGCACGACCAAGCCCGCGCCATGGCCGAAGACGTGCCGGTACAGGTCATCAAAGTCGGTTTTGTGGGCACCCCGGAAGCCCTGGCGGTGATCGCCGAGCTGTCCGACGACTACGACGGCGTGCCTTTGGTCGCCTACATGCCCAACCTGTCTTGGTGGGAAGAGGACAAGATCGACGCCTACCTGGACGCTTTTCGCGAGCTGCTGCTGCCCCAAACCAGTGTCTTGGTGGGCCACCACAGCACGCTGCGCCGCTGGCTTTTGCCCGACTGGAGCGGCGAGCGCAACCCCGGACCCCGCGACATCGCCAAAGCGGCGGCTGAATTGGGTGTCCCCTACACCTTGGTCACTGGCCTGCCCTTGCCCGACCAGCACATCGACAATGTGCTGGCCTCGCCCGAAACCGTGCTGGGCCATGAAAAGTTCGAACGCATCGAGGCGGTGTTTGCGGGCGCGGGCGACACACTCACCGCAGCCCTTTCCGCCTTGCTGGCCACCGGTATGGACTTGCCCGAAGCGACCAGCGAAGCCTTGCACTATTTAGACCGTTGCCTCGACGAAGGTTTTCGGCCCGGCATGGGGCAGGTCATTCCGGACCGCCTTTTTTGGGCCCTGCCCGAGGGCGAAGAAACAGACGACGAGGAAGGCCTGGAAGTTCACCCCGGTGCCGATTACTTTGAAGTGCCTTTCAACGAAACCAAACACTGAGACCTCCTATGACCGACCTGAACCAAACCCTCTTTGACCGCGCGGCCCATGTGATCCCTGGTGGCGTCAACTCACCCGTGCGCGCCTTTCGCGCCGTGGGCGGCACACCGCGATTTGTGCAACGCGCCCAAGGCGCTTATTTCTGGGACGCCAACGGCCAAAAATACATTGATTACATTGGCTCCTGGGGCCCCATGATCCTGGGCCACGGCCACCCCGCCGTGCTCGAAGCGGTGCAAAAAGCGGCGCTCGATGGTTTTTCGTTTGGCGCCCCCACCGAGCGCGAAATCGAGCTGGCCGAAGAAATCCTGAAACACGTGCCCTCTATGGAAATGGTGCGCCTGGTCAGCTCAGGCACCGAAGCGGGCATGAGCGCCCTGCGCTTGGCCCGTGGCGCCACGGGCCGCAGCAAGTTCATCAAGTTTGAAGGTTGCTACCACGGCCACTGCGATGCGCTGCTGGTCAAGGCCGGCTCCGGCTTGGCCACTTTTGGCAACCCCACCAGCGCTGGCGTGCCACCTGAAGTCGTGCGCGACACGCTGGTGCTGGAGTACAACAACATTGCCGCCCTGGAAGAGACTTTTGCACTGCACGGCAAGGAATTGGCCTGCGTGATGATCGAGCCCATCGCGGGCAACATGAACTTTGTGCGCGCCAGCGTGCCCTTCATGAAGCGCTGCCGCGAGTTGTGCACCGAATACGGCGCTTTGTTGGTGTTTGACGAAGTGATGTCGGGTTTCCGCGTGGCCTTGGGCAGCGCGCAAAGCGTTTACGCCAAAGCCATCCCTGGCTTCAAGCCCGACATGACGGTGCTCGGCAAAGTGATTGGTGGCGGCATGCCCTTGGCCGCCTTTGGCGGCCCGCGCGAGATCATGCGCCAACTGGCCCCTACCGGCCCGGTTTACCAAGCTGGCACCCTCAGCGGTAACCCGGTGGCCACAGCCTGTGGCCTGACCACGCTGCGCGAAATCGCCAAGCCCGGCTTTTTTGAGGCCTTGGGTGCCCGAACGCAAAGTTTGGTCGATGGCCTGACGGGCGCTGCCGCTGCGGCGGGCGTGCCTTTTGCGGGCGATTGCCAAGGCGGCATGTTTGGCTTTTTCTTGCTGCCCGAGCTGCCGCAAAACTATGCCAAAGTGATGACCAGCGACAGCCCCAAGTTCAACAAACTGTTCCACGGCTTGCTGGACCGCGGCGTGTACATCGCGCCCGCTTTGTACGAAGCGGGTTTTGTGAGCGCAGCCCACACCGAAGCCGACATTGCCGAGACGGTGCAAGTCGCGGCTGACGTGTTCAAGTCGCTCTGAGTCCAACCTAGCCACGTCATGAAGCGCCTGGCCTGCTTGTTTTGCGCCAGCATGGCGCTGACCGCACACGCCGAGTTCGATGTCAGCCGCCTCTGGGTGAATGCTGGCTTTTACTCGGCGCACTTTGACACTGAAAAAGGCTTGCGCAACGCCAACCCCGGTGTGGGTTTGGAGTACCGCTTCGACCCCACTTGGTCAGCCACCGCCGGGCGCTTTCGCAACAGCAACAACGCCGATTCGAACTATGTGGGTGTTTATGTCCAGCCTTGGACATATGCCGGCGTCAAACTGGGCGCTGTGGCCGGGGTCTTCAATGGTTACCCCAATGCCTACAACGGCGGCTGGTTTCCGGCGGTCATTCCGACCGCCACCCTGGAAAGCGGCCACTGGGGCCTGAACGTGGCGCTGGTTCCACCTTTCAAAGACCGCCTGTATGGTGCGGTGAGCTTTCAGCTCAAGTACAGGTTTCGCACCGACTGAGGCTGGCCAGCCATTCCTAAGCACAAGGCCGAGACTAGGCCGGATCGGACCCTGAGGCCATCGGCACAAAGCTGGCTCGCGCTTCGGTGTTGAGTTGGGTGTTGAGCAACAACAAGAGGCCCAAGAACTGCTCGCGCTGGGCGTCATCAAACGGGCTCAGCAGGGTTTCATAAGCTTGCCGCACTGGCTTTTGCGCTTGGCGAAGCAACTCCGCCCCCTCGGGTGTCAGGCGCACGGCCATTTGCCTGCGGTTGTCGGGTGACACAGCACGTTGGCAAAAACCCCGGTCTTCCAAGCCCTTGATCACCCTGAGCACGGTGACTTTGTCAAAAGCCAAGGCCCGCGCCAAACTCGATTGGTCAATGCCCGGGTGGTCTTGCATCACGCGAAGCACGCCGTATTGCGCCGGCGTCAAAGCCAAATCGGTGCAAGCCCTCTCAAAAATCGAGGCCGAGATCTGATGGGCTCTGCGCAGCAAAAATCCCGGGCGCTGGTAAAGATCGTGTGTGGCCATGGGTCAGGGATTCTATGGATGAGGTGCTGGGGTCGATTCGTCAATAATCGTTGGCATACTAACGCATGGAGATCCTGCCAATGAACCCGTCACGCCGACACGTCTCTGCCCTGTTGGGCGCAGGACTTTGCATGGGGGCCCTATCCCCTGTGGCTTGGGCCCAAAGCGCGGCCAACCCAGGCCCGCTCAAACTGATCGTGCCCTTCACGCCCGGCACAGGCATCGACCTGATCGCCCGCACCCTCGGCCCCAAACTGTCGCAGCGCCTGAACCGCCCTGTCGTGGTCGAAAACCGCGTAGGGGCTTCCGGCAACATCGGCACCGAAGCGGTGGTGCGTTCTGCCCCAGATGGCTCCACCCTCTTGGTGAGTGTCAACACGCTGGTGATGAACCGTGCCCTCTATCCGGGTTTGACTTTCGATCCTGTCAAAGACCTGGCCGCCGTGTCGCAAACCAGCTGGGGACAACTTTTGCTGGTGACCCCCGCGCAGTCGGGCTACAAAACCGCTGGAGAGTTTGTCGCCGCACTGCGCAAACAGCCGGGTCGGCTCAATTACGCATCGCCCGGTGTGGGCACACCCCACCACCTGTCGATGGAATTGTTCAAAAGCACGGCCCAGGTTTTCTTGACCCACATTCCTTACCGCGGCACCGGCCCGGCCGTGACCGACTTGCTCGGCGGCCAAGTCGACGCCATGTTCTTGCCCATCCATGTGGCTTTGCCGCACATCCGCTCGGGTCGTCTGACGGCTTTGGGCATCGGCAGCGACAAACGCCATGCCTTGCTGCCCGACCTGCCCACCTTGGCAGAAGCCAAAGCGGGCAACGTCAACGTGGACATGTGGTTTGGCATGTTTGCCCCCAAAGGCACACCGGCCGACATCGTCAACCTCTACAACCGCGAAATCAACCTGCTGCTCAGCAGTGACGATGTGAAAAAGGCTTTTGTCTCTCAGGGCATGGACCCGAGCGGCAGCACACCCCAAGCCTTTGCGCAACTGGTCGAACGCGATGCCGAACGTTGGGCCCGCTTGATCAAAGACCAAGGCATCAAGGCCGACTGATTCGGCTGGCAGCTTAAGCTGGGCTGCATCGGCCCAGCCGCTTCAGCCGGCTTGGCTCATCAGGTCCACATTCATGGGGTCGTAGGGGTACAACCAGTTGTTGCGCGACGCGGCAATGTTGCGGTCTTTGAAGGCTTGCTTCATTTGCTGCGCATCCGCAATGTGGTACAGGTCGCCCATCTCCGTGGACTCTCGCACCACGCGTGCAGCGCGGGGCGCACGGTGGTTTTGAAACACCTGCAAAGCCTGCGCCATGGGCATGTCGAGCGCCAAGGCCCGGCTCAGCACCGCCGCGTCTTCGATCGCCATGGCAGCACCCTGCGCCATATAAGGCAAGGTGGGGTGCACCGCATCGCCCAGCAAAGCCACGCGGTCTGTGCACCAGTTCATCACAGGCTTGCGGTTGTTGAGCGCCCAGCGAAAACACTGGTCGCGGTCCACGTTGTCAATTGCCGCACGCACGATCGGGTGCCAGCCGGCGTAGTCCTGGTCCAACTCTTCCCAAGGCTGACGCGAAGTCCATGACTCTTCTTCCCAAGGCCGCTCCACGCAGCCCACAAAGTTGAGCACCTGGCCGGCACGCATGTAATACATCACGGCGTGGTTGTTGGGGCCACACCAGATCGACGAGACCATGGGTGGGCGCAGTTCGGGCGCAATGCGTTCGATGGGGATGGCCAAGCGCCAAGCCACCTGCCCAGTGAACACGGGGGGGTCGGCATCGACCACATGCTTGCGCACCACCGACTTGATGCCGTCCGAGCCCACCACCAAATTGGCCCGGACCTGGCGACCGTCCTCGAAGACGATGGACGCGCTGTGCTCGTCTTCTTGCACCTCGATCGCCCGGTAGCCCAGCTGCAAAGCTTGCGGGTCGAGTTGCTCGACCACTTCCAGCAAGGCAGCGTGCAGATCCACCCGATGGATTTGGTAATAAGGGTGACCATGGCGCTGGGCGTGGTCCTCGCCCAGCTTGATTTCGTGCAGCAACTCGCCGGAGTCAAAGCGGCGGAACTCAAACGCAGAGGGTTTGACCGCTTGGGCTTCAAGCCGGTCTTTCAGGCCCAAGTGGTAAAGCACTTTGACGGCATTGGCACTCATTTGCACCGCAGCGCCGATTTCACCCACATGGCGGGCCTGTTCGTAGATGCGGACACGGTGCCCATCGCGCAACAAACAAGCCGCGGCCGTCAAGCCACCGATTCCCGCGCCGACCATTGCAATGTCCATGCTTTGACTCCTGGTGTGTATCGTTAGCATGCTACCAGAAGCCCAACATCCCCGATCACACCATGGCCTCAGAGCATGGCGCGCCTCAACGCAACAGCCAACAACGCGCCAGCCCGAAGCGCTCAAAATCGCGGTTGAAAGTGACCATGCGCCCGCGCAGAGCTGGCCCCGCAAAACAGCGATAATTCGCCCCTGCATTCACGTCCGGTCCGGGCGATTGCCCCGCCAACGAGAGCCCCCATGAAAAAGAACTTCCCCCTGCAAGCCGAAGGCAAGCACCCTGACCGCGTGCTGGAGGCCGTCAAGCACGACATCCGCAAATACTTCAAACGCGAGCGCAACCGTGACGTGCCCAAGGGCGTGGACTTTTGGGACTTTGACTGCAAAGTGGGCTTGAGCGCCGAAACCGCCCAGGTGGTGCGCGTCAGCGGTGTCATCGAAGCCGTGGACGCAGCCGCCAAAACCGGGGCCACCTCGGTGTATGTCGAAATTTTGAGCAAGCACGGCATGCGGGTGCTCAAGGCGCAAAACCAAGATGGTGGCGAAGACCACCTCGACGATCTCCACCAAGGCTGATCCTGATCCGAGCGGGCTTTTGCCCGATCTGGTGGCTGAAGTTGCGCTTACTTTGCCAAATCAGCTGCCGCCGCAGCCGCCCGCAACTTGTCTTTCTTGCTGGGCCGTGAACCCTTGATGCCCCCATTGCCGGGCGATGCCGGTGGTGGGGTTTCGGTTTGCTCAAAGCCTGGAATTTGCTCCAAAGCGAGTTCCAGGCTTTCGCGTTTCTGGATAAGCTGCCAGTGCGCGAGCGCGGCGGCAGTCACAAAGCTCACCGCATCGCCGTGCGCTCCCGCCCTGCCCGTGCGGCCGATGCGGTGGGTGTAATCGGTGGCCGAGCGCGGCAGGTCATAGTTGACCACCACGGGCAGCATGGCAATGTCGATGCCGCGTGAGGCCAGGTCGGTCGTCACCACCACGTCCCAGCGGCCGGCTTTGAACTCGCTCAGCACTTCTTGGCGTGCGCCTTGGCTCATCTCGCCATGAAAAGGTGTGGCAAAAACACCGGCTTTGTAGAGCTTGTTCGCCACATGCTCACAAGCGTAGCGCGTGGCCACAAACACCAGCACCTGCTGCCAGCCGTTTTCGGTGATCAGGTGGCGCAGCAAGGCTGTGCGGCTTTTCTCATCGACGGCAATCGCCCTTTGGGTGATGTCGGGTTGGTGGCCTTCAAAGGCTTCCACGGTGATGCGCGCCGGATCCCGCAGCAACTTGGCCGCCAGCGCTTCCACCTCAGGCGCAAAGGTCGCCGAGAACAACAGGGTCTGCCGCTTGGCAGGCAGCAGTGCCAGCACGCGTTGCAACTCGTCGGCAAAACCCAAGTCCAGCAGGCGGTCGGCTTCGTCCAGCACCAGGTGCTGCACATCGGCCAGGCGCACAGCGTTTTGGTCGATCAAATCGAGCAGGCGGCCCGGTGTGGCCACCACGATGTCGGCACCGCCGCGCAGCGCCATCATTTGCGGGTTGACCGACACGCCGCCAAACACGGTGTTCACTTTGAGCGACTGCGGCAGCTTGGAGGCCAGATGGGCCAGCACATCGCCCACTTGCACCGCCAGCTCGCGCGTGGGCACCAGCACCAAGACGCGCACGGGGCGGCGAAAGTTGGTCTGCCGCGGCGCGGCCAGCAAATGCTGCAAGAGCGGCAGCGCAAAGGCCAGTGTTTTGCCAGAACCGGTCGGTGCTGTGGCCCACACATCGGCAGATTTCAGGACCGCTGGAATGGCCTCGGCTTGAATGGGGGTGGGGGCGTACAAGCCCATGTCGCCCACAGCGCGCAAGAGCGAAGGGGTCAGGCCGAGTGGGTCAAAGTTCAAAACAATCCTATGAATGACGCGAATCAATGGCGAAAGTGCCGCACGCCGGTGAACACCATCGCCACGCCATGTTCGTTGGCCGCGTCAATCACTTCCTGATCGCGCATGGAGCCGCCGGGCTGGGCCACGCAGGTGGCCCCGGCCTCCACGACCACGTCGAGACCATCGCGGAAGGGGAAGAAAGCGTCGCTGGCGACCACGGTGTTTTGCAGGCTGAGCTGGGCGGCTTCGGCCTTGATGCTGGCGATGCGGGCTGAATCGAGGCGGCTCATTTGGCCGGCACCCACACCCAGGGTCATGCCGTCTTTACAGAACACGATGGCATTGGACTTGACGAACTTGGCCACTTTCCAGGCGAACAACAGGTCATGCAGCTCGGCCGGCGTGGGTTGTTTGACGGTGACAATCTTCATGTCGGCCAACGCCAACTCGTGGTTGTCGGCGCTTTGCAGCAGCAGGCCTGAGCCCACGCGCTTGGTTTCCAAAGCGTTGCGCACGTTACCGTAGCTGGCGGGCAAGGCGATTTTCATCAAGCGCACATTCACTTTGCTCTTGAACACTTCGAGCGCTTCGGCGCTGAAGTCGGGGGCCATGAGCACTTCCACAAACTGTTTGCTCACCGCTTCGGCCGCCGCTTTGTCCACGGGGCGGTTGAAGGCGATGATGCCGCCAAAAGCGCTGGTGGGGTCGGTTTGGAAGGCTTTGCTGTAGGCCTCGAGTGCGCTGGCGCCCACGGCCACGCCGCAGGGGTTGGCGTGTTTGACGATGACACACGCAGAGGTCTCAAAACTCTTGACGCATTCCCACGCCGCGTCGGCATCGGCGATGTTGTTGTAGCTCAGCTCTTTGCCTTGCAGCTGCACGCCCGTGGCCAAAGAACCGGAAGCGGGTGCGAGGTCGCGGTACCAAGCGGCTTGCTGGTGGCTGTTTTCGCCGTAGCGCAGGTCTTGCACCTTCACGTATTGCTCGTTGAACTGGCCGCTGAACTGGGCGCGCTCGGGCACGTAGGTTTCGCTCAACTTCTCGGCTTCGAAATTCACGCTGGAGAGGTAGTTGCTGATCGCGCCGTCGTATTGGCTGATGCGGTTGAAGGCGGCCACGGACAAAGCAAAACGCAGCTTGTCGCTGAGTTTGCATTGACCTTGAGCATGTGTGGCCTTCAACTCGGCCATCACGGCAGGGTATTGGCTGGCGTCGGTCACGATGCCCACGTCTTTCCAGTTCTTGGCGGCGGAGCGCACCATGGCGGGGCCACCGATGTCGATGTTTTCAATCGCGTCGGCCAATGTGCAGCCGGGCTTGGCCACGGTGGATTCAAAGGGATAGAGGTTGACGATGAGCAACTCAATCGTGTCGATGCCATGCGCCTTCAAAGCGGCCATGTGCTCGGGCGTATCGCGTCGCGCCAACAGGCCGCCATGCACTTTGGGGTGCAGCGTTTTAACGCGGCCATCCAGCATTTCGGGGAAACCGGTGACTTCGGCCACTTCGGTCACGGGCAGGCCTTGATCGGCCAGCAGCTTGGCGGTGCCACCCGTGGAGATCAGGCCCACACCCAAGGCGTGCAATGCCTTGGCCAGTTCGACGATGCCGGTTTTGTCAGAGACGGAGATCAGGGCGCGCATGGGGAAACTTTCTTCAACTTTTATTTCAACAAATCGTGTTCGAGCAATTTCTTGCGCAAGGTGTTGCGGTTCAGACCCAGCCATTCGGCCGCGCGCGACTGGTTCTGACCCGACTGGCTCATCACCACATCCAGCAGCGGCTTTTCAACCAGCTTGACCAGCATGTCGTACAGGCCCGTGGGCTCGGTACCGTCCAGGTCGCGAAAATAGGTTTCCAGGTTGGCCCGGATGCAGTGTTCAATGGATTGGGGTTCGCTCATGGCGTGGTCTCTAAATCGGTGCAGGCCTCAGGACGCTGGGGCTGGCGCACAGGCAATCGCTCCATCTGCTCGGCCAGGCCGTCCAGATAAGCGGCCACAGCGGCCAGTTGTTGGGCTGCGGTTTCCAGGGTGTTCATGTGCTCGCGAAAAGCGTCGCCACCGGGCAGCGTGCGCACATACCAACCAATGTGTTTGCGCGCCGAGCGCACGCCGGTGTATTCGCCATACAGGCCATAGTGGTCTTGCAGGTGTTCTAACAGGGCGCGGCGCACTTCTGCCACCAGCGGCGAGGCCAAGTGCTCACCCGTGGCCAAAAAGTGGCTGATCTCGCGAAAGATCCAAGGGCTGCCTTGCGCGGCGCGGCCCACCATCACGGCGTCAGCCCCGGTGAACTTCAGCACATCGCGTGCTTTTTCGGGCGAATCCACATCGCCATTGGCCACCACCGGGATGCGCAAGGCGGCTTTGACGGCGGCGACAGTCTCGTATTCGGCCAAGCCTTTGTAGCCTTGTTCGCGTGTACGGCCGTGCACGGTGACCATCTGCACCCCGGCGCTTTCGGCGGCGCGCGCCAGATTCAAGGCATTTTTTTCGGCATCGCACCATCCAGTGCGCATCTTCAGCGTCACAGGAACGCCGTGCGGCAAGGCCGCCTCGACCACGGCAGAAATGATCTCCAGCGCCAGCGGCTCGTCTTGCATCAGGGCTGAACCCGCCCATTTGTTGCAAACCTTTTTGGCTGGGCAGCCCATGTTGATGTCGATGATCTGCGCGCCCCGGTCGATGTTGTAACGGGCCGCGTCGGCCATCATTTGCGCCTCGGTGCCTGCAATTTGCACGGCAATGGGGCCGGGTTCGCCATCGTGGTTGGCGCGGCGAGAAGTTTTGAGCGAGGCCCACAAATCAGGCCGAGAGGTCACCATCTCGCTCACGGCATAGCCCGCGCCAAACTGCCTGCACAGCTGGCGAAACGGCCGGTCCGTCACCCCCGCCATGGGGGCAACGAACACGTTGTTCGGCAATAGGTAAGGGCCAATCTGCATGACTGGAAGACGCTGTGAAGTAGGCTTTGCTCAAAAAGAAGGCACGATTGTAGTTGCTTAATATTTCAGCAACTGACGGCCAGATGTGCTAAGAAAAGGGTCTGTCAAAGATCGCCTTCAGCCCGTTCAAACACCACATTCACGCCGGGAAATGCCCATTGTCTGGGCCGCCGCTACACTCAGTGAATGGAAATGTGGCTCAACGACATCCTGCAATGGCTGGCCCTGCCCCAGCACGGTCTGAGCACCGTGTTTGTGGTGGCTTTTGTGTCGGCCACCTTGCTGCCCATGGGCTCTGAGCCGGCGGTTTTTGGCTTGGTCAAACTCAACCTCGACCTGTTTTGGCCCGCCATTGTGGTGGCCACGGCAGGCAACACCTTGGGTGGCATGCTGAGTTGGTGGATGGGCTGGGGAACACGGCATGCCGTCAGCCGCTGGCGCGACTCGAGCAGTCACACCCGGGCATTGGTTTGGTTGGAAAAACTGGGGCCCAAAGCCTGCTTGCTGAGCTGGCTGCCTGGCGTAGGCGACCCCTTGTGCGCTGTGGCCGGTTGGCTGAAACTGCCGTTTTGGCCATGCACGCTGTACATGGCCATTGGCAAATTTTTCCGTTACCTGGTGATGACAGCCTTGCTGCTGTGGGTGTTTCCCGGCCAGTTATAAGCTTGGCCCAGCACCCCCAGCCCTGGGTCTGCCTCAGTCTTGGACGATCTTGCGCTCTTTGATGATCTGCGCAAAACGGCGCGCATCGGCCTTGGTGAGCGCGCCAAACTCGGCAGCTGACATCGGCGTGGGTTCGGCACCAATGCCTTTGATGGCTTCAACCGCACTGGGCACCATGAGGGCACGGTTGATTTCACGGTTCATGCGCTCAACGATGGCCGCTGGCGTGCCCGCAGGCGCCCAGAAACCGTGCGATGTGCCCGCATCAAAGTTCTTGAGCCCCAGCTCATTGAGCGTGGGCGCATCGGGGAACATGGACAAGCGCTGGGGCGATGTGACCGCCAACAAACGCAGACGACCTGAGCGCACATGCGAGAAAGCAATGCCCGGGTCCATCAAATAATCCACGTTGCCACCCAACAAGTCTTGCAAAGCGGCTGCAGAACCGCGGTAAGGGATGTGCAGGGTGAAGATGCCCGCTTGCGACTTGAGCATTTCACCCGCAATGTGCGGGCTGGTGCCGTTGCCGGGTGAGCCGTAGCTCATCTTGCCGGGGTTGCGCTTGGCGTAAGCGATGAATTCGGCATAAGTCTTGTAAGGGGCGTCGCTGCGGACCACCAAGAACAACTGCAAACGCGCACCGGAAGCGACCGGAATCAGGTCCTTGTCGTGGTCAAAGGGCATCTTGGGCGTGACATAAGGCACGATGGCCGCGCCGCTGCCCGAGCTGCACAAAAAGGTGTAACCATCGGGCGCACTCTTGGCAGCCAAATCGGAACCAATGATGCCGCCGGCACCGCCACGGTTGTCCACCACAATTTGTTGACCCAAAGCTTGGGACACGGTGTTGGACACCGCACGGGCCACCAAATCGGGCGATCCGCCGGCCGGGAAGTTCACGATCATGCGAATGGGTTTGGCCGTGGGCCAGGCAGGGGTTTGCGCCTGTGCGGTGCCAAAGGCGCCAAGGGCAAGACCCGACACGGCGGCAAGGCCAAGCTGTCGGCGGCGTGGGTCGTGACGGTGGGTCATACAAAAATCTCCGGGTTTATGAATTGGTAAAAAGGCTGAATCATCCAACAAATCGATTATGTGAAGAAATCAAGTGCCACACCACCCGGGAAAACCTTGCCCCCCAAAACAGGCGGCCTTCTGCGGTTCAGCCCACCGCGTTGCGCAGAGTTTGGCCTTGGCCCCAGCGGCTCAAATTGTCCAAAAACATCTGTGCCACCCGAGTCTCATTGCCATCCGAGTGGCCAGCCGCATGCGGCGTGACCATGACTTGGGGCATGGCCCACAAAGGGGAATCTTTCGGCAGGGGTTCGTGCGCAAACACATCCAAAAAGGCACCGCCCAATTGCCCGCTTTGCAAGGCCGCCACCAAAGCCGGTTCGTCCACCACCTCGCCACGCGCCACGTTGACCAAGTGTGCGCCAGGGGGCATCAAGGCCAAGGCTTGGGCGTTGACCAATTGGCGGGTTTTGGGCGTCAGGGGGCAGGCCAAGACCAACCAATCGGTTTTGGGCAGCACCTGATGCCAGTCCTCGAACGTGACCATTTCAACGCCAGCGTGGTCTGGCTGGGTCATTGATTGGGCCAAGGGCTGAGGCTGCACTTGCTGGCGCACCGCCACAACATGCATGCCCAAAGCTTGCAGCAAGCTGCCCAGCTTTTGACCAATGGGCCCCCAGCCTACGACTGTGGCCGTTTGACCCGGCAGGTCGCGTGGCATGCGCTCGCCCATCATGGGAATCCATTGCCGCTGTTGCTGCTCGGCCCACAACAGCGGAAAGCGCCTGGCCAAGGCCAAAATGCCTGCCAAAGCCACGGTGGCCACCACTTGCGCATTGGCCCCGGATGAGGTGCAAACTTGGACGCCCTTGGCCATCAGGTCCAGGTAAATCTGGCGGTCTGCACCCGCCGAATGGATGTGCACCCAACGCAAAGCAGGCGACTGGCGCAGCAAGGTATAGACCTGTTGCAAAGCCGGGTGGATTTCGTGCTTGGTCGACGCCCCCGTGACCTCGCGCGAGATGAAAGCCACATCCGCATCGGTGCGCTGCGCAGCAAGGGCGTCTTCCAAAGAGATCAGCTCATAGGGCCTTTGGCCCATTGAGGCCGAGACCGATGTGCCCAAACGGTCAATGGCCTGCTGGGACATGAGGATGCGCAAGCAGGTGCTCATGGCTTGGACTGGGCTGTACCTTGGGTCACTCGGCTTTGGCGCCCGAGTCACGCACGATGACGCGCCACTTGTCGTGTTCGCGTTGAACGAACTGGCCAAACTGGGCGGGCGTTCCGCCTGCGGGGTCAGCGCCCTGCGCGATCATTTGCTGCTCAATGGCGGGCACTTGCAAGATCTCGTTGACGGCCTTGTTGACCAGGCTGATCACCGCCTCGGGCGTGCCTTTGGGCGCAAAAAAGCCAAACCAAGATCCGGCTTCAAATTGGGGGAAGCCTTTTTCAACCACCGTGGGCACTTCGGGCATGGAACGCGAACGCTTGAGTGAGCTGACCGCAATCGGTTTGAGCTTGCCCGCCGTGATGTGCGTCATGACCGACGGAATGGTGGCGAACATGAATTGGATACGACCAGCCAACAGGTCTTTCAGAGCATCGGCCCCTTTGTAGGGAATGTGGGTCGCCTCAAAACCCACCCGCTTGGACAGCATGAAGCTGGACAAATGAGACGAGGTACCAATGCCGGTTGAACCGTAGTTGAGCTTGCCAGGGTTGGCCTTGGCGTAAGCGACCAGCTCTTCCATGGTGTTGGCGGGCACCGAGGGGTGGATGACCAACACATTGGGGACATCGGCGATCTGAACAATGGGCATCAGATCGGTCAAGGGGTTGTAGGGCAGCTTGCCGTACAAGGTGGGGTTGACCGCAATCGGACCCACCGAGTTGACGATCAAGGTGTAACCGTCCGGTGCAGAGCGGACCACCAACTCGGTGCCCAAGTTGCCCCCCGCGCCGGGTTTGTTGTCGATCACAAAGGGCTGTTTGAGTTTTTCGGACAGCTGCTGCGTGACGGTGCGCGCCAAGATGTCGGTGGTGCCCCCGGCCGTGAAGGCCACCACCACTTTGACCGGTTTTTGCGGATAGGCCTGAGCTTGCGCCCAAGAAGGCATGGCCAGGGTGAAAGCAGAAAGGCTGGCAGCCAGCCAAAGAGAAGGTGATTTCATGCGGGTCTTTCGGTGATGCTCAAAAAGCAATGGGTTCAGGTTTTGTAGCTGGGGTCTGTGCGATCGAGTTTGCGCAGCAAGGCTGGCCACTCCATCAAGCCGTAAGGCCTGCGGGTGCTGGGCTGGTAGTTGTTCCAGGTTTCTTCCAGCACATCGGGCGCCACTTTGACGAACGGGGTGTTGCAGGCCATGGCCGCGAGTTGGGCGTGGCACGACAATTCCAGGCGGTGCATCCAATTGAAGGCTTCGCCCACACTGCGCCCCACCGTCAAGACACCGTGGTTGCGCAAGATCAGGGCTTCGCCCTGCCCCAGGTCTTGCACCAGCGAGGCTTGCTCGGCCAAATCCAGCACCACACCTTGGTAGTCGTGGTAACCGATCTTGAGAAAGCGCATCGCGGTCTGGGTGACGGGCAACAAACCGCACTCAAGCGCAGAAACCGCCATGGACGCCCAGCTGTGGGTGTGGATGACGCAGTCCACTTCGGGGCGCGCTTCGTGTACCGCGCTGTGGATCACATAACCGGCCTTATTGATGCCGTAATTCAGGTCGCCAAAATCGGGCTTGGAAAGAATGTTGCCGTCATGGTCGATCTTGATGAGGCTGGACGCTGTGATCTCTTCGTACATCATGCCGTAGGCGTTGATGAGAAAAGCACCGTCCTCGCCCGGCACCCGAGCCGAGATGTGGTTGGCCATCATGTCGGACATGCCGTAGAGGGCCACCAAGCGGTAGCAAGCCGCCAAATCCACCCGTGCTTGCCACTCTGCGGGCGAGCAGCGGGACTGCATCGATTCGATTATCAAAAAACCATTTTCAACCATGACAGCTCCTTGGGACTCAGTCGAGTTTCACGTCAGCACTCTTGACCAGATTGACCCAGAACTTGGCATCTTCGGTCAAAAACGCCGCGAATTGATCGGGCGTGGTGGAAACGGACACATCCGTCCCTTCGCGGGCCAATGCCGTTTTCACAGAGGGCTGGGCCATGGCCGATTGCGCGGCATCAAAGATGCGTTTCATGACCGCTGGCGGTGTGCCCACGGGCACGAACAAACCGTACCAAAACTCGATGGCGTACTCAGGCAGTTTGGCCTCTTGCATGCCGGGCAAACCAGGGACCAAGGCCGAGCTGTTGCGCGTGCTGACGGCCAAGCCTTTCAAGCGGCCCGCTTGGATCATGGGCAAAACAGAAGGTGGGGTGCCAAAGGTCACTTGGGTGTCGCCCGCGATCACCGACTGGATCGCAGGCGCACCGCCGCGAAACGGAATGTGCACCATGTCCACACCCGTCAACTGGGTGAACAAAGCCGCGCCCAAATGGGGGGCAGAGCCGTTGCCCGAGGTGGCGTAATTGATCTTGCCGGGTGCCTGCTTGGCGCGCGCAATCAGGTCTTGCACCGAGTTGACGCCGATGTTGGGGTTGACGGCAATCACCAAAGGCGAGGTGGTGACTTTGGTGATGGGCACCAAGTCTTTGGGGGTGTAGTTCAGCTTGGGGTTGAGCGCAGGGTTGACCGAGATGCTGCTGGGGCTGGCCAACAAAATGCTGTAGCCATCGGGCGCAGCCTTGGCCACGTTTTCAGCCGCAATGCTGGAGCCCGCGCCGGCGCGGTTTTCAACAATGATGCTCTGCCCAATCGCTTTGCCCATCGCATCGCTGATGGCGCGCGCCACATAGTCGGCCGCACCACCGGGTGCAAAACCGACCACCAGACGAATGGGCTTGTTGGGATAGGCAGCGCCTTGGGCTTGCACACCCATGGCGAAGCAAGAAAGGACCAAAGCTGAAATCAGGTTTCTTTTGTTCATGGTGTTGTCTCCTTCGTGTAAAAAAGTGTCTGGCTTTGGGGAAGAGGCTCAAGCAGCGCTGGCCATGCGCAGCACGATCTTGCCGGTGTGTTGGTTGTTTTCCATATGGGCTTTGGCTTGATCCAATTGGTCAAACTCAAACACCCGATCGAGCAAAGGCTGAATCCGGCCATCGGCAAAAGCCGGCAGGATTTGCGCCGCGAATTGTGCGATGCCATCGGCGCGTTGGGCCGGCGTGCGGTTTTTGTTGGACACACCATACAGACACAAGCGCTTGGCGTGCAGGGCTTCCAAGTCAATGGTGGCATTGAGCGTGTTGTCCACATAGCCCACAAAACCCAAACGTCCCTGAAAAGCCATGCAGCGCATGCTTTCGGCAAAGACGCTGCCGCCCACGGTATTGACCACCAGGTTGGCCCCTTTTTGGTCAGTGGCTTGCAGCACGGCTTGGTGAAAATCAGCCGCACGGGTGCACAGTCCCACGTCCAGCCCCAGCGGCTTCAATTGGTCCAGCTTGGCCTGTGAGCCCGATGTGCCGATGACTTTGGCACCCAAGACCTTGGCCATTTGCAAACTGGCCACGCCCACACCCGAAGACACGCCGTTGATCAACAGCCATTGATCGGCTTTCAAGTGGCCTTGCAAAACCAAGAGGTCATAGGTCACCAAAAACGTCAATGGAATCGATGCGGCTTGTTCCAGCGTCAAGTTGTCCGGCACGCGCATGATTTCGCGCACATCCATCAGGGCGTATTCAGAAAAAGCGCCCGGGCAGCGGCCCATCACGCGATCGCCCATTTGCCAGGCACCGGTCTCGCTGCCCAGCTGAACAATCTGCCCTGCGCCTTCCATGCCTGCGGGCTTGCTGCCGCCTTTGCCATGCAGGCCATGGCCGATGATCAATTCGCCCCGGTTCAGAGCAGCCGCGTGCAGCTTGACCAACACCTGTCCCGAACCGGGCACAGGCCTGTCCACCTCACGCAGTTCCATGCGGCCTTGGCCTTCGCTGATGTTCATCCAATACGATTTCATGTGAGACCTCATTCGCCTTTGAAGACAGGTTTGCGTTTTTCCATGAAGGCCTTGCGGCCTTCGGCATAGTCGGCGCTGTCAAAGCAGCCGCGAATGAGTTGCGTACACAAGTCCAGATCCAGCTCGGGCGAGGGCTTGAGGATCTCGCGGGTGATGGCTTTGGCCGCCTGAATGGTCAGCGGCGCATTGGCCGCCAAAGCCGAGGTGTATTCGGCCAGCAACTCGGGTAAGGCCTCGGGGGCACAAACCCGCGTGACCAAACCCAGACTTTGGGCTTCTTGCGCATTGATTTTGCGGGCCGTGAAAAACAGGTCTTTGGCCGCACCGGGGCCGATCAAGTCCACCAGATTTTTCATGGCCGAATAGCGGTAACCCAGGCCCAAGCGGGCGGCTGGGACCGAGAACACGGCATCGCTGGCGGCGATGCGCATGTCGCAACTGATGGCCACATTGATGCCGCCGCCGATGCAAAACCCGCGGATGCACGCCAATGTGGGCTTGGGGAAGTTGAAGATGCCCATGAGCGCGGTCTCAGCCATGTGCTCGTAACGTGTCACGGCCTCGCGGGCCGCACGCATGTCTTCGAACTGCGAGATGTCTGCGCCAGAGACAAAGGCTTTTTCACCCGCACCGGTGAACACCACCAAGCGCACACGGGCATCGTGTTCAGCTTGGTTCAAGAGCAAGGGCACCGCCTCCCACATGTCCACCGACAGCGCGTTGTGCCGCGCCACATTGTTGAACTGGATGAACAGCGTGCTGCCGTCCAACCAGGTATTGACCCGCTCGGTGGGTGAGGTGTAGACCACTTCAGACATTCAAAACACTCCTTTGGACTTCAATGCGGCCAAGGTCTGGTCATCCAGTCCCAACTCGCCCAGAATTTCTACGCTGTGCTCGCCCCGACGCGGCGCGGCGCGGGCGATGGAGCTGGGCGTGCGCTCCAGCTGAACCGGTTGACCCACCAGGCGCTGCGGACCTTGGTGGACCGACACCACGTCTTTCACCATCTTCAGGTGTTGGATTTGCGGTTCGTTGAACACCTCGTCCATGCTGTTGATCAGGCCACAGGCCACACCGCCGTCGTTCAGGCGCTCAATCCAATAGGCCCGGTCACGGTGCGACAGGCGCTCGTTGATCTCGGCGTTCAGCGCATCGCGGTTGACCGAGCGGCTGGGCTTGTCGTGGTAACGCGGGTCGGTGACCCACTGCGGCGATTCCAGGATGTCGCAAAACCGCTCCCAAATCTTGGAGCCAAAGACCGCGATGTTCATGTAACCATCGCGCGCCTTGTACACCCCAGTGGGAATACTCGTGGGGTGAAAATTGCCCGCTTGTGTGGCCACCTCTTCGTCGATCAGCCAGCGAGAAGTTTGAAAATCCATCATGTACACCATCGACTCCAAGAGGGAGGTGTGCAGCCATTGGCCTTGGCCGGATTTTTCGCGCTCGAGCAAGGCCACCAAAATGCCTTGCGCCGCAAAAATGCCGGCGCACAAATCGGCAATCGGGATGCCCACACGCATGGGCCCTTGCTCGGCCATGCCAGTGACCGACATCAACCCGCCCATGCCCTGCGCGATCTGGTCAAAACCCGGCCGTCCGGCCAAGGGCCCGGTCTGGCCAAAACCCGAGATGCTGGCGTACACCAGGCCAGGGTTGTCTTTTCTCAGGGATTCGTAATCGATGCCCAGGCGGAACTTCACATCGGGGCGGAAGTTTTCCACCACCACATCGGCCTTGGCGATCAATTGCTTGAGCAGCGCAATGCCTTCGGGCTCTTTCAAATTGAGGGTGATGGAGCGTTTGTTGCGGTGGGTGTACTGGTAGTCCGAGCCCTCTTGCCCGCCCAGCGTGTCATCGCCGCGCATGTGCTCGGGCATTTGCACCTGCACCACGTCGGCACCCCAATCGGCCAACTGTCGGCAAGCCGTAGGGCCGGCGCGCACTTGGGTCAAATCGATCACTCGAAAGCGCGACAGCGCAGCGGAAGCGGGTTGATGCGGCATGGGATGTTCCAAACGAAAGACTCAAAGGGGCCAAGTGCAGACACTTGCTGATGGTCACAAAGTGTGAACGCCAGACCTATAAGTGTCAACACTTTGGCCGAATTGTTGACACATTCGCGACGTCTATGACTTGATTTTGACCATCTTCGGGTAGGATGAAGCACGTGTTTGCTGTTTTTTTCAGCCATCCTCGTCCCTGAACAGCCCAAGCTTTGCCCATGAACGCAGCCCCCGAAAAGCCCGAGCAGGGTTTGCCCGTTTTTGTGGCCGACCAGCTCAAACAACTCATTTACAGCGGTGAGCTCAAACCCGGTGAGCGCCTGAACGAGGCGGCTTTGGCGCTGCGCATGGGCACCAGCCGAGGCCCTGTGCGCGAAGCCATCCGCATGCTCACCGGTTTGGGTTTGGTGACGGCCGTGCTCAACCGCGGCGTGTTTGTGCGCCAGATGTCGGTGCGCGAAATGCTGGAGCTGTACGACCTGCGGGCTTTGGTGTTTGGCTTTGCCGCAGAGCGCGCCACCGACCACGTGGCCGAAAGCCACAAAGCGCAGTTTGAACAACTGCTGCGAGCCATGGATGTGGCCTGCGAGACCGAAAACGCCAACCTCTATTACGAGCTGAACCTGCAGTTCCATGCGATGGTGCTGCTCTTGGCCAACAACCAGCGAGCCCAGGCCGCATACGACGACATCATCAAGGAGATGCACCTGTTCAGGCGCGAGTACTTCAACGCACCGGGCAATATGCGCCAGTCCAACGCCGAGCACCGCACCTTGTACGAAGCCATCGTTAAAGGCTCCAAGGCCAAGGCCAAATCCACCGCTGAAAAGCATGTGCTCAAGGGGCGCGAGCGCTTGCTGAGCAACATGGGCGGAACCACACCGCTGGCGGGTTGATGACGTCAATGACTTTGACTTGCCCATGAAAAAACCGCTCCTCAGAGCGGTTTTTTCATGGCAAGGGATGCAGCTCAGGAACTGAACAAGAAGTTCATCACGTCGCCGTCTTTCACAACGTAGTCCTTGCCTTCGGCGCGCATCTTGCCCGCGTCTTTGGCGCCTTGCTCACCTTTGAATGTGATGTAGTCGTCAAAAGCGATGGTCTGGGCGCGGATGTAGCCTTTTTCGAAGTCGGTGTGGATCACGCCTGCGGCTTGTGGGCCGGTGTCGCCCACGCGAATGGTCCAGGCGCGCACTTCTTTCACACCCGCGGTGAAATAGGTTTGCAGACCCAGCAAGCCGTAAGCCGATCGGATCAAGCGGTTCAGGCCCGGCTCGTCTTGACCGATTTCCTTCAAGAACTCCAGGCGATCGGCGTCGTCCATCTCGGACAATTCGGCTTCGATCTTGGCGCAAATGGCCACCACGGGCGCGTTTTGCTTGGCGGCAAACGCCTTCAAACGGTCCAGGAAAGGGTTGTTCTCAAAGCCGTCTTCCGACACGTTGGCCACAAACATGGCGGGCTTGGCCGTGATGAAAAAGAACTGCTTGAGTTCGACACGCTCTTCTTTGCTGAAGTCGATGGTGCGCACCGGCTGGGTGTCGTTCAAGGCGGCCTGGCACTTTTCCAAAATCGCCATTTGCTTGACCGCTTCCTTGTCGCCAGAGCGCGCAATTTTGCTCACACGGTGAATGGCTTTTTCGACAGCGGCCAAGTCGGCCAAGCACAACTCGGTCTGGATGACCTCAATATCAGCAATCGGGTCAACCTTGTTGGCCACGTGAATCACGTTGTCGTCTTCAAAGCAACGCACCACGTTGACGATGGCGTCGGTCTCCCGGATGTGCGCCAAAAACTTGTTGCCCAGGCCTTCGCCCGTGCTGGCCCCGGCCACCAGACCGGCAATGTCCACAAACTCCACGATGGCGGGCACGATGCGCTCGGGCTCGACGATCTGGGCCAATTGCTGCAAGCGTGGGTCGGGCACCTCGACGACACCGGTGTTGGGCTCGATGGTGCAAAAGGGGTAATTTTCAGCGGCAATGCCAGCTTTGGTCAGGGCGTTGAAAAGGGTGGATTTGCCCACATTGGGCAGACCCACGATGCCGCATTTGAGGCTCATGGAAGGCTTTCGGTGATTCGGAGAAAGAGTCGAAATGAACCCGCAATTTTAACGACTCCACCCCAAGGGCCGGGCACCTGACCCCTGCACCGGTCAATCACCGCAGCCAAAGTCCCTGGCCGCCCAGCGCGTTGGGCCGCATCCTTACAATGCACGCATGGCTTCTCCCCCTGACATTTGCATCCGTGGCGCCGGCATCGTTGGCCGCACTTTGGCCTTGTTGCTGGCCCGCGAACGGCTCAACGTGGCCTTGGTGGATGCGCACCCTGCCACTCCCGGGCTTGTCCCTGCTGCCGACGTGCGGGCTTACTCCCTCAATGGCGCCGCCAAGGCCTTGCTGCAAGACCTGCGCTGCTGGCCCGAGCCGCCCGCTGTAACGCCTGTTCACCAAATGCAGGTTTGGGGTGACCGTGGCGGTCAACTCAGCTTTGGCGCCTCAGAACAAGGCGTGGACTCACTCAACTGGATGGTCGACGTGCCAGTGCTCGAAGCGCTGCTGGCTCAAGCCGTTCAGTTTCAACCCCAGATTCAAGTGGTGCAGGCCCCGGTGGCCGCGCCGCTCACCGTAGTCTGCGAAGGACGCGCCAGCCAGACCCGCGCCGAACTGGGTGTGGGCTTTGACATCACCCACTACCCACAACACGCCGTGGCCACCCGCTTGCTGTGCGAGCGTGCACACGAAGGCATCGCCCGCCAGTGGTTTGGCTGGAGCGCAGCGCCAGGCCTGACCCCAGCACAGGCCGAAGTGTTGGCGCTGTTGCCCATGGGCGGCGAAGGCGGGCGCGAAGTGGGACTGGTGTGGTCGGTGCACCCGCTGCGGGCCCAAGAACTGATGGCCATGTCGGCCGAAAATTTTGCGTTGTCGTTGGCATCTGCATGCCAAAACAGCTTAGGTGGCATGCAACTGTCGGCCGAACGTGCCGTTTGGCCGCTGCAACTGGCACGCGCCGAGCGCTGGATCGGCCCCATGCCGGGGGTGGTCAAGCAATCATTTGCCTTGGCCGGCGACGCCGCCCACAGCTTGCACCCCTTGGCCGGGCAAGGCTTGAATGTCGGCTTGGCCGATGTGGCCGAATTGGTGCAGGTGATCCGAGCCAAAGAGTTTTGGCGCCCCCTGCATGACCTGAAATGGCTGCGCCGTTACGAGCGCGCCCGTCAGGCCGATGTGCAGGCCATGGGCCTGGTGACCGATGGTCTGCAGCGCCTGTTTGCCCAGCCCGGCACGGTTTGGCAGAACCTTCGCAATTGGGGCATGCGCGGCTTTGACCGCAGCGGTCCCCTCAAGCACTGGATGACCCAACGCGCGATGGGCCAAAGTGCCGATCGCGCTGAACGCTGAAGTGCCCGTGGCAACCAGACCCTTCCTTTTTTGAAAGCCTGTTCGATGACGTTTGCCCCTCCCAAGTTGGCCCTGATGCTGGTCGCCGCTGCGCTGTCTTGGGGCAGCGTGGCCAACGTCATGGCCCAAGAAGCCACGATTCGCAAAAATCTGAGCGAGCGCCTGCCCAATTTGCCCAAAATTGACGAAGTCAGCAAAACGCCGATGAACGGCTTGTTTGAAATTCGCATGGGCAATGAGGTCATGTACAGCGACGCGGATGGCAACTTCCTGATCCAAGGCGCCTTGATCGACGTGCGGCAAAGACGCAACCTGACCGAAGAGCGTGTGGACAAACTCTCGGCCATCGGTTTTGACCAACTGCCGCTCAAATCGGCATTCACGCAGGTGCGCGGCAACGGCAAGCGCAAACTGGCCGTGTTTGCCGACCCCAACTGCGGCTTTTGCAAGCGCTTTGAAAAAGACCTGCAAAAGCTGGACAACGTGACCATTTACCATTTTCTGTACCCCATCTTGGGCGAAGACTCGCGCACCAAATCCAACAACGTGTGGTGTGCCAAAGACAAGGCCAAGGTGTGGAACAACTGGATGATCGGCGGCACCACACCACCCACAGCCAATTGCGACACATCGGCCATTGACACCATCGTGGCCTTTGGCCAAAAGAACCGCATCACGGGCACGCCCTTGTTGTTGTTTGCCGATGGCACCCGGGTGCCAGGTGCGGTGCCCATGGCCCAAGTCGAAAAAATTCTGAGTGATCTCAAATGAATTCGCCACACACCGAAGATGCCACTTGGCGCTTGATCCGAAAAATGGGCTACGCAGGCCTGATCCCGTTTGTCTTTTTGGCTTTGTGCCTGTGGCTGGTGGGGTCTGACTTGCACCCGTATGTGGCATTGGCCATGCAAGGTTATGGCGCCGTCATCGTGTCGTTTTTGGGCGGCATCCATTGGGGTGTGGGCTTTCGCAATGCGCTGATCGTGCGCAACGCACCCCGTGTTCACTTCACCTGGGGCGTGGCGCCCTCACTCTTGGCTTGGGTCGGCGTGATGATGCCCGCTTTTGCCGGCTTGCCCTTGCTGGGTTTTGTGCTGATCGGCTGCTACGTGATGGACCGCCGCACTTGGCCTGCGGCTGGTTTGGCGCCTTGGCTGCCCATGCGCTTGCAGCTGACCACAGTGGCCAGCCTGAGTTGCTTTTTGGCGGCAGGTGCGACATGACAGACCTCCTCTACAGCGTTGAAGCCGCCAATCTGAATGCGCATCTGTTCCGCATCACCTTGACGATCGCCAAGCCACAGGCCATCCAAACCGTGTCGCTGCCGGTGTGGATTCCGGGCAGTTATTTGGTGCGTGAGTTTTCTAAAAATCTGCAAAACCTCACCGCCCAACAAGGCCGTCGCACCGCCGCCATCCACCAGCGTGACAAATGCACCTGGGACATCGCATGCAAGCCAGGCCAGCCATTGGTACTGAGTTACGAGGTGTATGCCTTTGACAACTCGGTGCGCACCGCTTGGCTGGACAGCCAGCGCGGATTTTTCAATGGCACCAGTGTGTGCCTGCGCGTGCATGGCCAAGAAGATGCACCGCACCAGTTGCAACTGATCGCCGTCAAAAGCCAACCCGATTGGCAAGCCGCCACGGGCTTGGCACCGGTCAAAACGGATAAAAAAGGCTTTGGCCTTTACCAGGCCCAAAACTACGACGAGCTGGTGGACTGTCCGGTTGAGCTGGGCGCATTTTGGAGCGGCAGCTTTGTGGCCTGCGGCGTGCCGCACCGCTTTGTGGTGGCTGGCGCCCTGCCCTCTTTCGACGGTGAGCGCTTGCTGGCAAACACCCAAAAAATCTGCGAAGCGGCGATTCGTTTTTGGCACGGTCCGGGCAAGGCCGCGGGGAAAAAGACACCGCATAAAAACTACCTGTTCATGCTGAACGCCGTGCACGACGGCTATGGCGGACTGGAGCACCGCAACAGCACTGCCCTGATCTGCAAGCGCAGTGACTTGCCGCGCCCCAACGGCCCCAAAAACAGCGAGGGTTACACCACCTTGCTGGGTTTGATCAGCCACGAGTACTTCCACACTTGGAACGTCAAGCAACTGCGCCCCGATGCTTTTGCACGCTATGACTACAGCCAAGAAAACTTCACGCAACTGCTGTGGTTCTTTGAGGGCTTCACCAGTTATTACGACGACATCCTGCTGCGCCGCGCAGGTCTGATTGACGACACCACCTACCTCCAGTTGCTGGGCAAAACCATTGCACAGGTGCAGCAAACGCCAGGTCGCCATGTGCAAAGCGTGGCGCAGGCCAGCTTTGATGCGTGGGTGAAGTACTACCGCCAAGACGAAAACACGCCCAACGCCACGGTGAGCTATTACACCAAGGGCTCGCTGGTGGCGTTGTGTCTCGATTTGAAGCTGCGCCGTGAATTCAAAAACGACAGCATCACGCTCGACACCGTGATGCGCGGCCTGTGGCAACGTTGCAAGGCAGGCCCCATGCGTGAGCAAGATTTGCTCGACGAATTGCACGCCCGCACTGACCGCAGCTGGCAAGCAGAAATTCGGGCCTGGGTGCATGGCACACAAGAACTGCCGCTGCGCGAGTTGCTTGAAGCGCATGACATCCAAATGGACGACGAGGCATCGCCCATGGCGCAGCGGCTGGGCCTGCGGGTGGCTGAAGGTGCAGGCAGTGTGCAGGTCAAAGCAGTGTTGCGCGGCAGCGCGGCCGAAACGGCCGGTATGGCCGCTGGCGACGAATGGTTGGGTCTTGACGTGGGAACCAAAGGCCAGGGCGGCAGTTGGCGCCTGAGCAAACTGGACGAGCTACCGGCCTTGATGGGCCAGGAGCGCGTTTTGACGGCCTGGGTTGCACGCGACAAACGCCTGCTGCGCTTGCGCCTCACGATCCCGGCCCTCTTGAGCCAATGGTGCTTGAAGGCACCCACCTCCCGCGCGTCAGGCCAGTGGCCCGGCCCATGAGATCGGCCGAGGGCGCTTCAAGCACCTGACTTGAGCAGCACCACCAACGCACCCGCCCCACCTTCGGCGGGCTTGGCCTGAACGAAGGCCATGACTTGGTTTTTTTGTACCAACCAGCTGTGCACCTTGGACTTGAGCACCGGGGTTTTGCCGGGTGAGCCCAAGCCCTTGCCATGCACCACACGCAAACAGCGCAAACCTTGCCGGTGTGCTTGGCGTATGAACTCGGCCAGGGCCATGCGCGCTTCATCGCTGCGCAAACCATGCAGGTCGATCTCGCGCTGAATCGACCAATCGCCCTTGCGCAACTTGTGGATCACATCACGGCCAATGCCCGGGCGGCGAAAGCTCAGGGCGTCATCGGTGTCGAGCAAGGTGCTGGCGTCGAACTCGTCGCTCAGGCAGTCGCGCAGCACCGCTTCGTTGTCCAGTTGGCGTTGGTGCGCAATGGGCGCTGGGCTGGGTCCTAGCAGGCTGACTTGGTCATGGTCGGGCAAACGTTGCACCGCACCCACGGCCCGCACAAACAAATTGCTTTCTGCCTCGCGCTGTTTGGCCGCCAACGCCTGTGCTGCGGCCAAAGCTTGCGCCTGCGCTTTTGCCTCGGCCAGTTTTTGCCGAACTTTTTTCAGGTCTTGCAGCGCATTGATTTTCACAAAAGGGCTCCGGGCTGGGCATTCAGGGTCTGGGCTCAAGTGCGCTCACGCCCCGGGCGCATCAAGCGCCACGGTTGCGCATCCAGTCGGCGGTTTTGAAAAAGCTGGCGTTCAAGCGCTCACGCAGCACAGCATCCACGTTCAGCTCCGTCATGGCTTGGTCCATGCAGGCGAGCCACTGGTCACGTTCTAACACCCCGATCGAAAACGGCATGTGGCGCATCCGCAAACGCGGGTGACCAAAACGCTCGGTGTAATGCTCTGGGCCACCCAGCCAGCCACACAAAAACCAAAACAGTTTGTCGCGGGCGCCATCCAAACTGCTGCCATGGGCGTCGCGCAGCGCTTTGAAGCCGGGCTCCATGTCCATCAGGTCATAAAAGCGGTCGGCCAAAGCGCGCACAACCCCTTCGCCACCGATCCAGGCAAATGGGGTGTCAAACGGGGGTTTTTCTTCAAGGGTCATGAGGCGCGATTGTGCAGTGTTGAAAAGGGCCTAGAACCAACGGTATCACTGCGCCGATTGGCGCAATGTCTGAACCACGGGCTGACGCAAGACCCCAGCCAGGCTCAGGCTACCCGCACCCCAAGCCAGCAAGGCACCCACCAGGCCGCCCAGCAGCGGAACCCACAAAGGCGCCTGCCAAGGGAACTCAAACGCGTAACGCGCCAAGGCCCAGCCCACGACCAACGCCATGGCACTGGCCATGAAGCCCGCCAACCAGCCAATGCCCAAAAGCTCGGTGCGCTGCACCTGGGCCAACAAGCTGCGTCCAGCGCCCAGCGCCCGCATGATGGCGTACTCGCGCTCACGCGCTTGGCGGCTGGCACCCACGGCGGCCAAGAGCACCATGAGGCCTGCAGCCAAAGTGAAGGCAAACAAAAACTCCACCGCGCGGATGACCTGGTCCATCACCCGCTGAACCTGCGCCAACGTGCTGCGCATGTCCACACTGGTGATGTTGGGGAACTCGTTGACCATGGCGTTTTCAAAATGGGGCACGCCTTGGGGAGACTGGAAAGCGGCCATGTAAGTCATGGGCAAATCCGGCATGCTGGAGACGGGGAACAGCATGAAGAAATTGGCCCGCATGGAGCCCCAGTCCACTTTGCGCAAGGAGGTCACGCGGGCCTCGTGCGCTTGCCCGGCGATGTCAAAACCCAAAAGATCGCCGAGCTTGACCCCCAGCGCTTTGGCGATGCCCTCTTCCACGCTCACACCATGTGTTTCTTCGGCTTGCCAGCGGCCGGCCACCAAAGGGTTGTGCGCGGGCAACTCTGCGCTGTGCGAGAGGTTGATCTCGCGGTCCAGAAACCGCTTGCCACGATCGGCTTCCAAATCATCCGGCCCCAAAACGCGGCCGTTGATGGCCACCAAACGGCCACGGATCATGGGGAACCAGTCGGGATTCTGGACGCCGGCATTTTTCAAGTGCGCCAAAAATGGCTCGGCCTGCTCGGGCTGCACATTGATGACAAACCGGTCGGGCGCGTTCACCGGCGTGGCTTGGCGCCAACTGGCAATCAGGTCGGTGCGCAGCAAGACCAACAAAGCCAGCGCCAGCAAACCGACCGACAAGGCGCTGACTTGCACCACCGCAAACACGGGCCGCGCCGCCACTTGGCGCGTGGCCAGGCGCAGCCAACGAGGGGCGGATTCGTCGGGCACCGAGCGGCGAAGCACCCACAAAGCGCCGGCGGCCAGCGCGGCAAACACCACCAACGCCAGCGCAAAGCCGCCCACCGTGATCAAGCCCAAAGTCAAATTGCGGCTGACCATGAGCAAGGTCAAAGCAAAGCCCAACAAACCCATGGCCAACACCAAACCTGAGCGCACCTGCACATGGCCCAAATCGCGCCGGATCACGCGCAGCGGCGGCACCTTGGCCAACTGCAACACCGGTGGCAAACCAAAGGCCACGAGCAATGTCAGACCCATGGCCAAACCCATCAGGGCGGGCTGCCAACTGGCGCTGGGCAAGTTGGCCTCCACCAAGCCGGCCAGCAAAACCACAAATCCGAGGTGCACGCCATAACCGGCCAGCACCCCCAAGACGCTGGCCACCAAGCCCGCGCCCAAAAACTCCAGGCCATAACTCAAAGTGAGTGTGCGCTGGCTTTGGCCCAAAACCCTCAGCAAAGCGCAGGCATCGAGTTGGCGCTCGGCAAAACTGCGCGCTGCCAAAGCCACGGCCACAGCACACAACAAGGCCGCCAACAGCGCCACCAAATTCAAAAACTGCGAGGCACGGTCCAAGGTTTGGCGCATTTCAGGGCGACCGCTTTCAAGCGATTCGACTTTGACGCCACGCACCTCGGGCTTGTCGACCTCTGCGCGCGCCCAAGGCAAAAACTGGCCTACGGCCGCATCACTGCCCGCCACCGCCATGCGCCAGCTCACTCGGCTGGCCGGTTGCACCAAACCGGTCGAGGCCAGATCGGCTTGGTTCATCATGACCCGGGGCGCAAAAGCCATGAACCCCGCTCCGCGGTCGGGCTCGCGGGTGATGGTGGCGGCAATGCGCAGCTTGCGCTCGCCCAGGCCCAACATCTGCCCAAGCTGCACATCCAGCGCCTCTAACAAAGCCGCATCGACCCAGACCTCGCCCGCTCGGGGGATGGTGGCGGCAGGTTGACCTGCGATTTCCAAGCGCCCACGCAAGGGGTAGCCGGCCTCCACCGCTTTGAGGGCTACCAAACGAGTGGCAGGTGGCGAGGCATTCGAGGCAGTCGAGGCAGTCGAGGCAGTCGAGGCAGTCGAGGCAGTCGAGGCAGTCGAGGAATTCGTGGCCGTTGCAGCAGAAGATGCAGCGGGGCTGCTGGCGTCCAGGGTATTCATGGCCCGCGCCATGGTGGGGAAGCTCACATTGGTGTTGGTTTGCAAGCCCACTGCTTGGGCTTGGCGCACAAAGGCTTCAGGCGTGCGCTGGTCACTCACCACCACCGCATCGCCACCCAAAAGCTGCCGGGCATCGCGCCACAGACCCGACTGCATGCGGTCGGCCAAAAACCCCACAGCCGTCAAAGCCGACACGGCCAAAGCCACCGACAGCATCAGCAGGCGCAACTCGCCCGCCCGCAGGTCTCGCCACAGCTGACGTGCGCCTAACTTCAAACCATGCGTCCAAGATTGCTTGTTCATGCATTGACCTTAACGCAGAGGGGAAGGTTTGGCAGGGCGAGGGGCTTGTGCGACAAACCAAAAAGCCCGCACTCGTGAAAGTGCGGGCTTTGACATTTGGTGGTGATAGGTGGATTTGAACCACCGACATCAGCATTATGAATGCTGCGCTCTAACCAACTGAGCTATATCACCCGACATTGTTGGCCGTGGCCATCAAGCCCGAAATTATACACACAATCCTGAGCCGAACGCGGCAGATGCGCTGACAATGACGCCATGAACGATCACAACTCTTTGCCCAGCGCCAACGCGACTGAGTCTGCCCGCCTGATCTGGGCCCAATGGCAATCAGGCCAAGTGCTGCGCGGTTTGCCCGAATCCTGTCGCCCTGTCTCGGCCGCGCAAGGCTATGCCGCACAAGCCCAACTGCCCGCAGTGTCGGGTCGCCAAGTGGTCGGCTGGAAAATTGCCGCCACCAGCACCAACGGCCAAGCGCACATCAACGTGAGCGGCCCCATGGCTGGGCGATTGTTGTCGGGCCAGGTGTTTGAAAGTGGCGCCATCGTCCCTTCTGCGGGTAACCGCATGCGCGTGGCCGAGCCGGAGTTTGCCTTTGTGATGGCACGAGACCTGCCGCCGCAAGCTGACCCCTATACCCAACAGCAAGTCATGGCCGCCGTGGCCAGCTTGCACCCGGCGCTGGAGGTGCCCGACTCTCGGATGGACCCTTTCACGGCCGCGGGAGAGGCTCAGCTGCTGGCCGACAACGCCTGTGCCCGCCACTTTGTGCTGGGCCCGGCCGCGCCCGGTGTGTGGCGCGAACTGGACTTGAGCACTTACCCGGTGCAGGCCCAGGTCCAACACGGCAAGCAACTGAAGTTCAACCGTGACGGGACAGGCGGCAACGTGCTGGGCGACCCGCGCATCGCCCTGACCTGGCTGGCCAACCAACTGTCTGCCTTGGGCATCACGCTGCAAAAGGGCCATGTGGTGACCACGGGCACCTGCATGGTGCCCTTGGAACTGCAACCGGGCGACAGCGCCAGCGCAGATTTCGGCGATCTGGGCAGTGTGCACATGATTTTTTCGGAGATGTGAACCATGACAAAACTTCAATTGGCACTGATCGGTACGGGCGGCACCATCGCAGGCGCCGCCAGCGCTGCATCGGTCAGCACCGACTACAAACCCGCCAGCCTGAGCCTGGCCGCTGTCGTTGACACCGTGCCCGAACTGCGCCAGCGCTACGACATCGAAGTCTCACAGCCCCTGCAGCTGGCCAGTTACGACGTCAGGCCGGAGCACTGGCTCGATCTGCATGCCGCCGTGATGCAAGCTGTCCACAACCCGCAGGTTGCCGGCATCGTGGTCACACACGGCACGGACACCCTCGAAGAAACCGCCACCTTTTTGCACCTGAGCGTGGACACGCACAAACCCATCGTGGTGGTGGGGGCCATGCGCCCGGCCACCGCTTATTCGGCCGATGGCCCGGCCAATCTGCTGGACGCCTGCAGCGTGGCCGCCTGCCCCGGTGCGCAGGGACGCGGCACGCTGGTGGTGATGAACGGCCGCATCCACTCGGGCCTGTGGGTGGCCAAACGCCATGTGAGCAGTGTGGAAGCTTTTGACAGCCCACTGGCCGGCGCGGTGGGCGAAGTGGCCGACCAGTCGGTGCAATGGTTTCGCGCCGCCGGCCGTGCGCCCACTGTGGCGTGGAAAACACCATCGACATGGCCTCGTGTGGACATTGCGGTGGCGTATGCGGGCGTGGACGAGACCGCCCTGCGCGCTTTTGTGGCCGCTGGGGCGCAGGGCATTGTGCATGCGGGTTTGGGCAACGCCAACACGCCCACGGCCTACCGCGCGTTCATTCAATCGCTACCGGCCCAAGGTGTTTTGGTGGCACGATGCGCCCGCTTCATCACGGGCAGCGTGACGCGGGCCAGTGTGTATGCCGATGCGCAGCATGGCATCTTGACGGCCGGTCCTTTGCCGCCGCACAAGGTGCGCATTGTCATGTTGTTGGGCTTGGCCCACGGCATGGACGGTCCTGCCATTCAATCGTGGATCGACCAGATCTTGTTGGCGGGCTGACCGACTGAAAAGTGAACTGGCAAAACACAGCTCAACGGGGCCGCTGACTCCAGTAAAGCACCGTGCCGCTGACGCTGGCCATCACCATGAGGCCCACAAAACCTGCGCGGTAGGTGCCAAACAAACCCGACAAAGCCCCAAACATGGGCGGCCCCAACACCACGCCTAAAAACGTGAAAGCCAAGGTGCCACCGGTGGCCATGCTGGCCATGCCTGGGGGCGCACGGCGGGCCACTTCGGCCAAATACACGCCATTCCAGCCAATGGCCGAAGCGCCGAAGCCAACCAACAAGGCGATCACCACGGCATGGGGGGTGTCGGTGACCAAAAAGGCCGAACCCAAGGCGCACAAAGCCATCATGCTGGCCAAGAGCAACAACATGCGCCGCGCCCCCAGCCAGCGGTCGGCCACATAACCCCAGGCCACACGACCACCAATGCCACCCAGCTGGGTCACGGACAAAGCCAAGCCGGCCGCTACCAAGCCATACGACAAATCGTCGTGCAAAAAAGTGACCAAATAGGTGGTAAGCGACAACTGCACCATGGAAAACATGAACGAGCAAGAGGCCATGGTGAGCAAGGCTCGGTGCGCCAAGACCATGCGGATGGGCTCGATCAAACTGCCCCACCGAATGCGCAGATCGGCTTGACGGTCGCTGTCCAGCTCGGCCCGCAAGCTTTGCGACACCCCGGCACAGGCCAAACACAGTGCGGCCACCACCCACATGCTCAGCTGCCAATCGATGAGCAAGGCCAAAGGGGGCACGATCGCGCCTGCCAACATGCTGCCCAAAGGGACGCCAGTTTGTTTGATGGAAAAGACCAAAGACATTTGAGCCTTGGGCGTGGTGCGGGCCAACAGGTGCGAGCTGGCCGGGGTAATGGGGCCATAACCCAGGCCGATGAACACGGCGCCTAAAACCATGGCCGGCAACCAAGGCACAGCGCACAAGACCAAACCCACAGCGCAAAGGACAAGTCCCCATTGGCTCACCCGAATGGCGCCCATGCGCGCCACTGTGGCACCGCCCATCAAGGTGGCCACCATGGCCCCGGCGTAAGTGACCGACACATACAAGCCTACGAGCGCAGGAGACACTTGCAGGTCTAGCGCCACCACCGGTGCAATCACCGGCAAAGTCAGCAAGGCCATGGCCACCATGGCCTGGATGACCAGGGTCAGCAACAAGGGCCACCAGCTTTGCATCATGAAATCTCCCAAACAGGCGAGACGCAGACCCCTTGGCCCTTGCGCAGCGGGTGTATCAATTGGCTTTGACGCCAGCCTTGATCAAAAGACCCCCCAAGGTGTCAATTTCGTTTTTGAGGTGGTTGCGCAAAGCTTCAGGACGCGCTTGGTCAACCGACACGGCCGAAATGCCCATGGCCTCTAAGCGCTGGCGCACTTCAGGATCGGTCACCGACTTTTGCAGGGCCGAGGTCAATTGGTCGAGGACCGGCTTGGGGGTGCCTTTGGGGGCGTACAGACCAAATGAAATGTTGATGTCAAAGCCTTCCACGCCGGCATCGGTGATGGCAGGCACTTCCGGCAGCTGGGGCAGGCGCGCTTTGCCCGCAGAAGCATAAGCCTTGATTTTGCCGCCCTTGACCGAGGGTACTGTGCCCGAAGTTTGGTCGCACAAAATGTCCACTTGGCCGCCCATCAGGTCGGTCAAAGCCGGCCCTGTGCCTTTGTAGGGAATTTCATTGAGCTTGACGTTCAAAGCGTTCATCATCATGAGACCGCACAAATGCGAGGCCGAGCCCACACCGGCGTGCGCCAAGCTGACTTTGGGTCCGTTGGCTTTCACATAGGCCACAAATTCGTTCAAATTGCGTGCCGGAAAATCATTGCGGGTGACGATGACCATGGGGCCACTGGTGGCGCGCCCAATCGGCTCAAAATCGTCCACCGGGTGGTAGGGCAAGCCTTTGTACATGGCCACATTGGTGGCATGGCTAACGTGGATCATCAACAAGGTGTAGCCATCAGGTCTGGCCCGCGCCACTTTGGCTGTGCCAATGGAGCCAGAGGCACCAGCGGTGTTGTCCACCACGATCTGCTGGCCCAAGTGCTTTTGCATGGCACCGGCAAACACGCGGGTGATGGTGTCACCCGGCCCGCCTGCGGCATAAGGCATGACCATGGTGATGGCACGGTTGGGAAAGTCTTGTGCCGATGCATGCCAGGCCGTGGCGGCCAACATCAGGGCCAATGCGCTGCGAACAAAACGGAATCTCATGGCGGTCTCCTTGGGAATGAGGAATGGGGCAATGGTTCAAAAAATCATGCCAACAAGCGTTGACGAATGTCCAGGGGGTCCATCACCTGCAAAGGCGCCTCGCCCCCATCCGGAATACCCACTTGTGTGGCGTTCAGCAACATGGACACCATGACGTAGGTGCCCGACAAGACCGTGAGGTCCACCACAGCTTGCTCGCCCATGGCGGTGACGGCTTCTTGCCACAAAGCATCTGACACGCGGTGGTTGAGCGACAACTGGGTGCAATAGTCGTACACCAAACGTTCGTCGGCTTGCATGGTGGTGGGGCGTTGGCATTGCTGCAAGTCGCGCATCACCGCATCCGACAAACCCGCCTTGCGTGCGATGCGCTCATGCGCCCACCACTCAAATTGCGCATTGGAAATGCGCGCCTGGATCAGGATGGCGAATTCGTTCAAACGCTTGTTGACCGACGTGCGAAAGCGCAGATAGTCCAGAAAATCAAAGGCCCGGCGCGCCATATCAGGACTGCGCAACAGCGCGTTGTAAGGCCCACCCAAAGCGGCACTGGACACTTTGAGGATGTCATCGGCCAAGGGGCGTACATCGGACGGCAGGTCCTCGTAAGTGATTTGGGAAAATCTCTCGGTCATTGGAGTAGGCAAAAAGAGGGACATTAACAACAAGCCTCGCTGGGGACAGTCGCCCAAATGACTGCATCAGCACCCCCTTGATGAGCGGTTTCAGCGACACTGACACCCACTCTTTTTTTCACTGCCAGATCGGATGAACCATGTTGAAATTTTTCTTCAATGCTGCCCCTAACCCCATGAAGATCGCCTTGTTGCTCGAAGAGCTGGGGCTGCCTTTTGAAGCGGTGCCGGTCGACACGCGCAAAGGCCAGCAATTTGAGCCCGCCTTTTTGGCAGTCAACCCCAATGCCAAGGTGCCCGCCATCACCGATGGCGACACCACCGTGTTCGACAGCAATGCCATCTTGTTGTACCTGGCCGACCGCGAACAAAAGTTTGTACCCAGCGTGGACCAAGCCAAAGAACGTGGCGCTGCCCTGTCTTGGTTGATGTTCATCGCCAGCGGCATTGGTCCGTTTTCCGGCCAATCTGTGCACTTTCGCCACGCGGCGCCAGAGCCCAAAGACTACGCCTTGAACCGCTACGACTTTGAAGCACACCGCCACTGGACCGTGCTGGAAAAACACCTGAGTCAGCACACCTACATGCTGGGCGAGCACTACAGCATCGTGGACATGGCCCTATGGGGCTGGGCACGCCTGCTGCCGTATGTGCTGGGCACGGGGGATGCCACCTGGACCCAATACCCCCACATCAAGCGCCTGCTCGATGCGGTCAATGCGCGCCCTGCCGCTCAGCGTGCCGAGGCGTTCAAAGCGCAATACACCTTCAAGACCGAAATGGACGCGGAAGCCAAGAAGTTCATGTTTCCGCAAAACGAACGTTTGCAAAAACCATGAATTGACCGCATGAATTTGACGGGCGGTTGGCATTGGCATGTGCGTGCGTGGCGGTCTCAGGCGCGCTGGGCACCTGCCTGTGTGCAGATCAACGATTGGTTGATGGCCCAAGGGATGCCCCGCCAACAACTGGTGTTGATCGGCGCCAGTGCGGGCTGGATGTTGCCCACCGCTTGGTTGGCGCAATTTGAAGAGGTCCATGCTTGGGACATTGACCCTTGGGCCAAGCCGCTTTTTTATGCGCGCCATGGCCGACACCTGAAACGCCAAGGCACGGGCGTGCACCTGCACACGGGCGACGGATTGGCCCTTTTGCCCGAACTGGTGCGCAGCATGCCGGGTGCTTTTTTCTGGTTTGACAATGTGCTGGGGCAATTGCGCTTCACGGGCTTGCCCCTGCAAGAAACCGCGCGCCAATTGGGCCAAATACAGCATCAGATGAAGGGCGTGGCCTGGGGCAGTGTGCACGACCGCATGTCAGGCCCCCGTCGGCCTGACCACCCATGGCCAAAGCCCAAGGCAGCCCTTGCAGGATGGGCGATGGAATCCAGCCCAGGCCAAGATTGGCTGCGCAGCACGGGGGCTGTGAGCCCTTGGCTTGATCACCTGACCGAGCAGGTCCTGCCACAGGGCACACCCGTGCAGTACACCGCATGGCCCTTCAAACCGGGCTACGCGCATTGGCTTGAAATGGGTTGGTGTCCGCCAACCCTTTGATGCCCGCCTGAGCGCCGGTCACTTCGAGCTGGGGGGATCCTGCTCGAAACTTTGCCCCAGCGCCAGCAGTTGCGGCGTTTCAATGACCGCATTCAGGCCATCAAAGTCCAGCATTTTTTCTTGCCAGGGGCGCGTGGTCTGGTGCGCATGCAAGCTGGCGTAATAGCCTTGCAGCGTGTGCAGCACGGCCCGCGCTGTACCACCGGGAAAGATCACGATTTTGAAACCGCGCCCGCCCAACTCGGCCGCACTTTGCACCGGCGTTTTGCCGCCTTCGACCATGTTGGCCAAGAGCGGTACGCGCTGGGCCAACTGCGCGCAGGCGCGGTTCATCTGTTCATCCGAGCGCAAGGCTTCGATGAACAAGGCATCCACGCCGCATTCCAGGTAGCGTTCGGCCCGCTCCAGCGCAGCGTCCAGGCCTTCCACAGCCACCGCATCGGTGCGCGCCAGGATCAGGGTGTTGGGGTCGTGCCGTGCATCGAGTGCAGCGCGCAGCTTGCCCTGCATTTCAGCCACCGGCACCACGCCTTTGCCGTCCAGGTGGCCGCAGCGTTTGGGGAAAGTCTGGTCCTCGATCTGGATCATCGCAGCCCCGGCTCGCTCGAAGTCGCGCACCGTGCGCTGCGTGTTGAGCGCATTGCCAAAGCCGGTGTCGGCGTCCACAATGACCGGGATACTCACCCGGTCGGTGATGTGCGCCAGCGTCTGCGCCACTTCGGTGGCGGTGGTCAGGCCAATGTCGGAGCGCCCCAGCCGTGTGTAGGCTATCGATGCGCCCGACAAATAGAGCGCCTCAAAACCCGCCTGCTGCGCCACCAGCGCGGTGAGCGCGTCGTACACACCGGGTGCCAGCAAGGCTGGTTCTTGTTGCAGGCGCTGGGGCAAAGTGTGGCGTTGGCTCATGGTGACTTTCTTTGTTTGAGGCGTGGCAGCAAGCCGCCTGCATCGACCAGGTCCATCAAAAATCCGGGAATGGGCGCACAGGCCAGCGTCAGGCCGTTGGCACGCTGCACCATGGGCGTGTCGCCGTCCAGGCGCAGACTCACCCGCTCGGCTTCCTCGATGGTTTCTGCCTCGGGGCAGCTCAGCAGCAGCAGGCCCAGGTTGAAGGCATTGCGAAAAAACAAACCGCTGAAAGACGGCGCAATGACTGCCGCCAGGCCAAGGTGTTTCAGCACACCCGCGGCCTGCTCACGAGAAGAACCGATGCCGAAATTGGCCCCGGCCACGATCACATCACCTGGATGGACGCCGCTGGCAAAGTCATGTCTCACCGCCTCCAGGCAATGCTTGCCAATCACTTCAAGGCCATGCTTCATGTAGGCGCCGGGTGCCAGGGCATCGGTGTCCACATTGGCACCCAAACGCCACACTCGGGCGTCATGCCTGTTGCACGCCGTCATGCCAACACCTCACGGGCATCGCTGATCCGCCCGCGCAAAGCCGAAGCCGCGACCGTGTACGGTGAGGACAGGTAAACGTTCACACTGGCCGGGCCCATGCGGCCCTTGAAATTGCGGGCGGTGGTGGAGATCACCGTCGCCCCTTCCGGGAAAGTCGCACCGTAGCCCGCGCAAGCACCACAGCTGTTGGGCAGCACGGTGGCCCCGGCATCCAGCAGGATCTGCATGACACCTTCTTGTGTGGCCTGCGCTTGTTCCCGGGCACTGGCAGGTGCGACCAAGAGCTGCACACCCGCTGCCACCCGGTGGCCCTTGAGCACCGAGGCGGCGGCCCGCAGATCCTCGAGCTTGGCACCGGTGCAGGCGCCGATGTAGGCAATGTTGGGTGCCACGTCGGCAAACTCGCCGACATCCCGCGTGTTGGCCGGACTGTGCGGCGCTGCCACCTGGGGATGGAGCTGGCTGGCGTCAAAGTCCCATTGTTCGTAGTCGGCGTCTTCGTCGGTGAACCACTGCTCGGCGCCGGCCAATTGCTCAGGCGCAACGCCGATGCCGCGCAGGTGATTCAAGGTGGTCTCGTCGGCCGCAATCAGACCGGCTTGCGCCCCCATTTCGGCGCTCATGTTGGACAAAGTCATGCGCTCGGCCATGCACAGGGCCTGAACGGCCGAGCCGGAAAATTCCACCGCCTGGTACTGTGCACCGTTCATGCCAAAGCGCCCCACCATGTGCAGCATCATGTCCTTGGCCGACACCCCGGCTTGCAGGCGACCCGCCCAATGCATGCGCAAGGTACGCGGAACCTGCACCCAGATTTGGCCCGTGACACACACACCCAGCATTTCGGTGGCGCCGATGCCAAACATGTAACAAGCAAATGCCCCACCTGTGGGGGAATGCGAGTCACCGCCCACACAGAACATGCCCGGCTTCAAATGGCCCCGCTCGGGCAGCACCACATGGCAAATGCCCTCGCTGTCGATGACATGCGGCAGCTTCCACTGTCTGGCTGTATCGCGTGCGATCTGCACGATCTGCTGCGCATCCGCATCCTTTGCGGGCACATAGTGGTCCAGCACCAGCACCACTTTGTTGGTGTCCCAAATCTGCGCACCCAATTCGTCGAGCATGGGCTTCAGACGCCGCGGGCCAGACGAGTCGTGGAACATGGCCAGGTCCACGTCGCAGGTGACCACCTCCCCGACGGCCACATGGCTGCGCCTGGCGGCGCGGGCGATGAGTTTTTGCGCCAGGGTCTGTGGCCGGTGATTCGACAGCGGGTGCGGCTGCGGCATGACCGAGCTCATTCGGGCTTGGCTCCGGCATATTTCACCACCGCTCGCCAACGCACAATTTCGCTGTCCACGAAGCGGGCGAACTCTTCGGGGCTGTTGCCCACGGGCGTGGCCCCTTCATTTTCGATGCGGCGCTTGACCTCGGGCGAGAGCACCGCCGCCCGTGCGGCATCGGCCAGGCGTTTGGTCAACTCTGGGCTCATGCGCCCTGGACCGAACAAACCAAACCAAGCGCTGGACTCATAACCCGGCAGAACTTCGCCAATCGAGGGCACATCGGGGTAAGCCGGCAGACGCTTGGCACTGGTCACGCCCAGCGGCCTGAGCTTTCCGGCCTTGATGTGCGACTGCACGTTGCCCACCGCCGCAAACATCAGGTCCACCTGCCCGGCCAACACGTCCTGCACCGCAGGGGCGGTGCCGCGATAAGGGATGTTGACAATGAACACGCCGGACTGCATCTTGAAGGCATCGCCGGCCATGTGCAGCGATGAGCCCAATGCACCGATCGCAAAGTTCAGTTGGCCGGGCTTGGACTTGGCCAGCGCGATCAGTTCCTTGACGTTGTTGGCCGGCACTTTGGGGTGGGCCACCAACATCGAAGGCGAGGTGGACACCATGGTCAGGGGCGTGAAGTCCTTGACCGGATCGAAAGGCAAACTGGGGTAGAGCGAAGCATTGATGGCGTGGCTGGTGAAACTCATCAACAAGGTGTTGCCATCGGGCGCCGCCTTGGCCACGGCGTCAGCCGCCAAATTGCCACCCGCGCCAGGTCGGTTTTCCACCACCACGGTGCGCCCCAACTGTGGGCCCAGTACCTGTGCCAGCGTGCGGGCCATGGTGTCGGTGGTGCCCCCAGCGGGCGCGCCCACGAAAATTCGGATGGGCGCCTGGGACTGGGCTTGGGCCCAACCTGCACAGACGCCAACCAGGCTCATGGCCAGCACTCTGCGTGAAATTTTCGAGATGGGTGTCATTTGAATTTTTCCTCGATTGACTGTGCGAAATTACCACTTTTGGGGCTCGTGAGCTGCCGCGCGACGGTGGGTGCTTCGAGCTGGCTTGGGTGCTCCGGGGCTCCGGAGCGGGATCTCAGGCGTAGCGCACCCGCAAATCCCGCTTGAGCAGTTTGCCGCTCGGGTTCTTGGGCAGCGTGTCGGTGAACACCACGCGCTTGGGGCACTTGAAGCCAGCCATGTGCTCTGCGCAGTGCGCGATCACCGCCGCCTCGTCCAACGTTTGCCCGGCCTTGACCACGATCACGGCCGTCACAGCTTCGACCCACTTGGGGTCGGGCAAGCCGATCACCGCCACTTCGCTGACCTGTGGCAGGCGGTAGATCATTTCTTCGACCTCGCGGCTGGCCACGTTTTCACCGCCGGACTTGATCATGTCCTTCTTGCGGTCCACCACGGTGATGTAGCCCTCGTCGTCGATCAGCCCCAGATCGCCGCTGTGGAACCAGTCGCCTTCAAACGAAGCTTGGGTCCGCTCATCGTCATGAAAGTAACCCAGCATCAAATGCGGCGAGCGGTGCACGATCTCACCCACTTCGCCCACGGCCACGTCCTGCATGGCCTCGTTCACCACCCGGGTTTCGACGTTGCGCACCGCTTTACCGCATGAACCCAGTTTGCGCAGTTGGTCCTCCGGGCCGAGCAAGGTGGCCAGCGGCGCGATTTCGGTCTGACCATACAGGTTCCATAAGCGCACCTTGGGCAGGCGAGACGCCAACTCTTTCAGCACCTCAACCGGCATGATGGACGCGCCGTAGTAGCCCTTGGCCAGTTTGGAGAGTTTGTCGGCATCCATGAGGGGTGAGCGCAGCAAGGCGATCCACACGGTAGGCGGCGCAAAAAAGCTGGTGATGCCGAATTTTTCAATCATCGGCAGCAGGTTGTCGGGTGTGGGCTTGGCCGTGATGACGTTGGTGCTCCCCATGTAAATGGCCGGACCAAAGAACACATCGAGTTGGGCGCAGTGGTACAGCGGCAGCGCGTGCAGGGCCACATCCTGCTCAGCGATTTCAGCGTCGATCACGCAGCTGACGTACTGCCACATGACGGCGTCATGCGTGAGCTGTGCGCCTTTGGGCGAGGACTCGGTGCCGCTGGTGTAGACGATCTGCGCCACATCGCAGCTGCCCAGCCGCACATCGGGGAGCCCATCCTGGCAGGCGGCCAGGGTGTCAAAGCTGTGCATGCCCGCCACGGGCTGGCTCGGGTCTTCGGACGGTAGCCAGATGAACTGCTGCACTTGGGTGTCCAGCTTGGCAGCAGCCTGCGCCAGCTCGGCCAAGCCGCTGTCGGTGGCCAAGGTTTTGGCACCTGCGTGGCGCAGGATGTAGGCCACCTCGTCGGCCTTGAGCATGAAGTTGATCGGCACCATGACCGCACCCCGGCGGGCCAGTGCAAAACGCAACGCCGCAAAACCGTGCGAGTTGCGGGCCAGTACCGCCACCTTGTCGCCCTCGGCCACACCGATGCTGGCCAAGCCTGCACCCAAGCGCGTGACCAGCGCATCAAACTCGGCATAGGTCCAGGTGGTGGCACCGCACACGATGCCGGTTTTGGCGGGCAAGCGGATCGCGGTGCGGCGCAGGGCATCGGCAATGGTCTGACGGCGAACAGTGGGGTGGATGGTGGTGGACATGCTGCGGACTCCTGCATCGATATGATCGGTGGATTGAACACCAGACCCGCGAGAATTCCATTGGCACTTCCCCCTCCCTCCCCCCGAAAACTGTCACATACGCGAACCGTGGTTTACCAAGGCTTTGACCGCGAAGACGGCCTGTGGGACATCGAAGCCCAACTGACCGACGTCAAGACCTTCGGCTTCCAGGTACCCAACGAACGGCTTTTCCCCGGCGATAAGCCGATCCATAACCTCAAAATCCGCGTCACACTCGACAACCAGATGGTCATCCAGGACATCGCCACCTCCATGGACGACATCCCCCACCCCGAATGCGTCGGCGCGCCACACGGCATGCACAAGCTCATCGGCTGCACCATGGGTCCGGGCTGGCGCAAGGTCATCCACCAACACGTAGGCGGCACCGAGGGCTGCACCCACTTGCGCGAGATGCTGTTCAACATGGCCACGGCCGCTTACCAAACCCTGCCCTCGGGCCAATGGCAGCGCCGCGAACTGGCCGGCCAGCCCCACCCCGAAATGACCCAAGCGCCCTATTTCCTGGGCCAATGCCACAGCTGGGCTTATGACAGCCCGACGGTGCAGCGGGCTTATCCGATGTTTTTCAAGCCGAAGGCGGTCGTAGACCAGGAAAACTGAGCGGGGGCTCGCCTGCGATAATCCACGCCTTCCAAAGCGCATCTGCGCTTTTCTTTTTCACAGCCTCTGGATCTACACCATGAACCGCTGCACTTTGGCCCTTTTCGGGCGTGCTTTACTTTGGCGTGCTTTGCTTGGCCTTGACTTCATCCCCTCCGTGAACGCCTTGGAGGCCGCATGAGCAAGAAGGTCTTCATCAAAACCTTTGGCTGCCAGATGAACGAGTACGACTCGGACAAGATGGCCGATGTGCTGGGCGCGGCCCAGGGTTATGAGCCCACCCAGGACGTGGACCAGGCCGATCTGATCTTGTTCAACACCTGCTCGGTGCGCGAGAAGGCGCAAGAAAAAGTGTTCAGCGACTTGGGCCGGGTGCAGCACCTCAAGGCCAAGGGCGTGCTGATTGGTGTGGGCGGCTGCGTGGCCAGCCAGGAAGGCGCCGAGATCATCAAGCGCGCACCTTATGTGGACGTGGTGTTTGGCCCGCAAACCCTGCACCGCCTGCCCGATTTGCTGAACGAGCGCGAGCGCAAGCAGCGCCCGCAGGTGGACATCAGCTTTCCCGAGATTGAAAAATTCGACCACCTGCCCCCCGCCAAGGTGGACGGCGCGACCGCCTTTGTGTCGATCATGGAAGGCTGCAGCAAATACTGCAGCTACTGCGTGGTGCCCTACACCCGGGGCGAAGAGGTGTCACGCCCATTTGACGATGTGCTGGTCGAGGTGGCCGGTCTGGCCGCGCAGGGCGTGAAAGAAATCACCTTGCTGGGCCAGAACGTGAACGCCTACCGGGGCAAGATGGGTGGCACCTCAGACATTGCCGACTTTGCCTTGTTGCTGGAATACGTGGCCGACATGCCGGGCATCGAGCGCATCCGCTACGTGACCAGCCACCCCAATGAATTCACCCAGCGCCTGATCGACGCGTACGAGAAGATCCCCAAACTGGTGAGCCACTTGCACTTGCCGGTGCAGCATGGCTCGGACCGGATTTTGATGGCCATGAAACGCGGCTACACGGCGATGGAATACAAGAGCACGATCCGCAAGCTGCGGGCGATCCGCCCCGACATGTCGCTCAGCAGCGATTTCATCGTGGGCTTCCCCGGCGAGACCGAGGACGACTTCCACAAGATGATGAAGCTGATCACCGATGTGGGTTTTGACACCAGCTTCAGCTTCATCTTCAGCCCCCGCCCCGGTACACCGGCGGCCAACCTGCACGACGACACGCCACACGCCGAGAAACTGCGCCGCCTGCACCACCTGCAAGCAACCATCGAAGAGAACGTGCAGCGCATTGGCGACAGTCGCGTGGGCACGGTGCAGCGCATTTTGGTAGAACGCCCTTCACGCAAAGATGCGACCGAGCTGGCTGGGCGCACCGAGTGCAACCGGGTGGTCAACTTCCCCGGCGGCCCGAACATGGACCGTCTGATTGGTCAGATGGCCGATGTGCGCATCACGCAGGGCCTGTCGCACTCGCTGCGCGGCGAGTTGGTGATCAAGGACTGATCAGGATTCGCGGCCGACTTCGCGGATGTAGCGGCGGTAGTCGCCATGTGGGATGGGTGTGCAGCCATCGACTGGGCGGTTGTACACATAGGTCTGCACGGGCTGGCCTTGCAGCGGGCCGCTGGCCACCGGCACCACCTCTCGCCAATAGTGTGATTCGGCGCGGTCACCGGGCACCACGCCTTCCACCCCATCCAGACGGGCCAGGTGTGCGTCATCGACTTCATAGACCTCGCCCGTGACGTGGCCGTCTCCTGGCAGCAAGCCGGGGTAACGCCCAAGGTCGAACAAACGGCCAGGCACTTGGGCTGGCCCCACGAATCGGGCACCGTGCATTTCAGCTTCCAAGCGCAAACCAGGCATCAGGGTGCCGTAAATGAAGAGGTAAGTCATCTGCGGATGGCCTGTGTGATCAACGCGGCATGCCAGGGAAGCCCCCGCCGCCGCCCATCATGCCTTTCATGGCACCCATGCGTTTCATCATCTTCATCATGCCGCCGCCAGACATTTTTTTCATCATGTCCTGCATCTGCTCAAACTCCTTGAGCATGCGGTTGACGTCCTGCACCTGAACGCCAGCACCCGCTGCAATCCGGCGCTTGCGTGTGGCCTTGATCAGCTCGGGCTTGCTGCGCTCTTTGGGCGTCATGCTGTGGATGATGCCTTGCTTGCGGCCAATGTCTTTCTCAACTTTGTCCATGTCCATGGCGCCGGCCTTGGCTGTCAGCTGGCTGGGCAACTTGTCCATCAAACTCGACAGCCCACCCATTTGCTTCATCTGCTGGATCTGGGCCAAGAAGTCATTCAAATCAAAACTGCCACCACTTTTGACCTTGGACGCCAGTTTTTGCGCGGCCTCCATGTCCACACCGGCCGTGACCTGCTCGACCAAGGCCACGATGTCGCCCATGCCCAGCACCCGGCCCGCATGGCGCTCGGCATCGAACACTTCCAGGCCGTCGATCTTTTCGCTGGTGCCGGCAAACTTGATCGGCACGCCCGTGATCTGGCGCACCGACAGGGCGGCACCGCCGCGTGAATCGCCATCCAGTTTGGTCAGCACAATGCCCGTGAGCGGCAAGGCCTCGCTGAAAGCGCGGGCGGTATTGGCCGCATCCTGGCCCTGCATGGCGTCCACCACGAACAGGGTTTCAACAGGTTTCAATTCAGCGTGCAACGCCTTGATCTCGGCCATCAGGGCTTCGTCAATCGCCAAGCGTCCCGCCGTGTCAACCAGCAGCACGTCAAAAAAGTGCTTGCGGGCATAGTCAATGGCGGCGCGGGCGATGTCGATCGGTTTTTGATCGGGCGAGCTGGGGAACCACTCGGCTCCCGCTTGCGCTGTGACGGTTTTGAGCTGCTCAATGGCCGCAGGGCGGTAAACGTCGCCCGAAACCGTCAGCACTTTCTTTTTGCGCTTTTCAATCAGGTGCTTGGCCAGCTTGGCGGTGGTGGTGGTTTTACCGGCACCTTGCAAACCAGCCATCAGGATCACAGCGGGCGGTTGCGCGGCCAAGTTGATGTCTGACACGCCCTCGCCCATGGTGGCGGCCAACTCGCGGTTGACCACACCCACCAAGGCCTGACCGGGCTTGAGTGAGCCCATGACTTCTTGGCCCAGGGCTTTTTCTTTCACACGGGCGATGAAATCGCGCACCACCGGCAAGGCCACGTCAGCCTCCAGCAGGGCCATGCGCACCTCGCGCAGCATGTCCGCCACGTTGGATTCGGTGATGCGGGCCTGTCCGCTGAGGGTCTTGACGAGGCGTGAAAGTTTGTCGGTCAGGGCGGAGGCCATGGGGGAATCCAGAAAAAACCGGTTGAGCGTGATGGCGAAGCCCCAATGGCTGCGCCCGAAAGGCTAAACTCGGCTTCATGATTTTAGCGAGTGCGCCTTTCTGGACGCTGCCCTTCTCGGCATTGGCAGCATTGACCTATGCTTTGCCCGCTCTGGTGCCCAGTCGCCTGAGCGATGTGCACGCCCGCCGCCTCCTTTGGCTGGCTTGGGCGTTGCATGCCGTCAGTTTGCTGGCCCTCTTGATGGGCCCTGTGCGCTTCGGTTTTGCGCCAGCGTTGTCGGTCACCGCTTGGTTGGTGGTCACGGCTTACATGATCGAGACCCAGTTTTTCCCCAAATTCAAAGCCCGTTGGGCCGTGGGTTGTTTGGGGTCTGTCACCGTGGCGCTGGCTTGGTTTTTTCCGGGCACCCTGTTGACCAGCCAAGCCTCGGCTTGGCTGCCTTTGCACTTTGCTCTGGGTTTGTCGGCCTACGGCATGTTTGCAGCCGCTGTGGTGCACGCCTGGATGATGACCCGCACCGAGCAAGACATTCGGCAAGCGCACGAAGGGTCCAGCGGTTTGCCTTTGTTGACGCTGGAGCGACTCACCTTCCGTTTTGTCACTGCAGGCTTTTTGCTGCTGACGGCAACCTTGGTCGCCGGTGCCTTGTTTGGTGAGGCTTTGTATGGCCAAGGTCATACCGAATGGCGTTGGGATCACAAACGGGTGTTCGCTTTGTTGTCATGGCTGACTTTCGCCACCTTGTTGGTGGGTCGTAGCCAGTGGGGATGGCGTGGTCGCCGCGCTGTGCGGGTGCTCTACATCGGCGCAGGTTTGTTGTTGCTTTCTTACGCAGGTTCGCGCTTTGTCTTGGAAGTCTTGATTGGACGCGCTGCATGAAATACCTGATTTGGCTGGTGGTCATATTGGCTGCAATTTGGGCCTTCAAACGCAGCCGAAGAGCCGTGAAACCGCCCGCCGAAAAGTCAACGCCACCCGTAACCCCCTCCAACATGGTGGGCTGCGCCCATTGCGGGCTTCATTTGCCGCAAGAAGAAGCTGTCACCGGCGCAAAGGGCTTCTACTGCAGCACCGAGCACCGCGCTGCAGCCCTGGACCGCAACCCTGCTTGAACTTTCTTGGCCTGATCCTTCGTCCATGCTGCAGAACTTTGTGCCAGAGGCCTTGAGCATCGTTGAACGTAGACGCCATGTCTTTTCCGCCCGTTGAACCCACCGCGCTCTGGCAGGACGGCTGGTATGGGCCGGCAAATCGGCTGGATTCCCCCAACTTTGGCGCCAGACCCACAGGGGCATGCATTGACTTGGTGGTGATCCACTCGATCAGTCTGCCGCCCGGTCAATACGGTGGCCCAGAGGTACAAGACCTCTTCACCAACCAACTGGACTGGGACGCTCACCCTTATTTCTCGCAAATCAGGGGCTTGCAAGTGTCCGCTCATTTCTTCATTCGACGAGATGGCACCTTGATCCAGTTTGTCAGCGCCAACGACCGGGCTTGGCATGCCGGACAGTCCGCGTACCGTGGACGGCCCCAATGCAACGACGACTCCATTGGCATTGAACTGGAGGGCCTAGAAGGCGACATCTTCACAGAAGCGCAATACGTGCAACTGGCACGTCTTTGCCAAGACTTGCATGGCCCCTACCCCATAGCCCATGTGGCAGGGCATGAACATGTGGCGCCCGAACGCAAGCAAGACCCCGGGCCCGGTTTTGCTTGGGAACGCTTTCAAAAGCTGGTGAACTTCCCGGATTCGTACTTTCCCTAGGAATTGAAAGCCACAGTTGGAAAAAATATTTTTTTAACTTTTTACATTTCTCGCGCGGCACTGTCACCTTGAATGGTTGACTTCAAAAATCAAAACCCTTCTTTTAAAAGCGATAGAAGGGCAAAGTCTGTCCAAGGCCACATGGCCATTGGCTTCGCGCCCAAAAACACTGTTTTCAAAGCGTTTGGAGCCACTTTTTTCAGCTCCTGAAAAGATCTTTCCGATACCCGATTTTCGGCCATCGACCGCGGGCACTCAAAAAGCATCGGTACACTACCTGTAGTGGCTTGCAAGGGTCATGGACACCAGATATAGTGTCTGAAACATTTTTTCACATTTGCAACAGCAACCCGGTTCAAGCCCTTGTTAACGCCTTAAAACAGACCATAAATTAGAAAAAAACCATGCAAACAGAACTCAACGTTTCATCTTCTGCATCTGGCCTGATGAACCAGCCCATGTCTGACCGTGCAGGCCAACCCTCCACGCAAAGCTTGAACCAATACCAAATCATTCGTCGCAATGGTGCAGTCGTTCCTTTTGAGCCGAGCAAAATTGCTGTCGCCTTGATGAAAGCCTTTTTGGCTGTGCACGGCACACAAGGTGCCGCATCGGCCAGCGTGCGTGAAGTGGTCGAAGAATTGACACAAAACGTGGTTCGCGCGCTGATGCGCTCACGTCCCGGCGGCGGTACTTTCCACATCGAAGATGTGCAGGACCAAGTCGAATTGGGCTTGATGCGCAGCAGCAACCATGAAGTGGCCCGCGCCTATGTGCTTTACCGTGAGCGTCGCACCCAAGAGCGCGCCCAACAAACTCAACAATCCTCGCAGACCAGCCAAGAACCTGCGTTGCACGTTATCGACCGCGGCCAACGCGTTGTCCTTGATCTGGGTTACCTCAAATCACTCATGGTCAATGCTTGCGCTGGCTTGGGCAAAGATGTGAGCCCCGAGCCCATCGTTGCCGAAACCATGCGCAACCTGTACGACGGCGTGCCCATGGAAGAGGTTTACAAGGCGTCCATTTTGGCGTCGCGCACCTTGATCGAAAAAGACCCGGACTACACCTATGTGACCGCCCGTTTGCTGATGCACACCATTGCCAAGGAGATCTTGGGCAAGGAAGTGCCTCAGAGCGAGATGGCCGAGGCGTACATCAACTACTTCCCTCAGTTCGTCAAAAAAGGGGTTGAGAACGACCTGCTCGATGAAAAGCTGCTGCAATTCGACCTGAAGCAATTGGCGGCAGCCCTCAAGCCCGAACGCGACTTGCAGTTTGATTACCTCGGCTTGCAAACCCTGTACGACCGTTACTTCTTGCACGTGCGCAAGACCCGCATCGAGATGCCCCAGGCCTTTTTCATGCGCGTCGCCATGGGCTTGTCCCTCAACGAAATCAACCGTGAAGCGCGCGCCATCGAGTTCTACGAGGTCCTGTCGTCGTTCGACTTCATGTCGTCTACGCCCACCTTGTTCAACAGCGGTACTTTGCGCTCGCAACTGTCAAGCTGCTACCTGACCACCGTGCCCGACGACCTGGGTGGCATCTATGACGCCATCAAGGAAAATGCCTTGCTGTCTAAATTTGCAGGCGGCTTGGGCAACGACTGGACACCTGTGCGCGCCTTGGGCGCCCACATCAAAGGCACCAACGGCGAATCACAAGGTGTGGTGCCCTTCCTGAAAGTGGTCAACGACACCGCCGTGGCGGTCAACCAAGGCGGCAAGCGCAAGGGCGCGGTCTGCGCTTACCTGGAAACTTGGCACCTGGACATCGAAGAGTTCCTGGAGTTGCGCAAGAACACCGGCGATGACCGTCGCCGCACGCACGACATGAACTCGGCCAATTGGATTCCTGACCTGTTCATGCGCCGCGTCATGGAAAAAGGCACTTGGACCTTGTTCTCACCCTCAGATGTGCCTGACTTGCACGACCTGTTCGGTCTGGCTTTCGAAAAAGCCTATGTGGCTTATGAGCAAAAAGCAGAGCGCGGCGAGATCAAGCCCAGCAAAACCATCCCAGCCACCGACCTGTGGCGGAAGATGCTGTCCATGCTGTTCGAAACCGGCCACCCTTGGATCACTTTCAAGGACCCTTGCAACGTGCGCTCACCCCAGCAGCACGTGGGTGTGGTGCACTCTTCCAACCTGTGCACCGAAATCACGCTCAACACCAGCGACACCGAAACAGCCGTCTGCAACTTGGGCTCGGTCAACCTGTCACGCCACCTCAAGGACGGCGCGAACGGCAAAGTGATCGACCACGACAAGTTGAAGAAAACCATCACGATTGCCATGCGCATGCTGGACAACGTGATTGACATCAACTACTACGCCGTCAAAAAGGCCCGTGACTCCAACATGCGTCACCGCCCCGTGGGTTTGGGCTTGATGGGTTTCCAAGACTCGCTGTACGAAATGCGCACGCCTTATGCCTCTCAGGCCGCTGTGGAATTCGCTGACCAATCCATGGAAGCGATCTGCTACTACGCCTACTGGGCATCCACCGAACTGGCCAAAGAACGCGGTCAATACGCTACTTACAAGGGTTCGTTGTGGGACCAAGGCATCTTGCCTTTGGACACGCTGAAACTTTTGGAGCGTGAGCGCGGTGGTTATGTAGAGGTCGACCGCTCGTCCACCCTGGACTGGGATGCACTGCGCCAGAAAATTGCTGCCGACGGCATGCGCAACTCCAACTGCGTGGCCATTGCGCCCACAGCCACCATCTCCAACATCATTGGTGTGGATGCGTCCATCGAGCCTTGCTTTGGCAACTTGTCTGTCAAGTCCAACCTGTCGGGCGAATTCACCGTGATCAACGGCTACTTGGTGCGCGACCTGAAGCGTTTGGGCTTGTGGGACGATGTGATGGTCATGGACCTGAAACACTTTGACGGCTCGCTGCGCCCGATCGACCGCGTGCCCCAAGAAATCAAGTCGCTGTATGCCACCGCGTTTGAAGTTGAAACGACTTGGCTGGTTGAGGCTGCCGCACGTCGTCAAAAATGGATCGATCAAGCTCAGTCGCTCAACATTTACATGGCCGGTGCATCGGGCAAAAAACTCGACGACACTTACAAATTGGCTTGGTTGCGTGGCCTCAAAACCACTTACTACCTGCGTACATCCAGCGCCACACAAGTTGAAAAATCTACGGTGAATGCTGGCTCACACAACGCCGTTTCATCCTCAGGCATGAACGCCGCGGAATCTTCAGCTGCAGCATCCCCATCATCCATGAACACACCGTCAGCAACCGACGTCAAGTTTGTGGCCATCGACGATGTTGGCTGCGAAGCTTGTCAGTGATTTGAAATGCATTGCACTGGGTTATGACAAGCCCATTGCGATGCAATTGCACAACACTTCTGGTGCGTTGTTCGTCATAAAACGATTCACTGCTTTGCAATTCGTTTGCAAGCTTTCATAATTTAAGAACTGGAATTTTTATGCTCTCTTGGGACGATCAAGTCAAACCTGCTTTGCAACCCGCAATGCCTATTCTTTCTGGCGCAGACGCATCTGCCGCCATGGCATCGGCGTCCTCAACTTCTGGTTCCACAACAGCTGCGCCTCGCCGCATGAATGCAGCAGACAAGCGCATCATCAACGGCCAGACCGACGTCAACCAGTTGGTGCCTTTCAAATACAAATGGGCCTGGGAAAAATACCTGGCCACTTGCGCCAACCACTGGATGCCGCAAGAAGTGAACATGAACCGTGACATCGCCTTGTGGAAAGACCCCAATGGTCTGACAGAAGACGAACGCCGCATGGTCAAGCGCAACCTCGGTTTCTTTGTGACTGCCGACTCTTTGGCTGCCAACAACATCACCTTAGGCACATACCGTCACATCACAGCGCCCGAGTGCCGTCAGTTTTTGCTGCGCCAAGCTTTTGAAGAAGCCATCCATACCCACGCTTACCAATACATCACGGAGTCATTGGGTCTGGACGAGAGCGAAATTTTCAACGCTTACAACGAAGTCAAATCCATCCGCGACAAGGACGAGTTCCTGATCCCGTTCATCAACGTGATCATGGACCCCAACTTCAAAACCGGCACCCAAGAAACCGATCAGACGCTGCTCAAGTCTTTGATTGTGTTCGCTTGCCTGATGGAAGGCCTGTTCTTTTACGTGGGTTTCACGCAAATCTTGGCCTTGGGTCGCCAAAACAAGATGACGGGCGCTGCAGAGCAGTACCAGTACATCCTGCGTGATGAATCCATGCACTGCAACTTTGGCATTGACATGATCAATACCATCAAGCACGAAAATCCACAGCTCTGGACCGCCGAGTTCAAGGCTGAAATCAAAGAATTGTTCTTGCACGCTGTCGAACTGGAATACCGTTATGCCGAAGACACCATGCCACGCGGTGTGTTGGGCATGAACGCTTCCATGTTCAAAGGCTACTTGCGTTACATCGCCAATCGCCGTGCTACCCAGATCGGCTTGGAGGCGCTCTTCCCCAATGAAGAGAACCCCTTCCCCTGGATGAGCGAAATGATCGACTTGAAGAAAGAGCGAAATTTCTTCGAGACCCGAGTCATTGAGTACCAAACCGGCGGCGCTTTGTCCTGGGACTGATCTTCTGAACACCCCCTCAATGTCCCCCTTCTTCAAGCCACACGCCTCATTGCCTTCGGGTCATGGGGGATGTGGCTTTTCTGTGTTCATGGTGTTGAGCACTTGCTCAGCGCCATGGATCGCTTTGTGCAATCCAACAAGCACCAAGCGTTCCCTTTCCGTTGAGTTCTCAACTTGATCAAGGAGAAAATCATGGCAACTGCAAAAAAAGTAGCGGCAAAAAAAGCTGCTCCCGCAAAAAAGGCCGCCACGGCCGCGAAACCTGCCGCTAAAAAAGTAGCTGCAGCCAAGAAACCAGCCGCTAAAAAAGCAGAAATGC
>NZ_ALKN02000012.1 GCF_000293865.2 Limnohabitans sp. Rim28 | reverse complement strand
GCCTCTGGTTGAATCCACAACATGACCAGCGCCGCAGCCGCCAAAACAGTTGCCAAAACCAAGGCCATTCGCAGGTTTTTGCGGTTCAGTAGGCCCAAGGCTTGTCGAGCGGATTGGATGGCGCTCAGGCCGTGTTGGTAAAAGCCGTCCATGCGAGAGCGGGCCTCAGACTTGGGCGACTTTGGAGCCGCCACAGCTTGTTTAATGGGTGCAGAGGGCGCGAAATCGTCGGGTGTCATCAGGGCAGGCGAAGCTGCGTCTGACCAAGCCCTGGACTGGATGCGCCGGAGAAGTTGTTGAACTGGCGCGATCCGACCCTCGGAGCGGGCCAACTCGAGAGCAGCTTGGCTTTGCTCTGGATTGGGTGCCTCGATTTCCCAGCGCAGTATTTTTCGACCAAAAGCCGCCAGGCTGTGGTGTGACCCGCGCACACCCGTCATGAGCAAAATGGCCCGGATGTTGGCGCCAGGAAAGTTTTGGATGAGCCGAGCCAGAAGCTGGATTTCGGTCTCGGGCAGTGCTTGTGCGTCATGCACCACCCAAATTTGCGCCTGACTCGAGGCCTCTGGGCTCTGCGTGGCCTGCGCCAGGGATTGGCGTGCCAATGCGTCGTTGAAACGCGCAAGCAGGGCGTCCGCATTGGTGGGGAAGTAGACCTCAATGCTGTGCTCGGGTGCTTGCTGCCTGAGCCGAGCCAGCAGCAACCCTAAATAGTGGTCAATCAAGGCTTCGTGTTCGCATTGCAAGGCGAGGCTGAGGCCCTCTCTGGCGATGGCGTTGGTGCAGCCGTCAATCCGCATGCGGTCGGCCGAGCGGAACACAAAATCGTTGACCGTCAGTGCTGCTGGGGTAATCGGGATGTTCATACGGCGGCAGCTTTCTCGGCGCTGGCGCGCAGGCCTTCAGGGCTGAATTCCATGTTGCTCGGTACTTTGACGGTGGGTCGAGGGCGCGCTGGGTTCATCGGCGATGCGGCTTCCAGGCTGAAGACGTAGGCAATCACCTGCGCCACAGCGTGATAAAGGTCTTCTGGAACTTGTTGTTCGACTTCAGTGGTGAAGTAAATGGCTCGAGCCAGCGGTGCTGCTTCAAAAATATGGATCCCATGCGCGGTGGCCTCAGCACGAATCAGCGCCGCCATGTGGTCAGAACCTTTGGCCACCATGATGGGGGCGCCCTCGCCAGTGGGGTCGTATTCGAGAGCAACCGCAAAGTGCTCAGGGTTGGTGATGACCACGTCGGCATCTTTGACACGCTCCATCATGCGAGCATTGGACATCTCGCGTTGGCGACGGCGAATTTGGGCTTTGACTTCAGGGCTTCCTTCCATTTGCTTGAATTCGTCCTTGATCTCTTGCATCGACATTTTCATGCGCTTGTTGAAGGCATATTTTTGATAAGGCACATCGATCATGGCAATGACAGCCAGACTCAAGGCGACCCATAAACCTGACTCGACGATCATGTAACCCGCAGCGCTGAGGGCGGGCTCCAAGTCCATTCGGCCAATCAGGACCAGTGTGTCCATGTGGGCCAACAGGGACCACCAAAGCACACCTGCTACTAAGATAAATTTAAGGATCGCTTTGCACAGTTCGACGATGGCATGGGTGCCAAAAATACGTTTCATACCGCCGATAGGGTCGATTTTCGAGCCTTTGGGCATGACCGCTTTGAAGGTGAAAACAAAACCTCCGGTCATGACCGATGAGATGAGGGCAGCGGCCACTGTGAAAGCAATGATGGGGAGTAACAGCACGAAAGCGGCCAACAGTTGTTCGCTAAAGTGAGCGGGCAGCAAAAGAGGTTTTTCGATGAGCTGTCGATCAAACACAAAGCCTTGTGCAAACACGGTGGAAAGGCGTTTGACCAACCAGCTGCCCGTCAACATCAGCAGCAGAAAGACACCAATGACGATCGCAGCAGCAGGCAACTCGATGGAGCGGGGGACCTCACCGTCTTCGCGCGCTTTGTTGAGCTTTTGCGCCGTGGGTTCTTCGGTTTTTTCTTGGGCGCTGTCAGACACGGGAAACCCCTAAAACATCACGCACCACCGAAAACCCTTGCACCCATAGCCAGTTGATCCGACCTCCAATGCTGTCCATGGACATGATCAAGATCACAAAGCCAGCCATGATCATGGCGGGAAAGCCAACGGCAAAAATGTTCAAACTGGGTGCAGCCCGGGTGACCACGCCCAAGCCCACGTTGATGAACAACAAGGCCACCATGACGGGCAGTGCCATGAGGACTGCACCTAAAAACATCATGGAACTCCATTGCAAAACACGGCCATAGGCCGCCTGGTTCATGATGGAGGTGCCAATGGGCAGGCTCTGAAACGATTCCACAATCAAACCGAGCATGATGGCGTGACCGCCGAAACCGACAAAGATCAGGGTGGACATCACAATCAGCAGCTGGGAGATCGTGGGCACGTTGCCCATGTTGGGGTCGATCATGTTGGCCATGGACAAACCCATGGCGGCGGCGATGCTTTGGCCCGCAACCACCACGGCGGCGACCACCACTTGCAAAATCAGGCCCATGGTGGCGCCGATCATGATTTGGTTGAAAACTTCCACCAAACCCTGAGCGGATGTGGGATCGATCACCGGCCAGGTGTGCAAGGGGTACACCAGCCACGTCAAGACCAAAGCCATCAGAATCCGCATGCGGGTGTTGAAAGCGCTGAGCGAAAAAATAGGGGCCGTGATCATGAGGGCCGAAATGCGCAGCATGGGCCACAAAAAGGTATAGAACCTTTCTACGATGTCAGCTGCTAAAAAGTTCATGCTGTACCCACGCTCGGATCAAAGGAACAGGGTCGGGATGCGCTGAAAAATATTGCGCGTGAAATCCACGAGTGTGTTGATCATCCAACCACCAAACAACAGCAAGGCCACGGCTTCGGCAATCAATTTGGGGATGAAGCTCAACGTCATTTCGTTGATGGAGGTGGCGGCCTGGATGATGCCGATGACCAAACCCACAGCCAATGCCACCAACAGCAGTGGGGCGCTGACCAAGGCAATGGTCCACATGGCGTGGCGGCTCAGATCGATGACGGTAGCGGTATCCATGGTGGTTCTCTTTCAGGGCATGGCGAAGCTGCCAGCGAGCGATCCCATGATCAGACTCCAACCGTCAACCAACACAAACAGCATGAGCTTGAAGGGCATCGAGATCATCATGGGGGACAACATCATCATGCCCATGGACATGAGCACGCTGGCGACGATGAGGTCGATGACCACGAAGGGGATGTAAATCAGAAAGCCAATGGTGAAGGCGCTTTTGAGTTCTGAGGTCAAGAATGCCGGCACCAAAGTGGTGAAAGGGACATCTTGCGGGCTGGTGAAATTGGTGTTGCGCGCGATCTCCATGAACATGGCGATGTCGTCTTCACGGGTTTGCAGCAGCATGAATGCGCGAATGGGTTTTTCGGCGGCGGCCAGTGCTTTGTCAAAGCTCAAGCCTTGGTTCATGTAGGGCAGCAAAGCGGTTTGGTAAACCTCGGTCAGCACCGGGGTCATGACAAACAAGGTCAAGAACAGGGACAAACCCACGATGACCATGTTGGGTGGCGTTTGGCCGGTGCCCAAGGCTTGGCGCAGCAAGGACATCACGATCACGATGCGCACAAAAGCGGTCATCATCAGCAACAGCGATGGCAAGACCGACAAGGTCGTCATCAAGGCCAACAACTGCAGTGTCAGGCTGTACTGCGTGCCGCGAGCGGTGTTGGTGGCTGTGATGGCGGGCAACTCGGGTGCAGCTTGGGCCAGCACGGGCAAGAGGCCAAAGACCAGGGTCAGGATCAGCCCAAGGCTGAGGTGGCGCTTCATGGCGGGGTTTCTTTGGAGAGGTGAGTTGGCATGGCCGAATGGGCAGGCCAAGTGGACAGGGCGGTCATTTGGTGTGCGGTCACGCCCACCAGGACATCTTGACCATCCACTTGAATCAGTAAAATTTTTTGCCGAGTGCCAACGGAGAGGGTTTCAACCGTGTGCATGCGCTGGTTTTTCTTGCGCAGCATGGTGGAGCCGTTTTGCATTTTCCGCAAAGTCCACAGCAGGGCCAGCAACAAGCCAATGACCAAAGCAAAGCTCAGGGCATATTGCAGCCAGTCGACGAAGGTCCATCCAGTGTTCATGGGGCGGTGCCGGCGTTCAGAGGTTGTCTAAGCGTTCGGACGCCGGGACAACCCGTGTCAAGCGAATGCCGTAGCGGTCGTTGACCAACACCACTTCGCCCTGAGCGACCACGGTGTTGTTGACCAGCAAATCCAGGGGTTCTCCTGCGATGCGGTCGAGTTCGACCACGCTGCCTTGGGTCAGTCGCATCAGGTCGCGGATCTTGATTTGGGCACGTCCCACTTCGATGGACAAGGTGACCGGTATGTTTTGCAACACATCAGTATGGATCTGGCCCTTGTCGCTGGAGTCAAGCTGCGGTTCGTTTTGATCGGTGATTTCGCTCATGGGAGGTCCTTGAAATGGAGATCAGGCCGGTGTATTGGGGCTGACGGCGTTGACAATTTTGACGGCCACCTGGCTGCCCATGGCGCCGATTTCGACGTCGTAAACGGGCATGTCTTCGATCATGGCGCGGGCAAAGTCGGCCTTTTTAAAGGGCAGGATGTCACCCGGCTGCATGGATTGAAGCTGGCTCAGTGAAACACTGAGTTTGCCCAGCAAAATTTGGATTTCCAGTTCGGCGTCATGCACGGCATCTGTGAGTTGCTCGCGCCAGACTTTGTCTGAATCTTCGTTGCCATCGCCGGTTTGAACCCGGCTGCGCAACAGGTCACGCACAGGTTTGAGGGCCACGTAAGGGATCACCATGTCGACAAAACCGGAGCCTTGCGAGGTTATCTCTGATTCAAAACGGCACAGGATGACCAAATCGTTTTCATCGACGATTTGTGCAAATTGTGGGTTGATTTCTGAGCTGACGTGCTCGAAATCTACGGCAGTCAGCGGTGCCCATGCTTCTTTGAAAGAGCGAAAGAAGACCTGCAAGATGATCTTGATGATGCGGCTTTCGGTCGGGGTGAAAAGACGTCCTGCGGGCAATTGCCCCACACCCCGCCCAAATCCACCAAAGAAACTGTCCAGCGAGCTGAACACCACGGTGGGCTCAATGACCACCATGGCGTAACCCCTGAAGGGGCTCATGCGCACAATATTGACCGACAAGGGCGCTTTGAGTTCTTTCACATAGTCCCCAAAACGAACCATTTGGGTTCGGGTGGGGTTCATGCGGGGGCTGGTGCGCAGCACCTCCAGCATGCCCAAACGGAACATGCGGATGAAGCGCTCATTGATCATGTCCAATGAGGCAACGTTCACGCCCAAACTGCTGTCTTCGGCGGCCAAGTCGTGCTTGCGAACTTGCACATCCACGTTGTAGCCAGGTTGGCTGTCCAGTGTGCCGTCGCTGAGGCTCGCCGACAAGGCGGCCAATTCTTCAGGGGACAACAGGGGTTGGGTATCGGACATGGTCAATGCACTGCTCTAACTTCAAGATGTTCACTGAACCACAAAGCTGGTGAAATAGACTTCTTCAATGCCGCCGAAGTCTTCGTACTTCTGAAGCACAGCGTTCATCTCTTCGCGGATTTTGGCCGCCAGATCTTTGCGAAATTCGGGCTTGGCCAAGTCGGCTTCGGTCATTTGGCGCATGACATCCAATGCCACCGAGCGCAGAGCGAACTCGTGTTTTTTGGCGTTCTTGAAAACCCGCTCGTCGTAGTGGGTCATGATGGCCAGGTTGAGCTGGATCACCTTGCGAGTATTGGTGAGGTTGGAGACCAGGGGCTTTTCCAGCTCCATGTAGCTGTTTTCAAAGCGCTGGAGCTCCGGTGATTCTTTGGCCACCTTCTGAGGACTTGCATCTGCCGCATTGGCGCCAGCCTTGTTGGCCGCACCGCTTTCGAGGTTTTTCAGGGCCTCTTCGGCTGCAACGGTGTCTTTTTTGTCAAAAAACCCGGTCACAAACAAGGTGCCGACCACAGTGCCGACCAGCAACAGGATGGCCACCAAGGCAATCACGATGATCTTGATGAGAGGAGATTTCTTTTTGCCTTCGACTTCAATTTCTTCATCAGCCATGTTGATTCCTTCTTGAATATTGCTTACACCAGCACATCCCAGCCATCAGTGCCCATTTTGTTTGGGGCAGCTACGCTTGAAAACACTGGCGCATCCGCCGAGTCGGTGGGTGCATTGTCCTTGAGTTGGGCTTGCCGGTCAGGTGTCGACTCTCCGCCACGTTGACGGCTTTGCCCATCGTCTACCTTGAGTGAAGCAACATCCATGCCCATTTGATTCAGGGTGTCTTTCAGTTTGGACATGCCTTCGTTCAGCAGTTCGCGGGTCAAGGCTTGTGGCGCGGTGAATACGGCATCCATTTCTCCACTGCGCATGCGCATTTCTACCTCGATATGTCCCAAGGTAGCAGGCCTCAAAGACAGTTTGAGGTGCCATTGTCCGCGCTCCAGCTCAGACAATATCCTTTGTCCCACGGCTTGCCCCATTTTTTCAGCCAAGGTGCTGATGTTCTCACGCCTTTGGGCGCTGTCTTGCTCGGCCGGGTTCATCGCATTCGAAGTTGAATCGGTGCGCGTCAACGGGTTGGCGTCTGATCGCCCGTTGAGCTGGCCTTGTCCTTGCGAGGGTGAGTCTTGACCAGAAGCGAAACCGTCCATGGCCATAGATTCCAAGCTGCCTTGAAGGTCGGCCGGCAAAAGGGCGCTCAAGTCCAAGAGGGCAGGCGTGGGCTCTAATTTGCTGCTGACATGGGCTTTGACCAGCTGGACCGCCAAGGTGTTGCTTTGCAGCCATTCGGATGCTGTTGTGCTTGCAGCAGCCCAAGTTGGTGGACTTTTCATCAAGTCAGTGGCGGATTGGAGTTTCAGGTGGGTGATTTCCAGGGGTTCCAATGAGGGTTCTGATTCTGGCTGCAAAAGCGCTGCCATCTTCATCGTGCCCCCGTCAAGGTCAGTCCCCGAGTTCGAACCGGTACCTGTTTTGTTTGGGCGGATCGTTTCAGGGGCCATGAGCACTTTGCTCATTTCAGCTGTGGCTGCAGGGGGGGAGAAGTTGCCTGATGGGGTGGGTAAAGTCAAGTCAAGGCTAGCCAGTTCTTGTGAGCCGCCCGCCGCTGGTGCTGTAGGGCTGGAAGGTGCAATGGGTAATTGTGCTGAAACTGAAACTGAAAATGGTGTTGGTGCTATTGCGGAGGCTGATGCTGGTGCTGGTGCTGGTGCTGGTACTGAGGCAGAGACAGAGGCTGAGGCTGAGGCTGAGGCTGAGGCTGAGGCTGAGGCTGAGGCTGAGGCTGAGGCTGAGGCTGATGTCGCGTTTGTGGGTGTTGTGTTCGTCAAGTGCGACGCACTGGATTGGCCCATCAACCACTGCAAAGCCGCCTCATCCAGACCCTGAGAGCGTGCAAAGACCTCTAAGCTCTGGCCTTCAGGTGCAGCGGTTTGGGGGGTGATGACTTGCAAATGAGGTCCGAGGTGAACGGCCGTCAAAACCAGGGTTTCACCGACAGTGACCAGACCTGGGGTCAGGTTCAGCATGTCGGCCAGTGCCTCTTCTGTCAGCGCCTCCGAGAGGGCCAGTGGGTCTTGGCGGGCATCGGAAAAAGAGGTCGATGCCTCTGCGACGCTGTTTTTGGCCAGCAAAGTGTTCATGACAGCGCCAAACTCTACAGTGGTGTTTTTGGATACTTTTTCATCCAATGTGGGCATCGCTTCCAGCGTACTGGTGCTTGTGGATCGCGTTGAAATGTCAATGGTTGTCAGGTTCATGGTCTTCACGCTTCAACGGGTGGGTTAGGGTCGGATGGCGGTGGCAGAGCTGCGGCAAAAAATGGCCGCTGATCACCTTCTTATCTGGTTACAGCAATTTGCGCACCAGTTTTACGGCGTGAATGCGAAAAAGGGCAGATCAATTTAGCGGGTTGTGGCACGCGACTTGCTTCAAGGTGTTGAAAAACCCACACCCCATCGCCTTGTTTGATTCCATCACTTCATGAACACTTTGACCCTGTCAGCGATTCGGCAGAACCTTTCCAGCTTTAATTTGGCGGGATTGGGCTTGCCGGCTTTGGTCTTGTTGATCATGGCCATGTTGGTGGTGCCTTTGCCGCCGTTGCTGTTGGACATTTTGTTCACCTTCAACATCATGATCGGCTTGGTGGTCATCATGATTGCCATTGGCACGCGCAAGCCTTTGGAGTTTTCATCCTTTCCGTCCGTGCTGTTGTTCGCCACCATGCTGCGTTTGGCTTTGAACGTGGCCTCGACCCGGGTGGTGTTGGTCAAGGGGCATGAGGGCCCAGAGTCTGCCGGCAAGGTGATTGCGGCGTTTGGCGAGTTTGTGATTGGTGGCAACTATGTGGTGGGCTTCATCATCTTTGTGATTTTGATGATCGTCAACTTCTTCGTGGTGACCAAAGGTGCCGGGCGTGTGTCAGAGGTCAATGCCCGATTCACGCTGGATGCGATGCCGGGCAAGCAAATGTCGATCGATGCGGACTTGAACGCGGGTGTGATTGACCAAGAAACCGCTAAAAAACGCCGAGAAGAACTCGCGCAAGAGTCGGACTTTTTTGGCTCGATGGACGGTGCTTCCAAGTTTGTCAGCGGTGATGCTTTAGCAGGCTTGTTGATTTTGATCATCAACATTGTGGGTGGCTTGGCCATTGGCATCGGTCAGCACGACTTGCCAGTGGGTGAGGCCAGCCGTATTTATGTGCTGCTGACCATTGGCGATGGCTTGGTGGCCCAGATTCCAGCTTTGTTCATGTCTTTGGCCACGGCGATCATTGTGACGCGGGTGACGACTTCCGAGTCGATGACCGAACAGGCCGGCAGCCAGTTGTCCAATGTGCCTGCCCTGTTCATCTCGTCAGGTATTTTGATGGTGATGGGTTTGGTGCCTGGGATGCCTCATTTGGTCTTTTTGACCTTGGCCGCGGCCACCGCTGGCGTGGGCTTCATGGTGATGCGCAAACAAATGTTGTTAGAGCAGGGCGCCGCTGCGCCGCCTGCTGCGCTCGATTCAACGCCGAAAGAGCTCGATTGGGACGATGTGGAGCAGGTGGATTTGATCGGTCTTGAAATTGGTTACGGTTTGATTCCTTTGGTGAACGTGGAGTCGGGTGGGCAGCTGATGACCCGTGTCAAGGGCGTGCGCAAAAAACTCTCTGCTGAGTTGGGTTTTTTGGTCCAGCCAGTCCGCATCCGGGATGCGCTGAACTTGGAACCCGATGCCTATCACATCGTTCTCAACGGTGTCGTGCGCGGTCGCGGCGAGGTGAAAGTCGGCCGAGAGTTGGCCATCAACCCCGGCAAGGTTTACGGCAAAGTGGAGGGGCAGGCGACCAAAGAGCCCGCTTTTGGTCTTGAGGCGGTGTGGATTGAGCCCGCATGGCGAGATCAGGCCCGTGCACTGGGTTACACCGTGGTGGATCCGAGCACGGCCATTGCCACGCACATGAACAAAGTTTTGCGCGAAAACGCATCTGAACTGCTCAGCCATGATGAAGCGCAAAAGTTGCTCGATAAATTGGCCCTGAAATCTCCCAAACTGGTCGAAGAATTGGTGCCGGGTAAGCTCTCATTGGGTGTCGTGACACGGACGCTACAAAACCTCTTGCAAGAGTCTGTGCCGATCCGTGACATGCGCAGCGTGGTGGAGGCCCTGACGGAGGTCTGCGGGCGTACTCAAGACCCAGATCAATTGGCGCAATTGATTCGCCCCAAGATGGGCCGGATGATTGTGCAAGGACTTTTGGAGAGTCGGGATACCTTGTCTGTCTTGACATTGGACCCCCAGTTGGAGCAACTTTTGCACAACGTCTTGCAGCAGAACAGCGGTTCTGCGGGCATGGTGTTGGAGCCCGCTTTGGCAGAAAGTTTGTTCGCCGCGTTACGCGACAGCACCCGTACCACCGAAGAGCAGGGCTTGCCAGCCGTCTTGGTGGTTTCGCCGGCCATTCGACCCTGGATGTCCAAGGCCGTGCGGTACCGGGTGAGCGATTTGACGGTGCTGTCCTACAGCGAAATCCCAGATGACCAGCCCGTCAAGGTGATCAACACCGTGCACGCCGACCCCCGAAACAACCCCTCAGCGACCAAGGCTTGATAGATCATGGAACTCAAACGCATTTTGGCTCGTGACAGCCGCTCGGCCAACGAAAAAGCCATTCAGTTGTATGGCAACGACGTCCTCATCATTTCGAGCCAGCGGTTGGACAATCAAATCGAGTTGATCGTCGCCACCGATGTCGATCCTGCGGTGTCGCCTGCTGCCGACGCGTCTTTGCCGAAGGCTGAATCTTCATCGCATGCCAAAGCTCAGATGCCCTTTGTGCCGTTTTCCCAATTGCTTGACGAAGTCAATTCCGAGCAGGAGATCGGTGTATCAGAAGACGGGTTGCAAGAACACAAAAAAAATCAGACAAGCTCAAGGGCGGTGTCAGCCTTGCCACCTGTGACAAACGGTGAACGCTTGAACAGCGCCCACGAGAGCCAGAGAAGTTTGGAGATTGTGGACATGTTGCGGCAAGAGATGGCATCTTTGCGAAAAGAGTTCACTTTGTCGCGTCAAATGCAGCCTTGGCAAGATGGATTACGACTCTCGCCAGACATCCAGCCCCTGATGCAAGCCATGAATGAAATAGGCGTTCCCGCCGCTTTAAGAGCGCTTTTGACAGACAGCATCCAGCCGCTGCACAGCAAGGACGAGGCCATGGAGGTGATGCAGCGTTTGTTGGTGACTTCTTTGATGCGTCCGGATTATGAGTTGCAGCCTGCAGTCGCGCATGCCCTGTGTGGGCCCTCCGGATCTGGCAAAACATCCATGGTCGGGCGCCTGGCGTTGGCCTCGGCCCAAAAGCTCGGTCCAGAGAAGCAGGCGATGGTGAGCTTTGCTGACCACCGTCCCGGGGCTTGGGCGCAGATGCAACTTTTGGCTTCGCAATCGGGGGTCGACTGCTTCCGCGTTTCGGATGCCGACATGTTGAATGCTTTGTTAGAGGATTTGCAGGGTAAAACGGTTTGGATTGATACTTGTGGCGTGGATTTTGGAACACAAGCAGCCCAGTTGCATTTGCATTGCCCACAAGTTTTAAGGCATGCTGTTTTGCCGGTTGATGCGACGGTCACCAGCGTGCGCAAAATTCTCCAAATATCAGCGATACCTTGGGCATCTTTGATGCTCAGCAAGATGGACGAGGCAGCTCACCCTTGGGCCTTGGTTCAAGGTCTGACGGAAAACAGCTTGCCTGTATCTTGGGTAGCGGGAGACAGTCGAATCTCTACTCAGGCACATGGTTTTGATCCAGCGCAATTGGTGGCTTTGGCTTTGTCACCCATGATGCCTTTGTCTGGCTTGAGCACTGTGAACGAGTCCGTTCCAATGGTTTTAGCGGATCAGCCGAAACCCCCTGTGGCGCACAAAAAACCGGTGCTTGCAGCGCCTTATACTGTCCCCATCAGTGATGTTGCCGCTGCCGTGGCTGCGAAGCCCAAAGTGAGGGCCAAGGTTCAAGTCAAACCAGTGGTTTCAGATGAGATTGAAATTCCCACGCTGATGGGCCCAAGCGTTTCAACCCGTTCACCTGTCCGATCCAAGCCATCACCCTCAGCATAAGAAGCGACAACATGGATTTCAAGTTTCCTCAAGTGATCGGTGTGGCCAGCGGCAAGGGCGGGGCTGGAAAAACCACCGTGGCCATCAATTTGGCCGTGGCCCTGTGCATGCGAGGTCACAAGGTCATGCTGATGGACGGTGATTTGGGCATGGCCAACGCGCAAATTGCTTTAGGCGCGCACGCGCCCTTCAACATCAGCCATGTGTTGACCGGTGAAAAGACTTTAGACGAGGTCATTGTGACCACCAAGCAAGGTGTTCGCTTGGTGCCAGGGGCTTCAGGTTTGCGCGACATTGCCGCACTGGATTCCATCCAAATCGCCAGCATGGTCCGTGCTTTTGACAGCCTTCAAGAGCCTGTTGACTATTTGGTGGTGGACGTGGCGGCCGGTATTGCACCGGCTGTTTTGGAGTTCATGGCGGCATGCCAGCGCCGATTTGTGGTGGTGTGCAACCAGCCCTCATCCATTGCAGACGCCTATGGTTTGATCAAGGTGATGGCCACAGAGCAATCGCTCGATGAAATTTACCTGATTCCAAACATGGTCTCTGGCGCTCAGGAAGGTCGCCAATTGCACCGACGCCTGAATGACGTCTGCAACCGGTTTCTGGGTGTGTCGATCAAATTTTTGCAATCGATTGAGGCCGATGAAATGGTGTTGCAATCACTCCGAAAGTACACCTCCGTGATGGAGTTTGCGCCAGGCAGTGCCGCTTCGCGCGATTTCAGAGGATTGGCGGAGGCCATCGACCAGCTGCCCCCCACGGACGGCCCGTCCGGGCGTGTGCAGTTTTTCTCCGAACGCATGCTGCGAGTCTCGCAGCCAGGGGAGTGACCGTGGCCCATACCATTTCTCATTACGAGCAGGCTGAAAATCGCCATGAGTCCCTGATCTTGGGCCATATGGCCATGGTCAAGCGGGTGGCGGTGCACCTGAAAGCCCGACTTCCCCCCTTCATGGAGCTCGATGAATTGGTTCAGGTGGGTATGGTGGGCCTGATTGAGGCGGCACGCTCGTTCGACCCCACCAAAGGTTTTGAATTTGAGCACTTTGCCTTGAGCAGGGTCCGTGGCGCGATCTTGGACGAAGTCAGGCGGCAGTCATTCTTGCCCAGATCGGCCGTAGCATTCAACAAAAGTGAGAACGAGGCGGTTCACGTGTTGGCAGCAGAGTTGGGCCGTGCCCCATCCCAAGCCGAATTGGCTTTGTTCATGGGCAAGGACATCGAAGAGTTTCACCGTGAGCGCGGTCAGGCCAAGCGCTTTGAGACCTTTTCCATGGAGGTTGTGACCGATGAGGTCATGAGCATGCCCGCTGACAGCGCCATGCAGCCTGAAATCATGGTCGAAGAAGCGGAATTCATGGAGGCTGTGGTGGCGGCGATTGATCAGTTGCCCGAGCGTGAGCGCTTGGTCATGTCGCTTTACTACGTCGAGGAGTTGAACCTCAAGGAAATCGGTGAAGTTCTGGGGGTCAGTGAGTCCCGTGTTAGTCAAATACTTTCTGCAGTTGTTAAAAAATTACGGCAAAATCTACAAATCTCTTAGATTTAAAAAAAGTTCAAACCTATGCTCGGTTTTTTTAACAAAAACAATCCCGCTGAAGAAATGAAGCGGGCTGTTGCAGCATATGAAAAAGTCGTGAGTTTGAAGTCCGACACGCACGACGCACGCATCGTGCGCATGCGAATGGGCATGCTTTGCCGAGCGCACTTGGACAAAACCTTCATTGCGGGCGCCGAACAAACCGCCCTTTGGCAAGAGCATGCCAACTTGGCTTTGATGGAAGGTAAACCCGCGCCAGATTTGCCTGTGCCTTCAAAATTTCAAAAAATCCGCGCTGGCGAAACCGATATTTACGTTTACCTGCCCGAAGAACATGCCAACGAGGCTTTTGGGCTCGGAGCGAAGTACCAGAAAATGGAGATGACGGCTCCCAAAGCCATTGAGGCCATGCAGGCGCTGGCCAATCAGATCAGTTACTACGACCTTCGGCTGAAAGAGCCGTTTCAGGTGATGAATTTTTTGAGAGAAGAATTGGCTTCACAAGATGTCCCGGAATCTGGCGAAGAAGGTTCTTTGAGCACACCGACCGATCCCGAGGCAGGCGTTCGCTGACGCCATGGATGCTTTGATGAACGCACTCATGGCCATTGGTTTATTGGTCATCTTGGTGTTGATCATTTACCTGATTGACAGGGTCAGCACCATCGAAAAAGAAACCCGCCAAGTCCTCTCATCCATTCAGCAACAAAAACCAGCACAAGCTGTTTCATTGCCTTTTTTGGGGATGTCGTCCAAAAAGCTTTGGGATGCCATGACGGGTCGACCTGACAGTGACATGGACCCTTTGGCTATTTTTGATTTGCAAGGTCCGTACCAAGTGGTTTTGTCAAAACATGTGGAGGCCTTGTACAGAGAAGGTTTTAAAGATGGCCAAAGGGGCATGTCTGGTGAGCCCAAAAACGCACGGCAGATCACCACCTCGGCCGGTACGGTGGAGTCGTGGATACCGCCCGCCCAAGCCAATGCCATTTACCAGTGTGGTGTACAAGCCGCTCAAACGCCTGAGGCCAATTGGGGGCCCCTGCGCGTGGCTTTGGATGAAGCGGGGAGTTATCTTTATGCCAAGGCGCAGCTGGATATTTCCAGCCCATTGTCGGAGTGGCTCATGCCATCCGCTTCTGGCCTCAAGGCCGATGCCACGGACACCGTCTGAAGACAAGCTTCTGCGGTTTTGGTTTCGGCGTCCTGAACCCTGAAAACTGTTTTGACTGGGGCCGTCATTCCCACAATTTTCTCCTCAAGTTTCCAATCGCCGGGTCGATTCTCTTAGTACTGAAGTTGTTAAGGGTTTTTTCCATGCGCGCTTATTCCAAATTTGCTGAAAGCTACGGCTCTGTTCAAGTGGTGACTGGGGTTGCCACTGCTGACAACATCCAACTCATTCAAATGCTGTTCGATGGCTTGACCGAGAGCCTGGCGTCTGCAAAGGGTCACATCCAAAACAACGCCATCGAGGGAAAATCCAAGGCCTTGTCGCGTGCGGGTCGCATCGTGGTGGGTTTGCAAGGCGCGCTCGACTTTGAGCGTGGCGGTGAGTTGGCTCAAAATCTCAATGAACTGTATGCCTATGTCACCCGCAGGTTGCTCCATGTCAACGCCTACAACGATTTGTCGGTTTTGGAAGAAGTTCAAGGTTTGATTCAAGACATCGCTCAGGCGTGGCAAACTCTGCCAAGTTTGCTCAACCAAACTCAATCTGTTCGACCCTACCCCAACTGAATCGCGTCAGTTCGACCACCCTAAAAAGCCTCTTCTAGAGGCTTTTTTGGTTTTTAAACAAAAAAATGGTCTGCCCGACAGGGATCGAACCTGTGACCCACAGCTTAGAAGGCTGTTGCTCTATCCAACTGAGCTACGGGCAGTGAAAACACAAAAGGCCCTAGAGTGGGCCTTTATTGTTGGATCAACGGTGTCAATGCGCTGGTTGGGCATTGAATAAATGGTCGGAGCGGCGGGATTCGAACTCGCGACCCTCTGCTCCCAAAGCAGATGCGCTACCAGGCTGCGCTACGCTCCGACTGCACGTATTCTAACCTCCAAACACAGGCTTTTCATGACCTGCGCCGCAAAAATCTAAGCCCCCCTTGCGACAGCCTTGCAACCGTGCAGGGAAGGCCTCAGTGCTTCAACTGCCGCGCGTGATGGGCATGCCCATGTCACCGGGAAGCGCCAATTGCTTGGCCAGTTCCAGCTTGGCCAGCGAGTTGCGGTGCACCTCGTCTGGGCCATCGGCCAAGCGCAAAGTGCGCTGGTGCGCGTAGGCATAAGCCAGAGGGAAGTCTTGCGAGACACCGCCACCGCCGTGGGCCTGAATGGCCCAGTCGATGATTTGGCAGGCCATGTTAGGGGCCACGATCTTGATCATGGCGATCTCGGCCTTGGCCACCTTGTTGCCCACGGTGTCCATCATGTAAGCGGCTTTGAGCGTGAGCAAGCGGGCTTGCTCGATCATGCAGCGCGACTCGGCGATGCGCTCTTGCCACACAGTTTGGCGAGCCACTTCGCGGCCAAAGGCGACGCGTTCGTTCAGGCGTTTGCACATCAGCTCGAGGGCACGCTCGGCAATACCGATGGTGCGCATGCAGTGGTGGATGCGGCCAGGGCCCAAGCGGCCTTGGGCGATTTCAAAGCCACGGCCTTCGCCCAGCAAGATGTTCTCAGCTGGCACGCGCACGTTTTTGAGCAGCACTTCCATGTGGCCATGTGGCGCATCGTCGTAGCCGAACACAGACAAAGCGCGCACGACCGTGATGCCTTTGCTGTTGGCGGGCACCACGATCATGGACTGTTGCTCGTGACGGCCCGCATCGGGGTTGGTCTTGCCCATGACGATGTAGACCGCGCAGCGTGGGTCACCCGCGCCGGACGACCACCATTTGCGGCCGTTGATGACGTACTCGTGACCGTCCCGGCGAATTTCACACTCGATGTTGGTGGCGTCTGATGACGCCACATCCGGCTCGGTCATCAAAAAAGCCGAGCGAATTTCGCCACGGAGCAGGGGCTCGAGCCATTCGTCCTTGAGGCTTTCGCTGGCATAGCGCTCCAGTGTTTCCATGTTGCCCGTGTCTGGCGCGGAACAATTGAACACTTCAGCAGCAAAAGGCACGCGGCCCATGATTTCACACAATGGCGCGTATTCCAAATTGGACAGGCCCTGTGGGGCGCGGGTCGACTTGGGCAAAAAGAGGTTCCACAAACCAGCAGCCAGGGCTTTGGGTTTGAGTTCTTCGACGATTTTTGTAGGGACCCAGGCATTGCCTTTGGCGCGGTTCTCAGCGATTTCAGCGAAGAAGCGGGCTTCGTTGGGGTAGATGTGTTCGTCCATGAAGGCCAGCAAGCGCGCTTGCATGTCTTTGACCTTGGGGGTGTATTCAAAATCCATGGTCTCTCTCCTGAGGGTTGGGGTGGTGGTTTGGTAATAAAAGAATCAGGCTTGGCAGGCAAATCGCCAAGCCAATTCGGCCATGGGCCTGGCGCCTGCGCCTGAGGTTTTGGCTTGATCGCTCGATGCGGTGCCGTCTTCGACACGTTTGGCAATGCCCTGCAAGATGGCCGCAATGCGGAACATGTTGTAGGCCAGGTAGAAGTTCCAGTCCTTGGCCAAAGCTTCTGGCGTCGTGAATCCGGTGCGCTCACAGTAGCGGCGAATGTATTCGGCTTCAGATGGGATGCCCAGTGCGGCCAGGTCGAGCCCACCAATCCCTCGGAAAGTGCCCGGTTGGATGTGCCAAGCCATGCAGTGGTAGCTGAAATCGGCCAGAGGGTGCCCCAAGGTGGACAACTCCCAGTCGAGCACCGCCAGCACGCGGGCCTCTGTGGGGTGGAACATCAGGTTGTCCAGCCGGTAGTCACCGTGTACAACGCCGACCAAGGATTCGTCTTTGGCACTGTCGGGAATGTTTTTCGGCAACCATTCGATCAATCGGTCCATCTCGGGGATGGGCTGCGTGATGGACGCAGCGTACTGCTTGCTCCAGCGGCCAATCTGGCGCTCAATGTAATTGCCAGGCTTGCCGTAACTGGCCAAGCCTTGTTTGGCCACATCGACCCTGTGCAGCGCCGCCAGCACCCGGTTCATCTCGTCGTAAATCGCTCCGCGCTCGGCGGGTGTCATGCCAGGCAAAGACTGGTCCCACAGCACACGGCCAGGCACGAAATCCATGACATAAAACGCCCGGCCAATGACGGACTCGTCATCGCACAGCACATGCATCTGGGCCACCGGCACGTCGGTGCCGTGCAGGCCCTGCATGACCGCGAATTCGCGCTCGATCGCGTGCGCTGATGGCAACAACTTGGCAACGGGGCCGGGTTTGGCCCGCATCACGTATTGGCGCGATGGGGTGATGAGCTTGTAAGTCGGGTTGGATTGACCGCCCTTGAACATCTCCACGCTCAAAGGGCCCAAAAAACCGGGAAGCTTGGCGCTGAGCCAAGTTTCAAGCGCCGAGATATCGAAGGCGTGAGAACCCGTGACAGGCCGGGTCCCCACAAAATGATCAAAAGCACTCATGGGTGGACCCGTTCTAAGTCTTGTGCCGCAGTTCGGTGCGGAGGTGTTGAAAAGCCTGCCGGTGTCAGTGGTCGGCGTTCACGATCAGCAACAGTGCATCGCGGTCCAGCACCACCAAGCCGCCCGGCTCTATGCGAATGATCTGCTCGCGCTCCATTTGCTTGAGTTCTTGGTTGACCCGTTGGCGCGATGCACCCAGCAGCTGGGCCAGCTCTTCTTGGGCCAACTGCAAGCTGATTCGGATCGCCTTGGCATCCGACAAACTGGGCACGCCGTAGCTGCGCAGCAAGTGATTGAGCTGTTTGGCCAGCCGGGCCCGCAAGGGCAGGGTGTTGAGGTCTTCCACCAAGCCGTAGAGCTGGCGAATGCGCCGAGCATGCAAACGCAGCATGGCATCGTAAAACTCGACGTGCTGAGACAGGATTTTCTTGAAGTCGGCCTTGGCCACGTTCAAGGTGGTGGTGTCGCCGTGTGCATAGCAGTCGTGTGTGCGCCGGTCTCCGTCGAAAATCGACACATCGCCAAACCAGATCCCCGGCTCCACATAGGTCAGTGTGATCTGTTTGCCCGACACCGAGGTTGAACTCACGCGCACCGCCCCCTTGGCACAGGCAAACCACTGTTCGGGTGGATCGCCGCGTGCTGCAAGCATGTCGCCGTCTTTGTGGCGTTTGACGTAGGCGCATCGGAGTATGTCGTGACGAAGTGAAGGGGAGAGGGTAGAAAACCAGCGACCATTGTTGATCGCTTCTCTTTCCTCCATTGTCAGAATCGGTTCGTCCATGCTCTGTCCTTTGAGTGACTGGTGTTCAGATTTATGTCGCCTGGGGGACCAGGCGACTCAGTTGTATTGAGGGTTTTGCTTGTTTAAGAAAGCAGAAATGCCGATGCCAGCATTGGCATGGTGCAGATTTTTGACAAAGTGGTCGCGTTCGCGGGCCAGCTGGGCATTCAAACAGCTGCCATCCGCGTCTGCCATCAATTCTTTGATGCTGGCCAAGGCATTGGGTGCCCGCGCATTGATTTTTTCGCACAGATCCAATGCCTGCTGGAGTGCTTGGCCTGCTTCGGCCAAACGGTTCACCACGCCCAATTGCTGCAGGCGCTCGGCCCCGATGCGTTCGCCACACATCAGCAATTCAGTGGCCAACTGTCGCGGCATGGCGCGAGACAGGCTCCAACTGCCACCGCCATCGGGCGACAAGGCGATCGAGCTGTAGGCCATCACAAACACGCTGTTGCGTGCGGACACGATCATGTCGCAAGCCAGCGCCAAAGAGAAACCCGCACCCGCGGCAGGACCTTCAACGGCCGCAATCACGGGCTTGGGGAAGGTGCGTATCGCTTCGATCCAGTTGTGCAGGCCTTCGATGCTTTGCGCTTGGTGCTCGGGTGGCAACTGCCGGTTGTTTTGCAGGCGCTGCAAATTACCACCTGCACTGAAAATGCCATTGGCACCCGTGATCACGACGCTGCGCACATCGGCGCTGGATTCGGCCACGCTCAAGGCTTCGACGCCAGCGGCGTACATCTCGGGGCCGAGTGCGTTGCGAAACTCAGGGTTGCTGAGGGTCAGGACCAGAGTCTGGCCTTCGCTGGTACTGAGCAGTTGGGCAGTCATGTTGTTTCCTTAAGCCGGATTCAGCGCCGAAGCACGGTTGAACAAAGGCCTCATTCTTCGGTGTGCATGAGGGACAGGCCAATGGCGCCACGGCGACGCAACCAAGGGCTGGGGCGATAGCGTGGGTCGCCATAGACGGTTTGGAGGTTGAACAAAACTTCAAGGATGCTGTCAGGCCCCAAGCGGTTGCCCATGGCCAGTGGGCCCATGGGGTAGGCCAGGCCCAAGGTGACCGCTGTTTCCAGGTCTTGCGGACTGCAGATGCGTTGTTGACAGATGTCGGACGCGATGTTGACTATTGTTGCCACCACGCGCTGAGTCACAAAGCCCCCGCTGTCGCGGATGACGGAGACCGCTTTGCCGTCGCGAGCGAACAGCGCATGCGCAGCGTCGCGCATGTCGTTGCGGGTGGCGGGGTTGGTGGCCAACACACGGCGCTGGGTGGCGCCGTCGTCAAACAACATGTCAATGCCGACGGTGCGGGCCGGATCCAAGCGCTCGACCACAGCCACGGTGGTGATGTCAAAACCAAGTGGTGCCACGATCGTGAGGGCCTCGGGTGAGGGCGATGCACCGGTTTCAATGTGTGCGCCGAGGTTTTTCAAGAGTTGCAGCAATTCCATGCGGCGTGCGGCTCGAGGCGAGACCCAAACCGGCGGGGTGTTCTCAACCACGGGGACAGGCGGTTCGGCGGGCACTTGCGCCACGCCCTCTGCGTATTTGTAAAAGCCTTCGCCCACTTTTTTGCCGACCACGCCACCTGCTAAGCGCTGGGCGGTGATCACGTTGGGACGGTAGCGAGGCTCTTCGTAATACTGGTGGTAGATCGCTTCAATAACAGGGTGCGAGACATCCAGTGCCGTCAAATCAAACAGTTCGAAGGGGCCGAGTTTGAAACCCACTTGGTCACGCAAGATGCGATCGATCGTGGCGAAATCGGCCACGCCCTCGCTCACGATGCGCAGCGCTTCGGTGCCATAACCGCGACCTGCGTGGTTGACAATGAAGCCGGGTGTGTCTTGCGCCTGCACAGGCGTGTGGCCCATTTGGCGGGCAAATTCGGTCAGGCGCTCGCACACCTGCGGGTTGGTTTTAAGACCCGCAATCACCTCAACCACTTTCATGAGAGGCACGGGATTGAAGAAGTGGTAACCCGCAAATTGTGCTGGGCATTGCAGCGCGGCTGCAATGGCCGTGACCGACAGCGATGACGTGTTGGTCGCCAAGACGGCCTCGGGGTTCAACACCTTTTCCAAATCGATGAACAGGCTTTTCTTGATCTCGAGCTTTTCGACGATGGCTTCGACCACCAAATCACATTCGGCCAAGTCTTGCAAGCTGCTGGCAGCCCGCAAACGGCTTTTATACCCCTCCACGGCTTCGCTTGTCAGGCGGCCTTTTTCCTGCAACTTGTCCCATTGTTGGAACACGGCGAGACGTGCTTTGGCAATGGCCTCAGGCTGGGTGTCATAAAGCCAAACCTGACTTCCGGCTTGTGCTGCGATTTGGGCGATGCCCCGGCCCATGGCCCCTGCGCCAATCACGGCGACTTTTTGAAATGAAACGGTCATTGTTGTGTGGCAGGGCCGAAAGCCCTGATCAGGGTCGTTTTTGGATTCAGAAGGTTGTCAGACAGGGGAATCTGTCAGTAGTTAACAAAACAGCCAATTATGAAGCGGCTTTCAGCGACGAACTTGCAAGGCGCCGGGGTTCACGATGTTGGTGGGCGTGCCTTTGATGTAGTTCACGACGTTGTCGAAAGCCGTGCCAAAGTAAAGTTCGTAGCTGTCTTTTTCAACGTAACCGATGTGCGGGGTACAAATGCAGTTTTCCAGCCTGAGGAGGGCCGATCCCTGCAAAATGGGTTCTGACTCAAAGACGTCGATGGCGGCCAAGCCTGGCCGACCGCGGTTCAGGCCACCGATCAGCGCAGTGGGCTCAATCAGCTCTGCGCGTGAGGTATTGACCAAGAGCGACGTGGGTTTCATTCGGCCCAAGTCTTCGGCAGTCACGATGCCTGTGGTCACCTCGTTCAGACGCAAGTGCAGCGACAAAACATCGGCATTTTCAAAAAAAGATTCGCGGCTGCTTGCAGCGGTCAAACCGTCTTTGACGGCGCGAATTCTGGATTCATCGCTGCCCCAAATTTGGACATTCATGCCAAAAGCACGGCCGTAGCCCGCCACCATTTGGCCAATTTTTCCGTAACCCCAGATGCCCAGTGTTTTTCCTTTTAGAACCGTCCCCATGCCAAAGTTGGTGGGCATGGCGCTGGATTTGAGGCCAGACTGTTGCCAGGCGCCATGTTTCAGGTTGCTGATGTACTGCGGAAGCCTGCGGGCAGCGGCCATGGTCAATGCCCATGTCAATTCAGCCGGTGCCACGGGTGAGCCGACACCCTCTGCCACGGCAATGCCCCGCTCGGTGCAGGCTGCCAAGTCAATGTGGCCACCCACTCGACCCGTTTGCGCGATCAGTTTGAGACGGGGCAGCTTCTCTATCAGGGCCTTATTCAGTGCGGTTCGCTCGCGAATCAGAACAAGTACGTCAGCGTCTTTCAGCCTGACTGAAAGTTGGCCGATGCCCTTGATCGTGTTGGTATAGACCTTGGCGGAATAGTTCTCGAGCTTGGACGCGCACTCAAGTTTGCGGACGACATCTTGGTAGTCGTCAAGGATCACAATGTTCATGCCCGACATTGTGCCTTGTCCATCAAAGGATTTGAGCGGCTGGGCAAGACAATGGCTTGCCCATTGTCTTGTGAATCAATGGCTCAGATGACGCATTTCGAGTGCGGCCAGTCGGTCCAGTTCGGCGCAGACGTCGGCCATGCGGCCAGAAATCACCATTCTCCCTGAAGTTTGAGGTCCATCACCGGATTCGCGCACCCTCAATACCTTCAGGCATGGGGCTTTGGTCACAGTGGGTGTGACTTTGGAGACCGGTGTGGCACAAACGCCCGTTCTGGTGGCCCAGCTGGGGTGAAGGCGGCCAGATGAGCGAGGAGTGGTTGAAGGTCTCTGGTTTTTGGCACCCGAAAAAGCCTTGAAAAAACCAGAAAGAGCAAGCAGAGCGATTCCCATGTGAAACCTTTCAAAAGCATGGAGGTTGGACACAGACAGGATTTCACAAAAGAGTCTTTGCGTTCAGGGCTGTTGAACAGCGCCCGCCACCTGCACGCAAGACAAATGCTTTACATCAAGGCGCTGTTCCGGATCAAGCCCACGGCCAAACCCTCGATGTCAAAGGGTTCACCAGGGTGAACGCGGATCGTGGGGTAGTCGGGGTTTTCGGGCAGAAGTTCAATGCCACTGGCGGTTTTGTTGAGGCGTTTGACCGTGACTTCGTCGCCCAACCGGGCGACCACAATTTGCCCGTTGCGCACCTCTTTGGTGGATTTGACGGCCAAAAGATCGCCATCCATGATGCCTGCATCTCGCATGGACATGCCTCGGACACGGAGCAGGTAGTCGGGTTGCGTTGAGAACAAGCTGCTCTCGATTTGGTAAGAGCGGTCAACGTGCTCTTGGGCCAAGATGGGCGACCCCGCCGCAACCCGGCCCACCAAAGGCAAACAAAGTTGGCCCAAGCCGGGCAAACTCAGGCTGAAGAGGTCGCTGTTGGCCCGCTGGCTGTTGCGGTTGTTGCCTTTGAGACGAATACCGCGTGAGGTGCCACTGACCAGCTCGATGGCGCCTTTTCGAGCCAATGCTTTGAGGTGTTCCTCGGCTGCGTTGGCTGATTTGAAACCCAGAATGTTGGAGATCTCAGCGCGCGTAGGAGGCGCGCCGGTGTTGGCGATGGTGTTCTGGATGAGCTCCAGAATTTCTTGTTGCCGTGCGGTCAGTTTGGGGCTGTCGGTCATGGTGTCTCCGTGAATGGCTGTTTTTTCATCCAGTGACTGTATTTTTAACCAGCTTTTTGATTTGTGCAAGCAGTTTCCATCAAAATTTTCCATGTCGTGCCATCCGGCCCTGAAAACAACAAAGCCCCTGAACGGGGCTTTGACAAGAAGGTGCTGCGAAAGTGGCAGCGTATCGTGCAATCCGGTTCAGGCCGACAGCGCCTGAAAAGCCCGAACGGTGATGTCTTCCACACTGCCGGTGCCGCTGATGGCGCGGTATTTGGGGGCAATGCCCGCGTCGGTTCGGGCCCAAGAGGCGTAATAGTCCACCAAAGGACGGGTTTGGGCGCTGTAAACCTCCAGGCGTTTTTTGACGGTTTCTTCCAAGTCATCCGCACGTTGCACCAGCGGTTCACCCGTCACATCGTCCATGCCGGCCACTTTGGGCGGGTTGAACTTGACATGGTAAGTGCGGCCAGATGCGGGATGTGAGCGACGGCCGCTCATGCGCTCAATGATGGCGTCAAAAGGCACATCAATTTCAAGCACATAGTCGAGCTTCACGCCCGCAGCCTTCATGGCGTCTGCTTGAGGTATGGTGCGGGGGAACCCGTCAAACAAAAAACCATTGGCGCAATCATTTTGCGCAATGCGTTCTTTCACCAAGTTGATGATCAGTTCATCACTGACCAAACCACCGGATTCCATCACGGATTTGGCTTCCAGGCCCAAGGGGGTTCCCGCTTTGACCGCTGCCCTGAGCATGTCGCCGGTCGAAATTTGAGGGATATTGAACTTCTGGCAAATGAAGGTGGCTTGCGTACCTTTGCCGGCGCCGGGTGCACCCAACAGAATCAGTCTCATGGGGGGGTCCTTGTCGTTGGTGTTTATTTTGGTCGATCCGGCCAAAAGACCAGATGCATCTACTTTTCAAGAATATCACGCAATCCTCAAAGCTGGCTTACGAGCCAATGGGGGTTTGGGCGCTGAAAATCATCTGCCCATCAGCCCAGCATTTGCCTGACGCGCTCCAGATCTTCGGGTGTATCGACGCCAGGGCCTGGGGCTTGTGGGGTCACATGAACCGCAATGCGGTAACCGTGCCAAAGGGCGCGGAGCTGTTCAAGGGACTCCATGGTTTCCAAGGGGGCGGGCGGCAAAGTAGGGAAAAGTGACAAAAAACCTGCCCTGTAACCGTAAATACCAATGTGCCGCAGAGGGGCAGGGTTGGGCAAAGTGTGCAGAGAAGCGTTGGGGGCGCCATCACGCCACCAGGGAATCGGTGCTCGGCTGAAATAAAGCGCCAATTGGCGAGCATCCATGACCAGTTTGACCACATTGGGGTTCGTGAACTCCTCCAGTGAACCGATGGCATGGGCCGCAGTGCTCATGCTCGCCTCAGGGCGATGCGTCAGCAACAAGGCGACTTCGTCGATCAGTTCTGGGCGTATCAAAGGCTCATCGCCTTGCACGTTGACCACCACTTCATCTGCTTCAAGCCCCAGCAATTGACAGGCCTCGGCCAAACGGTCGCTGCCGCTCAAGTGGTCCTGGCGCGTCAACAAAGCGGTCACCCCATGCAACTGGCAGGCCTGCACGATGCGCGCATCGTCTGCTGCCACCACCACTTGCCTTGCCAGTGATTGCTGAGCGCGATGGGCAACCCGAACCACCATGGGCAAGCCAACAATGTCGGCCAATGGTTTGTTGGGCAATCGGCTGGAAGCCATGCGAGCCGGGATCACCACCGTGAACCGCGACGCTGTTGCGCTTTCTTTCATGCGGACGCCTTAAAGCGGTGGCCGCAAAGCGGCAAGTTTGTCTATTTCTTCGTCGCTCAAGGTGCGTGCTTCGTTTTCAAGCAAGATCGGTATGCCTTGGCGAACCGGATAGGCCAAGCGGGCACTGCGCGAGAGCAATTCCTGACGCTCACGGTCAAAATTGAGCGGGCCTTTGGTGACTGGGCAAACCAGCAATTCAAGCAATTTGATGTCCATGGTGCAATGATAACGGGCGCTTGTCAGCGCTTGGGCAGAGCCCCCATCAAGCGGTCAAGCGCCGACCAAAAGGCGGGCTCTGGTGTCAGCTCCAATGGCACAGCCAAGGCCAAAGCTTGGTGCTGCCAAAGTTTGGCAGCGTCCTTTTCGGTGCAAAGCAAGGGGCGCAGCAAGGCGGCTTTTGGCCAAGCCGCAAAGTCAAAGTGATCGGGCAGGGGGGTGGTTTGGTGCAGCGACAAGCCCTTGTCGCCAAGCAAATTGAAAAAACCTTCGGGTCTGGCCAGACCGGCCAAGGCATCAACGGGTTGGCCCCTCAGGCTGTCCAGCGCCACCCGGCGACCTTGGCCATCCACGGCCCAGTCCGCAAGCTGTCTTCGGGCTTGGAATCCACCACCCACGTCGTTCTGGCCGGTGTGCAGCAACAGGTCCACCTTTCGGGGCCAGTTTTCTCGCAGCGGTCCCGCAGGCATCAACCACCCGTTGCCAATGCCACGTTCGTCCATCACACAAACTTCAATGTCCCGGGCCAAAGCTCGATGTTGCAAACCGTCGTCGCAAACCAGGATGTCGGTTTCCGGGTGCGCTTGCAGCAAGGCAAGTCCGGCATCGGCGCGCTTGGGACCGACCCAAACCGGCACCCCGGTCTTTTGGTGGATCAGCAGGGGCTCATCGCCCACCTCTGCAGGGGTGCTGCTGGACTGAACAGCGCAGGTGTCTTGTGTCGGTCTGCCGTGGCCCCGAGACAACACGCCAGGGTGCCAACCTTGTGCAACAAGGTGCTGAACAATCGCCATGGTCAAAGGGGTTTTCCCAGCGCCACCGGCCACCACGTTGCCCACCACCACCACGGGCACCGGCAAACGGACATTTCGAAACAAGCCCAGACGGTACAGACCTTGACGAATGGCCAACAGACTGGCGAAAAAAACGGACAAAGGCAGCAGCAAACGGGCCAGCCCGTTGCGCGACCGCCACACTTTGGGCAGGTTCAGGTGCAACCAACGGCTCACCAACATGCCAACCCCGGCACGTTTTGATTCGCAAAGTGTGAAAATCTCCGCACAGAATGGTTGTTCTTGGCGGTCAAAGTGAACGGAGTGGCGGTCATGTTGACCCTGATTATCCGTGAACCGATGCTGCGAGCATGCATGAAAATGTGGGCGATGCGACTGACTCGGCCAGCTGTGGATAACTTTGTGTAAAACTTTTCCACGCGGTCTGATTTTGAATACGCAGGTACAGAGCTAGCTGGCGAAATTCACACTGAAAAATTTAAAATGTTTCATGAGATCAATGACTTGCATAAATTCATTAAGATCATTTTTGAAACCCCTTGAAAACCAAACCACTGCCTTGGCTTGTGGAGTACTTGGCCCTACACGGCCTGATCTCTCACTTGAAATGTGCTTCAAACACCCATCAAACCTGAGCCCATGTCTGAAAACAACGAATTGACGCCCCGTGCGTGGACAGTTTCTGCACTGTGCCGCGCCGTTGCTGATGCTTTAGACGGTCAATTCAACCCCGTCAGCGTGCGGGGCGAGATTTCGGGCTTTGCGCGCGCAGCCAGTGGGCATTGTTATTTTTCAATCAAGGACGAAACGGGGCAGATTCGCTGTGCCATGTTTCGGCGTGCGGCCAGCTTGATGGGTTTTGTCCCCCGCGATGGCGAATTGGTGGAGGTGAGGGGTCGCCTGGGCGTTTACGAGGCCCGTGGTGACCTGCAGTTGATCGTCGAGTCCATGGAGCGGGCCGGGCAGGGTGCTTTGTTTGAGCAGTTTTTGCGCCTCAAAGCCAAGCTGGAAGCCGAAGGCTTGTTTGACCCCCTCCACAAACGGGCGTTACCCGCCCAACCCCGAGCGATTGGGGTAGTGACCTCGCTGGGGGCTGCAGCTTGGCACGACGTGGTGACGGCTTTGCAGCGGCGCGTGCCGCACATCCCTGTGCTCATGGCCCCGGCCTTGGTGCAGGGCGCTGGTGCTGCGGCCACGCTGGTACAGGCTTTGCAAAACATCTACGCCCTCACGGCAGAGGACAACCCGCTGTGCCCCCCCGTGGACGTGATCTTGTTGGTGCGCGGTGGTGGCGCCATGGAGGACCTGTGGTCTTTCAACGACGAAAACTTGGCCCGGTTCATGGCTCAAAGTCCGGTGCCGATCATTTGCGGCGTGGGCCACGAGACCGACTTCACCATCGCTGATTTTGTGGCCGATGTGCGCGCCCCAACGCCCACGGCGGCGGCTGAGATGGCTGCGACCGACCGTGGCGTGGGCCTTGAAGCACTGTTGGTGCTGGAGCATCGCTTGAGCCGGGGCTTGATTCGCCAGCAAGACCGCCAAGCGCAACGCTTGGATGCTGTGGCAGCCCGGTTGGGCGTGGGTTTGCTCCGTCAGCAAGAGCGCCAGAGCCAACGCCTGAGCGCCATCGCGACCCGATTGAGCCGCCCCCAAGCCTTGCTGGGCCAGCACCAGCAGTGGCTGGACCGCTTGGCCGGTCGTTTGAACAGTGCAGTTCAAAGCCAATTGACAGGGCAAGCGCACCAGTTGGACCGCTTGAATGACCGTTTGGGTTTTAACCGGGCTCAGCAGGTGCCGCTGCGCGCCCAGCGTCTAGAGCGGGCCGCTTTGCGTTTGTCGTCGGTGGACCCACACCGGGTGCTGGAGCGGGGTTACGCTTGGCTGAGCGACGACAACGGGCAGGCTTTGACGCATGCCGCGCAGTTTCAACCGGGTCAAGCGGTTCGAGCGACTTTGGCGGATGGGGATGTGCCGCTGACCGTGACCCCTTGAGTTTTTGCTGAACACGTCAGCCGTTGTGGGCCGGGGCCTGTGCACCTCATGAGGGAGTACCCAAAATCGGTGCCCAAGCCCCGGCCCACAACGGATGTGGGTCACTGGGCCCTCCCCTCTAAGGCCATGCTTTTCCAATCCCCGTCCTTGCATTGCCCTTGAGTGACCCTGAATACGGTAAGGGGCATCGCGCTCCCCTAAAATGCGTCAAACATTTTTTCAACCCGCAACAACCAAAGGATCCCTCATGGAACACACCTTGCCCGCACTGCCTTACGCCATCGACGCTTTGGCCCCTCATTACAGCCAGGAAACCCTGGAGTTCCACCACGGCAAGCACCACAACGCTTATGTGGTGAACCTCAACAACCTGCAAAAAGGCACTGAATTCGAGAGCATGTCCCTCGAAGAGATCATCAAAAAGTCCAGCGGTGGCGTTTACAACAACTCTGCGCAGATCTGGAACCACACCTTTTTCTGGAACTGCATGAAGCCCAACGGCGGCGGCGAGCCCTCTGGCGCTTTGGCCACGGCCATCAACGCCAAGTTCGGCAGCTATGCTGCTTTCAAAGAAGCCTTCGTCAAGAGCGCCGTGGGCAACTTCGGCTCCGGCTGGACCTGGTTGGTCAAGAAAGCCGACGGCTCGGTCGACATCGTCAACATGGGCGCTGCCGGCACCCCTTTGACGACGGGCGACACCGCCTTGTTGACTGTCGATGTGTGGGAGCACGCCTACTACATCGACTACCGCAACATGCGCCCCAAGTTTGTCGAGACTTTCCTCGACAAACTGGTGAACTGGTCGTTCGCCGAGAAGAACTTCGGCTGATCGAAGTCTTTCCCAGAACAAAAAGCCCGCTGATGCGGGCTTTTTGCTTTTTGGAGGGTTCGCGCTAAGCCAAACCACAGCCCATGCGCTGCGGTGCCCGCAGCATCGGGCACCCAGCACAGTCAGCGAATCATCATGCCCCCATCTGCCACCACCGTCTGCCCCGTCACGTAACGCCCCGCGGGACTTGCCAAAAACACCGCAATGCCACCAATGTCGTCCGGCTCGCCCATGCGGCGCAAGGGTGTCTCGTTGTTGTACTTGGCAATCAGCACCGGGTCTTCGTGCAAGGCTTTGGCAAAGTCGGTTTTGATCAATCCCGGTGCAATGCAATTGATGCGGATATTGTCCGGGCCCCATTCCACCGCCAGGTTGCGCGCCAGCTGCATGTCGGCCGCCTTGGACAGGTTGTAAGCGCCAATCACGGGTGAACCGTGCAAGCCCCCGATCGATGACACGATCACGATGGCACCGTCCTTTTGGGCTTTCATGTCCGGATAAGCCAGATTGCACAGCCAGGCATTGGACAACACGTTGTTGCGCATCACCTTGTCAAACACCTCGTCACTCATGCCTGTGGCCGGACCGTAATACGGGTTGCTGGCTGCATTGCACACCAAAATGTCAACGGGTCCCCATGTTTCGCGGGTTTTGGCCATCAGGTGTTGCAGTTGCTCCTTGTTGGAAATGCTGGCCGCGATGGCCATGGCCTCACCCCCTGCAGCCATGATTTCCTGGACCACCACCTCGCACGCTTCGAGCTTGCGGCTGGACACCACCACTTTGGCCCCCGCCTTGGCCAGTTGGTGAGCGATGGACCGGCCAATGCCCCGGCTGGAGCCTGTGACCACCGCCACTTTGCCTTGCAGATTGAACAACGACATGTCAGTTTCTCCTGGTTGGTATGGCTTGCAGTCTGCACGGGGGCGCTGCAGCTGTCTGTCTTGCGGGCGTCAGCCCCGGCACCAGCATGGTCACTGGGCTGCGCCACAATCACGCTTTTCAACACTCTTTTGGGGCTCAAGTGGAACAAGTCGATGCAGTCGTGATGGGTGCCGGCGTGGTCGGCCTGGCTGTGGGTCGGGCGCTTGCTTTGTCTGGCCATGAGGTGTTGGTGCTTGAATCGGAAAACGCCATTGGCACGGGCACCAGTGCGCGCAACAGCGAAGTGATCCATGCCGGTATTTATTACCCCGCAGGTTCCCTCAAAGCCCGCTTGTGCGTGGAAGGCAAAGCCATGCTTTACGCCTATTGCCGTGAGCGGGGCGTGTCGCATCGGCAACTGGGCAAACTGATTGTGGCCACCAGCCCTGAGCAAGTTCAGGCCTTGGACGGCATCATGCGCAAGGCTGCGGCCAACGGCGTTCACGATCTGCAAAAACTCAGCGCCGCCGAGGCGATCGCTTTGGAGCCCGCACTGTCCTGTGAGGCGGCTTTGTTGTCTCCCAGCTCGGGCGTGGTGGACAGCCACGGTTTCATGCTGGCCCTGCAAGGCGATATGGAAAATGCGGGCGGTATGCTGGCGCTGCTCTCGCCCGTTCAGCACATTGGCCTGCATCAAGGCACGGCCAGCCACCCGATTCGGGTCCAAGCGCAGGATGGCACCGAGCTGGCTTGCCGGGTGTTGGTCAATGCAGCTGGCCTTCAGGCCGTGGCGATGGCCCGGTGCATGGCAGGCCTGAACCCCGATCTGTTGCCTCAAGCGCATTACGCCAAAGGCAATTACTTCACTTTGGCCGGCAAAGCGCCGTTTTCTCGCCTGATCTACCCTGTGCCTGAAGCGGCTGGTTTGGGCGTACACCTCACGCTCGATCTGGGAGGGCAAGCCAAGTTCGGCCCGGATGTGCAGTGGGTGACGGACCCCACCGATTTGCAAGTTGACCCCAGCCGGGGGGATGCTTTTTATGCCGAGGTGCGCAAATACTGGCCAGGCTTGGCCGATGGCGCTTTGTTGCCCGGCTATGCGGGCATCAGGCCCAAGATCAGTGGCCCTGCAGAGGCGTCGGCCGATTTTCTGATCCAAGGACCTGCCGAGCACGGTGTGCCCGGCTTGGTGAACTTGTTGGGCATCGAGTCACCCGGTTTGACCAGTTCGTTGGCCATTGGGGCCGAAGTGGTCCGGCGCTTGGCTTGATCCGCCCCCCCAAAAAATCTGGCCACCAGCGGTGCCCGGTGCTGTTGAGAGCGTTCCCATGTTCAGCCGATCTCGGCGATGAGTTCGATCTCGACGCAGGCCCCCAGCGGGATTTGGGCCACGCCAAAGGCACTGCGCGCGTGCGCGCCGACCTTTGCGCCAAACACTTGGCCCAGCAATTCGCTGCAGCCGTTGGTGACCAAGTGCTGTTCGGTGAAATCGCCCGTTGAATTGACGAGGCTCATGACTTTGACGATGCGGGTGACCTTGTTCAGATCGCCCACCGCGGCGTGCAGCGTGCCCATCAGGTCAATGGCCACAGCGCGGGCAGCCTGTTGACCTTCGGCTGTGCCGATGTTTTTGCCCAGTTGACCCACCCAGACTTTGCCGTCTTTTCTGGCGATGTGACCGGACAGGAACACCAAGTTGCCCGTTTGCACAAAAGGCACGTAGGCCGCAGCGGGCACGGCCACAGGGGGCAATTCGATGTGGAGGGACTTGAGGGTGTCGTAAACGTTCATGGTCATCTTTCAGAGGGGTTGAGTTTGTGGGGTGACGTTGCGTTAAATCTGTTGAGTTGGAACGGTTGAATCAGCTCAAGGCGTCCAATTCGGCTTCTTCAAAACCCGCCAGACGCCGCGCTGCCAGGTTGAAGGGTGGGCGCAGTTTGGGCGCATCGTACTGTGCCATCAACTCGGCATAGTGCCCGATGGGGTCCAGCCCACGTTGGGTACACAGGTGCCTGTACCAGTGGTTGCCTGCTGCGACATGGCCGATCTCATCGGCCAAGATGATGTCCAAAATCTCGCCAGCCCGGTGGTCGCCCACGCTGACCAACTTGTTTTTGACACCCGGTGAGGCGTCCAAGCCTCGCGCTTCCAGGGTGCGCGGCACGATGCCAATGCGGGCCAGAATGTCATCCTGCGTGCGCTCGGCCATGTCCCACAGGGTGTTGTGGGCTGGAAAATCGCCGTAGTCAAAACCCAGGCTGACCAAATGCTGGCGGAGCAGGCTGAAGTGTTTGGCTTCCTCTTGGGCGATGCGCACCCAGTCGGTGTAAAAATCATCGGGCATGCCTGCAAAGCGCCAGACCACGTCCAGTGCCAAATCAATGGCATTGAGCTCGATGTGTGCAACAGCGTGAACCAGCATGGCCCGGCCCTCGGGCGTGGCCATGGATTTGGCTTTGAGCTGGGTGTGCGGCAACAGCACCGGGCGGGCAGGGCGGCCGGGGCCAGCAGACGGGGCATCGAGGCTGTCTTGCGCACCCACGGGCAGGCTCAGGTCCAGCGCCAAAGTGGTCTGGGCTTTCAGGTTCGGGTCGGTTTGCGCCCAAGGCGTCAGGGCGGCGGAGCGCAGGGTGTGCATGGTGATCGTCGGCATCGCCCTCCACCGGGGGTGGGCTTGCCTACAATTGTAGTTTTACAAGAAGTCTCAACCAACAGGAAACCGATATGGCCATTTACCAATTGGATGATCAAACCCCCGAACTCGCCGAGACGGCTTGGGTGGCCGACAACGCGCAAGTCATGGGCGCGGTCAAGATTGGGGCCGATGCCAGTGTCTGGTTTGGCGTGACGGTGCGGGGTGATACCGAGACGATTGAGATCGGCGAGGGCAGCAACATCCAGGACGGCAGCGTGATGCACGCCGGCCACGGCAAGCCGATCAAAGTGGGCAAGCACGTCACGGTGGGTCATATGGTCATGCTGCACGGTTGCACCATTGGCGACGAGTCCTTGATTGGCATTGGCGCGGTGGTGCTCAATGGTGCGAAGATCGGCAAAAACTGCTTGGTGGGCGCTGGTTCGCTGGTGACCGAGGGCAAGGAATTTCCGGATGGTTCGATGATCATGGGCACGCCGGCCAAGGTGGTGCGCGAACTGAGCCCCGAGCAGATCGAAGGCCTGCGCCAAAGCGCTCGCCACTACGTGGATAATGCCCGCCGCTTCAAGGCGGGCTTGAAAAAAATCAGCTGATTTTTGGGGTGCCATTTTGGCCTGACCGACCGCTTTTTAAATTTTTGAGGATCGGCCCCACGGGGCTGTTGATTGCACTTTGTCCGAACTCCATAAATTCATTTTCGAAGGCCTGCCAGTGCGTGGCATGTTGGTGCGCCTGACCGATGCCTGGCAAGACATTTTGGCGCGCCGCGCCGCCAACTCTGAAACCGGCGCTTACCCCGCACCGGTACGCCAGTTGCTGGGCGAAATGGCTGCAGCCGGTGTGCTGATGCAGGGCAACATCAAGTTCAATGGCGCTTTGGTGCTGCAAATTTTTGGCGATGGCCCGGTGAAATTGGGTGTGGTCGAGGTGCAACCCGACCTGAGCCTGCGCGCCACTTGCACCCAAGTGGGCGAGGTGGCCGACAACGCGAGCTTGAGCCAGATGGTGAACGTGAACAACGAAGGGCGCTGTGCCATCACGCTTGACCCGCAAGATCGCTTGCCCGGGCAGCAGCCCTATCAGGGCGTGGTGCCGCTGTTTGGGGACCGGGGCGAAAAGCTGGAAAACATCAGTGAAGTGCTGGAGCATTACATGCTCCAGTCCGAGCAGCTGGACACCGTTTTGGTGTTGGCCGCCGACGACAAGGTGGCCGCGGGTTTGCTGATTCAGCGCCTGCCCATTGAGGGTCAAGGCAATTTGGCGGGCCGTGCTGATTCGTTGATGCGCGAATCGGTGTTGGGCCAAAGCGAAGATTTCAGCCGCATCTCGATTTTGACCAAGAGCCTCAAGCGAGAAGAGTTGCTGGGTTTGGATGCCGAGACGATTTTGCACCGTCTGTATTGGGAAGAGCCTTTGGCCCGGTTTGAACCCTTGATGGGCGAGTCGGGCCCTCGCTTTGCCTGCCGTTGCAACCGCGAACGCGTAGGCCACATGATTCGCAGCTTGGGCAGCGAAGAGGTGGACAGCATCATCGCCGAGCAGGGCCAGGTGGAAGTGGGCTGCGACTTCTGCGGTGCCCAATACCGCTTTGACCCGGTCGATGCGGCGGGTCTTTTTACGGGCCTGCCTGCCGACTTGCCGCCGGGCGCAGTGCACTGAAGCCGCCGCTCAAGCGGAGCGTTGCGTCAACAACCGGGTGAACAGTTTGTGTTCACAGGCCGGATCGCTGCAATCGTTGCACACCCATGTGTCTCGGCCGCCATTGATGTTGAACTGGGCGCGCTCGCGGTCCTGCCAAGCAGCGGTATGGACTTGTGTCAAACCCAAGGCGAGCAAGGCGTTGTTCAGACGGTGAACCCCCAGCCCGTAAACGATCCTGAAAGGGTTTTGGGTCAAACTCAAGCCTTGCCGCAATGCGCTGTCTTCGCTTTGTGATTCGGGACCAAGGCCCGGCAAGTCCAAGCCCATCAACAAAGTGGTCACGCCAAGGCCTGACACGGGCGAGGGCATTGAAGCCACGGTGATCCACCAATCCACTGCGGCCAGTGTGGTGCTGTTCGACCCATGGGACGGAGATTCGCCCAGCCTATCGGACAACCGCACGGGATGGCCTTGGGCCAACAATGCGCTGTTCAAGGACTGGGCCAGCCAAGATTTTCCGCTGCCCGCAGCTCCGACGATGGCGACCCACCGAGGGTTCATTGCCGTGGGCCGTTCCAACCCGTTTGGGGACACATCATTTGGCGACTTGAACGAAGACTTCGTTGGTTTTGACCATGCCCAGCTCATTTCGGGCGCGTTCTTCCACCATGTTCAGGCCTTGTTTCAAGTCGGTGACCTCCGCGCTCAGTTGCTCCATCTTGAGCCGTGCTTCCTCGTTGGCCAGTTTTTGCTGGTCCAGCTCCAGGCGCAAGGCGTTGACATGGGGCAAGCTGCCTTGCCCAAACCACAGCTGCACTTGAACAATGAGCAGCAAGGCAAAGAGCACGGCAGGGATCAAGCGATTGCCCATGGTGGAATCGTTTTAGCGCAAGTTGTAGAAAGCCGAACGGCCTGGGTAAACGGCCACGTCGCCCAAGTCTTCTTCGATGCGCAGCAACTGGTTGTACTTGGCCATGCGGTCCGAGCGGCTCATGGAGCCGGTTTTGATTTGACCGGCATTCAGGCCCACGGCGATATCGGCAATCGTGCTGTCTTCGGTCTCACCCGAGCGGTGGCTGATGACAGCGGTGTAACCGGCGCGTTTGGCCATCTCAATGGCGGCAAAGGTTTCGGTCAAGGTGCCAATCTGGTTGATCTTGATCAGGATCGAGTTGGCGATGCCTTTGTCGATGCCTTCTTTGAGGATCTTGGTGTTGGTCACGAAGAGGTCGTCACCCACGATTTGCACGTTTTTGGCCAAGCGGTCGGTCAGGATTTTCCAGCCGTCCCAATCGCCTTCGGCCATGCCGTCTTCGATGCTGATGATGGGGTATTTGTCGCACCAAGTGGCCAACATGTCGGTCCACTGCTCGGACGTCAAGCGGACGCCGCCTTCACCGGCCAACACATAGTGGCCCTCTTTGTAGAACTCGCTGGCCGCACAGTCCAGACCAATGGCGATGTGTTCGCCAGCGGTGTAACCGGCTGCGGCAATCGCGTCCAGCACCATCTGGATGGCCGCTTCGTGGCTTTCGATGTTGGGGGCAAAGCCTCCTTCGTCGCCCACGGCAATGCTCATGCCTTTGTCATGGATGATTTTCTTGAGGGCGTGGAACACCTCAGCGCCCCAGCGCACGGCTTCGCGGAATGAAGGTGCGCCCACAGGAATGATCATGAACTCTTGCAAGTCCAGGTTGTTGTTGGCGTGCGCGCCACCGTTGATGACGTTCATCATGGGGACGGGCATTTGGTTGGCGTTCATGCCGCCAAAGTAACGGTACAGGGGCAAGCCGGACTCTTCGGCCGCAGCGCGGGCCACGGCCATGGACACAGCCAACATGGCGTTGGCGCCCAAGCGGCTCTTGTTGTCAGTACCGTCCAGGTCGATCAGGGTGCGGTCCAAAAAGGCTTGCTCTGAGGCGTCAAGGCCCAGCACAGCTTCGGAGATTTCGGTATTGATGTGCTCCACAGCTTTGAGCACGCCTTTGCCCAAGTAGCGGCTTTTGTCGCCGTCACGCAGTTCAATGGCTTCGCGGCTGCCCGTCGAAGCGCCAGACGGCACCGCAGCGCGGCCCATCACACCAGATTCCAGCAACACGTCGCATTCGACGGTGGGGTTGCCACGGCTGTCGAGGATTTCACGGCCGACGATATCAACGATTGCACTCATTTTTGAACTCTCTCACTTTAAAAATAAAACGGGGTTTCAAAGCCATTGGCTCAGACGCCTTCGACGGCCACCATGCGCATGATGGCGGCACCTTCTCGGGCTTCACGGGCTTTGAGGTATTCGGGCAGTTCGTAAAAAGCCTTGGCGGCTTCAAAGGAGGGGAACTTCAAGATGACGATGCGCTCAGGAGCCCAGTCGCCTTCGAGCACTTGGACTTGGCCTCCGCGCACGCAGACTTCGGCACCTGCGGTTTTCATGGCCGCTGTAGACCATTTTTTGTACGCCTCGTATTGCACAGGGTTGGTGACCTGAACGTGGGCAATGATGTAGCCGCTCATGAAAAATCATCCTCTAAAAACGGGTTCTTTTTGGTGACGGCATCGAGCTGAACCAAGGTTTCGAGCAAGGCGCGCATTTTGCCCAGTGGCACCGCATTGGGGCCGTCTGACCAAGCTTCTTGAGGCTTGGGGTGGGTCTCCATGAAGAGACCCGCCACGCCTGCAGCCACGCCCGCACGGGCCAGCACCGGCACCATCTCGCGGGCACCGCCGCTGCTGGTGCCCTGACCGCCGGGCTTTTGCACCGAGTGGGTCACGTCAAACACCACCGGTGCACCGGTTTTGCGCATTTCGGCCAGGCTCGTCATGTCGGCCACCAAGTTGTTGTAGCCAAAACTCACGCCACGCTCGCAGGCCAAGAAGTTGTCTTCGGGCAAACCCGCTTCACGCGCAGCGCTGCGGGCTTTGTCGATGACGTTTTTCATGTCCCAAGGGGCCAAAAATTGGCCCTTCTTGATGTTGACCGGCTTGCCCGACTGGGCCACAGCGCGGATGAAGTCGGTTTGGCGACATAAAAATGCAGGCGTTTGCAACACATCGACCACGCTGGCCACGGTCTTGACCTGTGATTCATCGTGGACATCGGTGAGGATGGGCACGCCAATCTGGCGGCGAACTTCATCCAGAATTTTCAAGCCTGCGTCGATGCCCACGCCGCGTTGTGTGTGGCCCGACGAGCGGTTGGCTTTGTCGAACGAGCCTTTGTAAATGAACGGGATGCCCAGTGCCGTGCAGGTCTCTTTGAGGCGACCGGCCACTTCAATGGACATCTCCAGGCCTTCGATGGAGCAGGTGCCCGCGATCAAAAAGAACGGGTGGTTCAGGCCGACGTCGAATCCGCAGAGTTTCATGGCGAGTTCCTGTGCGTTGGGGGGGTCAGGCGGCCGCCTTGTGCTCGACAGTCGCTTTGACGAATGCATTGAACAGGGGATGACCGTCCCAGGGCGTGGACTTGAATTCGGGGTGAAACTGCACGCCGACATACCAAGGGTGAACCGTCTGCGGCAATTCGACGATTTCGGTCAGTTGCTCGCGCTGGGTCAAGGCGGAGATCACCAAGCCTGCTTTGCGCAAGTCGTTCAGGTAATTGACGTTGGCTTCGTAGCGGTGGCGGTGGCGCTCGGTGACCACGTCGCCGTAAATTTGGTGGGCGAGTGTGCCTTTGGCCACGTCCGAGCTTTGTGCGCCCAGACGCATGGTGCCGCCCAAGTCGGAGTTGGCGTCACGCATCTGGATGGAGCCGTCGGCGTCTTTCCACTCGTTGATCAGGGCGATCACGGGGAAGGGCGTTTCGGGCTCGAACTCGGTGCTGTTGGCGTCCTTCATGCCGGCCACATGGCGGGCGTATTCGATGGTGGCCACCTGCATGCCCAAGCAAATGCCCAAATAGGGCAGCTTATGGGTTCGTGCAAATTGTGCGGTTTCGATCTTGCCTTCGACACCGCGTTTGCCAAAGCCGCCTGGCACCAAGATGCCGTCGTAATGGGCCAAGCTGGCCACGGTCTCTGGGGTGATGGTTTCGGAGTCGATGTGTTCGATTTTGACGCGCACATGGTTGCGCATGCCGGCGTGGCGCAGTGCTTCGTTGACCGATTTGTAGCTGTCTGACAGTTCGACATACTTGCCCACCATGGCGATCGTGACTTCACCTTGGGGGTGCTCTGTGTCGTGAACCAGGTCGTCCCAGCGCTTGAGGTTGGCGGGCTGGGTGTTCAGGCGCAGTTTGTCGCAAATCAGACCATCAAGGCCTTGCTCGTGCAGCACGCGGGGCACTTTGTAGATGGTGTCCACATCGGGCATGGAGATCACGCCCCAGTTTTGCACGTTGGTGAACAAAGATATTTTGTCGCGCTCGTCCTCCGGGATGTAGCGGTCGGCACGGCACAACAGGGCATCGGGCTGGATGCCGATTTCGCGCAGTTTTTGGACGGTGTGCTGGGTGGGTTTGGTCTTGAGTTCACCGGCAGCCGCGATCCAGGGGACGTAAGTCAGGTGCACAAAGGCCGCATTGTTGGGCCCCAAGCGCAGGCTCAGCTGGCGCACAGCCTCTAAAAATGGCAGCGATTCTATGTCGCCCACGGTGCCGCCGATTTCAACAATGGCCACATCGACCGCTTCGGGGGTGCCAAAACCTGCACCGCGTTTGACGAAGTCCTGAATTTCGTTGGTGACGTGGGGGATGACCTGCACAGTCTTTCCCAGGTAATCACCACGGCGCTCTTTTTCGAGCACGCTTTTGTAAATTTGACCCGTTGTGAAGTTGTTGGCCTTCTTCATGCGGGTGTTGATGAAGCGCTCGTAATGGCCCAAATCCAGGTCTGTTTCAGCGCCGTCGTCGGTCACAAACACTTCACCGTGCTGAATCGGCGACATGGTGCCGGGGTCCACGTTGAGGTAGGGGTCGAGCTTGATGAGGGTGACAGACAGGCCGCGCGATTCGAGGAGGGCGGCGAGCGATGCGGAGGCGATTCCCTTGCCCAGGGAAGACACCACACCGCCGGTGACGAAGACGAATTTGGTCATGTCCAAGACGGGAGCCAACAGCCCCCGGTAGGTGGAAATCGTGATTATAGACAGTCACGTCTGCTACATTTCTGGGCATGAGCACATTGGCTGGAAAACACATCGTTCTGGGCTTGTCAGGCGGCATCGCGGCCTTCAAGTCGGCTGAACTTTGCCGCGCCTTCGTCAAGGCGGGCGTCACGGTACAGGTGGTCATGACCCAGGCGGCCGAGCAATTCATGACGGCAGTCACCTTGCAGGCCTTGTCGGGTCGGCCTGTTTACACCTCGCAATGGGACCCGCGCGAGGCCAACAACATGGCGCACATCAACCTCAGTCGCGAAGCCGATGCGATTGTGGTGGCTCCGGCCAGCGCCGACTTCATGGCCAAACTGCTGCACGGCGGCGCCGATGAGCTGCTCAGCCTGATGTGTCTTGCAAGGCCCATTGACCAAGTGCCCCTGATCGTGGCTCCGGCCATGAACCGCGAAATGTGGTCCAACCCGGCTACGCAGCGCAACGTGGCTCAGCTCAAAGCCGACGGCATCCATGTGCTGGATGTGGGGCAGGGCGATCAAGCTTGCGGTGAAACGGGTGACGGGCGCATGCTCGAAGCCGATGAAATTTTGGAAGATTTGGAGGCGTTTTTTGCCCACAAATCCTTGGCCGGTCGGTCTGTGTTGGTCACGGCTGGCCCCACTTATGAGGCGATTGATCCGGTGCGCGGCATCACCAATTTGTCGAGCGGCAAGATGGGTTTTGCCATTGCGCGGGCCGCGCGCATGGCGGGTGCCGATGTGACCTTGATCGCTGGCCCGGTGAGCTTGGAAACGCCCCGTGGGGTCAAGCGCGTGAACGTGCGCTCCGCCCGAGACATGTTGCTGGCGGTGCAGGCCCATGTTCCTGCACAAGGCGTTTTCGTGGCCACTGCCGCTGTGGCCGACTGGCGTCCGGCCAATGCGGCCGACCAGAAAATCAAGAAAGACGGCTCGGGTCAGACGCCTGAGCTGAGCTTTGTGGAGAACCCCGACATTTTGGCGACCGTGGCCCAGTCGGCCGCGGCGCAAAAGGGCGATCTGTTTTGTGTGGGCTTTGCCGCCGAAAGCCATGACCTGTTGGCGCACGCTACGGCCAAGCGCCTGCGCAAAGGGGTGCCGCTGTTGGTGGGCAATATCGGCCCGGCCACCTTTGGCCAAGACGACAACGCTTTGATGCTGGTGGATGCGACTGGGGCTAAGGAGTTGCCGCACGCCAGCAAGCAGGTTTTGGCGGTGCAGCTCATTGAAGACATTGCCCGGCGTCTGGGCTCACAACAGGGATGACCATGGACATTGATCTCAAGATTCTGGATGCGCGCATTGCCGCTCAAATGCCCTCTTACGCGACCCCGGGCAGCGCGGGCCTTGATTTGCGCGCCTGTCTCGAGGCACCGCTGACTTTGGCACCCAAGGCCTGGCATTTGGTGCCCACGGGCATGGCGATCCATCTCAAAGATCCTGGTTATGCGGCCATGCTGTTGCCTCGATCGGGCTTGGGTCACAAGCACGGGATCGTGTTGGGCAATCTGGTGGGCTTGATCGACAGCGATTACCAGGGCCAGTTGATGGTCAGCTGCTGGAATCGCAGTGAAGTGGCATTCACCATTGAACCGATGGAGCGAATCGCTCAGATGGTCATTGTTCCGGTGGTACAGGCCACATTCAAGGTGGTCAATGACTTTGATGCCACCAGCGAACGTGGTGAAGGCGGCTACGGCTCGACAGGTAAAAAATAAGTTGCCCGGTGAGCCGCTCAGTGAAGTGTCGGCCCCTTGGGCAGGCCTTCATCGCCCACTTCAATTTTGAAAAACCCCGTGCCGCAGCTGCCGCTGCCCACTTCGTTTTCGGTCGGCTCGCGAACCGATTCCACTTTCAGGTGCAAACGCAGCGCAATGCCCGACAGCGGGTGATTGCCGTCCAGCACCACATGCTCGGGGTAGATCTCGGTCACGGTGTAAAGCACGTTGCGTGGCGCGTCTGGGTGGCAGCCTTGGGGCAGGGCCGTGCCTTCGATGGTGAGGCCAGGTTCAAGGCCGGGCGGAAAAAGAGCGAGAGGCTCTAAAAAAAGCAGTTCTTCGTTGAAGTCGCCAAAGGCGTCTTCGGGCTCCAGGTGCAGGTCAACCTTGGCGCCTTTTTCGTGGCCTTGCAGGGCTTCTTCGATTTTGGGCAGCAGGTCGTGGCCGCCGATGAAAAATTCAACCGGTTCGTCCAGGGTGTCCAGAACTTCGCCCAGAGTGTCTTTGAGTGTCCAGGTCAGTGCGACCACAGAAGGTGTCTTGATTTCCATACGACAATTGTCGCAGTTTGGCAGCCCGTTTTGAGCTGCTTTGTCTTTGAGTGCAGGTCTTTTGGCTTGTGCAACTGGATCACCCCCATGAACACAGAACAACCCCTGGCCCTGCTCGGCGGTCTGAGCCCCACCCAATTCATGAAGCGTCATTGGCAAAAAAAGCCTTTGCTGGTGCGCAATGCCATTGCGGATTTTGTGCCGTGTGTGGGGCGCAACGACTTGGTGGCTTTGGCGGCTGAGGAAGGCGTGGAGTCGCGTTTGATCGTGGATTCGCCCAAAGGCTGGAAGATGAAGCACGGCCCGTTCCCAAAGCGCAGCCTGCCGCCATTTAGCCAAAAGAAATGGACTTTTCTGGTGCAAGGGGTGGACATGCACCACGACGGCGTTCATGCCTTGATGCAACAGTTCCGATTTGTGCCCGATGCGCGCTTGGACGATGTGATGATCAGTTACGCCAGCGACGGCGGTGGTGTGGGGCCGCACTTTGACAGCTACGACGTTTTCTTGTTGCAGGCGCATGGGCAGCGGCGTTGGCGCATCGGCCGACAAAAAGACCTGAGCCTGCAAGAAGGCGTGCCGCTCAAGATCTTGCAAAACTTTGAAGCCGAGGAAGAGTTTGTGCTCAACCCTGGAGACATGCTTTACCTGCCCCCTAAATATGCGCACGATGGCGTGGCCGAAGGCGAGTGCATGACGTGGTCCATTGGCTTTCGGGCGCCGCAAGAGGGTGAGTTGGCCCGCGAGCTCTTGATGGGCTTGGCCGACGAGGCCTTTGAAGGTTTGGGTGCTGGCCTTTACCGAGATCCGAAACAACCGGCGGTGATGGCGCCTGCGGCTATTCCGTCGTCATTGGCGGGCTTTGCACGTCAAGTGATCGACAAAGCGCTTCAAGATCCAGGATTGCTGGACAGTTTGCTGGGCGAGTATTTGACCGAGCCCAAAGCGCAGGTGTGGTTCGAGTGTTCGGAGGCTGCCTTTGATCTGTCTGGCGGGGTGCAACTCGATCGGCGCACCAAAATGATGTACGACGCGCAGCATGTGTTCATCAACGGTGAATCCTTCAAGGCGGGTGGACGCGATGCCCGCACCTTGAGAATTTTGGCAGACGATCGGTGCATTTCCGGCTCAAAATTCAAGACGTTGAGTGCAGATGCGCAAGAGGCCCTGAAGGATTGGGCTTCGGAGGGCTGGTTGCAGGCGCTCTGACCAAGGGTTTTAGAGTCCCCTTTTTCTCCTTTTTTGACTTGTCAAGCAATGGCCTGCACAAACTAGGGAAAACGCTATAATCGTTGGCTGGGTACAAAAGAGCTCGAGTGCTTTTGGCCTGGTTTGGACGGTGTCTTTGCCGTCTGAGCAATTTCCGGAAATTGTTTTCTCATTCTTACATTAGGAAAATCAAAATGAACAAGTCTCTCGTTCTGGCTGCCATCATCGCTGCTGCTGCTCTGTCCGCTTGCGGCAAAAAAGAAGAAGCTGCTGCTCCTGCTGCACCTGCTCCAGTGGCCGCTCCAGCTCCAGCACCAGCTGATGCAGCGCCTGCAGCTGCACCGGCCGCCGCGCCAGCTGCTGATGCAGCCGCCACACCTGCTGCTGCACCAGCCGCTGCGCCAGCTGCTCCTGCCGCTAAGTAATGTGTCAACTGCCCCGGTGCAAACTGGGGTAGACACAAAAAAACCCCGCTTTGCGGGGTTTTTTTGTGGCTCAAATGGTTTATCGCAGTTCTGTTGCGAGCAATTTGAGAATTCGCTCGGCCTGTGCCGATTGTTCTGGCTGACCATTGGTGTTCAGCACACGGATCACGGTTTGACCGGAAGCGCTTGCGCTCAGGCTGAGGCCGTATTTGGCCAAAACGCTTTGTTCTTTTTTGCTGCTGAAAAGCCTGGAAATAAAGCCGGGTTCTGATGGGGCGGTTTGTGGCGCCACATAGCGTACAAAGTAGCGCCCAGCGGCCATGTCGCGGTCTTCAACGGTAAAGCCACTGCGGTCGAGTGCAACGCCTGTGCGGCGCCAAGCGCGGTCAAAGGCTTCGTTCAGGCTGATGGTGGGTTGGCCGTCAACCATGACCACAGGAACGCCTGCTGGTGCTTTCGGGGCGGCGACTGCTGCGCTGGCTTCTTGGGGTGAGGTGCCCAGTTTGACCATGAGGCGACGCAAAAATTCAATTTCCAGTTCAGGGTCGCTGGGGCGGGCTTGCCAGATTGTGCGGTCCTTTTGTGCCGTGGCGTAGTTCTCGACCAGGCCGCGGTGGCTGATGTAGATCTCGACTTTACCCTTGGCATTGCGTTCAACACGAGTTCTGTACTTGTCGCGCTCACCTGTTGAATACAGCGAATCGAGCACCCTGCCCAAGCTTTTGCGAATGAAGTCCTGCGGCAACTTGGCCCGGTTTTCTGCCCAGTCGGTTTCCATGATGCCCAGCTCAGGGGAGTCGGTGGTCAGTGGAAAGCCGTTGGCTGTCCAAAATTCACGCAAGGCGGGCCAGACCTGGTCAGCAGGCATGGCCGCTACCAGCCAACGCTGGTCGCCTTGACGCTCCATTTTCACTTTGCCCAAGGTGTTCGAGGCGGTGCCTGCATCGGTCACTCGGGTGCTGGCACTTTGAAAGCCCGCGGCCGATGCCGAGGTGCTTTCAAAAGCAAACCGGGACTCTCTTCGCAGTTGAGTCAAGTCGGGCGGGATTTCCAAGGAGTGTGCTCTGACAGCACTCTTGTAGTCGATCTTGTCTTCTCTCAGAACTGAACAGCCGCTCAGTGCGGCCGTGATGGCCATGACGGTGAGCGTTCGTTGAAAAGGGAATCGGGCCGATGAGGCAATGGTGGCGATTTTCACAAACATCCTTGGGGTGTGTCAGATCAATCTGCTGGCTTTGAGGGCTGCTTCAACCAGAGGTTGCAGGGGTTCAGACAACTCGGTCATGGGCAGGCGAAGCTTGGGGCCGCAAAGCCCCATGCGCTGCATGGCCCATTTGACCGGGATGGGATTGGCTTCGACAAAGAGGTTTTTGTGCACCGGCAGCAGTTGAAACTGGATGCGCATGGCTTCATGGACATGGCCTTGAGTGGCTGCAACGCACAGTTCGTGCATCAAGCGGGGTGCCACGTTGGCGGTCACGCTGATGTTGCCTGCACCGCCGCACAGCATCAGGGCGACTGCGGTGGCATCGTCGCCGGAAAAAACTGAAAACGATTTGGGCACATCGCGGATCAGCCACTGAGCACGTTCGATGTTGCTCGTGGCTTCTTTGATACCGATGATGCCGGGTACTTGAGCCAGGCGCAGGACGGTGTCGTGCTGCAGGTCGGCTACGGTGCGGCCTGGGACGTTGTAAAGAATCACGGGCAAGCCGGGTACCGCCTCGGCAATGGCCTTGAAATGTTGGTACAGGCCTTCTTGGGTGGGCTTGTTGTAGTAAGGCACCACTTGCAGTTGGGCATCGGCCCCAACTTTTTGGGCAAACTTGGCCAATTCAATGGCTTCGGCGGTGGAGTTGGCACCGCAACCCGCGATGATGGGAATGCGTTTGGCAGCTTGCTCAACCGAGACGCGAATGATCTCGCAGTGTTCATCCACGGTGACCGTGGGGGATTCGCCTGAGGTGCCCACCACCACGATGGCGTCAGTGCCTTCGGCAACATGCCAGTCGATCAGTTTGCGCAAAGTGGCGTAGTCCACATGGCCGTCTTCGAGCATGGGGGTCACGAGGGCAGGAATACTGCCACGGATGGGGCGAGAGTCGGTGGTCATGTCAGGCATTTCTGATCAAGAAAAGAAACCATTTTAACGAGTGCCAAGGGCCTTCACCCTGAGCGGCTTCTGCTGTTTCAAGCCTTGCTTAAAAGCCATCGGCTGACATCTTCAGTTGACTGGAGACGGACAGCAACGATGCGCTGCACAAAGCGGTCGGGCGACGATTCAAATCCATCCTCGTAAGCCACGGTGCGCAAGCTTTGGGTGGCGCTCAGCAACTCGCCGGGTTGCAGCAAAAAGTCAGGTCGAGAGGGTTTGCCCACCGTTTCGTTGCCTGCTGCAAAGGTTTCGTAAACCAATACGCCGCCTGGCGCAAGGCTTTGCACGATGACCGGCAGCAAAGGGCGCCAAAGGTAATGGGTCACCACCACAGCCCCATAGGTTTGTCCAGAAAAGGGCCAAGGCCCGTTTTCAATGTCGGCACATGTGACTTGACCATGCACTTGGGCCAAAGCCAAAGCGTCTGGATTTCGGTCCACGCCATGCACGGTGTGCCCCTGCGCGGCCAGCCAACGCATGTGGCGACCGGCGCCGCATGCGACATCCAGCACTTGGCTTTTGTCTGCAATCAGGTGGGCCCAGCGTTGCAGCCAAGCGGAGGGGTTTTCGGTGCCGTGCATGGTGTGGAGCGGGTCAGGTTAAAAGCAAGACCACAATTGTTCGGACAACATGATGACCACATCCGGTTGGGTGTAGAGCCAAAAGCTGAGCGCCAAACCCAAGGCGCCAAGCCCAATGAGGGTGCGGCGTGTGCTCATGCGGGCAAAGGTGCTTTTCGCACGATGGGGCTTTCACGCACGGGCAGGTTCACCAATGCGGCAAAAACGCCCAAGGCCACAGCCAAGTACCAAACGATGTTGTAACTGCCTGTTTTGTCGTACAAATAGCCACCCAACCAGACGCCCAAGAAGGAGCCGATTTGGTGGCTGAAAAAGATGAAGCCACTGAGCATGGACAAGTGGGCCACACCAAAAATTTGAGCCACTGACGCATTGGTGGGGGGCACTGTGGACAGCCAGAGCAAGCCCATCACTGCCGAGAAAATATAAACACTGGTGGGCGTGAGTGGCGCCAGCAAGAACAAAACGATGGCCACTGAGCGGGCGGCATAAATGAAGGCCAAGATATTTTTCTTGGACATTTTTTGTCCCAAACTGCCTGCAATGTAGGTACCGAAAACGTTGAACAAGCCGATCAAGGCCAGTGCATAGCTGGCCACTTGCGGGGCCAAGCCGTGGTCTTTCAAGTAGCTGGGCATGTGAACGCCGATGAAAACGACCTGAAAACCACAGACAAAGTAACCCGCCATCAGCAACTGAAAGCTGGGGTACTTGAAGGCTTCTTTCAAGGCTTGTGCAATGGATTGGTCGCGCTGGATTTGGCCCGGTGCGTTCAGGGCTGGCTCGCGCAAGCCCCAAGCCAAAGGCACGATCAGCAAGGCTGCCGCAGCCAAAATCACCAAAGCCGTTTGCCAACCTGCCTGGCTGATCAACAGGCCCTCAACGGGCACCATCAAAAACTGACCAAAACTGCCGGCTGCTGCCGCGACGCCCATGGCCCAGGAACGCCGCTCGGCGGGGACGTTGCGGCCAATCACACCGTAGATCACGGCATAAGTGGTACCCGCTTGGGCCGTGCCAATGATCACCCCCGTGAACAGGGCAAAAACCCAGGGGTCTGTGGCCCAAGCCATGCCCAACAGACCCACGCTGTAGATCACGGCGCCCAGAGCAATCACGCGAAAGGCCCCGAACTTGTCAGCCACCATGCCGGCAAAAATACCCACAAATCCCCAAGACAGGTTTTGGATGGCCATGGCAAAGCCAAATTCTTGGCGGCCCCAGCCTTGGGCTTGGGTGATGGGCTGCAACCACAGGCCAAAGCCGTGGCGAATGCCCATGGACAAAGTGACGATGGCCGCGCCGCAAATGAGCACTTGCGCCAGTGAAAGGGGTTTGTGTTGCATCGGTCGACTTTAACCAATCATGGGCAAAAAAGTTGTCACTTGGGGACGTTCAGCGCGTAGAAGTCACAAATAGCCTGCCAAGCTTGCTCGGGCGTGTCCACGTAATGGAACAGATCGAGGTCACTCGGTGAGATCGTGCCTTCTTCAAGCAGCACCTCCACGTTGATCAGGCGTTTCCAGAACGCGGTGCCAAACAGCAAGATCGGCACTGGGCGTGCTTTGCGGGTTTGCACCAGCGTCATCACTTCAAACAATTCGTCCAGTGTGCCAAATCCACCCGGAAACGCCACCAACGCTTTGGCACGCATCATGAAATGCATTTTACGCAGCGCGAAATAATGGAACTTGAAGCTCAAGTCCGGGGTGACGAAGCGGTTGGGGTGTTGCTCATGGGGCAGTGCAATGTTCAACGCCACAGAAATGTCCCCCGCTTCTTGCGCGCCTCTGTTGGCCGCTTCCATGATGCCTGGCCCGCCACCTGTGCAAATGAACAACTTTTCTGCCTTGGGCAGACATGAACATGAGCGGGCCACGAGTTGCGCAAAGAGACGTGCGTTTTCGTAGTGTTCTGCGTTGCGCACCAAGGCATCGGCTCTGGCAATGTCTTGTGCCTGGCCGCTTTGCGCCGCAATTTGGCGTTGGGTTTGGGCGGTAGCCCGGTCGACAAATCGGGCGCTGCCAAACACCACCACGGTGTGTTCAATGCCCGCTTCGGTTTGAGCCAGATCCGGTTTGAGCATTTCAAGCTGGAAGCGAATGCCCCGGGTTTCGCGGCGCAGCAAAAACTCCGGGTCGGCAAAAGCCAGGCGATGCGCCTCAGGCTGAAGCCAGTCGCTGGACTGAGCGCCAGCCTGCAACTCGTCCCACGCATGGGGCAGTGAAGGGTCTTTGATGTTTTGAGTGCTTTCCATGGCCTTCATTGTGCATGGGCCTAAAGCGTTTTCATGGCCCATGCAAAAAGCCCCTTGCGGGGCTTTCACAGGGCGCGGTCTGAAGTTCTCAGACGCGTTTGCGGTATTCGCCTGTGCGGGTGTCGATTTCGATCTTGTCGCCTTGGCTCACAAACAAAGGCACGGGCACTTCCATGCCGGTCGCGATTTTGGCGGGCTTGAGGACTTTGCCAGAGGTGTCGCCTTTGACCGCAGGCTCTGTCCAGGTGATCTCGCGCACCACGCTGGTGGGCAACTCGACAGAAATGGCTTTTTCGTTGTAGAAAACCACTTCGAGTTCCATGCCGTCTTCCAGATAATTCAAAGCATCACCCATGTTGGTGGCTTCGACTTCGTACTGGTTGAAGTCGGTGTCCATGCAAACATACATGGGGTCCGCGAAGTAGGAGTAGGTGCAGTCTTTCTTGTCCAGAATGACTTGGTCCATTTTGTCGTCGGCGCGAAACACGACTTCGGTACCGAAGTTGGCGATCAAGCTCTTGAGCTTCATGCGCACGGTGGATGAGCCACGGCCGCCGCGTTGGTATTCGGTGCGCAGGACGACCATGGGGTCCTTGCCGTGCATGATGACGTTGCCAACGCGGATTTCTTGAGCGGTTTTCATAGGAATTGAGTCTGAAATGAAAGGGTGTGGCTTGTCGCCAAGCCCGCTATTCTAACCTGTGGGGCTGCTTTTGGGTTGAGGTTCCAGTTGGCAGGCTGTGTGAGGAACTGGCCCCTCAGCTGAGGGGAAGAGGGTTTCAATCCAAGTCATGGCATTCGATGAACCCTGCAGCGGACCTCAGGAGCTTGAGGACTGGGCTTGCACAAAGGCCATGAGTTGGCTGTGCAAAGGGTTTTTTAGGCGCAGTCTGGCGCGTGCTGCTGTGACGCACTCGGACCAAGTCTCCCGATGCTCGGCGTTCAATTTGGGCCAAGCCGTGTTTTCAATGCCGTTCCAAACCCGATGCGCCTGCCGCAGGCTCTGTGGCGCCCGCATCCACGCCAGAAACGCCTCCAGCTTGGCATGGTGTGCGTTGTCGTCTTGCGGGTAGATGTGCCAGATGAAGGGCTGGCCCGCCCACAGAGCGCGCGCCAGCGAGTCTTCGCCGCGCACAAAGTTGAGGTCGCAGGCCCAAAGCATCTCGTCAAAGCCGTTTTGGTCGGTGTAGGGCAGGGCGCTCCAGCTGGGGGGGGCAGGCATGTGGGGCAGCGCCTGCTGCACTGCCGCCAGCGGCCGGCCAGGGGTGACCAACAGGTGGTGGGGTGTGCCCACCAGTTGGTGCATCAGCTGGGGCAATGCAGCGGGTTCGTAGCAAAACAGGCTGACCAGCAGGCCGCCGGATTCTAAATCCGGGGCGTGCAGTTGGCGCCAGGCTGCTCGGTCAAAGCGGTGCTGTCGGGCCAGCAAATCGGTTTCGCGCAGCAGGCCGCCGGTGCCCTCTGTGAAGCCGGGATAGAAAAAGTCTTTGGTCCAGCCTTGGGCAGGGCCGCTCATCACGGGCGAGGGCAGGCGGTGCATGCGCGGCACCCAGTCTTCGGCGCTCAGATATTCCAGATTGATCCACGCCGGTTGTTGCGGGCGAGTGGCAACACCGTGGGCCACAAAGGCTTCGGGCAGGGTGCAGCCAAAGGCTTCGATCCACACGTCGGCCGGTGCAAGGCTTTGCAGCAATTCATGTTGGCTGGCGGCTGCCCAGTGCAGCACTTGTAAATGGGGCAGGGCATCTGCCTCGGGGGCCATCCAGGCGAGGGCCGATGCGTCATCGACCCACAGGCGCACCGATTGGCCTTGGGCCAGCAGCTCGCGAGTCAGGCGCCAGCAAACGCCCAGGTCACCGTGGTTGTCAATGACGGTGCAGAAAATGTCCCAAAGCCGATGCGTTTTCATGGTGGGGGATTGTCGGGGCAAATTGTTTCCCCGTCACAATATGCGCCATGACCGCGGTACACGACGAATCTTTGCTGGCCCAGGTGGCTGCCCTCCCGGCTTTGCCGGGGGTTTACCGCTACTTTGATGCGCAGGGCAATGTGCTCTATGTGGGCAAAGCCAAGCAGCTCAAAAAGCGGGTGTCGAGTTATTTTCAAAAGGACCATGGCGGTACCCGCATCGGTCACATGGTGAGCAAGATTTCCCGCTTGGAGACCACGGTGGTGCGCTCCGAAGCCGAGGCATTGCTGCTTGAAAACAACCTGATCAAGTCGCTCAGTCCCCGCTTCAACATTTTGTTTCGGGACGACAAGACCTACCCCTATCTCAAGCTCACGGGCAACGGCACCTTGTTTTTGACGCCCGTGCCCGCTGTTTCGGGTGCGCCCGAGCCACAAACCTTTCCGCGCGTGGCGTATTACCGGGGTGCGGTCGAGAAAAAGCACCGGTACTTTGGGCCTTTTCCAAGTGCTTGGGCGGTCAAGGAGTCGATTCAGCTTTTGCAAAAGGTGTTTCGCCTGCGTACCTGCGAAGACACGGTGTTTGCCAACCGAACCCGGCCTTGTTTGCTGTTTCAAATCAAGCGTTGCTCGGGTCCATGCGTCAACCTGATCACCCCGCAGGCTTATGCCGACGATGTGCATCACGCCGAGCGATTCTTGAAGGGCGAGACCCAAGCGCTGCTGCAAGAGATGGAGGCCCGCATGATGGCGCATGCTGAACGCTTGGCCTTTGAGCAAGCGGCGGAGGTGCGCAACCAAATGACCGCTTTGTCGCGTGTGCTGCACCAGCAGTCGGTGGACACTGGCACCGATACCGATGTGGACATTTTGGCCGTGCGCGTGCAGGGCGGCCGCGCCTGCGTGAACCTGGCCATGGTGCGCGGTGGACGGCATTTGGGCGACCGGGCCTACTTTCCGGCGCATGTGGAGGATGCGCAGGCTTTGCAGACGATGGAAGACGATGGGCACCCCTTGGTCGCAGTGGAAGTGCAGGTGCTCGAAGCTTTCATTGCACAGCACTACATTGGCATTCCGGTGCCCGCTGCCTTGATCACCAGTGTGGCGGTGGACAAAGCTTTGGTGGCGGCTTTGTCGCAGCAAGCCGGTTACAAAATTGCTGCCGTGCACAATCCGCGTGAGCAGCGCCGAGTGTGGCTGGAAATGAGTGAAAAAAATGCCGACATCAAGCTGGCACGGCTACTGGCCGAAGAAGGCTCACAACAAGCCCGCACCCGGGCCTTGGCCGATGCCTTGGATTTGGCCCCGGACGATTTGGACCAGCTGCACATCGAGTGTTTTGACATCTCGCACACGGCCGGCGAGAACACCCAAGCCTCTTGCGTGGTGTTTCGCCAGCACAAGATGCAAAGCAGCGAATACCGGCGCTACAACATCGAGGGCATCACGCCAGGTGACGATTACGCGGCCATGCGCCAAGTGCTGATGCGCCGCTATGGCAAATTGGCGGAGGCCTTGCGCTCGGGGGAGGGGACGGCCCGGCTGCCAGATTTGGTGCTGATCGACGGCGGTAAAGGCCAAGTGAGCATGGCGCGTGAAGTGTTCACCGACCTTGGGCTGGACCTCTCGCGCATTGTGGGGGTCGAAAAAGGCGAGGGCCGCAAGGTGGGCCTGGAAGAACTGGTGTTTGCCGATGGCCGCGATAAAGTCTATTTGGGCAAAGACTCTGCGGCACTGATGCTGGTGGCGCAAATTCGCGACGAGGCGCACCGCTTTGCCATCACCGGCATGCGGGCTCAGCGGGCCAAGGTGCGCATGGGGGGCAGCAAGATCGAGGAAATTCCTGGCATCGGGCCGCGCAAACGGGCCAAGCTGCTGCAGCGCTTTGGCGGGGTGCGTGGGGTCGAAAGCGCCAGTGTGGAGGATTTACTCGGGGTAGAGGGCATCTCGCGGGAGTTGGCCGAGTCCATTTACAACGCCTTGCACTGAGCTCCAACATTCAGACACACGGGTGTCAGACTCTTGCATGCATCACATGCCACAATCGAAAGCATGTTTTTCACGATTCCGACCCTCATGACTTGGACGCGCATTGCCGCGATCCCCTTGATCATTGGTGTTTATTACTTGGACAGTCTGGCGATTGAGACTCAGAACCTGATCGCCACACTCATGTTTGTAGTGTTTGCCTGGACGGACTGGCTTGACGGTTATTTGGCCCGAAAACTCAACCAAACTTCAGCCTTCGGTGCATTTTTGGATCCAGTTGCCGACAAGTTTTTGGTTTGTGCGGCATTGCTCATGTTGGTTCAAATGGACCGAGTGAACGTGCTGGTCGCTCTCATCATCATCGGCCGCGAGATCGCCATTTCGTCTTTGCGGGAATGGATGGCGCAAATTGGTGCCAGCAAAAGTGTGGCCGTACACATGGTGGGCAAGCTCAAGACCACGGTACAAATGGTGGCCATTCCGTTTTTGCTTTACAACGGCACCTTGTTGGGTGTGATTGATACCCGCGCTTGGGGTGCAGTGCTGATTGTGGTGGCCGCAATCTTGACGGTTTGGTCGATGGTCTATTACATGCAGAAGGCTTTGCCTGAAATCCGAGCCCGCGTGAAATGACCGTGGGCAAACCGTCGGGTGCTTGGGTCTGGGCTACCCCCTTGGTGTTTGTGCTGATCTGGAGTACGGGTTTCATCGTTGCCCGTTTCGGCATGCCCCATTCGCCGCCATTTTCCTTTTTGTTGTTGCGCTACTTGCTGTCCATGGCCTGTTTTCTGCCTTGGATTTTGTGGGCCCAGGTTCCTTGGCCACAAACACGGCAGCAGTGGATTCACCTGTCTGTGACTGGCGTTTTGATACAAGCTTGTTATTTGGGCGGCGTTTGGGCGGCCGTCAAGGCGGGAATGGGTTCAGGACTTTCCTCTCTGGTGGTGGGTATTCAGCCCGTGCTCACAGCGATTTGGTTGTCGTGGATGTCCCGCCCATCTTCTGCACTGGAGGCGGCTTCACCAGCCGTGACCCCCCGCCAGTGGTTGGGTTTGTGGCTTGGATTTGTTGGTTTGTTGATGGTGGTCTGGCACAAACTGAGCTTGTCTAACCCCATGGACCATGTGACACCCGCCAATATGGCTTTTGCCATCGGCGCTTTGTTGGCCATCACGGCGGGAACGCTTTACCAAAAACGGTTTGTGCAACCCTGCGATGTTCGAACGGCCAACACCGTTCAGCTCATGGCTTCTGCTGTGGTCACCTTGCCGCTGGCGTTGCTGGAGACTGAAGCCATCAGCTGGAACGATGAATTGATAGGCGCTATGGCATGGTCGGTTTTGGGTCTGACGCTGGGTGGCAGCTCGCTCTTTTACATCCTGATTCAACGCGGCGCCGCGGCAGCGGTCACCAGTTTGTTGTATTTGGTGCCTCCGACAACGGCGGTGATGGCTTGGTTCTTGTTTGGCGAAAGCATCACGGCCCTGACCTTGGCCGGAACGGCCCTCACGGCCTTGGGCGTTGGCATGGTGGTTCGGTCACCTCGGTGAATGCGCGATCATTCACTTGTCTGTATTCTCTGCATTTTTTGAAAAAGGAAACTCCATGACCCGACACCGTATTGCCGTCATTCCAGGTGACGGCATTGGCAAAGAAGTCATGCCCGAAGGCTTGCGTGTGATGGATGCCGCAGCCCGTAAATTTGGCATTGACTTGCATTTTGACCACTTCGATTTTTCAAGCTGGGACTATTTCGAGAAACACGGTCAAATGTTGCCCGACAACTGGAAAGACCAGATTGGCGGTCACGATGCGCTGTACTTTGGGGCTGTGGGGTGGCCAGACAAGATCGCCGACCATGTGTCTTTGTGGGGCTCCTTGTTGTTGTTCCGCCGGGAATTTGACCAGTACATCAATTTGCGTCCAGCCCGTTTGATGCCCGGCATCATTGCGCCTGTGGTGCGCCGCGATGGCAGCCCTCGTCAACCCGGTGAAATTGACATGTACATCGTGCGTGAAAACACCGAGGGCGAGTACTCCAGTATTGGTGGGCGCATGTTCCCTGGAACTGAGCGTGAAATCGTGATGCAAGAGACTGTGATGTCGCGCATCGGTGTTGATCGTGTGCTGAAATTTGCATTCGAATTGGCGCAGTCGCGCCCCAAAAAACACCTCACCAGCGCCACCAAATCCAACGGCATTGCCATCACCATGCCTTATTGGGACGAACGCGTGGCCGAGATGGCCAAGGCTTATCCCGGGGTCAATGTCGATAAATTCCACATTGATATCTTGACGGCCCACTTTGTTCAGCGCCCAGACTTCTTTGATGTGGTGGTGGCCAGTAATTTGTTTGGGGACATCCTGAGCGATTTGGGTCCTGCGTGCACCGGCACGATCGGCATTGCGCCCAGTGCCAACCTCAACCCAGACCGCAAGTTTCCATCCTTGTTTGAGCCCGTACACGGATCTGCCCCTGACATCGCCGGCAAGGGCGTGGCCAACCCGATTGGTCAGATTTGGTGCGGCGCCATGATGCTCGAATTCTTGGGTTACAAAGCCGCTCACGATGCGGTTTTGAGCGCCATTGAAAAAGTGCTTGCGGCAGGAAAGGATGCCCCGCGCACGCCCGATTTGGGCGGCAAAGCCAGCACTTCTGACGTGGGACGCGCCATCTGTGAGGCTTTGTGAGGAGTTGTGAGGCTTTGTCAGGCGCCATCCAGCGCAGCCGGGCTCATGCATTAAAAAACTGTTCCAGCTTTTACGGAGCTTGAATTTCAAGGCTAGAATTCGTTTTTCCGAGCGTGTACAGAAGGTTTTTTGAAGCACCCACAAGGTGATAATTTCTTCCTGCTGTTCACCTATTGTCGATGTCTCTCGCCACGGCACCCTTCTTGTGCTGGCAGGCATCTGTTTAACCACCGTGATAAACGGTCTAATACCCAGAGGTTTTTTGTGAACAAAACTGAATTGATCGAACACATTGCCAAGCATGCTGATTTGTCCAAGGCAGCAGCAGGTCGCGCCCTTGAGGCCACCATGGGCGCAGTCCGTACCACCCTGAAAAAGGGCGGCACTGTTTCTTTGGTAGGTTTTGGCACCTTTGCCGTGGGAAAGCGTGCAGCCCGTACAGGCCGCAACCCACGCACTGGCGCTGCGATTAAAATCAAGAAAGCCAATGTGCCAAAGTTCCGTCCAGGCAAAGGCCTGAAGGACGCTTTGAACTGATAGATATTTGAGGGGGTGCTTAGCTCAGTTGGTAGAGCGGCTCCTTTACACGGAGTAGGTCGGCGGTTCGAGACCGTCAGCACCCACCACCTCATGAACAAAGGCGAACCCGTGGTTCGCCTTTTTTATTGATCAACCGAGACTTCGAAAATGTTTGACGCCATTCGTAACAAATCCAGGATCCTGATGGGCGTGCTGGTCCTGCTGATCATTCCTTCATTTGTTTTGTTTGGCGTTGAAGGCTACAACAACCGTGACGCCCGCGGTGTTGTCGTGGCCCAAATTGGGGATGTGGAAATCACCCAGCAGCAATGGGATGCCATGCACCAGCAAGAGGTGGACAAAATCCGTGCCTCCATGCCAAACCTTGACCCCAAGATGCTGGGATCGGACGAAGCCCGCTACGCGAGTTTGGAGCGCATGGTCAACGATCGAATGATCGCCGTGGCATCGGAGAAGCAATTGTTGGTGACCAGCGATCAGCGTCTGGCCAATTACCTTCAGCAAGACCCTTCGATCGCCAGGCTGCGTGGCCCGGATGGCAAGCTCGACATGGACCGATACCGTCAGTTGGCTTCCAGCCAAGGCATGACGCCTGAAATGTTAGAAGCCCAAGTCCGTCGTGATTTGTCGGGTCAACAAGTCTTGGCGGCCCTTCAGACCTCGGCCATGTCATCGCAAAAACAAAGCGATGTGGCTTTGCAGGCTTTTTTCCAGCGTCGAGAGGTTCAAATGTTGGGTTTTTCTCCGGCCAATTACGTGGCAAAGGTGAAGCTCAACGATGCAGATCTTGAGAAGTTTTATCAATCCCATTCAGACCGATTCCGTTCGCAGGAAACCGCTGATGTGGAATATTTGGTGTTGGACGCTGCTGCATTGGCTAAAAATATCCAGTTGCCAGAGCAAGATGTCAAAACTTACTACGAGCAAAATGTCCAGCGCCTGTCTGGTCAAGAGCAGCGCCGTGCCAGCCATATTTTGATCAATGCGTCCAAAGATGCGCCAGCGGCCGATAAAGACAAGGCCCGCGCCAAAGCTGAATCTCTGTTGGTCAATTTACGGAAGGACCCCAAAGCCTTTGCTGATTTGGCCCGTAAAAATTCGGATGACACCGGTTCTGCAAGCAACGGTGGCGACCTGGATTTTTTTGCCAAGGGCGCCATGGTCAAGGTGTTTGAAGATGCCGCGTTTGCTCTGAAGAAAGGCGAAATCAGCGCTGTGGTCGAGTCGGAGTTTGGTTTTCACATCATTCAACTCACAGACATCAAAGCGCCGGTGACCCCTGGCCTCGAATCCATGCGGTCGCAACTCGAAGCCGATTTGCGTCAGCAACAAGCCAAGCGTCAGTTCGCTGAGTTTGCTGAAACATTCAGCAACAGCGTTTATGAACAAGCCGATACTTTCACATCGGTGGCGGATAAGCTCCGCTTGCCAATTCAGCAAGCTAAAGGTTTGACCCGAGCCCCCATGGCTGGACAGCAGGGCGTTTTGGCCAATCCTAAACTTCTGGAGGCTGTGTTTTCCGATGAATCGGTCAGCAAGCGTCGCAATTCAGCGGCCATCGAGCTTGGTAACAACACCTTGGTTTCAGCGCGTGTGGTCAATCACAGGCCTGCTGCATTGCAGCCATATGCCGAAGTGAAAGATCAAGTTCGCGCAGAGTTTTTGACCGAACAGGCCATCGCACTGGCCAAAGCCGAAGGGGAGGCCCGTTTGGCCGAGTGGCAAAAGAATCCCACCGCTGCTGCCATGGGTTCGGCCCTGACCATTTCGCGAGATCAAACGCAAGGACAAGCTCAGAAGTTTGTGGATGCCGTCTTGCGAGCAGACCCAGCCAATTTGCCTGCGTTGGTGGGTGTTGATCTGGGCGCCATGGGATACGTCCTCGCGCGTGTCAATAAAATTGTGCCGCGCGATGAGCCAAGTGCGCAGCAAAAAGCGCAAACGCGCGAACAGTTTGCACGCTTGCTGGCCAGTGCAGAGGCCGCAGCTTATATGGCGCACTTGCGGTCGCAATTCAAAGTCAAAATTTTGGTGCCCAAGCCTAAATTGCCGACAGCTTCTTAAATCTCTTTTGCCAAGCCCATCGCCTGTTTCTTCAGGCTATAATCTCTGCTTCGCGGTGGCTGTAGCTCAGTTGGTAGAGTCCAGGATTGTGATTCCTGTTGTCGTGGGTTCGAGCCCCATCAGCCACCCCAGGTTGTTCAAAAAACCCAAGTTTTAAAACTTGGGTTTTTTGTTGAAGCTGAATTTTTTGCGCTTTGTTTTTGGAGCCTTCATCGTTTAGCGATGTATAATTTGAGGCTCAATGCGGGAATAGCTCAGTTGGTAGAGCGCAACCTTGCCAAGGTTGAGGTCGCGAGTTCGAGCCTCGTTTCCCGCTCCATTTTTTTGAATCTCCGAGTTCTTTTGACAAAGTTGTTTTTGTCACTCACCGTTTTTTCGGCGCGATAGCAAAGCGGTTATGCAACGGATTGCAAATCCGTCGAGCCCAGTTCGACTCTGGGTCGCGCCTCCAGTCAAAACGACAACACAAAAATCCCGCTTTCAGCGGGATTTTTTTTGACGTGTGTGCTCTCACCCCCGTATCAGTTTTTGTATCAAATCTGCGGTACCTGAAGCCTCGTACTTGCGCATCAGTTTGACCCTGTAGATCTCGACTGTGCGGTGGCTGATCCCTAAAGCTTTGCCTATCTCCTTGCTGGTCTGTCCAATCATGAGCTGGGCCGCTACCTCACGCTCTCGGGCTGTGAGTTCGGCCTTGACGGGTTTGCGCGCGGAAAGGTCTTCAAAAGTCCAAATGCCGGCTGCATGGGGCGATGCACGGTTCAAGGCTCGACCCGTCACATGGCACCAGAAGGTTTCTCCTTTGAAGCGGCCGTCCACCCGCTTCATGATGCGGTCATCCGCGTAAACGCCCTGTGTGTTCAGAATCGGCGCGATGCGCTGACCAGTTCTTTCGTACTCGTCAGCGCTGGGATAAAGGAGCTGAAAACTTTGGCCAATCAGTTGTTCCTTGGTGACACCAAACATGTCGCAGACGCACTGGTTGCAGTCAACGATGGCTCGGTTACGCGAGAGGACCATGCCGATGGGTGCAAGATCAAAGGCGAGACGGTAATCAATGTCGGTGTTCATTTTCTCTGTGCAATGGCAAATTCAGTCTAACGCTGACAAGTCAAGGTAGACCCATGTCAGGGGCGGACTCTACGAAAAACTACGTATCTCATTACGTAGTATCGTAGCGCTATCAATCACCACATGGAGACAGGCGTGAACAAGATTTTTCCTTCCGCAGCCGAGGCCTTGAAAGGCATCGTCGCTGACGGGCAATTGATTGGCGTGGGCGGCTTTGGCCTGTGCGGCATTCCCGAAGCCTTGATCGATGCGCTCAAGAACAGCGGTGTGCAAAACCTGACCGCCATTTCGAACAACGCGGGCGTGGATGATTTTGGTTTGGGCATTTTGTTGCAGACGCGCCAAATCAAAAAAATGATTGCATCGTATGTGGGTGAAAACAAAGAGTTTGAGCGCCAATACCTGGCCGGTGAACTGGCTCTGGAGTTCACACCCCAAGGCACGCTGGCTGAAAAGCTGCGAGCGGGCGGCGCGGGTATCCCGGCCTTTTTTACCAAGACGGGTGTCGGTACTTTGGTGGCCGAAGGCAAGGAGCTGCGCGAGTTTGACGGCGAGACCTACGTCATGGAGCGCTCGCTGGTGCCCGATGTCTCTTTTGTCAAGGCACACCGTGCAGACAAGTCCGGTAACTTGCAGTTCCGCTACACCTCACGCAATTTCAACCCGGCTGTGGCCATGGCCGGAAAAATCTGTGTGGTCGAGGTCGAAGAGATTGTCGAGACTGGCGAGATGCACCCCGACAGCGTTCATTTGCCTGGCATCTACGTGCACCGCATTGTGTTGAACGCGCACCCCGAAAAGCGCATCGAAAAGCGCACCATCACTGAAAAGGCTGGAGTTTGATATGAGCTGGAGTCAAGACCAAATGGCCGCGCGTGCGGCCCACGAACTGGAAGACGGTTTTTATGTGAACCTGGGCATCGGCATCCCCACGCTGGTGGCCAATTTTGTGCCGGCTGATAAAGAAGTTTGGCTACAAAGCGAAAACGGCATGCTGGGCATTGGCCCTTTCCCCAATGAAGACGAAGTCGATGCCGACCTGATCAACGCAGGCAAGCAAACCGTTACGACCATCAAGGGCTCGTCCATCTTTGGCAGCGAACAGTCGTTTGCCATGATCCGCGGCGGCAAGATCAACTTGTCGATCCTGGGTGCGATGCAAGTCAGCGAAAAGGGCGATCTGGCCAACTGGATGATCCCCGGCAAGATGGTCAAGGGCATGGGTGGCGCGATGGACCTGGTGGCAGGTGTGAAGCGCGTGATCATCTTGATGGAACACGTGGCCAAGAAAAAAGACGGCACCGAAGACATGAAGATTTTGCCCAGCTGCACCTTGCCTTTGACGGGTGTGGGTGTGGTGGACCGCATCATCACCGACTTGGCCGTGATGGACGTCACCGATGCGGGCCTCAAAGTGATGGAGCTGGCCCCAGGCGTGACGCCTGAGTTACTGCAAAGCAAGACGGGTGTGAAATTGCACTTTTGACCCCCTCAAGTCCGCACATGCAAAAGGCCCCGAAAGGGGCCTTTTGCTTGGCATGGAGGCTTGGAGCGGGTGAAGGGAATCGAACCCTCGTTATTTGCTTGGGAAGCAAAAGTCCTACCATTAAACGACACCCGCGTGGAGGCATTCTAATCGTTCAAAGTCGCGCATCGGCGCTGTCTTAAATGAACAATAAAGTTAAAATTGATGCATGCGAATCCCCATTGTCAAACCCCAAACCCTCAATTTACAAGTTTGGTTTTTGACCGTACTGGCTTGCTACGCCGTGTTGGAGTTGTCTTTCAATCACCGGTTGTTGGAGTTGGCGGGTGACCTGCAGCTGGCCACTACCCCAGAACAATTGCACGACATCGAACTTTGGGGGCGTGTTGTTTCTGGCTTGGGTTTGGCCCTGTTGTTGATGCGTTGGTTTGACCGTTTCGTGAAGTCCCGTGTTGTGTTGGTGTTGCTCTGCTGCACTTTGGGCTTGGTCAGCATGTGGCATTTTCAAAAAGCATTGGTGGACACCATCGTCTCTCGCGCTGATGACCAAGATTTGATGATGAGTTGGCGCTCGCAGCTGAGTACGCAAGAAGCGCTGAATGGCCGAATGCAGCTGCGTGGCGAGACCTTGTTGAGCAGCCCGGCGCCTGCAGACATTCGCCCGGTGATGAGTGCCTTGTGGGCCTCTTCGTTGGCGGGTTTGTCACCGGATGATTTGGATGCTGAATCAGGTTCTGCGCAATTGGTCGGTGGATTTTTCGCGCCCACAATCACCCCAGAGCAATTGTCAGCGGCATACCGCAAAACGGTCATGACGCCTGTTGTGCTGGGGGCTTCTTTGTTGTTTGGCTTGCTCAACCTGTGCCAGTTTTTTGCGGGTGTGATCGCCTTGGTGTTGGCCTTGACCCGTCACGATGCCTTGCTGCTGCGGAGCAAATCTTGGTTGCTGCCCTCCTTGACGGCTTTGTGCATGGGGCTGAGTTGGTGGCCAGGCAATGTTTGGACAAATTCACCGGCCTACCAGCAGGTTGCAAGACCGGCGCTTTGGGCTGAAAAACCCTACCTGGCTCCTTTTGTGGAATGGAGCCTGAGGGCCGAGCCAGCGTGGGCCGACTCGGTCGCTTGGGTTCACAGCGCTTTGTTGCAAGACTATGAGTTCACCTTGCCTTTTCGGGGCATCTTCTCATCTGAGTCTTTGCAACATTTAACCGTTGCAAAGAACGGGCGGTGATCATTTGTCGGTGGGTTATTTCAAGATATCGCCCACGCAAAGGTACTTGATTTCTACATAGTCTTCCATGCCGTGACTGGAGCCTTCACGGCCCAGACCCGAGTGTTTGACGCCGCCAAAAGGCACATGCTCGGTCGCCAAAATGCCCACATTGATGCCGACCATGCCGTATTCGAGTGCTTCACTCACACGGAAGATGCGGCCCACGTCGCGGCTGTAGAAGTAGCTGGCCAATCCAAACTCGGTGTTGTTGGCCGCATCAATGGCTTCTTGTTCGGTCTTGAACTTGAAAATGGGCGCAAACGGACCAAAGGTCTCTTCCTTGGCGCAGACCATGTCGGCGTTGGCGTCTGCAATCACGGTGGGTTCAAAGAATTGGCCGCTTAGGCGCTTGCCGCCCGTGAGGACGCGCCCGCCTTTGGCGATGGCGTCGTTCACATGGCGCTCGACCTTGTCCAGGGCCGAGGGCTCGATCAGAGGGCCTTGGTTCACACCCTCGGCGAAGCCATTGCCGACCTTGGCAGTTTTGACTTTGGCTGCGAACTTGGTGGCGAATTCTTCGTAGACCGATTCATGCACATAAAAGCGGTTGGTGCACACACAGGTCTGACCCGCATTGCGGTATTTGCTGGCGAAAGCGCCTTCGACTGCGCTGTCGATATCGGCGTCTTCAAACACGATGAAAGGCGCATTGCCCCCCAATTCGAGTGACATTTTTTTGACCGAGGGGGCCGACTGCGCCATCAAAATGCGACCCACTTCGGTGGAGCCTGTGAAACTGATGTGGCGCACCACGTTGCTGGCACACAGCACCTTGCCAATGCCGATGCTTTGCTGGCCGTCGGCGGTGATGATGTTGAGCACGCCAGCAGGAATGCCGGCGCGGATGGCCAACTCGGCTGCAGCCAAGGCCGTGAGCGGCGTTTGCTCGGCGGGTTTGATGACCACTGGGCAACCTGCCGCCAAGGCTGGGGCGACCTTCCGGGTGATCATGGCCAAGGGAAAGTTCCAAGGGGTGATCGCCGCGCACACGCCTATGGGCTGCTTCAGCACCAGCAGGCGGCGGTTATTGTCAAACTGGGGCAAGGTTTCGCCGTTCACGCGTTTGGCTTCTTCGGCAAACCATTCCACAAAGCTCGCACCATAGGCAACTTCGCCACGCGACTCAGCCAGTGGTTTGCCGTTTTCTGCGGTCATGAGCCGAGCGAGGTCTTCTGTGTTGGCGATCAGCAGGTCAAACCATTTGCGCAGGATGATGCTGCGCTCTTTGGCGGTCTTGGTTTTCCAAGGGCCCCAGGCTGCGTTGGCTGCTGCAATGGCGGCTTCGGCTTCGGCGGCACCGAGGTTGGCCACGCTGGCCAGATGTCCACCGGTGGCCGGGTCGGTCACGTCAAAACGCTGGCTGCCCGCGACCCATTGGCCGTTGATCAGGGCGTCGGTTTTGAGCAAAGTGGGGTCGTTGAGTTGGGTGAGTGGTGATGCGGTCATGGTCTTCAAGTTGGTCGGTGATTACCCGGCTGCTGAGTGCTTGCCGGCTGAAAATGTGACATGGCGTACCAAAATCTGAGGCGCATGGCACCTGCTCAGTTTTTCGCACTGCATGAGCCAGCAATTATGCTGTTTTCCGGTGTTTTGCAGCGTGCAAGACTTTTTCCGAATCACAATCCGCTGAAAGCAATGACAGTAACATTCATTTTTCTGAATTTTTTGGAGTTCGCGGCGTGACCACCGAGCAGCCTATCCGCCCCGTGTTGAGCCCCAACCCCCCGGCACCCTTGGCGGCGAGCCCTTCGGAGTCAAGGCCCCGCTTGCGCGTGCTTTTACTGGGGGCGACCGGCACGATCGGTATGGCCACTGCGCGGGCCTTGCTGAAAAATGGCCACGAGGTGGTTTGCCTGGTGAGGCCTCGCCAAGGGGGGCGACCGACGCCAGCGGACATGGCACTGCCGGAGCGCCTGTCAGGGGCCACGCTGCTCTGGGGCAGTGCAGACGATGAGCGTGTGTGGCTGCAACCGGGTTTGGCGCAAACCCCTTTTGATGCCGTGGTCTCTTGCATGGCCTCGCGCATGGGCTCCCCCCAAGACGCCTGGAAGGTCGACCATCAAGCGCACCTGTGGGCGCTCAAGGCGGCACAAACGGCGGGGGTGAAGCATTTTGTGCAACTCTCGGCCATTTGTGTGCAAAAGCCCTTGCTGGCGTTTCAACACGCCAAATTGGCCTTTGAAAAAGCCTTGATCGAGTCGGGCATCACCTACTCCATCGTTCGCCCAACTGCATTCTTCAAATCGCTGTCTGGACAACTTGAGCGGGTCAAAAAAGGCAAGCCATTCTTGATTTTTGGCGATGGGCAGTTGACTGCTTGCAAGCCCATCAGCGACGACGATTTGGCCAACTTCTTGGCTGGGTGCCTGGACAATGCGTCGCGGCATAACCAGATCTTGCCCATAGGCGGGCCCGGGCCGGCCATCACGCCGCTGGCGCAAGGCGAGCATTTGTTTGCTTTGCTCGGGATGCCACCGCGCTTCAAGCGTGTTCCGGTAGGCCTGTTGGACCTGATCGTGGGTGTTTTGCGCGTGCTGGGAAAGCTCATTCCAGCCGCTGCGAACAAGGCCGAGCTGGCCCGCATTGGGCGCTACTACGCCACCGAATCCATGCTGGTGTGGGACGCTCAGGCACAGCGCTACGATGAGCAGGCCACGCCCTCGCATGGGTCACAAACGCTGTTCGACGCCTATGCCCGTTGGGTCAAAGGTGAGGGTGCGCCCGATCGAGGAGAACACGCCGTTTTTTAAGCGGGTTTGTTCCTGACTTCAGGGCTTTGAGCGCGTGCGGTTTTGCCCAGTTCTACAGAGCATGCCCAAACTTATAATGCGGGGTTGCACTTTGAGCGAAAACACCCCCCCATGAGCCAAGCCACTTTCTCCGTCTCCGACATCCGCAAGACTTTCCTGGACTTTTTCGAGTCCAAGGGGCACACCGTGGTGGCCTCCAGCCCCTTGGTGCCGGGCAATGATCCGACCCTGATGTTCACCAACTCGGGCATGGTCCAGTTCAAGGACGTGTTTTTGGGCTCTGACAAGCGCTCGTATGTGCGTGCTGCATCCGTACAGGCCTGCTTGCGGGCCGGTGGCAAACACAACGACCTGGAAAACGTGGGCTACACCGCCCGCCACCACACCTTCTTCGAGATGCTGGGCAACTGGTCCTTTGGCGATTATTTCAAGCGCGAATCGCTGGAGTGGGCTTGGGAGCTGCTGACCCAGGTCTACAAACTGCCCGCCGACAAGCTGTACGCCACCGTCTACATGGAAGACGATGAGGCCCATGCCATTTGGGAAGGCATTTTTGTCAAAGCCGGCTGGACGCCTGAGCGCATCCAGGCAGAGAACCGCATCATCCGCATCGGCGACAACAAGGGCGGCCGCTACAAATCCGACAACTTCTGGATGATGGCCGACACCGGTCCTTGCGGTCCTTGCTCTGAAATCTTTTACGACCACGGCCCGCACATTCCCGGCGGCCCACCCGGCAGCCCTGACGAAGACGGTGACCGTTTCATTGAAATCTGGAACAACGTGTTCATGCAGTTCAACATGGACGAAACCGGTGCCGTCACGCCGCTGCCCGCGCCTTGCGTGGACACGGGCATGGGCTTGGAGCGCCTGGCGGCGATCCTGCAACACGTTCACAGCAACTACGAAATTGACATTTTTGATGCGCTGATCCAAGCCGCATCGCGCGAGACCGGCTGTGCTGACCTGAAGAACAAGTCGCTGCGTGTGATCGCCGACCACATCCGCGCCACCGCCTTTTTGGTGAGCGACGGCGTGGTGCCCAGCAACGAAGGCCGGGGCTATGTGCAGCGCCGCATCATTCGCCGCGCTATTCGCCACGGCTATCTGCTGGGCAAAAAGACCCCGTTCTTCCACAAGCTGGTGCCCGATTTGGTGAAACTCATGGGCGCGGCTTACCCCAACATGGCCGATCAGGCCGAGCGCATTGCCGATGTTTTGCGTGTTGAAGAAGAGCGTTTCTTCGAGACGCTGCAAAGCGGCATGCAGATCCTGGATGCGGCCCTGGAGGGTGGCGTGAAGGTGCTGCCGGGCGAAGTGGCTTTCAAGCTGCACGACACCTATGGCTTCCCGCTCGACCTGTCGGCCGACGTGTGCCGTGAGCGCGGCCTGAGCGTGGACGAAGCCGGTTTTGCCACCGCCATGGAAAAGCAAAAGGCCCAGGCCCGCGCGGCCGGCAAATTCAAGATGGACAAAGCGCTTGACTATACGGGCGCGGGCAACGACTTTGTCGGCTATGACGACCTGACGTCCCACGCCAAAGTGCTGGCTTTGTACGCCGACGGTAACGCTGTGACCGAGCTGAAGGCGGGCCAAGCAGGCGTGGTGGTGCTGGACACGACACCGTTCTACGCCGAGTCAGGTGGTCAGGTGGGCGACCAGGGCATGCTCCACAACGCGGGCGGGCAGTTCAACGTGGCCGACACGCTCAAGATCAAGGCCGATGTGTTTGGCCACCATGGCGAAATCCAATCCGGTAGCCTGAAAGTGGGCGACGCGGTGCAGGCGCATGTGGACATGGCCCTGCGCGCCGCCACCGTGCGCAACCACTCCGCCACCCACTTGATGCACAAAGCCCTGCGCGAAGTGCTGGGCAGCCATGTGCAGCAAAAAGGCAGCTTGGTCAACGCCGAGCGCACCCGCTTTGACTTCGCGCACAACGCCCCCGTGACCGATGCCGAGATCCGCCAGATCGAAGCCCAGGTCAACGCCGAAATTTTGGCCAACGCGGCGGCACAAGCCCGAGTGATGGACATTGACAGCGCCCAAAAGACTGGTGCGATGATGCTGTTTGGTGAGAAATATGGCGAGACCGTTCGCGTGCTGGACATTGGCACCAGCCGCGAACTCTGCGGCGGCACCCACGTCAAAGCCACGGGCGACATTGGCCTGTTCAAGATCGTGGGCGAGGGCGGCGTGGCCGCTGGCGTGCGCCGCATCGAAGCCGTGACGGGCCAAAACGCATTGGCGTATCTGCAGTCGCTCGAAGACACCGTGACGCAAGCTGCAGGCACGCTCAAGGCCCAGCCTGCTGAGCTGAACAACCGCATTGCCCAAGTGTTGGACCAGGTCAAGGCGCTGGAAAAAGAACTGGCGGCGGCCAAAGGCAAGCTGGCTTCGGCCCAGGGCGACGAGCTGATGACTCAAGCGGTGGACGTCAAGGGTGTCAAGCTGCTGGTGGCCAAGCTGGAAGGCGCTGACGCCAAGACCTTGCGCGACACCGTGGACAAACTCAAGGACAAACTGAAGACCGCTGTGGTCTTGCTCACGGCTGTCGAGGGTGACAAAGTGCAGATCGCCGCTGGCGTGACCGCCGACAGCATGGGCAAAGTCAAAGCGGGCGATTTGGCCAGCTTTGTCGCAGGCCAGGTCGGGGGCAAAGGCGGTGGCAAACCCGACATGGCCATGGCCGGTGGCTCCAATCCTGCCGCATTGCCCGCCGCCATGGCCAGCGTACAGGCTTGGGTGGCTGAGCGGGTTTGAACAAGCGCTGATCCCTGAGGCGTCTCAACTTGATTGAGACACGGCGCCTTGCGCGATCAAGTCCTTGATCTCGGCTTCGCTCAAGCCATGCTCTTGCAGCAGTTCGCGTGTGTGTTGCCCCAGCAAAGGCGCGGCTTGGCCGGTGTCGGTGGGTGTTTGCGAAAAGTGGATCGGGCAACCAATACCGCGCGTGGTGCCCGCTTGCGGGTGCTCCAGCGTGACCACCATGCCGCGTGCCAACGTTTGCGGGTGTGACAGCGCCTCGCCAATGGTGTGCACCGGTCCTGCAGGCACGCCCGCAGCATCCATGTCAGCCTGCCATTCGGCGCGTGTGCGTTGCCGCAGCACCGCGTTCATGAGCGTGACCAATTCGTCCAAGTGCGCCATGCGGTCGCTGTTCGTGACAAAGCGGGGGTCTTCGCGCCATTCGGGGTGGCCCAACACCGTGCAAATGCGCTCCCAGTTGCTCTGGTTGGCGCCACCGATGTTGATCCAGCCGTCGCTGGCTTCAAAGGCCTGGTAGGGCGCGGTCAGGATGTGCGCCGAGCCCGTGGGCTGTGGTTCGCGCTGCGTGGCCAGCCAGACGGCGGCGTGCCAATAGGTTTGCTGCAGGGCAGCGTCGCTCAAAGAGGTGTCCACGATCTGGCCTTCACCGGTCTTGAGCTTGTGGATGTAGGCCGCCAGGATGCCGGTGGCCGCCAAGATGCCCGCGTTCATGTCGGACACGGCGTTGCCGCTTTTGGCAGGGGGCCGACCGGGCTCCCCCGTCACGGCCATCAGTCCGGCAAAGCCTTGGGCGATCAGGTCAAAGCCGCCCTTGTCGGCATAGGGGCCGGTGCGGCCATAGCCAGAGATGGCGCAGTAAATCAGGCCCGGATTCGCTTCGCGCAGGGTCTCGTAGCCCAGCCCAAGCTTCTCCATGGTGCCACCCCGGAAGTTCTCGACCAGCACATCGGCGTCTTTGACCATGCGCAGCAGCAGGGCGCGGCCTTGCGGTTTTTTCAAATCAATGGCCAGGCCGCGCTTGTTGCGGTTGAGCATCAAAAAGGGCGCAGACACGCCGTTGATTTGCGGGTCGCGGTAGCCCCGAGCGTCATCGCCGCCGGGGAGCTTTTCGATCTTGATGACATCAGCCCCCATGTCGGCCAACAGCAGACCACAGGTAGGGCCCGACATGATCTGTGTCATTTCAAGGACGCGCAGACCGGCCAAGGGTCCGGGACGTGGGGCCTTTTTCTTGCTTCCCATGTTCGACATCGTCAGCGGCCTTTCCAAAGGGGTTTGCGTTTGGCCACAAAGGCGTTGACGCCTTCATGAAAGTCTTCGCTGCCATAGGCCAGGCGAATCAGGTCTTCGGCCTCGGGTGCGGCGTGCTGAACCAAGCGGTTCAGGGCCTGTTTGCTGACCTGCTGTGTGACCGGAGCCAAGGCCGTTAGGCGCTGCACCAAAGCGCTGGTGGCCTCTTCCATGTCGGTGGGTTCAGCCAGTTGGTGCAAATAGCCGCAGGCCAGGGCTTCGTCCGCGCCGATCATCTCGGCCAGCATGAGCATGCGTTTGACGCGTTGCGGCCCGAAAGCGGCACTCAGGCGCGCCACGTTGGCCACCGACAAGCAGTTGCCCAAGGTTTTGGCAATCGGTACACCCAATTGCGAGCCCGGTGTGGCCAGGCGAAAGTCGCAAGCGGTGGCAATGGCCAGGCCGCCGCCGACAGCCCAGCCTTCGATGACCGCCACGGTGGGCATGGGCAAAGCGCAAAGCAAGTCAATGCAGGCTTCGATTTGCGCCTCGTAGGCCACGCCGTCTTCGCCCGTGCTGAAGGCTGTGAATTGCTCGATGTCGGTGCCTGCCACAAAGGCTTGCCCTCCGGCACCACGAAACACCACGGCGCGCACGCTGGTATCGGCTTTGAACGCTTCGCAGTGGCGGCTGAGTTGTTGGTACATGCCCCAGGTCATCGCATTGCGCGCCTGGGGTCGGTTGAAGATCACCGTGGCTACACCTTGCCGGATGGCAAGTTCCACGGTGCCTGCTGCCAAGGTCTCGGTCATCAGCTATCGAGCTTCACGTTGCTGTCTTTGACCACTTTGGCCCACTTGACTTGTTCGCTGCGGATGAAGTCTGCAAATCGCTGGGCCGAGCCGCCGCCATCTTCAGCGCCGAACTGAGCCAGTTTTTCCATCACATCCGGCATGAGCAACACTTTGTTGATGTCTTCGTTCATGCGCTGAGCCATGGCTGGGGGCATCTTGCCCGGACCTGCCAAGCCGTACCAAGTGGTGGCCTCAAAGTTGGGAAAGCCCGCCTCGACCATGGTGGGTACATTGGGGTAGCTGGAGGCCCGCTTGGCCCGTGTTTGAGCAATCGCGCGCACTTTGCCGCTTTTGACGTGCGGAGTCGCAGCGGTCATGGTGTCAAACGAATAGCCGATCTGGCCCCCAATCAAATCCGCCAACATGGGGCCTGATCCCTTGTAGGGAATGTGGATGGTGTCCACACCTGCAGCCAATTTGAAAGACTCGAGCGCCATGTGCTGGGCCGAGCCTTGACCGGCAGAACCAAAGCTCACCTTGCCGGGGTTGGCTTTGCATTGAGCGACCAATTCGGCCACGGTTTTGGCGGGTTGGTCGTTGTTCGAGATCAGCAAATTGGGCGTGATGCCCACCAAGGTCAAAGGTGTGAAGTCTCGGTCCACCACATAGTTGAGTTTGGGCATGAGAGCCGGGGCCAAGGCATGGCTGTTGATGTGCGCCATCAGCAGCGTGTTGCCGTCAGGCGCCGCCTTGGCCACTGCTTCGGCAGCGATCACCCCGGTCGCGCCCGCACGGTTTTCCACCAACACGGTGACGCCCCACATGATTTGCAGCTTTTGCGCCACGATGCGGGCCAAGATGTCGGTCCCGCCTCCTGGGGCAAATCCCACCAGGATGCGCACCGGTCCGGCAGGCAAGGTTTGGGCCTGAATTGACGGGGCCGCCATCGTTGCGGCTGTGGCAGCGGTAGCGGCCACAAAGGTTCTGCGTTTCATGTTGTCTCCTTGGGTTATGTTGGAAATGCACGCGAGAAAACGGAAAGCCCTGGCTTGGATGTCCTGTGTTCAGTGGCTAGAAAAGTGGTCCATGATGGCCTGCACGCCGCTGCCTTGCAGCGCCACGCCTGAGAGCTTCAGGCCCATTTCACAGCCCGCCACGGTGGCGATCAGGGTCAGGTCGTTGCTGTCGCCCAAGTGGCCGATGCGGAACATGCGGCCTTTGACTTTGCCCAGGCCCGTGCCCAGCGAGCAGTCAAAGCGCTGATGGATGACTTTGCGCACCGCGTCCGCGTCCACACCCTCGGGGGTCATGACGCCGGTCAGGATGGGGGAGTAGACCGCCGGGTCGGCGCACTGGATGGGCAGGCCCCAGGCGTTCACGGCCGCCCGCACGCCAGCGGCCCAGCGCTGGTGGCGCGCAAACACTTTGTCCAGGCCCTCGGCCAGCAGCATGTCGCAGGCTTCGCTCAGGCCATACAGCAAGTTGGTGTTGGGCGTGGAGGGCCAGTAACCGTTTTTGTTCATTTCGATCATCTCGCCCCAGGCCCAGTAGCTGCGGGCCATGCCGCCTTTTTGGCTGACCTCGATGGCGCGTGGGGAGAGGGCATTGAAGCTGATGCCAGGCGGCAGCATCAGGCCTTTTTGGGAACCACTGATGGTGACGTCCACACCCCATTCGTCATGGCGGTAGTCGGCGCTGGCCAGGCCCGAAATGGTGTCCACCAAAAGCAAGGCCGGGTGTTTGGCCGCGTCGATGGCGCGCCGGACAGCGGCGATGTCGCTGGTCACGCCGGTCGAGGTTTCGTTGTGCACCACGCACACCGCTTTGATGCTGTGGCCGGTGTCGGCTTTCAGGCGCTGCTCGATCAGATCGGCTTGCACGCCGTGGCGCCAACCTTCGAGGCCGGGCAGGCCCAGAACCTCGGACTTGAGACCCAACTGCTGGGCCAGCTTGTTCCACAAAAAAGCAAAGTGGCCGGTCTCGTACATCAGCACGTGGTCGCCGGCTTGGAGCACATTGCTCAGCGCCGCTTCCCAAGCACCGGTGCCCGAGGCGGGGTAGATCATGACCGGATGCTGGGTCTTGAAAATCTTTTGCACATCGGCCAGGACTTTCAGGCCCAGGGCGCCGAATTCGGGGCCACGGTGGTCGATGGTGGGCGAGCTGATGGCGCGCAAGATGCGGTCAGGTACAGGCGAGGGGCCTGGAATTTGCAGGAAGTGGCGACCGGTGGGGTGGAAATTGGTGACAAGCATGGGAAGTAAAGCCTTTCTGATGCTGCATATTTTTTGTATTCAAAATACATTTGTCAAGGGCATTTGCCCTAAAATTCAATGCATCTGCCCCAATTTTTGTATTCAAAATCAATTCATGGATTCCGAAAACCTGTCCATTGCCCGACCTGTGTTGCATGAACAAGTCGCGCACCGCCTGCGCCAAATGCTGGTGGAAGGCCTGATCCCGCCTGGCGGCAAACTCAACGAGCGCACCCTGTGCGAAGAGCTGAGCATTTCGCGCACCCCCTTGCGCGAGGCCATCAAAATGCTGGCTGCTGAAGGCCTGGTCGAGCTGTTGCCCAACCGAGGTTCGGTGGCCGTTCAGCTGAGCGAGGCCGACGTGCACCACACCTTTGAAGTGATGGCCGGTCTGGAGGCGCTGTCTGGTGAATTGGCGGCCCAGCGCGTGACCGAGGCTGAGCTCAGCGAGATCAAGGCCTTGCATTACGAAATGATGGCCGCCTACACCCGGCGTGATTTGTCGGCCTATTACCAGGTCAATGCGGCGATCCACCGCAGTTTCAATGCGGCGGCCAAGAACCCGGTGTTGACGGCCACTTACAACCAAGTCAATGCCCGTTTGCAGGCGCTGCGTTTTCGCTCCAACCAAGACGGTGACAAATGGCAACGCGCGGTGGACGAGCACATCGCCATGGTGCAGGCGCTGGAAGCCCGCGACCCGGCTGCCCTGCGCCGAGTTTTGATGCAGCATCTGGACAACAAACGCCACGTGGTGATCGAGCAGCTGCGCAGTTCACGCCAGACCATTTCTGCTTCGCCAGAGGGTACCGGCCTCAGCGGTATCCCATTTCAGTCAGAAGGACACGCCCCATGAACGCCCCTTTGCCGATCGATTTGTCCAAGTCCTTGCCCCACCATGCCTACGACAAGGTCGCGCGCACCAGCAACGAGGTGGCCGGTTTGTTGGCCAAGCGTTTGCGCTCGGACACGCGGGGTGAGGTCCTCTTTTCGGCAGCCGACAGGGGCCGCTACGCCACAGACGCTTCCATTTACCAAGCCATGCCTTTGGGCGTTTTCGTGCCGCGTGACGCGTCCGACGTGCGCGTGGCGCTGGACATTTGCCGCGACCTGGGCGTGCCCATCGTGCCGCGCGGCGGCGGCACCAGCCAGTGTGGTCAAACCGTGGGCGCGGGTTTGGTCATCGACCATTCCAAGCACATGCGGCAGGTTCTCGCGGTGGACCCGGAGCAGCGCACCGCCAAGGTGGAACCAGGCTTGGTGTTGGACCACCTGAATGCCGCCCTCAAACAGCATGGCCTTTGGTACCCAGTGGACGTGTCCACCAGCGCGCAGGCCACGCTGGGCGGCATGGCGGGGAACAACTCGTGTGGCAGCCGCTCGATCGCTTACGGCAACATGGTGCACAACGTGCTGGGGGCTGAGGCTTGGTTGGCGGATGGCAGTTTGCTTGACTTTGGCGCTTACGAGCAGGCCCAAGGAAGGGTGCGTCAGATCGGCGACTTTGTGCGCGATCTGGCCCAGCAGCATGCTGGCGAAATCGAAGCGCACTGGCCCAAAGTCTTGCGCCGGGTGGCCGGCTACAACCTGGACATTTTCCGCAACCAGAACGAGCGGCCTTACACCGCGGACGGCTCGGTCAACTTGGCGCATTTGCTCATTGGCAGCGAGGGCACGCTGGCGCTGACGCGCTCGCTCACCCTGCGCTTGTCTGAATTGCCACGCGCCAAAGTGCTGGGCGTGGTGAACTTCCCCAGCTTTTACCAAGCCATGGATGCGGCCCAGCACATCGTCAAGCTCGGGCAGGGCATGCCAGTCGGGCACTTGTCGGCCGTCGAACTGGTGGACCGCACCATGATCGAGTTGTCTTTGCAGAACCCGGCCTTTGCACCCACCATCCGCACCGCCTTGTCGCCGCACATCAACGGCGGCATGCCCGAGGCGGTGCTGCTGGTGGAGTTTTCCGGGCCGAGCAAGGGCGATATCGCGCACAAAATCAAGGAACTGGTGGAGCTGATGGGCGACCTGGGCTTGCCCGGCAGTGTGGTCGAGATGGTGGACGATGCGCCGCAGAAAAATCTGTGGGAAGTTCGCAAGGCGGGCCTGAACATCATGATGAGCCTGCGCGGCGACGGCAAGCCGGTGAGCTTCATCGAGGACTGTGCCGTGCCTCTGGAAAGCCTGGCCGAGTACACCGACGCCCTGACCGGCGTGTTTCGCAAATACGGCAGCCGCGGCACCTGGTATGCCCACGCTTCGGTGGGCACCTTGCATGTGCGCCCCATCCTCGACATGCGCCGCGATGGCGCTGCCAAAATGCGCGCCATTGCCGAAGAGGCGAGCGAACTGGTGCGCCGCTACAAAGGCGCCTTCAGCGGTGAGCATGGCGATGGCCTGTGCCGGGGCGAGTGGATCGGCTGGCAGTTCGGCCCGCGCATTACCGAGGCCTTTGCCCGCATCAAACAGGAAATGGACCCGCAGCAACTGCTGTGCCCCCAGCGCATCGTCAACCCGCCCAAAATGGACGACACGTCCTTGATGCGTTTCCCCCCGACGTACAAGGTGGTGCCCATCCAAACAGCACTCGACTGGCGCGCCTGGGACGTGCAAAACGACCCGGTGACCGAGCAAACCAGCGCACCCGGCACCGGCGGTGACCCGGCCCAGGGCTTGGCCAAAGCGGTGGAGATGTGCAACAACAATGGCCATTGCCGCAAGTTCGATGCGGGCACCATGTGCCCCAGCTACCGCGTGACCCGCGATGAGCAGCACCTGACGCGCGGCCGCGCCAACACCCTGCGCCTGGCCCTGAGTGGCCAGATCGAAGGCCTGGCGGGCCAAGACGCGCTCTCCAGCCAAGCGGTGCACGATGCGATGGACCTGTGTGTAGGCTGCAAAGGCTGCAAACGCGATTGCCCCACCGGCGTGGACATGGCCAAGATGAAGGTCGAGTTTTTGCAGCACTACAAGGCCAAACACGGCCACACGCTGCAAGACAAACTGGTGGCCCACTTGCCCGACTACGCGACCTGGGCAGCGCGTCTGGCACCGGTTTTGAACCTGCGCAACCGCATGCCGCTGTTGGCCGCACTGACCGAAAAGCTGCTGGGCCTGTCGGCTCAGCGCAGCTTGCCGCAGTGGCAGGCGAAGCACTTCTTCAACACCCCGCCAAGCGCTGCACAAGCGACCGCCAGCCGCGAAGAGGTCTTGGCTGCCACGCGCGGCGTGGTCTTGTTTGTGGACACCTTCAACGGCTACTTGGAGTCGGTCAACGCCCATGCGGCCGTCAAGGTGCTGCAAGCGGCCGGTTACACCGTCCATGTGGCCACCAAGTTGCAAGACGACGGCAAACACTTGTGCTGTGGCCGCACTTATTTGGCCACGGGGATGGTGGAACGCGCCCGTGAAAAAGCCAGCGAGGTCGTTCAAAGTCTGCTGCCTTTTGCCGAGCGCGGTTTGCCCATCGTGGGCCTGGAGCCCTCGTGTTTGCTCACTTTACGCGACGAGTTGCTGGTGATGGGTTTGGGCGAGGGCGCTCAACAGATCGCTCAGCAGGCTTTGTTATTTGAAGAGTTTTTGGCCCGTGAGGCCCAAGCCGGGCAGTTGGACGCGCTCAAAGCGCAGATTGCCCCGGTGATCCGCCCAGTTTTACTGCACGGACATTGCCACCAAAAAGCTTTTGACGCGGTGTCACCCGTGATGGAGGTCTTGCGCTGGATTCCGGGCGCCAAGCCGCAGTTGATCGAGAGCAGTTGCTGCGGTATGGCGGGCAGTTTTGGCTATGAAGCCAAGCACTACGAGGTGTCGATGCAAATGGCCGAGCTGAGTTTGCTGCCTGCGGTGCGCGCACAACCCGATGCGATCGTTGTGGCCGATGGCACCAGCTGCCGTCACCAAATCCAAGACGGCGCCCAGCGCGAGGCTGTGCACCTGAGTCAGTTGCTGGCGAGTTTGTTGCCGGGCTGAGCCACCGAGCTCAAGCGCCTGAAGGCGGACTGAGGGTCAAATGCAGCCCGCTGGCCCACTCGCGGGTTTGGCCCGTGATGGGGTCGGTGAATCGAACCGACTGGGCCAGCAATTGCAGGGGCTGGCTGAAGTCTTCGGGTGCATCCGGGCCGCGCAGCACCGTGGGGTAAAACAAGTCGCCTTCAATCGGGATGCCCAAGGCGTTCATGTGCACCCGCAGCTGGTGGCGCTTGCCGCTGATCGGCGCCAACGCATACAGTGCCCGCTGGCCATCGGTGTGCAGCAAAGCAATCCGGGTTTCGCTGTTAGGGGGCCCTGGCACTTCTTGTGATCTGAAAAACGGCTCACCGGGTGCCAAGCGGCTGGCGTGCACCAGCGGCAGCTGCAGGTGCGGCGCATGCGCCGCCACCGCGTGGTAGGTCTTGTGGATCAGGTGGTCCCGAAACAGCGCGTGGAAAGCGTCGCGGTCATGCAGTCGTTTTCCAAACAACACCAGTCCTGCGGTTTCGCGGTCGATGCGGTGCAGTGGCACCAAATCGGCACAGCCCGTCAGGCGCTTGAGCTGCACCAACAGGCTTTGTTGCACGTAGCGGCCCGAGGGTGTGACGGGCATGAAGTGCGGTTTGTCGACCACCAGCAAGTGCGCGTCTTCAAACAAGATCTGAGCTTGAAACGGCAACAAGGGCTCGTCGGGCAGATGGCGGTAGTAATAAAACCGTTGACCCGCGTGGCAGGCTTGGTGGGTCAGCGCCGGTTGGCCGTCTTCGAGCAGCACCAGACCTTGGTCCAAGCGCTCGGCCCATTCGCTGCGCGAAATACCAGGCATGCGCTGGGACAAAAAATCGAGCAGGTCTGGTGCACCGTGCGGTACCGACACCACGCTGGCGCTCACCCCATTGCGCATGGGCAACTGAATGCCTCGCATGGGCAACTGAATTGGGTGCCCGGATTCGCGCATTTCAGATGCGGCGAAACACCAAGTCCCAAACCCCGTGGCCGAGTTTGAGGCCCCGGTTTTCAAACTTGGTGAGGGGGCGGTAGTCGGGCTTGGCGGCAAAACCGTCTGCCGTCTCGCTGGTGTTGATCAACAAGGGCTCGGCGCGCAGAACGCCCATCATTTGCTCAGAATAGGGCTGCCAGTCGGTGGCCAAGTGCAGGTAGCCACCGGGTTGGATGTGTTGGGCCAGGCGGTGCACAAAGGGCGACTGGATCAGCCGGCGCTTGTGGTGGCGGCTCTTGTGCCAAGGGTCTGGGAAGAAGATGTGCACACCGTCCAGGCTGCTTTCGCCCAGCATGTGGTCCATGACCTCGATCGCGTCGTGTTGCACGATGCGGATGTTGGCAATGCTTTCTTCACCGCAGCGTTTGAGCAGGGCGCCCACACCCGGCTCATGCACTTCGCAGCACAAAAAATTGTCACCAGGTCGAACCTGCGCGATTTTGGCCGTGGCATCGCCCATGCCAAAACCGATTTCCAAAATCAGCGGCGCGGGCCGCCCAAAGGCGGCTTGCACATCCAGCCGTGCAGGGCTGTAGGGGATGAGGAACTTCGGTCCGAACTGCTCAAACGCCCGCATTTGGCCCGAACCCATGCGTCCGGCCCGCAGCACATAGGTTTTGATTTGCCGCATGAAGGGTGTGTCGGGGGCCGCCTGTGCGGAGACATTTTCTTGGGCTGGTTGCTGCTGCTGGGTGTTCTCGGGCGTCGTCATGAGGGGGTGGCTTAAGGGCCGAAGTGTTTCGCAAAGCCTTCGATTATCGCGGCTGTGGTTGGAGGTGGCGCTACGAAAGGGAGGATGTGAGGGAGGATGTGACGCGTCAGGCGGCTGCAAACGGGTTGACCAACTGCACACCTGCCAGAACTTCCCCTGTGCCCATGTCCTCGGTCAACAGGATGGCGCAACCTGAAATGTGGGCGCTGGCCAAAATCAGGGCGTCCCAATAACTCAGGGTGTGTTTTTGGTGCAAATCCAGCGCCATGTCGATGGTGTCTGGCGTCACGCCCGCCAAGTCCATTTGTTGGTAGCACTGCAGTTGCGCACGAACATGGCTGTGAGGCAAACCCAGTTTGCGCAGGCCGACCTGGATGTATTCGTTGAGCACCTGCGTGGATAAAACGCCCAAACGTTCAAACCGAAGATGACGCAGCAGGTCGATGGCGATGCGCTGTTTGAGGGGCTCGTCGGTGCTGTCTGCATAGACCAAGATGTTGGTGTCGATGAAGCTCCTGGTTTTGGGCAGCGCGAGCAGTTGGCCCCAAGGGGGCGTGGGTTCAGCCGCGATCATGTAAGGCATCTCGGTCAAACTTCCAGCCTTTGAGCGCTCCGCCACCGCTGAGGCAGCGTTGCTCCCAAGCTTGCCATTCGGCGGCTTGGCGCTCTTGCCCCGCGAGTTGCTCCAAGTAATCGCGCACGGCTTGGTTCAAGCTTTTGCCCATTTTTCGGGCTGCTTCACGCGCCGATTCGGCAACCCGTTCGTCCACAGACAAGGTGATGTTCATGGTTTGACCTCCCGCAATGGCATGAAATTCACACATATTATGTGCAATTCATGCTTTTTTTGCAAACGCCGCCCCCAAGTTGTTGGCGAGGAAAGTCGCCCAGCGGGCCAAGGCTTGGTCCACGGGCGTGTGTTCAGGCATCGTGGGCAGGCCCAAGGCATGCGCCGCTGCGTTCAGTGCCAGTAAAGGCTGCTGCAGGTCCAGCGCCAAGGCGCCGTTTTGTTTGCTCAGCTTTTCGCCGTTCTCGCCCATCACCAAGGGGGTGTGCAGGTATTGGGGCGTGGGCAGCCCCAAAGCCCTTTGCAGGACGATCTGCCGTGCTGTGTTGTCGACCAGGTCTTGGCCGCGCACCACATCACTGATGCCTTGCGCGGCATCGTCCACCACCACGGCCAGCTGGTAAGCCCACAGACCGTCGGCACGGCGCAGCACAAAATCGCCCACTTCTTCGCGTACGTTTTGCTGCTGTGGCCCCAGCAGGCGGTCAGTCCAAGAGGTGATGGCGGGCATGCCCAGTGCCGTTTGCACGGCCTGCACATTCAGCCGCCAGGCGCGAGCAGGTTTGCCTTTCAAGCCCTCACGGCAGGTGCCAGGGTATACGGCCGCGCTGTGGCGGGCCACGGTTTGGGCCGATTCAATGTCTTTGCGTGAGCAGCCACAAGGGTAGGCCCAGCCTTGGTCGACCAGCGATTGCAAAGCGACTGCGTAGGCGTCACCCCGATGGCTTTGCCACTGCACAGCACCATCGGACCGCAAGCCACACGCCGACAGCTGCCTCAAGATGGTCTGGTCAGCCCCCTGCACGCAGCGCGGCGTGTCCACGTCTTCGATGCGAACCAACCATTGGCCATTGTGGACCCGCGCATCCAGCCAACTGGCCAAGGCCGCGACCAGCGATCCCGCATGCAAAAGGCCGGTTGGCGAGGGCGCAAACCGGCCTGTGTAATCCACGTTCATGTGGGATCAGCGTTTTTTGAGCACGGCCAAAGCCAACTCCAGCCCAGAAACAAAGGCGTCCTCGACCCGGTGGCCCAAACACCAGTCGCCGCACAGGCCGATGCCTTGATCTTGGGACCACACAAAGCTCTTGCCCAAAGGCTGATCGGTTTTGGCGTACAGCCAACGGTGCACCTCGGCGTGTGCGGGTGTGACACGGATGCCGGTGATTTCAGCAAAGGCCTTGATGAGTTTGCCTTTCACGCGTGCGGGCGTGTCGTTGACGTGTTCGGCCGACCAAGGGGCGCTGGCTTGCACGGTCCAGCGTTCGATGCGTTCACGTCCAGGTTTGGACGATTCGCGCGCCATCCAGGCGATCCGGTGGTGGGTGCTGCGCGCGGCGTTCCATTGGGGCCCGATGGTGATCAAACCGGGTTGCACGGCTTGGGGATAGGCCAACATCAGCGTCCAGCAAGGGTCGACCCGCACCGCTGTCAAAGGCGCTGCAAGCGCGCTTTGACCAGAAGCTTTGAGCAGCGCAGCAGCTTGTTCAGGAGGTATGGCGAGGATGACTTTGTCAAAGCCAGCGTAGACGTGTTGACCGCCATCCTCTGTTTCAGTTTGCAGCTGCCAGCCGTTTTTCCTCAGAGGGTCGGCCATGATTTGGGTCACTCGTGTTTGCATTTGCACATTGCCGTCTTCGACCAAAGGCGCCGCCCAAGCCTTGACCAAAGCGTTCATGCCGGGCGCTGCGACCCAGTGACGCTCGCCGCCGGGCAAGCCGGCCTCGATCACGCGGCCATTGGGGTCGAGGACGCGAACGGCGTTGGCGCTCCAAGGCTTGCAAACCCCTGGGGCGGTGCCGATGGCGAGTTCAAAACGGGGATCGCGCACAGTGAAGTACTGCGCACCGTGGTCAAACCCCCCAAAAGCACTGGCTCGGGTCGACATGCGCCCCCCAAGGCCCCGGCTTTTTTCAAACAAGGTGACGTTGTGTCCCGCTTGCCGTAAGGTGCGAGCGCAAGTGACGCCGGCCATGCCGACACCGATGATGGCGATGTGTTGTGTAGTCATGGGGCCACTTTAGCTGAGAAAAGGGTCTGGTTACAGCCCGGGTGGGTTATCCCCGATGCCTGTGTCAGCCGCTTTTCTAGACGGCGTGCTTTGGCCGAAGCAAAGCATCCCGTGTGGTCTGATTTTCCAGCTGGGCCAGCCACCATTTGAGGGCTTGTCCCGCGGGGGCTTGGCGGTTGTCTCGCCAAGCGATGTGGCAGGTGTTGGTGCGCGGGTTGTTGACTTGCTTGACCACCAGCATCCCCTTTTCAACGTAGGGCTGGGCCAGCGATTCAGGTAAGAACCCACCGCCTAAACCGCGCAATTGGGCTTCAAGCTTACTTGTCATGTCTGGCACCGTGAAGACGTCTTGGCCACCCTGCAGGCCAATCGTGAGGCCTGAACCCCGGCTGACCGAGTCGGCCACGGCCACAGCGCGGTGCTGTTGCAAGCGGGTATCGCTCAGCGGTTCGGGGGCTTGGGCCAAGGGGTGGTGCGGGGCCACCGCGTAGATGAAAGTGATGTCACCCAGCAAGGCATGGCGGATGTCGGCTTGCGGTCCCGGCTCCAGCACCACGCCAAGCGCCAAATCGGCCTGGCCCGAGGTGAGGGCGGCCAGCGTGCCCGACAGGGTCTCGTAGCGCAAGCGAAGCCGTGTGGGCGTGCCCAGCGCTAAAAAACGGGCGCACAAATCCATCACAACACTGTGCGAAATGATGCTGTCCACAGCCACGGTGAACACGGCCTCCCAGCCCGTGGCCACACGACGCACGCGGTTGGCCACAGTGTCCATGTCGTCCAGCAAACGACTGGCTTCGCGCAGCAATTCGCGGCCTGCAGCGGTGGGCACGGCTTGGCGCGCACTGCGGTCAAACAGCAGCACATCGAGCGCGTCCTCAATTTGGCGTACGCGATAGGTCAGGGCACTGGGCACCAGGTTCAGGCTTCGGGCGGCAGCGGCAAAGCTGCCTTTCTGGCCGATGGTTTGCAACATTTGCAGGGCTTCAGGTGTCAGCCAGTCGCGTGGAGTTTGCATGTTTGGATATTGATTGTTCAATTGGTTTGAATGATGCCTGCAAACCTTATCAATGGTTCCCAGCAGGGTGTTCGTTAAAGTGACGCCATTGTTGGGTACCCGACCCAGCACCCCAAAAGGAAAACCGCATGCTCACTCTTCGTCAATCGGCCGAACGCGGCTATGCAGACCACGGCTGGCTCAAGTCTTTTCACAGTTTCTCGTTTGCCAACTACTTTGACCCTGCTCACATGGGTTTTGGCAATCTGCGCGTCATCAATGAAGACCGCATCGACCCCGGTACCGGTTTTGGCACGCATGGCCACCGTGACATGGAAATCATCAGCTACGTGCTTTCGGGCAATTTGGCCCACCAAGACAGCATGGGCAATGTCAAAGGCATTCCGCCCGGCGATGTGCAGCGCATGAGCGCAGGCAGCGGCGTGCGCCACAGCGAGTTCAACCATGCCCAAGGCGAACAAACGCACTTTTTACAGATCTGGATTGAGCCCAATGTGATGGGCATTGAACCGGGTTACGAACAAAAAACCGTGCCTGTCAGCGCCAAACGCGGTCAGCTGGCGCTGGTGGCAGCGCCACCCGCCGATCCCATGGCAGCCGATCACACCGTGCAGATCCATGCCGATGCGCGCATGTACGCGGGCCTGCTGGATGGCGCAGAAAGTGCCCAGTTGACACTGGCGCCCACCCGCAAGGCCTATGTTTTTTTGGTCAGGGGCAGTTTGCAGGTCAATGGCCAATGGCTCAAGGCGGGTGATGCGGCCATGTTGCAAGCCGAACCGTCTTTGGCTTTGACACACGGCGACAATGCCGAAGTCTTGGTGTTTGACTTGTCCGCATGATCGCGCTGGAAGGCCACCCATAGGGTGACCGCATTTCTTTATCCGTTTTTTTTAACATTCAGGAGTTATCTCATGGCCAAAACAGTTGTTGTTTACCATTCCGGCTACGGCCACACCCAGCGCGTTGCCCAATTTGTGGCCCAAGGCGCGAATGCCCAGAGCATCGCCATTGATGCCGACGGCAACATCACCGACGCCGACTGGTCAGCCCTGGATGCGGCCGACGCCATCATTTTTGGCTCTCCGACCTACATGGGCATGGCGTCTTGGCAGTTCAAAAAATTTGCTGACGCTACTTCCAAGCGTTGGTTCAGCAGCGCTTGGAAAGACAAGGTCGCAGGCGGTTTCACCATTTCTGCCAGCCCCAGCGGCGACAAACTGTCCACCATCCAGTACTTCATGACTCTGGCCATGCAACAAGGCATGGTTTGGGTGGGTCAGCCGGCCATGAACGACGGCACCATCAACCGCATCGGCTCTAATTCCGGTGTGATGGCGCAAGTGGGGCCCACCAGCCCGGCTGAAGACATTCCTCAAGGTGACCTCGACACGGCCAAGGCTTACGGCGAACGCGTTGCAGCCGTGGCAGCCAAGTGGCGGGCTTGATGCTTTGAGCGCCGGCCGGAGCCGCCATGCGGTTCTGGCTTTTTTTCGCCCACAGGGCCGAGCGACCTGACGCACCGCTGGGCTTGGCCGTGCTTGCTAGGATAGGGGCATGAAAATCATCACCCTGCTGCCTTGGCTCGATTGGCTGGCACTTTTTACTTTTTTTGGACTCTGGGTCGGCTATGCCTGGTTGGCCAAAGTGCGCGGTCTGCGCGATCAGACCCTGATCGCCAACACCAACCGTTACCGGCAAATGTGGATGCTCCAGGCCACAGCCCGTGACCCCCGCATGCTGGATGGGCTGATCACCCAAAACCTGTCTCAGACACCCGCCTTCTTTTCGTCCACCAGCATCATCATCATCGGTGGTCTGTTTGCCTTGCTGGGGACCACCGACAAAGCCGCAGGCTTGGTGGGTGAGATCCCGTTTGCGCAGCCGACCCCTTTGCTGGTGTTTGAACTCAAGATCTTGGTCTTGGTGGGCATCTTTGTCTACGCCTTCTTTCGTTTTTCTTGGTCCATGCGGCTCTACACTTTTGTGGCTTTGGCCATCGGCGCCATGCCGCCGCCCGAAGACTTTGCGGCCCAGCGGTTTGACCGCCAGCACTACGCTGAACGTGCGGGCAATTTGGTCAGTGCGGCGGCTGAGACCTTCAATGACGGTTTGCGGGCTTATTACTTCTCGTTCGCGGCCATGGCTTGGTTTTTTTCCCCCTTGGCACTCGTGTTGGCCACGGCCTTGGTGGTGTTGATTCTTTATGGCCGGGAATTCAGATCCGACGTCCTGGAAGTTCTGCGCAGTTGAATGCGCATGCTAAAGCATCCACTTCTGGATTGTGTGCCTGAAAGGGTGTGAAGGCTTTGGGGTCAGCTTCTACAATGTGAGGCTATGTTCGTTCACCTGCGCCTTCACTCCGAATTTTCTGTCGTTGACTCCACTTGCCGCATCGACGATGTGGTCAAGATGGCAGCCAAAGACGCACAGCCTGCGTTGGCCATCACCGACCTGAACAACCTCTTCGGAACGGTCAAGTTTTACAAAGAAGGTCGGGGCAAAGGTGTCAAACCCATCATTGGGGCCGAGATCATTCTGGAAGGCTTGGGTGGGGATATCGCTGTCACCAGCCGCGTTGTTTTGTTGGTGCAAAACCATCCGGGCTATCTGAACCTTTGCGAGTTGCTGGCCCGTGCTTGGACACAAAACGTGGTCAAAGGCGTGGCCGTGGTCAAGTTGACGTGGCTCAAGGAGTTGTCCAGCGGTTTGATTTTGCTTTCCGGCGCGCAAGCTGGGCCGGTGGGGCAAGCCATCGTGCAAGGCGATACCGACAAGGCGGCGGATGTCGCGCTCCAATTGGGCTCGATGTTCCCGCACCGGTTTTACTTGGAGCTGCAACGGGCTGGCCGTTCCGAAGATGAACCGCAGGTGGCCGGTGCGGTGGCATTGGCCGCACGCCTGGGTTTGCCGGTGGTGGCCACGCACCCAGTCCAGTTTCATGGCCCCGAAGATTACGAAGCCCACGAAGCGAGGGTCTGCATCTCCGAAGGTGAAATTTTGGCCAACCCCCGACGGGTGCGGCGTTTCACCCGCGAGCAGTACTTCAAGTCGGCGGCCGACATGTGTGCCTTGTTTGCCGATGTGCCCAGCGCGATGGCCAACACGCTGGAAATCGCCAAGCGCTGCAACCTGAACCTGGTGCTGGGCAAGCCCCAGCTGCCAGACTTTCCAATTCCGCCCGTGAACGGCGTGGTCATGTCGGTCGAAGACTATTTTCGGCATGTTTCTTTTGAAGGCTTAGAGCAGCGCTTGGTGCACCTGTACCCGGTTGAGGCCAAGCGGAGCGAAGAACGCCCGCGCTATGTGGAGCGCCTGGAGTTTGAGCTGAACACCATTTTGAAGATGGGTTTTCCGGGTTATTTCTTGATCGTGGGTGACTTCATCCAGTGGGCCAAGGCCAACGGCTGCCCGGTGGGCCCTGGCAGGGGATCGGGGGCGGGCTCTTTGGTGGCTTATGCGCTCAAAATCACCGATCTCGATCCTTTGCAATACAACTTGTTGTTTGAGCGTTTTTTGAATCCCGAGCGGGTGTCCATGCCCGACTTCGACATCGACTTTTGCCAGGGTAACCGCGACCGGGTGATCGACTATGTGAAGGACAAGTACGGCCGCGAGGCCGTCAGCCAGATTGTCACATTTGGCACCATGGCCGCGCGTGCGGCCATTCGCGATGTGGGCCGGGTGCTCGACATGAGCTACACCTTTTGCGACGGCATCAGCAAGTTGATCCCCAACAAGCCGGGCATGTCGGTCACGCTGCAATACCCGCCCGCCTCGCCCAAAGAGGGCGATAAAAACAATTACGCCATTGCCATGGAGCCGATCCTTGCCGAACGCATCGAGCGCGAAGAGGATGTGAAAACCCTCATCGAGTTGGCGCAAAAGCTCGAAGGGATGACCCGCAACGTGGGCATGCACGCGGGGGGCGTGCTGATCGCCCCGGGCAAGCTGACCGATTTTTGTCCGCTTTATCAACAGCCGGGCAGCGAATCGGCGGTCAGCCAATACGATAAAGACGACGTGGAAGCGGCAGGCTTGGTCAAGTTTGACTTCTTAGGCTTGGCCACCCTCACCATTTTGGAGATCGCCCGAGAGTTCATCATGAAACGGCACAAGGGCCAAGAAGACTTTGCCTTTGAAAAGATCCCGCTCGATGACGCACCCACTTACAGGCTTTTTTCAGACGGCAAAACCGAGGCGGTGTTCCAGTTTGAAAGCAGGGGCATGCAGGGCATGCTGCGCGATGCGCGCCCGAGCCGTCTTGAAGACCTGATCGCATTGAACGCGCTGTACCGACCAGGCCCCATGGACCTGATCCCCAGCTTTGTGGCCCGCAAGCACGGGCGCGAGCAGGTGGAGTACCCGCACCCTGCGGTGGCCCAGATGCTGTCAGAGACCTACGGCATCATGGTTTACCAAGAGCAGGTCATGCAGACGGCTCAGATTTTGGGCGGTTACTCGCTCGGCGGCGCCGACTTGCTGCGCCGGGCCATGGGCAAGAAAAAAGCCGAGGAGATGGCCGAGCACCGGGAAAAATTTCGTGATGGGGCACTGGCCACACACAACATCCCTCAGGAAAAGGCCGATGAAATTTTTGACCTGATGGAGCGGTTTGCAGGCTACGGTTTCAACAAGTCGCACGCCGCAGCTTACTCATTGCTGGCCTATCACACGGGCTGGCTCAAGGTGCACTACACCGCCGAGTTCTTCTGCGCCAACATGACGGTGGAGATGGACGACACCGACAAGCTCAAGGTGCTGCACGAAGACGCGCTCAAGTTCGGCATCCGTTTTGACCCGCCGGATGTGAACCGAGGCACCCACCGCTTTGAGCCGGTGACGGACAAAATCATCCGCTATGGCCTGGGCGCGATCAAGGGCACGGGCCAACAAGCGATCGACGCCATCGTGGCGGCCCGCACCGAAGGCGGCCCGTTCACCAGTCTGTTTGACTTTGCCGTGCGTGTGGACCGTACGCGCATCAACAAACGCACGGTGGACGCGCTCATCAAGGCGGGGGCTTTTGACTCGCTGAACATGAACCGCGCGGCTTTGTCGGCCAGCATTGACCGGGCATTTGAGTTTTCGAACGCCACCACAGCCAATGCCAATCAAGGCGGTTTGTTTGACATGTTGGGGGACGACTCACACGGCTCCAGCACCCAAGAGCCCGAGTTGGTCGAGGTGATGCCTTGGGGGATCAAGGAGCGCTTGCTGCTTGAAAAAACGGCCGTCGGCTTTTTCTTGTCAGGCCATTTGTTCGATGCGGTAGAGCGCGAGGTTCGCCAGTTTGCGCGTCGCAAAATTGACGAGCTGATCGACAGCCGCGAATCCTTGGTGCTGGCGGGTATTGTGAGCGACCTGCGCATCATCAACGGCCAACGCGGCAAGGTGGCCATCTTCAAACTCGACGACAAATCGGGCGTGATGGAGGCCACCGCCGACGAAGCCCTGATCAACTCGGCCAAGCATTTGCTCAAAGACGATGAGCTGATCATCGTCACCGCCAAAATGCAGGCCGACAGGTTCTCCGGCGGCTTTCGTCTCAAGATCGAACAGATCATGGACCTGGGTGCGGCCCGTTGCCGCTATGGCAAATACCTGCGCGTGGCGGTCAATGGCCGTGCGCCCGACATCGCCCGCTTGGTCAGAGAGTTTCCGGCGCAGCGCGAGCAAACCGAGCAGGGTGACTGGGTGCGAGGTTTGTCCGTGCGTTTGGTGCTGGAGCGGCGGCATGAGGCGCTGGGCGCTCGCGCCGAGCTGGCGCTGGGCGACGGGGCCAAATTTTTCCCGACCGACGCAGCTTTGGCCAGCTGGATGGCACAAGCCGACCAGGGCCAGGCGCGGATTGTTTACGACTGAGGCAGAACCGGCAGCTTGGCCCTCAGCGGTTGCCGTTTTGCTGGTTTTGTTCGCCGTTGTTGTTTTGCCCTGAATTGGCATTGGGCGACGCGTTCTGATTGTTGTTCTGGTTGACGGTGGTGTTGCCCGTGATCGAGCCAAAATTGGGGCTTCCCGCCATCACCCCGGTGTTGACCATGGGCCTGACCACAGGCGCACGGGGCGTGGGTGTGTTGTATGTCACCGAGGACGCTTGGCCCTCTTTGCCAAGTGACTCGTAGAGTTTGCCCATCAATTCGGGGTTGCCGGCGATCTTGGCCTCGATGGCACCCTCAAGGATGGAGGAGATCTCCAGCGTCAATGCGGTGCCCAACCAGTTGGGGCTGTTGGCCAAGAGGGTGGCCAATTGCACATCGGTGCAGCTGGCGGCGTTGCGCTCCAGCCAAGCTTTGGCCAAATCGGCCCGAGATTCGGGGGCATGGGTGCGCAGCGCAAGCGATTTGAAGTGGGCCACAAAACACGCACCGGCAGGCTTTTTTTGCGCCCAAGCGCTGGCCACAGGCAGGCATCCCATGGCGCTGATCAAGCAAATGGCAAAAATTTTCATAGGTTTGGGGTCTGGGCTGCCAAGTTGAATGCGCAAGGGACAAGCGCGGGTATAAAAGACTTGAAGTTGAATCGACACGAGAAAGACAAAGTTGAGGCCTTAGGCCTTGTCCAAGGGTGGAGCAATGGTCGATCAATCCAGCGGTCTAAAGCCGAGCACGATCACGGGCGGTACCCGGCCATCGGTGTCTTTGGGGAAAATCTCGGTCTTGTCGATGGCCCGCAGAACTGCTTCGTCCCAGGCTTTATTGCCACTCGATTGAAGGATTCGGCGGCTTTGGATGACCCCGTCCGGTGCCACTCGGACCTCCACCTCGGCCCTGGGATTGCCCACCATGTCGCCGGGGTAAGTGATGTTGGGTTTGATGCGGCCCACCAAGCGACCCGCATAGGTGGCCGAAGGCCCGGACGATTTGAGGGCTGTTCCCGTCGCGTTTTCACCGCCCGAAGCCCCGGCCATGCCTTGCATGCGTTTGAGGTTTTCTTGGCGCAAGGCGTCTGCTCTGGCGGCGTCAGCTTTCTCGGCTTTCTCGGCCTTTTCTTTTTCAGCGGCTTTTTTCTTCTCCCGCTCTTTGTCTTCTTGGGCCTTTTTCTCTTTGGCGAGCTTTTCCTTTTCGAGCTTGGCTTTCTCAGCCTTGTCTTTTTCTGCTTTTTCTTTTTCAGCCTTGGCTTTGTTCAATTTTTCTTTGGCCGCTTTGTCTTGGATGGCCTTTTCTTGATCGGCCTTGAGCTTTTCAGCATTCAGCTTTTCAGCCTTGAGCTTTTCGGCTTCTTTCTTCTTTTCTTCTTGTTTTTGCTTCTCAAGCGCGATTTGTGCGTCTTTCAGTGCCAGCGCCGGATCAGGGGCAGGCGCAGGGGGTGTGGGTTGGGCGGGAGGCGTTGGCCGGGTTTCAGGCACAGGCTCTGGCACAGGTTGCGGCAAGGGCTCTTGCAACCGGGGCGCAGCCGCTTGCGGCACGGCGGACCACAGCTCGGCCTCGGCTTGCAAGGTTTGCGGTTGGGTTTTCCAAGCCGTGGCCAGGCCCAGTGCCAAAAACAACAAGGCGTGCGCCACCCCAGCCACCACCCAAGCGCGGCCCATGCCGGGCTGCTCTGGGGGCGCAAACTCGAGGTGCGGCGTGGCCTTGGCGTTCACCTGAGTCCTTATCAAGGCGCCAACTGAACCGACAAGCCAACGCGGGCAATGCCCGCGCGTTGCAGGCTGTCCATGACCTTGACCACGGTTTCATATTTCACCGTACGGTCTGCACTGATCACCACGGCGGTGTCATCGCTTTCACCCACCAGACGCTTGACGCTGGCGGCCACGCTTTGCAGGGTGGCGCTGTCGGTTTTGCCTTCGCTCACCAGTTCCAGTCGTTCGTCTTTCTGGATCACGATTTGGATGACTTTGTCGGGCTGTTTGGCGGCTTTGCCGACGCTGGGCAGGTCCACCATGCTGGGCGTGATCATGGGCGCTGTGACCATGAAAATGATCAACAACACCAACATCACGTCGATGAAGGGCACCATGTTGATTTCCGAGATGGTGCGGCGTCCGCGGCCTCGGGAAGAAGTAGAGGGCATGCTGGTTGGCCCCGATCAGTGGCCCGAGGCCGAGCCGTTGCCCATGGCCACGTTGGCGCCCAAGCTGCGTTGCAAAATATTGGAGAACTCTTCGATGAAGGTTTCCAATTTGATGGCGATGCGGTCCACGTCGTGCGAAAAGCGGTTGTAAGCCAGCACAGCCGGAATGGCGGCGAACAGGCCAATGGCGGTGGCCACCAAGGCCTCTGCAATGCCGGGTGCGACAGCGGCCAAGGTGACTTGCTGCAAGCTGGCCAAGCCTGTGAAGGCGTGCATGATGCCCCAAACAGTGCCAAACAGGCCGACATAGGGTGAGATGGAGCCGACCGAGGCCAAAAAGGCCAGTTTGGACTCGGCCACGTCCATCTCGCGCTGAAAGCTGGCCCGCATGGCGCGTCGTGCGCCGTCGAGCAAGGTGCCGGCGTCGGTGATGCGGCGTTCACGCAATTTTTGGTATTCACGCATGCCGCTGGCAAAAATACGTTCCATCGGGCCTGACAGTTTGGCGTTTTGGCTGGCTGCATTGAACAACTCATTCAGGCTGGTGCCCGACCAAAAGACGCGTTCAAATTCTTCATTCAGATTTTTAATGCGCTTGATGGCCGTGATCTTGCGCACGATGGCCGCCCAACTGGCCACAGAGATGCTGAGCAAAATGAGCACCACCAGCTGCACGACAAAACTGGCGTGCAGCAAGAGCGAGACGATGGACATGTCTTGGTTCATTTCAGGGCTTCCAGAACGGGGGCCGGAATGCGGCCGGGTTTCAAGGTGTTGCTGTTAACCCAGCCGAGGCGAATGGTGCCCTCAGCCAGGAGTCGGTCGCTGGTTTGATTTTCGTTCGCTGTGCGCAGGTAGGCACGCTGGACAATGGTCAGGCTGGCTTTGCCGCCTGTTTGCAATTCGGCAGTGACGATCAAGGTGTCGTCCAGTCTGGCGGGAGAGTGGTATTTGACGGTGGTCTCCGACACAACAAACATGCCGCCCGACGCGTCGCGCAGTACCTGCTGACCAAAACCCAGGGCTCGCAACCATTCGGTGCGGGAACGCTCAAAGAACTTGAGGTAGTTGGCATAAAACACGATGCCGCCTGCGTCGGTGTCTTCCCAGTAAATGCGAATCGGATGCTGAAAAACACGCGGGTTCAGGCTGGGCGCTGTCATGGGGCCAAGGCTGTTCATGGCTGCAACCACGCTTTCAAGCGGGCCATGGCGGTGTGCAACTCGGCCATCGAGTTGGCCGTTGAAAAGCGCACAAAGCGGGCGGTTTGGTCGGTGCCAAAGTCGCGTCCGGGCGTGATGGCCACATGGGCGTTTTCAAGTGCGGCAAAGGCAAACGCCCAACTGTCTTTGAGGCCCAGTTTTTGGCAGGCAGCGCTGCAGTCGGCCCAGGCGTAAAACGCGCCATCGGGGGCCACAGGCACGGTCAGTCCCAAGTCGTTCAGAGCCGGAATGAAGTAATCGCGCCGCGCCTTGAATTCGGCGCGGCGGTGCTCGTATTCGGCCAGGCTCTCGGGCGCAAAGCAGGCCAGGGCTGCTTGTTGAGCCACAGTGCTGGCACAGATGAAAAGGTTTTGTGCCAAGCGCTCCAACACGGGGGTGAGCTGCTCGGGCACCACCAGCCAGCCCAGACGCCAACCGGTCATGTTGAAGTATTTGCTGAAGCTGTTGATGCTGATGATGTCGTCGCCCAGGGCCAGGGCGCTTTGACCAAACGCATCGTCGTGGCTCAGGCCCAGATAAATCTCGTCGATCAGGGTGATGCCGCCGTGAGCGCGCACCACATCCACGATGCGCGCCAACTCGGCCGGCTCGATCGACGTGCCCGTGGGGTTGGAGGGCGAAGCCAGCAAGACGCCACGGGTTTGCGGGCCCCAAGCCGCGGCCACTTTGGCGGCGCTGAGCTGAAAGCGCTCCTCGGCCGTGGTGGGCACCAAAACGGCTGTGCCTTCTGCGGCGCTCACAAAGTGGCGGTTGCAGGGGTAACTCGGGTCAGGCATGATGATTTCATCGCCCTTGTCGATCAATGCCAAGCAAGCCAGTTGTAAAGCGGCCGATGCGCCTGCGGTGACCACGATGCGGCTGGCGGGCACTTGCACGCCAAAGCGCTGCAAGTACCAAGCGCTGATGGCCTGTCGCAAAGTGTCCAGGCCGAGCGCAGGGGTGTATTGGGTTTGGCCGGATGCGATGACCGCCTGGGCAGCGCTTTGTACCCGAGGTGGCGCAGTGAAGTCGGGCTCGCCGATGTTCAAAAACACCACAGGTCGGTCGGTGTGGGCAACTTCGCGGGCTTTTTGCGAAGCGGCCTTGGCCACTTCCATCACCCAAAAGGGCTCTATCCGTTCGGCGCGCTCGGAGATTCGCATGGCTGTGTCGTTGTGGCGGTTTATTTGGCGCGTCCAGACTGGCGGTCAGCTTGCACTTCGGCGCTGCGCAGCTCTGGGGCCAGACCGTTCAAAACCGCGTTGACGTATTTGTGACCATCGGTGCCGCCAAAGTCTTTGGCCAGTTCAATGCACTCGTTGAGCACCACGCGCCATGGCACATCCAGGCAGTGTTTCATCTCATAGACGCCAATCCACATGATGGCCCGCTCGATGGGGGAGATCTCGGCAAAGCTGCGATCGAGCTTGGGTGAAATCAAAGCGTCCAAGGCGGCGGCATGCTCGGTGCAGCCGTAAAGCAGGGTGTCGTAATGGGTCGAGTCGGCTTTGTTGAAGCCCGACAAATCGCGTGTGAACACATCGATGTCGGCTGCTTCGTTGCGGCCCACGATGTGCTGGTACAAGGCTTGCAGGGCAAACTCACGCGCGCGGCTGCGGGCCGATTTGGCGGACGATTTGCGAGTGCCTGAGACAGCCTTTGGGGCAACGCCTGCTTCGTCCGTGGTGTTTTGCGGGTCGGTCATCAGGCTTTGTCTTCTTCGTCAAGGTCATCGGCCAACTCGGCCATGTCGGCCGACAGGTCGTCCATGATGCAGGCCATTTCGACCGCTACGCGGGCTGCGTCACGGCCTTTCTCGGTTTGGCGGGCGATGGCTTGTTCCAGATTTTCAGTGGTCAAGATGGCGTTGGCAATCGGCAGGTTGTAGTCCAGCGACACCCGGCTCACGCCTGCGCCCGATTCGTTGGCCACCAACTCGAAGTGGTAGGTCTCGCCACGGATGATGCAGCCTAAAGCGATGAGGGCGTCGTACTCGGCGCGCTCGGCCATGCCTTGCAGGGCCACGGGCACTTCCAAGGCGCCGGGCACCATGACGTGGTCGATGCTGGTCACGCCTAAAGCTTCGAGTTCTTCGATGCAGGCTTTGGCCAAGGCGTTGGTGATGTCTTCGTTGAAGCGGGCTTGCACGATGCCGATGTGCAGAAATTGGCCGTCGAGTTCTTCGGCCAGGCCTTTGTTGGCGTCTTGCATGTTTATTCCTTGGGGATGTAAGCGGTGATTTCAAGGCCGTAGCCGGTCATGCTGGGCATGCGGCGCGGGTTGCCCATGAGGCGCATTTTGTGAACGCCGCATTCGCGCAGGATTTGTGCACCCACGCCATAGGTGCGCAAATCCATTTTGCCGCGTTCGGGCGCCTGGGCCGAGCGGGCGCGTCCCTCAAACTGTGCCAGCAATTGTTCCGCCGACTCGCCGCAATTGAGCAGCACGGCCACGCCGAAGCCCTGGGCGTTGATGTAGCCCAGGCTGGCGTCCAAGCCCCAAGAGTGCATGGCGCGGTTGACCTCCAGGGCGTCAAGCACGGACAGGGGCTCGTGGACGCGCACCGCCACTTCGGACTCTGGCGTCCATGCGCCTTTGACCAAGGCCAAGTGAACCGATTGGTTGGTTTGGTCGCGAAATGCGTGCGCGGTGAATTCGCCGTGTGCGGTTTGCAGGGGACGGCTGCCAATGCGTTCAACCAGTGACTCGTTGCGGCTGCGGTGCTCGATCAAGTCGGCGATGGTGCCGATCTTGAGGCCGTGCTCGGCCGCAAAAATTTGCAGATCGGGCAGGCGGGCCATGGTGCCATCGTCATTCATGATTTCGCAGATCACGGAGGATGGTGAGCAACCGGCCATCGCGGCCAAATCGCAACCGGCTTCGGTATGGCCAGCGCGCATCAGCACGCCGCCGTCCACCGCTTGCAGGGGAAAGATGTGACCCGGCTGCACCAAGTCGGTGGGCTGGCTGGCCTTGGCCACGGCCACCTGTACCGTCTTGGCTCGGTCAGCGGCTGAGATACCGGTCGTCACGCCTTCGGCCGCTTCAATCGAGACGGTGAAGGCCGTGCTGTAAAAAGTGCCATTGCGGGTGGCCATGGGCGGCAACTTCAAAAATTCGCAGCGCTCCCGGGTCAGCGTGAGGCAAATCAAGCCCCGTCCAAATCGGGCCATGAAGTTGATGGCTTCAGGGGTGACGTGGTCAGAAGCCAGCACCAAGTCGCCTTCGTTTTCACGGTCTTCTTCATCGACCAGGATCACGATGCGACCGGCTTTCATCTCGGCCACGATCTCTTCTACGGGCGAGATGGCCACGGGTGTCGGTTGCGCGGGGGCGTTCATGGGAGGTCCTAAATTAAGAAGCTTGGGGCAACAAGCCAGCGCTGAGCATGCGCTCCACGTAGCGGGCCACGGTGTCGATTTCGAGGTTGACGCGGCTGCCTGATTGCAGGCTGCCCAAAGCCGTGTTGTCGACGGTGTGCGGAATCAGGTTGATGCTGATCTCACAGCCATCGGCCAGATCGGCCACCCGATTGACCGTCAGGCTCACACCGTTGACCGTGATCGAGCCTTTGTAGGCGAGGTATTTGGCCAAGGCGTGCGGGGCCATGACGCGCAGTTCCCAGCTTTCGCCGATTTGCTCAAAATGGCTGACATGGCCTACGCCGTCCACATGGCCGGACACGATGTGTCCGCCGAGTCGGTCGTGCGCACGCAGCGCTTTTTCGAGGTTGACGGTGCCTTCTTGGTCAAGGCCACTGGTTTTGTCCAGCGATTCGGCCGAGATGTCGATGGTGAACTGACGACTTTCGGGGTTGAAGGTGGTGACAGTCATGCAAGCGCCGTTCAGGGCGATGCTGTCGCCCAGGCCGACATCGTCAAGGTACCCGGCGGGGGCCTCGATGGTGAGGCGCTTGCCGTGGTGTAAAGAGCGACCCAGGTCGTGGGTGGCGACGATTCGCCCCACGCCGGTGATGATTCCGGTGAACATAGCTGTGTATTTTCGCAGGTAAAGCGTGTGAATCGGGTGGCAACGCAACAAAAATGCAGTCCCGTGAGTGCATCCGGCCTTCCGTTGCAGCGCCTTGTGCTCAGGGTTTACCAAGGCGACAAGGCACAAACCGTGTGCCTAAAATGGTGCATTGCAGCAGATTTTCATTGGCCGCATGCCATCAGGAGTTTTCATTGCCGGTCAAGCCCAAAGTCAAATCGACCCCTCCGCAGCCACCGCTCAATGCGAACAGTGCGGACAAATCGGCAGCCGTTGGGGATGTTCGCACCATCAAGAAATACCCCAACCGCCGGTTGTACGACACGCAGTCTTCCAGCTATGTGACTTTGGCCGAGATCAAAAAAATGGTGATGACGGCTTTGCCGGTGCAGGTCGTCGACGCCAAAACTGGGGAAGATCTGACCCGGTCCATTTTTTTGCAAATCATCTTGGAAGAAGAGTCTGCTGGCGCACCGATGTTCAGTGAGGCCGTTTTGTCGAACATCATCCGCTTTTATGGCCATGCCATGCAAGGGCACATGGGTTCTTATTTGGAAAACCATGTGCAATCCTTCATGGATTGGCAAAACAAGTTGGGCGAGTCCAGCCCCGTTTTGAGCCCAGAGGTCTGGGCGCAGTTCATGCAATGGCAAACGCCAATGATGCAAAACATGTTTTCTGGCTTGGCCAACCCGTCTCAAAACGGCATGACCCAAATGCAAGAGCAGATGCAAAAACAGATCCAAAAGAACACGGAGCAATTACTCGGCGTCATGGGTTTGCGGACCTGACGGGCTTTGCATGACCTTTTGTCACGAAGCGGTCGTTTTTGCGGGGACAATGCGGGGATGCGTGAAATGACCCCAACAGCCCCCACCTCAGTCAACCTGCCCGCCCCCAAAGTGGGTTTCGTCAGTTTGGGTTGCCCCAAAGCCTTGACCGATTCCGAACTGATCCTGACGCAATTGAGTGCCGAGGGTTACCAGACTTCCAAAACTTTTGAAGGCGCTGACCTGGTCATTGTGAATACGTGTGGCTTCATCGACGAAGCCATTCAGGAGAGCCTGGACACCATCGCGGAAGCCTTGAGCGAGAACGGCAAAGTGATCGTGACCGGTTGTCTGGGTGCCAAAACAGGCGAGGGCGGTGGCAACATGGTGCGAGAGATGCACCCCAGCGTGCTGGCCGTGACCGGACCGCATGCCACCCAAGAGGTGATGGATGCGGTACACACCCATTTGCCCAAGCCGCACGATCCGTTCCTGGATTTGGTGCCCGGTGGTTTTGGTGAGGCGGGCCTCAAGCTCACGCCACGCCACTATGCTTACTTGAAGATCAGCGAGGGCTGTAACCACCGTTGCACCTTTTGCATCATCCCGTCCATGCGCGGCGACCTGGTTTCGCGCCCGATTGGCGATGTACTCAAAGAAGCCAAGGCACTGTTTGAAGGCGGTGTCAAAGAGTTGCTGGTGATCAGTCAAGACACTTCCGCCTTTGGCGTGGATGTGAAATACCGCACGGGTTTTTGGGATGGCAAGCCGGTCAAGACCCGCATGCTCGAATTGGTCCAGTCGCTGGGTGAGATGGCCCGCGAGCACGGTGCCTGGGTGCGCTTGCACTATGTCTACCCCTATCCGAGCGTGGACGACATCATTCCCTTGATGGCACAGGGCCTGGTCTTGCCTTATTTGGATGTGCCTTTTCAGCACAGCCACCCCGATGTGCTCAGGCGCATGAAGCGTCCAGCCAGCGGGGAGAAAAATTTAGAGCGCATTCAACGTTGGCGTGAACTGTGCCCAGAGTTGGTGATCCGCAGCACATTCATCGCCGGTTTTCCGGGTGAGACTGAAGAGGAGTTCGAGCATTTGTTGGGCTTTTTGCGGGAAGCGCAGATTGACCGGGCAGGGTGTTTTGCTTACAGCCCAGTCAAGGGTGCAACGGCCAACGAATTGCCTGGCATGCTGCCAGAAGCCTTGCGCGAAGAGCGCCGAGCTCGTTTTATGGCGGTGGCCGAAGAGGTGTCGATTGCCCGCTTGCACCAGCGTGTGGGTGCCACCATGCAGGTGCTTGTGGACAGTGCGCCCGCCATGGGCCGTCGCGGCGGCGTGGGTCGCAGTTTTGGCGATGCACCTGAGATCGATGGCGTGGTGCGCTTGTTGCCCCCGGAAAAAATCAGCAAAACACTGAAAGTGGGTGAGTTCACCCGTGCGCGAATTGTGCGTGTGGAAGGCCACGATTTGGTGGGGGTGCCGTTGTGATTTGGGCAACAAAAAAGCCGTTGAAGGTGATTCAACGGCTTGATGCATTTTTAACTCATCGCGTTCGATAAGATTGGTGCCCAGAAGAGGACTCGAACCTCCACGATGTTACTCGCTAGTACCTGAAACTAGTGCGTCTACCAATTCCGCCATCTGGGCGCCTCAGGAATCAAAGGATTGTATATCAAAAACGTAGCGCCCCCCAGCGGCTTGCTGGAAGAAATTGAAGGCAGTGTCCAAGGTCATCGTGACGGTCATGGGTTCTTGATCCGTGACAGCGGAGAGTCCGACATTTACCTCTCGCCCAATGAAATGCGTGCCGTGTTGCACAAGGACCGCGTGAAGGTTCGCATCGTGCGCCAGGACCGCAAAGGCAGACCTGAGGGGCGAATCGTCGAGATCGTGGAACGCCCCGAGCAGCCGATCATTGGTCGTTTGTTGCACGAAGGGGGGTTGTGGTTGGTCGCGCCTGAAGACAAGCGTTATGGCCAAGACGTGATGATCCCCAAAGGGGCCACTGGCACAGCCAAACCCGGCCAAGTGGTGGTGGTCGAGTTGACGGAACCGCCCGCCTTGTTTGGCCAACCCGTGGGCCGCGTGAAAGAGGTCCTGGGGGAGATTGACGACCCGGGCATGGAGATTGAAATCGCCGTGCGCAAGTACAGCGTGCCCCACGAATTTTCAGCCGGTTGCTTGGAGCAAGCCAAGGGATTGCCCGACAAGGTGCTGGCCAAAGACCGCAAGGACCGTGTGGATCTGCGCGATGTCCCCTTGGTCACGATCGACGGCGAAGACGCCCGAGATTTTGACGATGCGGTGTACTGCGAACCCGCCAAAGTGGGCCGTGGCAAAGGTTGGCGTTTGCTGGTGGCCATTGCCGATGTGAGCCACTATGTACAGACCGGCAGCGACATTGACATTGATGCCTACGACAGGGCCACCAGCGTGTATTTTCCGCGCCGCGTGATTCCGATGCTGCCTGAAAAACTGTCAAACGGCCTGTGTTCGCTCAACCCCGACGTCGACCGTTTGTGCATGGTGTGCGACATGCTGGTGAATGCCAAGGGCGACGTTCATGCGTACCAGTTTTACCCGGCGGTGATGCACAGCCATGCACGTTTCACTTACACCGAAGTGGCCGCGATTTTGGCCAACACCCGCGGACCTGAGGCGCTCAAGCGCAAAGCGCGTGTGACCGATTTGATGAACCTGCAGGATGTGTACAAGGCTTTGCTGGCTTCGCGTGCCGTGCGGGGCGCGGTGGACTTTGAAACCACCGAGACGCAAATCGTCTGCGACGAAAGCGGTCGCATTGAAAGGATCGTGCCGCGCGTGCGCAACGAAGCGCACCGCCTGATCGAAGAAGCCATGCTGGCCGCCAACGTCTGCAGCGCCGACTTCATTCAGCAAGGCAAGCACCCCGGCTTGTTCCGGGTGCACGAAGGCCCCACGGCCGAGAAGAAAGACATCCTGCGCAACTACCTCAAGGCCTTGGGGTTGGGCATGAGCATCAGCGACGATCCGCACACCAGCGAGTTCCAGAAAATCGCCCAAGCGACCAAAGACCGCCCGGACGCGCAGCAGATCCACACCATGCTGCTGCGTTCCATGCAGCAAGCCATTTACACCCCGGTCAACAGCGGGCACTTTGGTTTGGCCTACGAGGCTTACACCCACTTCACCAGCCCGATCCGGCGGTATCCGGATTTGTTGGTGCACCGGGTCATCAAAGCCATTTTGCTGGACCGCAAATACACCTTGCCCAGCTTGCCTGTGCCCGGCGAGGCGCACGCCAAGTTGACCAAGCGTCTCGAAAAAGGCCGTGCGGCCAAGGGCGATGCGCCCGAGTCGTCTGCACCGCGGGTACGCATGTCAGCAGCCGATCAACGCGCCTGGGAGGCTGCGGGCTTGCATTGCAGCGCCAATGAGCGCCGCGCCGATGAGGCCAGCCGTGACGTGGAAGCCTGGCTCAAGTGCAAGTACATGCGTGAGCATCTGGGCGAAGAGTACGGCGGTGTGGTGTCAGCAGCCACCAGCTTCGGGATCTTCGTGACACTCGACAACCTGTATGTTGAAGGCTTGGTGCACATCACCGAATTGGGGGGCGAGTACTACCGCTTTGACGAGTTGCGTCAAGAGTTGCGCGGTGAGCGCACCGGCATCCGCTATGCCATTGGCAGCCGCGTGCAGGTCCAGGTCAGCCGTGTCGACCTGGATGGTCGCAAGATTGATTTCAGGTTGGTGCACGCCGGCGACGAGTTGGTGCAACGGGCCATGCGTGACAAAGGCGTCTCCCCACCGGCTGATGGGCGGCGCGACAAGCAAAGGCTTGTCAAGGATCGCCGTCTGGCCCATGCCGAGCGCAACCGGTCCCCCATCCAGGCCCTCAAGGCCTCGGTCAAGAAGGCGGCGGCCAAAAAGAAAGGTGGCCGCAACAACAAGCCCCAACGTTGAAGCGGACAAGCCACCGCGCCAAGCGTTGGGCGCCATGACGTGTTCACAAACCAGGCTTGCAGGCCTGGTTTTCAACGGCCTACAGGGCCGTCTCCGGCGGGACATACGCCAGACCTTGCAAGCCGAGGGTCAATTTTCAAGCCAAGGCCCTCAACAATGACGGGGTCGCCATCCCCATCGAGGATGTCAAACGCTGTGATGGCCTGATCGTTCCACGAAGGCCTTTGGCGCTGACTTGCCGATTCGGCCACTGGCCCTTGGCCCATCGGGCCCAATCGGGATGATCCCTTTGTTCTGACTCAGGCCAAGCAACCTCCTTGCGCAGCGCAGTCTGCAGCCCTTGTTGTTCTCAAGCGCCTTGGATTGTTCTGAAACGATCCCCTTTCCATTTTGTGGAATTTCAATGTTTAAAGATACAAATTTCATAAAATTTGTATCTGAAATAACCCTTGTCAATTTTTTGATTGTAGATAAAGGAAGGATATTCCTGTAATTAGCCGTCTTGGTGAATTTTTAAATTAAAAAAATATTCAAATATGCCAAGAAAGTGTAGAAAATGATTGCAGACCAACACAAAATAATGGCTCGCTTGGTGGAGCTGTCTCATTGGGAGTGGGCCAATTTGCCCTTGCTCAAGACCGTTGTCGGGCGGCATGTGTATTTTTCAATCGTGCATGACGCCATCTTCCATGCCAGCGGCCCGACAGATCGGTCACTCAAGCAAGTCCTCAACCATCCCGAATACACCGATCGGGCGGTGCGCATGAAGTTGCGAGAAATGGAGGACGAAGGCCTCATCACCAGGGTTTACAACGAAAAAGACAAACGCGCCCGGCAAATTGTGCCCACGGCAAAACTCCTGGACCTCATGGCAAAACACGCTGAAAACACGCAAAAGATGCTCGAGAAGGACTTCATCATTCTGGAAAGACAATCTTGAGCACCAAGATCGACATGCGGTGCCTGGGGGCATTTTTTTGGGGACTTTGCTTTTTGTCCTGCACAGTTCAGGCCCAAGAACAAAGCACTTTGGCTGCAGAGCCACACCGTGCGCTGTTGGCCGAGCTCCTGACCCGCCACCCCGGTGTCCTGGCCGCAATGGGTCAACTTCAATCCGCCCAACACGATGCCGAGGGTGCCAAATGGCAATTTCTGCCCACAGCATCGGTCGGCATTGAAAAAAATCCTCAATCTGCCAATGGCCTGACCGACACACGGACTACTTTTGCACGCCTTCAGCAGCCACTTTGGACAGGCGGCCGCTTGACCGCCCAGCTCGACAAAGCGCGTGCGCAAGAGGCGTTGGCCAATCTGACCCTGAGCGAACAACGTCTGGGCTTGGCCACACGCTGGTTGCAGCTGTGGTCAGAGGTGCAAGCCGCGGAGCTCAAATCCCAGGCCTTCACGGAAAGTGAAGCACAGCACCTCAAATACGTCAGGCAAGTCCAAAACCGAGCCCAAGAGGGCCATGCGCCGCGCAGCGATGTTCAGCTCTCACTGTCCAGGCTTGCCGCCGTGCAGGCCGAACTCGAGCAAGCCAAAGCCCAAAGGCAACAAGCCATCAGCAGGCTTGCGCAAATGTACGGTGGCCCCATGCCCAGCCAGACCATCCGCTGGACGGCCGTGTTTCAGCCGCCACGACGGACCGACGATTCCAACCGTAGCCATGAGCTATGGACGGTCATGGCGTTGGACAAGCATCCCAGCCTCCAAAAGTCCATCGTGACGGTCAATGTGCTGCGTGCAGATGCGGACATTGCCAAATCACGCATTTATCCCGAGGTCTATCTTCGAGGAGAACTGATCAACCGGGACATCAGTAGAACCACACAACAGCTGTATGTGGGCTTGACTTCCAATTTCGGGGCCGGCTTGTCTTCCATGGCTTCGGTCGCTTCTGCCCAGGCACGCTTGCAGGCACAGGAGCAAGAAATCGAGGTCAAACGCCGCGACATTTCTGACCAAATCCATGCCGACTTGCAAACCATCGAATCGCAAGGTCTGCGCCTGACTTACCTGCTCCAGGCCCAGGAAAGCGCTGAGCAATTCATGCAAGCTTCCGAGCGCCAATTTGACGCTGGCCGCCGAACTTGGCAAGAGCTCATGAACACAGCCCGTGAAAAAGCCCAAGTACTTGTGCAAATGGCCGACACCCAATCGAGCCGCTGGCTCGCACAGCAGCGCTTGGCCTTGTTGGCCGCTGGGGTAGAGGCCTACCTGCAGAACAACAGCAACCCCTGACCTCAATGACCCCATCCTCGACCCCGCTGCCTGACTTGGCGGTTTTGCACACCACATTGATGCGTCTGGCACAACTCAGACGCGAACCGGTTGATGGGCTCGGCCTGCAAGCCGCGTTGCGCCAGCTCGGACAAGCCCACCAGCAGCTTGCAACCCTGATGGATGCATTGGCCCAACTCAACCAATGGCCCAAAGTCCAATGGTCAAAGTCCCCGGACGCGAGCCGGCTGCCGTGCATTGTTGTGGGGCCCCAAGGGCAGCTTGGCATCGTCACCGCGCACACGGCGCAAGGGCATTGGGCCACCAGTTGGTGGCAATCCGACATCCGTCAATTCGCCGAGCAGGCGATGGACCGATTTGAAGACGGCCACCGTTTTATCCGCATTCGGATGACGGCGCCTTTCGTGATCAGCGAAAGTCCCAGTCTTCAGCTGGTCTGGTCCGAGATTTTTTCGCACAAACGCCTCTTGACCGATATCGCCGCTGGGACCTTGGCCATCAGTTTCTTGGCGCTGGCCACCTCGTTTTACAGCATGCAGGTCTATGACCGTGTGGTCCCCACCCAGGCCGCGTCCACCTTGCTGGTTCTGACTTTGGGGGTGTTGGTCTCGGTTTTGTTTGAAACACTGGGCAAATGGCTACGCGCGCAACAGGTCCACCACCTCACGGACGCGGTCGATCAAAACCTGGCACGCTCGGTTTATGGCCGATTCCTGGGTGTCAGGCTGGATCAATTGCCCGCCAGCGTGGGCGCCACCTCCTCAAGGTTGCGCAGTTACGAAAGTATCCGGGCTTTCCTGGTCAACGTCAGTACCCAGGCCATGGTCGATGTGCCAGTGGCATTGATCACCTTGTTTGTGCTGGCCCTGATCGGTGGCTGGTTGGCGCTCATCCCTGGCGTATTCCTGGCGTTAGGCTTGGTCATTGGTTTCCTGTTTCACAACCGCATGGACCAACTGGCCAAATTGTCCACACCGGCCCAGCACCAAAAACTCGGTTTGTTGGTTGAGAGCATTGAAGGCGCAGAAACCATCAAATCAGGTCAGGGCGGCTGGCGCATGTTGTCCAAATGGCTCGACATGACCGACGAGTCCCGCCAATACGAGCAACGCATGCGCCAACTCACCGAAATGCAGCAATTTCTGGTGGCCATGTTCCAGCAAGGTTCCTATGTGGCGCTGATTGCGGCAGGTGCGCTTTACGTTGGCCACGCTGACTTCACCATGGGGGCCCTCATTGCCTGCTCCATCCTCAGTGGGCGCATCCTGGCTCCGATTGCCACCATCCCGGCGCTCATCATGCAATGGGCCCAAACCAGGGTGTCATTGCAAGACCTGGACAAGCTCTGGACGCTCCAGCTCGACCACCCCCCTGGTCAGGAACCCATTGTGCTCGAGACTCTGCGCGGCCAATTCGAGTTGACCGACATCGACATGAGCTACAGCGGCACCACCGCCGTCAAAATCAAGCAACTGCGCATCCGCGCTGGGGAGCGAGTGGCCGTGCTCGGTGGCGTCGGTAGCGGCAAGACCAGTCTGCTTCGGTTGCTCTCTGGCATGTACAAGGCCGGGCAGGGCAGGGCCCTGCTCGACGGGATCGACCTCGAGCAAATCGCCAAAGCCAGTCTGGCCAACCAAATGGGTTTTGTGCCGCAAGACGGACGCCTTTTCGCGGGCACCCTGCGTGACAACCTGGTGCTGGGCATGAACGACCCTGGTGACGACGCATTGTTGGAAGCCGCTCGCCAGACCGGTCTCTTTGAAACCGTCATCGCGGCCCATCCCAAAGGCCTGGCCCGCGAGATTTCAGAGGGCGGACAAGGTCTGTCCGGCGGTCAACGTCAGCTGGTGCACATCACCCGTGCCGTTCTGCGCCGTCCCCGAATCTGGCTTCTGGACGAACCCACGGCCTCCATGGATCCCCAACTCGAGCGGCAAGTCATTCAGACACTGCAACACCACCTCACGGAAAACTCCGAGAGCACCATGGTGATCGTCACGCACAAACCGCAACTGCTCAGCCTGGTACAGCGGGTCATCGTCATGGCCAACCAACAAATCGTGATGGACGGCCCGCGTGACCAGGTGATGCAACAACTGCAAGCCATGGCAACGCAAGCTCAGCAGTCAGCCAAAACCCACACCGCCACTGCAGGCACTTCCGCATGAGCCACTCCAATCCCCCGCTTCGTTTCACGGGCATTTACCTGCTGTTCCTCCTGATCCTGATCGTGGCCTGGGCAGCCTGGTTTGAGATTGACCAAATGGTCAGGGCGCAAGGACAGGTCATTCCTCAAGACAAAACCCAGGTCATTCAAGCGGCGGACGGTGGTGTCATCAAGGAACTGCGGGTCAGCGAAGGCGAAACCGTCACCAAAGGCCAAGTCCTGGCCGTGCTCGAAAGCGACCGCGCCCTTGCCGGGGTCGAAGAAATCAGCAACCGCATTGCCGGGTTCCAAATCAGTCGCATTCGCGCACAAGCCGAGGCCATGGGTACCGTGCCCAAATTTGCCCAATTCTCAAAGTCCCATGCTGACCTCGTCGCATCGCAACAAGCACTCTATTTGCAGAACCAAGCCGCTTTGCTCAAGGAAACCGAGGCGTTGACCGAGCAAGTTCGGCTGGCCCATTCGGAGTTCGAACTGACCCAGCGCCTGCATGACAACGGAGACGTCAGCCGCATTGAATTGATGCGCACCCAGCGAGGGCTGGTCGATGCCCGTCAGAAACTGCATGCTGTGCAGGAAAAATACAAATCCGATGCGCGTCGCGAATTGGCCAAGATCGAGGAAGAAGTCACCAGCCAACGCAGCAAATTGCAAGAGCGCGCCAGCATACTGGATCACACTGAAATCCAGGCGTCCTTGGACGGTGTTGTCAAATCCTTGCGCATCAACACCTTGGGCGGTGTTCTGCGCAACGGCGATGAACTGATGCAGATTTCCCCGACCACGGGCGGCTACATCATCGAAGCCAAAATCAACCCTGCGGACATTGGGCAATTGCAACTGGGTTTGCCAGTCACCGTCCGACTGGATGCATTTGATTACAGCATCTACGGAAGTCTGGAAGGCCGCCTCACCTACCTCAGTTCCGACACCCTCACCGAGCAAGGCCCCGATGGCAAGTACCAGACCTACTACCGTGCCAAGGTCGAGTTGCTGGCCCAAGACGCTGTCAGGCGGATCAGATCGAGTGACATCAAGGCCGGTATGACCGCCACACTCGATGTCAAGACCGGTCGACGAACTGTTCTGGCGTTCATGATGAAACCCATTTCCAGGGCATTTGAAGGCGCTTTGGGGCAACGCTAAATCCCTGAGCACAAACCGTTTTTCTTGAAACGCTGCTGGCACCTAGGGTGAATGGGCTCGCCCTTTGTCTGGTCCTGCTGAACCTTGAGCGGCCCGCAGCCATATTTCACCTGATGCTCATCGCTGATGGCAACAAACTGGCCTTTCAGGTCGTTGTTTTGATCAGTTCTACCGCTGCTTGCAGGCAGAGATCCTGTTCACGCACTGCTGCGCAGCATGGTGCGTCCCACAAATCCATCTGATGTTTACCCATGTTCCTTGGCTCGGTCTGCATCCGGATCGGCGCAAGGTTCTGGGGTCTGATTTCGCGTATTTCAGTGAGTAATTATTTTTAATTTATGAGGGAAAATTTTTCCCTCATTCAATCAATTTATGGGTACTAAGTAAATCAATATAGTTTATTTTAATATTCTCGAAAATGTTAATTAAACATCATGAAAACTAACAAAAAAATCAATATCACCACCGACCAATCAGGCACCCAGTTGGTGAAGGTGGCCAAGGGTCAGGTGTTCCAGATTTTGATTGACGGCCAGCCCTACATCGGTCAAAAAACCATCCATGGGCGACGCTTGCTTCTGAAGCGACAGGCGGATGCCTTGGTGCTGGAACTCGAAGGCCGGGACCAGCCCCTGGTGGAGGTGGCCGACTTCTTTGAGCCCCAGGCGGGCAGTGACAACGCCAGTTTGCTGGGTGACATCGATCCACAGACCCTGTTTGTGGCAGAGCAATGGGCCGCAACGGGCACGGCTTTGACAGGGCAGACCACGCCGGGCCAAATCATGGTGCCAGATGCGAGCCTGATCGCGTCCGCCGCAAAACCCGAATCACAGGCCAGCCGCCCAGCGCACGCCAAGAGCGACAAAGATGGTGGCGGATGGGCATGGGGCCTGGGAGGACTGGCCCTGGCCGCCTTGGGCGGTGGTGGAGGGGGATCGGACAAACAATCTGAGCCGAAGCCAGAGCCACAACCCGAGCCCGAACCCGGTGTGCTTGTCTCCGGCACATTCCTGGCGGGGCCGGTGGTAGACGGGCATGGTTTGAGCGTGCTGGTCTTCGACCTCAACGGCAACCGAATCGGCCAGGGCGCCATTGACAGCGCTGGTCGCTACAGCGTTGACGTTGGCAGCTACCGTGGCGGTGTGGTGCTTAAAGTGATCGATGCCAACGTGGGCAACGACTACATGGATGAGGCCTTGCAGCGGGCCACGGACCTTGGCGCGGTGCTGATGGCCGTGGGGACCGTCCAGGCGGGCACGAACCCGATCCACGTCAATCCGGCCACCACGGCAGCGGCCGTGTTGGCCGGCCTCAAGGCGGTCGATGTCACCGGCGCAGGCGCAGACTTGGCCGCACAGGTGGGGCGCGTTGAGGGGGCGGATACGAGCGCACAGTTGCAGGCCATCGAGCAGGCCAACAAAGCGATTGCGCGCCTCATCGGCGTCAGCTCGAGTTTGGTGCAAACAGGCCCGGTTTCGACAGTTTTGCCGGATGGAACGGCCAATTCGGCCAATGTGGGCGCAAACGACGCGCAGCGCATCGGGCAATTTGCGGCGGTGCTGTCGGGCTTGTCGATGAAAAATGGGGGAGACAAGCGGGCCGCGATCGAGCAATTTGACGCATGGCTGGTGGCATCGAATGGCACCTTGGAGGTCTCCAGCGCTGGGGCTGCGGCGTTGATTTTGGGCAGTATTGGCCCATTGATCACGCCCGATCAAATAGCCTTGTTGCTGAACAAGGATGCGCAAACGCAAGCGAGCGCATTTGTGGCCAGCGGTGCGAGCGCACTCACGCCCATGGTCGCCCGCTTTCTCACGGCCGATCAGATGGCGTCCATCGCCAACCTCCAGAGCATCCCGGTGGACGCGCTCAAAGTCATGAAGCCTCAAAGCTTGGAGGGCCTGTCAGCCTCGCAGGTCGCGGCATTGACCAGCGGGCAATTGAACGCACTCACGCCAGAACAAAAGGCGACGCTCAACGGCGTACAGCTGGATGCGTTGGTGGCGCGGGCCAATTCGGCGGGTGCGGCCCTGGCAGCGGCGCAAAGCGAGCTCGATGCGGCGCAAGCGGCACTGAGCAGCGCCCTGAGCGCCATGAGCGCCCCTGCCACAGCGGGGCAGCTGGCTGCAGTTGAAAGCGCGCAGAACACGCTCAAGGCCAAGGCGGCCGCGGCCACGAGCGCAGCCAACGCAGCCACTGCGGCCGTGACGGCCGCGCAGGCTGCGGCCACAGCGGCGGGCGAGACCATCAACACATCGGCCATCAGCACAGCGGCAGCGGCCGCAATGAGCGACGCGGGTACGGCGGCAGGCGAGGTGGCCTTGGCTTCGCTGAGGGTGGCAGCTTCTGGCAACACCAGCACAGCCACCACCCCCGACATCCCCCCCGACATCCCCCCCGCCATCACCGCACTGGCCGTGAGCTACGGCGCAGCTGAAGTTGGCACAGCAGGCAACAGCGCAGGCGAGACCATTGTGCTGACGCTCACCTTCAGCGAAAGCGTCAATGGCCTGAGCTCGGGCAGCAACAACACCGTCTTCACCGTTGCAGGCACCGGTGTGAGTGCCTCCTGGGGTGGCAGCGGCAGCACACGGACACTGACTTACACCATACAGGCCGGACAAAACGGACAGGCTGCGATTGACGAAGCGGCCCTCAAGAGCGCTTTGCAAACTGGTCTGTCCGATGTGGCGGGCAACGCCCTCAGCATCAGTGGATCGATTGCCAACATCGACAGCACGGCGCTGACGGTGATCGACAACACCGCACCGACTTTGTTGTCCAGCACACCGGGTGACCAGGAGTTCTTGCGTGCCGATGCCAACATCACCCTGACCTTCAACGAAGCGATTGCGCTGGGCAGCAACGGCACCATCACGCTCAAGGCCCTGGACGGAGCAAGTGACGTGGTCATCAACGTGGCCAGCCATGGCGGACAACTGTCCATCTCGGGCAGCACGCTGACCATCAACCCCACATCCGCACTGGACGACGGCAAACAGTACGCTGTGCAGATCAGCAGCACGGCTATCCGTGACACGGCGGGCACGGCGTTTGCGGGGATTGCCAGCACCGACACCAGCACGCTCAACTTTGCGACCTTGGTGGCTGGCAACGGCGTATCGCCCAATCAGGTGGCCAACGGCTATGGTGGATTTGTGGTCAATGCTGCCGGAGAGAATGAATCGTTTGGCGTTGCTGTGGCGAGTGCAGGGGATGTCAACGGTGACGGTTATGACGATTTCATCGTGGGTACATCAACTTGGGGTGGTGTCCTCACCAATGGGACTGCCTATGTGGTGTTTGGCAAAACCAACACCACGGCCGTCGAAACCACCGACTTGGCCGCTGGCACCGACGGCTTTGCCATCCTTGGTGAAAACACGTACGACCAACTGGGCTACTCCGTCTCTGCTGCGGGCGATGTCAACGGCGACGGCAAAGCCGATCTTTTGGTCGGTGCTGTGAGTTACTCTTTTGCTACCGGGCGCAGCTATGTGGTGTATGGCAAAGACAGCACGGCGGCCGTGGACTTGGACGATATCGAGAACGATGACAACAGCCTGGGTTTTGCCATCACCGGCGAGAATATGCACGATGGTTCTGGCGGGAGCGTGGCTGCGGCTGGCGACTTCAATGGCGATGGCCTGGCCGACTTGGTGATTGGGGCGGATGGTGTAAACAACTACACCGGCAAAACCTATGTGGTGTATGGGCAGCTCAACCGCAGCAACCTAGACCTGACCAACCTGGCGGGCAGTCCCGATGGTTTTGTCATTCAGGCTGAAAACGTTGGCGATAACAGCGGGTACTCTGTGTCTGCCGCTGGCGATGTCAACGGCGACGGCTTGACCGACCTGATCGTGGGCGCTATTGAGGCCAACGCCGGCGATGGTCGCTCTTACGTGGTGTTCGGAGGCACCGGCAACAGCACCATCGATTTGACGGATGTGGCCAACGGCACAGGTGGCTTTGTGATCACTGGCGAGGCGGGTGACGAAGGCAGGTCTGGCGTCAGTGTGGCTGCCGCAGGGGATGTCAACGGCGACGGCTTGGCCGATGTGGTGATCGGTGCCGATCACAGCACCATCAGTTCGCCAAATACGGGGCGCAGCTATGTGGTGTTTGGCAAAAGCAACGACACCACCGCGGTGAACCTGAGCGACATTGCCTCAGGCAACGGCGGCTTTGCACTCCAGGGCGAAGCGGTGGGCGATTACGCAGGTTTCAGTGTCAGCGCGGCAGGCGACATCAACGGCGACGGCTTGTCCGACTTGATTGTGGGCGCTCCCGGTACCAACGCCTGGAGTGGCAAGTCGTATGTGGTGTATGGCCGCACCAGCGACACGCTGGTGCAGCTTTCGGACGTCGCTGCAGGTACGGGGGGATTTGCCATTCTTGGCGAAACGGACTCCGGTGAACTTGGCACTGCGGTTTCGGCGGCCGGCGATATCAACGGTGACGGCTTTGCCGATCTGTTGATAGGGGCACCCAGCGTGAACAATTACTCAGGCAGCGCCTACGTGATCTTCGGCGGCCATCAAGACCGCAGCGTGGTGGACTTCCTGGGCACGGCCAGCGCCAACAGCCTCACAGGCACGAGCGCCGCTGAAACCTTTGCCGGCGGCGATGGCAACGACACCATCAGCGGTGGTGGTGGCTCGGACGTGATTTGGGCCGGGCGGGGCGACGACACGGTGGTGCTCAACAGCACCAACGTGGCGGCCTTGCAGGCGGCCTTCAACAGCGGTGGTCAAAACACCACCCAACTCGCCCGTGTGGACGGCGGCACGGGGTTTGACACGCTGCGCCTCAATGGCAGCCACCTGGACTTGACCTTGGTGGCCAACCCGGGTGCCAGCGCACCGGGGGGCTTCTCGCGCATCAGCAGCATCGAAGCGATCGATCTGGCCAGCGACAGCGCAAGCAACAC
>NZ_ALKN02000011.1 GCF_000293865.2 Limnohabitans sp. Rim28 | reverse complement strand
GTCCTAGTGAAGGGCGTTCAAGCGAATACGGGCCGAGATAATGGTTGAAGTTAATAAATTACGATTAATAAATCGCTTGTTTTTCTCTTTGCTTGCAGTGAGCGTGAAGGTCTGGTCAGGCGATGAAAACGACAAAACACCAGATTCTTTCTGGTCAACAGCATTGCAGCTGGAGGCGGCTTTGTCTGCCTTTGCAGCATGCAGGCCGACATTGAAAGTTTCTGCTTTCAGTGCGTATGTGCAAATTTGCATTTGATTTTTCCTTAACAAAAAAATCCAGGTTTAAAAACAAGCTTCCTGAAAAAAGGAAACCACTTATAAAAAATTCTTCTTTGGCTTTCAGGACATTTGTACTGACTTGCAAGCCGTTGTTCTTTGGGGCATCAACGCTTAACGTGGTGACTTTCCTCAGAAGTGCTCATTTTAAGCGATGCCTGCACCTTTTTTTGTGTGATTTGAATCACAAGATGGCTTAGTTATTGGGCTTGTTGCGTCAAAACATCGGTTTTTGCCTATTTTTTAAGCAGTTTTTGACTTTTCATTCCTATTTGCTTGTCCATCGCAGCCCCGCATAGATTGATAGATTCTTGATATTTAACAATGCGTTAGAAGATTTTTGTGAAGTTGATTCAACATCTAGGCCTGCACTCCACTGTGGCGCCACGGGCCACCAAGCACCCGTGCCCCAATCGATTCGGGTACTGCGATTGACCAAATCACCCAAAAGAGGACTGAATCGTTCACTGTCTTGCAGTATGGTCTGCCTCAACCACGCTTGGGTTGAAACTTTACCCACCAGTCTTTCGTGTCGGATGGTCCAGTCTTGGCGTTTTTTGTCGCCGCCCGGTCTTTGTGTGGCTTGTGCTCGGTCATGCCCCGTGCCAATACCCCAGTGGGTTTCAGTCTGGTCGGTGTGCTTGCAACTGCCCTCTAATCTAACTTGGGTAAAGCGGCCATTGAGGTTGCTGCTGCTTGTATAAGTTTGATCGGCACTGCCCAAGCTGGTGCGCCATTTGCAAGGCATGGTCCATGGCGCAAAGTGGTATTGCAGCGTCAGGCCTTGGTCTTGGTAGGTAAAGCTGTTGTTGCGGTGAAAGTGGTGTCCGTCCCAGCGCACATGCAGCTGGCCTGCTTTGAAGGGTTCGACATAGGTGGCTGAAACAGCGGCCATGTGGTTTTCAGGCACCCCTGCGGCTTGACGGGTTTGCAGGGCCATGGTCAAGCGAAGGTCAGGGCCGCCGGCTGGGCTTTGGCCTTGAACGGCCAAGAGGTTTTTCAGCCCAGCGCCGCTTTGGGGCTTTGAGCCATCGTCCAAGGGAACCAACACTGGGCCATTGGATAAAAACAGTGTGATGGCATTGGCGTGGGTGGCGCTGGACAGGTTGGTTTCGTGCCCTGCTGTGGTTTGCAACAGTTGGGCCCATGACCATTTAGACAGGGCTGCGGGCCGATCACCAGAGGTGTCGAGCAGCCATTGGCGCAGACTGGGGTGAATGTCGGGCCGGGCACTGACTTGGTTGACGATTTGTTGGGCGCTGGCGGTTTCGCCCAACAGGGCCAATGCATGGGCGAAATCCAGCTGTGTACCCGGTTGCTCGGGGTTGAGCAAGAGCGATTTTTCAAGTGAATTGGCCGCTTGTGCTGCTTGGTTCAGCGCCAACAATAAGGCGCCCAGGTGTGCGTGGTAGTCGGCCCGGTTTTCACATAAGAGGCTGTGGGTTTGGGCCCGCCGCAGGGCTGCTCTTTGGGCTTCGGCGTCGGTTGGGGGCAATGGGGCAAAGCCAGCTGGGCATGAAGCTGCCTGAGGCTCAGTGACCAAGGCGGGCGTTTGGCCATGCGCCAACGCACATGCCAACAGGCCAACAATGCCCATTAAGGCTTGGCGTGGAGAGGCAGCCGTGTGGCTTTGTTTAACCGACAAGGGCTTGGTCTTGTTCGGCACTGTACACAAGGTGCAGATGGGCCGGACCGTACTGGACTGGCAGGCTGTGGATTTTGCGTGGCTGGGTTAGTCCGGCCAACAAAAAGTCACCCAAGGCTTGCGCTTTGGCGGGTTGGGCCAAGCGCACCACTTCGGGGCCCAGAAGGATGGGGTAGGCCAATTCGGCGGTGAGGTTTTCGAGGCGCGATGCGATGGTGACGGTTTCGCCCAAAACAGCGTGAACACGGCGCTGTGCTGGGCCAAAAGAGCCGATCATGATGTCGCCACTTTCGATGCCAATGCCCAAGTCAAGGGGCGGTGTTTTGCGGCTGGCGACTTTGGGTAATTGCGCCACGCCTTCGCGCCAAATTTCTTCGGCGGCACCCACTGCTTTTTGGGCGTGGTCTGGGCAGGGGCTGGAGCCATTCCAAACGGCCATGAGGCCGTCACCCACCATTTGCTCGACCACACCACCGTGTTGGCTGACGATGCGGTCAACGGTGGTGTAAAAAATGTGCAGCACGGTGGCAGATTCTTCTGGCGTGCGGCCTTCGCAATAGGCCGAAAAATTGCGCAGGTCAACAAACATGACCGTGGCTTGTTGGCGCTGGGCCATGACTTGGGCTGTAGGCCCTGCAAAGGCGACTTTGCGGGCAGCACCTTCAGGCAGGTAACTGGCCAGGTTTTGGTAGAGGCGTTCGCGTTCAAAGCGCACGCGCAGCATTTCGGCCACCAGCAAATTGACCGCAAAAACCGCAATGAACATGAGCGGTGTGCCCCAAGCCAGCAGTTGGTGCTGGGCCAAGAGCAAATAGCTGTGCGCGCCCCACACCAGTGCGGCACTGATTAAAGCCATGGCTGGCACAGCTACCGCAGCACCCAGTCGGGGCACACGCAAGGCCAACAACAACAGCAAAGCACTGATGGCACCGCTGACCCATGGCCAGAAAGTAGCCCACTGGGGTGCATAAGGGGTGCGTTCATCCAGGGCTGCTGCCAGCAACTGGGCGTGGACTTCGATGCCGCCTACAGCGCCGCCTTGCGGTGTGGGCACAGCGTCGCCCGCGCCCATGGCGGTAGAGCCAATGAGGGCCCAAGCACCTTGCAGCAGCTGGGCGGGCACGCGGCCGGCCAGAACGTCAGAGGCCGACAAAGAGATAAAGCCTGCACGGGGCGTTTGGTAGGACACCAAGAGTTGGCCTTGTGGGTCGATGGGGAGCTTGAAGCTGCCCACTTGCAAGGTTTGCTGCGGACCGCTGAGCTGGCTTTCGGGTCGCCATTGTGGCTGTGCGCCTGTGGCAGCAGCCAAAGCTGAGACCACCAGTGCTGGGTAGGTTTGGCCTTGGTGGCAAATGAGTGCGGGTACGCGGCGGATGGTGCCGTCAGGGTCTATGACGGGGGTGATGTGGCCCACGCCCTGCCCTGCTTGCAGCACGCTGGCAGCAGGAGCCATGTAACCAAATGCGTTGGGGGTGCCGGGTGGGCAAGCACCTGCCCCAGCAGCACCCATGGCACCCAATGCGCCAGATAAGGTGCCGGTTTGCACGGTGTGTTGGGGGTTGAGGGCAAACAGCTGCGCGATGACGCTGGGAGCACCGTTTTGCAGCGCTTGCTTCAGCGCTGGGTCTTGGGCCTGAGCGCCGTCAAAAAGGATGTCAACGACTTTGAGGCTGACGCCTTGCTGGTCAATGGCTTGCAGCAACTGGGCCACGCGGTCACGGGGCCAGGGCCAAGGACCGAGGGCTTGAACGCTTTTTTCGTCGATGTCGATGACGACCACACGGCGCTCTTGGGTTTGGCTGTCAGCCAAAGACCAGGTACGGCTGCTGAGTCGGTCGTTCCAGCTGCTGAGCCAAGGTGCCATGGTGGTTTGGAGCACCAAAACCACCAACAATGCCAACGCAAGCGCCAAGGCACGCATACGCATGGCGCTGAGCAAGATGCGGGAGAGCCAGGGCGCAGATGAACTGTGGGCCATGCTCATCGCCCCCACAAGGTCGCGCCAGAAACGCTGCCAAGGCCTACGGGGTTGCTGAAGAAGTAACCGGCTTGTCGCCCATTGAGGCTCATCGCACCGGCCAAATTGCCTTGCCCAAGCGCTGCGGGGCTGATGAAGATGCCCGTTTGCACATCGACTTTGCCGCTGTAATGGAGGTTTTGGGTGGCAATGCCGTTGGCCTGGACTTGCAATTGGGTCGAGAAGCTGCGCTGGGCAAAGTCAACGCTGAAGGTGCCACCGTTGACCTGCGCGGCCACGATTTCGTTGGCTGGGTTGCGGTACTGGGCAGAAGCCGCTTGGAGTTTGAAGCCGACTTGACTGTCCAGACTGGGCAATTGGTTAAGGACGTTGGGTTCGCGAAACAGGAAGTAATAACCGTCGCCCACGGTGACTTCATTGCCTTGCAAGGCTTGACGGAAAGACAGAGTGAGCGCATCGCCTGGTGCCGGGACTTGCGCCCAGCGGCCCCAAACCAGTCGGGTTTCGGGGAGCAGCGTGTCGGGCACGTTGCGTGGTGTTACGGCGCGCTCGGTGTTGTCGCGCATTTGGCGGTCAAGCTGGCTGATTTTGCCGGGCTCTTTTTGTCCCGAAATGAGCTGCAGGCTGGGGTCTGCCGCACCGCTGCGATAGACCAGTGCCATGCCGACCATGTCAGCGGTCAGGTCTTTGGCCCGGGCGCCTGTACAGACACCCAATGCTTCGGCGCGGCAAGTTTGGTCAAACGGGGCCATGACGATGGCGCCCTGGTTGACGGTGACTCGTGTGGCGCTTTGCGTGGCTTGGGTGGTGAAGTCGGTGCCTTTAACGCCAATGGCGACCAGGGGGGTATTGAGCCTGAAACGGTCTTTGGCTTCCTGCGTAGCTTGACCGGAAATAGAACGAACCTCGCCTCGGTCAAGGCTCAGACGCACAACCGAGGTGCTGGGCTGAGTGGGGTTGAAGCGGAATTCATGGATGGTGAAGACCGAGTTGGGCCGAACGCTGATAAGGCCGCCGTCGATAAAACGGATGTGAACGTGACCGTTGACGGTGGTCTTGATGACGTCGCCCTCGAGGATGGCGTCGCCTTTGACAAGGTTATGGGCTGGGCCTGCAGGTCGCTGGACTTCAAACTGACCCACCACCAAGGTGATTTCCCCCACACGGCTGTGGGCCCACACAGGCAGCATGAGGCAAACCGCCAAGAGGCTGGTTAACCAGGTTTTGAAAATCATGCTGAGCGGGGTGTTCATGGTGGGATCAAGGCGTGAAAAGATATTTTATGAAATGCGGTGCCTTGCAGCGTGTGCGCACAGTCACAGGTTTGAAAATATTTAAAACAAAGAGAAAAGTCAAAATGTCATCATTTAGGGCTCATTTTCGTGAACTGGCGCTGTTTCATAATAGTAGGCTCATGGCCATTCACCCATCTTTGTTGCTGCAGTTTTCACTGCTCAGGCACTTGCCTGCCCCGGCATTGCCCGAGGTAGCAGCGTTGTCGGTGCTCAAAACCTTTGCCAAGCGCGAAGTGGTGTTGGACAAAAATGCGGATTCTGGTTATTTGTATTTTTTATTAGAAGGTCAACTTCAGGCGACAGGCTTTACCCTGGATGGCAAAGAGGTGGGCTTGTATGCCGTGGCCGAAGGGGAGTATTTTGGCGAAATCGCCATGCTGGATAGCCTGCCCCAGCCAGAGATCATGTTGGCCAACAAGAAGTCACAGGTGGTGTTGGTGCCCAACAGCGCAATCAGGCCCATGATTTTGTCGCAACCCCTGATGACAGAGGCGATCACCTTGGGCCTGACGCGGCGAATTCGCCAACAAAGCGAACAACGGCAAATCTTGTCCATCAACAACCCCTTGCAACGGGTGTGTGCGCAGTTGCTTTTGCTGTTTCGCTATGCCCAAGGGCAAAAAGAGGCCGTGGATTTGGAGAGCAAACAGACTTTGATGAATCCACCGACTCACCAAGAATTGGCCATGATGGTGAACTTGAGCCGCGAGACGGTAACTCGGGTGTTTCAGGTGCTGCAGTCGAACGGCGCCTTGGATCGCCAGGTTGATTTGATGCAAGTGGATTTGAACCACATTGCCCGATTGGCCAACAGCGCCGATTAAGGCTTGCACTCAGTCGGGTACTTGACCCTGAGGGCCGGTACGGCCAGCCCAGCCGTCTCGCAAGCCCCGGACCACATGCGCCAGTCTGGATGAGCGTTCGGGGGCCCAAATCAAATTGGCAACAATGACCCGAATGGCGTACAAAATATGGTGCGTGCGCCAGCCCAAAGGGAATCTTGAGTCTCTAAAGAGTTGCATGGCGTTGCGCAAGACAAAGTAGTGACGAAATGGGCTGTGCACATGGAACTTGCGTCCCAAAATGCCGCCCGATTTTTGTCCGATTCGATGCGGCAAGATCACGCTACCGTCCATCAGCAGGTGGTAGCCCATGTGACGGGCCCGTCCGCACCACTCCACATCGATCCAATCAATGAACAGGCCTTCGTTGTTAGGGCCTATGTCTTGCCATGCGGCCCGAGAGATCAAGCAACCCGAGGTGATGAGGTGGTCCACCACTAAGCTTTTGCCCATTGTGGGTGTCAAGCGCCGACGACGCCAGTTGTATGGGGCAAAGGTATGCAGCATGTGGCCCGTGTCTTTGTCCTGTGGTGCGGGCCCAATGGCTGCAAGCCGGTTTTGGGGCTGTTTTTGTTGAATGGCGTTCCAAGCACAGCGCAACTGCTCGACCAAGCCAGGCGGAGGAAGGCTGTCTTGATCGAACCCAATCACTGCATCAGCACCTTGTGCGAATGCTTGATCAAACCCGAAATTGATGGCGCCCGCCACGCCCAAGTTGCCAGAACACTGGACTTGCTTGACCGAGGCCGGCCAAGGACCTGCCAATGGCTGTGGGCCGTTGTTGACGAGCCAGATGGTTTGCACATCAGGCTGCAGGTTGTCTACCAGTTGCTGGAGTGCTTGGGGATCTGGATGAAAGCACACGATCACGGCACAGACGGTGGTGATCTGTGCCGTCATGGTGTGGATGGGTGCTCGCAAACCGCCAGACCGCTGTACCAATGCCAGCCTTGCCAAGCCCAAGGGGTTTGTTGCACCACTGTGGCGAGAAAGTCAAAGTAGGCCTGCAGCACCTGGTGCGCATTGAGTGGCATGTGCATTTTTTTAAGGTGCAGGCGGTATGAACCCAGCAGGTCCGGGCACAGCAAGGCCAACGTGATGGGGGTGCTGTGGGCCAGGGCTTGCTCGACCACACCCGCACCGACATGGAAGCAGCGTCCCATGAAGCGAACGGGCGGATGGTCGCTTGTGGGGGTGGGGTTGTCGCAAAGACTGATAACAGCATGCTTGCTCTCAAAAGCTTGCTTGAGCCCACGCAAAAGAGCACGGGGTTCGTCGGTGAAAAGGTAACGACCTCCTGCAAACTTGGCTTCACTTTGCCCGTTGATGATGCGCATGAATCGCCCGGTGTAGGGCGCCATGGGGGAGGCTTTTTCGGTGGCTGCAACCCCCCAAGTGGGTACACCAGATTGGCCCAACACAATGCCGAGTGTGTTGTGGTGGTGGGAGTGATAGGTCAAGACCAAGCCACCTTGCTCGCGCAGACTCTGCAGGATATCGGGCTGGTCGGTTTGCATGTGTTGACGGACCCAGTCCGCATCCATGCGGTGGTAGTCAAAAATACTGCGGGCAAAGAGTCCATGGCTGGCCAGCCATTGCTGGCTCAGGGCATTGGCCACTTCGGCTCTGGCACCGTAGGCCTGCATGTAGGACTGCATCAGTGCGGGCAGGTCTGCCTTGTAGGGAGATGCCAGACGCCCCCAACGCCGAGCCAGTCGAAAGTTGGCACCGGGCAAGTGCGACAGCCATTGGGCGCCACGGAAGAATCGCTGGCTGGCTAACGCAAATGCGAGCTGTTTGTCGTCCATCAAAGAGGCTGCCATTGGTGGGGAATGGAGACAACGCCTTGTTCAAGGTGTGGTTGCGTCACTTGCACAGATGCAAAATGCTCAACGCCTTCATAAACGTGAACGGCTCGTTCGCACATGAGGTAGGCAGAGAGGGTGTAACGACCTTTGAGCAGGGGCAGCTTGGGGAACCTCAGGTGCGCGCGGCCCAGGCCTGTTTCGTTGCGGGTCAGTGTGACGCCGTCAATCCACGTGCCCGTGCTGCACAGCACGCGACCATCTGCACCGTAGACCATGAGGGCCAGGTTGGGCATGGGCATATGGGGGTCAGACATGAATTCAAATTCAACCCCCAGTTCGCTTTCGCCGCTGCGGGCATGCAGCTCGGTGCCACTGAGGTCGTCACAACGGGCCTTGAGGCCCGTCAGACGCACAACACCCGTGCCCACCAGACCAGGTTGCAGACTGGCTGCACCCGCTTGAGCGGGATCTTGTCCGGCTGAGCGCTGGGCAAGCCAGTCGTTGTATTGCGAGATGACCTGCGCCGATGGGCCTTGCGCCATGACTTTGCCCTGGTGCAACCAAATGCAGCGCTGACACAAGGCCTCAACCTGAAACAGTGAATGCGAGCAAAACAGCAAGGTCACGCCTTCTTGCTTGAGTTGCATGATGCGGTCAAAAGATTTGCGGGCAAAGACACCGTCGCCTACGGCGAGGGCTTCATCGATGACCAAGATGTCGGGCTTGACGGTTGTTGCAATTGAAAAAGCCAATCGCACGTACATGCCACTGGAGTAGGTGCGCACAGGTTGGTCAATGAATTCACCGATGTCGGCGAATTCAATGATTTCTTGCAGGTGCTGCTGAATGTGGCGGGGCGACATGCCGTAAAGCGCAGCGCTAAAAAGGATGTTTTCGCGACCCGTGAAGTCTTGGTTAAAGCCAGCACCCAATTCGAGAAGAGCAGCCACCTGCCCATTGACTTGAAGGTGCCCATGGCTGGGGGTGAGAGTGCCGCACAGCAGTTGCAGCAAAGTGGACTTGCCGGCGCCGTTTTGTCCGATCAGGCCGATCGCTTCGCCGGGCGCGATGTCAAGGTCGATGCCTTCGAGCGCATTGAAGTGGCCCTGTTGGCTTTCGCGGCCACTCAAAAGTTGCCACAGGCGCTGATAGGGCGATGCCCCCAAAACGTAGCGCTTGCCGATTTGGCGGGCTTGAATGGCGTTCAATGGGCGATCAAATGACATCAGCGAATCCTGCACGAACTCGGCGGTACAGGGCATAACCCAGCAGTGCCATCAAGAGACTGACCAACAGGGATTGGCCCCACATGAGCAAGCTGGGCTGGTGTCCACCAAAGACCCAAGAACGGACTTGCTCTATCCAAACGGTCAATGGGTTCCAGCCGATGATGGTTTGCACCAAAGGCGGCAGTGCTGAGACCGGGTAAAAAACTGGACTGAGAAATTGCAGCAGGCCGATGATGAGCGTGACCACCTGGGGCAGGTCGCGCATGAAGACACCCAAGGATGCTAAAAGCAAGCAAACGCCCCAGAACAAGAGCGCCATGGGCAAGAGCAATAAGGGCAGCAAAAGCCACTGCCATTGGGGTTGAACACCCCAGAAGGCGGCCACCGTGAGCAAGAGCAGCATGGAGATGCCTGCATGAAAAAGGGCGTTGACAACCGGCGCCCACGGCAACAAGGCCAGAGGAAACACGACTTTTTTGACCAAATGCGGTTGCTCAATGATGAGACGCGATGAGCGCCCCCAGCATTCGGCCATGGCCTGAAAGATGAGCAAACCGGCAAAAAGGTGGAGTGCAAAGTCGATGGGGCTGTCGCCAGCGCCAGGCCAACGGACTTTGAAAATGTATTTGAAGGCCAGCGTGTAAACACCGAGCATGAGCAAGGGCGCCAAAAAGGCCCACAACCAGCCCAAGCTGGTGCCGCGGTAACGAACTTCGATGTCTCTGCGAGCCAGCTGAAACGAGAGCCAACCGAAGTAGCGCAGGCTTTGTTGTTGTGCTTGAACGGGCTCTGCTATCGAGGTGGCTGACATGCCCGAATTGTATGATAAGGCGTTATGACGTACCCACTTGTTTCCTTGCTCATTCGCAGTATTGACCGAAATACTCTGACTGAGACTTTGGCCTCTGTTGCCAAACAAACTTATCCGAACATTGAGGTACTTGTGGTGGCAGCAGTCCCTGGTCATTTGCCACTAGTTGGGGCGGATGGCCTGGGCAGGGTACGGCTGGTGACCACCGAGCTTGCTTTGCACCGTTCGGCAGCGGCAAACAAGGCACTGGACTTGGCACAAGGGACATACGCGCTATTCTTGGATGACGATGACTGGATAGGTCCCGATCACATCAGCACCCTGGTCAAGTCGCTGCAAGAATCACCTGACATGGCCGTGGCGTACAGCCGCACCCAAGTGGTGGAAGCGGGTAAGGCTGACAGCGATTGCGCGGTGATGGGATTGCCGTTTGATGAATTGCGCTTGCTGACTGGCAATTGGATGCCGCTGCACAGCGTGCTGTTTTCGTTGCGACTGCGCGAGCTCGGTTGCCGTTTTGACGAACAACTGGACCTTTACGAGGATTGGGATTTTTGGCTGCAAGCGGCTCGGCACACCCCATTTTTGTATGTGCCTGTGGTGTCGGCTTTTTATCGGATTCACGACAGCTCGGGTGTGCACGGACAGGCCATGTTTTACGGAGCGGCTGCCCAAAAAATCTACAAAAAATGGCGCAACCTTTGGACAGAAGCTCAGATGTCGGTTTTGATGTCGCGCGTTTGGCAGCATGAAGATTTATCCACCATCTTGAAAGCGAGCCAAGCCGAGGCCTTGCAACTCAACCACAATGTGCAGGCCCTCACCAGAAAGCAAGAAGTCCTTGCGACAGCCCATGCCCAAGCGCTTGATGAAATCTTTAACAGCCGCAGTTGGCGGTTAACGGCCCCTTTACGGAAAAGTCTTCACAGGGTGCAACAATGGATTCAGGCGGGCCAGTCAACGGGCCGCGTGATGGTGACCGCATTGTCTTCGCTGCACAAATTACCCTCCCTTTTGCGCAAGCAAGGCGTACGCGGTCTTTTGAGACGCCTAGAGTCTGAGTTGGATCAGGGCGCTTCTTATTTGCAGTGGATCGCACAAAACGAGCCTTCTGAAGCTGACCGGAAAAAGATGGGCGAACGTATCCAAAACTGGCCGCACCAGCCACTGGTGAGTGTGTTAGTACCCACTTACAATTCGCCCCTAAATTATCTGAAGGAGGCCGTTGAGAGTGTTCAGGCCCAGATCTACCCACACTGGGAGTTGTGCATTGCCGACGATGCATCCACCGATCCGGAAGTTGCAGGTTATTTGCGTGAACTCGCCCTGAAAGACGCGCGCGTGGTGGTGACTTTCCGCGAAAAAAATGGCCACATTTCGGCCAGCAGCAATTCAGCGCTGGAGAGTGCCAAGGGAGAGTGGGTTGCGCTGCTTGACCACGATGACCGTTTGCACCCATTGGCTTTGTTTCATGTCATCGAGGCTCTTCAGTCACACCCTGATGCTCAAATCATTTACAGCGATGAAGACAAGATCGATGCCCACGGCTTGCGATTCGGGCCCTATTTCAAGGGCGAGTTCAACCGCGAGTTGATGTGGGCACAAAATATGATCAGCCATCTTGGCTGCTACAGGCGTGACGCGCTGGTGGAAATCAACGGTTTCAGATTGGGATTTGAAGGCTCCCAAGACTACGACTTGGCTTTGCGCGTGATTGAACGTTGCAGACCACATCAGGTCGTTCACGTGCCGCATGTTCTCTACCATTGGCGTGCAATCTTTGGCAGCACTGCTCTGGCACCCGATCAAAAACCTTATGCGGATTCGGCCAGTCGGCGGGCATTGTGCGAGCACCTGGCACGGGTTGGGATTTCAGCCGATGTGGAACCTGCGCCAGCCATTCCCAACATGAACAGGGTTCGGCCAAAGTTACCTGACCCATTGCCCTTGGTGAGCATTTTGATTCCAACACGCGACCGTGTTGAATTGCTGAGAACATGCATCGAGTCCATTCAAGGCAGGACGGCCTACCCTCATTATGAAATTGTGGTGGTTGACAATGGAAGTTCAGAATCGGACAGCCTGATTTACCTCGACGGTTTGGTGCAGCAGGGGATCAAGGTGATCCGAGATTCAAGGCCATTCAACTTTTCAGCTTTGAACAACCTGGCTGCATCACAAGCGCAAGGAGACTTTTTGTGCCTGTTGAACAACGATATTGAGATCGTGACAGGCGATTGGCTGGAAGAAATGCTTTCTTTTGCCGCCCTCCCCGGTATCGGGGCTGTGGGCGCCAAGTTGTGGTACCCAAACGCGCATGACGGGCTGCAGCATGCAGGCGTGGTCATTGGCATGGGCGGTGTGGCTGGCCATGCGCATGTTGGTTTGGCAAGGGGGCAAGTCGGGTATTTTGGAAGGATCGCCCTGCACCACCGCTTGATGGCGGTCACGGCAGCCTGTATGCTGATCCGTAAAAACCACTACCTGCAAGTCGGTGGCTTGGATGAGTCAATTGCCGTGGCCTTCAACGATGTGGATTTCTGCTTGCGGCTGCATGAGGCTGGTTTGGCTTGCATACTGACGCCGTATGCCGAAATGATTCACCACGAATCGGCCAGCCGGGGCGATGATTTGTCGGCTGCGCAACGCGATCGTTTTATGACTGAGGAAAAATTCATGCACGAGCGCTGGGGCGATCGGCTCCAAAACGATCGATTTTTCTCGCCAAATTTGTCACTGGCCCACCCCGATTTCAGGCCCGCAGAAAAAAGCCGAACCCAGTCACTGTCAACCCCATGATCTTTTGATCAGTACGCACCTTCGCGTTTGACGACCACTTTGATGGTTTTGAGCAGAATGATGAGGTCGTACCAAAATGACCAGTTTTTGACGTACCAAGCGTCAAGGTACACGCGCTTGTCGTAATCAATGTCGGAGCGGCCACTGATTTGCCACAAGCCCGTCATGCCGGGCCTGACCAACAGGTAGTAACCCACGTCAGAGCCAAAACGCCGCAATTCAGTGCGCACCACGGGCCGTGGGCCGACCAAGCTCATTTCGCCGAGCACCACATTGAGCAGTTGGGGTAACTCATCGAGGCTGGTACGACGTAAAAAATGACCAAAGGCGTTGACTCTTGGATCAGCTTGGAGTTTGCGCTCGGCCAGCCATTGCTTGCGAAGTTCAGGTTTTTGCTGCAAAAGTTTTTCGAGCTGTTTTTCAGCATCGACCACCATGGTGCGAAATTTGAAGCACTTGAAGACCCTGGATTTTTTCCCTATTCGGGGATGGGCGAACAAGGCAGGACCACCATCCCGACGTATCAAGTAGGCGATGGTCAGCATCACGGGACTGAGCAAGGCGAGCAAGATCAGCGCCGTCGCGGTGTCAAAGACGCGTTTGGTCAGGCGAGCGGGCCAGCGCCGCAGGTTGTTGCGCATGCGCAGCAGTGCCACTTCGTGCGAGAAAAAGTGCGACATGTCTGTGCCGTGCAAGGGAACGCCGCGCATGGCTGGGATGACGCTGATGTCTGGCACACCCCATTGGGCCAGTTGCCTGAGCCAGTACTCGCGCTGATCGGATTGGGCGTGCTCAAGCGCTATGACCCACTGGACCCCTGGCTGTTTGGCAATGCGGGACATTTTGGCCAGCGATTGACGGGGGTGGGTTTGTTCATCGATGCTGTTGTCAGCGCCACCAGCATCTACAAAGCAATGCACACGCAAACCCATTTCGGGCTGGCTGCGCAGCGCCTGAGCAGCGTCTGCCGCATTGGGCCCAATGCCAATGATGATGGTGGGGCGCTCCCATAGACCGAGTTGCCGCAGCACTGCGCGTGTGAGCATTCGCCCAAAAATGAGGGCGATCAAGACCAAGGTCCAAGAAACCATCCACCAAAGGCGCGATGCATTCCATTGGGCGGTAGCGACAATGGCGATATCAAGCAGCGCCAGCAAGCCCGTCAATCGAATGAAGTCGCCAAGTTCGTCCCAAAACGGTTTGCGGTCGCTGTAATGCTGGTAGCTCATGAGAAGCAGCACCAGGCCCAACAGCGCCGTGACCGCCCAGGCCAGAAACCGCTCAAGGTCTTGCCCAGACAGCCAAGCGGATGTGTTGACCACCGAGCCGGTGATGAGCCCAGCACATAACAGCAGTGACACCCCAAAGGCCAAAGCCATGGCCACCAAGTCGCCCACCATGATGGCCAATTTGGTCAGTCGAACCTGCAAATGCGTGAGCTCTGACACTTTGGTCGGCATTTGGACTGGGGCGAAGTCTTGCTTCAAGCCCAATACCCCTTGTGCATGGACAGGCCTTGGTTGATCGCCCGGGGCATGAATGGGCTCCAGTGTCCCAGCTTGAAACCTGCGGCTTTAACCAGGTTGCGCAGCAGTGCCAAAGGCAGATGTTGTGGTGCTTGTGCCCAGAGATGTCTCATCTCAGATGTCATGAATTTCAGGCCCTCATTGCCCGCGCTGCCAAAGGTGTCCATGAGCCAGCTTTGCCGGGCATGCAAAACCCCCGTATCGAAGTAGCGGGCCAGTTCTTCACGCAGCGCGTAATTATGTGAATGATAAACGTGGGCGCTGGCTTGGTATCGGATGGCGCCCCCAGCCATCAGCAGGCGGGCGGCCAAATGCATGTCCTCACCCAAGATGAGGTCAGGGGCAAAGCCGCCCACTTCGCGCAGGGCCGAGAGGCGGTAGGCCGCAAACGAGTTGGATAAAAAACAGGTTTTGATGCCTTTTGCGGCTTTGTCTTGCAGGGTGACCGTGTGGCTTTGCGCAGGGTAGTTGAAAAGGCGAGCGTGTGCCGCAATCGGCGTTGCGTTGGCGTGAGGGAGTTGACGGCCGTAGGTGGCGGCAACTTGCGGATCGTCAAAGGCCTTCAGCAGTTGGTGCAAGGCATCGGGGCGGGCCAAGATGGCGTCTTGCGTGAGAAAAATGGCAAACTCTGCGCCCCAGCTGAGTTGATCGATCCCCGCTTGGCGCGTACCGCCGTGACTGAAGCGGCTGCGCTGCACGGGTTGTACGGTGTAACCCAAAGCTTGGGCAGCTTGGGCACTGCCGTCGGTCGATTCGGAATCGAGAACAATGACTTGGTGCGGTGGAACGTCTTGCTGCTGAAGGGCCGAAAGAAATTCGCCCCAAGCCTGGCCCGGGTTGCAAATGGGCACCAAAAGCACGGCACGGCTTTCTGGGCTGGCAGCGTGTGGTGGGTGGGGCACCATGTGAAGAGGGGGCATTGTGAGGATGTTCAAGACCGGGTATTGTGCCTTTGTTGCCCGCTGTTTCAACTGGCTGCGGTGGTCATCGCGCCGGTTGTGCAGGGCGTGAGGCCGCTTGCTGGCACACTGATCGGGTGGCTCGGTTTTTGGTTCAGGGCTCTTTTTTTCAGAGGGACGGTTGATGTTGAATGTTCTGGTGGTGGGCGGTGCGGGCTTTATCGGCTCACACATGGTGAAAATGCTGGGCCAAACCGGCTGCCGCGTGACCACGCTGGACGATTTGTCTTCGGGTCACCGCGATGCCGTGCTGTACGGTGATTTTGTCCAGGGCGATATGGGCGACCGTGCTGTGCTGGATGCGGTGTTGTCGCGTGGTTTTGATGCGGTGATGCACTTTGCATCCTTCATTCAGGTGGGCGAGTCGGTGCAAAAACCAGCTCTCTACTACCAAAACAATGTGGTGAAGACGCTGGGATTGCTCGATGCCATGCGGGCCCACGGTATCCAGCGCTTTGTTTTTTCATCCACGGCCGCCACTTTTGGCGAGCCTCAGTACTCGCCCATCGACGAAAAACACCCGCAGCAGCCCGTCAACCCCTATGGCCGCACCAAGCTGATGGTGGAGCAGGTGCTGGCCGATTACGCACTGGCTTATGGTTTTCGGTCAGTGAGCTTGCGTTACTTCAATGCGGCTGGCGCTGACCCCGAGGGCCAGCTGGGCGAGCGGCACGACCCTGAGACGCATTTGATCCCACTGGTTTTGCAAGTGGCCGCCGGGCGCAGACCGCATCTGCAGGTGTTTGGCCGCGATTACGACACGCCCGATGGCACCTGCATTCGTGACTATGTGCATGTGACGGATTTGTGCAGCGCTCATGCGCTGGCCTTGCAGTCGCTGATGGCTGGGCAAGGGGCCGATTGCCAAGCTTACAACCTGGGCAGCGGGCATGGTTTTTCGGTGCAGGAAGTGATCGACACTGCCCAGAAAGTGAGTGGTCGCTCTGTGGCCGTCATGGACAGCCCAAGGCGTCCGGGTGACCCGTCACGTCTGGTGGCCGACCCGACAATGGCTCGCCAGAATCTGGGCTGGCAGCCCCAACATTCAGACCTGCGCACTTTGATTGAGCACGCTTGGCGCTGGGAAACCCGGCAGGCTTGAGGCATCGGCCAGGCTGGCCAGCCCGACCGGGCTATAGTCCCGCACCGGGCCACAGGCCTCATTTTTAAAACAGGCGCCCTCGGGCGGTATGGCATGACAGGGCTGAGCGAGTTGCGTTGGACGGAAAAAGGTGAGACCCGTTCGGCTTTGTGGCGCATGGATTCGGGTGCGGTGATGCCCAAGACGGTGGTGTTGGCCGATGACACGCTGACGGCCGATTCGGCTTACCGGCTGGCGTGTGCGGGCACGGGCCTGCTCTGGCGCAGCGACTTTCAAAACGCGCGGCAGTTGCTGCAGGCCATGGCCCGCCGCATGGACCAACCCAAAAAGACCCGCGCCAAAAAGGCCACCAGCGATGCGGCCCCTGCCCCGGTGCCGGGCGCGGCTTTTCATGCGCACCGCTTGGCGCAGTCGCAGCGCAACCGGGTGCTCAACTCGATCCTGGTCGAGTTGGATGGTGACTACGGCATGGCTTTGCGCCGCGCCCCCGATGTGCGCCAAGCCTGTGTGCAGGCTTTTGGCCCGGCGCAGGGCCAGCGCTCGGTGCTGTCGCTGCGCAGTTTGCAAGGTGCGGTGGGCGCTTTTGAATGGCGCAAAAACGGCGTGGAAGTGCCCGGCATGGGCGTGGCGCTGCGCATTTATCCGCATTACGGGGTGTTTTCTCCGGTGCGGGGCGAGTATGTGGATTTGGTGGCCCAAGCCCCCTTGCCCGAGGCTTTGAGGACGCAATCGCTGGCTTTTGATGTGGGCGTGGGCACAGGCGTTTTGTCGGCCGTGTTGGCACGCCGGGGCGTTGAGCAGGTAGTGGGTACTGACTTGTCAGAGCGGGCTGTGGCCTGTGCGCGGGACAATTTGCAGCGTTTGGGCCTGCAAAATCAGGTGTCGTTAGTTAAGACCCACTTATTTCCGACAGGCCAAGCCGCCTTGGTGGTGTGCAACCCACCGTGGTTGCCTGCACGCCCGGTGGGCTTGCTCGACCAAGCCGTGTACGACGAGGGCAGCCAAATGCTCAAGGGATTTTTGGCGGGCCTGCATGAGCACCTGTGCGAGGGCGGCGAAGGTTGGCTGGTTTTGTCAGACCTGGCCGAACACCTGGGCCTGCGCAGCCGCGAAGCACTGTTGGGCTGGATCGCCGATGCGGGCTTGGTGGTGCTGGGGCGGCTGGATGCCAAGCCGGTGCACGCCAAAGCGCAAGACAGCACCGACCCTTTGTACGCGGCCCGATCGGCCGAAGTCACTTCGCTGTGGCGCCTGGGCGCAGCGGGCTGAGCCGGCCCCCTGCGCTCCCTGCCCCCTGCCGTGTCCGTCAGACTTTTGAAAAGTCGGGTTTGCGCTTTTCCATGAAGGCGCCAAAGGCTTCTTTGGCGGCGGGCTCGCGCAGCATGCGGCCAAAACTTTGGCCTTCTTCGTCCATCTTTTGCAGCACTTCTTGCTGGCTGCTGCCCTTCATGAGGCGCTTGGTGGCGATGAGCGAGCTGAGCGGCTTGGCCGCCAGTTTGCGCGCTTGAGCTTGGGCATGGCCATTGACTTCGGTGGGCGGCACGACGCGGTTGACCAGGCCGACTTCTTGCGCGGCTTCGGCAAAAAAGGGCTCGCCCATGAGCAAGGCTTCTGCAGCGCGGTGGTAGCCGAACATGCGCGGCGCCAGCAGGCTGGACGCCGCTTCGGGGCACAGCCCCAGGTTGACGAAGGGCATGGAAAACGCCGCGTTGTCACCGGCGTACACCAGGTCGCAATGGAACAGCATGGTGGTGCCGATGCCCACCGCAGGCCCGGCCACGGCGGCGAGCAGCGGTTTTTCGAAGGTGGCAATGCCGCGCAAGAAACGGAAAACAGGCGAGTCTTGCGTGGTGGGCGGCTGGTTCAAAAAGTCGCCAATGTCGTTGCCCGCGCTGAAGATGCTTTCATGGCCTTGAAACAGCACCACACGCACGCTGGCATCGGCCGCGGCTTGGGCCACGGCGTCGGCCATGGTGGCGTACATGGCCGAGGTGATGGAGTTCTTTTTGTCCAAGCGGTTGAAGGTGATGGTCATCACCCCCGCATCGGTGTGGGTCAGGATGTCAGACATGAAGGTCCTTGTGGTGGGGTCTTGCGAGGCGAGAGGGTTTACTGCACCCGAATCCAGGTTTGGGTGCGGCCCAGCAGGGGCGCGCCGATGAAACCACGGACTTCGAGCTTTTTGCCGCCATCGATCGGGGTCAATCGCAGGCTGTAGTTTTTGCCGTTCTCAGGATCGAGGATTTTCCCACCCTCCCACACCGCTTTGCCGTCACTTTGTTGACCGCCCCGGATGATTTCCATGCCAATTTTGGGCTGGCCCTTGCGGTCGTCGGTGCACAAGGTGCAGTTGGGTTCAGGGCTGGGGGTGGTGGCCAAAGAGCGCTCGACCACACCCGACAAACCGCCACCGGCTTTTGGGGTGATGCGGATTTCGGCTTTGGGTTGCTGGGTGGCATCGTCGATGCTGCGCCACAGACCCACCGGGCTCATTTGGGCGTGGGCCGCCAGGCTCAGCAGGCCGGCACTCAGGGTCAGGGTCAGGGTCAAAACGTTTTTGATCATGGGTTCTCCTCCAGATGGGGTTTCAGGGGGGGGATGGACCTGTCGTGTCAGGCCAATGCGGCGTCGGTGTCCATCAGCACCTCGCTGCCGGCCCGAATGCGGCGCATCAGGCTGGAGGTTTCGGGCATCAGGCGGGTGAAGTAAAAACGCGCGGTCTGCAACTTAGCCTGGTAGAAGGGGTCGGGGCGCTGGGCTTGCTCTTCGGCTTCGGCCAATTTGGCCAATGCAATGTGTGCCGAACGGGCCCAGAAGTAACCCAGTACCAGATGGCCCACCACGCGCAGATAGTCCACTGCAGCGGCGCCGACTTCGTCCGCGTTGCTCATGGCTTTCATGCCCACTTCGCCGGTGAGTTGCGTGAGCTTTTGGCCCAGATCGGCCAGCGGTTGGATGAATTCGCCCATGGCCTCGTTGGCCATTTCGGCCTTGACCAATTGCTCGACCAATTTGCCGAATTTTTTGAGCGTGGCGCCTTGGTTGCCCAGCACTTTGCGGCCCAGCAAGTCCAGCGACTGGATGGTGTTGGTGCCTTCGTAGATCATGTTGATGCGGGCATCGCGCACGTACTGCTCCATGCCCCACTCTTTGATGTAGCCGTGACCCCCAAACACCTGCTGGCAGGCGGATGTCGCTTCCCACGCGTTGTCGGTGGTGAAGGCCTTGACGATGGGCGTGAGCAAGGCCACGACTTCGGCGGCTTCGGCCCGCACGGCCTCGTCGGGGTGGTTGAGTTCTTTGTCGAGCAGCAAGGCGCAATAGCAAGCCAGGGCGCGGCCCCCCTCGGCATAGGCCTTGGCGGTCATGAGCATGCGGCGCACATCGGGGTGCACGATGATCGGGTCGGCGGGTTTGCCCGGCGCTTTGACACCGGTGAGCGAGCGCATTTGCACACGGTCTTTGGCGTAAGCCAAGGCATTTTGGTAAGCCACTTCGGTCAGGCCCAGCGACTGGTTGCCCACACCCAAACGGGCGGCATTCATCATGACGAACATCGCCGCCAGGCCTTTGTTGGGCTGGCCCACCAAAGTGCCCACAGCACCGTCCAACACCATCTGGCAAGTCGCATTGCCGTGGATGCCCATTTTGTGCTCCAGGCCGCCGCAGTAGATGCCATTGCGCTCACCCATGCTGCCGTCGGCGGCCACGTTGAACTTGGGCACGATGAAGAGGCTGATGCCTTTGCTGCCGGGAGGCGCATCGGGCAAACGGGCCAGCACCAAGTGCACGATGTTGGGGGCCAGGTTGTGTTCGCCCGCGCTGATGAAAATCTTTTGGCCGCTGAGTTGGTAGGTGCCGTCAGCCTGTGGCTCGGCCTTGGTGCGCAGCATGCCGAGATCGGTGCCGCAGTGGGGCTCGGTCAGGCACATGGTGCCGGTCCACTCGCCGCTGGTGAGCTTGGGCAGGTACAGGGCTTTTTGCTCGGCCGTGCCGTGCGCGTGCAGGCACTCATAGGCGCCGTGGCTGAGGCCCGGGTACATGGTCCAAGCCTGGTTGGACGAATTGAGCATCTCATAAAAGCACTGGTTGACCACAAAGGGCAGGCCTTGACCGCCAAACGCAGGGTCGCAGCTGAGCGCTGGCCAACCACCGGCCACGTACTGGGCATAGGCTTCTTTGAAACCATCGGGCGCTTTCACTTCGTGCGTGTCACGGTTGAGTTGGCAGCCTTGGGTGTCGCCGGAGATGTTGATCGGGAAGATCACCTCGGCGGCAAATTTGCCGCCTTCTTCGAGCACCGCGTTGATGGTGTCGGCGTCGGTGTCGGCGTGCTTGGGCAGGGCTTGGAGTTCGGCACTCACATTGAGCAACTCGTGCAGCACAAATTGCATGTCGCGAAGCGGTGGGTTGTAGACGGGCATGGAAGGCTCCTTGAATCGGTGGAAATGGGGTCAGAAAAAGAAGCTGATGGAGGCTGAAAGAGGCTGTGAAAATCGGGCGCGCTTGAAAAAATCAATGGCCGGCAGGCTTGCGGCGGGTTTTGGGCACGGCCACCAATTTGGCCGCCTTGGCGCCCGCAGCGGGCACGGCCGAAGGGGGCATGGTGGGGGCGCCGTAGCGCGCCAAGATGTGCAAAAAGCCCCGGCGCGCTCGGTCGGTGGCGCTGGGGTTGCGCAAGAAACGGGCTTCGTAATGCAGCGCCAAGATCAAGCCATGGATCTCAAACGCGATCTGGTGGGCGTCGGCCTCTTGACTGAGTTGACCTTCGGCCTGCGCCAACTCCACGGCGCGGCGCAAAGCGGTTTGCCAAGTGGCCACCGATGACGCCAAGGCATCGCGCACCGGGCCACTGCGGTCATCAAACTCGACGGCGCCACTGATGTAAATGCAGCCAGAATCGATCTCGGCCGAGGTTTGAACCATCCAGTTGTCAAACATGGCGTGCAAACGGGGCAAACCACGGCGCTTTTGCATGGCCGCATAAAAAACGCTGGATTCGAAGCGGTCGTGGTATTCGCGGATGACCGAAATTTGCAGCTCTTCACGCGAGCCGAAATGTGCGAACACGCCCGACTTGCTCATGCCGGTGACTTCGGCCACAGCGCCAATGGACAGGCCTTCCAGGCCGATTTGTGAGGCCAAGCCCAGCGCCGCGTCGATGATGACGGCCTTGGTTTGCTGGCCCTTGATGAGCACGCGCCGGCCCGGTTCGGGGGGCGGGAGGCTTTCGACGTTGGAGGGGGTTTGGCGGTCGGTCATGGTGCACAAAAAAGAACGATCGTTCTATTCTGCACCAAAACCACCCGCCAACACCAAGAACCCGTCAGATCGAGGGTAAATCAGGATCTGACGGTCGCGCTGGACAGGGTTCAGGCTTTGAAAGCCACCACCTTTTGGGTTTGCTCGCCCAAACCTTCGATGCCCAAACGCATGACGTCGCCACGCTTCAAGTACACCGGTGCGGGTTTGCCGTCGACCTTGACGCCCATGCCCACGCCGGGGGGTGTGCCGGTGGTGATGATGTCACCGGGCTCCAGCGTCATGAACTGGCTCACGTAGCTGACCAGCTTGGCCACGCCAAAGATCATGGTCTTGGTGTTACCGGTTTGGTAGCGCACGCCGTTCACATCGAGCCACATGCCCAGGGCTTGCGGGTTGGGCACTTCGTCGCGCGTGACCAACCAAGGACCCACGGGGCCAAAGGTGTCGCAGCCCTTGCCCTTGTCCCAGGTGGCGCCGCGTTCGAGTTGGTATTCGCGCTCGCTCACGTCGTTGACCACGCAGTAACCGGCCACATGGTTGAGGGCGTCTTTTTGCGTGACATAACGGGTACGGGTGCCAATGACAATGCCCAGTTCCACTTCCCAATCTGACTTTTTGGAGCCTTTGGGCAGCATGACATCGTCGTCAGCACCCTGAATGCAAGAAATGGCTTTGGTGAACACGATGGGCTCGGCCGGGATGGGCATCCCCGCTTCGGCCGCATGGTCGGCGTAGTTCAAACCAATGGCGATGAATTTGCTGGTGTAAGAGATGGGCGTGCCAAAACGCTTTTTGCCACGCACCAAGGGCAATTTGTCGGTTTTGACTTTGGCCAGCTTGGCCAAGGCTTTGTCGTTCAGCTGGTCTGGCGAGATGTCTTTGACCACCGCGCTCAGGTCGCGCAAGCGGCCTTCGGCGTCGATCAAGCCGGGTTTTTCTTTGCCGGGTTGGCCATAGCGAACGAGTTTCATAATTGCCTTTCAGTTTTCAAAGTATCAATAAGTAGAGCGGCCACCCGACAGGTCAAAGACCGCGCCGGTGGAGAAGGAACATTCTTCGGTGCTCAGCCAGGTCACCATGGCGGCGACTTCTTCGGGCTCGCCAAAACGGGCCATCGGAATTTTGGAAAGCATGAACGCGATGTGCTCGGGCGTCATTTGATCAAAAATCGCCGTCTTCACAGCCGCGGGGGTGACACAGTTGACGCGCACACCGGTGTCGGCCAGCTCTTTGCCCAGCGATTTGGTCAAGCCAATGACCGCCGCCTTGCTCGCACTGTAAGCGCTGGCGTTGGGGTTGCCATCTTTGCCCGCCACCGAGGCGATGTTGACGATGCGCCCGTAGTTGCGCGCCTTCATGTGCGCGCTGAGTTCGCGGCAGCAATAAAACAAGCCATTCACATTGACATCGAACACCTGCTTCCAAGCATCGACCGGATAGTCCCAGACCTTCACATTCGGGCCGGTGATGCCGGCGCTGTTGACCAGCACATCGACGCCTGCCAGCGCCGTGGTTTGCGCGGTGGCCTGCACCACCGAAGCGTGGTCGGTCACATCGACTTGCACCGTGTTGACCACCGCACCCAGCTGACCTTGGCGCAGCTGCTCAGCGGCTTTGGTCATGCCTGCCGCATCGCGGTCCCAGATGGTGACCCGCGCACCGGATGAGAGCATGCGCTGCGCAATCGCAAAACCCAGGCCAGTGGCGCCACCGGTGATGACCGCGTGACGGCCTTTCAAGTTCAATAAATTCATGTCTGTCTTTCTGAGGAGATCAAATGGTCATGCCGCCGTCGACCATGTAGGCATTGCCTGTGGCAAAGATGGATTCGTCGGATGCGAGGAAGGTGACGATGGGCGCGATCTCATGCGCCTGCGCCAAACGCCCCATGGGCTGACGGTTGATGAAGTCTTGGCGCGCCTGCACCGGGTCGGCGTAGCTGTTGATGCGGTCTTGCAGCGAAGGCGTGTCCACGGTGCCGGGGCAGATGCAATTGCAGCGCACACCCTGGCGCACGTAGTCGGCCGCCACGCTTTTGGTGAGGCCAATGACGGCCGCCTTGCTGGTGCCGTAAATGAAGCGGTTGGGCAAGCCGCGCACGCTGGAACACACGCTGGCCATGTTGATGATGCTGCCGCCGCGACCGTCTTGGGCAAACTGCGCCACCATTTTGGGGATGACCGCCTGGATCATCCAGAACTGAGAGCGCACGTTCAGGTTGAAGGCGAATTCCCAGTCCTCGTCGGTGGCCAGTTCGATGTTGCCGTTGTGTACAAAACCTGCGCAGTTGAAGACGATGTCGATGCGCTTGAGGCTGGCCACCTGGGCTGCAATCGCCTGCTTGTCGAGCACGTTCAGCACCGCCGTGTGCACATTCGCCACACCTTGGTAGCTTTTGAGCAAGTCGGCATTCACATCGGTGGCGTACACGGTGGCACCTTCAGCCGCCATGGCCAGCGCCGCTGCTTGGCCAATGCCTTGCCCGGCGGCGGTGACGAGCGCAATTTTTCCTTTGAGTCTCATGATGTCTTGATCTCCAGATGGGTCATTTGTCGTTGTTCAATGGCGGCCCAGTCCCAGGCGATGCCAAGACCTGGGGTTTCGGGTGGCAGGGCATACCCGTCCTGCACCTGCAGGCGCGAGGTGGTGATGTCGTCGAGCTGCGGAATGTATTCCACCCATGCGGCGTTGGGCACGGCCGCGCACAGGCTCACATGCAGCTCCATCAAAAAGTGCGGGCACACCGCCACATCAAAGGTTTCGGCCAGGTGTGCGGTTTTGATCCAGGGCGTGATGCCGCCAATGCGGGCCACATCGGGCTGCACGATCGAGCAAGCGCCTTGCTCCAAATATTCGCGAAACTGCATCGGGTGGTACATCGATTCGCCCACCGCCACGGGAATGGTGGTGTGCTCGCGCAACTGGCGGTGGCCCGACACGTCTTCGGCGGGCAGGGGCTCTTCGATCCAGGCCAAACCCAGCCCGTCGAAAGCCCGCGCACGGCGCACCACCTCGGCCCGGTTGAAGCCTTGGTTGGCATCGGTCATCAGCTCAAAGCCCGGCCCCACCGCGTCGCGCACGGCAGAAAGGCGCGCCACGTCTTCGCTCACATGCGGGCGGCCGATCTTGATCTTGGCCCCTTTGAAGCCCTGCGCTTGCGCCGCCAGTGTTTGGTCCACCAGCGCCTCAGGTGACAAATGCAGCCAGCCACCCTCGGTGGTGTACAGCGGCACACGCGGCTGCGCCCCGCCCAGCAAACGCCACAAAGGCAAGCCCTGGCTTTGCGCGCGCCAGTCCCACAAAGCGGTGTCCACACACGCCAGCGCCAAGCTGGTCATGGCCCCAACGGCGGTGGCGTGGGTGTGAAAAAACAAATCCTTCCAGATGGCTTCAACCATGACCGGGTTGCGGCCCATCAGGCGCGGGGCCAGGTGGTCCTGGAGCAAGGCAATGACCGACGAACCGCCGGTACCAATCGTGTAGGCGTAACCCGTGGCCGCAATGCCGTCACTGCAATGCAGCGTGAGCAAAATCGTTTCCTGCGTCACAAAGGACTGGATGGCGTCGGTGCGCAAGACCTTGGGCGGCAAGTTGACTTGCCGCAGACTCACGCGGTCGATGGTGACGTGGGACATAGGGGGTTAAAACGCAGAACCCATAAAACCCTGCAAGCAAGGCATGAACAAAGGGGTGTGAAGCATGCGGCCGTCAGCCCAAGTGGGTCGTCATTTTTGCGACACACAGCATGCGGGTTTGTGCGGAGTGGCAGGGTTGATGGGTCATGTGATGATTGTGCAATTGGTCTGACCACTTGTCCAATTCACGTTATCCCTGATGCCCTTATGCCCCTGCAAACCGTCGCACCGCATCGCCTTTACCGTCAGATTGCCGAGCAACTTCGGCAACTGATGGTGTCGGGTGAATTTGCGCCCGGCTCGCGTTTGCCCGCCGAACGCGATCTGGCGCTGCAGCTGGGTGTGAGCCGCCCTTCTGTGCGCGAAGCCCTGATTGCACTCGAGGTCGAGGGCATGATCGAAGTGCGCACAGGCTCGGGCATTTATGTCCAGCAAGCTGTCCACAACGCAGCGCATCACGGCATGGCACTGGACGCCGACTTCGATGCCGACACCCCGGCCAATTGGGGCCCGCTGGAAGTCATGAGCGCGCGGATTTTGGTGGAGGCCGAAGTGGCTGCACTGGCTGCTGTCCACGCCCAAAAATCACACGTCAAAGCGATCCAGACAAGCCTGAAACACATGCAGCGCGAAGCTGCGCGCAATGAAGTCCCCCGCGAAGGCGACGAAGCCTTTCACCAGGCCATCGCGCTGGCTTGCGGCAACAGCGTGCTGCTCGACACGGTACAGCGCTATTGGCAAGCACGCCATGGCCCATTGTTTGAGCGGCTGGGCGACTACTTTGAACGCCCAGCGTCTTGGCAAGCGGCCATTGACGAGCACCAAGCGGTGATGCGCGCCATTGAGGCGCACGACAGCAGCGCCGCGCGCAAAGCCATGCAAAAACACCTGAAACAAGCCCACAAAAGATACAGCGCGAGCTGGCGCCGCGCACCCGCCCGTTAGGGTGGTTTTTCTGTTCCCGCGTCAGCATATTTCAAACCCCAACGAGGAGACAACGATGAGCAAACGATTTACCCTGAAAACCCTGGCCGCCGTCGGTGCGGTGGCCATGGGCACGCTTTTGGCCAGCACGGGCGTCATGGCCCAGCAAAAACTCAAGTGGGCCCACGTCTATGAGACATCAGAGCCCTTCCACACCGAGTCGGTGTGGGCTGCCGAAGAAATCAAGAAACGCAGCAACGGCAAGTTCGACATCCAGGTCTTCCCAGCGTCCACCTTGGGCAAAGAGACCGACATCAACCAAGGTCTGACCCTGGGCACGGTGGACATGATCATCAGCGGCCCCTCCTTTGCAGCGCGCACCTACCCGCGTTTTGGCATCGCTTACTACCCCTTCATTTTCCGTGATGGCGACCACCTGCTCGCTTACTCCAAGAGCCCTGTGTTCCAGGAAATGATTGGCGAATTCCGTGCCCGCACGGGCATTCAGGTCACGGCCTAAACCTACTACGGTGCACGCCACACCACCGCCCAAAAAGCCTTCACCAACTGCGCCGGCATGAAGGGCATCAAGATCCGCGTACCCGATGTGCCCGCCTACCGCGCCACACCTGAGGCCTGCGGCGCCAACCCCACACCCATTGCTTTTGCCGAGGTGTATTTGGCCCTGCAAAACGGCACCGTGGAAGCCCAAGAGAACCCATTGACCACCATCGAGGCCAAGAAGTTTTTTGAAGTGCAAAAAGCCATCATGCTCACCGGCCACATCGTGGACGGCCTGACCACGCAGATTGCGCCCCACCTCTGGAATCGCTTGAGCGATGCCGAAAAGAAGATCTTCACCGATGTGACCCAGGAAGCGGCGGTGCGTGCATCGGCCAAGGTCAAGGCCCGCGAAGCCGAGCTGGTGGAAGAGTTCCGCAAGAAAGGTTTGCAGATGGTGCAAGTCGACCGCAAATCCTTCCAGGATGCGGTGCTGAAAAACAAGCCTCTGACCGGCATGGGCTTCACGCAGTCTGACTTCGACAAGATCCAGGCAGCCAAGTGATCTTGGGGCTGTGCCGCCAGCACAGCCCACCCACCACGCTGGGCCATGGCCCAGCGTGCGTTGGCATGACCGGACCTGCGCGTCCGAACATCGACTTTTCAGTTCCGAAAGAATGGCCATGAGCAAGCTGCAAGACCTGGATGACCTGCCCAAAGTCATGGGCGATGACGGTCAGTTCCACGCCACCGATGAGGCGGTGGACTTGTCTGGGACGCCCATCGAGGCTTGGGTGGCCTTGCTGTTTTTCTGGGCCTTGGGCCTGACGGTTTTTTACCAGTTTTTCACCCGCTATGTGCTCAACGATTCGGCCTCCTGGACCGAAGAGATCGCCCGGTATTTGTTGATTGCCACGGTGTTCACGGGTGCGGCCATTGGCGTGGCCAAGAACAACCACATTCAGGTTGATTTTTTCTTTCGCTTCATGCCCGCCCGGCTGTCTTATGCAGTGGCCTTGCTGGTGGATGTGATGCGCATCGCGTTTTTTGGCGCCGCCACCTTTTTGACGGGCCAGATGATGCAGAAGTTGGGCAGCTACAAGATGACGATCATCGACTTGCCCATGAACTGGGTTTACGGCGTGGTGATGGCCGGTTTTGCCGCCATGTGCTTGCGATCCATTTGGGTCATGCGCATCCACCTGCAACGCGGCTACACCGTGCTGGAGCGCCCCGAATCCGAAATGACGGACCGCTGAACAGCCCCCCGAACGACAGAAAGCACCTGCCATGTTGAAAATCATTTTCCTGCTGCTGATGAGTGGCGGCATTCCGGTGGCCATTGCCATGGCCGGAGCCTCGCTCATTTACCTGTTTTTCGCCCAAAGCTCGCCACCGTTTGTGGTGATCCACCGCATGGTCTCGGGCATCGACAGCTTTCCGCTGCTGGCCGTGCCTTTCTTCATCCTGGCGGGCAACCTGATGAACAACGCCGGCATCACCAACCGCATTTACAACTATGCACTGGCTTTGGTCGGCTGGCTCAAGGGCGGCTTGGGTCACGTCAACGTGGTGGGGTCGGTGGTGTTTGCGGGCATGAGTGGCACGGCCATTGCCGATGCTGCGGGCCTGGGCACCATTGAAGTCAAGGCCATGAAAGACCATGGCTACAGCACTGAATTTGCCGTGGGTGTCACGGCCGCATCGGCCACACTGGGGCCCATCATTCCGCCCAGCTTGCCCTTTGTGATCTACGGCATGATGGCCAACGTGTCGGTGGGGGCCTTGTTCCTTGCGGGCATCTTGCCCGGCATTTTGATGGCCCTGTTGATGATGCTGACTGTGGCTTTCTTTGCACACAAGAATGGTTGGGGCGCTGACATCAAATTCGAATGGCCTCGGGTCATCAAGGCCCTGACCGAAACCACCGTGGTCATAGGCTGGCCACTGGCCATTTGGTGGACCGTCAAAACCTTTGAAACACCGCCCCAGATGACGGTGTTTGTGGCTTTGGCCTTCTTGTTTTTGGCCGACAAGCTGTTCAAGTTCCAAGCCGTCTTGCCCATCATGACCCCCATCATCCTGATCGGTGGCATGACCACGGGCGTGTTCACGCCCACCGAAGGCGCGATCGCCGCCTGTGTGTGGGCCTTGATTTTGGGGTTTTTCTGGTACCGCACCCTGAACCTGAAAATGTTTGTCAAAGTTTGTCTGGACACGGTCGAAACCACCGCCACCGTGCTGTTCATCGTCGCCGCAGCCAGCATCTTTGGCTGGATGCTCACCGCCACAGGTGTGACCACCGCCATTTCTGCTTGGGTGCTGGGCTTCACCCAAGAGCCTTGGGTGTTTTTGTTGCTGGCCAATGCCTTGATGTTGTTTGTCGGCTGCTTCCTAGAGCCCACGGCCGCCATCACCATCCTGGTGCCCATTCTTGTGCCGATTTGCCAGCAGTTGGGGATTGACCTGGTGCACTTCGGTCTGGTCATGGTGCTCAACCTGATGATCGGTTTGCTGCACCCGCCTATGGGCATGGTGCTGTTTGTGTTGGCGCGGGTGGCCAAACTCAGTGTGGAGCGCACCACCATGGCCATCTTGCCCTGGCTGTTCCCCTTGTTGGGCAGCCTGGCCGTGATCACCTATTTCCCCAGCCTGGTGCTGTGGTTGCCCAAACAATTTTATTGAGACCTTGTCATGAGTTCATTCATTCGACTTCACCCTGCCGACGATGTCGTCATTGCCCGCGCCCAACTGATGAGCGGCAGCACCGTGGACGGCGTGGCCGTTCGCGGCCTGATTCCGCCGGGCCACAAAATCGCCACCCGGGCCATCGCCGTGGGCGAGCCGGTGCGCCGCTACAACCAGATCATTGGTTTTGCCCACCAGCCCATCGCCCCCGGCGAGCATGTGCACACGCACAACCTGAACATGGGTGCTGAAAAAGGCAACTTCGAGCGCGATTACGCCATCGGGCAAGACGTCAAACCCGATCCGGTGCGCCAGCAAGCGACCTTCATGGGCTACAAGCGCTCGGACGGCCGCGTGGCCACACGCAACTACATCGGTGTGCTGTCCAGCGTCAACTGTTCGGCCACCGCCGCGCGCGCCATTGCCGATCATTTTTCCAAGCGCAACAACCCCGCAGCACTCGCCAACTTCCCGAATGTGGACGGTGTGGTCGCTTTGACGCACGGCACCGGCTGCGGCATGGACAACGAGGGCATGGGCATGCAATTGCTTGAGCGCACCTTGGCAGGCTATGCCACACACGCCAACTTTTGGGGTGTGGTGGTGGTGGGTCTGGGCTGCGAAACCAACCAGCTCAACACCTGGCTGGCACACAGCAGCTTGCGCGAGGGTGACACGCTCAAGGTCTTCAACATCCAGGACACGGGCGGCACACGCTTGACGGTGGAAAAAGGCATTGCCTTGATCCAAGACATGCTGCCGCGTGCCAACGCCATCACCCGCGAGCCTTGCAGCGCCGAACACATCACCGTGGGCCTGCAATGCGGCGGCTCGGATGGTTATTCGGGCATCAGCGCCAACCCTGCGCTGGGCGCGGCGGTGGACTTGTTGGTGCAGCACGGCGGTACCGCCATCCTGAGCGAAACGCCTGAGATTTATGGCGCTGAGCACTTGCTCACACGACGCGCCGTCAAGCCCGAGGTGGCGCAAAAACTGATCGAGCGCATCCGCTGGTGGGAAAACTACACCGCCATCAACGGCGGCGAGATGAACAACAACCCCTCGCCCGGCAACAAGGCGGGCGGCCTGACCACGATCCTGGAAAAATCATTGGGGGCCGTGGCCAAAGGTGGCACCAGCAACCTGCAGGCGGTGTACGAATACGCCGAGCCGGTCACGGCGAAAGGCTTTGTTTACATGGACACGCCCGGCTACGACCCGGTGAGCGCCACGGGCCAGGTGGCCGGCGGGGCCAACTTGATTTGCTTCACCACCGGACGCGGCAGCGCCTATGGCTGCGCGCCCTCGCCCAGCCTGAAGTTCTCGACCAACACGGCCTTGTGGAAAAAGCAGGAAGAAGACATGGACCTGAACTGCGGCGAGATCGTCGACGGCGGGGTGAGCATCGCCGAGATGGGTCAGCGCATTTTTGAAAGGATTTTGGCGGCAGCGTCGGGTGAGCCCACCAAGAGCGAGCGCCACGGCTACGGCCAAAACGAGTTTGTGCCATGGCAAGTGGGCGCGGTGATGTGAACCCATGGACCCGCCTTGCGGACCACCCCACATCGCGCACAGGGTGCGCTCCTACAACCTCTTCGCCTTGAAAGAACCCGCATGAGTCACCTCATTCCAGCCGCCGATCTGCGCCAGCACATCACCCGCATCATCGCCATGACCGGCAGCGCGCCGGCCGAAGCCGCACAAGTGGCCGACAACCTGGTCATGGCCAACCTGAGTGGCCACGACTCGCATGGCGTGGGCATGGTGCCGCGCTATGTGGATGCGGTGCTCGAAGGCGGCCTGAATCCGAACACGGGCGTGAAGGTTTTGCTGGACACCGGCCCGCTGCTGAACCTGGACGGTCAACGGGGCTACGGTCAGATCACCGGCGTGCAAGCCATGCAGATGGGCATTGAACGCGCCAAGCTGCACGGTGTGTGCACCGTGGCCCTCAGCCGATCTCACCATTTGGGCCGCATCGGCCACTTTGCCGAAATGGCCGTGGCGCAAGGCCTGGTGTCGGTGCATTTTGTGAACGTGCTCTCACGCCCTGTGGTCGCGCCCTTTGGCGGTGGCGATGGTCGCTTTGGCACCAATCCCTGTTGCATCGGCGTGCCCATGGGCGGCCGCGCACCCTTTGTGCTGGACTTTGCCACCAGCCGCGTGGCGCAAGGCAAGATGCGCGTGGCCCACAACAAAGGCGAGCAAGTGCCACCCGGCTATTTGATTGACGAGCACGGCCACCCCACCAACAACCCCGGCGTGGTGGTGGTGCCGCAGTCCAACGGCCTGTTTGGTGCGCTCATGACTTTTGGCGACCACAAAGGCTTTGGCATGGCCATGGCCTGCGAGTTGCTGGGCGGCGCGCTGACTGGCAGCGGCACCTGGCACCGCGAAGCCGACCACCAACGCGCCGTGCTCAACGGCATGCTGACAATGCTGATCGACCCGGTGCGCTTGGGCACACAAGACATGTTCGAGCAAGAAGCCCTGGCCTTTGCCGACTGGCTGCGCCAAAGCCCCGATGCCCCTGGCAGCGATGGCGTGAAGCTGGCCGGCGAGCCTGAGCGCACCGCACGTGCCGAGCGCGAGCAAACAGGCATCTGGATCGACGACGCCACCTGGGCCGAGATTGAGGCGTCCGAGCAAAAACTGGCAGGCCGTTGAGTTTTGCCTGACCCCAACCGCCCCATCAGGATCCCGCTCCTCTGACACCCATGCACCTGTGCGCTCTCAACTTGGCATCGCTGCCCGCTGACATCCACACCCCCATTTACGACCGCCGCCGCCATGCCCCGGGTGTGGTGCATTTGGGCTTGGGCGCTTTTCACCGGGCGCACCAAGCCATGGTGTTCGACCAACTGCTGAGTGCGGGCGATACGCGCTGGGGCATCCACGGCGTGGGCATGACGCGACCGGATTTGGTGAACGCCTTGCGTGCACAAGATGGGCTTTACGCGGTGCGCGTGGCCGACGGTCAAGGGGTGAGCTGGCATGTGCCTGGCGCGCTTTGGCGCATGCATGTGGCCGCCACAGAGCGCAACGACGTGGTGCAAGCCATCGCCGCCGCCAGCACCCGCTGGGTCACGCTCACCGTCACCGAAAAAGGCTACACGCCAGCCTTGGCACAGCTGCTGCTGGACGGCTTGCGGCTGCGCCAGCAAGCGGGTCTACCGGGCCTCACCATCGCGTCGTGCGACAACCTGCAAGGCAACGGCCACAAGCTGCAGGCCCTGGTCAAAGCCGCGACGAGGGCACAAGACGCCGAATTGCTGCGCTGGTTGGATGCGCACTGCGCCTTTCCGTGCAGCATGGTCGACCGCATCGTGCCCGCAGCCACCACCGACGTGCTGGCCGCAGCCAGCCAAGCGCTGGGTCTGCGCGACGACGCCGCGCTCAGCACCGAAGGCTTTTGGGAATGGGTGATCGAAGACCGCTTGGCCGACCCGGCTGACGCCGCCCTGCTGCAAAGCGCCGGTGTGCGCGTCACCCCCGATGTGCACAGCTACGAAGAGGCCAAACTGCGCATGCTCAACGGCAGCCACTCGGCCATGGCGCTGATGGGCGCGGTCACCGGCAGGCCTTTCATTGCCAGCTGCATCGGTGAGCCGCCTGTCCGCAGCTTTGTGCACCGCTTGATGAGTCGTGAAGTCGCACCGCACTTGGCCCGCAGCGACTGGGCCGACTACCGCGACGCGCTGATCGCACGCTTTGGCAACCCCTATTTGAAGCACAGCGTGCACCAGATCGCCACCGACAGCTCGCAAAAAATCCCCCAGCGCTGGCCGCCTTCGGTGCTGGGCCAGATTGCGCAAGGCGCTTCGTTTGAACACCACGCCTTGGCAGCAGCGGTCTTTTTGCGCTACACGCTGGGTGTGGACGAGCAAGGCCAGGCGTACGCCCTGAACGACCCGCAAGCCGACAGCCTGATGGCCATGGGCGCTGCGCAACGGACCGAGCCTGAGGCTTGCGTGCGCGCCCTGTTGGCGCGCGAAGACCTGTGGGGCAATGCCCTGTCCGGCCACGCAGCATGGGCCGCCCGCGTGACGCACTGGCACCAGCAAGTGATGCAGCACGGTGTGGATGCAAGCCTCCAGCAACTGCTGCAACTAGAAGCCTGAACTCAAAGGTCTGCGCTATGGAAATCACCACCGCCCGCGTCATCGTCTGCAGTCCCGGCCGCAACTTCGTCACCCTCAAAATCGAAACCGACCAGGGCGTGTACGGTATCGGCGACGCCACGCTCAATGGCCGCGAACTGGCCGTGGTCAGCTACCTGGAAGACCACGTCATCCCTTGCCTGATCGGGCGTGACCCGCAGCAGATCGAAGACATCTGGCAATACCTCTACAAAGGGGCTTACTGGCGGCGCGGCCCGGTGACCATGAGCGCCATTGCTGCGGTGGACACCGCGCTGTGGGACATCAAGGCCAAGATGGCCAACATGCCGCTGTACCAGCTGCTGGGCGGGCGCAGCCGCACCGGGGTGATGGTCTACGGCCACGCCAACGGCCGCGACACGGCCGAAACGGTGGACGAAGTCTTGCGCCACAAGGCAGAAGGCTACTTGGCCATCCGCGCCCAAAGCGGCGTGCCGGGCCTGAACAAGGTCTATGGCGTGGGTGGCCAAAACCGCCTGTACGAACCCGCCGACGGCAACTTGCCCAGCGAGCACGATTGGAGCACCGAGAAGTATTTGCGCCACACCCCCGGCCTGTTTGAAGCCGTGCGCGAAGCCGTGGGCCCCGACATCCATTTGCTGCACGACGTGCACCACCGCCTCACACCCATCGAAGCGGGACAACTGGGCAAAGCCCTGGAGCCCATGCGCCTGTTCTGGATGGAAGACCCGACGCCCGCCGAGAATCAAGACGCCTTCCAGTGGATACGCCACCACACCACCACGCCGATCGCGGTGGGCGAGATTTTCAACAGCATCTGGGACTGCAAGACCCTGATCGAAAAGCAGCTGATCGACTACATCCGCACCACCGTGGTCCACGCGGGCGGCATCACCCACCTGCGGCGCATCGCCGATCTGGCCAGCCTGTACCAAGTGCGCACTGGCTGCCACGGCGCGACCGACTTGTCACCCGTGTGCATGGGCGCAGCGCTGCACTTTGACACCTGGGTGCCCAACTTTGGCGTGCAGGAATTCATGCCGCACAGCGAAGAGATGCTCTCGGTCTTCCCGCACGATTACCGCTTTGAGTCCGGCATGATGCACTGCGGCGAGTCCCCCGGCCACGGGGTGGACATCGACGAGAAGCTGGCCGCCAAGTACCCTTACCAAAGGGCTTACCTGCCAGTGAACCGGCTCCAGCATGATGGGACGCTTTGGAATTGGTGAGTTGGCCTGAATATGAATGGGCTGCTTTGCAGTGTTAGGCGTCTCTCATTGGAAATTTGAACATCGATAGATTTTCCTCAGGCAGCCCATCAACAAGAGGCATCAAGGTAGAGACCCCCAGAATGTCTGCATGTACTCAACGGGCGAGCGAAGTTATCTGACTTGAGGCAGCGCCTCGAAAATGGCACAAGTCGTGGTGGCATGTGCATACAGTTTCCCGTCGGGACCCACAATCCGCGCTTCGGATGTACCGATCTGGCGACCGACGTGAATGGCATTGCCGATACAACGCAGCGGACCTGTTTGGGTGTTGGCGGCTCGCACGATGTTGAGATTGATCTGGCTGGTCGTGTAGCCCAAGCCTGCTGGCAGTTTGGTCTGCACCGCACACCCCAATGCGAAATCCAGCAAGGTCGCGTACCAGCCCCCATGCACCGAGCCCAATGGGTTGTAGTGCTTGAGCTGTGGCGTCGCCTGAAAAACAGCCCGGCCCTCACCCACTTCAATCAACTCGCAGTCAAAAGTGTCCGCCATGTAGGGATGGGGCAGCTCACCCTCCAGCAAAGCCGTCATCACCTGCAGTCCCGTTTTGCCGAGCACCTGTTGGGGTTTCGCGAGACCCGCGTGTCCACCCCCTCGTTCGGCTCGGCGACGTCGAACGTCTTCCAGTTGCGCTTGCCATGCGTTCAAAGTGGCTTGGACTGTGCTGTCAGTTTGCATGATGGGCTCCATCAGTTGGTATGAAAGTTGTTATGCACACGGACACGCCAGTGTGCGCAATGAGAATGGATGAGATGAGTTGACACAAGGTCATGGCTGTGCAACCCGAGGCTTGGTGTCGACAGGCCAGCACAGCAGTCCTGTCAGCAATGCCAGCAGACCATGCAGCAGGTAGAAGGCATTGAAGTCAGCATGTTGGAGCGTGGCATGGCCCAACAGCGCCACGGTGAACGCCACGCCGAGCACGGAGCCAATTTGTCGCGTTGCCTGGTTGACCGCACTGCCTACAGCGTAGTGGGCAACGGGCAAGCGATTCACGGCCGCAGCTGACAAGGAGGGCAGCACCAAGCCCACAGCGATCCCGCTCATCAGCAGGCCGGGCAGCCAGTGCAGCAGATAGTTCGGCGCGTTGCCGGGCACCAGAAAGAACCATAAGCTGCTGAGGGCATACAGCAGCGAACCGCCCACCAAGAATCGTCTGTGGCCCAAGCGTGAGGCCAGTCGTCCGGTGATGATGGCTGTAGGCATGACCAGCAAAGGACCAGGCGTCACGGCCAGGCCCGCCTGTGGCAGCGTGTAATGCCAGACCCCGGTCATGTAGAAAAAGAATCCCAGAAACATCATCGAGAAGGCCGTGCCGAACACCAGCGTGGCCCCGTTCACGTATCGGTAGGTGCGATGTTGAAACAGCGACAAATCGATCAGCGCGTTTTCTCGGGTTCGAGCCCACAGCACAAAGCATGCTCCAGCCAAAAGACCACCGGCCCCAACCCAAGCAATTTGTTGAGCGGACCAGCGCAACTCACCGCTTTCAACAATCGCCAAGGCGACCGCGCCCACTGCAAGCATCAGCAACACCAGGCCCACAATGTCGACGCTTCGACGCTCCATCGGTTGAACTGCTTCTTCGATGTGTGAGGCGCTGCGCCAGAGTGCCCAAAGAACCACGGGCAGGTTGATGTAAAAAGCCCAGGGCCAGCCTGCACTGGCAGTGACCCAACTGCCCAAACTCGGCCCCACTGCTGCGGCCAGACCACCCACAGCACCCCACAAACTCACGGCCACGGCACGCTTTTCGGTGGGGAAGGCGGCCAACACAATGGACATGGAAGCGGGCGTCAACAATGCGGCCCCAATGGCTTGAAAAGCGCGTGCTGCAATGAGCCAATCGACAGAAGGTGCCGCGCCGCAAGCCACCGATGCCAGCAGAAAAAGTGTCAGTCCTATTCGGAATGTGCGGCGACGTCCATAGGCATCGGCCAATCCACCGGCGGGGATCAACATGGCGGCGTACACGACCGTGTAGCCATTGAGCACCCAAGACAGCTCGGCGGCAGAAGTGCCCGCAAAGCTCTGGCGCAGTGCTTCGAAAGCGGCAAACAGCATCGTGGTGTCCAAGGACACCAAAAAGGTGGCGCTGCAAGCAATCCAAAATGCAGGCCACGGAGATTGAGCAGTCTTCGATTTGGACTTGCCCGTCGGTGGTGTGGGAGCCTGATGGGTCGTCATCTCAGCGTGCCGCCAAATAAACGGCCTGATCCGCCGACAGGCCAGCCTTGACCTGTTGGGTCATTTCATCGGCCAGAACCTCATGGGCACCCGCTTCAAGCGCTTGCAGTGTGCGCTCGACGATGGCCTCTGGTGTTGACTTGGGCATCTCGATCCCTTTGGTGAGGTCTGTATCCACAAAGCCCATGTGCAAAGTCAGCACCTGGGTGCCCTGACCTCGGAGGTCATTGCGCAAACCATTGCTCAAGCTCCACAAGGCCGATTTGGAAACGGCATAGCTCGCGAGCTTGGGGCTGGTGATCCAACTGGCAATGGAGGCCACGTTGATCAGTGCGCCGCCACCATGTTGGGCCAGCACAGGCGCAAAAGCACGGCTGATGCGAAGCGGTCCCAGCACATTGGTTTCCAGGTGATTTCGCAGCATGGCCTCTGCATCTTCGGCCATGAAACTACCGAAGTTGGCAATGCCCGCATTGTTCACCACGATCGTGACGTCCTGAGCCAGTTGCGCGGCGGCCTGAACATCTGCAGCTGAGTTGACATCGAGCTTGATGGGGGTCACACCGTTCAAATTTATTTTGGAGGGGTCACGCGAACCTGCATAAACTTTTTTTGCGCCTCGCACGAGAAAGGCTTTGGCAAACGCAAGTCCGATGCCGCGATTAGCGCCTGTGATGAAGACGGTGGAATTTTCAATTTGCATGGTTTACTTTCTTTATGATGATCGTCATATTTTGGAGTGAAAAAATGTCTTGTCGTTTGAGACAAGGCCATCAATGTTGTGTGGGAAGTGGGTGACGCTCGAGCAGCGCCTGCCGTGTTTGGGCCAAAATGGCGCGCCCCTCTTTGCCGCCAACTGTGCGCGCCAATTGCAAGGCACCAACCATCGTTGCAGTGATCACCGATGCCTCACTCGCATCTGCATTTTCAGGCAAGGCAGCCTGCACCAACGCAATCATTGCATCCACTCTGCGGCGAGCCTCCACACGAACCACGTCGTCTTGACGCGTCATTTCAGAAGACAGTGCGGCAACCACGCAACCATCCTCGACACGGTCCATGTGGGCCTGATGCAAGTAAGTTTCGACCAAGGCTTGAAAGCGCGTACCGCCCTGGGTCAGACGGCGCTCAATCACTTCTGTCAAAGAAGCAATGTTTTCTTGTCCTGCTCTGGCCATGGCTTCGACCACCAATGCATCACGCGATTCGAAGTGCGCATAAAAGCCGCCATGGGTCAGTCCGGCTTCTTTCATGATGTCGGCAACACCAACGCCACGGTAGCCCGCGCGACGAATCGCTTTGGATGCCACATCGACGATGCGGGCATGACTCAATTCTTTTCGGTTGGGCGATGATGACATGATGACCATCATATTAGAGACCATCTGGTTTGATCAAGTGTCAGAAACTGCCCATTATTTTGGATGGTCCACCACGCAACCGCTTAGGGTCAGCTTCAGCCAATGGTGAACGCAAGGCCTTGGTCTGCCTTCAGCCTTTATCCGCCATTGACGCACACAGCCCGGACACAGCCAGAACATGCGCAACAACTCCATCTGTGCAGCACACTGGCAAGCTGGGAATGCCTTAAAGCATCCGCGCCAGTGCAGCCTGCAGATGCTCCGATGGCAAGCGCTTGAAGCCCGAGCGGGCAAAGCGCTGCAAGCGCCCTTGCATGAAAGCCACCAGCACCGAGGCCGTCACTTGGGCCTCGGCGCTGGGGGTGGGTGCATCAGCGGTTTTGAGAGATTGGCGCAGCTGCGCTTCGATCTTGTCAAACAACAAATTGATGCGCTCTTGCAAACGGTCATGCTCAAAAGCCAAAGCTTCGCCGTTCATGACGCGGCTCATGCCGGGGTTTTTTTCCGCAAATTGCAAGAGCAGCGCGACGATGCGGCCGGCTTGTTGCGGGCCAGCGGGTTCACGGTCGGTGACCTGGCGGATCAGGCCCATGACGGACTGGTCCACAAAATCAATCAGCCCTTCGAACATTTGGGCCTTGCTGGCAAAGTGGCGGTACAGCGCCGCTTCACTCACACCAATTTTGGCAGCCAAGCCAGCAGTGGTCACGCGCTCGGCGCCCGGCTGCTCCAGCATGGCGGCCAGGGTTTGCAAAATCTGCAAGCGGCGCTCACCCGGGCGCGGGCGCTTGCGGGCAGGGGTGGCGTCTTCGTCGCTGTCGTGTTCGGGCGCTTCGGTTGGGTTGGGCATATCGTCTCTTCTTGGTGTTGCTGCGCGTGTTGGGGCCGCTGCTTTACCGGCTGCGGATCATGGTGCCAAAGGCTTGTTCGGACAAGACTTCAAGCAGCATGGCGTGGGGCACACGGCCGTCGATGATGTGCACGGCATTGACGCCGCTCTTGGCCGCATCGAGCGCGCCCGCGATCTTGGGGATCATGCCACCGCTGATGGTGCCATCGGCGCATAACTCGTCGATGCGGCTGGGCGTCAATTCGGTCAGCAGCCGACCTTCTTTGTCCAATACCCCGCGGATGTTGGTGAGCATGAGCAGTTTTTCGGCTTGCAGCACAGTGGCCAATTTGGCAGCCACCACGTCGGCATTGATGTTGTAGCTTTCGTTGTTGGCACCAAAACCAATGGGGCTGACCACGGGGATGAAGGCATCGTCTTGCAGGCATTGCAGGATGGACGGATCGATGCTTTCGATCTCGCCGACTTGGCCCACGTCGTATTCTTTGCTGGGGTCTTGGGCGTCCACCAAGCGCAATTTTTTGGCACGAATCAGGCCACCATCGCGGCCCGTCAGGCCCACGGCTTTGCCGCCTGCGCGGTTGATCATCCCCACAATGTCTTGCTGCACTTCGCCGCCCAACACCCATTCGACGACCTCCATGGTTTCGGCATCGGTCACGCGCATGCCCTGAATGAACTCGCCGGTTTTGCCCAAACGCTTCAAAGCCGTTTCGATTTGCGGACCACCGCCATGCACCACCACCGGGTTCATGCCCACCAGTTTGAGGAGCACCACATCTTCGGCAAAAGCTTGTTGCAGGGCCGGGTCGGTCATGGCGTTGCCGCCGTATTTGATGACCAGCGTTTTCCCGTGGAACTTGCGGATGTAGGGCATGGCCTGCGCCAGGATCTGGGCTTGGTCGTGCGGGGCTACGGCAGTGGCAACGGCAATAGAGGTGTCGGTCATGGTGGAAGGCTTCAAAAAAACGCGTGATGACGGAAAAAAGAGCGTGCGTTTCAACGATTGTGCCGCAAGGCCAAGGGCGATCAGAGGATCTCGGTCAACAAGCGATTGACCCCGGCTTGCCATGGGGGCAACACCAGCCCAAAGGCTTGCTGCAGCTTGCCCGTGTGCAGGCGTGAGTTGCGTGGGCGCTGCGCTGGGGTCGGGAAGGAAGACGTGGGCACGGGGGCGATCTCATTCACCCGCAAGGCCAGATCGGGGCGCACACAGCGCGCCTGGGTGATCACGTGGCTGGCGTACCCGTGCCAGCTGGTTTCGCCCGAAGCCACCAAGTGGTAAATGCCTGACAAGGCGGGTTTTTGCAGCGCTTGGCGAATGGCATGCGCGGTGACATCGGCGATCAGGTCAGCGCCCGTGGGTGCACCGTGCTGGTCATCGATCACCGTGAGGCGTTCGCGCTCGGCGGCCAGTCGCAGCATGGTTTTGGCAAAGTTGCCGCCCCGCGCCGCATAGACCCAGCCGGTGCGAAAAATCAGGTGTTGGCAGCCACTGGCGGTGATGCGTTGCTCGCCTTCGAGTTTGGTTTGGCCGTACACACTCAGCGGCCCGGTGGCATGGCCCTCTTGCCAAGCCTGCTCACCCTGGCCGTTGAACACATAGTCGGTCGAGTAATGCACCAGCCAGGCACCGATGTCGGCCGCAGCCTGCGCCAGCGCGGCGGGGGCGGTGGCGTTCAGGCAAAGGGCCAGGTCGGGCTCGGACTCTGCCTTGTCCACGGCCGTGTGGGCGGCGGCGTTGACGATGACATCGGGGCGCCAGTCGCGCACCGTTTGCGCCAAGCGTTCGGGCTGGCTCAGGTCGCCACAATAGTCGGTGCTGTGCCGGTCCAGCGCCAGCAGCTCACCCACAGGGGCCAGGCTGCGCTGCAGCTCCCAACCCACTTGGCCGTTTTTGCCGAGCAGCAGGATCTTCATGCTTGACGCTCTGCGTAGTTTTGGTTCACCCAATCGCGGTAAGCCCCGCTTTGCACGTGGCTCACCCACTCGGGGTTGGCCAAGTACCACTCGACGGTTTTGCGGATGCCGGTGTCAAAGGTCTCGGCCGGCTTCCAGCCGAGTTCCGCTTCGAGCTTGCGCGCATCGATCGCATAGCGGCGGTCGTGGCCTGGGCGGTCGGTCACGTAGCTGATTTGCTCAGCGTAGGGCTTGCCGTCGGCGCGAGGGCGCAGCTCGTCGAGCAGCGCGCACACGGTTTTGACGATCTCGATGTTGGGCTTCTCGTTCCAGCCGCCCACGTTGTAAACCTCACCCAATCGACCGGCTTCGAGCACGCGGCGAATGGCGCTGCAATGGTCTTTGACATACAGCCAATCACGCACTTGCATGCCGTCGCCGTACACCGGCAGTGGCTTGCCCGCCAGCGCGTTGACGATCATCAGCGGGATGAGTTTTTCGGGGAAGTGGTAGGGGCCGTAGTTGTTGGAGCAGTTGGTGGTCAGCACCGGCAGGCCGTAGGTGTGGTGCCAGGCGCGCACCAGGTGGTCGCTGGCGGCTTTGCTGGCGCTGTAGGGGCTGTTGGGCTCGTAGCGGTGGGTCTCACTGAAGGCCGGGTCGCCTTGGGCCAGCGAACCGTACACCTCGTCGGTGGAGACATGCAAAAAGCGAAACGCCGTTTTGTCGGCTTCGGGCAATGCGCCCCAGTAGCCGCGCACCGACTCCAGCAAGCGGAAGGTGCCCACGATGTTGGTCTCGATGAAGTCACCGGGGCCGTGGATGGAGCGGTCCACATGGCTTTCGGCGGCGAAATTGACCACCGCACGGGGCTGGTGCACGGCCAACAGGCGGCTGACCAAGGCGGCATCGCCAATGTCGCCTTGCACCAACTGGTGGCGAGCATCGCCTTGCAGGCTGGCCAGGGTTTCGGGGTTGCCCGCGTAGGTGAGCTTGTCGAGGTTGATGATGGGCTCTCGGCTGGCAGCCAGCCAGTCGAGCACGAAGTTAGCGCCGATAAAACCCGCGCCGCCGGTTACCAAGAGGGTCATGACATCCATGGATTGGGGTGCAACAAGAGGCCGCACCAACTGCGCTCGATTTTAGAAGCATTGCGCATGGACCCGCTGACACCTTGGGTTGGCTGCTGCAGGGCTTCAAGCAGCGGTTAAAGTGGTGGCTTGTTCAGGAAACGACCATGGCCACCTCAGACCCCTCCAAGCGCAAAACCGCCAAGCCCACAACGGCCAGCGACCCCTTCACACCACCCGCACAACAAGTGTGGCTGGCGGGTCTGGGGGCCATGGCCAAAGCCCAAGAACAAGGCAGCAAAGCCATGGAAGCCTTGCTCAACGACGGGCTGGCGTTTCAACGCAAAAGTCAGGCCGAGGCACAGCAACGCCTGCAAGAAGCCACCGAGCGCCTGAGCCACATGGCCAGCGATTTGGGCCAGCAGGCCACAGGGCGCGTGGACAAACTGGAGCACCTGTTTGAAGACCGCGTGGCCAAGGCCTTGCACCGCTTGGGCATGCCGTCGCTTTTGGACATTCAGATGCTGACAGAGCGCGTGGCCCAACTGGAAGCGCAGTTGGCGGCTTTGCAAAGCAAATCCAGCCCCGCAGCTGCCAAAAAGTCCCGCAGCCGTTCGGCCTGAGGCCATCACGGCACAGCCCTGACATGGCCAAGAAAGCACCCCGTCGAACCGCCGAGCGCATCGCAGAGGTGACGCTGGAGCTCTTTAACCGGTTTGGCGAACCCAATGTGTCGACCACTTTGATCTCGGCAGAGCTGGGCATCAGCCCCGGCAATTTGTACTACCACTTTGCGTCCAAAGATGCCTTGGTCAACCACTTGTTTGACCGGTACGAAACCGCCATGCTGGGTTTGCTGGAAGCGGCCCCTGACGTGAAGGATGTGGAAGACACCTGGTTCTTCTTGCACTCGCTGTTCGAGCAGGTCTGGAGCCACCGTTTTTTATACCGCGACCTGAACAACCTGCTGTCGGGCAACCGGCATCTGGAAACGCATTTTCATGCCATCTTGGAGCGCAAGACCTGGGCTTTCAGGCAAATGCTGGAGTCATTGGCCGCAGCCGGCCTGATGCGCTTGAGCCCTGACAACATCGAAACCTTGTCGGCCAGCATGTCGGTGATGGTGACCTATTGGCTGAGTTACGAATATGTGCGCAACCCACGCCAAGCGATGGAGCCGGCCAGCGCTGGCTTGGCCCTGACCCGCGGTGCGCAGCATGTCTTGGCGCTGCTGACACCCCACATGGCCGATACCGACTTGCAAAGCCATTTGCTGGCCTTGACTGCGGCGTACAACACGCCCAGTCAAGACTGATGTTCAGTTGAAACGCTGCGCGGCCAGCGCCAGCAGGCCGTCAAAAATCAGGTTGTCCACCAATTCGAACTGCACCGACATGCTGGGCGCCATTTTCCAGCCCGCACCGCCCGTCATGATGCACAGGGGCTCTTGCCCGGTGTGTTCGCGCAGGTGCTGAACCATGCGCTCACAGGCACCCGCAATCGCATAGGTGCCGCCACTGGTCAAGGCATCGCTGGTGTTGGTGGGGAAAGGCGTGACCTCGCCGGTGGGCACGTGCAAGCCGGCCGTGCCGGACTCCAGTGCCCGCAGCATGATGCCGTGGCCGGGCAAGATCAGGCCGCCTAAAAAGCGGCCCTCGGCGTCAATGGCCTCAACGGTCACCGCCGTGCCCACCATTACCACCACCAAAGGACGCGCCGAACCGTGCGCCAACATGCGTTGGCGGGCACCCACCATGGCCACCCATCGGTCAGCGCCCAAACGTGAGGGGTGGTCATAGCCGTTGGTCAGGCCCGCCTCTTGGGCGCTGGGCACCACCCATTGGGGGGTCACATCCCAAATGTCCATTTGCTCTTGCACGCGGCGCTTGATGGCATCGCCCGCCACCACACACCCCAGCATGTGATCGGGTTTGGGCAATTCGGCCCATGCACCGTCGGACAAGCGGTCGATGTTTTCCAAAAATTCAGCGCCTTGCGCCATCAACTGTCCACTGGGGTTAGGTCGGTCGTACAGCGCCCATTTCAGGCGGGTGTTGCCTACATCGATGGCTAAGAATGTCATCCGGCGATGATAATGATTTTTGACGGCCCACTTTCCCGGCGGCGTCTCACTCGGGCTGGCCCGTGCTTTTGGCCTTTTCAATGGCAGCCCGGACATTCCGATCAATGCCCGCCGACGCCTCATGGACTTCCACCTGAAGCATCAAGCCCAGCAAGCGCGCGCCGTGTTCGACGGCCATGGAGGCGTATTTGATGTCGCCTTGCACCAACGCACTGGCCATGAGCTCCACCCGCTCAAAGCCATGCAAATTGCCCGACACTTTGCCAGCCACAATGATGCGACTGGCGATCACATCGCCATGGATCTCACCGGTGGGGCCAATCACCACCGAGATGGCGCCGTCTTTGGGCGCCTCGATGTTGCCCACCACCTTGCCGTCAATCCGCACGCTTTCCTGCAACTTCAGGCAGCCATGGATCTCGGCGTTGCGGCCAATCAGGGTGTCAAACTTTTCCTGCCCCATGACCAGGGGTGTGAGGTTGGTTTTTTTGGATCCGAACATGGGAGTCTCCTTTTGACGATGATTCTGCGCCGCTTCAGGAGCGGCTCCATGCGGCCAATGCCTTGACAGGATGCAAGGCTCGCCCATTGAAGATGACTTCGTAATGAAGGTGCGGACCGGTGGAGCGCCCCGTGTTGCCCAAGGTGCCCACGGTTTGGTGCGGCGCCATGATTTGCCCGACTTCTACATGAATGGCCTGCAGGTGTGCATAGCGGGTCACAAACCCTTCTGCATGCTGGATGTCCACCATCTTGCCGTAGGCGCCCGAATACTCAGCCACCCGCACAACGCCGGGTGCAGTGGACAAAATCGGGGTGCCCACAGGCGCCACAAAATCAATGCCTTCATGCATGCTGGGCAAACGTGACAGGGGATCGACCCGAAAGCCAAAACCACTGCTCACAGCAAAATCACCCGCGATGGGCAGCAAGGTGGGCAACAAGTCGATGCGCCCCAGGTCTTTTTGCCACCGGTTTTGCATCTCCTGCATGGCTTGGTCGTAGCGCTGGGCTTTTTGCAAGGACTGGTCAATCTGGGTGGCGAGGGCGCCCTCATTCGAGCGCCACAGGGGCAGCAGGTTCATGGGGCCACCCCGGCCGAGCCAACCCTCGGTGTGCACCGAGGACGAAAAAGAGAAGAGTTTTTCCAGGCCCAAGCGTCCGAGTGCCTTGTTTTTGATCTGCTCCAGTTGCGTCATGCGGTCGGTGACGCGGGCCAGCTGTTGGTTCAGCTCGTCGAGTTTGCCCCGGTAATCGGCTTCGATTTTTTGCTGCTCACTGTGGCTGGTGACGCCGCCCATGCGATGGGCCAACTCGGGCACGTATTCCACAGCCACCCGCAAACCGATCAAATTGAACACAAACCCCAGCAACACCAAAAAACCGGACACCGCCGCCACCGCCGCCAAGACCGTGCGGGTGGTGATGGACACAGTGACCACTTTGGCGGCAGGCCCTGAGACCCAAATCAATTGCATGGCTTCCCCACATGAATGCGATGTCCCCCCAAGCGCTTGGCGCCAGGGTCAACCGGTCATTACACCAAAAGAATGGCTCGCAGCCAACAGGGCCATACCGGGTAGCGCGTTCAAGGCAAGAGAGGCGCCACTTCAGAGCTGGGGGCGCATGACCGGCTGCACCGATTCATAGGCCCGCGCGGCACGCAGCACCAAGGCATCGCCAAACATCGGGCCCACGATCTGCAAACCCATGGGCAAGCCGGCTTGGGTCAAGCCGCAGGGCACGGTGATGGCCGGTTGCTGGGTCAGGTTGAAGGGGTAACTGAAAGGCGTCCAGCCCAGCATGCTGGCGGGGTCCATGGGTACCGTACCGGCTGGGCGCGCCTCAAAAGCCGGAATCGACACCGAAGGCGTGACCAAAAGGTCGTAGCGCTGCATGAACTGGCGCATGTGCGAGCCCAACACACCACGGCGCTGGTTCAATTGCTGAACTTGCAAGGCGGTCAGTTGGGCACCCAGTTCGGCCTCCGCCCGAAAATCCGGGTCAGCCACAGCCTGCTGGGCAGCGCTCAGGCCATGCCACACGGTGTGTGCGCCTAAAAACCACAGGCCCGTGGTGATCTCCAGCGGGTCTTCAAAACCCGGATCAAGCTGCTCCACATGCGCACCCAAGGCCTGCAGTTGCCCAACCGCCGCGTTCACCGCCGCAGCGATTTCGGGATGCACATTGTTGGCATAACCCAAGGTGGGCGAGTACGCGATGCGCAGGCCCCGGATGCCGTCTTCAAGGCCCACGGTGTAGTCGCTCGCGTCCGGCGGCAGCGAGGTCCAATCGCGGGCGTCGGCTTGCTTGAGCACGTTCATCATCAAGGCCGCATCGCGAACGCTCATGGTGTGCGGCCCCAAATGGGCCACCGAGCCAAACGGTGACAAGGGGTAAGCAGGTACACGGCCAAAGCTGGGTTTGAGGCCCACGTTGCCGCAAAACGCCGCAGGGATGCGCACACTGCCCGCGCCATCCGTGCCCACGCTCAAGGGCCCCAGACCTGCAGCCACGGCCGCTGCCGTGCCACCCGAGGAGCCGCCGGGTGTGTGGTTCAGGTTCCAGGGGTTGCGCGTGATGCCTGTGGCGGGCGAATTGGTCTCACCCTTGCACCCAAATTCGGGGGTGGTGGTTTTGCCCAGCAGCACCGCGCCCGCTTCGCGCAAGCGGGCCGTGGCCGGGGCATCCACCTCCCAGGGCTGCTGGGGGTCGATGGTGCGGCTGCCGCGCAAGGTGGGCCAGCCGCGGGTCAAGATCAGGTCTTTGATGGAGGCCGGCACGCCCTCGAGCGCCCCCACCGGCGTGCCTTGCTGGCGGTGCGCCTGCCAACGGGCTTCACTGGCACGGGCACTGGCCAAGGCGGCTTTGTCATCCACCAGGCAAAAGGCATTGATTTGCGGGTTGATGCGCTCAATGCGCTGCAACACCGCCTGCGTGACGTCCACAGGCGACGCCTGCCCGCTGCGGTACAGCGCCAGCAGTTCATGGGCGGGTGTTTGGGTCAGGTCTGTGGGGCTCATGCGGATCTCCAGTCTGGGTGGGTCGGGTCACGCCCAGCCCTTCAAAGCCGAGCGACAAGGCCAAGTTTCAGGGCCAAGTTTCAGGGTCGGGTGCGGGTGTGGGGACTGAGTTTTTTCCAAGGCAAATCGCCCGGGTCGGCGGCCATGGGCCCAGCCGCTTTGGCCACCAGCACACGGCTGGCAATGGGCGTGAAATCGGCGCGGAAATGGTTGGAACTTTTCACCACCAAGAGCTTCATCTGCTCGGGGTGGATGCCCACGGCACGGAACAGCTCGCGGTCCAGCATTTGCATCTTGCCACTGGCGACGGCGATCAGCACACCGTCGATTTCCAGGCAGGCGCAAGGGCCGATGTGGGCCTTCATGCCGGTCATCATCGGGCCTTTGAGTTCGCAGTCGTCTGCCCCCAAAGCGCGCACCGTGAAGCGCCCTTGCAAAGGCGGATCACTCGGCTCACCGGTGAAGGTGGGCACGGCTTTGCCCAAGGCCAATTGCAAGCTGGCACCCACCCCTGCGGCGTGGGCCATGCGCGCGGCCTCGGGGTCGTACAACAAACCCAGCGCCACTTGGCCGGGCCAGCGCTGACCCGCGCCTTGCTGCAACAAAGCATGCAGCATGCCCGTGGTATTGCTGTCGCCACCCGCCCCCGGGTTGTCTTGCGTGTCGGCCATCACCACGGGGGCTGAAGACACGTCGGCGGTGGCCAAAGCCTGCGTCACGGCTTCGCGGGCGGGCAGCACATCGGGGCGCCACTGGCCGGGTTCGGCCACGCGTTCAAACAATCGCTGGACCGCCATTTCAGCTTGAGGGCCGTGGCCCCAGACCACGGGGCCACACTCGTCAAAGTCGGACGCTGGAAAGCCCATGCAAAAACTGAGCATGCAGCCTGTCTGCGTTTCCAGCGCGATCATCTCTTCGTAAAGGTCCTTGGCCGGGGCCATCCAAGTGCTTTGCGCATTGAGCGGAATCAAAAACGGCAGGCGACGTGCCTGCACTGGGCGTTTGGCGCCTGCGCGCAAATGCTCGCGCAGCAAGATGGCGGCGCGTTCGCCGGTCGCGGCCATGTCAATGTGCGGGTAAGTGCGGTAAGCCACCAGGCCATCGGACACGCGCAGCATGCGCTCGGTCACATTGGCGTGCAGGTCCAGGCTGGCCACGATGGGCACACGGGGCCCCACCACAGCACGGATGCGGGCGATCAACTCGCCCTCGCTGTCGTCGGCGTTTTCGGCCACAGCCGCACCGTGCAGGTCCAGGTACACGCCGTCCAAGCCCTGCACCATGGCGGCACGGACGTCTTCCAAAATGGCGCTGCAAATGCGCTCAAAAGCGTCACGCGTGACATACGACGATGGCGTGGCCCCGGCCCAAGCCGAAGGCACCAGCTGCCAGCCTTCGCGGCGGGCCGCGTCGATGAAACCGCCCGCAGGGATGTTCACGCCGCTCATCTGATCGAGCATGGCCTGCCCGCGCACATAGGCCGGAAAGGCCTCACCGGTTTGGAAAGCGGCCCAATCGGCCAAGCTGGGGGCAAAGGTGTTGGTCTCGTGCTGGTAGCCAGCGATCAGGATACGGGTCATGGCGGGAAGCAATCAAGATTCGGACAGGATTCGAACGGCCTCAAACGGGTTCAAGTGGCGGCAAGGCTGCGGGTGCAGCAAAAAGCAAACGGCGTGTGTAGTCTTGTTGGGGGTTGGCATACAACTCGGCCGTCGGGCCTTCCTCGACGATGCGGCCTTGGTGCATCACGATGACGCGATCGCACAACTGGGCGGCCACACGCAAGTCGTGCGTGATGAACAACAAACCCAAGCCCAAACGGCCCTGAATTTCTCGCAGCAAATTGAGGATCTGCGCCTGCACGCTCACATCCAAAGCGCTGACGGCTTCGTCGGCCACCAGCACTTGGGGCCGGCATGCCAGCGCACGGGCAATGGCCAAGCGCTGCCGTTGGCCGCCACTGAACTGGCTGGGGTAGCGCTGCAAAGCTTCAACCGGCAAACGCACCTGCGCCATCAATTCCGCCGCCAAAGCTTCGGCCTGCGCTCTGGACTGACCAAAGTTCATGGCCCCCTCCACCATCGACTGGCCTACGGTGCGGCGCGGGTTGAGTGATCGGTTGGGGTCTTGGAACACCACCTGCACCCGGTTGCGCAAAGGCCGCAAACGGGCCTCGGGCAAGGTCGCCACTTCGTGCTCACCCCACAAAATCTGGCCCTCGGTCGGATCGATCAAGCGGATCAGGCAACGGGCCAAGGTGGACTTGCCCGACCCCGACTCGCCCACAATGCCCACCGTCTCGCCCGCACGCACCGCCACATCGGCATTTTGCAAAGCGGCGGTGGCGCGGTTGCGCCCCAGCCAGTCGCGGCTGGCATAGGTTTTACCCACACCTTGCCCGGTCAACAGTGCAGGGCCACTGAAAGCCGGCTTGGCGGCAGGCGGCGTCATGCCTGGCACGGCCGACAGCAACTGCCGGGTGTAGTCGGCCTTGGGGCGGCGCAAGACCTGCTCGCACGGACCGCCCTCGACGGCTTCGCCCTGGTTCATCACCAACACTTCGTCGGCGATCTCGGCCACCACGCCCATGTCGTGGGTGATGAAGAGCACGGCACTGCCTTGCTCGGTTTGCAGATCGGCGATCAAGCGCAAAATTTCTTTTTGCGTGGTCACATCCAGCGCGGTGGTGGGCTCGTCGCAAATGATGAGTGCGGGCTTGAGCACCACGGCCATGGCGATCACGATGCGCTGACGCTGCCCTCCGCTGAGCTGGTGCGGGTAGCTGCGCAGCATGCGTTCGGGGTCAGGCAGGCGCACCCGCTCAAAAATGCGCAAAATCTCGGCGCGGCGTTGTGCCGCTGGCCAATCGGTGTGGGTCGAGAGCAGCTCGTCGACTTGGTCACCACAGGTCATCACCGGGTTGAGCGCGGTCATGGGTTCTTGGAACACCATGCCCATGCTGCGCCCGCGCAAGGCCCTCAAACGCGCGGCCGATGCGCCCAACAAAGACTCGCCTTGCAAGACGATGTCGCCGCCACTGGGTTGGAGTTCTTTGGCCAACAAGCCCATCACGGTGGTGGCCATGACCGACTTGCCCGAACCCGACTCGCCGACCACGCACAAGGTCTGACCTGGCAGGATGTTGAGCGACACCCGGTGCACCGCATGCGCACGGTCACCCCCTGGGGGCAAAGAGACCGACAAATCGCGGATGGACAACACCGGCACAGGGATGGACACCGTGTTCATCACGCCCCCCTTTTGGCAAACTTGGGGTCGAGCACGTCGCGCAAACCATCGCCCAACAAATTCACCGCCAGCACCGTGGGCACCAAAAACAAAGCCGGGTACAGCACATTGCCCGGGTACTGACTGAACTGCACCCGGCCCTCGGCCATGATGTTGCCCCAGGTCGGAATGTCGGCCGGTAAGCCCAGCCCCAAAAAGCTCAAAATGGCCTCGGTCAACACCGCACTGGCCGCAATGAAGGTCCCCTGCACGATCAAAGGCGCCATGGCATTGGGCAAGATATGCCGCCACAAAATGACGGGCGTGGGCGTGGCCAAAGCACGCGCCGCCTCGACAAAGGGTTCTTCGCGCAAAGACAAGACCAAGGACCGCACCAAGCGGGTCACGCGCGGGATTTCGGGCACGGCGATGGCCACCACCACGGTCCACAACTGCGCGCCCAAAGCGGCCACCAAAGCGATCGCCAACAAGATGGCGGGGATGGCCATCAAGCCGTCCATGAAGCGCATCAACACCGCATCAAGTGCCCGAAAATAACCGGCCAACATGCCCAAGGTGCCGCCCACCAACAAGGCGGCCACGGCAGTGAACAAGCCCACCAACAAAGACACCCGCGTGCCGTACAAAACCCGGCTGTAAATGTCGCGCCCAAAGTTGTCAGAACCCATCCAGAAGGTGTGGGCCACGCTGGTGCCGTCCAGCAGCGCAAACGCACCCACGGTGCCCGACAAGGTGTTGATGTGGCCCGAATCCATGGCTGCAGGGTCAACCGTGCCCATCCAAGGGGCCAAACCTGCGATCAGGAGCAACAGACCCAACACCCCTGCCCCAAAACGTATGGAGGTGTTGGCCAGCAATTGAGAAGCCAAGGGTTTCATGGGCATCAGTACCGAATGCGCGGGTCGAGCCACAAATAGCTCAAGTCCACCAGCAAATTGATCAGCACATACAGGGCACTGAAAAACAAGACCACACCCTGAATGACCGGAAAGTCTCGGTTGAGCACCGCATCCACGGTCAGCGAGCCCAAACCGGGGATGGCGTAGACCGTCTCGGTCACCACCACGCCACCAATCAGCAAAGCCACACCGATGCCAATGACGGTGACGATGGGCACAGCCGCGTTGCTGAGCGCATGGCGCATCAAGACAGCCTGTTCGGTCACGCCTTTGGCACGCGCCGTGCGGATGTAGTCTTCGGTCAGGGCCTCGGACACACTGGCCCGCGTGACCCGGGCAATCAAGGCCACATAAATGGTGGCCAAACTGAGCCAAGGCAAAACCAGTTGCCAAGCCCATGGGCCCACGCCTTGAGAAGAAGGCCCCAACAGCCGCTTGTAGCCTTGCACCGGGAACCATTTGAGCTCGATGGCGAAGATGTAGATCAGCACATAACCAATGACAAACACCGGCACCGAAAAGCCGGCCACGGCAAAACTCGACAAGATGCGGTCGAGCCAACCGCCCATGCGCCAAGCCGCCAAGGTGCCCAAAGGCACCGCCACCAACACGGCCAAGAACATGGTGCCCGCCGCCAGCGACAAGGTGGGCTCGATGCGCTGGCCAATGAGTTCCAACACCGGCTTGCCCAGGTAAAAGGAATACCCCAAATCACCCTGGAGCACGCCGCTGAACCAGATCCAAAATTGCGTCCAAAGGGGCTGGCTCAAACCCAATTGCTCGCGGATCCGGTCAATGTCTTCGTTGGTGGCGTTGTTGCCCGCAATCACCGCCGCAGGATCGCCCGGCGTGAGACGCAAGATCAGGAAGACCACCACAGCCACCGTCAACAAGACAGGGATCAGCGACAGCAATCGCTGCATCAAAAAACGCAACATGGGGGCTTTCGTAACGCGGCAAGGCGTTCAAAGTCGGCACGCGGGCGTGCCGACCCGAATCAATTTTTCTTGATGTTCCAGTAAACCTGAGCACCTGCAGGCACCAGACCTGAGATGTTTTTGCGCAGCGCCGCTGGGTTGAAGTACTGACCCAATGGCACGTGCGATGCGGTCTCCATGGCGCGCAATTGAATTTGCTCGGCAAACTGCTTCTTTTGCGCATCGTTGGTGGCCTGGGCGAACTTGACCTTCAAATCCTCGATCTGCTTGTCATCCTGCCAACCGAACCAGCCTTTGTCGCCCGCCGCGTTCATCATGGCCATGGTCAAGGGGTTCAGGATGTCGCCAGCCGTCCAGGCCGTCATGAACGCGTTCCAGCCGCCTTGCGCTGGGGCATCCTTTTTGGCACGGCGTGCCACCAGCGTGGCCCAATCCATTTGCTGCATGTCCACTTTGAAACCAGCAGCTTCCAGTTGCTGCTTGGCCACCAAAGGCAGTTTGGCGATCGAGGCCAGATCGGTCGGGCGCATCAAGAGCACGGGGGTGCCGTCATAGCCGGCTTCTTTCAGCATTTGGGCGGCCTTTTTGGGGTCGGCCATGCCGGTGTAGATGCCCATCTTGTCGCTGGCCAGCGGCGTGCCGCAGGGGTAGATGCTCTTGCAAAAAGCAAACATGCCGGGTGCACCCACCTGGGTTTTCAGGTGCGCCTCTTGACCCAAAGCGACCATGGCCGCTTGGCGGACCTTGACGTTGTTGAAAGGTGCGTGCAGGTGGTTAAAGCGGAAAATGAACTGCAAACCAGCCGGCTGTGCATCCACGATCTGGATGTCTTTTTGCGCCTTCAAAGAAGAGTACTGTTCAAAGGTGGGCTGCTCGACGATGTCGACCTCGCCCGCCACCAAGGCATTGAACTGGGTTTGCGGGTCACGGATGATGACCCACTCCACGCGGTCCACATGCACGGTTTTGCCGCCGGTCGTGCCGTCTGGCGCCTCAGCGCGCGGCTTGTACTTGTCATTTTTGACATACACCAAGCGCTCACCGGGCTTGTATTCTTCGGCCACAAAGCGGTAAGGGCCTGAGCCCACATGCTCTTTGATCTGCTCGGTGCCGGGTGTGGCCGCGATGCGCGCGGGCATGATGAACAGCACGTTGGACGAGGGCTTGCCCAAGGCTTCCAGCATCACACCAAAAGGCTGCTTGAGTTTGATGACAAAGGTCTTGGCGTCGGGAGCGCTGTAGTTGTCCACGCTTTTGGCCAACACACCGCCAAAACTGTCGCGGCTGGACCAACGCTTGATCGAGGCCACCACGTCTTCGCTGGTCACCGCTTTGCCGTCATGGAACTCCAGGCCATCGCGCAGTTTGAATGTCCAGGTCAGGTTGTCTTTGCTGACCGTCCATTTGTCCACCATCTGGGGCTTGACCTTGCCCGACAGATCGGTGCCGAACAAGGTGTCATAAATCATGTAACCGTGGTTGCGGGTGACAAATGCCGTGCTCCAGACCGGGTCCAGGATGGTCACGTTGGCATGGGGCACCACCTTCAGGGTCTTGGTTTGCGCCTGAACAGCCCAAGGGCTCAACAAAGCAGCAGACAAGGCAGCCAGGGCGAAAAGAGAACGACGTTTCATAAAAGCACTCCAGTCAATAGGGCGACATGATCCAACGAACGGTATCACTAAAAATCAGAGGATGAAACCCTCAGCGACACACATTACCGATTTCAGCGCCACAGACTTGTCTCGTGCGATACAGCAACGGCAGGTGTCCTGTCATGAGGTGATGCAAGCCACGCTGGCTCAGGTGGACCGGTTCAACCCGGGCAGCAATGCCATCGTCAGCCGTGTCGATACCGAGGCCTTGCTGCGCCAAGCTCAAGAACGCGATGCGCAGTTGGCGCGGGGCGAATCCATGGGCTGGATGCACGGCATGCCCCAAGCCATCAAAGATTTGGCCAACGTGCAGGGCCTGCGCACCAGCTTGGGCAGCCCCCTGATGAAGGACGTTGTGGCCGCTGAAGATGGCCTCATGGCCCAGCGCATGAAGGCATCGGGCGCGATCGTGATCGGTAAAACCAACACGCCCGAGTTTGGCCTGGGCTCGCACACCTTCAACGAGGTGTTTGGCCCCACCCGCAACGCCTGGGACCCGAGTAAATCGGCCGGCGGCAGCAGCGGTGGCGCAGCTGTGGCACTGGCACAACGCCTGCTGCCCGTGGCCGATGGCTCGGACTTCATGGGCAGCCTGCGCAACCCGGCGGGCTGGAACCATGTGTTTGGCATGCGCCCCTCGCAAGGGCGGGTGCCGATGCAACCTGCGCAAGACGTCTTCATGGCACAACTGGCCACCGAAGGCCCCATGGCCCGCCATGTGGCCGACCTGGCCATGCTGTTGTCGGTGCAGGCTGGCCCCCACCCGGCCAGTCCGCTGAGCCTGGCCGATGACCCTGCCCTGTTGGCAGGCAAGCTGGACAGCGATCCGAAAGGCCAACGCGTGGGTTGGTTGGGTGATCTGCAAGGCCACTTGCCCATCGAAGACGGCATTTTGGAGGTGTGCCAAACCGCCTTGAACAGTTTCACGGGCATGGGCTGCACGGTGGACGAAGCCCAGCTGGGCATGCCGCCCGAGCAAATTTGGCAGACCTGGTTGGTGTGGCGCCAGGCCTTGGTGGGGCCGCGCATCGCGCCTTTGTGGCTCAACCCGGCCAACCGGGCGCACATCAAAGCAGAAGCGCTGTGGGAACATGAACAATACCTCACCCTGACCGGGGCACAACTCATGGCCGCCAGCGCCAGCCGCACGCGTTTTCACCACAGCATGCTGGCTTTGTTTGAAAAGTTCGATGTGCTGGCCATTCCGGTGGCTCAGGTTTGGCCTTTTGATGTGAACCTGCGCTGGCCGCAAAGCATTGCGGGCCGCAGCATGGACACTTACCACCGCTGGATGGAGGTGGTGATTTACGCCACTTTGGCAGGCTTGCCGTCCATCAGCGTGCCTGCCGGTTTTGGCGCCAACGGGCTGCCGATGGGCTTGGCGCTGATTGGCAAGCCACAAGGCGACTGGGCGCTGCTGAAGTTGGCGCACGCTTACGAAAAAGCCAACCCAGAACTGATCAACCGCCGCCCGCCAGGCGTTTGAGTCGCGTCCCGCGGCTTGACCTCAGTTTTGCTGCCAAGGCAGCCCGCGAACGCGCCAGCCGCCTTGGACGCCCCGGTGTGCTTGGTCGTCCGGGTCGCCCTCAAAACCCTCCAGGATGTTGTAGGCCTGCAAACCCAGCTCGGTCGCACGCTGAGCGGCGGCGATCGAGCGCACACCGCTGCGGCACAACATCAGCAGTTTTTTGCCATCTGCGCCCAAGGTCTGTGCACCTGCGTCAAAACCCGGATTCATGACCATGCCGGGCCATTGCTTCCAGGCCAAGGCATGGGCACCGGGCACAAAACCTACCCATGCCCGTTCGGCGTCAGTGCGCACGTCCACCAATTTGGCCTCGCCCGATTGCATCCAGGCCCATGCCTGTTCGGGCGAAATATCGCCTGCATGGCCGGTGGCCGCTTGGATGGACGGAAGTGTAGGTACGGCTGTGGTGGGTGAGGTCATCGGGTGCTCATTCAATCAGTCAAGGCAAAAACGACAAGGACAATTCAGGCGCCAGTGGCCTGAGGTCTATCCCCCAAATCATAGCTTTTTGCCGGGCGGCACAAGTGTCAGTGACAGGACAGGCCGCAGCGGCTAAGATGCGGGTTTTGGTTGACGTTTACGTCAACGTCAAAGCTCAGAACACTGCCCGCTACCGGAGACGCCCTCATGACCGACTTGTCCGCCGAATTCAAAGCCCTGGCCGAATACCGCCCCACCCACAAAGTGCGTTTTGTGACCGCCGCCAGCCTTTTTGACGGGCACGACGCCGCCATCAACATCATGCGCCGCATCCTGCAAAGCATGGGCGCCGAAGTGATCCACCTGGGCCACAACCGCTCGGTGGACGAGGTGGTGACCGCAGCGCTGCAAGAAGACGCACAGGGCATCGCCATCAGCTCTTACCAAGGCGGGCACAACGAATATTTCAGCTACATGGTGGACCTGCTCAAAGCCCGGGGCGGCGAGCACATCCAAGTGTTTGGCGGCGGTGGCGGCGTGATCGTGCCGTCCGAAATCCGCGCCCTGGCCGACAAAGGCGTGCGCATTTTCAGCCCCGAAGATGGCCAAAAAATGGGCCTGGCCGGGATGATTGGCGAAATGGTCATGCGCTGCGATAAAGACATCAGCCCCTTGGCCCCCAAGACCATCGATGCGATTCAAGGCCATGGCGAAATGCACTGGCGTGCTTTGGCGCAGCTGATCACAGCGCTGGAAAACGACAAAGCCGACGCCAGCGTGGTCCAAGCCTTGCGCGAACAAGCTGCCCAAAAGAAGGTGCCCGTGCTGGGCATCACCGGCACGGGCGGCGCGGGCAAGTCGTCGCTGACCGACGAGTTGATCCGCCGCCTGCGGTTGGACCAAGGCGATGCGCTGCGCGTGGCCGTGATCTCGATCGACCCTTCACGCCGCAAGAGCGGCGGTGCCTTGCTGGGCGACCGCATCCGCATGAACGCCATCAGCCCTTGGTCACAAGGCCCGCGCGTCTTCATGCGCTCGCTGGCCACGCGTGACTTTGGCTCCGAGATCAGCAAGTCGCTGCCCGATGTGATCGCCGCTTGCAAGGTGGCGAATTTTGACGTGGTCGTCGTTGAAACTTCGGGCATTGGCCAAGGCGACGCGGCCATCGTGCCGCATGTGGACGTGCCGATGTACGTGATGACGCCCGAGTTTGGCGCAGCCAGCCAGCTCGAAAAAATCGACATGCTGGACTTTGCCGAGTTTGTGGCCATCAACAAGTTCGACCGCAAAGGCTCCAGCGACGCCCTGCGCGACGTGGCCAAACAGGTGCAGCGCAACAAAGAAGCCTGGACCGTGCCGACCGAGCAGATGCCCGTGTTTGGCACCATGGCCGCCCGCTTCAACGACGACGGCGTGACGGCGCTGTACCAAGCCCTCAAGGCCCGACTGTCCGAGCTGGGCATGAACACCACCGAGGGACGGTTGCCCGTGGTCCACGTTCGCCACAGCACGCACCAGAACCCGGTGGTGCCGTCTTCCCGCACCCGTTATCTGGCCGAAATCAGCGACACGGTGCGCGGCTACAAAAAGCGCGCCATCGACCAGTCGCGCCTGGCTCGCGAGATTCAGCAACTGCGCGCCGCCGCCCGCATGCTCGAAGTGGGCAAGTCAGGCCGCGCCAAAGCCGCCGAAGCTGCGATTGACCTGGCCGTGAGCCGCGAACAAACGCAAGACCCCGCAGCCCGCAAGCTGCTGGCCCAATGGCCCGACATGCAAAAAGCCTATGCGGGCGACGAGTACGTGGTCAAAATTCGCGACAAAGAAATTCGCACCGCACTCACCACCAAATCCTTGTCTGGCACCACCATCCGCAAGGTGGCGCTGCCGCAATACGAAGACGACGGCGAAGTGCTCAAGTGGCTGATGCTGGACAACGTGCCCGGCAGCTACCCCTACACCGCAGGCACCTTCGCCTTCAAGCGCGAGGGCGAAGACCCCACCCGCATGTTCGCAGGTGAAGGCGACCCCTTCCGCACCAACCGCCGCTTCAAACTGGTGAGCGAAGGTTTGCCCGCCAAACGCCTGTCCACAGCCTTTGACTCGGTCACGCTGTACGGCAACGACCCCGACCTGCGCCCCGACATCTACGGCAAGATCGGCAACTCGGGCGTGAACGTGGCCACGCTGGATGACATGAAGGTGCTGTACTCGGGCTTTGACCTGTGCAACCCGACCACCTCGGTGTCGATGACCATCAATGGCCCTGCGCCCTCGATTCTGGCCATGTTCATGAACACGGCCATCGACCAGAACATCGACAAGTTCAAAGCTGACAACGGCCGCGAACCCACCGAAACCGAAGCCGCCAAGATCAAGGAATGGGTGCTGGCCAACGTGCGCGGTACGGTCCAAGCCGACATCCTGAAAGAAGACCAAGGCCAAAACACCTGCATCTTCTCCACCGAATTCAGCCTGAAGGTCATGGGCGACATTGCGCAGTACTTTGTGCACCACGACGTGCGCAACTTCTACTCGGTGTCGATTTCGGGTTACCACATCGCCGAAGCCGGGGCCAACCCGATTTCTCAGCTGGCGTTCACGCTGTCGAATGGCTTCACGTTTGTGGAAGCGTACTTGGCGCGTGGCATGCACATCGACGACTTCGCGCCCAACCTGTCCTTCTTCTTCAGCAACGGCATGGACCCGGAATACACCGTCATGGGCCGTGTGGCGCGCCGCATCTGGGCCGTGGCCATGAAAGAGAAATACGGCGCCAACGAGCGCAGCCAAAAACTCAAGTACCACATCCAGACCTCGGGCCGCTCACTGCACGCCCAAGAGATCCAGTTCAATGACATCCGCACCACGCTGCAGGCGCTGATCGCGATCTACGACAACTGCAACAGCCTGCACACCAACGCCTTTGACGAAGCCATCACCACCCCCACTGCAGATTCGGTGCGGCGTGCCATGGCGATCCAGATGATCATCAACCGCGAATGGGGCCTGGCCAAGAACGAAAACCCGAGCCAAGGCGCCTTCATCATCGACGAGTTGACCGAGTTGCTGGAAGAAGCCGTGTTGGCCGAATTTGAAAAGATCGCCGAGCGCGGCGGCGTGCTGGGCGCGATGGAGACCGGCTACCAGCGCGGCAAGATCCAAGACGAGTCCATGCACTACGAGATGCTCAAGCACACCGGTGAGCTGCCCATCATCGGCGTCAACACCTTCCGCAACCCCAAGGGCGACGAGGTCATGGAAACGCTGGAACTGGCCCGCTCAACCGAAGAAGAAAAGCAGTCGCAACTCCAGCGCCTGAACGACTTCCACGCCAAGCACGCCAGCGAGTCGCCCGCCATGCTCCAACGCCTGCAACAAGCCGTGATCGACAACGGCAACGTCTTTGAGGTGTTGATGGACGCGGTGCGTGTCTGCTCACTCGGCCAGATCACCAACGCGCTGTTTGAGGTGGGTGGTCAATACCGGCGCAACATGTGAACCTCAAAAGTTCACCCGATCCCCACCCTTGAGCGCCAGCATGCTGCGCGCCTCATCGGGTGTGGCGATCTCCAGGTTGAGGGCTTCGAGCACGGTGCGGATGCGCTGGACCTGCTGCGCGCTGGACTCGGCCAATTTTCCGGGGCCGATCCACAGCGAGTCTTCCAGGCCCACACGCACGTTCGAGCCCATGGCCGCGCCGATGCTGGCCAACGCGATCTGGCCCTTGCCTGCGCCCAGAATCGACCACTGGTAATCGTTGCCAAACAGCCGGTCTGCGGTGCGGCGCATGTGCATCAGGTCTTCCGGGTGCGGGCCAATGCCGCCCAAAATGCCGAACACCGATTGCACAAACAAAGGTCCTGTGACCAGCCCCCGGTCACGGAAGTGCGCCAGGTTGTAGAGGTGGCTGATGTCGTAGCACTCGAACTCAAAGCGGGTGCCGTTTTCGGTGCCCAGGCGCAAAATGGTTTCGATGTCCTTGTAGGTGTTCTTGAACACCAGATCGCGGCTTTTCTCCAGGTGCTCGCGCTCCCACTCATGCTCAAAATTTTTGAACCGGTCCAGCATGGGGAACAAACCGAAATTCATCGAGCCCATGTTGAGCGAAGCCACCTCGGGCTTGAAGGTCAGCGCTGGCTGCATGCGCTCGTGCACCGTCATGTGCGGGCTGCCGCCTGTGGTCAGGTTGATCACGGCCTTGGTGTGGGCCTTGATCTTTTGCAAAAACGGCACAAAAAACGCCGGGTCTTGGGTGGGGCGGCCGTCTGCCGGGTCGCGGGCGTGCAGGTGCAAGATGGCCGCGCCCGCCTCGGCGGCCGCAATGGCCGCGTCGGCAATTTCGTCGGCTGTGACCGGCAAATGCGGCGACATGCTGGGCGTGTGGATGGCGCCCGTGGGGGCGCAGGTGATGATGACTTTGCGGGCTTTGCTCATGAACCGTCTCCTGAAAATGGTGAACCCGCTGCATGCAGGCTTCGCGTGCGCTCTAGCATGCCTGACAGGCCAGGGCGGCGTGGTCACCAAGGCAACAACCCCACGGCCACGACACACGCGGGTCACGCGATTGCAGCAAAATGCACAAGACCCGAGCACCCACTTTGTGGACGCCCCCACCAGACCCCCTGCCCAGGAACCCTATGCAGCACCTGCCGCCGTTCATCGCCCCCTCTGAACACCAAGATGCCGAAAGCGCTTTGGCGCAAATCCAGCACATCTACCAGCACAGCGTGAACCACCTGCGCCAAGCCATGCGTGAATTTGTGGCAGGGGCCGACATGACCGACACCCGGGTGCGGGCTTATTACCCGTTTGTGCGGGTGCACATCAGCAGCCCCAACCGCACAAGCACAGGACTGGACAGCCGGCTGAGCTATGGCTTTGTGGCCGAGCCGGGCCGCTTTGAAACCACCCTCACGCGGCCCGACTTGTTCGCCTTCTACATCCGTCAGCAGTTGGCTTTGTTGCTGCAAAACCATGGCGTGAGCTTGCAGGTGGGCACCAGCAACCAACCCATTCCCATCCACTTTTCTTGGGCAGAAGACGAGCACATGGAAGGCAGCCTGAGCCCCGAGCGTCAGGCCCTGATGCGCGAGGTGTTTGACCTGCCGGACTTGGCCGCCATGGACGACGGCATCGCCAACGGCACGCACGAGCCCGCAGCCTCCGAAGCACGACCGCTGTCGCTCTTCACCGCGCCGCGCATTGACTATTCCTTGCAACGGCTGCGCCACTACACCGGCACCTCGCCGCGCTGGTTTCAGAACTATGTGCTGTTCACCAATTACCAGTTCTACATCGACGAGTTCATTGCGCTGGGTCGCACCGAGATGCAAAACCCCCACAGCGAGTACATCGCCTTTGTCGAACCCGGCAACATGGTCACGCGCCGCGTGGGCCTTTCGCCCGAAGACGTGGACGCCCAGGGCCAAACACCGCCGCGGCTGCCGCAAATGCCCGGCTACCACCTGGTGCGCAAGGGCCACAGCGGCATCACCATGGTGAACATCGGCGTGGGCCCCGCCAACGCCAAAACCATCACCGACCACATCGCCGTGCTGCGCCCGCATGCCTGGCTGATGCTGGGCCACTGCGCGGGCCTGCGCACCACGCAGCTGCTGGGCGACTATGTGCTGGCCCACGCCTATGTGCGCGAAGACCATGTGCTGGACGAAGAACTGCCACTGTGGGTGCCGATCCCGGCGCTGGCCGAAGTGCAGGTGGCGTTGGAACGTGCCGTGTCCGAGGTCACCGGTTGCCATGGTGCAGACCTCAAACGCCTGATGCGCACCGGCACGGTGGCCAGCACCGACAACCGCAACTGGGAGCTGCTGCCGGACAACAAGCCGCAACGGCGTTTCAGCCAAAGCCGCGCCGTGGCCCTGGACATGGAAAGCGCCACCATTGCCGCCAACGGCTTTCGCTTTCGGGTGCCCTACGGCACCTTGCTGTGCGTGAGCGACAAACCCCTGCATGGCGAGATCAAGCTGCCCGGCATGGCCAACCACTTCTACCGAGAGCGGGTCAATCAGCACCTGCAAATTGGTATCCGCGCCGTGACTTTGTTGCGCGACGCTGGCCCCGAACAACTGCACAGCCGCAAACTGCGCAGCTTTGCCGAAGTGGCCTTCCAATAAGACGCTCCGGCGTCACGGTTTCGCCCTTTTTTGTGACACAGTCCTGCCATGCACATTCTTTTCATTGCCGACCCCCTCGAGTCCTTCAAGATTTACAAGGACACCACGTTTTCGATGATGCGCGAGGCGCAAAAGCGCGGCCACCAGGTCGTGGCCTGTGAGATGACCGATGTGCGCTGGCAGCGTGACGAAGCCGTATCGGCCCAAGTGCGCGACATCACGCTCACAGGACAAGCCGACACCTGGTTCACCCCAACCGCGACACGACGCGCCCATTTGAAAGACTTTGGCGCGGTGATCATGCGCACCGACCCGCCGTTTGACAGCGAATACTTTTACGCCACCCACCTGCTGAGCCAAGCCGAGCGCGAGGGCGCCAAGGTCTTCAACAGCCCCGCGGCCCTGCGCAACCACCCCGAAAAGTTGGCGATTTTGGAGTTTCCACAGTTCATCGCGCCCACGCTGGTCACGCGCAGCGAAGCCGATATTCGCGCCTTCCATGCCGAACACGGCACCATCATCTTGAAGCCCCTGGACGGCATGGGCGGCACGGGCATTTTCAAGGTGGGCGCAGACGGCCTCAATTTGGGCGTGATCGTCGAAACCTTGAACCGGGGCGGCGCACAAACCGTGATGGTGCAAAAGTTTCTGCCCGGCATCGCGCAAGGCGACAAGCGCGTGCTCCTGATTGGCGGCAAGCCCGTGCCCTTTTGCCTGGCCCGCATCCCGCAAGGCGGCGAAGTGCGCGGCAACTTGGCAGCAGGTGGCAAGGGCGTGGCGCAACCCATTTCAGCGCGCGACCGCGAAATCGCCGAAGCGCTGGGCCCCATCCTGTTTGCGCGCGGCTTGATGCTGGTGGGCCTGGACATCATTGGCGAGAGCCTGACCGAAATCAACGTGACCAGCCCCACCTGCTTTCAGGAAATCACCGACCAGATGGGCTGTGATGTGGCCGCGCTGTTCATGGACGCGGTTGAAGCAGCGCTTTAAAGCTCAGGGGAATTTCTCAGGGGTCCAGCGCAAGCCCAAGGACAGCCACTGCTGATCGGCGCGCTGGACGTTCGGCCCACCTAAAGGCGCTCCTAAAGGCGCTCCTAAAGTTGCATCCACCTGCAACACACCGGGCAACACCTGGTAACGCAGGCCGGTTTGCCAAAACGGTTTTTGCCGGTCTGTGCCAAAGCTTTCGGCAATCCACATCCAGCGTTCATGGAACTGGAACTCCAGGCCCGTGCCCCAAGTCATCTGGTCACGCCTTGTGGCCCGGTCTCTGCTCCAACCCAGGTTGGTGTGGCTGACCCACCGGTCGTCCATGAAGGACACCGACACCGGCACGTAGGCATAGGTTTGACCTTGCGCCAAGTCCAAATCGGTGTGCGGGCGATGGCGCGTTTGGCCGAGGGCCAAGCCCGCGCCCCAACCGTTGGGGGCCATGGTTTTGAACAGGGTTTTGACTTGCAACACGGCATCCACGCTGTGCCCCAAGGCGGCATCGCGCAAAGCGGCCCCACCCGCCGTGATCTCGAACCGACCCGTCGGGTTGCAGGCCGGCAATGCCCATTGCTCGGTGCGGTTGGCATCGCGGCGTGACCAGGTTTCAAGTTGGCAGCTGCCCGCGGTGGTCATGCGGGCATCGTCGGTCATGAACGGCCTGGCAGCCCACGTCAACGTGGGCGTCAGCAGCAGCCCAAGCAGTGCTATCCAATTCAAAAGGGTCCTCATACCACGATGTTAAAGCGCTTCTGTGACACAACGATCACCGTACACCGCTGGGCATCATGCCCCCAGCAGGTCACCGCCTTCAAAGGTGTACAAGCGGCCAGGCTCAAAAGCCACCCAGGCCTCGTCCGTGGTCAACGGCGCGGTCACGACCACCGCCACCCGGTCACTGGCACGGGTGTGGTCGGCAAAGTTCACACTCAGATCTTCGTCACTCAAAGTGGCTTGGGTAAAGGGGTGCTTGCGCAGCACATGGTGCAATTGGGTGCTGGCGTGGGCCCACAAGGCCTGTCCGTTGGACAGCAAAAAATTGAAGGTGCCGTGCCGGGCAATTTGGGGGACGAGTTCGCGCAATGTGAAGCTGAGCTCTTGCACGCTGGGCACGCTGGCGTGAGACTTGGCCAGCTCTTGCATGAGCCAGCAAAACGCCCGCTCGCTGTCGGTCTGCCCCACGGGTTTGAAGTTGCCGTGCAGGCGTGGCGCAAAATCCACCAGGTTGCCGTTGTGCGCAAACACCCAGTAGCGCCCCCACAACTCGCGCACGAAGGGGTGGCAGTTTTCCAGCTTGACGTCGCCTTGCGTGGCTTTGCGGATATGGGCAATGACGTTTTGGCTTTTGATCGGGTAGCGCCGGATCAACTCGGCAACAGGCGAGCTGCTGGCACTTTGGTGGTCCACAAAATGACGCAAACCCTGACCTTCAAAGAAAGCAATGCCCCAGCCATCACCGTGGTGGTCGGTCAGGCCGCCGCGCTGCGCAAACCCACTGAAACTGAAAGTGATGTCGGTCGGGGTGTTGGCATTCATGCCCAGCAGTTGGCACATGCTTCAGTCTTTCTGGCTCAAAGCTTGGTTTGCCCATCGGCGCCGCTGCGCATCGCGCCACAGGCGAATGGCCAGCACCACCAGGGGCAGGGTGTGCAAGAAGAAGTCAAAAATGTCGATGGGCCGACTCAAATGGCCCTCGAACAACATGCGCCACTTTTCCACCAAATGCGGCTCGGGCACAAAAGGCGCACCCGCCAAGTAGATGGCCAAGGCCACCAACAGCCACTTCGGTATCCGGTCAATCCAGCGCATCGCGCCCTCCTCAAAACACCATTTTCAGCCATACACAGCAAAACGGCTCCCGAGGGAGCCGTTTTTTTTCAAGCACCGGACCGTGTCCGATCTCGGCGCTTTCAGGCCGCCTTGACCTTCAGGCGCCAAGCGTGCAACAGCGGCTCGGTGTAGCCACTGGGCTGCGCTTTGCCTTTGAAGACCAGATCGCAAGCCGCTTTGTAAGCCGCCGACTTGGCAAAGTTACCCGCCATCGGTTGGTAGGCCGCGTCGCCCGCGTTTTGTGCGTCCACCACGGCGGCCATGCGCTGCATGGTTTGCTTGACTTGCTTTTCGGTCACCACGCCGTGCTGCATCCAGTTGGCCATGTGCTGGCTGCTGATGCGCAAGGTGGCACGGTCTTCCATCAGGCCCACACCGTTGATGTCGGGCACTTTGGAGCAGCCCACACCTTGGTCCACCCAGCGCACCACATAACCCAAGATGCCCTGGGCGTTGTTGTCGAGTTCTTTTTGTTTGTCTTCGGCCGACCAGTTGGCCGCGTCTTTGGCGACCACGGGGAACTGCAGCAAGGCGTTGAGGGTGGTTTCGCGCAGCTCTTTGGCGTCTTGCTTGGCCACGGCTTTTTCCATCTGCTTTTGCAGCGCAGGCACGTCCACCTGGTGGTAGTGCATGGCGTGCAGCGTGGCAGCGGTGGGGCTGGGCACCCAAGCGGTGTTGGCACCGGCCATGGGGTGGCCGATCTTGGCTTTCAGCATGTCGGCCATCAGGTCGGGCATGGCCCACATGCCTTTGCCGATCTGGGCGCGACCGCGCAGGCCGCAAGCCAGGCCCACGTTGACGTTGTTCTTCTCGTACGCACCCAACCAGGTGCTGTTCTTGATGTCGCCCTTGCGCATGACAGGGCCGGCCAACATGCAGGTGTGCATTTCGTCGCCCGTGCGGTCCAAAAAGCCGGTGTTGATGAAGGCCACGCGGCTCTTGGCGGCGGCGATACAGGCTTTGAGGTTGGCGCTGGTGCGGCGCTCTTCGTCCATGATGCCCAGCTTCACGGTGGAAGGCTTCATGCCGATGACTTTTTCGACACGGCCAAACAGCTCGTCGGCAAAGGCCACTTCTTTGGGGCCGTGCATCTTGGGCTTGACGATGTAGACGCTGCCGGTGCGGCTGTTGCGCAGGGGGTGCGAAGACTTTTTCTGCAAGTCGACCAAAGCACAGGTCACGGTGATCATCGCGTCCAGAATGCCTTCAGGGATTTCGTGGTTTTTGCCGTCAGCGCCTTTGTAAAGAACAGCGGGGTTGGTCATCAGGTGACCCACGTTGCGCACGAACATGAGCGAGCGGCCGTGCAGTTTCACGGTGCCCTTGCCCGCGGGTTTGGTGTACTCGCGGTCACCGTTCATGGTGCGGGTGAAGGTCTTGCCGCCCTTGTGCACTGCTTCACTCAGGCTGCCTTGCAAGATGCCCAGCCAGTTGGCATAGGCCAACACTTTGTCCTCAGCGTCCACAGCCGCCACCGAGTCTTCCAGGTCAAGAATGGTGGACAAGGCGCTTTCAGCGATCAGGTCGGACACGCCGGCCGGGTCGGTTTTGCCGATGGGGGTGGTCTTGTTGATTTGCAGGTCGAGGTGAATGCCGTTGTGCACGAACAGGACGGATGCCGGGGCCTTGGCGTCGCCCGTGTAGCCCACGAATTGCTTGGCGTCTGCCAAGCTTGAAGTTTTACCGTTGGCCAGGGTCACGACGAGCTTGCCCGCTTTCACAGCATAGCCCTTGCTGCCCACATGCGAGCCGGTCTTCAGCGGCGCGGTGCGGTCGAGGACGTTGCGGCAGTAGTCGATGACTTTGGCGCCGCGCTTGGGGTTGTAGCCCGTGCCTTTTTCACACCCTTCGGCCTCAGAAATGGCGTCGGTGCCATACAGCGCGTCGTACACAGAACCCCAACGGGCGTTGGCCGCGTTCAGGGCGTAGCGGGCGTTCAGAATCGGCACCACCAACTGTGGGCCGGCCAGCTTGGCCAGCTCGGCGTCCACGTTGGCGGTGGTGGCTTGGGCGTTCTTGGGCTCGGGTACCAGGTAGCCGATTTGCGCAAGGTATTTGCGGTAGGCCTTCATGGCTTTGCCGTCGGCCACTGGGCCGGGGTTGGCGGTGTGCCAAGCGTCCATGGCGGTCTGGATGCGGTCACGCTCGGCCAGCAAGGCGATGTTTTTCGGGGCCAAGTCGGCCACGATGTCGTTGAAGCCTTGCCAGAACTTGTCTTTGTCCACGCCGGTGGCGGGCAGCATCTGGTCGTTGATGAAGTTCAGCAGCGGGTTGGCCACTTGCAGGTTGTGAATCGCGGTGCGTGCAGTCATGAAAACCTCTGGGGTCAAGTCAAAAAAATGGGGCGTGGTCGCGCTGCTGGTCGTGCAATGGGCAGGCTGACACTTCTCGGAAAAGACTCTATTCTAAATTTAGACACAGATAAACTCGCCCAAACTGCATAGACCCATGACTTTTAAACACAAATGCAGGCCCTCACGGGGCCCCAGCCAACGCTTGACGCTCTGCGGTTTAATTCAGCCATGACCAGCGCCAACACCCCAGTTTTGCCTGCCGAAGTTTTGATCAGCGAAGTCGGCCCACGCGATGGGCTGCAATCGGTCAAGGCCACCATGCCCACGCTGGACAAACTGCGCTGGATCGACGCACTGGCGGCGGCAGGCTTGCAAGAGATCGAAGTCGCCTCGTTTGTACCCGCCCATCTGTTGCCGCAAATGGCCGATGCGGCCCAGGTGGTGCAGCACGCGCTGCGCCACAGCGGTGTGCGGGTGATGGCCCTGGTGCCCAACTTGCGTGGCGCCCAAGCGGCACTGGCTGCTGGCGCGCAAAAGCTCACCCTTCCCGTGTCGGCCAGCCCAGCACATTCGTTGGCCAATGTGCGCAAAACACCCGAAGCCATGGTCGAAGAAGTGCGGGCGGTTCTTCGCTTGCGCGACGAGATGGCACCGGGCGTGCCGGTTGAGGTGGGCATGTCGACCGCCTTTGGCTGCACCCTGCAAGGCTGGGTGCCCGAAACCGATGTGCTGCGTTTGGCACTGCAACTGGCAAAAGCGGGCGTGGACGAGATCGGCCTCTCGGACACCACCGGCATGGGCAACCCGGCGCAGGTCACGCGCTTGTTCAAGGCGCTGTTCAGCGAGATTGGCGCATTGACGGGCGCGGCCCACATGCACAACACCCGGGGCCTTGGCCTGGCCAATTGCTTGGCCGCCTATGAGGCAGGTGTGCGCACTTTCGACAGCTCGCTTGGCGGCTTGGGCGGCTGCCCTTATGCCCCGGGCGCTTCGGGCAATGTGGTGACCGAAGATTTGGTCTTCATGTTCGAAGCCATGGGCGTGCACACCGGCGTTGATTTGGAACGACTGATGGCCGCCCGCGAGCCCCTGAAATACGGACTGCCCGGCGAGCCGCTGTATGGCATGACCCCCGAAGCGGGATTGCCCAAAGGGTGGCCCACGCCTTTGTAGGCGTTCCCCCCTCTTGGCCATGCCTGGGTGGGCTGATGCCATTCCATCGCCACGGGGTGAGCCCCCACAAAGACAGCGGCAATCGACGGAAATCAACAGGAATTGCAACCTTACACCCGCATAATCGGGCCGCATGGACAAACTCAAAGTTTTCGAAACCTTTGTCTCGGTGGCCACCAAAGGCAGCCTGACGGCTGCGGCCAGGACCGAGGGTGTGGCGCCAGCCATCATTGGCAGGCGGCTGGATGCGCTGGAAGAAAACTTGGGCGTCAAGCTGTTGATGCGCACCACTCGCCGCATCAGCCTGACCCACGAAGGCAGTGCGTTTTTGGAAGATTGTCAGCGCTTGCTCTCCGATGTGGCCAATGCCGAAGCCAGTGTGTCGGCCGGAGGCGTCAAGGCCAGTGGGCATTTGCGCATCACCGCACCGGCCGGATTTGGGCGCCGGCATGTGGCCCCGCTGGTGCCGCGCTTTCGCGAGCTGCACCCAGATGTCTCCATCTCACTGAACCTCAGTGACCGGGTGGTGGACCTGGCCGCCGAAGGTTTCGACTGCGCCGTGCGGGTGGGCGATCTGCCTGACTCGTCTTTGGTCAGCGTGCGACTGGCCGACAACCGCCGCTTGTGCGTGGCAACGCCGGCTTACTTGGCCAAGCGTGGCACGCCCTTGCAACCCTCGGACCTGCTGCAGCACGATTGCTTGACCTTGTCGAGTGACGCGTCGCAAACCCGGGGCTGGGCCTTTCGCAACCCGACCGAAAGCGGTCACGAGGTGGTCCACCTGCGCCCAGGTGGCCCGCTCGACTGCTCTGACGGGCAAGTGCTGCACGACTGGTGCCTGTCAGGCTATGGCATCGCTTGGCGCAGCACCTGGGAAGTGGAGGCCGAAATTCGCGCAGGCCTATTGGTCGCAGTGCTCGAAGACTTTGCGGCGCCACCCAACGGCATTTTTGTGGTGTTCCCCCAGCGCAAGCACCTGCCCCTGCGGGTGCGGTTGTGGATCGACCACCTCAAACACCATTACGCCCAGCCTGGCTTTTGGCAAGCGCCAGGGGATTGACCTCCCACATGCACGGCCGTGCGTGGTGACACCGGGTTGCTTTGGATGCAGCCCGTAAAATCGACCCCATGCTTTCAGCCAAACAACATTTGCTCGCGGCCTTGGCCGCCGAGCTTGAAAAACTCCAAACCGGCGCCGGTGCGCGTGCGGCCTTTGAATCGCCCAAAGTGGCTGCCCACGGCGACCTGGCCTGCACTGCCGCGATGCAACTGGCCAAAGCCCTCAAGCAAAACCCCAGGCAGCTGTCCGAAAACCTGCGCACCGCTTTGTTGGGCACCCCTGCTTTTGAGCGTTGGGTCGAGGCCATCGAGATCGCAGGGCCCGGTTTCATCAACATCCGCCTGAAAGACGCGGCCAAGCAGGCCGTGGTGCACGAAGTGCTGCAAGCGGCCGAATGCTTTGGCGAGCAACCCGCCCAGCCCAACAAGGTGCTGGTCGAATTTGTCTCTGCCAACCCCACAGGCCCGCTGCATGTGGGTCACGGCCGCCAAGCTGCTTTGGGTGATGCCATTTGCAACCTGCTCGCCACGCAGGGCCAACAGGTTTACCGTGAGTTCTATTACAACGACGCGGGCGTACAGATCAGCACCTTGGCCAAGAGCACGCACATGCGGGCCCAGGGCATCCAACCCGGCGATGCCACATGGCCCACCGACCCGGACAACCCCGAGAGCAAAGCGTTCTACAACGGCGATTACATCCAGGACATCGCTGCCGATTTTCTGGCGGGCAAAACCGTACAGTCCGATGACCGCACCTGCACGGCCAGCGGCGATGTCAATGACGTGGACGGCATGCGCGAGTTCGCCGTCGCTTACTTGCGCCGCGAGCAAGACCTCGACCTGAAGGCCTTTGACGTTCGGTTTGACAACTACTATCTGGAGTCCAGCCTGTACACCAGCGGCAAGGTCGATGCGGCGGTGCAAAAGCTCAAAGACGCGGGCAAGACCTACGAAAAAGATGGCGCGCTGTGGCTGCAATCCACCGATTACGGCGACGACAAAGACCGCGTCATGCGCAAGGGCGACGGCACCTACACCTACTTTGTGCCCGATGTGGCTTACCACATCACCAAATGGGAGCGCGGCTTTTCACGCGTGGTCAACATCCAGGGCACCGACCACCATGGCACGATTGCCCGGGTGCGGGCCGGCTTGCAAGCAGCCAATGTGGGCATCCCCGAGGGCTACCCCGACTACGTGCTGCACACCATGGTGCGCGTGATGCGTGCTGGCGTTGAAGTCAAGATTTCCAAGCGTTCTGGCAGCTACGTCACGCTGCGCGACCTGATCGATTGGACCAGCAAAGACGCGGTGCGTTTTTTCTTGCTCTCGCGCAAACCCGACACCGAGTACATCTTCGACATCGACTTGGCGCTGGCGCAAAACAACGACAACCCGGTGTACTACGTGCAATACGCCCATGCCCGGATTTGCTCGGTGTTGGCGGCTTGGAAAGAAAAAGACGGGGGCGATGTGGCCACACTGGCCCATGCCGACCTGTCGCCTCTGCAAAGCCCGCAGGCCCAAGCGCTCATGTTGGCCTTGGCCAAGTACCCCGACATGCTCACATCGGCTGCCACCGACTTTGCGCCGCACGACGTGACCTTTTATTTGCGCGACTTGGCCTCGCAGTACCACAGCTACTACGACGCCGAGCGCATTTTGGTGGACGACGAAGCGGTCAAAAAAGCGCGCCTGGCGCTGGTGGCCGCCACTGCGCAGGTGCTGCGCAATGGCCTCAAGGTGCTGGGCGTGTCCGCCCCGCAAAAAATGTGAATGGACTTGTCATGACTTTGAAAACCCAACATGGCGGCACTTTTTTAGGTTTCATCCTGGGTCTGGTGTTGGGTCTTGGCGTGGCCTTGGGCGTGGCCATTTATGTGACCAAGGTACCCACACCGTTTTCGAACAAAAACCAGCCCCGCACCAATGCGCAGGATGTGCAGGAAACCGAAAAGAACAAAGACTGGAACCCCAACAGCGTGCTGCAACCGAAGGCACCCGCCGAGCCGCCAGTGGCACCCAGCGCCAGCCAACCCAATGCGGACACCCCTGCCGCTGCGGCTGACGCAGCCAAACCCGTGCCTCGGCCTGCAGTGACCGCCGATCCTCTGGGCGATTTGGCCAAAACCAAATCGGGCCTGAGCACACCCGTGACACCCCCTGACTCGACCGATCCGTTTGACTACCTGGTCCAAGCCGGCGCCTTTCGCACCAGTGCCGACGCCGACGCCCAAAAGGCCAAGCTGGCCATGCTGGGTCTGGATGCCAAAGTGTCCGAACGCGACCAAGCGGGCCGTGTGGTGTACCGTGTCCGCATGGGGCCGTTCAGTGACAAAAGTGTCGCCGAACGCATCCGCACCCAACTCGAAGCCAACGGCATCGAAAACACCTTGGTCCGCGTTCAGCGCTGACCGCCTTCTTGTCATCTAAGGGAGCACTCCATGAAACGTCGCCTTTTTTCCACCCTCATGCTGTCCTTGACCGCTTGGTTGGGCAGCACCTCGGCTTGGGCACAGCAAGCCTTCCGTTCGGGCAAGGACTACATCACCCTGGAGCGCCCGGTCGCCACCGAATCGGGCACCGGCAAGATCGAAGTGCTGGAGTTCTTTTGGTACAGCTGCCCCCACTGCAATGTGTTTGAGCCGGCATTTGAGCAATGGGCCAAAAACGCCCCCAAAGACGTGGTGGTGCGCCGGGTGCCCGTGGCTTTCAGAGAAGACTTTGTGCCCCAGCAGCGCCTTTACTACACGCTGGAAGCGATGAACTTGGTCGAAAAAATGCACATCCGGGTGTTCAACGCCATCCACGGCGAAAAGCTCATGCTCAACAGCGAAGCCACCGTGCTGGCTTGGGCCGAGAAACAGGGTATCGACAAAGCCAAGTTTGCCGAAACCTACAAGTCATTCGGCGTGGCCGCCAAAGCCAAGCGGGCCGTGCAGTTGCAAAATGATTTCAAAATTGAAGGTGTCCCTTCGTTGGGCGTGGCTGGCCGTTACTACATCGACGGCACTTTGGCAGGCAACATGGACCGCGCCCTGAAGGTGGCCGAAGCCCTGATCGCACAAACCCGTCAGGGCCGCTGAGGCCCTGTTGGCGGCGGCCCAGCACCGTGCCGCGATGCCCACCCACCCGCAAGCACTTGTGTTGGCGGGTTTTTTGCTTTTTAAAGGCATCATGGCCTGCCTTTTGGGCTTGAATGGGCGCAACTTGCACCTACAATGGGTGCGTTGCACAGCAAGATTCATGCCCCCTAAAGCCCATCCTCTTTCCAGCCGTCCCATCCTGGCCTTTTTGGCGCTGTGCGCCAGCCTGCTCGCTTGGCCCTGCTTGGCAGAAAAAGCCGATCGCGACAAACCCATGCAGATCGAAGCCGACAGCATGCGGCACGACGAGGCAAAACTGTTGACCCAATTCACGGGCAAGGTGGTGGCCACCAAGGGCACCTTGATCTTGCGGGCAGCCCGCATGGACGTGCAACAAGACAGCCAAGGCCGCCAAGTGGCCAAATTGTGGGCTGCACCCTCTGAGCGCGTTTTTTTCAAGCAAAAGCGCGAAGGTCTCAATGAATTCACCGAAGGCGAAGCCGAAGAAGTCATCTACGACAACCAATCCGATGTCGTGACCTTGTTGCGCCGGGCCGATATGCGCATCCTGCGCGGCACCGAAGTGGCCAACCAGTTGCAAGGCCACACCATCGTCTTCAACAACATCACCGAAGTGATCACCGTGGATGGCCAACCCAGCCCGTCTGCCGAACGGCGGGTGCGTGCCACCTTGGTGCCGCGCGCCAAAACACCCGACAACACCCCGGTGATGGCCCCTGCATTGCGCACCAGCCCGGGCGTGGCGCCCACCCAAAAGCCATGAGCCAGACCGACAAGCCAAGCCGTCTGGAAGCGCACCACCTCCAAAAAGCCTATGGCAGCCGCAAGGTGGTGCACGACGTGTCGGTGCAGGTGGACAAAGGCGAGGTCGTGGGCTTGCTCGGCCCCAACGGCGCCGGCAAAACCACTTCGTTCTACATGATCGTGGGCCTGGTTCGTGCCGATGGTGGACAGATCCTGATCGACGGAGAAGACGTCACGCGCATGCCCATCCACAAGCGCTCGCGCATGGGCTTGTCGTATTTACCGCAAGAAGCCTCTATTTTTCGCAAGCTCTCCGTGGCCGACAACGTGCGCGCCATTCTGGAATTGCAAACCGACGCGCAAGGCCGCACCTTGAGCAACGCCGATGTCGAAAAACGCCTGAGCGAATTGCTGGGCGATTTGCGGGTGGACCACCTGCGCGACTCGCCCTCAGTGGCCTTGTCAGGCGGTGAGCGCCGCCGCGTGGAGATTGCTCGCGCCTTGGCCACCGACCCCCGCTTCATTTTGTTGGACGAGCCCTTTGCGGGCATCGATCCGATCGCGGTGATTGAGATCCAGCGCATCATCGCTTTCTTGAAGCAGCGCGGCATTGGCGTGCTGATCACCGACCACAACGTGCGTGAAACGCTGGGCATTTGCGACCACGCCTACATCATCAGCGAAGGTCGCGTCTTGGCCGAAGGCACGCCCGACGAGATCGTGGCCAACGCCGATGTGCGTCGGGTGTATCTGGGCGAACACTTCAGAATGTGATGCACACCCAGCCCGTTCTCGCGAAGAAAGTGCAGCCATGAAGCCCGGCCTGTCGCTTCGCATGTCCCAGCACCTGGCGCTCACGCCCCAGTTGCAACAATCGATCCGCCTGCTGCAACTGTCCACGTTGGAGCTGTCGCAAGAAGTCGACCAGATGCTGGACGACAACCCTTTTCTGGAACGCGCTGAAGAAGAAGCCCCAGCCGAAGCCTTTGGTCTGGAGCAAGCAGACAGCTACGTGAGCTTGGGCGACCGGGTGAGCGAAAGCGCCAGCACGTCGAGCAGCAGCGAAGACAGCGCCAGCGAAACCCGTGACGAAGTGGTGACCGACGTGGCCGAAAGCTGGGACGGTGACGGCAGCGTGGACATGCGGCCCGACGACAGCGAATGGGGGGGCGATGCCACACCCCGTCAAAAGAACGGCGAAGAAACTGCAGACGCCATTGACTTGGCCCGCAGCAGCGGCTCGCTGACCGACTTTTTGCACCGCCAGGCTTTGTCACTTCGCCTGTCTGAAGTGGACCGCGCCGCCCTTCGCTTTTTGATCGAGTCGCTTAATGACGATGGCTACCTGACCGACACGCTGCCCGAGCTGGCGGCCAGTTTGGCCGGCACCGACGACTTTGAGCAGATCGACGAGTTGGTGCACCGTTTCACCGTGGCGCTGGGCTTGCTGCAATCACTCGAACCGGTGGGCGTGGGCGCACGCGACTTGACAGAATGTCTGCGCATCCAGGTCAAGGCTTGGCTGCAAGACGACCCGCAAAGCGAAGTCGCCCAAGCCGCATTGGCCATTTGCGCTCAACCGCTGGAGATGCTGGCCAAGCGCGACTACAAACGTTTGGCGGTGGCCTGTGGCCTGAGCGAAGCCGTGGTCAAGGCCGCCATCCCCTTCATCGCCCGGCTTGAACCCAAGCCCGGCCGCCCCTTTGTCCATGCCGAGCAAAACATCATCATCCCCGACGTGTTGGTGGTGAACACCAGCAAGACGGCCAGCCCCAAGTTCCGCATCCAGCTCAACCCCGATGTGATGCCCAAACTGCGCGTGCACGACATCTATGCCAACGCCTTGCGCGGAGGCAAGGGTGACAACCATGCGGGCCTGCAGCAGCGCCTGCAAGAAGCACGCTGGTTCATCAAGAACATCCAGCAGCGCTTTGACACCATCTTGCGCGTGTCCACCGCCATCGTGGAGCGACAGAAAAACTTTTTGACACACGGCGAATTGGCCATGCGCCCACTGGTGCTGCGCGAGATCGCCGATGAGCTGGGCATGCACGAGTCCACCATCAGCCGGGTGACCACGGCCAAATACATGGCCACACCACAAGGCACGTTTGAGCTGAAATACTTCTTTGGCTCGGGCCTGGGCACCGACAGCGGCAGCGCCGCATCGAGCACCGCCGTGCGGGCACTCATCAAGCAGTTTGTCTCCGCCGAAAAACCCGCCAAACCCCTGTCCGACAACCAGATTTCTGAGATGCTGAAAGAGCAAGGCATCGACTGCGCACGCCGCACGGTGGCCAAATACCGCGAAGCCCTGAAGATCGCGCCTGCGAACCTGCGCAAAACCCTTTGAGAGTATTTGAGTGAATTCATTGAACCTGTTCATGCCCTGCGCCGCGGGCGTTGAAGGCTTTTTGGCCGACGAGGTGCACGCCATCACCGGCCTCACAGGTCACGACCTGATGACCGGCCGCGGCGGCGTGATGGCACGCGCCTCATGGCGTGACGCCATGCGCATCAACCTGCACAGCCGCCTCACCCAGCGCGTGTTGGTGCAGTTGTCGGTGACCGATTACCGCCACGAAAACGACCTGTACAACGCCGCCAGCGAAGTGGCCTGGGAAATCTGGTTCACCCCCAAACAAAGCTTCAAGATCGACATCACCGCGCAGCACAGCCCGCTGACCAGCCTGAACTTTGCCGCGCTCAAGATCAAGGACGCGGTGGCCGACCGTTTCCGCGCCAAGCGCGGCGAGCGCCCCAACGTGGACACCACTTGGCCCGACGTGCGCATCTATGCCCACGTCACGCCCGAAACCCTCACGCTGTACATCGACACCTCGGGCGAGCCCCTGTTCAAACGCGGTTGGCGCACCGACAAGGGCGACGCACCCCTCAAAGAAACATTGGCCGCCGCCATGATTGCCGCCAGCGGTTGGGACGCCACGGTCCCGCTGTACGACCCCTGCTGCGGCAGCGGCACGATTCCGATCGAAGCGGCGCAAATCGCCTGCGGCATCGCTCCCGGCTTGCAGCGCCGCTTTGGCTTCGAAAAATTGCTGCCCTTCCAGAACCACGTTTGGCAAGGCCTGATTGAAGAAGCCCGCGACCTGGAACACGAACCCACCGCGCCGGTTTTTGGCAGCGATGTGGCCTTCCGCATGGTCGACTTTGCCGAGCGCAACGCCGAGCGGGCTGGCGTGTCGGGCGTGATCGAGTTGCGGGGGGGCGACGCGCTGCAGCGCATGCCACCCAGCGAGACCCCCGGCGTCATGCTGCTCAACCCGCCCTATGGCGAGCGCATTGCCGCAGCGGGTGTGGCCGGGCGTGGGCGTGACAACTTCCAACCAGGCGCCTTGGCAAACGCACGGGCCTCCGAGCAGAGCCACCACCGCGAAACCGCCCAGACCGACGACGGCGGCGACTTCTTCGCCCAACTGGCCAGCCACTGGAAGAAGAACTACAGCGGTTGGAGCGCCTGGATGCTCACGCCCGACCTGAAGCTGCCCAGCAAAATGCGCCTGAAAGAATCCCGCCGCGTGCCCATGTGGAACGGCCCCATCGAATGCCGCTTGTTCCGCTTTGACATGGTCAAAGGCAGCTTGAAGCGCACACCGACAGACGCCTCTGCAGACAAAACAGGGGATACCGGAACGCCTGCCGCATGAGTGTGAGTACCCCAGTGCGCCGCGTGCTGGACACCAACATCGTGCTCGACCTCTGGGTGTTTGACGAACCTCAGGCCGAGGCCCTGCGCACCAGCGTGGAGAGCGGCAGCACGCAATGGCTGGCCACCGCCGCCATGCGCGAAGAGCTGGCCCGCGTGCTGGCCTACCCGCAAATCGTCAAACGCCTGACGCACCGCCAACTGCCCGCCAGCGCCGTGCTCGACCACTTTGACCGCCACGCACAACTGCAGCCCAACGCCCCCAAAGCCGAATACACCTGCAATGACGCCGATGACCAAAAATTCATCGACCTGGCCGTCGCCCACACCGCCGCCCTGCACAGCAAAGACGCGCAAGTGCTGTGCATGAAAAAGCGCCTGGCGCGCTGCGGCGTGGCGCTGAACCCGGTCACTACAATCCCCGCCTGACCACAGGAACACACCATGAACACCACCGCTGGCTTGGAAGCCGAAGACTTTGACACCCTGGACAACATCCTGGACGAACTGCGCGAGCGTTTTGAAGAAACACCGCAGTGGGAATTTTGTGAGGGTTTCATGGCCGCGCTGGTGTGCTGCCGCCGCGCCATTCCTGATGCCGAATGGCTGCCCATGCTGCTGGGTGTGGACGATGGTGAGGATGGCGGCAGCTTTGCCGACGACGCCCAGCGCCAGCAGTTCATGGCTTTGTGGCAGCGCCGTTTTGACGAAATCAAACTCGCGCTCGACACCCCCGTGGAAGCACTGGACGACGACAAAGCCTATGCACCCGAGGTGATGGATGTGCGCGGGGCGATTGCATCCTTGCCGCCCGAAGAGCGCGAAGACATTGAAGACAGCGAAATCCCCTCTTTTGCGCAGGTGTGGGCGCTGGGTTTCATGTTCGCGGTGGAAAACTGGCCCGAAGAATGGGCCACCCCCAAGGACAAGGAAGCGGCCAAGTGGTACGACCTGTCACTCGAGGCCATCGTGGCCCTGACCGAAGACGATGATGCGGTGCCCACCTTGTCGGCCTTGTCCGAAGACGGCCCACCCAGCGTCAGCGAAGAGCGCCTGAACGCCTACGGCGAAGCGCTGTGGGCGGTGTACGACCTGCGCGAAATCTGGCGCAACATCGGCCCGCGTGTGGCGCAGGTCATCAAAGAAGCCACGCCAGGTCGGAACGATGCGTGCAGCTGTGGCAGCGGGAAAAAGTTCAAAAAGTGCTGCGGGGCCTGAGGCCGCCGCCAAACCAGCCCAGTCAAACCATCCACTTGGCCAAGGCTTCGCTGGTGGCCTCGGGCAGCTCTTCCGGAATGAAGTGACCTGAAGACATCAGCTGACCGCTGACTCGGCCAGCGCATTGCGCCTGCCAGAGCTCGACCGGCTTGAACATGCGGTTGACCACGCCGCGATCGCCCCACAGCACCAGGGTGTCGCAGGCGATTTTGTCGCCACGCGCACGGCTGTCTGCGTCGTGCTGCAGGTCGACGCCTGCGCTGGCGCGGTAGTCTTCGGCCGCGCTGTGGATGGCCGCGGGCCAGCCCTTGTCATTCACCGCCGGGTTGCAAAATGCGCGTTCGTATTCGGCCAGGGCTTGCGGCTCGATGAAACCCAGCCCCAAGCTGCCCCAGCCGCCCAACTTGGCGTGCAGGTAGGCCTTGGGCTTGCCGCCGATCATGAATTCGGGCAAGGGTGCGGGTTGCGTCAGGTGGAACCAGTGGTAGTAGGCCTGTGCAAACGCAAAGTACGGATCGGTCACCGGGCCGGAGACCTCGAGTGTTTTGCCCCAAAGACCGCTGTACATGTCGAGGGTCGGCGCAATGTCGATGATGCACAGCTTCTTGACGCGCGGCGCGTGGTCGAGCGCCAAACGGTGCGCCACGCGCCCGCCCCGGTCGTGACCGCACAAGAAAAAATCGCCCACGCCCAAGACATCGAGCAGGCCGACGACTTCTTGCGCCATGGCGCGCTTGCTGTAATGCAGGTGCTGCGCATCGCCCACAGCATGGGACGAATCGCCATAGCCACGAAGATCGGGCATGACGATCCGGTAACGGCCGCGCAAGTTTTGCGCGACGCGCTGCCACATGACATGGGTTTGCGGAAAGCCGTGCAGCAAAACCAGCACAGGCAAATGCGATTGCCCCGCCCAATCGGCGGTGCGCCGAAAGCACACCGGCAAGCCCGCCACGGTGAGCGTCTGGCGCTCGAAGTCGTCAAACCAGGCCATCAGTCGACCTTGGCGCCCGAAACCTTGACCACTTCAGCCCACTTTTTGTGTTCTGACTCAATGAGCGCTGCAAATTGCGCGGGCGTGTTGCCGCTGGGAATCGCGCCCAATGTGGCCAGGCGTTCTTTCATGGCAGGGGAAGCCAGTGACTTGGCCACTTCCTGCTGAATGCGGTTGACCACATCGGCGGGTGTGCCGGCTGGCGCCAAGAGACCGAACCAGCTGCTGGCTTCAAAACCTCTGAGGCCAGCCGCCTCTTCGATGGTGGGCAACTCGGACATGGCCGCGGAACGCTGGCTGCTGGTCACGGCCAGGGCCTTGAGCTTGCCCGACTTGATCAGCGGTATGGCCGAAGGCAAGTTGTCGAACATGACGTCCATGGTGCCACCGGCCAAATCGAGCAAGGCGGGACCGGAACCCCGGTAGGGAATGTGCGCCATGAAGGTGCCGGTTTGCGATTTGAACAACTCGCTCGCCAAATGGATGGAGGTGCCGTTGCCACTCGACGCCATGTTCAGCTTGCCAGGGTTGGCGCGGGCGAACTTGATGAAGTCGTTGACGCTGTTGATCTTGTTGGCCGTGGCTTTCTCGGCATTGATCACCATGACATTGGGCACACCGGCGACCAAGGTGATGGGCGCGAAGTCTTTGAAGGGATCGTAGGGCAGCTTGGCATACAGGGCGCTGTTGATGCCGTGCGTACCCACGGTGCCCATGAGCAGCGTATAGCCGTCGCCTGCCGACTTGGCCACTTGTTCCGCACCCAGGTTACCGCCTGCGCCGCCTTTGTTTTCGATGATGAAAGACTGACCAAACGCTTTGCTCAGGTCCGGGGCAATCGCACGTGCCAGGATGTCGGTGGTGCCGCCGGGCGCAAAAGGCACCACGATCTTGACCGGCTTATTGGGCCAAGCGCCTTGGGCCCAAGCCACCGAGGTGGTGGACAACAAGACCGCAGCGGCCATACCCAAGATCGGGCGACGTGAAAAATAACGTGACATTTAAACTTCTGAACCTCTGAATGAATGAACCCGCTGATGATGCCACGCGGCATAAAAAACGCTGTCACGCAGGGGAAGAAAGGGGGAAGATTCAAGGTTTTGTGCCGTGCAAAAGCGCCAGCAAAGCGGGCTTTTGCACCTTGCCCAAAGCGCTCTTGGGCAGGCTGTCCCTGAAGACCACGCGCCGGGGCAATTTGAACCGGGCAATTCGGCTTTGCAAATGCTGCAGTACGGCCTCGGCGTCGAGGGTCTGACCTGCCGCATCGCTGGTACGCACCAACACCGCCACCGGCACCTCGCCCCAGCGCACATCGGGCAAGCCGACCACCGCGCACTCGGCCACGCCGGGCAGTGTGACCAGCAGGTTTTCGATTTCGGCCGGGTAGATGTTCTCGCCCCCGGAGATGATCATGTCCTTGCTGCGGCCCACGATGGTGATGCAGCCGTCTTCGGCGCGCTGGCCCAAGTCACCCGAATGAAACCAGCCGTCCTGCAGGCCCGTGTGGGACTCGCCGTCGGCACGCCAGTAGCCGCGCATCAGGTTGGCAGCGCGGATGCAGACTTCGCCCGTTTCACCGGGGCCGACTTCCTGGCCTTGTGCACCGATCAGTTTGACCTGGGCCTCCGGGTGCGGCCAGCCTGAAGCGCCCACGCGGGCCATGGCCTCGGGCAAACGCAGCACGATGGACACGGGGCCGGTCTCGGTGGTGCCATACACCTGGCCGACAGGCACGCCGCGCGCGTGCAGCGTATCCAGGTAGGCCACAGGCACGGTGGACGAGCCGGTCATGATGCCGCGCAGGCAGGCCAGCGAGGTCTCGGCCCAGCGCGGGTGTTCAAACACGGCGCGCATGGTGGCGGGCACGAGCAATGACAAAGAGGGTTGGCTCGTGTTCATTTCACCCAGCCAGGCAGACGGATCAAAGCGCGGGTGCAGCACCACCGGCACACCGGCCAGCAGCGCGGGCAAAGTTTGAATGCACAAGCCCCCCACATGGAACAGGGGCAGCGTGGACAGCACCTTGTCGCCCGGCACAAAGTCGTGCGCCCAAGCGCTGGCGCGGGCGTTGGCCAGCAGCGCCGCTTGCGTGTGCACCGCGCCTTTGGGCACACCCGTGGTGCCCGAGGTGTAGACCAAGAGCAGCGGCAGGTCGTTGTGCACATCCCAGTGCAGTTTGGGCAGCGGCAGACCGCGTGGCGAAGCGCTGGCGATCAGCTCATCGTGGTGGGTGTGCTGCAAGCCCTCGGCCTGCAGTGCCTGGCCCGTATCGGCGTGGTGGCTGTCGTGCACCAGCAGGCGCGGTTGCGCATCGTGCATCACCTGCTGCAACTCGGGCACGGCCAGGCGAAAGTTCAGGGGCAAAAAAATCGCGCCCAGCCGGGCGCAGGCCACCAGCGTGACCAGCTGCAGTTCGTGGTTCAAGCCCAGCCAGGCCACACGGTCACCCGGCTGCACACCCCAGTGAGATTGCAGGTGCGCGGTGACCCGCTCGATGCGCCGCCAAAATTGGGCGAAGTCGTAGGCCAAGGTCTGATCGGGTTGGCGCTCGTCCCCCCTGAAGGTCATGGCGGGCTGAGCGCCGCACTCCTGCGCCAACTGCGCAAAGCGCGCCGCGATCAGGCTGCTTTCCTGGGCGAACATCACTCGTCTTTTTCGCCGGGTTCGTACAGGGCTTCGCGGCCAATGCGGTCCATGCACAGCTCGGCCGTCCAGGGCAGCATGAGCGAGCCGCAACGCGCATCGCGGTACAGGCGCTCCAGCGGCAAGCTTTTCAACATGGACTGGCCGCCGCAGGTGCGGATGGCCAGGCGGGCGATGTCTTGTGCGTTTTCCATGATGGTGTACTGCGCGGCATAAGCGCGCAGTCGGGTGGACTTGCTCGGGTCCACCTTGGCGTCTTCGATGGCACGCAAAAACAGGTTGCGGGTTTGTTCGAGCTTGATGAACATCTCGGCCACGGCGATTTGCTTGGTCGCGAACTGGCGGCGCTTGACGGGGCCGGTGCCCGGGATCTCGCCGCGCAGGTAGGCCACGGTGAAGTCGTACGCCGCTTGCGCGATGCCCATGTAAGTGGGCGAAAGCGTCATGAACATGTGCGGCCAGCGGCTGGCGGCCTGAAAGTAAAGACCTTGCGGCATGAGCGCCGCGACGTCGGGCACGAACACGTCTTTGAAAATCAAATTGCGCGACACGGTGGCGCGCATCCCCAGCGGGTCCCAATCGCCTTCGATCGTCAGGCCCGGCGCGGTGCGGGGTATGGCCAGGTACAGGGTGTCGCGGCGCGACAGGTCAGCGCCCTCTTTCTTCTCGGTGCACAGCACGCCAAAGTAATCGGCAGCATCGGACAAGGAAGCAAAGATCTTCTTGCCGTTGACCTTCCAGCCACCCTCCACCTTGACCGCCAGGGTGCCAAAGGGTTGCGCCCCTGAGGCGGCAGCGCCGCCTTCAGAAAACGGCTGCGCGTAAATCGCGCCGTCTTTCACCACACGGGCAAAGTGCGTGGCCTGGTGCTGGCGGTGGATGGCGCGCTGCTCGGGCGTCATCTCCAGGTCTTCTGACAGCAGGCCACTCCAGAGCATGGTGCAGACATGCATGTTGAAGGTGAGGGCGGTGGCGCCGCAGTAGCGACCGATCTCGGCCGACACCATCGCATAGGTCGCGTAGTCGGCACCCTGGCCGCCATGCGCTTCAGGCACGCACAGTGCCAGCAAACCTGCGTCGCGCATGTCGTCGTAATTGGCAAACGGAAACTGCGCATCGCGGTCGAGCTGCGCTGCGCGGGGGGCGAACTTCTCACGACCCAGCTGACGGGCCAATGCCATCAGCTTTTGCTGTTTCTCAGTCAGGGGGTAGTCGTCGCCACAAATCGGCATGGTCTTGTCTAGCATGTCGGTCATGGTTGCATGTCCTTCAAGAATTTTTCGAGTTCGGCGTTGAACGCCTCGGGCTGTTCGCAGTGCAGCAAATGGCCCGCACCCGCCAGACAGGCGTAGCGCGCGCCGGGAATTTTTTGCGCCATCTTTTCCATCACGGCGGGCGGCGCGGTGCGGTCGTGTTCTGCCGCCAAGCACAACACCGGCACGGTGATGGTGGGCAAGGCGGCGCGTTGCTCGAACTGCACCAGCGCACGCAAGGCGGCGCGGTAGGTGTCGGGCGCAACGGCGGCCATGCCTTGGCGGGCCAGGGTCAGCGCGGGGGCAGTGCAGCCGGGCGCCACCATCGACGGGATCAAACGGTCGGCGATATCGCCCATGGTTTTGCCCGCCTCCAGAGGGGCCAAGCGCTGCGCCAAAAACTGCTTTTGAAATTCGCCATCGCTGTGGCCAAAAGCCGGGCTGCTGGCAGCCAGCAGCAGGCCACGGATGCGCTCTGGCTTTTGCGTCCAGGCTTGCAGAGCGACCATGGCCCCCATGCTGTGGCCCACCAACACGGCTTGGTCGATCTGCGCCGCGTCCAACATTTGCCAGAGGGCTTGCGCCAAGTGCGCAAAGTCATAGGGGGTGACCCTAGGGCTGTCGCCATAACCGGGCATGTCCCAGGCCAGGCTGCGCCAGCCCAAAGCGGCCACATGCGCTTGCTGCGCTGCCCAGCCGTGTCGGCCACCGCCCACACCGTGCAAGAAGACCACAGCGGGTTGTGCGGGCAAACCCACTTCGGTGAAGGCAGGCGCGCTCATGCCAGCGCCGCGCTCACGACTTGGCCGGCATCGACCACCACCGCGCCGTCGAGCCGGATGGTGCAGCCGCGCATGGGCAGGTCAAAGTGGCCCAGCGTGTGGCGACCCGCGACTTCGTTGGCCCCGGTCGAATACAAAAAGTTGCCCGCAAATGCGCGCAGCTCGGTGCCATTGCAGTCGCGCTTGTCGTAAAAGGCCATGGCGTCCCAACGCGCCGCCGGGTTCAGGCCAAAGCCCACATGCGACACCGCATAGCAGGCGCGGTGACCTTCAGCGTCTTCCCAGGCCTTGTAGTAGCCGCGCATCATGTCCACATCCACGCCCTGCCCTTCGATGGCGACCACGCTGTCGTTCTCGATCGTCAAACGGATCGTGTCGCGCAAATAGCGTTTGAAGGTCAGGTTCACATCGCCCGGGGCCATGACCAGCGTGCCGTTGACGCTGCCCGCTGGCGGGAACGCCAGCGCCAGGCCGCCAGGCCAGTGCGACACCATGCCCGGCTTGGTGCAAAAGCCCCACACACCGCCGACCACCGCTTGTTGGTTGCCCTGTTTCAGGTTCACGCGCAAGTCAGTTCCAGCGGCTGACGTGACGTGCATCAACTGTGCGGCGCGGAGCTTTTTCATGGCCGAGCGCACCACGCCTTCGAGCGCCGGATCGGGCACGGTGCGTTCCAAAATTTCGGGATGCTCGTTGGACACCATGAGCAGACGCGGCATACGGCCGTCCACGCCCTTCATGATGGTAGGCAACTCGGACGCGTGCAGCAGGCCTTCGACGGTGCAGTCCACCACCATGTCGGCGCGGGCCAAAGCGGCCACCACGGGGCCGAGTTGCCCAATAGCGTCACTCGCGCCTGTGGAGCGCACAGGCGCGGGGGCGGTGAGTGCGGGCGTGGTCAACGTCACTTCGAACACCTTGGCGCCCATGCCTTCCAATGCCAGGCGCGCCAACTCGACGTTCACACGGCGCGACTGCGTCTCCGACAAAATGGCCACCACCTCACCGGGCTGCACTTTGCACAGCGTGAAGGTGCGGGTGAACGCCGCGAGCCACTTGTGTTCGATCTTTTCTACCAGCATGCTTGTCTCCTGAAACTCTACCCAAGGCAAGCCGTTTTCGGCCTTCAAAAACAGTTTATATGAATTTTCATGTAATGTGAGGCTTTCAATCGAGCACAGCCCAACGTTTTGCCCCTGCCCCATGACCTCTTCACCCGGCTTTGTTGACGACTACCTGGCCTACTTGCTGGCGCGGGCCAGCCATTTGATTTCGAGCGAATTCCACGCCGTGGTGGAAGCCAACGGCCTGAGTCTGATGGAGTGGCGCGTGATGGCCAGCCTGTCGGGCAAAGACAGCTTGAGCATCAACGAGCTCGCCAGCATCGTGCTGGCCAAACAACCCACCGTGACCAAGCTGGTGGGACGCATGCAGGGTGCCGGGTGGGTCCAACGTTGTGACGCCACACACGACAAACGGCAAAGCCTGGTGAGACTCACAGCCGCTGGTCGGCGCAAGGTGCAGCCCCTGCTGAAGCAAGCCAAAGCGCATGAGGCGCAGGTGGTGTCGGCCTTGGGTTCGGACCCGGCGCATCAACTCAAGCTCATGTTGGAGAGGCTGATCGCCACACACACCAGTCACGGTAACTGCTGAATCGCTTTCAAGTTTTGAGGTTGCTATTGGCACCTTCGTTGCTCTCCAATCTTGCATATGCATAGATTAAGATTAATGAAAAATCAGGGGAAAAACATGAGGCATCTCGTCCTTTCAGCACTTCTTGGGTTAACGAGCTTGGGCGCTGCTGCTCAACCCGCCGCAGATATGGCGCAACTAGCCCAGCGCTTGGAAGGGACGATTTACGTGATCCCCCACCGTGAGTCTGCCGACGGTTCATTAACTGCGTGCGGTTTGGAGTTTGGTGCTCTAAAGCGTGACTTCAGCACGATGAAAGGAGCTCCGGTCAAGTTAGTAGGTTCCTTCTACTTGCGCCCCCACACCACGACAGGTCTTGCATATATGTTGAAGGTAGGCGCATTCGATGGCTTCGGCTCCACAAACGGATTTGCACCTGCTAATGCGTTTATTCGTGGACCGAATAGTAGGGCACCCAAAAAAGCAATTCGACTGGAAGCAGAGAACAAGGGCTATGCACTTTTTGTCGGTTCACTTGACGATGAAGTCATTGCCGCCTTTGCCGGAATTGCGGAGAAAAAACAATTGGTTGTAGGGTTTAACAGGAAGCCCGGCCAACAGGACGTCATATTCAATCTTGACTTGACGGTAATCGATACCAAGATGGGTTCTGATGGACAACCTATCCGCAATCGAACAAACGCGGCGGTAGATGAGTTTCTTACTTGTTCGGAGGATTTGATGAAAACTCCAGATGCCAAGCTCAAATAGACCGCTTTCAATTGTTTGATGTGATGCATATCCTACAGATGTTCAGAGTCCGGCAGCACGGCAATTGGTATTAACAGCCATCAATGAGCCTTGCATCAGCATAGGTCCGATCCCTGTCTTTTCTTGACTATCAAAAAAATCAGTATTGATAGATGCCTTATATGCAGCGGTTGCGGTCCTCCGCAGCAGATCGCAGAGCTCACGGTGATGTTCAGGAAGCCGTCATCGGGTTGCGTGGATACCGGCGGCGATGACCGCTGTCGGGGGCGGAGCAGCCGTCCAAGACAGTCGGGCTGCCGAACACCGCCTCAAGCTTCAGCGAACGTCTGCTGCGCCGAGGGTCGAAAAGATGCTCTCGACCCTTAGCGGGCAGCCGCTAGCAGGTCAAGATGACTTCAGTCGACGGACCATCGTTCGGATCCATGACATGGCGGTTTCGATGGCCCAGTCGGTCTGCGGCAGAGTCAGGGTCGGCATAGGCTGATCGCCTGGTCCGTGGCCCACCGCGTTGCGAACCTTGGTGAAGTAGTCCTTCAGCATCTCGCCTTCCCAAACGTCAAGGAAGCCGTGATCCTTCTTCATCAGGTTGTCGATGTACTGCGCCGCACCGCGCTCCGTGCCTCTAGTCCATCCCTTCTCGGCCGAGATGATCTTGATCGTGCTCTCTAGCGCCTTGGCTGCATAGATCGCGGGGTCCTTGCCGTTGCTGTCACGCTGGTCCAGAGACTCCTTCATGTCTATATCGACGTTCGACCACTTTGGGTCAGAGACCAGGGTCCAGAACGGCTTCGAGATTTGGCGCTCCACGAGCTGGTCAGTGGCGAACTGGATGAAGCCGTTGTGATAGTTAAGCGGCGCGCCAGCTCGTCGGAAGCGCTCATTGAGTTCTTCGACCTTCGCGTTGAAGGCATCGTTGACAGCCTTGTTTCTGGCGATCACGCCTTTAGATGGGTCGCCCGGTAAACGCAGGCCGCGACCTTTTGCCCTGGCCGCATTGATGCTTGCATCCCGGATTTCACTGGGCAAGAGGTAGTTGATCGCTGCTATCTCGATGCCGCGCTTGCGCATCACTAACTCGACCAGGCTGATGCGGGCCTTGATGTATGCGTCGGGGTCCCACGAGTCATTGAATGGACCGGTTAGGAACTGCTCGAAAACGTACTCGTATGAGTACCAGCCGCTGACCGGCATGTCTGTGCCGAACGCATTCTTCTGGGTGTAGGAGTAGTAGCGGGGGGCAAGCTCCTTGCGTCCGAGTTCGTTAGCCAGCTGATCGTGCAGCTCCTTGTACTTCGCGACGTTAGGTGCGTTTTCCTTACCATCGCGCCAGTACGGATAGACCTCCTTGATGAGGTTGTAGATCTGCGTCAGCAGGCGGCGCTCTTGATCGCTAAATGTGGACCAGATCGGCTGGTCTTTGTACCGGTCTGCAAAGATGTCGGTCAGCACTTTCTCAATCCTTCTTCTCTGAGTCGGTCAATGCTAACCGAGCGGTCGCCGAAGCCTTTGGTGCGCATTCGGGAATCATCCATTCGATGCGACCAACCGCTTCGGATCGATCTGCGACGGTCGCGTTACGCGATAGCGTCACTCGAACAGTTCGCATGTGAGCATCGGGCCAGACGGCTGCTTCCAGGGGCGGAGCTGCCAGCCAGGCCGCTCCAAGTCGTTCAACCGCTTCTGACAACAGCGGTCATTCGGCGTGCCTTGCTCGAACGTCCGAGATCAGCCTAAATGAGACATCCAAAGAGATTTAGCTGGACTCCAATTGCAACCCGAATGTTGATTGGACTTTCCTGCCACCTTTGCTCCATTTTCTGTTCACCCTGAAACAGCGCGGTGCCAAGAATCATTTGGGCATGATCCCTGTCAATGACGTGCTTATTGCTTGGTCCCGATAACAATCAGGCCATCACTCTTATTTGGGGTGAGAGCTAGAGCCAATAACTTGTTAGGTGTGACCGAAGTATCAATGTGCGTTACACCAGTCAGGGTGCTTTGCCCAACCGCACAACCACTGCCAATGGATGAGAGCGTAATGTTGTAAATGTTCTTACTGCCAGAACGCGGGACGATGCTACCGGTGGTAATACAGTTGGTTTGATTGAGAACAAAACGCCCATTGCTATCAATCGTGATGGCGCCAGGAATCAATGTGTAGGCACCAGACCTTCCAACAAACGACCAAGTACCCATTGCATTTGCAGCGGTTGCCGGTGTGTCATATGACGATTGATACGTCAGAGGGACGGTGACACCGTTGCCACTTAAGGACATTGATGACTTTGCCTGGACTGTGCCAGTTAGGTTGCCGCTGGTAGATCTATTTGTTACGAAGTTGAAATCAGTTCCGTTGATGGAAACGCTGGCCCCATTGACAACAGCTGAACCATAGAGAGCACCATAAATTGTTGAGCCTGATGAATAGATACCCCATGTCTCACCGGTCTCTAGGACAGCGGTATTTACTGTGTAGCCTGTTGATGCGACACCAGTCCACAAGCCTTGTGGATCAGTGTTTGTTACGTTTGAACCATCGCCACCGCCACCGCATCCTGTCAGTATTGCAACAGTACTTGCAATAAAGCTCAGCTTGATCCATGTTGTCATTCGCAACCTTTCGAAGTAAATTTAAAGTTACTAAGTATATATTAATATTTTCATATTATTTACTTTGGTATCAATTTAACTTCGATTTTATTGCTTGCCAAACGCTTGGTTCATAACAAGCTGCAGATGGTGCGGACAATTAACCCTTCTTGGCAACGTAACTGACGAAGCGCGAATCCACTCACTCCGGCACCACCGCCGTCACTTCAATCTCAACTTGGGCGCGGTCTTCCACCAAGTCGGCCACTTGCACCAGCGTCATGGCCGGATAGTTCTTGCCAATGACTTCCTGATAGACCTTGCCCAGCTCCCTGCCGCGTGCCAGGTATTCCTTCTTGTCTTTGACGTACCAGGTCATGCGGGCCATGTGCTGCGGGCCAGCGCCCGCGCAGGCCAGCGTGTCGACGATGTTTTGCAGGGCTTGGCGGCACTGGGCTACAAAGTCGTCGGTCTCGAATTGGGCTTGGCCGTTCCAGCCGATCATGCCGGCCACAAACACCATGCGGCCTCGCGCTTCGATGCCGTTGGCATAGCCTTTGGCGGGCGCCCAGCCTTCGGGTTGCAAGACGTTGAACATGCTTTTCCTTTGATCAGTTGGGGACAGAGCTAAAGATCTGTCCCGCAAAGTTATTTGTTGACTGAAATTTGACGCAACTTGAAGCGCTGCAGTTTGCCGGTTTCCGTGCGGGGCAAGGCGTCCAGAAAGACCACCTTACGCGGGTACTTGAACGGGGCGATGGTTTGCTTGACGTGCTCTTGCAGGGCTTTTTCCATGGCCGCATCACCCGTGTGGCCGGGCTTGAGCACCACATAGGCCTGCACGATGTGCCCACGGTCTTCGTCGGGCATGCCGACCACGCCGCATTCGGCCACGGCCGGGTGTTGCAGCAAAGCGCCTTCCACCTCGGGGCCTGCGATGTTGTAGCCCGCCGAGATGATCATGTCGTCGTTGCGCGCCTGGTAGCTGAAGTAGCCATCGGCGTCCATGACAAAGGTGTCGCCGGGCAGGTTCCAGCCGTCTTTCACATAGTCTTGCTGGCGCGGGTCGGCCAGGTATTTGCAGCCTGTGGGGCCGCGCACGGCCAAGCGCCCCACGGTGCCGGGCGGCACGGGCTGCATGTCGTCGCCCACGATCTGCGCCACATAGCCGGGCACCACCTGACCAATGCTGCCGGGGCGCACTTGCGCGCCCGCGCTGGAGATGTAGATGTGGATCACTTCTGTGCCGCCAATGCCGTCGGTCATCTCGATGCCCGTGGCCTGCTTCCACAGCTGGCGGGTGGCGTCGGGCAAGGCCTCGCCTGCCGAGACGGGGTGCTTGAGGCTGGACAGGTCAACGCCTTTGGTCAGCGTCGCCATCTGGCGGTACATGGTGGGCGCGGTGTAGCACTGCGTGGCTCGGTACTTGGCAATGGTCTGCATCAAGGTCTCGGGCGTGTGCTTTTCAAGCAGCACGGTACTCGCGCCATAGCGCAGCGGGAACGCCAGCAGACCACCCAAGCCGAAAGTGAAGGCAATGGGCGGCGTGCCGCACACCACATCGTTCTCGTTCATCTGCAAGATGTGGCGCGGGAACAAATCACACATGGCCAGCACATCGCGGTGAAAGTGCATGGTGCCCTTGGGCTTGCCCGTGGTGCCACTGGTGAACGCGATCAGGCACACGTCGTCGCGGCTGGTCGGGTGGGCGGTGTACGCCCCACTTTGCCGCGCCATGCGCTGCTCCAAGCCATCGGGAGCGTCACTGCGGAAATACAGCGCTTGTTTCAAGCTGGGCGTGTGACTGGCGTGGCCGGGTGTCATGCAATGTTGCAACTCGTCGGCCAGCAAGCTGTCGCACAGCGCGGCGCTGACCTGCGCTTTGTCGATGATTTGCGCCAACTCGCCCGCACGCAGCAGCGGCATGGTGGGCACCGCCACCAGGCCGGCCTTGATTGCGCCCAGCAAACACGCGGCCATCATGGGGCTGTTGCCGCCGCGCAGCAAAATGCGGTTGCCGGGCACCAGACCCATGTCGTGTGTCAGCACCTGAGCGATGCGGTTGGTTTTGTCCTGCAGCTGGGCATAGGTCCAGCTGAAGTCTCCTCCCCCCGTGTGGAAGTCGCTCACGCCATGCAGCGCGATGCGCTCACCTTTTCCCTCGCGCACATGCCGGTCCACCAATTCCACGGCGCAGTTGAGTTGGTCCGGGTACTCCAGCTCGGGCCGGTCGGCCATGAACACGGGCAGCTGGTCTTGGGGCGGTAGCCGGTCACGCGCAAAGCTGTCGGTATGGCTGCTGGGCAGCAATGTGTTCCAGTCGCTCATGTCAACCTTTCAACAAATCCTTGCCGATGATCAGTTGCTGCACTTCGGTCGCACCTTCGTAAATGCGCAGCGCCCGGATCTCGCGGTACAGCGACTCCACCATCACGCCTTTTTTGACGCCCATGCCGCCGTGCATCTGCACCGCCATGTCGATGATCTGCTGCGCGTTTTCGGTGGCGGTCATCTTGGCCATGGCCGCCTCGCGGGTGATGCGTGCGCCCTGATCGCGCAGCCAGGCGGCGCGGTAGGTGAGCAGCGTGGCGGCGTCCAGCAGGGTGGCCATTTGCGCGATCTTGGTTTGGGTGATCTGAAAGTCGCCCAAGCTTTGGCCAAACATCTTGCGCGAGCGCGCCCAAGCGATGGACTCGTGCAGCGCACGCCGCCCAAACCCCAAAGCCGCTGCCGCCACCGAGGTGCGGAACACATCGAGTGTGGCCATGGCCACCTTAAAGCCCTGGCCCGCATCGCCAATGCGCTGCGCTGCAGATACCTTGCAGTTGTCAAATTTCAGCGTGGCCAGCGGGTGCGGCGCCACCACGTCGATGCGTTCTTCGATCGACAAACCGGGCGAGTCGGCATCCACAATGAAAGCGGTGATGCCCCGCGCCCCGGGCGCTTCGCCCGTGCGGGCGAACACCACATAAAAGTCGGCAATACCGCCGTTGCTGATCCAGGTCTTGCGGCCGTTCAGCACATAGCCATCTGCCGTGGCGGTGGCGCTGCACTGCATGGCGGCCACGTCGGAACCTGCTTCGGGCTCGCTGAGCGCAAAGGCCGACAGGGCTTGGCCTGAAGCCACACGCGGCAAGTAGCGCTGCTTTTGGTCAGCCGAGCCCATGAGGCTGATGGCCCCTGTGCCCAGACCCTGCATCGCAAATGCGAAGTCGGACAATCCGTTGTGAAAAGCCAGCGTTTCGCGCAGCAGGCACAGCTGGCGCGTGTCGATCACGTCAGACGCTGCGCCATAGTCCGTGCCCGACACCGCGTGTCGGAGCCAACCGCCGCTGCCCAGCAGGCGAACAAGGCGGATGCATTCGGCATCCACCGCATCGCGGCTTTCGTCGTGGTGAGCGTGGGCCAAATGCTCGTTGCACCAGGCATCCAGCCGGACTTTGAAACTGCGGTGGCTGTCGTCAAAGAAAGGCCAGTCGAGTTCTGCGGGGTGCTGTTTTGGCTGTTGTGCTGGGTTGTTGGACATGGCTCAGTCGCCTTCAAAGATGGGCGTTTGCTTGGCCACGAAGGCGTGGTAGGCCCGGTGGAAATCGTTGGTCGCCATGCAGATGGCCTGCGCTTGGGCTTCGGCTTCGATGGCTTCGTCCACGCCCATGTTCCATTCTTGCTGCAGCATCTTCTTGGTCATGCCGTTGGCAAAGGTGGGGCCAGACGCCAGTTGGGCAGCCATGGCTTGTGCCTCGTTCAGCACTTCTTCTGCGCCGCACACGCGGTTGTAAAAACCCCAGCGCTCGGCCTCCAGCGCGCCCAAGCCGCGCCCGGTGAACAACAGCTCGCTCGCACGGCCCTGACCAATGATGCGCGGCAGCAATGCGCAAGCGCCCATGTCGCACCCGGCAAGGCCGACCTTGTTGAACAGGAAATAGGTTTTGCTGCGCTCGGTGCCATAGCGCAAGTCAGACGCCATGGCCAAAATCGCGCCGGCCCCGGCGCACACGCCATCGATGGCGGCAATGATGGGTTGCGGGCAGGCGCGCATGGCTTTGACCAAGTCGCCCGTCATGCGGGTGAAGGCCAGCAGGCCCGGCATGTCGAGCTTTGTGAGGGGACCGATGATTTCGTGCACATCGCCACCAGAGCAGAAGTTGCCCCCGGCCCCGGTGATGACCACCGCGTGGATGTCGGGTGCGTAGGCCAATGCGCGGAAGAAGTCGCGCAGTTCGGCATACGAATCAAACGACAGCGGGTTCTTGCGCTCGGGGCGGTTCAGGCTCACCGTGGCGACGCCGTCTTTGACGGACAGCAAAAAATGCGCAGGCTGATAGCCCGCCAGAGGCTGGTTGTGGCGTGGCAGCTGATGCGCCTGACCGGGCAGGTAGCGTTGGGTCATGTCTTCTCCTTTTGAGGGGTGCGTGTGCCGGACTTCAAGGTGCCCAGCAGTTGGTGCAACTGTGTTTGTTCTGGCTCGGCCAGCGGCGAGAGCAGCTCGACCACCCAGCCTTCGTGGGCCAAGGCCATGGCGGCAAACGCTTCGCTTCCGGCGCTGGTCAAACTGACGGTGAAAGAACGGCGATCGCCGACTTGCGTCTGACGCTGCACCAGTTGTTCTTTTTCCAGCTGGTCCACGATGCTGGTGACGTTGCCACCCGTCACCATCATGCGGCGCGACAGTTCGCTCATTGACAGGCCTTGCGGCTCGCGCTCCAGTTGCGCCATCAGGTCAAAGCGCGGCAGTGTGATGCCAAACTGTTCGCGCAAGCGCTGACGGATCGTGTCTTCGATGCGGGTGGTGCATGACAGCAGGCGCAACCACAAACGCAGTGAGGCGTGGTGCTCGGCATGGGCACGCACTTCCATGTCGGTCATGCTGTTCATCCTGCCAACTCCCCACCGTCAATGGCAATGGCTTGGCCGTTGATGGCGTCGCTGCCTGCAGCGCACAGCCACAGCACGCTTTGCGCCACTTCGTTCGGTTGCACCAAACGCTGCTGCGGGTTGCTGGCGGCCAAAGCCTGGCGCGCTTCGGCTTCGCTCTTGCCAGTTTTGCTCACGATGTTTTGCACCGCTTCGCGCACGATGTCGGTTTCGGTGTAACCGGGGCAAATGGCGTTCACGGTCACGCCCTTGCGCGCCAATTCAAGCGCGAGCGCTTTGGTCAAACCCACCACACCGTGCTTGGCCGCCACATAGGCGCTCACATAGGCGTAGCCTTTGAGTCCTGCGGTGCTGGCGATGTTGACGATGCGCCCAGGGGTGCCAGACTTGGCGGCTTCGAGCATGCCGGGCAGCACCGCCTGGATGCAGTGGTAGGTGCCCGTGAGGTTGACGCTGATCATCTGCTGCCAGAGCGCGGCATCGGTCTTGGCAAAGGGCTGGCTGCTCGCCTGTCCCGCGTTGTTGATGAGGATATTGACAGGGCCAAAGCGGGCTTGCGCCCCCTGCACCGCCGCTTGAACGGCGTGTTCATCGGCCACGTCCATGGGCGCGATCAACACCGCCACTTCGGGCACTTGTGCGCGCAACGTTTCGGCCTGGGCTTGCAGGGTGTCTTGCGAACGGCCACAGAGCGTGAGGCGACAACCCGCTTGCGCCAACTGCAGCGCGATGGCAGCGCCGATGCCTGCACCCGCACCGGTGATGAGGGCGTGGCGACCTTGCAGTTCTTGGGCCATCTCAATCCCCCTTGCTGGCGGTCTGCTGGGCTCGCTCGCGGGCGAAACCTGCTTCAAGCTGGGGCTTGCCCGACGCGTAGGCGCGGGGCCAAGCGATGTCTTTGTAGCCGATGCGCGCTGCTTCGGTCAGCGTCCAGGCTGGGTTGGCCAGATGCGGGCGGGCCACGGCACACAGATCGGCGCGACCTGCGGCCAGGATGCTGTTGACGTGATCCGCCTCAGAGATGGCGCCCACCGCGATGGTGGCGATGCCGGCCTCTTGCCGGATGCGGTCGGCAAACGGGGTTTGGTACATGCGGCCGTAGGTGGGCTTTTGCTGGGCGCTGACTTGGCCTGACGAGCAGTCGATCATGTCGGCCCCAGCGGCTTTGAAGGCGCGGGCGATCTCGACCGCATCGGTGGGCGTGATGCCGCCTTCGACCCAGTCATGCGCCGAGATGCGCACCGACATGGGCAGGTGATCCGGCCAGGCGGAGCGCACAGCAGCGAACACTTCGAGCGGGAAGCGCAGTCGGCTGGCGAGCGATCCACCGTAGTCGTCGGTGCGCTGATTGGTCAGGGGACTGATGAAGCTCGACAACAGGTAGCCGTGCGCGCAATGCAGTTCGAGCCAATCAAAGCCGGCTTGAGCTGCGCGCCGCGTGGACGCCACAAAGTCGGCCGTGACTCGGTTCATGTCGGTGCGGCTCATGGCGCGGGGCACATCACCGTGCGGCAGATAGGGCTGTGCAGAGGCCGCCAGCAGGGGCCAGTTGCCTTCGGCGTCATCTTGGGGCAAGGGCTGGTCCATGCCCGCGCCTTGCCAGGGGCGGCAGGAGGAGCCTTTGGGTCCGGCGTGGCCGATTTGCAGACCGATTTTGGCGTCCGACTTGGCGTGCACCCAGGCGGTGATGCGTTTGAAATCCTCGGTCTGTTCGTCGCTCCACAGCCCTGGACAGCCATGCGTGATTCGGCCATCGGCGCTGGGGGCGGTCATCTCGACCATCACCAAACCGGCGCCACCCATGGCGCGTGCGCCCAGGTGCACCAAGTGGTCTTCTGCCACTCTTCCGTCGATGGCCATGTACTGCGCCATGGGTGAAACCACCACGCGGTTCTTCAGCGTGACCGAGCGCAAGGTGTAGGGCGTGAACATGGGCGGGCGGACGCCTGGCTGGGCCGTGCGGCCTGCAAACCAGGCCTCATAGCCTTCAAGCCAAGCTTTGTCACGCAGTCGCAAATTCTCGTGGCTGATGCGCTGGCTGCGTGTGAGCATGGAGTACATGAACTGCTCGGGCTCGAGTTGGTCACAGTAGCGCTCACCACACACCTCGAACCACTCCATTGCGTTCCAGGCGGCGTTTTGCAGGCGGATCACGTCGATTTCACGCACGGCCTGGTAATGCTTGAGCACCTCGGGGATTCGGTCGGCTGTATCACCCAGCTCTTTGAATTGGCGCACCAGTTCGATGGCGTCTTCGAGCGCCAACTTGGTGCCCGAGCCAATCGCAAAATGCGCTGTGTGCACCGCGTCGCCCATCAGCACCACATGGCTGTTGCCGTTGAAGTGGGACCAGTTGGCGCACTTGACGCGCTGGAAGTTGAGCCATGCCGATCCCCGCAGGTGCCGCGCGTTGGTCATCAGCTTCTCGCCTTGCAGGTTCTTGGCAAAGAGTTGTTCACAAAAAGCAATGGACGCGTCTTGATCGGCCTTGTCCAGTCCGTGCGCCAGCCAGACGTGCTCGGGGCACTCAACGATGAAGGTCGATGTTTGCTTGTCGAATTTGTAGACGTGCGCCTGAAACCATCCGTGCTCTGTTTTTTCGAACAAAAAAGTGAAGGCGTCGTACTGGCGGTTGGTGCCCAACCAAATGAAACGATTGGGTCGAGTGACGATATCGGGTTTGAACACTTCGGGCAGGCGGCTGCGCACACGCGAATTGACACCATCGCTGGCAATGACGAGGTCCGCATCGGGAAAGTCCAAATCTGAATTCACATCTTGCTCGAACATGAGTTTGACGCCGACCTGTTCGCAGCGATCTTGCAAGATGTTGAGTAACTTCTTGCGCCCGATGCCTACAAAACCATGTCCGCCTGAGCGGATCACCCGATTTTTGAAGTGCAGCTCAATGTCATCCCAATGGTTGAAGGCTTGCTCCACCTCGCCTGCGGTTTCTCTGTCCCACTCGCGCATGTTCTCAAGTGTCTGGTCAGAAAACACAACACCCCAGCCAAAGGTGTCGTAGGGCTTGTTGCGCTCCACCACGGTGATGTCGTGGTGGGCGCCAAGCTTTTTCATCAACAAAGCAAAATACAAACCCGAGGGACCACCGCCAATGCACACGATTTTCATATTGCTTCTCTTTGCTACAGACCACACAAGCCATTAATTAAGGCCTATATATTTTAGGTCTCAAGTATTTATGCAAATGATCAATAGGTCAATCGGGGGGTAACCCGTAGAGGAGCAAAAAAATGAGGGATGATGCGAATGAAGAAATGCTTCGCACAAAGCAAAACGCCCCACCGGAGGGTGAGGCGTTTCGGGCTGTTAGAAGCCTGACGATGTCCTACTTTCACACGGGAATCCGCACTATCATCGGCGCTAAGTCGTTTCACGGTCCTGTTCGAGATGGGAAGGAGTGGGGCCAACTTGCTATGGTCATCAGGCAAAACTTGTTGTCGTCTTGACTTTTCAATCAAAACAACGAATTCATAGAGCTTCGAATCAGATTTCGGCTTTTCAGCCATTTTTGAATGCGTCAACTTGGCATAACTTCCTTGACCAATGCACACCTTACGATGTGTGATCAAAGTTATAGGGTCAAGCCGCACGAGCAATTAGTATCAGTTAGCTTAACGCATTACTGCGCTTCCACACCTGACCTATCAACGTCCTGGTCTTGAACGACTCTTTAGGGGGCTCAAGGCCCCGGCAGATCTCATCTTGAAACGAGTTTCCCGCTTAGATGCTTTCAGCGGTTATCTCTTCCACACTTAGCTACTCGGCAATGCCACTGGCGTGACAACCGATACACCAGAGGTGTGTCCACTCCGGTCCTCTCGTACTAGGAGCAGGCTTCCTCAAATCTGCAGCGCCCACGGAAGATAGGGACCAAACTGTCTCACGACGTTTTAAACCCAGCTCACGTACCTCTTTAAATGGCGAACAGCCATACCCTTGGGACCGGCTACAGCCCCAGGATGAGATGAGCCGACATCGAGGTGCCAAACACCGCCGTCGATATGAACTCTTGGGCGGTATCAGCCTGTTATCCCCAGAGTACCTTTTATCCGTTGAGCGATGGCCCTTCCATACAGAACCACCGGATCACTATGTCCTACTTTCGTATCTGCTCGACTTGTCAGTCTCGCAGTTAAGCACGCTTATGCCATTGCACTATTATCACGATGTCCGACCGTAACTAGCGTACCTTCGAACTCCTCCGTTACGCTTTGGGAGGAGACCGCCCCAGTCAAACTGCCTACCATGCACTGTCCCCGATCCAGATAATGGACCTAGGTTAGAACCTCAAACACACCAGGGTGGTATTTCAACGTCGGCTCCACTGAAACTAGCGTTCCAGCTTCAAAGCCTCCCACCTATCCTACACAGATCTGTTCAAAGTCCAATACAAAGCTACAGTAAAGGTTCATGGGGTCTTTCCGTCTTTCCGCGGGGAGATTGCATCATCACAAACATTTCAACTTCGCTGAGTCTCAGGAGGAGACAGTGTGGCCATCGTTACGCCATTCGTGCAGGTCGGAACTTACCCGACAAGGAATTTCGCTACCTTAGGACCGTTATAGTTACGGCCGCCGTTTACTGGGACTTCAATCAAGAGCTTGCACCCCATCATTTAATCTTCCAGCACCGGGCAGGCGTCACACCCTATACGTCCACTTTCGTGTTTGCAGAGTGCTGTGTTTTTATTAAACAGTCGCAGCCACCGATTTTTTGCAACCCCGTTCGGCTCCCTTTGTTCAAGTTCACCTAATTGGGGCATACCTTCTCCCGAAGTTACGGTATCAATTTGCCGAGTTCCTTCTCCTGAGTTCTCTCAAGCGCCTTAGAATACTCATCTCGCGCACCAGTGTCGGTTTGCGGTACGGTCAATGACAAGCTGAAGCTTAGTGGCTTTTCCTGGAAGCAGGGTATCACTCACTTCAGGTGCAAGCACCCTCGTTATCACCCCTCATCTAAGCCCGGCGGATTTGCCTACCGAGCACGACTACAGGCTTGAACCAACATATCCAACAGTTGGCTGAGCTAACCTTCTCCGTCCCCACATCGCACTTGTCATCGGTACAGGAATATTGACCTGTTTCCCATCAGCTACGCATCTCTGCCTCGCCTTAGGGGCCGACTCACTCTACGCCGATGAACGTTGCGTAGAAAACCTTGCGCTTACGGCGAGGGGGCTTTTCACCCCCTTTAACGCTACTCATGTCAGCATTCGCACTTCTGATACCTCCAGCAGGGTTTACACCGCCACCTTCACAGGCCTACAGAACGCTCTCCTACCACTTGCAATAAATTGCAAATCCGCAGCTTCGGTAACTGGCTTAGCCCCGTTACATCTTCCGCGCAGGACGACTCGATCAGTGAGCTATTACGCTTTCTTTAAATGATGGCTGCTTCTAAGCCAACATCCTGACTGTTTTAGCCTTCCCACTTCGTTTCCCACTTAGCCAATTTTAGGGACCTTAGCTGGCGGTCTGGGTTGTTTCCCTCTTGAGTCCGGACGTTAGCACCCGGTGCTCTGTCTCCCAAGCTGTACTCATCGGTATTCGGAGTTTGCCTTGGTTTGGTAAGTCGCCATGACCCCCTAGCCAAAACAGTGCTCTACCCCCGATGGTAATACTTGAGGCACTACCTAAATAGTTTTCGGAGAGAACCAGCTATTTCCAAGTTTGTTTAGCCTTTCACCCCTATCCACAGGTCATCCGCTAATTTTGCAACATTAGTCGGTTCGGACCTCCAGTACCTGTTACGGCACCTTCATCCTGCCCATGGATAGATCACTTGGTTTCGGGTCTACACCCAGCGACTGATCGCCCTATTCGGACTCGATTTCTCTACGGCTTCCCTATTCGGTTAACCTTGCCACTGAATGTAAGTCGCTGACCCATTATACAAAAGGTACGCAGTCACCCCTTTCGAGGCTCCTACTTTTTGTAAGCATGCGGTTTCAGGATCTATTTCACTCCCCTCCCGGGGTTCTTTTCGCCTTTCCCTCACGGTACTTGTTCACTATCGGTCAATGATGAGTATTTAGCCTTGGAGGATGGTCCCCCCATATTCAGACAGGATTTCTCGTGTCCCGCCCTACTTGTCGTTAGCTCAGTACCACACATCTGTTTTCGCATACGGGGCTATCACCCACTATGGCCGGCCTTTCCATGCCGCTTTGCTAACAGTTGTGCTATCACTAACAGGCTCTTCCGATTTCGCTCGCCACTACTTTCGGAATCTCGGTTGATGTCTTTTCCTCGAGCTACTGAGATGTTTCAGTTCACCCGGTTCGCCTCGCATGACTATGTATTCATCATGCGATACCCCTAAGGGTGGGTTTCCCCATTCAGAAATCTCCGGATCAATGCTTATTTGCCAGCTCCCCGAAGCTTATCGCAGGCTTTCACGTCTTTCGTCGCCTATCATTGCCAAGGCATCCACCACATGCTCTTATTCACTTGACCCTATAACTTTGAACTCTCTTGCGAGACCTCATCGTTGTTTTCAAGGAATGTCTGTCAGGTCTTTCACCTGACGCGTTATGCCGTAAATGAATAATTCCTCAACACCGGATGTTTCCATCCAATATCAAAAGAACAATTCGTCATTACTTGAATTTCAAACGTCGTTTGAATATTCGTTTTGACGCAATCAAAAAATTGTCACCAGGGGCACGGTCCGCACTAAACCTTTACGAATGTGCGGTTTCCCCTGGCAACTCTGATTCGACTCTATGAATTTTTAAAGAACAGCCGTGTGCCTTTCGACACTTGTCAATCGATCAATATCAATCAACACAAAAACAGCCTTCGCAATCTCTTGCCAAGCCGCTTTTGTTTTGAATGAAGATGAATAAAGGCCCCCGACAGGACCCGCTCAACATTTCGATAAGTGATGGTGGAGGATGACGGGATCGAACCGACGACCCCCTGCTTGCAAAGCAGGTGCTCTCCCAGCTGAGCTAATCCCCCATTGTCTTGCCCTTGGCACCCTGGCAAACCATTTAGTAAGCCATGTGGCACCCGTCTTCAGAAGGATTGGTGGGTCTGGTTGGTCTCGAACCAACGACCCCTGCGTTATCAACACAGTGCTCTAACCAACTGAGCTACAGACCCAAGCCGGTCACCAATGACCAGGCAAAGCCTGAGCCCTCAGCGACAACCTTCCAACAACCGATAAGTGTGAGCGTTCAATTTAGATTGCAGTTTCCAGAAAGGAGGTGATCCAGCCGCACCTTCCGATACGGCTACCTTGTTACGACTTCACCCCAGTCACGAACCCCGCCGTGGTAATCGCCCTCCTTGCGGTTAGGCTAACTACTTCTGGCGAGACCCGCTCCCATGGTGTGACGGGCGGTGTGTACAAGACCCGGGAACGTATTCACCGTGACATTCTGATCCACGATTACTAGCGATTCCGACTTCACGCAGTCGAGTTGCAGACTGCGATCCGGACTACGACTGGTTTTATGGGATTAGCTCCCCCTCGCGGGTTGGCAACCCTTTGTACCAGCCATTGTATGACGTGTGTAGCCCCACCTATAAGGGCCATGAGGACTTGACGTCATCCCCACCTTCCTCCGGTTTGTCACCGGCAGTCTCATTAGAGTGCCCAACTGAATGTAGCAACTAATGACAAGGGTTGCGCTCGTTGCGGGACTTAACCCAACATCTCACGACACGAGCTGACGACAGCCATGCAGCACCTGTGTTACGGCTCTCTTTCGAGCACGCCTCTATCTCTAAAGGCTTCCGTACATGTCAAAGGTGGGTAAGGTTTTTCGCGTTGCATCGAATTAAACCACATCATCCACCGCTTGTGCGGGTCCCCGTCAATTCCTTTGAGTTTCAACCTTGCGGCCGTACTCCCCAGGCGGTCAACTTCACGCGTTAGCTTCGTTACTGAGTCAGTGAAGACCCAACAACCAGTTGACATCGTTTAGGGCGTGGACTACCAGGGTATCTAATCCTGTTTGCTCCCCACGCTTTCGTGCATGAGCGTCAGTACAGGTCCAGGGGATTGCCTTCGCCATCGGTGTTCCTCCGCATATCTACGCATTTCACTGCTACACGCGGAATTCCATCCCCCTCTACCGTACTCTAGCTATGCAGTCACAAAGGCAGTTCCCAGGTTGAGCCCGGGGATTTCACCTCTGTCTTACATAACCGCCTGCGCACGCTTTACGCCCAGTAATTCCGATTAACGCTTGCACCCTACGTATTACCGCGGCTGCTGGCACGTAGTTAGCCGGTGCTTATTCTTACGGTACCGTCATGAGCTCCTAGTATTAATAGAAACCTTTTCGTTCCGTACAAAAGCAGTTTACAACCCGAGGGCCTTCATCCTGCACGCGGAATGGCTGGATCAGACTTGCGTCCATTGTCCAAAATTCCCCACTGCTGCCTCCCGTAGGAGTCTGGACCGTGTCTCAGTTCCAGTGTGGCTGGTCGTCCTCTCAGACCAGCTACAGATCGTTGGCTTGGTGAGCCTTTACCCCACCAACTACCTAATCTGATATCGGCCGCTCCAATCGCGCGAGGTCTTGCGATCCCCCGCTTTCATCCGTAGATCGTATGCGGTATTAGCGTAACTTTCGCTACGTTATCCCCCACGACTGGGCACGTTCCGATATATTACTCACCCGTTCGCCACTCTCGAGGGGTTGCCCCCTCTACCGTTCGACTTGCATGTGTAAAGCATTCCGCCAGCGTTCAATCTGAGCCAGGATCAAACTCTATAGTTCGATCTTGATTTTTTTCGGTCTTTCGACCAACTCATAAATTGGAATCGACGTGGTCACCATCTCTGATTTCCACATCTTTTTTACTTCATGAGCGTTTGTTAGCTAATTAAAGCTAAGTTCCGAAGAACTTGGCAATCACCATCAAACGCCCACGCTTATCGGCTGTATATTTTTAAAGAACCCAAGGCAACTCTCGCTACCCCGTCTTGCCACGCTGCGATCAGCGAAGCCTTGTAGTCTAACACAGCTTTTATCGCTGCGTCAAATTTTATGAAAATTTCTTGCGGTGCAAGTCGTTTTCTTTCTTGCTGTGTTGAACTTGACTTTTGAAAAGTCAGCTCGTTTACAGCGAAGCCTTCGATTATTGCACACTTTTCAGCACTTGCTTAGGTTTTCGAAAATTTCTTGCATGAACAACACTTTTTCTTAACCTTTCACTGTGCATGCCTTCATTCTTTCGAAAGTTGACTTGTGTGCAGCGAAGCCCTCGATTGTAGCGCAACTTTTTAGTCGCTGACTACTTTTTTGAAGCACAAGTGAAAGTTTCTTGCAGGCCAGCCCGGATAATGGGTTCATGGCTTTACTCACACTCTTGAACGCTTCTCTGGCCTTTGGCCATGTCGCACTCCTCGATCACGCCGATTTCTCTTTAGAGAGTTCGGAGCGTATCGGTTTGATTGGTCGCAACGGAACAGGCAAGTCTTCACTGCTCAAAATTCTGGCGGGCATGGAGCGGCCAGATGATGGTTCTCTTCACTTACAGCAAGGTGTTCGCATTGCCTATGTGGCACAAGAGCCTGTATTGGTACCTGAACACACGATTTTTGAGTCCGTGCGTGAAGGTCTGGCTGAAGTGGTGCAATGGATCGACGATTACACACACAGCCGGGGCGACCTGGACACCTTGCAAGGACTGATCGAGTCGCGAGAGGGTTGGGGCTGGGAGCAAAGACTCGAAGAGACCCTGCAACGTCTGAAACTCGACCCCAATGCGGTTGTTCAGTCTTTGTCTGGCGGCATGCGAAAACGCGTGGCATTGGCACAGGCTCTGGTCACACGGCCTGACGTGCTCTTGTTGGACGAACCGACCAACCACCTCGACTTGAATGCCATCACTTGGCTGGAAGACCTGCTGATCGACTTCAAAGGCAGCGTCATTGCCATCACCCATGACCGCGCCTTTTTGGACCGCATTGCGACCCGAATCATTGAGCTGGACCGGGGCAAATTGCGCCCATATCCTGGCAACTATGCAGCCTACCAAGTGCAAAAAGAAGAGCAATTGGCGCAAGAAGCCGTGATTCAGGCCAAGGCAGACAAATTACTCGCCCAAGAAGAGATATGGATCCGCAAAGGCGTGGAAGCCCGCCGCACCCGCAGCCAAAGCCGGATCACGCGACTGCAAAACCTGCGCGGCGAGCGGGCTGCACGCCGAGAAAAGGTCGGCAACGTCAAGATGGAAGTAGCCTCTGGCCTGCCCAGCGGCAAACTGGTGGCCGAATTGACCGACGTGAGCAAAAGCTTCACACAGCCCGACAGCAGCGTGCGCACCATCATTGACAAGTTCACCGGCACCTTGCTGCGCGGCGACAAAATTGGCTTGCTGGGGCCCAACGGCGCGGGCAAAACCACCTTGCTTAAATTGATTTTGGGCGAGCTCGAAGCCGACAGCGGCGAAGTTCGCCGTGGCACAAAAATGGAAGTGGCCTATTTTGACCAGATGCGCGACGCACTGGACCTGGATGCCACGCTCGAGGATTTCATCAGCCCCGGCAGCGAGTGGATCGAGATCGGCAACAAGCGCCAGCACGTCAAAAGTTACCTGGGCGACTTCTTGTTTTCGCCGGCTCGCGGCACATCGCCCGTGCGTTCGCTGTCTGGCGGTGAGCGCAACCGCTTGCTGCTGGCGCGCTTGTTTGCACGCCCGGCCAACGTGTTGGTGTTGGACGAACCGACCAATGACCTGGACATCGAAACCCTCGAGCTGCTCGAAGAGCTTTTGCAAACCTACGAAGGCACCGTGTTTCTGGTCAGCCATGACCGCGCCTTCATGGACAACGTGGTCACCGGCATCATTGCCTGCGAAAGCGCTCCGGACCAGCCTGGCTTCTGGCGCGAATACGAGGGCTCGGTGCAAGACTGGCTGGTCCAGTCCCAACGCGCACAAACCATTCGGGCCCAAGCCACACAAAAAAACGGCGCTGCAAACGCCAACACGTCCACAGCCTTGAGCCCTTCGGGAGCCACCAGCGCTCAAGCCGCCGCTGCGCCCGCACGCAGCAAACTCAGCTACAAAGAGCAACGCGAATTGGCCGAATTGCCCGCGAAGATCGAAGCTCTGGAAAAAGAGCAAACCCAAACCCGCGCTCAACTGGCCGATGGCAACGTCTACCAACGTGATCCAGGTCTGGCACAACAACTCTTCAGGCGCGACACTGAAATTGATGATTTGTTGTTGGCGGCCATGGAGCGCTGGGAAGTGCTGTCGGCACGCTGAATTGGCCTTTCTGTGTCGAAGCGGTGACCTGAAAAGTGGCCGTTTGGCCCTACATTCCAAAGCATGACCCCCTCAGAACTCAGCGCTCTGTTGGTGCTGGCCACCGTGAGCAGTTTCACGCCAGGGCCCAACACCACTTTGTCCACCGCCATGGCTGCCAACCACGGCCTGCGCCGGGCCATGCGCTTTGTGTGTGCTGTGCCGGTGGGCTGGGGCATCTTGTTCACGCTGTGCGCCACGGGCTTAGGTGGTTTGGTGGTGGCCTTTCCACCTTTGCGCTGGGGCATCGTGACCTTGGGCACGGGCTATTTGCTGTGGCTAGCCTCGCGTTTGTGGCAAAGCGGCAGCTTGCAGCAAGCCGACAGCGCCAAGCTCCAAGTGGGCTTTGTGCAGGGTGTTGGGCTGCAATTCCTCAACATCAAAGCCTGGATGCTGGCCCTGGCCATCGTGGCGGGCTGGATCGCCGGGCGAGAGGATGCCACGGCCCGCACACTGGTGCTCCTGCCCATCATGGTGGCCTATGGTTTTTTGAGTAACCTGACCTATGCCTTGGCCGGTTCGATGCTCAGACACTGGCTGGCACACGGGCGCCGTTTGCTGATGTTCAACCGCTGCATGTCGATAGCGCTGATGACCACAGCATTTTGGATATTGAACGGCTTGCGCCCAAACGCCGCCTAAGGCGTGGTCAAACGACTGACCGCCAAACGCAACGCTTCTTTTAAACGGCCACTTTAAACGCCCCATGAGCGAAACCCTGCAACGACGCGAAACCCAAGGCCTGTGGCTCGGCCTGCTGGGCGTGGTGATCTTTGCGCTCACCCTGCCCATGACGCGCCTGGCCACCGGTACGGTCGATGCCCCGCAACTCTCGCCCTGGTTTGTGACCTGGGGACGCGCTGCACTGGCGGGCGTGCTGTCGGCGATTTACCTGTTGGCCGTGCGAGCGCCCTGGCCCCTGGCTGCGCAACGCGGGCCCTTGTATTTATCGTTGGCAGGCAACGTGATTGGCTACCCCCTGCTGCTGGGCTGGGCGCTGCGCCATGTGACGGCCAGCCATGCCGCCGTCATCACCGCCTTGTTGCCTCTGGCCACAGCCGCAGCAGCCGCTTGGCTCATGCACCAACGCGCACGCTGGGGTTTCTGGGTGTTCGCAGCTCTGGGTAGCAGCTTGGTTGCGGTCTACAGCGTGCTGCGGGCGGCACAAATGGGGCACGGTTTTGGCCTGACCTGGGCCGACAGTCTGCTGCTCGGCGCAGTGGTCGCCGCATCACTGGGCTATGTGGCGGGCGCCAAAGTCACGGCCAGCATGGGCGCTGAAAAGGTCATCAGCTGGGTCTGCGTCATGGCCCTGCCCATCACCCTGCCCGGAACCTGGCTCACCTGGCCCACCCAGCCGATCGGTACCACCTCTTGGCTGGGCTTGCTGTATGTCGGCGTGTTTTCGATGTGGGCCGGCTTTTTTGCCTGGTTTCGCGGCCTGTCCCTGGGCGGTCCGCTGCGTGTGAGCCAGCTGCAATTGCTGCAGCCCTTCATCAGCATTTTGGCCGCCATCCCTTTGCTGGGAGAATCGCTGGATGCGATGACGCTGGGCTTTGCCTTGCTGGTCGTGCTCACCGTCTTCATGGGGCGGCGCATGGCCAACACCCCAGTCACCCGATAAAGACAAACAATGGAGCAAAAAATGAACTGGACGCTGGCCCAACGTGCCGACAAAATGAACCCCTCGGTGATCCGCGAGATCCTGAAAGTCACCGAAAAGCCCGGCATCATCAGCTTTGCGGGCGGCCTGCCCTCGCCACTGACCTTCCCGATTGATGCCATGCGCGAAGCCAGCGAACGCGTGCTCAAGGATGACGGCAAAGCGGCCCTGCAATACGCCGCCAGCGAAGGCTACGGCCCCTTGCGTGAGTGGGTCGCCCAAGACCTGCTCAAGCAGGGCATGCACATCAGCCCCGACCAGGTGCTGATCACCACCGGCAGCCAACAAGGCCTGGACCTGGTGGCCAAGATCCTGATCGACGCGGGCAGCCGCATCCTGGTGGAGACGCCCACCTACTTGGGCGCCCTGCAAGCCTTCACCCCCATGGAGCCGGTGGCTGTGGGTGTGAACAGCGACGACCATGGCGTGGATGCGGCCGACCTGCGCGCCAAAGTGGGCACGGGTGCGGACAAGGCCCGCTTTGTGTACCTGCTGCCCAACTTCCAGAACCCCACCGGCCGCACCATGACCGAAGAACGCCGCGCCGCCGTGGCGCAAGTGGCTGTCGAGTCTGGCCTGCCCATCATCGAAGACAACCCCTACGGCGACCTGTGGTTTGACGCGCCCCCCGCGCCCTCGCTCAGCGCACGCCACCCCGAGGGCAGCGTGTACCTGGGCTCGTTCTCCAAGATCTTGGCTCCCGGTTTGCGCTTGGGCTACCTGGTGGCGCCCAAGGCCCTTTACCCCAAACTCTTGCAAGCCAAGCAAGCGGCCGACCTGCACACGCCCAGCTTCAACCAGCGCGTGGTGGCCGAGGTGCTCAAAGACGGCTTCATCGAGCGCCACGTGCCCACCATCCGCGCCCTGTACAAACAGCAATGCGAAGCCATGCTGGCCGCACTCGACCGCGAAATGGCGGGCCTCGGCCTGTCCTGGAACCGCCCGGTGGGCGGCATGTTCTTGTGGGTGCAATTGCCCCAGGGCATGAAAGCCATCCCCTTGCTGGCTAAAGCCGTTGAAAAAGGCGTGGCCTTTGTGCCGGGCTCGGCCTTCTATGCCCAAGACGCGAGCGAAAGCACCCTGCGCCTGTCGTTTGTGACGGCCACGGTGGACCAGATCAACACCGGCATGATCGCGTTGGCTGCAGCCATTCGGGAATCGCTCTGATCCCTTCACCTCAAGTCAAGGCCATGAGAACCCGCGCCTACCAACAAGTCGACGTCTTCACCGACACCGCCTTTCTGGGCAATCCGCTGGCCGTGGTGCTGGACGGCACGGGCCTGAGCGACGCGCAGATGCAAACCTTTGCCGCCTGGACACAGCTGAGCGAAACCACCTTTGTGTTGCCGCCCACGCCCGAAGGCGCTGCAGGTGGGGCCGACTACCGGGTGCGCATTTTCACACCCGGTGCTGAGTTGCCGTTTGCGGGCCACCCCACACTGGGCACGGCCCACGCCTGGCTTCAAGCCGGCGGCCAACCCCGGCAAAGCAGCCACTTGGTGCAGGAATGTGGTGTGGGTTTGGTCAGCTTGAAGTCGGTCGATGGCCGCTGGGCTTTTGCCGCGCCGCCCTTGCAGCGCCAAACGCCTGCGCCAGCCCGGCTGGCCGAGGTATTGGCGGCTTTGGGCCTGCAGGTTGATGAAGTGCTGGCCGCGCAAGACCTGAACAACGGCCCGCACTGGCTGGGCCTTTTGATCAACTCGGTGGACCGCCTGCTCGCGCTAGAACCTGACCACGCGGCGCTCAAACGCCTGAACACCAAGGTCGGTGTGGCGGCCAAACGTGAGGCCAACGCCAACCACTCAGCAAACGGCCTGATCCGCCGCGCCAACCGCGAGGCCCGCGCTTTTGCGCCGTCCACCCGCGTCGCCAACGACCCGACCGATCTGGAGGTGCGCGCCTTTGCCGCCCCGGTGGGCATCGCCGAAGACCCGGTCACTGGGAGTTTGAACGCCTCACTCGCCCAATGGCTGATGGCCGAGGGCCACATGCCCACCCGCTACAGCGCCCGCCAAGGCACGGCGCTGGGGCGTGCAGGCCAAGTGTTCCTCTCCAAAGACGCACAAGGCCAGGTCTGGGTGGGCGGCGATGTGGTCGGCTGCATCCAGGGCGCCGTCACCCTCTGATCACCCCAGCGACAGGCGCAAGCCCCCGGGCTGCGCACAATCGCAGCCCATGGGAACACTCTATTTGGTCCGCCACGGACAAGCCTCCTTCGGGGCCGATGACTACGATCAACTCAGCCCGCTGGGCCGCCAGCAAGCGGTGCGCTTGGGTGAATACCTGCGGCCCAAACTGCAGGACAAACCCATCGAGGCGGTGATGATGGGCAGCTTGAAGCGCCACCGCCAAACCTGGGAAGGCATTGCCGAAGGCGCAGGCTTGCCGCACACCCCGGCCGTGTGGCCGGGCCTGAACGAATACGACAGTCAGGCGCTGATCGAGTCCATCCACCCCGAACCGCTGGCCAAACCCGACACGCCCGAGCTGTACCGCCACCATTTCCGGCTGCTGCGCGATGCGCTGCAGGCCTGGATGGCCGGGCGCACCCAGCCGCGCGGCATGACCAGCTACGCCGACTTCGTGGGCGGCATCGAAGCGGCGCTCGACCATGTGCGGCAAAACCACTCGGGTGACGTCATGATCGTGTCCAGCGGCGGCCCCATCTCCACGGCCGTGGGCCGCGTGCTGGGCACTCCACCCGAAACCACCATCGAGTTGAACCTGCGCATCCGCAACACGGCACTGACCGAGTTCGTGTTCACCCCAAAGCGGCACATGCTGCTGACCTACAACACGCTGCCCCACCTGGACAGCGACGCACACCAAAGTTGGATCACTTTTGCCTGAGTGAATGCACGGGTGCACATGCTTTGCGCGTAATCCCTAGGCATAACCTCAAAAACTCAAGGGCAAAATCACCTGGATGAATCTTTCTCCCACCAGGTCAGATCCTGGACATGCCCAAGGCGGCATCGCGCTCAGGGCCCAAACCCCGAATGAAGCCGAAGTTTTGGCCATGGACCTGGCCGCTTGGTGGGGTGGTTTTGAACTCCCTACCTGGGCCCAATCGGTCACGCTTGACCGACCTGAGGGTGGCTGGTCGGTGCATTGCACATTGCAGCCCAACGCCCTTGAACAACTCATGCCCGGCCACGACACCCTGGGCCTGCACCAAAGGCTCAGCCAGACCAAGGACGACCGACCCGAGTGGACGGTGGAGCGTGAGATTGCCGTGGCCCTGCTGGGCTCGCCCCACCTTTTCAGCTTTGCCAACCTCGCCGCCCTGCAGTCGCACATCAGGGTCAGGCGCAACATGGTGCTGGCCGCCCGCAAAACTGCGCTGGCTTTCAAAACCGAAGCGGCCGAACGCCCAGAAGCCGACTGGCGTTACCAAGAAGGTCCTGGCTTCATCCTGAACCCTGGCCGCCCGCTGATCGACGCCTTGGTGGCCGCCACCCAGCCCGAAGCCACGGGCAAGCTGTACGATTTTTCTTGCTACCGCGCCACCGAATACGTGATTCTGTTGGGCATCGCCCAAGAATTGGCGGCCCACCATCCCGCCTTGTTGGCCGATCTGCAGCGACTCAACGAACGGCACGCGGTTCGCTCAGGGCAGTTCCACGATGTGTTTTTGATCGAATACGGCAGCATGGCAGCGCCCTTGCCCAGCCGGTTTTATGTGCCCGGCGATCGGCTGTGGTTTCGCAACCCCGACGAGCGCTCGTCCGACATCGAGGGCTACGAAGGCTCCTGGGTGATCTACATGGGGGGTGGGCTCTTCAGCAACTTTTGGCAGCGCGATCGGCCGTTCACCTTGGAATCCAAAGCGATTGAAATTTTCCACTGGCGGCACGGCGCCAGGGTGGACAACCAGGGTCAATTGGTCATGGACGAGTCGGTGGTTGAACAGCATGTGGCCCAAACAGAGCGCGACCCGCAGGCCCGCCAGCAGGTGCTGGAGCGCATGGTGCGCATGCGCGACCCCCAAGGGGTTTATGCCGAAGGCGGCTGCATTGACGCCACTCGCGAGCACCCGCGCAACGTCAGCCGGGATGACTGCAAGTTGGTGTTGCCGACTTTTTGAAACCCTGCACCGAATTCAAGCCCGTCCGGCAAGCCGATTCGGCCTCCACACCAGGCTCAGCCAATCTGCTCACGCAAGGTGGTGGGCGGCAGTTGGTCGATTTCAGTCAACAACTGCGCCAAAGCGCGGCCTGAAGCCTCCACCAGCGCTTGGCCCTTGGGTGCTGTGGCCGCAGCCGCATTGCCCGCTGCGCCGTGGCGGTTGTAGTCCTGCATTTGCCAGCCCAGCTTGGCGCTTTTGCCATTGCCCAAAATCTCAAAACGCTCCGCGCGGTCTTGCGCCGTCGAACGGAAGTTTTGCGCCTGTGCCATGCGCACGGTGTCAGGGCGCAGCGCCAGCATCATCGATGTTTCGGTGTCGCCGGCGTGCACGCCAAAGCGGTGCTCTTCGGCGCTGAACAGCGCGTTCGCATCACCGCCCTGCGCATCGCGCAAAGGCAAATTGAACCAACTCACGCTGTACACCAACATACCCAGCCGAGCGCGCAAGTCACGCGCCACGATGTCCATCACGCTCACTTGACCGCCGTGGGCATTGAGCAGCACCAGTTTTTTCACGCCGCTGGCCGCCACCGACTCGCCAATGTCGGTCCACAAACGGATCACGGTTTCGGCCTTGAGCGTCAAGGTGCCTGCAAAACGCGCATGCTCGGGGCTCAAGCCCACGTTTTGGGTGGGCAAAAACAAAGCGGGCAAATCGGCGGGCAAGTGAGGCCAACAGGCCTGTACCACGCCGTTGACCAAGTCGGTGTCCACAGACAATGGCAGGTGAGGCCCATGCTGCTCGGTAGCGGCCACAGGTAAAACGGCAATCAGCCGATCCAGCGCCTGTGTCTGAAAATCGGTGGTGGTCCAGTCGGCCCAAAGACGTGAAGGGTTTTGCATCTTTGGCATCTTAATGGAGCCGGGGCGTGTACAGTGCCTCTCCCATAGCGCCCCGACTAAAGTGTGGGGCTCCCTTGAAGGATTGTTGTGAAAGTTTCCCGGATGTCTCGTGACTGGACCCGCTTGCAGGCTTGGACTGCTGTTTGGGCCCTTGCCTGCATCAGCGTCTTGATGGCATGGCCCGCGCCAAGCTGGGCTCAAAGTGGTGCGCTGTTTTCAACAAAACCCGCGGTACCGGGCACTTCGGCCGTCTCCAGCACTTCTGGCAGCAGTGCTTTGTTGTCGGGTGCACGCCCCGTGGTGAGTACCGAACAGGTGCGGGCCGAGTTGCTGGTGCACGCCCCCCAAGGCCTCCAAGCGGGTCAGACGTTTTGGCTCGGCCTGCAAATCGAACACCAGCCCGATTGGCACACCTATTGGCAAAACCCCGGCGACTCCGGTCTGCCCACGCGCCTGCAATGGCAATTGCCCGCTGGTTTGCAAGCGGGTGACATCGCCTGGCCTGTGCCTAAAAAGTTTCCGATTGGCACCTTGGCCAACTATGGCTACGAAGGCCGTTTGCTGTTGACCGTTCCGATCACGGTGTCATCGGATTTCAAATTTCCAGCCAACGCCCCCTTGACTGTGCAGCTGCAAGCCGATTGGTTGGTGTGTCGCAAAGAATGCATTCCACAAGAGGGGCAATTGGCCCTGAGTCTGACCTCTGCCACAGCACAAACGCCACATGCGGCCTTGTTTGAAAAAGCCCGCAGCCAAAGCCCTCAAAAAATCGCTCAGCAGCAACCTGAAGGGCCAGAGGCCATGGCTGGGCAGACCACCTTGTCGGAGGACGGCAAAAACCTGCGCTTGGTAGTGCAAGGTCTGCCCGCCCACTGGCGCGGCCAGATGCTCAGCGCCTTCCCGGTCACGCCCAACGTGGTGCACAACGCAGCCGTGCAAGGCAAAGACTGGACACAAAAATGGCAAGGCGCGGTCTGGGGCGCGCAAATCCCGGTGTCTGAGGAGCGTGGCGACAGCCCACGAAGCATGCGCTGGGTGATCGCTGCCGGACCCGAGTCGTCCCCCAAAGCCCCGGCTTTTGAGTTTGAAACACCGGTCATCGGCACTTGGCCCGCACTGACACAAACCGCCCCCGCCGAGATCTCGCCGGCCCTTGCCAAGGCGCTGGCCGAAAATGCCCGGCTTGCAGAAAAACCAACGGCCTCCAGCACCACCGCTCTGGGCTTGGCCTTGGCCATTTTGGGCGCACTGGCAGGTGGCTTGCTGCTCAACCTCATGCCTTGCGTGTTCCCCATCTTGGCCATCAAGGTGCTGGGTTTTGCGCAGGCCAACACCTCGCAAACCCAACACCGTGCAGCGGGTCTGGCCTACACCGTGGGTGTGGTGCTGTCGTTCATGCTGCTGGGCGGCCTGATGCTGGTCTTACGGGCTGCAGGCGAGCAATTGGGCTGGGGCTTTCAATTGCAATCGCCCCCCGTGGTGGCGGGCCTGGCGCTCTTGTTCACCCTGCTGGGTCTGAACCTGGCCGGTGTGTTTGAGTTTGGGCAAATGCTGCCCAGCGGCCTGGCCACACTGCAAAGCCGCCACCCGACGGTGAACGCCGGTTTGTCCGGCGTGCTGGCCGTGGCCGTGGCCTCGCCCTGCACCGCGCCCTTCATGGGGGCATCTTTGGGCTTGGCGATTGCGCTGCCCGTATGGCAAGCGCTCATGGTGTTTGCCGCCATGGGCGTGGGCATGGCTTTGCCCTATCTGGCAGCGAGCTGGTGGCCGGGCATCGCCCGCGCATTGCCACGCCCGGGGGCCTGGATGGTGACTTTCCGCCAAGCCATGGCCTTCCCCATGTTCGCCACCGTCATTTGGTTGCTGTGGGTGCTGGGCCAGCAAACCGGCATCGACGGTGCCAGTGGCCTTTTGGCCTTGTTGCTCACCGTGGCTTGGCTGGTGTGGGCCTTAGGCTTGAGCGGTCGCACGCGTTGGGTATTGAGCGGTTTGGCCCTGGTCACTTTGCTTTGGCTGGGCAGCAGTTGGTTACCACAGGCTTTGCGCGAAGCACCGGCAGAACCGGTGGCCAGCGCCAGCGCAGCCAGGACTGGCCAAGCTTCCGGGAGCGGTACAGCCAACGCCCCCGTATGGCAAGCATGGTCTGAAGCCGCTTTCCAAGCCCACCAGGCTGCAGGCCGCTCGGTGTTTGTGGACTTCACGGCCGCCTGGTGTGTCACCTGCCAATACAACAAGAAAACCACCCTGGCCGATGCCCGAGTGCTGGCCGACTTTGCAGCTCGCCAAGTGGTCCTCATGCGGGCCGACTGGACCCGCCGCGATCCGGCCATCACCCAAGCCCTGACGGCGCTGGGCAGAAGCGGTGTGCCGGTCTATGCGCTGTATGCACCCAATCGTACGCCCGTGCTCTTGTCGGAGTTGCCCAGCGTGACGGAAGTGCAAAATGCTTTGCAGGGGCTGGCGGCGCGTTGAGCCCGCAAATCGGCCCTCCAGCGACCCCGCCAAACCCCGATCGCGGCCTGCCACAATAAGGGGATGAGCCCATTCGCCCCTCTCCAAAACGACAGCTTCCTGCGCGCCTGTCTGCGCCAGGCCACCGACCACACCCCCGTCTGGCTCATGCGCCAAGCCGGCCGTTACCTGCCCGAGTACTGCGCCACCCGCGCCAAGGCCGGCAGCTTCATGGGCCTGGCCACCAACGTTGACTTCGCCACCGAGGTCACCCTCCAACCCCTCGAGCGTTACCCGCTGGACGCCTCCATCCTGTTCTCAGACATCCTCACCGTGCCCGACGCCATGGGCCTGGGCCTGTCCTTTGCCCAAGGCGAAGGCCCGCGCTTTGCCAAGAACGTGCGCGACGAAGCCGCCGTGGCCGAACTCGCCGTGCCCGACATGAACAAGCTGCG
>NZ_ALKN02000010.1 GCF_000293865.2 Limnohabitans sp. Rim28 | reverse complement strand
AGGCAACACGTGAAAAAGTTCTTGCGTGAACTTCACCAACAACATCACGATGCCGATCACCAACCCCAGGTAAAAGGGGGCCAACAGCCAGCGACTGTTGAAAATCAAGGCTTCTAATAAGTTTTCAATGGATTTCATGCAAGCTGTGTTTAAAAAATCAAATGAACCGTTTTACGAGTCTATCTCACACGGCTGAGCAATCACCTGGTGATCATCCTCTTGCCCAGCCAATAGGGCCTGTAGAACTGAGTCACGGCCACAAGCTGCGGTACAAGGTGTCAGACACAACCCGAACCGGTGATCTCCAAGGCGGTGAATTTTTCATGTCAGCATCTGCAGGCATTCAGCCCCCCTTAGGCGGCATGGCTGTGATTGGCTTGGTACAGGGCGTAAACAGCATCTTTCTGGGCTCAATGCAGCTTCACCGTGGGATTGGTTTGTTTGGTGATCATGCGCGACAGGGTAAAGAGCGTGGTTTTGAAGATGCCGTGAATGGCGAGTTCATGCAGTTTGTACAAAGACAGGTACATGAGCTTGGCAAAGTAGCCCTCGATCATCAGACTCTTGCCGATCAAGCCGCCCATCATGTTGCCCACTGTGCTGAACTTGCCCAGCGACACCAGTGAGCCAAAGTCCTTGTAGCGGTAGGGCTTGAGGGGCTGCTTGGCCAGGCGGCGTTGAATTTGACGCCACATGTGCGTCGCCTGCTGATGCGCTGCCTGTGCTCGCGGCGGCACAATGCCGGCCCGTCCGCCATCGGCATCGGAGCAGGGGCAAGCCGCGCAATCACCCAAGGCAAAAATATCGGGGTCGCGTGTGGTTTGCAGCGTGTCTTGGACCACCAGCTGGTTGATCCGGTTGGTTTCCAGCCCACCAAAGTCTTTCAGAAAGTCAGGCGCTTTCACGCCTGCGGCCCACACCACCAGTTCGGATTCGATCTCGCGGCCATCCGCCAATCGAATGCCCATGGACGAGACCTCCATCACCTTAGAGCTGGTGAGCACTTGAACACCCAGACGGGACAGAAGGTGCTCCGTGGCTTGGGACATGCGTGGTGGCAAGGCCGGCAAAATGCGGTCGGCCGCCTCGATCAAGCTGACTTTGATGTCCTTGTCCACATCGATGCGGTCCAGTCCGAAAGCAACCACCTCGCGCGTGGTTCGGTGCAACTCTGCAGCCAACTCCACCCCCGTGGCGCCCGCGCCGATGATGGCCACATGCAATTGGCGTTTGTGGATCACCCCGGCCTGGTTGTGCGCGCGGATACAGGCATTGACCATCCTGGAGTGAAACGACTTGGCGTCATGCTGGGTTTCCAACTTCAAGGCATGCTCTTTGACGCCTTGGGTGCCGAAGTCATTGCTCAAGCTGCCAATGCAAATCACCAGGGTGTCGTAGTGGAGGTATTGGGTGGGCGTCACCGCCCGCCCCTGCTCATCCACATAAGGCGCAAGCTCGATGGTTTTGTTGGAACGGTCAAGCCCTTTGAGCTCGCCAATCCGAAAGGTGAAGTGGTTCCAATGGGCTTGCGCCATGTAATCCACTTGATGGTCGCCCAAGTCCATGCTGCCCGAGGCGATTTCATGCAACTTGGGTTTCCAAATATGGGTGCGGTTTTTATCGACCAGAGTGATAACCGCCCGTTGACGCCGTCCATAGGCGCGCCCCAGTCGGGTGGCGAGTTCCAGACCGCCTGCGCCGCCACCCACGATGACGATTTTGTGTTGTGTGCTCATTGATACGCTCGCGATCTGGTCGACCAGTTCAGTTCGGGGATTCAAGTGCCGCGAAACGCCGCTCCCCATGACATCCTTGGTTAGACAGTCTGAATGAGTTGAAGGGAATGCGCAATGCGAACGACTAACTGCACTGCATGGATGTCGAACTGAACTCAAGCCGACTGTTTAGGTATGTAACACTTTCACGCTGGCTTTGAGCCCGTTGGAACCCTCTACGCCATTGATGTCTATTGCCAAATGCCAATGCCCAAATGTCGGAACGGTCAGGCGGATGGGAGACTCATGAGCGAGGCCGCCTGTGTAAATGTGTTTCATGCCATTTTTGTAGTTATTGAAGTTGTTGGTGTCCATCAGCCGCACATTGGCAACCGAAGAGATCGTGACCTCCAACACATCACCGGCTTGTCGTAAACCGACATCGGTATGGAAAAATTTCATAGCATTTCCTCTGTCATAAGTGGCTTGATCCTCAGCATCATTATGTGGATTAAATGAGGAGATTTATCACGTCTGATTAAGTTAAAAATTATCCAGCAGGGGAAATTCAATTTTCTTTCTTTATTATTCTTTATTGGTGTTTTTTTAATTAAAGTCAACGCGTCAATTGCGGCAATTTGCCTGTGTCATTTTTTTGGGGCGTCAATTGGCGCGGCAATCTATTGATTTTTTTGCCATGGCACTGCCCAACCCGAGTGGCGTGAACCACAAAACGATGAGTTCTGACCACAACGGGTTTCATTTATCCAGTGATACCATCCACCTGAATAGAAAACAGGAATCAAGAAATGAGAGTCAGTGCCTTCACGCTTGTGCTCGCCGCCAGCATGGCGTTCACCCTTCCGGCCTTGGCCACCGAAAATTGCGCTCAATTGCCGGATGCATTGCAAACAACGCCTGTCAACCACATCAGTCAAAACAGTGAACTATTGAGCCTCGACAACAGGCTGGACATTTATCTCAAACCATGTCTTGCCCCAGTCACTGAGCAAAACAAAAAAGCCATCTGTGCCAATGGCAAACTGGTGGCTGAGCAGACATTGAGGGTGATCGCCCGAATTGATCAAGCGGGTTTGAGAAATCCGTTTTTGGCCAATGCAAAAGTCAGGTCTTATGCCAATGGCTCTGCGCTTTTAGACCGAATGAAAAAGTTGCGTGCCGACGGCACATGCATCTAGCTTAGACCCAGCCAAAACCCGCATTCCCCCGTTTTTTCGATCAGCTTCGCTTGCGCTTGGCCGTCATCAAAACGGATACCTCAAGATCGGTTTTTATGTTTTAAACAACATATTTGCGATATTTGACATTAAGATGGGTTTTTTGGGAGGCACCCATGGTCTGTCGTTTGACGAAATTTTTTACCGTGCTGTTGGCACCTTTTTTCCTGCTCGCATGCGCTGGCACAGGCACCATGCCCTCGGCAGCGAATGCGCCTGCATTGACGATGGTCAAAGCCGCGACAGCCAATCCACCACGGTCTCTGCTGTACGTGGGCAACAGCTTCATGTACTACAACAACAGCTTGCACGGGACAGTCAGCCTGTTGGCGCGCGGCTCAGAGAACGCACAGGCTGCGCAACACCGCTCGACATCCCTGACGATCAGCGGTTCGGGCATCGACTGGCACGACCTTGAATCCTATCTGCGCCCAGATGGATTGGGTCGCTACTCATTTGTCGGCGACAACGAAGTCCGATTCAACCCACCCGGTCGCCAGTACGACTCCGTGCTTTTGATGGATTGCAGCCAGTGTCCCGTACACCCTACTTTGTCGAAGGTGTTTTTCGACTACGCAAAACGACATTCGGTCACTGCACGATCCAAGGGCGTGGAGCCCATGTTCCTCATGACTTGGGCTTACGCAGACAAACCGGAGATGACCAAGGGCTTGGCAGATGCCTACACAGAAGCAGGTCGCCAGAACAATGCGCATGTCGTTCCCGCCGGCCTGGCCTTTGCCGAGTCCATTGCCAAGCGACCGGACATCCATCTGTATGTGCCTGACAAGCGTCACCCCAGCCTGGCTGGCAGCTACCTTGCGGCGGCAACGCTTGTTGCGTCGGTCTGGAACGTGAATCCCGTGGGCAGCAAATACACCGCCGGTCTGCCTGCGGATGTGGCGCGCCACCTTCAAACCGTTGCCTGGGAAACAGCACGCACTTATCACGGCCGTTGATCCGGTCAGGCCAGAGACATGGAAGCGGCGACAGATCTTATGCCGCGCGATGCGCTTGCATGGCCTTGCCCACTTCCAGGGTCCCTTGTTCGGAACCAGAACGCGGCACCATCTCGCCCGCACGGTCAGTGACTTGTGCCATGGCTGCCAACAGGCGCTCGGCAGTATCGTTGCCGGCGCCCAAATACACGCCCTGAGTCAAGGTGATGTGCGACACCTCAAAACTGCCGGCACCTGCGCAAATGATGGTGCGGTTGGGCGCATCTTCGCTGGCCATGACCAACATGGCGGGTACCACAGCGCTGGGGTCCAGGGCTTGCAGCACGGCCTCGGGCATCAGGCCTTCGGTCATGCGGGTGGCCGCCGTGGGCGCCAGACAGTTGACCCGAATGTGGTGTTTCTCGCCCTCGATGGACAGCGTTTGCATCAAGCCCGCCAGCGCCATCTTGGCCGCGCCGTAATTGGCTTGACCAAAATTGCCATACAGGCCACTTGAGGATGTGGTCATGACGATGCGGCCGTAGTTTTGCGCCTGCATGATGGGCCACACGGCTTTGGTGCAGTGCACTGCGCCCATGACGTGCACGTCCATGACCAGCTTGAAGTCGGCCAAATCCATCTTGGCAAAGCTCTTATCGCGCAAGATGCCGGCGTTGTTGACCAAAATGTCGACCCTGCCCCAAGCGTCTACCGCTTGCTGAACCATGGCTTTCACGGCCTCGAAGTCAGTGACCGATGCGCCGTTGGCCAGCGCCTCACCGCCTGCTGCACGAATTTCATTCACCACAGCTTGTGCCGCTGACACCGAGCCGCCTTGGCCATGCACATCACCGCCCAAATCGTTGACCAACACTTTGGCGCCGCGTGCGGCCAGCGCCAGCGCGTGCTGCTGACCCAAACCGCCGCCTGCGCCTGTGACGATGGCGACTCGGCCTTTGAAATCGATGCTCATGAATCTTTCCTTGTGACTTGAAATGATGGGGCTACAAACAGGCGACACATGGCCCCTGATTCATCTGCTAACCTGATTGACATGCTTTTTAGACGCTGTTTGAAACGTCTTTGACTTCACTTTAAACCAGCGCCACGGCGTTGGCTGTTACCCGATTGACACCCTCATGCAACTGAACACCGAAATCTTGACCGCCCCACCTTTGGACGCCGCCACAGTGGTGATGCTGCGTGATGGGCCTGCTGGCCTGCAGGTGCTGCTGATGCGCAGGCACCAGGCCTCGAATGTGCTGGGCGGGGTTTATGTCTTTCCCGGTGGCAAGCTCGACCCAGAGGACCAAGACCCGCTCTGGCAACAACGCTTGAGCCAAGACAGCGCCACGCTGCACGAAAGGCTGAACGAACCTGACTTGCCAAGCGAACGTGCTTCTGGTCTGTTTGTGGCTGCCATGCGTGAGGCTTACGAAGAATGCCGGGTGCTGCTCGGCTGCACATCGCATCCCATGCTCCAAGCCAGTCAATTGCTGCAAGCGCTGCGCAGCGGTCAAAGCTGGCATGCTGCCTTTCAAGCCCAAGCGTTGTCATTGCACACCGATGCGCTGCTGCCTTGGTGCAGATGGATCACGCCGCGCAAAGCTTCGGTGACGAACAAGCGCTTTGACACACGCTTTTTTGTCACCCAAGTGCCCGATGACCAGTTGGCTGAGCACGACAACCATGAAGCCACGGAAGTCCTGTGGATCAACCCTCGCGATGCGCTATTGCGTTACTGGAACCGAGAGATCGAGTTGGCTCCTCCCCAAATCATGAGTTTGGTGCACCTGAGCCGTCACCCCAATGCCCACAGTGTGCTGGCCGAAGCTCAGAACCGACGCCCTCCGGTGATCGAGCCCGAACCTTATGACCACGACGGCGTTCGCACCATCTGCTACCCGGGCGACCCACGCCACTCCGTCAGACAAGCTGCCTTTCCTGGACCCAGTCGTTTGATGTTCATCAACCAACGCTTTGAGCCAGAGTTGGGTCTGGCGGCATTGCTTGACTAAAATGGATGCGTTTGCTTCCGTCATAAACAACGTGCTCACAGCAACGCCATGCCCACCTCAGTCTGCCCCATGAACCTCACGCCATTGCCAGAATTTCTGTCCATCGACCGGGCTATGGAATTCATTGGTGACAAGCAAGACGTGTTGTCTTTGCTCAAAACGCTCCATGAGACCTTGAGCGATGACTTGCCCCGACTCCAAGCCCTGCTCGACACAGGAGATGTGCTGGGTGCTAACCGCATCCTGCATCAACTCAAGGGTTTCGCCCCGGTTTTTTGTGCAGACAGCTTGGTGGCGCACGTCGTGCAAGTGGAGGACATGAGTAAGCATGCCAAGGCGGCCGATCTAAGCGCTGCTTATTCTCTTTTGGCGCCCAAGCTCGAGGCCCTGCGCCAAGAAGTGCTGGCGCACATGGCCCCGCAAAACCAGACCTAAGACCCGAGAAGGATTGCAGGCGCAGCCTCTGCCTGCTGCGCCATCAACCACGCGTCGATCTTGTCAGCGTCGTGCACCAAGCGCAGGTCATCAAAAGCCTGCTGTGCTTGAGGGTACACACGGCGCATGTAGTTGAGCCATTGCTTGAGCCGCCCCGCCCGGTGGCGAGTGGCCACACGCGCACTCACGCCCACCCAAAAAACCTGCATCAAAGCGAGCATCACAGTCCAAGCCACGCCTTGGCCGGGTGACAGGACATCGCCAGTCCTGCGCTGGTGTGCAATGGCCAAGGCCAAGCCCGGATCGGTCACCATGCCGCGACCGATCATCAGACGATCACAGCCCGTCACCTCTTGGCAACGCAAGGCATCGGCCACGGTCCATATTTCGCCATTGGCCACGATCGGCAAACGCACATGCTGTCGCAAGTCGGCGATACGGTCCCAATAAGCCGGTGGCCTGTAGCCATGGGCTTTGGTGCGGGCATGCACCACCAACTCACTCGCTCCGGCCGCCTCGATGGCCAAGGCGCAGTCCTCGGCGCGGCTGTCATCGTTGTAGCCCAGTCGCATCTTGGCCGACACTGGAATGTGCGCTGGTACAGCCCGGCGAACCGCCGCCACGATCTGGCCCACCAGTTCAGGCTCATCCAGCAAGACCGCACCGCCGCGGTGCTGGTTCACCGTTTTGGCTGGACAGCCAAAGTTCAAGTCAATGCCATACGGCGCCAATTCAGCCAGGGCGGCAGCATTGTCGGCCAGGCAAATCGGGTCCGAACCCAAGAGCTGCACCTTGACCGGCACCCCGGCAGCCGTGCAGCTTTGGTTGCGCAACTCGGGCGCCACACGCTCAAAAGCACGGCGCGGCAAGACCGTGTTGGTGACCCGGATGAATTCGGACACACACACGTCCACCCCGCCGACCCGGGTCAGCACATCGCGCAAGGTGTGGTCGAGCAGCCCCTCCATGGGGGCCAGCATGATTTGCATGTCTTGACGGTCAGCCCAGCTTGCGTTTGAGGCGAACCTCTTCCACCTTGACGCCGCCCAAGGGCACGGTGCGGGCGGTGTTCATCTCGCGTTTGAAACCGGCCAGGTCATGAAAACGCAATGTTTGCTCATGCAGCAAAGGCAACCACACGGTCACTTCGGTGCAGTCTTCGTCTTCCAGGCCTTCGCGGGCCGCGTCCCACAAAGCCAGGCCCACACCTTGGCCAATGCGGTCTGGGGCGGCGTAAATCGCCCAGATCTCTCCCGTGGTGTTTTTGGACTTGGGGTCGCGCGAACGGTCAAACCCCACAAAACCCACAATGTCTTGCCCTTGGGTGGCCACGATGACTTGCGGCTCGCCGTACTCGATCGCCTCTTTCCAATACGAGATCCGCTTGGGCATGGGTGTGGCGTCCCAATGGGCATCGGGCACTTGCCCGGCATACGCCATGCGGCAGGCATGGAGGTGCAAGGCGGCCACGGCGGGCGCGTCTTGGAGTTTGGCAAATCGGACTTGGATATCGGACATGGCTTGAACTTGAAGAAATGGAAAAACAACGCACCGGGAGCACAGGGCATTCGGCGCAAAACCCAACATTGTCGCCGCATCGGTTATCTTCAATGCATGAGGATGATTTTGAAACACGCTCCAAGATGGTTTTGGAGCCGCAGCCTATGGCTGGCATGGACCTTGTTGGCGGCTGGCGCCCAGGCACAGACCCCCCCTCGTTTTGCCGACGACATGGCCGAACGCACCCGGGCCTGCACCGCTTGTCATGGCGAGCAAGGTCGGGCCGGCCCCGATGGTTATTACCCGCGATTGGCCGGAAAACCCGCTGGGTATTTGCACAACCAATTGCGTAATTTCGCCGAAGGCCGTCGGCATTACGAGCTGATGACGCGCTTGGTAGACCCTTTGAGCGATGCCTATCTGGGCGAGATGGCGCAATACTTTGCGGATTTGCAACTGCCCTACCCCGCCCCCAAAGCCAACAACGCCATCTCCCCCGATCGCTTGGCCAGAGGCCGACAACTTGTCACGCAGGGCGACGCCGCGCGGGGCCTGCCGGCTTGTACCCAGTGCCATGGGGCACGATTGACGGGCGTACAGCCCAACGTGCCTGGGCTGCTGGGCTTGCCCCTTGATTATTTGAACGCCCAACTGGGCGCTTGGCAAACCCGTCAAAGACGTGCTCACGCCCCGGATTGCATGGCTGAAATCGTCCAGCGCATGCCGGCCAGTGACTTGATTGCCGTGTCCAGCTGGCTGGCCAGACAAGCCTTGCCCGCGGACACCCGCCCCGCCGAGCACCCGCCTGCAGGCCCCGCTTTGCCTGAAGCTCTGCGCTGCGGCAGCGCACCCGAACTGTCTGCCCAGAGCCCCGCCAAACCACTGAAAGGGGCCCGTCCGTGAACCGGCCAGGCACGCACCCCCTTCGGCGGGTGGGATGGGTCACCCTGATCAGCTTGATGGTGCTGACCGTCGCCGTGTTGTGGGACAACTGGGGCGACTTGCTGGTACCTGCCAAGCCGTCACCCGTTGCGGCGATCACGGCCACCCAAAGCCAAATTGATCAAGGCCGCTACTTGGCCTTGGCGGGCAACTGCATGGCCTGCCACACCACACGAGGCGGCACGCCCTTGGCAGGCAGCCGCCGCATCGACACGCCTTTTGGCGGGGTCTACAGCAGCAACCTCACGCCAGACCCCAGCACAGGCCTGGGAAGATGGAACTCGCAAGACTTTTGGCACGCGATGCACCGGGGACGGTCTGCAGATGGGCGTTTGCTGACACCTGCGTTTCCTTACAACCACACCAGCGTCGTCACCCGACAAGACAGCGATGCGATTTTTGCTTGGTTGAAGAGCCAACCCCCCGTGGTTCAGGCCCAAGCTGCCCACACTTTGGTTTGGCCTTTTGGCACGCAGCCCGCCTTGGCCGTGTGGCGCAGCTTGTTTTTTCAGCCCAGTCCTTTTCAAGAAGACAAAGCGCGCAACGCCGAATGGAACCGGGGCGCCTACCTGGTGCAAGGTTTGGGCCATTGCGCAGCCTGCCACAGCCCGCGCAACGCACTGGGCGCCACCGGCCCTGTGCACGACTTGTCGGGCGGCCTGATGCCGGTGGTCAACTGGTATGCCCCCAACCTGACACAGGATGCCGAAAGCGGCCTGGCCAGCACGCCCTTGCCCGACATCGTGCGCCTGCTGCGCACCGGCGCATCCGACACGGCCCAAACCAATGGCCCCATGGGCGAGGTGGTGCAGCACAGCCTGCAGCACCTGAAAGAAGCCGACCTGCTGGCCATGGCGGTTTACCTCCAGTCGCGGGCACAGCGCGCCACCCAGCCTGCGCCCGATGCGGCCAAAATGGCCCGCAGCAATGGCCAGGTTTCTGCCCAAGTGGCCACCCAAGGGGCCAAGGTTTACGAACGCCAATGCCTGCAGTGCCACGGCGAACAGGGTGAAGGCATGAAAACCGCCTCGGGCGAGGTGGCCTACCCGGCTTTGGCAGGCAACCGCGCCGTGTTGCTCCAAGACCCGACCAACTTGGTGCAACTGGTGCTGTACGGCGGCTACGGCCCTGCCACCCAAGGCCACCCCAGGCCTTTTGGCATGCCGCCTGCCGTGCTGGAGCTGCATGACCACGACATCGCCGCGGTGCTGACCCACCTGCGCACGCAATGGGGTCACCAAGCGGGTGAAGTTACCACGTTGCAGGTCAACCGAATCCGGGCCGCCCAAGGCAACTGAGAGGGCTGCTGAACTTGTCAACTGCGGCAACCCCTGGCTGCTCAGATGCCTCTAACATGTCGGCATGACACACCACCTTTACATCCTGACCGGGGCCTCGCGCGGCATGGGCTTAGGCCTGGCTCGCCAACTGCTGGCAACCGGAAACACCTTGCTGTGCATCTCCCGCAACGCCAGCCCCGAACTGGCCAACAGGGCCCAAAAATCAGGCCAAGACTTGGTGCAATGGGCGCACGACTTGGCCGACGCTGAAGGCGTCAGTGTGCGCTTGCGGGACTGGTTACAAAGCCAAGACCCGGCCCGCTTTGCCAGCGCCACCCTGATCAACAACGCGGGGGTCATCCCGCCCGTTGTGCCGCTGCGCCAATCGCAACCGGCCGACTTGGCCCAAGCCCTGCGCGTTGGGCTGGAAGCGCCCATGGCCTTGAGTGCGGTGTTTTTGGGGACCACGCAGGCCTGGACACTTCCGCGCAAAGTGCTCAATATTTCATCGGGTCTGGGCCGTCACCCCATGGCCTCGCAGGCAGGCTACTGCGCTGCCAAAGCCGGCATGGACCATTTCACCCGCTGCTTGGCGCTGGACGAAGCCCTGCACGCCAACGGTGCCAAAGTCTGCTCGCTTGCCCCCGGCGTGATCGACACGGACATGCAAGTGCAATTGCGGGGCGCCGCCAGCGAGGCTTTCCCCGACCAATCCAAGTTTGAGCAACTCAAAGCCAACGGCCAGCTCAGCAGCCCAGAACAGGCGGCTGAACAGGTGCTGCGCTATTTGGCAAGGGCTGACTTCGGTCAAGTGCCTGTGGCCGATGTGCGGGGTTGAAAGCCTGTTCACTTCAAAAAATTGAACCCCTGCGTGTCAGGCCACTGTAGCCATCGCGCCCGACACTGCCCTTTATAGTTCTGCATCCGTTTTTTCATTTCTTTTCAATTTGGAGACATCCCCATGAGTCGTGAAGTTGTTGTGGTCAGCGGTGTGCGCACCGCCATTGGTACCTATGGCGGCAGCCTGAAAGACATCGCCCCTACCGAACTGGCGGCTCAGGTGGTGCGCGAGTCGTTGGCCCGAGCCGGTGTGGATGGTCAAGATGTAGGCCATGTCGTGTTCGGCCATGTGGTCAACACCGAGCCCAAAGACATGTACTTGTCGCGCATGGCAGCGATCCATGGTGGCTGCGCAGAAACCACGCCAGCCTTCAACGTCAACCGCCTGTGCGGCTCGGGCCTGCAGGCCATCGTCAGCGCCAGCCAGTCCATCTTGCTGGGCGACTGCGACATCGCCATTGGCGGCGGCGCCGAGAACATGAGCCGCGCCCCCTATGCGAGCCTGAGCTCACGCTGGGGCATGCGCATGGGTGACACCAAAATGGTCGACATGATGCTCGGCGCCCTGCACGACCCCTTCCACACCATCCACATGGGCGTCACGGCCGAAAACGTGGCGGCCAAGTACGGCATCAGCCGTGACATGCAAGACGCGCTGGCTGTTGAGAGCCACAACCGTGCCGAGCGCGCCACAGCGGCCGGGTACTTCAAAGACCAGATCATGCCGGTCATGCTCAAAAGCAAAAAAGGCGACGTGGCTTACACCACCGACGAGCATTTCCGCCCTGGTTGCAAACTCGAAGACATGGCCAAGCTCAAGCCCGTGTTCGTGAAAGAAAACGGCACAGTGACCGCAGGCAATGCCTCAGGCATCAACGACGCGGCTGCCGCCGTGGTGCTGATGGAAGCCGGTGCAGCCAAGGCGCGTGGTGCCAAACCCATGGCCCGCTTGGTGGCTTATGCCCATACCGGCTTGGACCCCAAAATCATGGGTGTTGGGCCCATCTCAGCCACGCACGCTGTCCTGAAAAAAGCGGGCCTCACGGTCAACGACCTGGATGTGATCGAGGCCAACGAAGCCTTTGCCGCCCAAGCCTGCGCCGTGACCCGCGAGCTGGGCCTGGACCCGGCCAAAGTCAACCCCAATGGTTCGGGCATTTCGCTGGGACACCCCATCGGTGCAACCGGCACCGTGATCACCGTCAAAGCCTTGTACGAGCTGCAGCGCATCCAAGGTCGTTATGCCTTGGTCACCATGTGCATCGGCGGCGGTCAAGGCATTGCCGCGATTTTTGAGCGCATGTGATGCCCACGGGTCCCGGTCTACCGGGATCACCCCCTTAAACCAAGAGCCCGGTGTTTTCACACTGGGCTCTTGGTTTTGGGGTCCGCACAGGGTTCAGTTTTTGCTCGCAGGTTCGTCCAAAAATCCACCCGAGCGCAGCGTGATCACCAAAGTATCGCGCCAGCCGCCGACTTGTTCAGGCTGAATGGGGGTGGTCTCGTGGATCACACGGCTGTCGTCCAGCAAGAGCACCGACCAAGGCTCACTCAGGGTAAACCGCTGACCTCTGGGGCTGTCCATGTCGAACACCCGGGTCTCACCGCCTTTGATGCCATGCCGCCCCACCATGAACACCGCCACCCAATTCACGCCGTCGCGGTGGGCCCCTTCGGGCGTAGGACGGCCAATGCCATCGGTGGTGTCAATTCGGAACTGGTGAGCCTCGGTGTACCAAGTCTGCGCGCCTTGTGCGGCAGAGGCGATTGAACCCAACCAAGCCAAGAGTTTTTGCCATGCGATCGCCTGCACCACTTGAGGGTCCATGGGATCGAACCAACGCTGCATGCCGCCATGCAAGGCGTTGTAAGACAGCGGCTGCCAATGGGCCCGGTGAGGTGTGGCTTTCACCTGTGCACCGGTCAACTCAAAGCTGGCGTGGCGGCGGCGGCGGTAACGCCCCCCGTCCTTCAGGTATTGGTCTGGAGGCAAATCATCCCAGCTGGACTGCAAAGCCTTCAAGGCATCGATAGTGACACCCGCCAAAGCGCACACGCTGGCCGACCCGAGCACCGCGAAGCCTTGGTCCGCCAAAGTGGCATTCAGCCAATCGGGCGAGGTCAGAGGGGGCTGCAGCGTTTGTTGGGGCATGGGTCAATCCGAGTCCTGGGCAAAAGGTGAGCATAACCTGATGCAGGACCCAGATCACGCCAGCATTTGGCGTTTCAGGCGTAACGCTGGCTGGCCAGTTTCGCACCTTCAGCCAAGGCCTTGAGTTTGGCTTCGGCCACGGCACGGCTCATGGGGGCCAGGCCGCAGTTGGTGCAAGCAATCAACCGGTTCTTGGGCACGAACTGCAAGGCACGACCAATGGTGTCAGCGATTTCTTCAGGCGTTTCGATGGCCGGGTTGGCCACATCGATCACACCCACCATCACGTCTTTGCCTTCGAGCAGCTTCATCATCTCCATCGGCACATGCGAGTGCATGCATTCGAGGCTGACTTGCTGGATGCTGCTTTTGGCCAAGGCTGGGAAGACTTTTTCGTACTGACGCCACTCTTGGCCCAGTGTTTCTTTCCATTTGTTGTTGGCTTCGATGCCGTAGCCATAACAAATGTGAACCGCCGTGGTGCAGGTCAGGCCGCGTGCGGCCACCTCCAGCGCCTTCACGCCCCAGTCGGCCGCATCGTCCATGTAAACGTTGAAAGCAGGCTCGTCGAACTGGATGATGTCCACCCCATCGGCTTGCAGCGCCAGGGCTTCCTGGTTGAGCAACTCGGCAAAGGCCATGGCCATCTTGACCTTGTCGCCATAAAAGCGGTCGGCCACGGTGTCCACAATGGTCATCGGGCCCGGCAAAGTGAATTTGAGTTTCTTTTTCGTGTGGGCGCGGGCCAGCTGGGCCTCGAAGGCGTGCACGCGGCCTTTCAGGCGCAGCGGCGCAATGACTTGCGGCACTTGCGCGTCGTAGCGGTTGTTGCGGATGCCCATGGTGACTTTGTTCACAAAGTCGATGCCTTCGACCTGCTCCACAAAGCCGTGCACAAAGTGCTGGCGCGCTTGCTCGCCGTCACCGATCACGTCCAAGCCTGCGTCTTCTTGCGCCTTGATCCACAACAGCGTGGCGTCGGCTTTGGCCTGCTGCAGCTCAGGGCCCTGGGTGGTCCACTGGGGCCAGAGCTTTTCGGTTTCGGCCAGCCAGGCGGGTTTGGGCAAGCTGCCAGCAATTGCGGTGGTGAACATGTCAAAAATCCTGTGTGTTTAAAAAATCAAAGCGCCGAGTTTGACGTCAATTCAAATTCTTGGGCGAGCAACTCGTAAGAGCGCATTTGCGCTGCAGGGTCATGCGTCCAGGTGATGACCACCAACTCTTGCACCTCCAGCCGCGCAGCCAGTTGGCGCAATTTGCGGCCGACCGTGGCGGCCGAACCGATCAAGGCACCCTCGCGCAGACGTTCGAGCGCAAATTGCTCGGCCGGGCTGTAGTCGCGCACAGCCTCTTCGGGCGAAAAAAGCGCCCCGATGCGGCCCAAATTTCGGTCCATCTTCCAGCGGGCACGGCTCTCAAACAGTCGCAGGGCTTCTTCGTCTGAATCGGCGGCCAAGGCCCAAACACACAAGGCAGCGTGGGGTTTTTGCAGCACGGCACTGGGCCGGAAAGTTTCGCGGTAAATCTGCAGGGCCACATCAGCGCCCTGCCCGTCGGTGATGAAATAGGCGAACGCATACGGCAAACCCAGGTGCGCGGCCAGCTGGGCGCCATAGTCCGAGCTGCCCAACATCCAAACCGTGGGCGAGGACTCAGACAGCGGGTAGGCGAACACGTTGTGTCCCGGGTGGCCGGGTGGCAAGTTCTGGCCACTCACCCACGCTTGCATTTCCATGACCTGCTGCGGAAAACGCTCCGAGGCGCTGCGGTCGGGGTTGAGCAGTTGCGCGGTGCGCCCGTCGCTGCCGGGGGCACGGCCCACCCCCAAATCGATGCGGCCAGGGGCCAGTGCGTCCAGCACACGGAACTGCTCGGCCACCTTCAGGGGCGCATAGTGCGGCAGCATGACGCCCGCGCTGCCGATGCGGATGCGCTGGGTACGGGCGGCAATGGCGGCCATCAAGACTTCGGGGGCGCTGCCCACGATGCTGGGGTGGCTGTGGTGTTCGCTCACCCAAAAACGGTCATAACCCCAGGCCTCGGCTTTTTGCGCCAATTCAAGCGTCTGGCGGATGGTTGCATCCTGACCACGCCCAGAGGCGGCAGCGGATTGGTCAAGTACAGAAAGTCTGAGGCTCATGGCAATACCCAATGGGGTTCAGGTTTTTGCTGGCGACCCCATGGCGGCCAACTCGGCTTCTTGCAAGGCACGCCACATGACTTTGCCGCTGCCGCTCTTGGGCAGCGCATCGACAAAACTCACGGCGCGGGGCATTTTGTAAACCGCCATGTTCTCACGGCACCAGTCGATGATGTCTTGCTCACTGACAAGGCCTTGCTGGCCCTGGCGCAAAACCACCACGGCTTTGACCGATTCACCCCGGTATGCATCGCGGGTGGCAATGATGCAGGCCTCTTGGATGGCGGGATGGCGGAACATCAAGGCCTCGACCTCGGCAGGCCATACCTTGAAACCGCTGGCATTGATCATGCGTTTCAAGCGGTCGGTCATGAAGAAGTAGCCCTCCTCGTCCACCCGGCCCATGTCGCCAGAGCGGAAAAAACGAAAGCCATCGCGTTCAAAAAAAACGTCGGCAGTCGCCTCGGGGCGCTTCCAATACCCCTTGAACACCTGCGGCCCACAAATCACGATTTCTCCTGACTCACCGGGTGGCAATTCAGCCAAGGTCTCCGGGTCGACGATGCGCGATTCAACGCCCATGAAGGGGATCCCCAAGCACTGTTTTTTAGGGGCATCGGGCGGGTTGGTGTGTGAAGGGGCGGCGGTTTCGGTCAAGCCATAACCTTCTACGTAACGCAGGTCAAATTGGTCACGCAGCCGCTGAGCCACGGCCTCCGGCATGGCGGCACCACCGCCGCCGATGTAGACCAAGCTGTTCAGGTCATAACGCGCCATGTTGGGGCTGCCCAACAAGTCGATCACCATGGTTGGGATGTTGGTCCAATGCGTCACGCGCCATTTCGAGATCAAATGCCCCGCCACATCACGGTCCCAGCGCGGCATGATCACCAAGCTGGCCCCGAGCAAGATGCTGGTGTGCATCACGGAAACCATGCCAGTGATGTGGAACATGGGCACGACGCACAGCGTCACGTTTTCCGGGGTGCCATTGCCCCACAAACCGCTGGACATGGCGTTGTGCATGATGGTGCCATGCGTGTGCATGCAACCCTTGGGCAGGCCTGTGGTGCCACTGGTGTAAGGCAAGATGGCCAAATCGTCGGTATGGGCTTGAGGTGGCTGCATGGCCACAGCGGGTTGCGCCATCACAGCGGCCCAAGCATGCACCCGACCCGAACTCAAACTTGGCAAATCGCGCACCGGCAGCAACCAAGGCCGCCAAGCTTCTGGCATGTCTTCAGGGCCCACACTGGCCGGATCAAAGACATCGGTAAATTGCGTCACCACCATGTGTTCAAGGCGCTGCTCGGGGGGCAAGGCCTCACTGGCCTGCGCCAAGTCAGGGGCCAAATCGGCGGTGGTGACCGCCACTTTCGTGTCAGGGTCGGTGATGTAATGCTTGAGCTCTTCGGCCCGGTTCATCGGGTTCACCGGCACCACCACGGCGTCAATGCGCAAAATCGCAAAGTGTGTGATCACCAGCTGCGGGCAGTTTTGCATGTCCAACACCACACGGTCACCCGCTTTGACCCCAAGCGCCTTGAGTTGTCCCGCCAACTGCTCTGCACTGGCCAACAGCTCACGGTAGGACCAGACCCGCCCCATAAAGACCAAGGCCGGTTTATCGGGGTATCGCCATGCGCTGATGGCCAAATTCATCCACAAAGATGTGACAGGTGCTGACAAACGGGTAGGCAGTCGGGCAGGCCAAACAGCAGCATGAGCAGGCATTCAATGTCTCCTTGTAGTGCTCAGCATGTTAATCGTGGCCCTGCTTCTGCACGGGCCCGTCTTTGTCGCGAGGGGGACCAAGACAAGCCAAGTTCACCGTTTCTATAAAAAATCCAAGATGGTTCGGAATTTTTTTATGATTCGCCAAGATTGTTTAATATTGACCAAAAATGCGGCATTATTTATTTATTTTTTATGGATTGCCAGTTTTGTAATTAAAATAAACCCATGCAAACACCCGACACATCCGACACACCCTACACACCCGAGGACTACTGCGGCACCACCTATGCAGCCAAACTGCTGGGTTTGTCCGTGGGCACCATTCAGACCTTGGTAGAAAAAAACGAATTACATGCGTGGAAGACACAAGGCGGTCACCGCCGTATCTCCATGCCCTCCATTCGCCACTACCAAAAAAAGCACAACATGCTGTTGAGTCCGCTAGAAGCCAAGGAAAATCGACTGCGTGTTTTGTTGGTCGAGGACGACCCTGTGACGCGGGAAATGATCCGCAACTTTTGTAGCGGCTGTGACATGCCGGTCGATTGCACCGCCATGTCCTCGGGTCTCGAAGCCTTGATTGACATGGCCAGCATCCAGCCTGACGTGCTCATTGCTGACCTGAACATGCCAGGTGTGGACGGTTTTGAATTGCTCAAAACGCTCAAGCAATCGGCGCAATTTCAGCGCATGACCTGCTTGGTGATTTCTGCTCTGAGCCAAGAAGCCATATCGGCCAAGGGCGGCTTGCCCGATGGGACCCTTTTCATGGCCAAACCAGTCAACATGCAGTGGCTCAACGGCTTTTTCACCGCCTTGATCGCTCAGCGCAGAAAGGCGCAAGCACCCGCCATGGCTTGACGCAGACTTGCCCATCAAAACGGGCCTCTGAGGCCCGTTTTCTTTGTACGCTTCAGCGCTTTAGCGCGTCACTTGAGTGCTTTGAAGCGCACGCGCTTGGGCTTGGCACCCTCTTCGCCAAGACGGCGTTTCTTGTCGGCTTCGTACTCTTGGTAGTTGCCATCAAAGAACACCCACTGGCTATCGCCCTCGGCGGCCAAAATGTGCGTGGCGATGCGGTCTAAGAACCAACGGTCGTGGCTGATGACCATGATGGAGCCGGCGAACTCCAGCAGTGCGTCTTCCAGAGCACGCAGTGTTTCCACGTCCAAGTCGTTGGAGGGTTCGTCCAGCAGCAGCACGTTGCCGCCCTCGATCAGGGTTTTGGCCAGGTGCAAACGGCCACGCTCACCGCCCGACAACATGCCGACCTTCTTTTGCTGGTCGCCGCCGTTGAAGTTGAAGCGGCCGCAATACGCACGGCTAGGCATCTGGAACTTGCCCACGTTGATGATGTCCAGGCCACCCGAGACGTCTTCCCACACGGTTTTGTCGTTGTCCAGATCGTCGCGGTTCTGGTCCACAAAAGCCATGCGCACGGTCTGGCCGATCTTGACCTCGCCGCTGTCGGGTTGCTCTTTGCCCGCGATCAGCTTGAACAAAGTCGACTTACCAGCGCCATTGGGGCCGATGATGCCGACGATGGCACCCGCAGGCACCTGAAAACTCAGGTTGTCGATCAGCAGACGGTCGCCAAAGGACTTGCTGACGTTCTTGAACTCGAACACTTCGTTGCCCAGACGCTCGGCCACAGGGATGAAGATCTCCTGGGTCTCATTGCGTTTTTGGTAGTCGTGGTCGCTCAACTCTTCGAAGCGAGCCAAACGCGCCTTGCTCTTGGCCTGACGGCCTTTAGGATTGGCACGGGCCCATTCCAATTCTTTCTTCATGGCTTTGGAACGCGCATCTTCGGTGCGCTGCTCAGTGGCCAAACGGGCGTCTTTTTGCTCCAACCAGCTGGAGTAGTTGCCTTTGTAAGGAATGCCAGAGCCCCGGTCGAGTTCCAAAATCCACTCGGCGGCGTTGTCCAAGAAATAACGGTCGTGGGTGATGGCCACCACCGTACCCGAGAAACGCTGCAAGAACAGCTCCAGCCAGTCCACGCTTTCAGCGTCCAAGTGGTTGGTCGGCTCGTCGAGCAACAACATGTCGGGGCGCGACAGCAGCAAACGGCACAAGGCCACACGGCGCTTTTCACCGCCCGAGAGTTTGCCGATGATGGCGTCCCAAGCCGGCAGGCGCAACGCATCGGCGGCGATTTCAAGTTGATGCTCGGATGCATCGCCAGCGGTGGAGATGATGGCTTCGAGTTTGGCTTGCTCAGCGGCCAAGGCGTCAAAGTCAGCGTCTTCTTCGGCGTAGGCGGCGTAAACCTCCTCCAGGCGAGCCTGCGCGGCCTTGACTTCGCCCATGCCGCTTTCAACCGCTTCACGGACGGTCTGCTCGGGGTCCATCACAGGCTCCTGGGGCAGATAACCAATTTTCAGGCCCGCCATCGGAATGGCTTCGCCCTCGATCTCTTTGTCGATGCCCGCCATGATCTTGAGCAAAGTGGACTTGCCCGAGCCGTTGGTGCCCAGCACGCCAATCTTGGCGCCGGGGAAGAAAGACAGCGAAATGTCTTTGAGGATGTGACGCTTCGGGGGCACGATCTTGCCCACCCGGTTCATCGAAAATACGTATTGAGCCATGTGTAAACCTGAATATAAAAAGCGCGGTTGCAGCGCGTGCAACCAGACATTATCCCCGCTTGCCAGGGTTTGAAGGTAAAAAACTCAGACGGTCCGCTCCGACAAGTGCCCTGATCGCGACGAATATTGCACCCGGCTGTCTAGGGCCTCCAGTTGCACCCGGGCACTGCGGCGGCCATAAACCTCATCGCGCAGCCATTCGCACTCGGCGTCCAGCAAAACGTCCGAGGCCAAACTGCACCACCAGACCCGGCCTTCGCCGTCCCAGCGGTACCCGCGGGCTTTGAGTTTGTCTTTGGACTCAAAAGGCGCACCCGTGGCCCTCAATTTGTAACGGGTCTGCCCCACCCCGGCCAAAAGCCGCGACAAACCGGTTTGACCATCGGCCAAGGGCGAGGCCAGCACCAGCAACAAGGCATGGCAATCGACTTGCGCCCGGTGCGCGTCGTAAAACCAGCCACGCTCAGACGCCAAAAACTCCAGCTTGGCTGAGCCGCTGCCCTCTTTTTTCCAGTCGATGCCCATGAAGGAACACCCCCAGGCCTTGGCCGCAAACACCGGAAAACGCGCCTCGACAAACGGCCGGTCAAACCCAGCGTTGTGCGCCACCACCAGATCGGCCTGCGCCACCAACTCGTCCACGGCCGCGTCGTCGATGCGCAAGCCCTTGACCATGCTGTCGTCGATGCCTGTGATTTCGGTGATCTGCGGCGGAATCGGTTTGCCCGGGTCTTCAAAGGATTCGAAAATGGTGACCGGCCCCACGGGCAAACCGGTTGCGGTGTCCACCAACACCGACAACATGGCCAGCTCGATGATGCTTTCGCTCTTGCTGTCCAGCCCCGTGGTCTCGGTGTCCAGCACGATCACTCGCCGGGTGGACTGCCCATTCACGGGCCCGTAATCGCTGTGCGGCACCAAGCGACGCAACACCCGAAAGTCGGGGTGTTGCGCCAGGGCTTGGGCCATGGCTTCGGGGTCAGAAGGCGAATCGACAGGGGCGTCGAAAAAACTCATTTGATCGGTCTTTTTCATAAGGCGTGATTAAACCGCGACTTCAAGACCACCGCACCAGCAATTGGGGATCCCCAAGCTTCCTCTCAATCCAGCTTGATGCCCAAGTCCACCGCCAGCTTGATCCAGACAGGCACTTCGGCCTCCCAGTCTTTGCGGGTGGCCGCCAGGTTTTTGGGCTTGTTCGGGATGGCAAAGGTTTCGCGCAGCTTGGCGGCTTTGTCGGTGTTGGACCAAGCCACCGCTTCATCGGCCATGCGCTTGAGCACGGCTTCGGGCGTGCCTGTTGGGGCCACCAGAGGCAGGCCACCTTCAAGCGTGACCAGCTTTTCGGTATTGCCTTGCTCGGTCAAGGTGGGCACATCGGGCAGCTTGGGAGAGCGGTAGCTGCCAGTCACGCCAATGGCGCGCACGCCCCGGGTAGACACGGCATTGAAGGCCTGAAAACTGCCCACGGCGATTTGCAATTGCCCTGACGCCACATCGAGCCACATGGGCGCCTCACCCCTGTAGTGCACCGATTGGATGGCAGTACCTTGTTGGCGGTTGGTTTGGTCGGCCAGCATGTGCGGGTAAGAGCCTGGGGCGTAGGTGCCCATGGAGGTGTTGTTCTTTTTGGCCCAAGCCACGAACTCGGCCATGGTTTTGGCCGGAATCTTGTCGTTGATGCCCACGACCAATGGGCCCGATGGGAACACGGTCACGGGGGTCAGGTCTTTGTCCAAGTTATGGGGCAACTTGGCGTACAAGACCCGGTTTTGCCAAAACGTGCCCGAAGTGCTCATGCCAAAGGTGTAACCGTCCGCTGCGGATTTGGCCACCGCATCGATGCCGATGATGGCGCCTGCACCGGGCCTGTTTTCGACAACCACCGGTACCCCCAAGCGGCCACTCAGAAAGTCACCATAGTTGCGGGCAATGGCATCGGTCAGACCGCCGGGTGGAAAGGCCACCACGATTTTGATGGGCTTGGCCGGCCATGTGGCCGTTTGAGCATGGACGGGGCCCATGGCCAAACTGGCGAAGCCGGCGGCCAAGGCAGTGGATGCCATCAACCAATGGCGGCGTGTGTTGGGGGTTTTCATGGACATGGGGTCTCCCGAGTGTTATTGGATGCAGGTGCCCAACAGTCTAGGCGGGTCTGCTGGCGCATTGAATTGGGGTTTGAACCCATGACGTACAAAGAACGGTTCTGGGCGGTCAAAGCAGTGCTTGGCAACGCCTTGCTGGCTTTGTGAGACAATCCAACTCGTTGAGGCCTCCAGTTGCTCCAACATCAGCACTTCTGCTGGGGCCTGACCCGGGCAACGCTCAAAACAAGCGCCTGCGGTTTCCATGCCCACCCTAAGACCTGTCGACCCACACTGGTCACTGCCAACAGCATTGATTGAGTCGACACCCAGCGCCGGACATGGCGCTCAGAAAATGAACTTTGAAGAATTGAACCTGGCTCCGGCCATCATGCAAGCTGTGCGCGAGCTCGGCTACGACACCCCCACCCCCATCCAGGCCCAAGCCATTCCCGCCGTTCTGGCTGGACAAGACTTGCTGGCCGGCGCCCAAACCGGCACCGGCAAAACCGCCGCCTTCACCCTGCCCATGCTGCACAAGCTGAGCCTGAGTGAGCCCGGCCAAAACCGCTTTGGCGGCAAAGCCATCCGCGCTTTGGTGCTCACGCCCACCCGTGAATTGGCCGCGCAGGTCGAAGAGTCTGTGCGCGATTACGGCAAATACCTGAAGCTCGACTCCACCGTGATTTTTGGTGGCGTGGGCATGAACCCTCAAATCAGCAAAGTCAAAAAAGGTGTGGACATCTTGGTGGCCACACCCGGCCGCTTGCTGGACTTGCAAGGCCAAGGCTTTTTGGACCTGTCCGGCATCGAAATGCTGGTGCTCGACGAAGCCGACCGCATGTTGGACATGGGCTTCATCCACGACGTGAAAAAAGTGCTGGCCTTGGTGCCCAAAGACAAGCAAAGCTTGTTGTTCTCGGCCACCTTCAGTGACGAAATCCGCGAACTCGCGGCCAACTTGCTCAAAGACCCGCAAAGCATTCAGGTCACGCCCAGCAACACCACGGTACAACGCATCACACAAGTGATCCACCCCGTGGGCCGCAGCAAGAAAAAAGACGTGTTGTTGCACATCATCCAAAAGCACGACTGGAGCCAGGTGTTGGTGTTCACGCGCACCAAGTTCGGCGCCAACAACGTGGCCGATTTCTTGACCAAAAACGGCGTCAAGGCCATGGCCCTGCACGGCAACAAGAGCCAGACAGCGCGCACCCAGGCTTTGGCCGGTTTCAAGAGCGGTGAGATTCGCGCTTTGGTGGCCACCGACATTGCCGCACGCGGCATCGACATCGAAGACTTGCCGCACGTCGTCAACTTTGAAATCCCGAACGTGTCGGAAGACTACGTGCACCGCATTGGCCGCACAGGTCGTGCGGGCGCCAGCGGCGAAGCCGTGAGCCTGGTGTGCCTGGATGAAGAAGGCTTCATGATGGACATCGAACGCTTCACCAAGCAAGAGATTCCAGTCCAGTTGCTCGAAGGTTTTGGTCCCGAGCCAGGGGAAGTGGCCGAGCCCATCGCCATGGGTCGCCAGACCCTTTGGGGCGGTGCAGGCAAGCCCCCCAGCCGAGATGTGATGGCCGCAGCCGCCAAGGCCGCTCGCCAGGACATGATGCAACGCATCCGCGACAACAAAGTCGCCGTAGGGGGTGGTGGCGGCCAAGGTCAGCGCCAAGCACGGGGCGAGGGCCAAGGCCCAGCGCGTGCGCCGCGCAACGGTCCAGCACCTTCACGCCGCAACAGCCCCCAAGGTGCGCCCCGATTTGAAGGCCAAGGCGATGCACGCCGAGAGGGTGGACGTGATGGCGGACGAGGCCAAGAGCAACGCGGCGATCCACGTTTCGACAACCGCGGCGATGGCCAAGGCCGTCCCGCGCCACGCGGTCCACGTCATGACGGCCGTGGACCTGGTCGCGGCCCACAAGGTGGTCAGGGTGGGCAGGACCGCCACCGCAACGACGGTGACGAGTTGCCGCGCCACATTGACCCCCTGAAAACCACGCAATTTGCGCGACTGGACTTGCCCAACCGCAAGCCCGTGCGCAGCAGCGGCCAGCCTGACCCAACACGCACCAGCATCGACAGCTTGGCCAGCAGCGGCCGCCGTGGCGGTGGCGGCGGTTATGGCGGCGGCAACCGGGGTGGCAACGGTGGCGGCGGCGGCGGCCGTGGCTTCGGTCGCTGATCGGCCCCCTTCCCCATGAACAGAGCCCGCCCAACGCGGGCTCTTTTTTTGCCTGATGGACAGGCTGAATCAGTCCCGCACGAACAAGGTCACCAGGGGGTCTGGCCCAACTTGGCGGCTCCAGTGGCCGTGCACAGCAGGGTCAAACGTGGCCCCTTCAGGCAAGGTATCAGCCGAGTAAAAAAACTCACCCGGGCCAAAGGTGCGCGAGCTGCCATCTTGCAAAAAAATCTCCATCTGGCCGCCCAACACAAACAGCCACTGCGGGTTGCCGGTGCAATGAAAGCTGCTGCGAAAACCCACCGGGCTTTGGCGCAACTGGCAGGCGCTGGCCGCCATCAGGGCCGACAACTGGCTTTGGGGCGTGCCTTCGGTCAGGGGCACCCATTCATCGCGAAAACGGGCACGGCCATCGGTGTCGGTGAAGAGAATGACTTTTTTCAGCGGGGTCATGGGGCTGTTCTTCCATCAAAATGAAGGTCCGATTGTCGCTGAGCCAGCAGGCCAGACCCTCAGCGCCTGGCCTCGCACCTTTTGCCAATTCGAGCCGCTATGAACACTGCACCTTTGAACATCGTTTTTCACGGCCAAAATGCGGCCAATTTTCGCCAAGGTTTTGAGGCATTGATAGCACCCCATCACCGCATCAGCGACCTGAGCGATGGCCTGGACCAGCCAGGCGAGCGAACGTTGTATGAAAACGCGGACGTGGTCATCGGCATCCAGCTCAACAGCGCCATGCCCCAACCCCTGAAGGCACGTTTGTTCCACGCTCCGGCTGCTGGCACCGATGCCATCGCTACCGCGCTGCTGCCCGCGCAATGTGTGCTGGCCAATTGTTTTGGGCACGAGAGAGCGATCGCCGAATACGTGATGGCGGCCTTGCTGATGCGCCATGTGCCACTGACCCGTGCTGACCAAGACCTGCGCCAAGGGCGATGGACGTTTTGGGCCGGTCGCCCGTCGGCGCTGCGCTCTGAAATGGGCACCCAAACCCTGGGTCTGCTGGGCTTTGGGCACATCGCGCAGGCCGTAGCGCACCGCGCCAAAAGCTTTGGCATGCGGATCCATGTGGCCAACCGCAGCCCCATCAGCCACCCCTTGGTGGACCAAAGCTGGACGCTGGATGGTTTGCAGGCCTTCATGGCCAGCGCCGATGCGGTGGTGGTCAGCCTGCCATTGACCGACAACACGGCGGGCTTGGTGAATGCACGCGCGATCGCAGCCATGCGACCTGATGCCGTGCTGATGAATGTGGGACGCGGCGCGGTGATCGAAGAAAAAGCGCTCTATGACGCACTGATGGCGCGCCAAATAGGTGGTGCCGTGATTGACACCTGGTACCAATACCCCACACCCACACCCACACACAAGACATGCACACCCTCGAAGTTCGATTTCGCGGCGCTGGACAATGTGCTCATGACGCCCCACATGTCGGGTTGGACTGCAGGCACTGTGCGCCGCCGCCAGGAAACACTGGCAGAAAACATTGCCCGCCTGAGCCGGGGGGAAGCGCTGGCCAATGTGCTGCATGGCCCCCGCTGAACAAGCGCGCAGGGGCTGGCACAAAAGTGTCGGTCTGTCAGCTGCTCTGGCGCAGCACGATTTCAAAGCCCAAGTCGAGTTGGGGTTGAGCGGGCTCCTCGCCGCGCATCAGGGTCAGCAGCATTTCGGCGGCCGCCTGGCCAATGCGGGCACGCGGCGTGCGCACGGTGGTCAAGGTGGGCAGCATTTGGTCGCTACCGGTCAGGTCGTTGAAACCAGCAATGGCCACTTGCTGCGGGACCGATACCCCCCTTCGCAACGCCGCCATCAAAGCGCCTTGGGCCAAGTCGTCGTTGCAAAAAAAGATGGCGTCCACGGCTGGACGCTGCTGCATGATTTGCTCGAACATCAAGCCCCCCAAAGCCAACGATGAGGGCGCGGGGTTGAGGAATTCCAGCGTGGGATCGAAGGCTCCGGCCTCTTGCAAGGCGTGACGCCATCCATAAAGTCGCTGCATCACCCGTGGATCTAGTTGCGCTGCGGCAAAAGCGATGCGGCGGCGGCCGCTCGCCAACAGATGCCGCGTCATGGCTGCGCCAGCATCGGTTTGACGAAAACCCACACAATACAAGGCATCGCCGTCGCTGGCAGGCAAATCCATCAGGTGCACGCAGGGCACTTGGCTGCGGGCCATCAACTGTCGCGTAGCCGGGTTGTGATCCAACCCAGTGACCAGCAAACCGGCCGGTCGGTGCAGCAATTGCTCACGCAGCAGTTGTTCTTCTTCGCTGGACTTGTAGTGCGTCACGCCCATGAGGGTCTGGTAACCGGCTGCGCGAAAACTGGTTTGTGCGGCGTCAAGCAGGTCCACAAACAAAGCATTGGACAGCAGTGGAATCAGGATGCCCACGTGGTCACTGCGCTGAGAGGCCAGCGCCCGAGCCGCAGGGTCGGGTACGTAGCCGAGCATGTCCGACACAGTCCTCACCCGCTCGATCAGGGCCGGGTCCACCGCCCGTTCTCCCCGCAGCGCCCGCGACACGGTGCTGGGGCTGACACCCGCGGCGCGGGCCACATCGCTCAGGGTGATGCGACCGGAAGCGCGGTGTTTTTTGGTCTGTTCAAGTGGACTTGGCAAGGGTTTATGCGGAGAAATGATGGGCCACAAAATCTATAGGATAGCGCTATCCCACAGATTTTGAGGGCTGATTTTGGCCGAGTTTCCATCGTCCGGACAGGCTCAGGAATAGGCCCTCATCCAGTGTGGCGTTTTTTTAATCCTTTTGGACAGCGCTGTCCAAAACTCAAAAGCAGGAGTTGTGAATTGTCCAAACCCGATGTGCTGGCTGTGGCCAAACTGCACCCCTTCTACCAAAAAGCCCTAGAGACGCTGTACACCGTGCACGACCGCACCCATGTGACCGATCCCGCCGCATTTGCTGCGCTGGCACCACGCATCGTGGGTGTGGCGGGCACAGGAGAGGCCAGCGTGCCGCGCAGCTTGCTCGCGCAGTTGCCCAACGCCAAAGTGGTGGCGGTATTTGGTGTGGGCTACGACGGTGTGGACGTGCCTGCGGCCATCGAACACGGCATTCCCGTGACACACACCCCAGATGTGCTGACCGACGATGTGGCTGACCTGGCCATGGGTCTGGTGCTGTCGGTGGGACGGGCCATTCCGCAAGCGGACCAGTTTGTGCGTGCAGGACAGTGGCCTGGCGGACCCATGGCTTTGGGCCGCAAGGTCTCGGGGGCACGCATGGGCATCTTGGGCCTGGGCCGCATTGGCAAGGCCATCGCACAACGGGCGCAGGCTTTCGGCATGTCGATCGCCTACACCGCCCGCGGCGAAAAACCCGATTCGGGTTTTCAGTTTTACCCCCATGCGGCCGAGCTGGCGGCAAACGTGGATTTTTTGGTGGCCATCACGCCTGGCGGCGCAGGGACCCAACACCTGATCAACGCCGAGGTGTTGAAGGCATTGGGGCCGCGCGGCTTTTTGATCAACGTGGCGCGTGGCAGCGTCGTCGATGAAGCAGCCCTGATCACCGCCTTGCAAAACGGCACCATCGCAGGCGCAGGCCTGGATGTGTTCGCCAACGAGCCGAACGTGCCCGAAGCGCTGTGGCGCCTGCGCAATGTGGTGCTGACCCCGCACATGGCCAGTGCCACCACAGAGACTCGCCAGGCCATGGCCGATCTGGCTTTTGCCAACATGCAGGCAGGCATTTCGGGCCAGCCCCTGCGCACGCCGGTGCCCGAGTTCAAGACCTTTCTGGGCACATGATTGACGGCACGGCATGAACACCCCACCTTTGCGACTGATCGTCATGGGCGTTTCCGGTTGCGGCAAATCGACCATGGCTGCCGCCTTGAGCGAAAGCCTGAACTTGGACATGGTGGACGGCGATGACCTGCACCTGCCTGAGAGCGTGGCCAAGATGAGGGCGGGCATTGCCCTGCAAGACCTTGACCGCTGGCCCTGGCTTGACCGCATCGGGAAGTACCTGGCGCAAGAACACCCGCGAGGGCGCGTGGTGGCCTGCTCGGCCCTCAAGCGGGCGTACCGCGACCGCATCCGGGACCAAGCGGGCGATGTGTGTTTTGTCTTTCTCGACGGGGCTGTTGATTTGATTGCGCAGCGCATGCGCCAACGCGTGGGCCACTACATGCAGCCAGACTTGCTCGACAGCCAGTTCCTCGCCCTTGAAAAACCCCAGGCCGATGAAACCGATGTCATTCGCCTGCCCATCACCGAACCTGTGCACGAGATCGTCGCGCAAGCGCTTCAGGCTTTGCGCAGCCGCCTGCACCCGGCAATTTGATTTTCAACAAGGATTCCTCATGTTCATCCGCTGTGCATTTTTCCAAGGCCAAGTCAAACCCGGTCTTGAAGAAGCCTTCAACCGCTACATCCGAGAGAACCTGGTGCCCCTGTGGACACGTTTTCCCGGCGCCCAAGAAGTGCGCGTGTTGCGGCAGGTCGAAAGCGACACCCAGGACCCGCACTTCGGCATGGTGTTGGCCGTGCGCTACCCCAGCCGCGAGGCGATCGAGATCGCCCTGGCCTCCGAGGTGCGCCTGAAGAGCAAAGAAGTGTCCAAAGACATGATCGCCATGTTCGATGGCACCGTGTTCCATACCGTCTTCAGCGCCCAAGAATTCGCGCTGCCCACCGATTGAGCTTTTTCAACCCCGCTTTTCAACCAGGAGACAACACCATGAAACTTTCCCGCATCCTTCTCGCCTGCCTTGTGGCCGCCGTCGGCTCCAGCGCTTACGCCGCCAAGTTCAACCTGAAAATGGGGCACGCGGTCAACCCCACCGACGGCCAGCACGCCGCCGCCCTGAAGCTGGCTGAACTCGTCAAGCAACGCACCAATGGCGACGTCGAAATCACCGTGTTCCCAGCCAACCAATTGGGCAACGACGCGGCCATGATCAACGGTACACGCGGCGGTACGATCGACATCGTCTCCAGCGGTGCCTCCAACTTCAATGGCATCGTGCCCAACACCGCGGCCATGGAATTGCCCTTTGTATTTCGCAGCGCGCAACACGCCTACAACGTGCTGGATGGTGCGGTCGGCACCAGCGTGCTCAATGAGCTGACACCCCACGGCTTGAAAGGCTTGGCCTATTGGGAAAACGGCTGGCGCGCCTTCACCAACAACAAGCGCCCGGTCAACAAGCCCGAGGACTTGAAGGGCCTGAAGATCCGCTCCACACCCAACCCCTACCACATCCAGGCCTTCCGTCTGCTGGGCATGAACCCCTCGCCCATGCCGATTGCCGAGCTGTACACCGCCCTGGAAACCGGCACCTTTGACGCCCAAGAGCACCCGATCAACGTGACCTGGTCGTCCAAGTTTTACGAAGTGCAAAAGCACCTGACGGTGAGCAACCACGTGTACTCGCCCCTGGTGGTGGCGATGAACAAGGCCAAGTTCGACAGCCTGCCCGCCAACTACCAAAAAGTCATGGTCGATGCAGCTCGCGAAGCGGCCACTTTCCAACGCAATTTGAATGCCTCCAACGCGGGCAAGGTGGTGGCCGATCTGAAGAAGTCCGGCATGCAGGTGATCGAGAAGGTGGACATGGCCCCGTTCCAGAAGATCGTGTCGGCAGAAATCGCCAAGACTTTTGGTGAGAAAAACGGCCCGGCTTTGCTCAAGGCCATCGAAGACACCAAGTGATGGTTTGAGTGACATCACGCCCCCTCTTAGGAGGGGGCTTTTTTGTGAATGACGTATGAAAAAAATCAACGACCTTTTCTTCAAGCTGGCCGAAGTCACGCTGGTCATCATGTTGTCGGCCATGGTGATCATGGTGTTTGGCAATGTGGTGCTGCGCTACGGCTTCAACGACGGGATCATCAGCTCCGAAGAGTTGTCGCGGTTTTTGTTCATCTGGATCACCTTTTTGGGTGCCATCGTGACCATGCGTGAAAACGGTCACCTGGGCTTGGACTCCATCGTGCGCAAGCTCAGCCTTCGCGGCAAAAAAGTGGCTTTCACGGTCTCCAACCTGCTGATGCTGGGCTGCTGTGTGCTGATGTTTTACGGCACTTTCAAACAACACGGCATCAACGCCACCACGCGCTCGGCCGTGACCGAGATTCCCATGAGCTGGGTCTATGGCGTGGGCTACATCACCAGCGTCGCCATGGGCCTGATGATTTTGGGCAAGCTGGTGAAGCTGGCCAAGGGCAACTTCCAGGAGAGCGACTTGATCCAGATACAAGACTCTGAAGAGGTCGTGACCGCCCACACCCAAGGGGCCCAAAAATGACCGTGCTGGTGTTCATTGTTTCGCTGCTCGCTGCCATGGCGCTGGGCATGCCACTGGCCTTCTCACTGCTGGTCTCAGGCGTGGCTTTGATGTTGCACATGGACAATTTCGACACACAAATCGTGTCGCAAAACCTGATCAACGGGGCCGACAACTTTCCGCTGATGGCCGTGCCCTTTTTCATGCTGGCCGGTGAGTTGATGAATGCAGGCGGCATGAGCCGGCGCATTGTCAATTCGGCCATGGTCTGGGTCGGCCACTTCCGCGGCGGCTTGGGTTATGTGGCGGTGTTTGCGGCCATCGTCATGGCCAGCTTATCGGGCTCGGCCGTGGCCGACACGGCAGCGCTGGCCGCCGTCTTGCTGCCCATGATGCGCAAAGCCGGTTACCGGATGGACCGATCGGCTGGACTGATCGCAGCGGGCGGCATCATCGCACCCGTGATTCCGCCTTCGATTGGCTTCATCTTGTTTGGCGTGATCGGCGGCGTGTCGATCTCCAAGCTGTTCATGGCAGGCATTTTTCCAGGGCTCATGATGGGTTTTGCCCTGATCGTGACCTGGTGGATCGTGGCCCGCAAGGACCAGGTGGAGGTGGCCGAGAAAGTGCCGTTCAAAGAACGCATCTCGGTGACCATCAACGCGTTTTGGTCTTACCTGCTGGCCATCACCATCATCGGCGGCATGAAGATGGGCGTCTTCACACCCACCGAGGCGGCGGTGGTGGCGGTGGTCTATTCCCTGTTTGTCGGCCTGTTCATCTACCGCGAGATCAAGGTCAAAGACCTGTACCGCATCATCCTGTCAGCGGCCAAAACATCCTCCGTGGTGATGTTCCTCGTGGCCGCAGCGCTGGTATCGGCTTGGCTCATCACAGTGGCCAATATTCCGGCTCAAATTGTCGAAATTTTGCGGCCGTTCATCGACAACAAAACCCTGCTGATGGTCATGCTGATGTTGCTGGTGATGATTGTGGGCACCGCGCTGGACTTTGCGCCCACGGTGCTGATCCTCACGCCCGTGCTGATGCCCCTGGTGCGCGAAGCAGGCATTGACCCCGTGTATTTTGGCGTGCTGTTCATCATGAACAACGCCATCGGCTTGCTCACCCCGCCGGTGGGTACGGTGCTCAACGTGGTGTGCGGCGTAGGCCGCATTCCGATGCACGACGTCATCCGTGGTGTCATGCCTTTCTTGATATCCCAGGTGGTGGTGATGGGCTCGCTGATCGCCTTCCCCAGCTTGGTGATGGTGCCGCTCAAATGGATGCTGATGCGATGAATGTTCTGGACGCCTTCAATTTATCCGGCCGCCGCGCCTTGATCACCGGCTCCTCCGCCGGCATTGGCTTGGCCTTGGCAGAGGCCTTGGCACAAGCGGGAGCCCATGTCATCTTGAATGGCCGCACGGCCAGCAAGGTAGAGGCCGCAGCACAAGCGCTGCAAACCCAAGGCTTCTCGGTCAGCACGGCGGTATTTGATGTGACCGAGGCCAACCCAGTGCGCGAGGCGGTGGCGCACATCGAGACCGAAGGGCCCATCGATATTTTGATCAACAACGCAGGCATGCAAATTCGCGGACCGCTGCACGAATACCAGGATGAAGACTGGCACACGATCATGAAGACCAACCTGGACAGCGTGTATTTCGTGGGCCAGGCGGTGGCTAAAAAGATGATCCCACGCGGTCGCGGCAAGATCATCAACATCTGCTCGGTGCAAAGTGAGCTGGGTCGCCCCGGCATCGCGCCCTACACCGCGACCAAAGGCGCGGTGAAAATGCTGACCAAAGGCATGGCGATTGATTGGGGCCAGTTTGGCATTCAGGTCAACGGCATTGGACCGGGTTACTTCAAGACCGAACTCAACCAAAAGTTGGTTGATGACCCCACGTTCAGCAGCTGGCTGGTGGGCCGCACACCCAGCCGCCGCTGGGGTGATGTGCAAGACCTGGGCGGCGCGGCGGTCTTTTTGGCCAGCGACGCCTCACGCTTTGTGAACGGCCACATTCTCTATGTCGATGGTGGCGTGACCGCGACCCTCTAAGATGCTTTCCTGATTCAACACAAGAGACTTGCCATGAAATCCGTTGTTTGCCACTCGGCCCAAGACCTGCGCATTGAAAACACCGAACTGCCCGCTTTGGGTGAGCACCAGCTGCGCGTGAATGTGGCCTATGGCGGCATTTGCGGCTCGGACCTGCACTACTACCAGCACGGCGGTTTTGGCACCGTGCGCATCAAGCAACCCATTGCCCTGGGGCACGAAGTTTCGGGCGTGGTCGACGGTTTAGGCAGCCAAGCCAACGGCATCGCCAAAGGCCAGCGCATCGCCATCTCGCCTTCGCGGCCTTGCGGCCACTGCCGCTTTTGCCAAGCGGGCCAGCACAACCATTGCCTCCACATGCGTTTTTACGGCAGCGCCATGCCCTTCCCACACATCCAGGGGGCTTTCAGCGAGCAAATCATCATCGAGGCTTACCAAGCCCACCCGATTGCTGACCACCTGAGTCTGTCTGAGGCCGCACTGGCCGAACCTTTGTCGGTGGGCTTGCACGCGATCCAACGCGCAGGCAACGTGCTGGGCAAGCACGTCTTGGTGACGGGTTGCGGCCCGATTGGCTCGCTGCTCATTGGCGCTTTGCGCCGCGCCGGTGCAGCGCGCATCGTGGCTGCCGACATCGCCGACTTGCCTTTGAAATGCGCCAAAGCGATGGGCGCAGACGAGACCATCAACCTGAAAACACAGCCCCAAGCGCTGGACGCCTACAAGTTGGACAAAGGTCAATTCGATGTGGTGTTTGAAGCCTCCGGCAGTGAGGCCGCTTTGCGCGCAGGCCTGGACACCATCGTGCCGCGTGGCGTGCTGATCACCGTGGGCATGGGCGGCGACATCAGCCTGCCCATGACGCAGATCGTGGCCAAAGAGGTGGACCTGCGCGGTACCTTCCGCTTTCACGCCGAATTCGCCACCGCCGTGCGCTTTTTGAACGAAGGCCTGGTCAACGGCAAGCCCGTCATCACCGGCATCTTGCCGGTGGAGCGCGCCATCGAAGCCTTTGATCTGGCCGCCGACAAAAGCCAGTCGCTCAAGGTACAGATTTCTTTTCAAAACGCCTGAAAATCACTGGTTTTTCCAGCCCTCACAAGAAAGTTCACACCATGTCCAAAATCGCCCTCGTCACCGGTGCCAGCTCAGGTATTGGCAAAGCCTGCGCCCTGGCCCTGCTCCAAGAAGGCTGGCAAGTGGTTCTGGTTGGTCGCCGTGCCGACGCGCTGGCGGCTGCCGTGGCCGAAGCAGGCCCCAACGCTGGCCACGCCCACGCCATCCCGACCGATCTGTCCAAAGAGCCCGAAGTCAAAGCCCTGTTCGAGCAGGTTCGCTCGCGCTTTGGCCGCCTCGATCTGGTGTTCAACAATGCGGGCATCTCGCTGCCCTACACCTTGCCAGGCGACCTGTCGGGTGACGAATGGCGCCGTGCGGTGGACATCAACCTGAATGGCGCGTTCTACACCCTGTCGCATGCCTTCAAGCTGATGCAAGCGCAAAGCCCACAAGGCGGCCGCATCATCAACAATGGCTCGATCTCGGCCCATGTACCTCGCCCGGGCTCCATTGCCTACACGGCAACCAAACACGCCGTCTCGGGCCTGACCCGCGCAGCCTCGCTCGATGGCCGCCCGTACAGCATCGCGGTGGGTCAAATCGACATCGGCAACGTGGCCTCAGACATGACCCTCAAAATGGCTTCTGGCGTCCACCAGGCCGACCTGACCATCAAGGCCGAACCGCGCATGGACATGAGCGCCGTGGTCGAGACCTTCCTGACCATGGCCCGCCTGCCTCTGTCGGCCAACATCTTGTTCACCACCGTGATGGCGACCAACATGCCGTTTGTGGGTCGCGGTTGATCAAGCGCTGATGCGCATCACCGCATCAGCCCGCTTGTGCAAGTCGGGCAACAACTCCAGCCCCAAACCCGGCTTGTCATTCAGGCTGATCATGCCGTTCTTCACTTGCGGTAACTCGGTCACCAATTCTTTGTACCAGCCGCTGTAGAAGGCACGCACGCTCTCTTGAATGAGCGCATTGGGCGCGTGCAGCGACAGGTGTGTAGACGCGGCCCACACCACAGGCCCAGTGCAGTCGTGCGGGGCCACGGGCAATTGCCAAGCGTCGGCCATGGCGGCGATCTTGCGGGCCTCGGTCAGGCCACCGCACCAACTCAGGTCGAGCATGGCCACACCCGCCACACCGGTTTGCAAATAATCCTTGAAACCCCATTTGTAGCTGAGCGTCTCGCTCGCACAAATCAGCGCCTTGCAGTCCACCGCGTATTGCTTGAGCAAATCGAGGCTGTCCATGCGGATCGCGTCCTCATGCCAGAAGGTGTCGAACTCCTGCAAGGCCCTTGAAATCTTTTGCGCCATCGGCAAACGCCACAGGCTGTGGAACTCCACCATGATGTCCATCTTGTCGCCCACCGCACGGCGGATCTTGCGGAATGGCTCCAAGGCGGTGTTCAGGTCTTGCGGGCTGATGTACTGGCCGTGCGACTTTTCTGCAGCCACATCAAAAGGCCAAATCTTCATGCCCGTGATGCCCTCGGAAAGCAGCGACTCGGCCACCTCGTCGGCGCGGTGCAAAAAGCCTTGCAGGTCTTCGTAAGGCCCGGCGTTGTTGCCCAAACCCCAGTTGCTGCTGGTCTGGTTGACGTTGCTGCGGATGTATTGGTAACCCGCGCAGGTGTTGTACACGCGGATCTCATCTCGGCTCTTACCACCCAAAGCCGTGTACACCGGCATGCCCGCGGCTTTGCCAAAAATGTCCCACAGCGCGATGTCCACCGCTGAGTTGCCACGAGTCTCGACCCCGGACCCACGCCAGCCCAAATAGCCGGTGATGTCGCGCTGGCGTGACTCGATGGCCAGAGGGTCTTGGCCGACCAATTTGGGGGCCACCCATTCGTGCAGATAAGCCTCCACCGCTTGCGCGCCCATGAAAGTTTCACCGAGGCCCACCAAGCCCTCATCGGTGTGCACGCGCACCCAGATGATGTTGGGAAACTCGCCCAGACGGATGGTCTCAAGCTGCGTGATTTTCATGTGAACACCTGTTCCGTCGTTAAAAAAGCCCCACAGCTTGTGGCTGTGGAGCTCGTGGACCCAATGCACTGCAAACGTGGCATCGAGACGGGGTTGACAATCAACCGCCGCGTGACTTGCGCAGCTCGTCTTGCACCACCTTGATGGCATCGGCGCCAATCGAGTCTTTGTGCTTGTCATACACCGAAGCCACGCGTGCGCGGATGCGGTTTTGCTCAGCAGCGCTGACTTCGTTGACCTGCATGCCCTTGGTTTTGAGAGAAGCCAAAGATCTTTCGTTCAGTGCACGGTTGGCGGCACGCTGAACCTTTTGGCCTTCCAGGGCGGCTTCACGCAACACCGCCTGCTCTTGTGGGTTCAGCTGATCCCACAGCTTTTTGCTGTAAAGAATCAGGAAAGGCGTGTAGGCATGTCGCGTCACACTCAAGAAACGCTGCACTTCGTTGAACTTGGACGTCTCAATCGTCACGAAGGGGTTTTCCTGACCGTCGATGGTCTTGGTTTCCAGTGCGGTGAACACCTCGCCAAAAGCCATGGGCACGGCATTGGTGCCCAGTGTCCTGAAGGTGTCCAAGAAGATGTTGTTCTGCATCACGCGAACTTTGACGCCTTCAAAATCTTCCAACTTGGTGACGGGACGCTTGCTGTTGGTGAGGTTACGGAAACCGTTTTCCCAATACGCCAGGTTCACCAGGCCTGCGGCTTCGAGCTTGGCATTGAAGTACCTGCCAGCTGCACCATCCAGGACCGCATCGGCTTCTTTTTCATTGGCAAACAGGAAAGGCAAGTCGAACACACCCAACTCTTTGATGATGCCCACCAGCGGTGAGCTGGAGGTGCAAACCATCTCTTGCGTACCTGCACGCAAAGCCTGTGTGGCGGGCAAATCGCCGCCCGCTGCACCACCCCAGAAGGCGGTGATCTTCATCTTGCCGCCGGTTTTGGCCGCCAAAACTTCTTGCATTTTCTTCACGCCCACACCGACAGGGTGGTCTTCGTTCACGCCATTGGTGAACTTGATGTTGCGGTCGGCAAACTGGGCCATGGCGCTGGAGGCCACCAAGAAAGTGCCCGCAATCAGGGCCACCAAATTTCTGCGTTTCATCATGCTTGTCTCCTTTAAAAAATACACGGGGTTAAAAAATCATCGCAGCATCCATTTCATCGGCTCGATGACGATGGATGGAAAAGCAATCAACAAGGCCAGCACAGCGAGTTGCGCCCACAAAAATGGCAGCACCCCTCTAAAGGCCGTGTCCATGTTGATTTTGGCCACACCACACACCACATTGAGCACCGTGCCCACGGGGGGTGTGATCAGGCCGATGGCGTTGTTCATGATGAACAACACACCAAAATAAACGGGATCGATGCCCGCCTTGATGACCAAAGGCATCAACACCGGGGTCAGGATCAACACGGTGGGTGTGAAGTCCAGCGCCGTGCCCACCACAATGACCAAAAGCATCAACACCACCATGAGCAAGGTTTTGTTGTGCATGAGTGGCTCCATCATCCGGGCCACCTCGGCCGGGATGTTGGCCACCGTGATCAACCAAGCGCTGACCATGGCGGCAGCCACCAGGAACATGATCACCGAGGTGGTTTTACCGGCCGCCAAAATCAATCCGTACAACTTGGACCACTCCAACTCACGGTAAATGAACACCCCCACCACAAAGCTGTACACGGCCGCGACCACAGCGGCCTCGGTTGGGGTGAACACGCCAAACTTCATGCCCCCGATGATGAAAACCGGCAAGCCCAGGGCCAGGATGCCTTCACGGGTGGCCTGCAGTTTTTCGGCCAGCTTCATGCGTGGTCCCGGCTGCACGTTTTCGCGCTTGGCCACCCACCACCACGTCAAGCCAATGGCCACACCCATCAACAGGCCTGGCACGATGCCCGCCAAAAACAACTTGGTGATGGAGACGTTGGCTGCGACACCAAAAATGATGAAACCGATCGAAGGCGGGATCACCGGCGCGATGATGCCGCCCGATGCGATCAAACCGGCAGAACGGCCCACGTTGTAGCCTGCCCGCTTCATCATCGGAATCAACAAGGCCGCGAGCGCCGCCGTGTCGGCCACGGCCGAGCCCGACAGCGAGGCCATGATGACCGCGGCCATCACAGCCACATAACCCAAACCGCCCCTGAAATGTCCCACCCAGGCCATGGCCAGGTTGACGATGCGGCGGCTCAAGCCCCCCGCGTTCATGAACTCACCGGCCAACAAGAAAAAGGGCACAGCCAGCAAGGGGAAGTTGTCGGCCCCATCGACAAAGCGCTGCGCCAGGATTTGGCTGTCGAACGCATTGATCATGCCGTTGCTGGCCATGTAGGCCATCAAACTCAAACCACACACCAGCAAGGCATAGGCAATGGGCATGCCCAAGGCCATGGCCCCGAGCAGACTGAACACAAAAACAGCGATGGTCATGCGCGCCCCCGCCCTTCAGGTGTCACCGCTTTGGGTTCCAGGTCTTCGAGCACCACGGTGTCCTCAGACTCCACCACCATCACCAAGTCTTCCTCTTTCAGGCGACCGGTCAGCAGCAAGCGCAGTTGGTTGAGGTTCATCACCGCCATGACGCTGGCTGTGACGTAACCGATGCCATAAATCCAGATCATGGAAATGCCCACCACCACCGAGATATTGGTCACTTGCAAGTCGTGCATTTTCCAAGTGCCCCAAAAAAACAAAGCATTGCAAAGCAGCATCAGGATTTCGCTGAGAAAAAAGCACAGCTTTTTGCCGCCCAGGGGCAAACGCCGCACCAGGGTGTCCACACCCAAGTGGCCTTTTTCGCGCATGGCCACCATCGCTCCGATGTAGGTCAGCCAGATGAAGCAGTAGCGCGACATCTCGTCCGAAACCGATATGCCCGAGTTGAAACCGTAGCGCAGCACCACGTTGCCAAAGACCATGATGACCATGGCCACCAGGCACGTCACCACCAGGAACTCCAGCAGTTTGAAAAAAACATGGATGGTTGTTTGCATGCGTGTCTTTCGGCTCAGGCCATTGCCCTGACTACTTTTTTAAGCGCTTTCTTGGCGGCTGACGGATGAGACCGGACTTTCGATTTGATGGGCGTGGCCACGCCCGAGACCATCGGCAACTTGCGGCGCGAGGCCAACACCTGCTCAATGTCTTGCCGAGCCCCTTCGATCAGGACCATCACGGCCCGTTCGGCCTTGGCAGGGTTGCGCGCGATCACGGCGTTGAGCACCGCCCGGTGCAAAGGCAAGGAGGTCTTGGTGCCATCCTCGATGCGGGTGGAGATTTCGAAACTGGTGCGCAGCAAAGCATTGAGCGCCTTGCTCATTTGCACCAGCATGCGGTTGTGCGAAGCCTGTAGCAAACCCTCATGAAAACGCAGGTCGTGCGTGACGTAATCGCCCCCCTGCTCCACCGCTTGTTTCATGCCAGCGTAAGCGGCTTCGATGTGCGCAATGTCTTCGGGCGTGGCCCGCTCAGCGGCCAAACGGACAGCAGCAGGCTCGACCACTCGGCGCAGCTCTTGCAAATCTTTCAAGAAATCAGGCGTCAAACCACAGGCCGACTGCCAAGCCACCACATCGGGGTCAAACCAATTCCAGTGGGCATCGGGCATGACCCGAGTACCGACTTTGGGACCGGTGACCAACAATCCTTTGGCCACCAGGGACTTGATGGCCTCGCGCACCACGGTACGGCTCACACCCAAGGCTTCGCACAAGATGGGCTCAGGGGGCAGACTCGCGCCCACAGCATAGCGGCCAGACAAAATAGCCTGGCCCAATAAATCAAGAGAATTTTTGTGGAAATTGTTCGTCATGACGTCTGCATTCAGCGACCTATCATATGATGATTGAAGGCCCGGGACAGACTCTGGTAAACCCTAGGATCGGTCGTTTTGGCATCTAGGGTTTGCCCGCGTGTCACTGGCTTTACAAGCACGGCTTTTTTTTCTATCGTCATACGATAGGATTTTCAGCATCCCTAACCGCCCTACCCACGGAAACACCCCATGAGCGATACCCCTCGTAAAAAACCCGAAGACCTGCGCAGCCAGCAATGGTTTGGACGCCAAGACCGCGACGGCTTTGCCTACCGCAGCTGGGTCAAGGGCAAGGGCATTCCTCATGACCAGTTTGACGGGCGCCCAGTCATCGGCATCTGCAACACCTTCAGCGAACTGACGCCCTGCAACTCGCACTTCCGCGCTTTGGCCGAGCAGGTCAAGATCGGGGTTTACGAGGCTGGCGGATTCCCTCTTGAGTTTCCCGTGATGTCGCTCGGTGAAACGCTGTTGCGCCCCACCGCCATGCTCTACCGGAACCTCGCCAGCATGGACGTCGAGGAATCCATCCGAGGCAACCCGATCGACGGCGTGGTCCTGCTCATGGGTTGCGACAAAACCACCCCCAGCTTGCTGATGGGCGCCTCCAGTGTTGGGCTGCCCACCATTGGCATCAGCGGTGGCCCCATGCTCAACGGCAAGTGGCGCGGACAAGAACTCGGCTCAGGAACGGGCGTCTGGAGCATGAGCGAACAGGTGCGTGCGGGCACCTTGAAGTTGGCCGACTTCTTTGATGCCGAAAGCTGCATGCACCGCAGCCATGGCCACTGCATGACCATGGGCACGGCCAGCACCATGGCCTGCATGGTCGAGGCACTGGGCATTGGTTTGCCGGGCAATGCCACTTTCCCAGCTGTGGATGGTCGTCGCAATGTGTTGGCGCGCGACTCGGGTCGCCGGATTGTGGAGATGGTTCACACCGACCAGACCATCAGCAAAGTGCTGACCCGCGAAGCTTTTGAAAACGCCATCCGCACACTGGCCGCCATCGGTGGCTCGACCAACGCCGTCATTCACCTGATCGCGATTGCGGGTCGCCTGGGCTTGAAACTCACCTTGGATGACTTTGAGCGATTGGGCAGTGAAATGTCCTGCATCTTGAACATGCAGCCTTCTGGCGAGCACCTCATGGAAGACTTCTGCTACGCAGGGGGCTTGCCGGTGGTCATGAAGGAAATCGAAAATCTCTTGCACACCAACATCATCACCGTGAGCGGCAAAACCGTGCGCGAGAACAACGCTGCGGCCGTGAACTATGACCCCCGTGTGATCAAGACCTTGGATGCGCCTTTCAAAGAAAAAGCCGGTATCGCCATCCTGCGCGGCAACTTGGCGCCACGCGGCGCGGTGATCAAGCCCAGCGCGGCCACGCCCGCGCTCATGCAGCACACCGGCCGCGCCGTGGTGTTTGAAGACAGCGACGATTTCCACAAACGCATCGACGACGAAAATCTGGATGTCGATGAGACCTGCATATTGGTCCTGAAGAACTGCGGCCCCAAGGGCTACCCCGGCATGGCCGAGGTGGGCAACATGCCCCTGCCACCCAAAGTGCTGCGCAAAGGCATCACCGACATGGTCCGCATCAGCGATGCCCGCATGAGCGGCACCGCCTACGGCACGGTGGTCTTGCACACCAGCCCCGAAGCCGCTGCAGGCGGCCCGCTGGCGGTGGTTCAAAACGGTGACATGATCTCGCTCAATGTCCCTGAACGCACATTGCAACTGATGATCAGCGACGAGGAACTGGCACGCCGCTTGAACCTGTGGGAAAAACCCGCACCGGCCATGAATTCTGGCTACTGGAAGCTCTACATCGACCATGTGCTGCAAGCCGACGAAGGCGCGGACATGGACTTTTTGGTGGGTCAACGCGGTTCGGCTGTGCCCAAAGACAACCACTGATGGACAAGGAAAACACATGCGAATTTTGATCACCGGCGGTGCCGGATTTTTGGGTGCACGGCTGGCCCGCGAGATTTTGAAGCGCGGACAGCTCCATGGCCAAAGCGTGCGCGAGTTGGTGATTGCCGACCTGTTCCCTGCCCCGGCAGATTTGCTGGCCGACCCACGGGTCCAGGGCCACGCTGGACCCATGCTGGAACAGGGTGACTTGTTCAAGAGTGGCTTCGATGGCGTGTTCCATTTGGCATCGGCCGTCTCGGGCGAATGCGAACTGGACTTTGACCTGGGCCTGCGCTCCAACGTGGACAGCTCGCGCTTGCTGCTCGACGGCATTCGCGCCAGCGGCAAAGTTTCGCGCCTGGTGTTTGCCAGCTCGGTCGCGGTGTTCGGCCCCGATGCGGCCAACCCCATGCCCACGCTGGTGGCAGACACCACCTTGCCCACGCCGCAAACCTCGTATGGCACGCACAAGCTGATGATCGAGTACATGGTGGCCGATTACACCCGCAAGGGCTACATCGACGGCCGCGCTGCACGCTTGATGACCGTGGCCGTGCGCCCCGGCAAGCCCAATGGCGCAGCCTCCTCGTTTTTCAGCGGCATCATCCGTGAGCCCTTGGCCGGCACCGCCACCACCTGCCCAGTGGATGCCACCGTGTCGCACCCCATTTCTTCGCCGGGAAACACCGTGCACGGCCTGATCACCGTGTTCGAAGCCAGCCGCGAAGCCTTCGGCGGCCGCATGGCGCTGAACCTGCCGGGCCTGAATGTGAAGGTGAGCGAGATGCTGGCAGCCCTCGAGAAGGTCGGTGGACCTGCCGTGCGTGCCCGCGTGACTTTCCAAAAAGACGAACGCATCGCCGCCATCGTGGACAACTGGGCCAAGGGCTGCACCTTTGAGCGGGCGCATGCCCTGGGCTTGCGCGCCGATGCCAGCTACGAGGCCATCATTGAGCAGTACATCGAGGACTGCAAGACCCGCCCAGGCTACCCGGCCGAGGCCTTGAACGGTTTGAAGTGAACTTCAAAAAGGTCGCCACGCGGAGGCTGCGTGGCGACCTTTTCTTTTTTGACACGGGTTCGCCATTTAAAAATGTGTGCTGATTGCCCCACTGATGCGGCCATCGTCTTCGATGATGGCCATCCAGCGCCACTTGTCAAACGTGGTGCAGGGGTGCGAAATGCCCAAAGCCACGCGGTCACCTACTTGCGGCCAGACGCCCTCGGCATCAAACACCATGTGCGCGTGCTGGTCGCTGAGCGCCTTGACTTTCCAGGCAGCGGGCGTGGCTTGCATGGCATCTTGACCACTTTGCCCGCGAGCCGCCCAGCGCACCGGCATGGGCATGCACTGGTCAAAGGACAGGTCGCGCCGCCCTGCCGTCAAAATGGCCAAGCCTGGCTCGGGCACCGATTGCACCCGGGTCCAGATCTCCAGCGCGGGTTGCAGCGAAGCGCTCAGACCCTCGCGCGCTTCCACCAGTTTGAGGTAACGGGCGTAATTCCAGTGGTCGTGCGTCACATAACAACCCGAGCGCAAAACGCCTTGCACCGGTCGGCTTTTGACCTGCGTTTTGAGCATGGGGATCACCAAATCGAACACCGCCGAGCCGCCCGCCGACAGCAAAACTTCGTCACCACCCCACAGGTTTTGCGCATCGATCTGCTGCACCAAAGCCTGCACGCTGCGCACCAGACCGCTCACGGCCTCGATGTCGTGGGCGCTGTCGCATTGGCCCAGTCCACCTTCGTAACACTCCACGCCGCCCAAGCGCACGCAAGGCGATGCAGCCATGGCCTGCGCCAATACCAAGGCCTGTTCGTGCGTGCGGCAGCCGGTGCGATACCCCGCAATGCCCAGCTCCAACAACACGTCCCAGCAACGGGGGCTCTCCCGGCGACGCCCCCACTCGGCCAGCTGATCGAGCTGCGCCACAGCGTCCACCAAAAACCACACCTGGGCCTGCGGGTGCTGGCGCAACAACAGATCCAATCCGTCCAAGTCGGCATCCGACACCAATTGGTTAGCGATGATGGCGCGCTGCACCCCGGCCGCCAGACCCACGCGCAGCTGGTGCACGTTGGCAAAGGTCAGGCCCCAAGCGCCGGCTTGCAACTGCATGCGAAACAACTGCGGCGACAAGGTGGTCTTGCCATGCGGCGCCAAGGCAACGCCTTTGCGCTGCACAAAGTCTTGCATCCAGGCCAGGTTGTGCGCGAGTGCTGGGCGGCGCAACACGGCCACCGGGTAAGCCAGCGCATCGTCCAGCAGGTTCCAGTTGCGTGCGCCCAACTGGGACACCGCGCAGGGCTCAGCCGCCAAGGGGAAGCCCTTGCAAGCCGCGTTCAGTACAAAATCGTCTTTCATCTCGCTTTGCTCCATTCACCGCGTGGACCGTTTTGCGCTGATTCTCCCACCGCACACTGAGTCCTTGCTCTTTTTGTTCACATGACACAGCCATCCAAAACCCTCGACATCGTGGCCTTGGGTGAGGCCATGGTCGAGTTCAACCAAGGCCCCCATTCAGACGCAAACGACGCCCCGCTCTATGCCCAAGGTTTTGGTGGCGACACCAGCAACGCCGCGATTGCTGCGGCACGGGCCGGTGCGCGGGTAGCCTACCTGACGCGTCTGGGCACCGACCGTTGGGGCAAGTGCCTCATGGACCTGTGGCAACGCGAAAACGTGGGCAGCACCACCGTGCTGCGAGATGCACAAGCGCCCACCGGGATGTACTTTGTGAGCCACGATGCGCAAGGTCACCACTTCAGCTATGCGCGTGCCGGATCGGCGGCCAGCCGCATGCAGCCACAAGACTTGGCGCACTGGCAAGACGCCATTGCCTGCAGCCAGTGGCTGCACCTGTCGGGCATCTCTTTGGCGATTTCCGCCTCGGCTTGCGACACGGCTTTTGCCGCCATGGCGCATGCACGCAACGCTGGCACTCGGGTGGCGCTCGACTCGAACTTGCGTTTGTCGCTGTGGCCACTGGCCCGGGCGCAGGCCTGCATCCGCCAAGCGGTGGGTCTGTGTGATCTGTTTTTGCCCAGCCTCGAAGACATGAGCGCACTCACGGGCCTCACCAAAGCGGCCGACATCATTGCCTGGAGTCACGCCCAGGGGGCAGCGCAAGTGGTGCTCAAATTGGGCGGCGACGGCGCGCTGGCCAGTGACGGCAAGAACCAACACCGCATACCGGGCCATGCGGTCACGGCCTTAGACGCCACGGGCGCGGGAGACTGTTTTGCAGGCAACCTGCTGGCGCGTTTGTCGGCTGGAGACGACTTGTGGGCGGCCTGCGCTTATGCCAATGCCGCAGCCGCACTGTCGGTGCAAGGCTTCGGCGCGGTCGGCCCCTTGCCCTCTCGCGACACCGTGCTGAAGGTGTTGAACGCGCCATCGAAAGGCACCGCCTCATGAGCATGAAGAGACCTTTGATCGCCATCGACTGGGGCACCTCTTCGCTGCGTGGCGCACGGCTGGGCACCAGCGGCCAGGTGCTCGAATCACGCGAATTTCCACGCGGCATCCTCACCGTGCCGCCGGGCCAGTTTGAAGCGGTGTTCGACGAACTCTTTGGAGACTGGATGCAAGCCGAGGGCGCGCTGTGCCTGATCTCTGGCATGGCCGGTAGCCGCCAAGGCTGGCAAGAGGCGCCCTACTGCCCCTGCCCTGCGGGCTTTGCCGAGCTGAGCCAACACCTGCTGTGGCTGCAGCCCGATCGCATGGCCCTGGTGCCGGGTTTGAGCTGTACAAGTGCCGACACGCTGCACACGCCCGACGTGATGCGTGGCGAAGAAGTGCAGATCTTTGGCGCGCTGCAATTGACCGGGCGCGACAACGCCACCTTGGTGCTGCCGGGCACGCACAGCAAATGGGTGCAAGTCCACAGCGGACGCGTCATGCAGTTTCAGACCTTCATGACCGGCGAGGTGTTTGCGTTGATGAGCCAGCACTCGATTTTGGGCAAGACCCTGGACCTGAACGGGGCCTTCGACCCAGCGATTTTTTTGCAAGGCGTGGGCCAAAGCCAGCGAGCGGGCAGCGTGCTGCACCACCTGTTTGCCGTGCGCACACTGGGCTTGTTTGACCGCCTGAGCGCAGCCCAATTGCCCAGTTACTTGTCGGGCCTGCTGATCGGCGAAGAGCTGCGCACCCAAAGCGTGCCCTTAGCGCAGGGACCGGTGGTCTTGATCGGCAGTGACACCCTCACCCAGCGCTACAGCCTGGCCCTGCAACACTTGGGCATAGCCTGCCAAAGCCATGGCGCGCAAGCCACTTGGGCAGGCCTGTTCGCGCTGGCCAGCGCCTGCTCACACCCTTGGACCTTCAAGCCATGACACAGCCCACAAACCCCGCCCCTGTCCTGAACCAGGCCTTGGCCCAGCTGCCCTTGATCGCCATCTTGCGCGGCCTGACCCCCACCGAAGCGCCGGCCATCGGCCAAGCGTTGGTGGACAGCGGCTTTGCCATCATAGAGGTACCGCTGAACTCGCCCGAGCCCTTGCACAGCATCGCCACGCTCAGCCGGCTTTTCCCCAACACCCTGATCGGCGCAGGCACGGTGCTGAACGCCCAGCAGGTCAAAGACGTTCACGCGGCAGGCGGGCGCTTGGTCGTGGCCCCCAACTTCAACCCCGGCGTGGTGGCAAAAGCCTTGGCCCTGAACATGGTGGTGCTGCCCGGCGTGGCCACGCCCACCGAAGCCTTTGCCGCGCTCGGTGCAGGAGCGCACGGCCTCAAGCTTTTCCCCGCCGAGATGATTTCACCCGCCACCGTCAAAGCCCTGCGCGCCGTGTTGCCTCCTGAGGCTGCCCTCATGCCCGTGGGGGGCATCACGCCCGACAACATGGCGGCTTACCGTCAGGCAGGCGCGAGCGGTTTTGGCCTGGGTTCTGCCTTGTATGCGCCGGGGCGCAGTGCCGAACAAGTGCGGGCAGCAGCGCAAAACTTTGTCAAGGTTTTCAGGGGATGATCAAGCCCGCTCACCCAAGCGCCCATCCCTGAAATCGGCCAGCGCTTGGTAGATCTCTTCCTTGGTGTTCATCACAAACGGGCCGTACTGCACGATGGGTTCTTTGAGCGGCTTGCCCGCCACCAGGATCAATCGGGTATCTGAAGGGGCCTCGACCACCACGCCATCGGCTTGGGCTGTGTTTTTCAAAATGGCCATGCGCTGCAGGGGCACGGCCTGCCCTGCGATGCGCGCCTCGCCCCGGTAGACGTACACAAAGGCGTTGTGTCCTGGAGGCAGTGTTTGCTCAAAACGTGCGCCCTGCGGCATGCTCACGTCGAGATAAACCGGTTGCGTGATCTCACGATGGACTGCGCCCTGCACGCCATGGCTGCTGCCGGCGATCACCGTGACGGCGACGCCTTCGGGCGTCTCCAACTGCGGCAGTTGCGCATTCTGAAAATCGCGGTACCAGGGCACCTGCATTTTTTCAGAGCTGTGTAAATTGAGCCACAGCTGGAAACCCTCCATCACGCCATCGGCTTGCTGCGGGATTTCGGAATGGATCACGCCTTGGCCTGCGGTCATCCATTGCACGCCGCCGTTTTGCAGCAGGCCTTCGTTGCCCGCGCTGTCGCGGTGCAGCATGCGCCCGGCAATCATGTAGGTCACGGTTTCAAAACCCCGGTGCGGGTGGTCCGGGAAACCGGCGATGTAGTCGTCCGGCTTGTCGCTGCCAAAGGCGTCCAGCATCAAAAACGGATCCAGCCGGTGCTGCAGGTCTTGCGTGAGGATGCGACTGAGCTTGACGCCTGCACCGTCCGAGGTGGCCTGGCCGGTGACCAGACGTTCGATGGTGCGTGAACTCAAAACAGCGTGGCTCGCAGCTGGAACAAGAGGCGTAAACGGGGTGTTGGACACAGCAATTTCCTTTCAACAACACAAAGGCGTCATGCCAGTTTCAAAGCACGCCAATGCGCATGTGCAACGCCTAGCAGGTCGGGCGGCAGTTGGTGTTTGGCCTGCAGGTAATGGTGGGTGTAGACGTCCAGATAAGCCTGCAGGGTATCGGCGGCATGCGGCTCGCCTGCCAGTTCAAGACACAGCGAAGCCACTTCGCTGGTGCAAAAGTGGTCATCGCGTTTGGAGCGGCGCAGTTGGTAGCGCGAGACCTGGTCGGGGGCCAGGCTGAGCACAGGCAAGCAGTTCAGGTAGGGGCTTTTGCGGAACATCTTGCGGGCTTCGGGCCAGGTGGCGTCGAGCAGGATGAACAACGGGCGCTGGGCAGAGGGCAAGTTTTTTGACAGGGTGGGCACCGCGTGCACCACCCTCTCAGGCGCCACAAATTCATCCGGAAAAACCACAAAGGCCTGCCACTGCGGATCGGCCAGCAGCGCCAGCAAGGCCGGGTCCACCTCGGTGCGGGTCCAGCCAAATGCGAAGGTATCTGGCACCACATCGGCGATCAGCCAACCAGTGTTGCTGGGCTTGAGGGGTTCGATGTCGGCCATGAGCAAACACATGCCCACTGGCGTGGGCACCTCCGGGCGCAATTCGCAAATGCAATGGCTGGGCACCAGACGGCAGCCGGGGCAACGCTCGCCCTTGATGCCGCCACGGGCCAAAAAGGGCTTGGCGCTGCGGGCCAGGCGCTCGGTGCGCAGACGCGACACAGCATGGGGCAATTTCAGGTGCGGCGCAGACATCAAGCGGAGGGTGTGGCCATGCGCAAACGCCGCGCAATTTCTTCGTCACGCGCATCGTCGATCTCGCGCAGCACGGCCGCCATGTCCACACTGGCCGTCGAGCGCTCAAAGCGACCCGTGAGCGCGGTCTCGTTGCTCAGCAACCCGGCTTGGTACAGGCTCCAGATCTCGGGGCCGTAGTCGGTCTGGCGCAACTCGGGGGCAAACTGCCCAAAAAAGTCGCGCAGGTTGCCCACATCGCGCAGCAGCATGCGCTGGGCGTGGTTGTTGCCGGCCGCGTCCACAGCCTGCGGCAAGTCGATGATGACCGGTTCGTCCACGCCGGGCAGGTCGCCCTCGCCGGGAATGTGCGCCAACAAAATGTTGAACTCCGACAAATCGCCGTGCACCACGCCCGCGCACAGCATGCGCACCACTTCGCCAATCAAGGTGGCGTGGTGTTGCTGGGCTTGCTCGGGGGTAAAGGCCACATCGTTCAGGCGCGGCGCAGCGTCGCCATGGGCGTCGGTGACCAGCTCCATCAGCAGCACACCATCAAAGAAGTTGAAGGGCCGGGGCACGCGCACACCGGCTGCGGCCAGTCGGTAGAGCGCGTCCACCTCAGCGCTTTGCCAAGCGGCTTCTTGTTCTTGACGGCCAAACTTGCTGCCTTTGGCCATGGCACGGGCCGAGCGCGAGTTCTTGACCTTGCGGTTTTCGGTGTAGTCCACCGCTTGCCGAAAGCTGCGGTGGGTGGCCTCTTTGTAGATCTTGGCGCAGCGGGTTTCGTCCCCGCAGCGCACCACAAACACCATGGCCTCTTTGCCACTCATGAGCTGACGCACCACAGTGTCGATCAGGCCTTCTTCAACGAGGTTTTGCAGTCTAGGAGGCGCTTTCATGCGGCTTCAATGCTGAAGCAAGGCCCAACCGGCGTGCTGGTTGGCTTTGTTGTTTTCGTACTCCCAAGCCGCACCGCAGCGGTCACAGCGGTAACGGGTGAAGCTGGCTTGACCGTTGCCACGGTCTTCGCGCTGGTGGGTGCCTTGCACCAATTCGGCGTGGCCAGGGGCTTTGCGCCAATGGCGCTGGATGCCAGCGCAGGGCTCGCACAAGTCCGGTGAGTTCGGTTTTTGGGGGGCTTGAGCGTTCGTGGTCATGGCTTAATTCTTGGACAATGCGGTATTTTGCGATGCTTGCATTGTCGCTGTACCGATGTGCATTCTGGCGACAGGCATTTTTGGGTCGCTGTGGCAGCATGGCGCACCCCCAACCCCACCCTGGAGAACGGACCATGACATCCCCCCTTTTGCCCTCTCACCAGCTCTCCTTTGGCCTGCAAGGCCGCGTGGTCATCGTCACTGGCGCGGCCAATGGCATTGGCGAAGCCTGCGCACGCCGCTTTGCGGCCGAGTCGGCCCATGTCATCTTGTCTGACGTGAACAGTGAACGCGGCGCGGCCGTGGCCGCCGAATTGCGCAGCGCAGGCCACAGCGCCGGTTTCATGGCCTGCGACGTCTCGCGCAAGGCCGATGTGGACGCCCTGGTGGACCATGTGCTGCAGGCCTTTGGCCGCGTGGACGTGCTGGTCAACAACGCGGGCATCTTCAGGGCCGCCGATTTTCTGGATGTGACCGAGGAAGACTTTGACGCCGTCATCAACGTGAACATCAAGGGCTCGTTCTTGATGGGTCAGGCCGCAGCCCGTGCCATGAAAAGCACCGGGGGCGGCGCGATTGTCAACATGAGCTCGGTCAACGCGGTGCTGGCCATCCCCAACATCGCCAGCTACAACGTGAGCAAAGGCGGCATCAACCAGCTCACCCGCGCCATGTCTTTGGCGCTGGCCGACTTTGGCATCCGCGTCAACGCCGTGGCCCCGGGCACGATTGCCACCGAACTGGCCCGCCAGGCGGTGCTGACCAGCGAGGCCGCCGAAAAGAAAATCATGATGCGCACGCCCATGAAGCGCCTGGGCGAGCCCGACGAAGTGGCCAAGGTGGTGGCCTTTTTGGCCAGCGATGCGGCCAGCTACATCACGGGCGAGATCGTCACGGTGGACGGCGGGCGCATGGCGCTCAACTACACCGTACCCGTCTGAAAGCGTTCGATTTCATGAGCACCACAAGCGACACACGCCCCAACCATTTAGAGGCCTGGCTGGCCCAAGAGCGCGACGTGCGCGCACGCCTGGATGCCGGGGTCGGCCCCGGTGTGGCCCGCCCCGAACAGGTGGCTGGCAAAACCGGCCTACAGGTCATGCAAGGCCTGCTTTCAGGCGAGCTGCCTCATGCGCACATGGCCAAGACGCTGGACTTCATGCTGATCGAGGTCGGCCCGGGTCTGGCCATTTTTCAAGGCACACCCGGTGTGCAGCACCTGAACCCGCTGGGCACGGTGCACGGCGGCTGGTTTGCCAGCCTGCTCGACTCGGCGCTGGGCTGCGCGGTGCACACCATGATGCCGCCTGGCCGGGGCTACACCACGGCCGATTTGAGCGTGAAACTGGTCAAGGCCATCACCCCCAAAGTGCAGCGTGTGCGGGCCGTTGCCAAAGTGCTGCACTGCGGCCGCCAGCTGGCCACCGCCGAAGCCCAACTGGTCGGGCCCGATGGCACGCTCTATGCCCACGCCAGCACGGCCTGCCTTGTTTTTGAAATGCCCTCACCCACCGGAAATCAACCATGAGACTTCTTCACACCATGCTGCGCGTAGGCAACCTGCAACGCTCGATCGACTTCTACACCCAGGTGATGGGCATGAAGCTGCTGCGCACCTCGGAAAACCCCGAGTACAAATACTCGCTGGCTTTTGTGGGATACGGCCACAACCCGGACCACGCCGAGCTGGAGCTGACCTACAACTGGGGCACAGAAAGCTACGAGATGGGCACGGCCTACGGCCACATCGCCTTGGGCGTGCCCGATGCCTATGCCGCTTGCGAAAAAATCAAAGCCGCTGGCGGCAAAGTCACACGCGAAGCCGGCCCCGTCAAAGGCGGCAGCACCGTGATCGCGTTCGTGACCGACCCCGATGGCTACAAAGTCGAGCTGATCCAGCGGGCCGAATACGCTGCGGGTCAGGGCTTGCGCTGAACAACCCGAGGATGAACATGATCGACCTGCGCGGACAACGCATCCTGGTGACCCAGGCCCAAGATTTCATGGGGCCAGCCCTGTGCCAGGAGCTGCGGGCCTGTGGCGCCGAAGTGATCGCTGACGATCGCGTGCTGACGGCCCCGCAAGACGCCCAGGCCATGATCAAAGAGGCTGGGCCACTCGCCGCTTTGGTGATCAACCTCGCGCTGCCTGCGCCGTCGACGCCTGTCACGCAGATTGACGAAGCTGAATGGCATCAGGTGTTTGAAGTCATGGTCGACCCCCTGCCCCGGCTGGTGCGGGCGGTGGTGCCCGGCATGAAGGCCCGCGGCGGCGGCAAAATCGTGGTGATGGGCAGTGCCTCGGCCTTGCGCGGCATGAAGCGCGCCGCCAGCTACAGCGCGGCGCGTGGTGCGCAGCTGGCCTATGTGCAGGCGGCCGGCGTGGAACTTGCCCCCGACAACATCCAGCTCAATGCCGTGGCGCAGAACTTTGTCGACAACCCCACCTACTTTCCGCCCGAGGTGCAGGCCAACCCGCGTTTTCAGGAACGATTGAAACGCGAAGTGCCGCTGGGCCGCCTGGTCAAGGCCGAAGAGGACGCCCGCTTTGTGGCCTACCTCTGCAGCGACGCGGCCAGCTGCTTTGTGGGGCAAGTCTTCCCCATGTCTGGCGGTTGGGCAGTGCGCTGATCAACGAGGCAACCGACTCGCCTCTCGCGCCAGCGCTTCGATGCGCGCCCAGTCGCCTTGAGCCAAGGCATCAGCAGGCACCAGCCACGAGCCGCCCACGCAGGCCACATTGGGCAAGCTCAAAAACTCAGCGGCATTGCCCACCGTGACGCCGCCCGTGGGGCAAAACTTCACATCAAAAAACGGACCGCCCCAAGCCTTGAGCATGGCGGGGCCGCCCGCTTGCATGGCCGGGAAGAACTTGAGTTCGGTGTAGTCGTCTTCCTGGGCCATCATGATGTCACTGCCGGTGGCCACACCAGGCAACAGTGACAAACCCTGGTCACGGCAGGCCTGTCCCACCGTTTTGGTGTATCCAGGGCTCACTGCAAAACGGGCACCCGCTTTGGCCGCTGCGGCCGCATCGGCGGCGCTGCGCACGGTGCCTGCACCCACCACGGCGCCTTCGACCTCGTTGGCAATCGCCTCCATGCAGGCGAGCGCCTGAGGGGTGCGCAGCGTGACCTCCAGCATGCGGATGCCGCCCGCCACCAGGGCGCGGGCCATGGGCACGGCGTGGGCCACATCATGGAGCACGATCACGGGGATCACCGGGGCGTCTTGCATCACCTGCAAGGCCGTCAGCGGGGTATTGGAGTTCACAGCCATGTGCAGGCCCCTTCTTCGGCTTTGAGCGCGTGGCGGCGCATGTTGGCAAACAGTTCTCGGCCCATGCCCACGCCGTTGGCAGCGCGCAGCTCGGCAGGCATGGGGGCCAGCGGGCGGGCCGCCCATTCGGCCTCGCTCACCAGCACCTGCAAGGTGCCCGCCACGCCATCCAGGCGGATCACATCACCGTCTTGCACCTTGGCCAGCGGACCTCCGGCTGCGGCTTCGGGCGAGACGTGGATGGCTGCCGGCACTTTGCCCGAGGCACCGCTCATGCGGCCATCGGTGACCAGCGCCACCTTGAAACCCTTGCCTTGCAAGACGGCCAACGGCGGGGTGAGTTTGTGCAGCTCGGGCATGCCGTTGGCTTGCGGGCCTTGCCAGCGCACCACGCAGACCAGGTCTTGGTCCATGTCACCGGCCTTGAAGGCGGCCAGCAAGGCTTCTTGCGAATTGAACACGCGGGCGGGGGCTTCGATCACATGCAAAGCCTCGGGCACGGCAGACACCTTGATCACACTGCGCCCCAGATTGCCTTGCAACAACTTGAGGCCGCCAGTGGCACTGAAGGGCTGGCTGGCCGGGCGCACCACGGTGTCGTCTTGGCTGGCCCCAATCTCACGCCAGACCAATTGCCCATCGGCTGTACCGGGCTTGCGCGTGAACTCGCGCAGACCGCCGGGGCGCACCGTCAGCACATCGGCGTGCATGAAGCCGGCGTCCAGCAGCTCGCGGATGACATAGCCCGGCCCGCCTGCGGCCTGGAACTGGTTCACATCGGCCGTGCCATTGGGATAGACACGCGACAACAAGGGCACCACATCGGACAGGGCAGAGAAGTCGTCCCAATCGATCACGATGCCCGCCGCGCGGGCCACGGCCACCCAATGGATCAAGTGGTTGGTGGAGCCACCGGTGGCCAACAACGCCACCATGGCATTGACGATGCTGCGCTCATCGACCAAACGGCCAATGGGCGTGAAGTTCTGTCCCTGGACCAGCGCCAACACGGTGCGGGCAGCTTCTCGGGTCAGGTCTTGGCGCAGGCCGTCGGCCGGGGGAATGAAAGCCGTGCCCGGCACATGCAGGCCCATGGCTTCGAGCAGCATCTGGTTGCTGTTGGCCGTGCCATAAAAGGTGCACGTGCCTTCGCCGTGATAGGCCTTGGACTCGGCTTCGAGCAATTCGGGGCGGCCCACCAAGCCCTGTGCAGCTTGCTCTCGGACCTTGGATTTTTCGGTATTGGACAGACCGCTGGTCATGGGGCCAGCCGGCACAAACACCGTGGGCAAATGGCCAAAGTGCAACGCGCCAATCAGCAGACCCGGCACGATCTTGTCGCACACGCCCAGCATCAAGGCGGCATCAAACACATCGTGACTCAGCGACACCGCTGTGGCCATGGCGATCACATCGCGGCTGAACAGGCTCAGTTCCATGCCCGGCGTGCCTTGCGTCACGCCATCGCACATGGCGGGCACGCCACCAGCCACCTGCGCGGTGGCGCCCCGCTTGCGGGCCTCGTCTTTGATCAGGTCGGGGTAATGCTGCAGCGGCGCGTGGGCAGACAGCAAGTCGTTGTAGGCGTTGACGATGCCAATATTGGGCGCACGCGGAGCGACCACTTTGATTTTGTCGAGCGCAGTGGCGCGGTCTTTGTCACCTGGCGGCATGGCGGCAAAGGCATGGGCCACGTTGGCGCAGCCCAGACGCTGGGCGCCCGGGTCTTGCTGGGCTGCAGCGTCGAGTTGCTGCAAATAGGCCAGGCGAGTCGAGCGGCTGCGTTCGGTGATGCGGGCCGTGACCGCGGCCACGGTGGGATGAAGTGTCATGTCTGGCCTCCTGGCTGCACGTGGTAACTAAATTACATCGACGATGGTAACCGTGTTCCTGTCTTTGGCTGCAATGGCCAAGTTACCAAAAGGGTACGTGGGCCGAGGGATATTTGAAGGTGTAAAAAAACCCGCCGAAGCGGGTTCATCCATAGGCACAAAGCGTCTCACTTGGCCGCTGGGGTAGCCGTGTTGGCCGCAGGGGCATCTGCCGCAGCGGGTGCAGCCGCTGTGGCTGGCGCTGCAGCATCCGGGGCCGCTGCCGGCGCTGTTGCGGGGTCCGCAGGCGCTGTCACGGCGGCTGGTGCAGCAGGCGCTGCTTTTTGGCTCTTCGCGATGCCAATCCCCACGGCCAGCCCAATGACCAGCACGATCACGCCGACCAAAATGGCCAAGACCACGGGTTGATTCTCATCTTCATTGTTTGACATGTTTGTTTTCTCCGAAAATAGTGGGCAGATTGTAATAGGACCCGATTGCACATGACCGACACACCCGCCAGCGCCCGGGCGTTCAGCACACCCAGCCCAACGGCCGATGCGGCGCGCGTGGCCTTCAGGGGCGACTTGCTGGACCGCTTCAGAGCGCAAACCGCCGGTCAAGACTTGTGGGTGTTCGGCTATGCGTCGCTGCTTTGGCGGCCCGAATTTGAGGCACAAGAGCAACATGCCAGCCGGGTTTGGGGCTGGCACCGGGCGCTGAAAATGTGGAGCCGTCTGAACCGGGGCAGCCCAGAATGCCCGGGCTTGGTGTTCGCTTTGCTGCCCGGCGGCAGTTGCCAAGGCGTCGTCTACCGGGTGGGCCAAAGCGATGCCGATGAAGTTTTGCAACGTTTGTGGGCGCGCGAAATGCCCATGGACGTTTACACCCCCGTGTGGCTGCCCTGCAGCACACCTCAGGGTCCCGTCAAGGCACTGGCCTTCACATTGCCACGCAGCAGCCCCAGTTTCACCGGCCACTTGACACCCGAAACCTACCGACACATTTTCAGAAACGCCAGTGGCCGCTTTGGCACCACGCTCGACTACGCCCAGCAGACCTACGACAGCCTGCGCTCGCACGGCATCGACGACCGGGCTTTGGCCGCCTTGTTGCGCCACGCCCGAGACTGAGGCCCTGTCTTGGGCACCAAGCCCCTGCCCTGCTCAGGCCCAAGACCTGGCTGAGGGCCAGCGCACAGGAGGGCCTGCCTATACTTGATGCATGAACATCGCCGACCTGCGCAAGAGCTACGAAAAAGCCGAGCTCAACGAAAACGCCTCCCATGCCGACCCGTTGAAGCAATTTGAACAGTGGCTGCAAGAAGCCATGGCCGCCGAAGTGCCCGAGCCCAACGCCATGACATTGGCCACCGTGAGCAGCCAGCTGCGTCCCAGCACGCGGGTGGTCTTGATCAAGGGCTGCGATGAGCGCGGCATCGTTTGGTACACCAACTACGAGAGCCAAAAGGGCCAAGAGTTGGCAGGTAACCCTTTTGCAGCTTTGCAATTCCATTGGGTTGAGCTCGAGCGCGTGGTGCGCATCGAAGGCCGGGTGGAAAAGGTCAGCACCGAAGAGAGCGACGCCTACTTCCACAGCCGCCCACTCGATTCACGCATCGGCGCTTGGGCCTCGCCTCAGAGCCAGGTGATCGACGGGCGCACGGTGCTGGTGACCAACGCCGCCAAATACGCCGCGCAATTCATGCTGCAGCCCCCGCGCCCGCCGCACTGGGGAGGCTTTCGCTTGGTACCCGACCGCTGGGAGTTTTGGCAAGGCCGCAAAAGCCGTTTGCACGACCGGCTGCGTTACACGCCCGATGCCAGCGGTTGGCTGCGTGAACGCTTGGCGCCCTGAGTCAGAAAGGCCCGGTAACTGGCCATGAAAGTATCGATGTCTTCAAAGTAAGGCATGGCCCCAGCTTGCAGGACAGTCACTTGCCAATTGGGGCGGCCACGGACCAAACTCAATGCCCGGTAGTCGGTGAAATCACCCCGTGTGCCATGCACCACCCACACCGGCAAACTCAGGCTTTCGTAAACGTTGTGCATGTCAGCACTGAACAAGCCGCCGCTCAAAAACGACAGCGGCGCCTGCTCGGCGTTGTCCACATGGGCGCAGCGCACCGCATAGGCCCACAGGGTTTCGTCAATGTTTTTCCCACCCCAAGTGCGCTGCAAAAAGTAACGCACCACCGAAGGCCGTGACAACTGCCGGAACAAAAAACGGCCCCACGCGGGTCCCGGGCGGCGCAAAAAGCGGTCAAAACCGCCCATGAACAGCGTGCTGCCCGCAAGCTTGCGCAGCGACTTGCCACCCCGAAAACCTGTTGGGCTCACCAAGGCCAAACTGGCAAAGGTGGCCGGCGACTGCTGGGCCACACGGGCCACAAATTCACACGACAAGGAAACAGCCAGCACCTGCAGCGGCTGCCCCGGGTGCTGCTCTGACACCCATTGCGCCACCTGCAAGACGGCGGCGCACATGTCGCCCACGGTGTAAGCACGCGGCAAACGGTCTGACAAGCCGTAACCGGGCAGATCGAGCGCGTACACGCTGTGGTCTTGACACAAAGCCTCAAACAATGGGCGCACTTCGGCCACCGAAGCCAGTGCATTGATGCTGTGCACCAGCAGCACAGGGGGCCCCGCCCCGCCGGCATACACCGCGATGCGACCGCACGCCCCATGGAGGGCATGCAAGGTGTGTGAATCGGCGTCAAGCGCGGGTGGCAGCGTGGTGTTCATGGTCTGGGGGTTGGGCACAGGGCCGAGTGTGATCAGGCAGGCAAGTCAAGCGGGCAACCAGGCCAAAAATCCCATGGTCAATGAAATCCCCACCATGGACATCAAGGTAGACACGGCCACGGCAGCGGTGACGGTATCTTCTTCTTTTTGGTAACGCTGCGAAAACAAAAACACATTGGCGCCAATGGGCAAAGCAGCGGCAACCACCATCACTGACAAGGCCAGCCCACGCAAACCCAGCGCCCAGCCCACGGCCAGCATCAGTGCAGGATGCAGCACCGTTTTGACCAAGGACAAGCGAACCGCCGCCATCAGATTTTGACCCATGGGGGTTTGCGACAGGGTGATGCCCACCAGCACCAGCGCGATCGGGCCAAAAGCGTTACCCAACAACTGCAGGGGTTTGTCGACCACCGGGTGCAAGCCCCAGCCCGTCTGCGCATACAGCAAACCCACCAAGATGGGCAAAGGCACCGGATGGAGCAAGGCACTGCGAATCGCTTGACCCACCGTGCGCCAAAGCTGCCGTTGCTGACCCGTCGCGGCGGCTTGTTCGCGGGCGATTTGCAACTCCAGCACCAAGGTCGCCATGGTCAGAAGCACCAAGGCGTGCAGCGAAATGAGCGTGAACAACAAGACTTGCCCCGCTTCACCGTAGGCCAAACCGATCAAGGGGACACCGATCATCAAGGTGTTGCTGAAAATGCCTGCCAAAGCCAACACCGAAGCGCGCGCATCGCGGCCATAAACCAACAACATGCCGAAAAACAGCACGGCAGCGACCACAAAGTATTGGAACACCGGCCGCATGTCCAAGCGCTCGAGGTGCACCGAACTCATGGTGCGGAAAAGCAGGGCCTGTGTCAGCACCAAAAAAACCAGGTTGGACAGATCGCGCACCGACTCGGGCCGCATCCATCGGACACGCCCAGCCACAAAGCCCACCGCAATCAACAAGACCACGGGCAACAGGGAAGACAAAACAGGATGGTCAAAATTCATGGCGGGCATGAGCCGGAGGGGGCGCGCTCGTTCATCGCGCCATCCGTGCAAAGGTCAAGGACGCACCAAACGCGCAAAGGTTTTCTTGAACTTGGCCACCTTGGGCGCAGCCACGGCCATGCAATAGCCTTGGTAGGGGTTGCGCTCAAAAAAGTCTTGGTGGTAGGCCTCGGCTGCGCTGTAGTTGGCCAGCGCCAGCACCTCGGTCACGATGGGCTGGCCAAACGCCCTGGCGGCGGTCAGCTCGGCGATCATGGCTCGGGCCTCTTCGGCCTGCTCGGGGGTGGTGAAGTAAATGCCGCTGCGGTATTGCGTGCCCGCGTCGTTGCCTTGGCGGTTCAAGGTGGTGGGATCATGAATGACAAAAAAGATCTCCAGCAGCTCACGGGTGCTGATTTGCGCCGGGTCGTAATCGAGCTTGACCACCTCGTTGTGGCCGGTGCGACCGGTACAGACTTCCTCGTACGTGGGGTCCACGGTCTGGCCGTTGCAGTAACCCGACTCGACATCGGTCACGCCGCGCACTTTGACGAAAACCGCTTCGGTGCACCAAAAGCAACCGCCCCCCAAAACCAAAGTTTCTGTCATGTTCCGTCCTTGTGAAATCTGCGCTGCATTATCGTTTGCCCACCAAGCCCGCTTGCACCGCCTGGACAAAATCCCCCAACGCGGTTTGGTCTCGGTCGCTGCGCCACAGGCAGCGCGTGTCGTAGCGCACATCCACCTCGCGCAGCGGCACGAACACGGCGCCAGACAGGGCTGACTGCTGCAGCGCTTGGGGCACCAGCGCCACGCCCAAACCCTGAGACACCAAGGACACCACGCTCAACCAGTGGCGCAGCTCATGCACCACAGGCGGCATCCAGCCCGACTGTTCACACCACTGCAAAATGCGTTCGTTGTAATCGGGCGACACCGTGCGGGACACCACCACCAAATCCTGACCAGCCAATGCCGCCAAGCCCAGACTGCCCTCATGGGCCAAAGGATGGTTGGCAGGCAAGCAGGCCACCAAAGGTTGGCTGGCCACCAGAATCTGCTCAAACCCCGGCGGTACCCGAGGCGTGTGCACAAAGCCCACATCCAGCCGGTCGCGCAGCAACTCGGACAGCTGCTCGGCGGAACTGAGCTCCCGCAGCTCCATACGCAAACGCGGGTGGCTGGCCTGAAAGCCACTGAGGATTTGCGGCAAGCCGCAATACAACATGGTCCCGGCAAAACCGATTTGGAGTTGACCGGATTGGCCCTCGGCCACATCGCGGGCCTCACGGGAAGCCGCACTGGCCTGCGCCAACAAAGCCCGCGCCGCAGGCACAAACGCCGAACCTGCCGCCGTGAGCTGCACGCCCCGGCTGTTGCGGGTGAACAACTGGGCCCCCACCGAGGCTTCGAGCTGCTGGATGTTCAAGCTCAAGGGTGGCTGCGAAATGGACAGGCGCTGCGCGGCGCGGCCAAAGTGCAGCTCTTCGGCCAACATCAGGAAATAGCGCAGGTGTCGGAATTCCATGAATTAAAATTATGTATTGATGTATAGGCAATCAATATTAGACAACTATTTATCTCGGCCTGACAATCGGCTTTAGATTTTTAACGGAGACACCCCACATGGCCACCCCCAAAAACACTTTCAGCTGGGAAGACCCCTTCAACCTCAGCGCGCAATTGACCGACGACGAGCGTCAGGTGCAAGAAGCGGCCCGCGCTTACTGCCAGGAACGCCTGTTGCCCCGCGTGAAAGACGCGTTTTTGAACGAAACCACCGACGTGGCCATCTTCCGCGAAATGGGCGAGCTGGGCCTTTTGGGGGCCACCATCCCTGAGCAATACGGCGGTGCAGGCCTGAACTACGTTTGCTACGGCTTGGTGGCGCGCGAAGTCGAGCGCGTCGATTCGGGCTACCGCTCCATGATGAGCGTGCAGTCTTCCTTGGTGATGTTGCCCATCAACGACTTTGGCTCTGAAGCCCAAAAGCAAAAATACCTGCCCAAGCTGGCCCGTGGCGAGTGGATCGGCTGCTTTGGCCTGACCGAACCCAACCACGGCTCAGATCCCGGCAGCATGATCACCCGCGCCAAAAAGGTGGACGGTGGCTACAGCCTGTCCGGCGCCAAGATGTGGATCACCAACAGCCCCATCGCCGACGTGTTCGTGGTCTGGGCCAAGGACGACGGCGGTCAGATCCGTGGCTTCATCCTCGAAAAAGGCTGGAAAGGCCTGTCGGCACCAGCCGTGCACGGCAAGGTCGGCCTGCGTGCCTCGATCACTGGCGAAATCGTCATGGATGAGGTGTTTTGCCCCGAAGAAAACGCCTTCCCTGAAGTGCGCGGCTTGAAAGGCCCCTTCACTTGCCTCAACAGCGCCCGCTACGGCATCGCTTGGGGTGCACTGGGCGCCGCCGAAGACTGCTACGCCCGCGCCCGCCAATACGTGATGGACCGCCAGCAGTTTGGCCGCCCCTTGGCCGCCAACCAACTGATCCAGAAGAAACTGGCCGACATGCTGACCGAGATCAGCCTGGGCCTGCAAGGCTGCTTGCGCTTGGGCCGCATGAAGGACGAAGGCACCGCCTCGGTGGACCTGACCTCCATCCTCAAGCGCAACAGCTGCGGCAAGGCCCTCGACATCGCCCGCATGGCACGCGACATGATGGGCGGCAACGGCATCAGCGCCGAATACGGCGTGGCCCGCCACCTGGTGAACCTGGAGGTGGTCAACACCTACGAAGGCACGCACGATGTGCACGCTTTGATTTTGGGACGCGCGATCACCGGGATTCCTGCTTTCTCGAATTGAGGCCCTGCGCCCTTATGACACAGTCTGCGGCGCATCCGCATGGCCAATGGTCTGTTGGCAGATCTATAAAAGGGGCTTCGGCCCCTTTTTTGCGCCGTCTGATGGCCTGTGTGCGCCAATGCCTTGACGATCATGCCGCCCACGGCGTACATTAATAACCAGTCAGTCATTAAACCCCGACATTTGAACCTCGCCGACCCCCACGCTCCCCCTAAGCGCGAACGCCGCAAACAAGACCGTCCGGGTGAATTGCTCGAAGCGGCCTTGGATCTGTTCGTGGAAAAAGGCTACGCCGCCACCCGTGTCGAAGAAGTAGCGGCCCGAGCTGGCGTGTCCAAAGGCACCCTGTTTTTGTACTTTCCCAGCAAGGAAGACCTGTTCAAGGCGGTGGTGCGCCACAACGTGGTTGCCCCCGTGACCCAAGGTGCCGCCGAAGTGGCGCAGTTTCAGGGCAGCAGCGGCGCCTTGGTCGAATGGATGATGCTGCAGTGGTGGCGGCGCTATGGCGCCACCAAAGCTTCGGGGATTTCCAAATTGGTGATGAGCGAAGCCAGCAACTTCCCCGACTTGGTTGATTTTTTTCGCACCGAGGTCATCACGCCAGCGCATGCCTTGGTGCGCAGCGCTTTGCAGCGCGGCATCGACCAAGGCGAATTTCGCGCCGTCGATGTCGACTTGACGCTGCACTCGGTCATGTCCCCCTTGCTGTTTTTGATCATGTGGAAACACTCCATGGGGCCTTGCTGCCCCAGCCATGAGCAAATCGACCCCGAAGCCTTCATCTCACAGCACGCCCAATTGTTGGCACGAGGCCTGTCACAAGGCTGATCCGCACCGAACCGCCCTTCTTTGAACCCATGAAAAAAACGACCCTCTGGATCATTTCTGCTGTGGCTTTGGCCGCACTGGTCGCAGGCGCTGCCCGCTGGATGCAACAGCGCCAAGCGGCCAAGACGCCCGCCCCCACATTGACCGCCGCTGTGCCCCGCATCGAATTGGCCCGCACCGACGTCTTCACCGCCGAAATCCAAACCTTGAACCTGGGCATCGCGGTGTCAGGCCCTCTCAAAGCCAGCGACAGCGCCATCATCAAGGCCAGGGTCGCCGGCGAGTTGCAAGACATGTCGGTGCGAGAGGGGGACACGGTGCAGGCTGGTCAAGTGGTCGCACGCATCGACCCCAGCGAATTCCAAGCCCGCGTCAGGCAAGCCCAGCAGCAAGCCGATGCGGCCAAGGCCCAAGTGGACATTGCACAGCGCCAGTTTGACAACAACCAAGCGCTGGTGAACCAAGGCTTCATCTCACAAACCGCCTTGCTCGCCTCGCAAGCCAGCTTGAATGGTGCCAAAGCCACCCACATGGCGGCGCTGGCGGCCCTGGACTTGGCCAACAAGTCGCTCGCAGACGCCACCCTGCGGTCCCCCTTGTCCGGCGTGGTGGCGCAGCGCCTGGCCCAGCCCGGTGAGCGTGTGGCCATCGAAGCCCGCTTGATCGAAGTGATCAACCTGTCACGGCTGGAGTTGGAAGCAGCGCTGAGCACCGAAGAAGCCAGCCGCGTCAAAGTGGGCATGACCGCGCAACTGCGCATTGAAGGCCTGGCAGAACCCATGCCTGCCAAGGTCGTGCGTATCAACCCCAGCGCCCAGATGGGCAGCCGCAGCATCGTGGTGTACCTGGGCATGCAAGGCCGCGAGGGCTTGCGCCAAGGTCTGTTTGCCCAAGGCAGTCTGGGCACACAAAGCGTGCAGGTGCTGGCTGTGCCCGTCAGCAGCGTGCGCACCGACAAACCCCAGCCCTATGTGCAGGTGGTGCAAGACGGTGTCATCCAGCACCTCACGGTGCAACCGGGCGCGCGCAGCGAAGGCGGACGAGAAAGTCTGATCGCCGTCAGCGGCCTGACGGCCGGTGCGCAGGTCTTGGCAGGCAGTGTCGGCCCGGTGCGCGAAGGCGTTGCCGTGGTGTTCACCGCAGCGGCCAAATCCACACCTTGAGGAATTGAGCGCATGTGGTTCACCCGCGTCAGTCTGCAAAACCCAGTTTTTGCCACCATGGTCATGTTGGCCATTGTGGTCATGGGCCTCTTTTCGTACCAACGCCTGAAGGTCGATCAGTTTCCCAATATCGATTTCCCGGTGGTGGTCATCAGCACCGAATACCCCGGTGCATCCCCCGAGATTGTGGAGAGTGAAGTCTCTAAAAAGATCGAGGAAGGCGTCAACTCGATCGCTGGCATCAGCGCCCTGACCTCACGCAGCTACGAAAACCAGTCCTTGGTGATCATCGAGTTTCAGCTGCACATCGATGGCCGCAAAGCCGCCGAAGATGTGCGCGAAAAAGTCGCCTCACTGCGCCCATTGCTGCGCACCGAAGTCAAAGAGCCCCGGGTGCTCCGATTCGACCCGGCCAGCCGTGCGGTCTGGTCACTGGCCGTGATCCCCGAGGGCAAGCAACTCAACGCGGTGGAATTGACCAATTGGTCCGAACAGGTGCTGAAAAAGCGCTTGGAAAACGTGCGTGGCGTGGGCTCGGTCACCATGGTCGGTGGCAGCAAACGCGAGATCAACCTGTACCTGCAACCGGCCCAGATGGAGGCCCTGGGCATCACGGCCGAGCAGGTGGTGGCCGCCGTGCGCAACGAAAACCAAGACTTGCCGGTTGGCGCCATCCGCTCGCTGCAGCAAGAAAGCGCGGTACAAATTAGCTCACGCATGGCCAGACCCGAAGACTTTGGGCGCATCATCGTGGCGCGCAAAAACGGCACGCCCATTCGCCTGTCGCAAGTGGCCACCGTGCAAGATGGCGCACAAGAGCTGGAAAACCTGGCGCTTTACAACGGCCAGCGCACCCTCTTGATGTCGGTGCAAAAGTCACAAGACGAGAACACCATCCAAGTGGTGGACGGTCTGGTCAAGGCCGTGGCCGACATGCAGGCCCAACTGCCTAAGGGTCTCAGGCTGGAGCCCATCACCGACAACTCACGCCCCATCCGTTTGTCGGTCAACAACGTGCGCCAAACCCTGATTGAGGGCGCCGTCCTCACGGTGTTGATTGTGTTTTTGTTCCTCAACTCATGGCGCTCGACTGTGATCACCGGGCTGACGCTGCCGATTTCCATCATCGGCACCTTCATGTTCATGCAGATGTTTGGCTTCACCATCAACATGATCACGCTGATGGCGCTGAGTCTTTGCGTGGGTCTGCTGATCGACGACGCCATCGTGGTGCGCGAGAACATCGTGCGCCATGTGCAGATGGGCAAGACCACCTACCGCGCCGCCATGGACGGCACGCAAGAAATTGGCTTGGCTGTACTGGCCACCACCTTGTCCATCGTGGCGGTGTTTTTGCCGATTGGCTTCATGGAAGGCATCATCGGCAAGTTCTTCCACGAGTTCGGCATCACCATCGTGGCGGCGGTGATGATCTCGATGTTTGTGAGCTTCACGCTGGACCCGATGCTGTCGAGCATCTGGCATGACCCGGCCATCGACACGCACGGTAAAAACCAAGCCCCCGTGAGTTTGTACGACAAGACCATTGGCCGTGTGACCGGCTGGTTTGACCAAGGCACCGAGCGTCTGGCCGATGGCTACCAAGCCCTGTTGCGATGGGCCTTGGTGTACAAAAAAGCCACCGTCTTTTTGGCTTTGGCCATCTTTGTGGCCAGCTTGTTCATGATCCGCTTGTTGGGCACCGAGTTCGTCCCCAAAGCCGACTTTTCAGAGACCTCGCTCAAGTTTGAAACCCCGGTGGGCACATCGCTCGAAGCCACCGAAGCCAAAGCCCGGCAGGTCGAAGCCATCTTGCGCGAGTTTCCCGAGGTGGTCTACACCCTCAGCACCATCAACACCGCCAACGCGCAAGGCAAAAACAACGTCAACCTTTACATCCGCTTGGTGGAGCGCAAAAAACGCGACCGCAATGCGGACCAAATGTCAGCCGTCCTGCGCGACCGCCTGAAGCAAGTGCCCGGCGTGGCCGTGACGCATGCGGGCTTGCTCGACGCAGTGGGTGGCAACAAACAAATCGAGTTTTCCCTCAAAGGCCCCGACCAGCAAGAGCTCGAACGCCTGGCCTTGTTGGCGCTGGACAAAGTGCGCGCCATTCCCGGCTTGGTCGATTTGGACTCCAGCGTGAAACCGTTCAAGCCCATGGTCAAGATTGAGATCCAACGCGACGCCGCATCCGACTTGGGGTTGGGCACAGCGCAGCTGGCCGGTCCTTTGCGAACCCTGGTGGCCGGACAAATTGTGGGCAATTGGCGCGCGCCCGACGACCAAACCTACGACGTGAATGTGCGCCTCTCACCAGAAGCCCGCAACAGCCCACAAGATCTGGAGCGCCTGCCCTTTGTGCTGGCCAGCGCAGCCGATGGCAGCCCGCGCATCGTGCGCTTGGGTCAGGTGGCGCACGTCACCGAGACCACCGGCTCCAACCAGATCAACCGGCGCGACATGTCGCGCGAAGTGGCCATCAACGCCAACGTGTTCGGGCGCTCAGCAGGCGAAGTGTCTGCCGACGTGCGTGCCGCCATGGACAGCTTGAACCTGCCCCCTGGTTACCACTACAGTTTTGGCGGCGCCACCAAAAACATGGCCGAGTCCTTTGGCTACGCCTTGTCGGCCCTGTTGATGGCGGTGATCTTCATCTACATGATTCTGGCCAGCCAGTTCAAGAGCTTTTTCCAGCCCTTGGCCCTCATGACTTCCTTGCCCCTGACCTTGATCGGTGTGGTGCTGGCCCTCATGGTGTTTGGGTCCACCTTGTCGATGTTCTCCATCATTGGCGTGATCATGCTGATGGGCTTGGCCACCAAAAATGCGATTTTGCTGATCGATTTCGCCATCAGAGCCCGTGCCGACCAGACCGATGAACACGGCACCCTGACCCAAGGACTGCCGCGCAACGAAGCCTTGCTGATGGCGGCCAAGGTGCGTCTGCGCCCCATTTTGATGACCACTTTGGCGATGATTTTTGGCATGGTGCCCTTGGCTTTTGCCCTGAGCGAGGGCTCGGAGCAGCGCGCCCCCATGGGTCAAGCGGTCATTGGCGGGGTCATCACCTCTTCGCTGCTGACCTTGGTGGTGGTGCCCGTGGTCTATTGCTATTTGGACGACTTGGCGCAATGGTTGCGGCGCAAAGTGGGACTGGCCCCTGCGCGTCAGAGTCAAGACACCCACGCCGCTTAAAATGTTGTTTTGAACCCGTTACCCGATCAAGCCCCGCAGGAGTTACCGCAAATGGATCTGAACCAAGCCCGCTTCAACATGATTGAACAGCAAATCCGCCCTTGGGAAGTGCTGGATCCGAATGTTTTGGCCCTGCTGTCCACCGTTCGGCGCGAGGACTTCGCTCCATTGGCACACAAAGCACTGGCCTTTGTGGACATGGAAATTCCCCTGGGCAAAGCCCCCAACCAGGTCATGCTGGCCCCCCGCGTGCAAGCCCGAATGCTGCAAGACTTGGCCGTGCGCCCCACCGACAAAGTGCTGGACATTGGCACGGGCTCTGGCTTCATGGCGGCCTTGCTGGGCCACCAAGCCGCCAGCGTGCTGAGCCTCGAATTGGACGCCACACTGGCCGCCCAAGCCCCAAGCAATTTGCAAAAAGCGGGCGTGCACAACGTCACGGTGCGCCAAGCCGATGGCAGCCAGGGCGCGGCCGCAGATGGCCCCTTTGACGCGATTTTGCTCAGCGGCTCGGTGGCCGAAGTCCCAGCGGTTTTGCTCAAACAATTGAGCATTGGCGGTCGATTGGTCGCCATCGTGGGCGATGAGCCCATGATGCGCACCACCTTGATCACCCGCAACGGCGAAAATAGCTGGAGCACCACGGAGCCCTGGGATTGCAACGCCCCGCGCTTGACGGGTTTTGCCGAGCCCTCACGCTTCAAATTTTGAGATCGCCATGGAACAGCTCTACCCTTCTCAAATCGCCGAATGGGCCAGCCAACAGACGCAACGCCCGGTCTTGCTGGATGTGCGCGAAGCCTGGGAGGTGCAAACCGCCTGCGCCAAGCCCGAGGCTCTAGACTGGGTGCACATGCCCATGCAGTCCATCCCGGCCCGCTTGGATGAACTCGACAAAACACGCCCCATCGCTTGCTTTTGCCACCATGGTGGCCGCAGCATGCAGGTGGCCAGCTTCTTGTTGCAACACGGCTTTCAGGTCGTGAATGTGGCGGGGGGTATCCATGCTTGGTCGGCGCAAGTCGACCCCAGCATCCCGGTTTATTGAGCCCCTTTGTGCCGCCCCTGGGCTCACCCTGGACCCATGATGGGCCGTCTTTGATGAAGAAAAAAGCCATGACACTGCGAACCTTGCCCCTGACTTTGGCCCTGATGGCCGCCTTCACTGGCCCTGCCACCGCCCAAAGCTTGTCCCAGTTGTTCGAGGCGGCCAAAGGGCACGACGCCACGTACAAATCGGCCCGTTCCCAGTTCGATGCCAGCTTGGCCCGCGCAGAGCAGGCCAAGGCCCTCTTGCGCCCCACGGCCAACTTGGGGGCCAACGTGTCCGAAAGCAACATCGAGCTCCCCACGCTCAACCGACAAACTGGCGCCCGCAACATGACGTTCAGCGGCACCCAGCCCCTGTACCGCCCGGGCAACAAGGCCAGCTACGAGCAGGGCATGAAGCAAGTGGCACTGGGCGAGGCCCAACTCAAAATCGCTGAACAAGACTTGATCGTGCGCTTGAGCCAGGCCTACTTCGATGTGTTGACCGCTCAGGAAAGCCTGAACTTTGTGAAGGCCCAAAAATCAGCGGTGTCAGAACAGCTGGCCGCGGCAAAACGCAATTTTGAGGTGGGCACCTCCACCATCACCGACACCCGCGAAGCCCAAGCCCGTTTTGACTTGGTCACTGCCCAAGAAATTGCCGCCGACAACGATTTGCGCGTCAAACAAGGCATCTTGGCCGACACCGTGGGCCAGCCGCAAGTCAAGCCACAGCCCTTGCTGGTGGCCGCCAACATCGACCGCTTGCAAACCGGCACGGTTCAGTCTTGGGTGGCGCAATCAAGCCAGGACAATGGCAACCTCACGGCAGCCCGCATTGCCCTCGAGGTGGCACGCCTGGAGATCGAAAAAGCCAGGGCCGCCGAAAAACCCACGCTGGACCTCAATGCCAGTTATGGCATGGCCCGTTTCCAAAACGGCTCACAAGTGCAAGTCAACAACAACACCGCCACGATTGGTGTGGCCTTCAACATGCCGCTGTACACCGGGCAGGCCAGTCAAAACCGCATCCGCGAAACAGTGGCCCTGGAAGAAAAAGCGCGCAACGACCTGGAAGCCGCCCAACGCAATGTGGCCCAGTCCACACGCACCGCATTTTTTGGCGTCGAATCGGGTTTAAGCCAGATCAAGGCCCTGCAAGCCGCCGAGGCCTCCAGCCAAAGCGCTTTGGATGCCAACAAACTGGGTTACCAAGTGGGTGTGCGCATCAACATCGATGTGCTCAACAGCCAAAGCCAGCTGTTCCAAACCAAACGGGATCTGGCCAAAGCGCGGCATGACGTGTTGGTGGGGCAACTGCGCCTGCGCCAAGCGGCTGGCGTGCTCAAAGCGGACGACGTGAAGAACCTGGATGGCCTGCTGCGTCCCTGATCAAGCTCAAGGGCTCAAGCCACGCAGCCCGCGCAGCGGCCATAGAAGGTCAGCTCATGAGAGGCCAGCTCGTACCCTTTGGGCAGCAAGTGACCCAGGTCGCCCGGGCAGGCATCGATGTCAAACACCTTTTGGCAACTGCTGCAATGAAAATGGTGGTGGTGGTGGTGCCGGTGTGATTCATACCGGGTGGCCTCACCGGGCAATGCCACCACATCCACCACACCGTCTTCAACCAAGCCCTTGAGGTTGCGGTACACCGTGGCCAAGCTCAGGCTGGGCACACTTTTTTGCGCCTCCAGCAGCAGTTCTTGGGGCAGCAGCGGTTGCCCCACAGCAGCCAGGGCTTGCGCAATCGCGGTTCGTTGACGGGTTGATCTTTCCACGCCGCGAGCTTACTGCAAAAAAATTTGATTTTGCTACTGATAAACCATTATCATTAGAGTATTGCAACTTTTGATGAGCGCCAATCCATGACCGCTAAAAACCCACTGATCGCCCTTTCAGCCCTCGCTGGGGCGCTGAGCGCTGTGCCAATGAGCACCTGGGCCCAAAAAACCCCACCCCCTGAGCGCTGGCAAGCCGGCGTGGTCTTGGATGCCGCCAGCACCTCACGGGGCTTGGAACTGGGCGCGCGCGACCAAGGTGTGGGCCTGGGCCACAGCGATGTGCTCTTGCGCGGCGCCTTCAATGAGCACCTGAGTGGCGAGGCGATCCTGGGCTTTCACAGTGCTGACCGCAAACTGGAGCACCACCTTGAAAACGCTTGGGTGCAAACCCGCAGCCTGCCCCAAGGGCTTCAGGTCCGGGCCGGTCGCTTTGCTTCGCAAATTGGTTACCTCAATGAGCTGCACCCGCACACCGACGAATTTGCCGAGCGGCCCTTGCTGTACCGGGCCTTTTTGGGAGGGCACTGGTACGACGACGGCCTGCGCATGAACTGGACCGCCCCCACGCCTTTTTACTTGCGCTTGGGCGCCGAGGTGTTTGGGGGCAAAAAACTGGTGCCTCAAGCCATGGCCGAATCAGGCAACCGCGTCACCACTTTGAACCTGAAAGTGGGCAATGACATTGGTCGCAACAGCAGCTGGCAATGGGGCTTGTCCGCCTTGAACAACCAGCGCGTCGCCCCTTTGGCCGAGCACGAGGAACCGGGCCATGGCCATGCCCACAACCACAGCCATGCGGCCCGATTCACCGGCCAAAGAATGCAGGTCAGCGATTTGGTCTGGAAGTGGTCGCCCCAGGGCAACAACCGCAACCAGCAAGTGCGCGTGAACTGGGAATACGCCCAAGTCAGCCGCATCCACCCACTGCTCGACCCGGCCCTCAAGCACACCGCCTCGTCCTTGGGTGCTGTGTGGCGCTTTCATCCCGCCTGGGAAGTGGGGGTGCGCACCGACTTGGCACGGGTGAACAAAGCTGAGTTGCATCACGATGAAGATCACGGCGATGAAGTGAAAGCCTCTCAGGGCCGTTTGAAAGAAAATGCCATCATGTTGGCCTACAAACCCTCTCACCAACAAACGCTTCGTCTGCAGCTGACCCAGCAAAAAGCCCGAAATGGCGATGCAGACCATGCCGTTTTTGGCAACCCAGCCAAGCGCAGCATTCAGTTGCAGTATGTGGTGGCCTTCGGTGCCCATGGTGCGCACGCTTACTAAGCTGGCCCTGTCCCTGGCCATCACTCTGGCCCAAGGACACGCGCTGGCCCTCACGGTGTTCGCGTGCGAACCCGAATGGGCCGCCTTGACCCACAGCTTGCTGCCCAGCGCCAAGGTCTACAGCGCCACACACCACCTGCAAGACCCTCACCACATCGAAGCCCGTCCCTCGCTGATCGCCCAATTGCGCAATGCCGACATGGCGGTTTGCACCGGGGCCGAACTCGAAGCAGGCTGGCTGCCGATGTTGCAGGCCAAGGCCAGCAACCCCAAAATCCAAAATGGCCAACCCGGCATGTTTTATGCCGCCGACCACGTCACCTTGGTGAACCCCTACAAAGGCAAGGTCACGCCTTATTCTGGCGATGTGCATGTGCTGGGCAACCCGCATGTGCACGCCGACCCCCGTCGCTTGATGGCAGTGGCACGCGCCTTGGCCCCCAGACTCGCAGCCATCGTCCCGGCAGAAAAAGCGCGCATCGATCGGCAGCTCCAGCAATTCGAAACGACCTTGACCGACAAAATCCAAGCTTGGGAGCAATTGGCCAAACCCTTGCGGGGCCGGTCTGTGGTGACGCAGCACGCCAACTTTGGCTACCTTTGGCTTTGGTTGGGCCTCACCCCAGTGGCCGACCTAGAACCCAAACCCGGTGTGCCGCCCACGCCCGCCCACCTGGCGCGAACGCTGGAACTGAGCCGAGCTGCCCCCCCCATGGCCATCGTGATCGCCCAACACCACGACCCCCGTCCGGCCCAATGGCTGAGCGGCCAGTTGGGGACGCCTCAAAAAATGGTCGTTCTACCGGCCACCGTCACCAGCGATGGACCTGAGGCCTTGTTCGCCTGGTTTGACCTGATGGTCAACCGCTTGGTGCAGGTGGCGCCTTGATCTCGATGCAGGCCTGGCTTGCGCTGCCGATGCTGGCCCTGTTGGGCGGGTTGTTGGCGCTGTCGCCTTTGGGCAGCCAAGTGCTGCGACGCGGCGTGGTGTTCATTGATTTGGCGGTGGCACAAGCTGCCGCCGCGGCGGTCATCGGCATCCATTTCGTGCTGCATCTGGAATCTGTTTGGCTCGATCAACTGGCCGCCACCGCAGGCGCACTGTTCGTGAGCCTGGCCATTGCCGGCATCACCCGGCGCTGGCCCGCCCAGCGCGAAGCCCTGATCGGCTTGCTGTATGTGGCGGGCGCCTGCCTGGCCATGTTGGGTGCCAGCGCGCACCCGCATGGCAAAGAAAAACTGATGCAACTGCTGGCCGCCGATGTGCTGTGGGTCAACGCCCCCAGCGTGCTGGCCCTGGTGTTGTGCGCGGCTCTGGTGGGCTGGCTGCGCCAGACCCGCTGGCTGGCGAACGACAACGCGTTCTATGCCCTGTTTGCTGTGGTGACGAGTCTGGCGGTGCCTGCACTGGGTTTGTTTTTGGTCTTCAGCTGCTTGATCGCACCGGCGTTGTGGATCGAAAGAGGCATGCGCCAATGGGCCGCTGTGGTGGCGGCCTGGGCAGCCGCCTTGTTGGGTTTGTCGGTGTCTTGGTGGCTGGACACGCCCAGCGGCCCCAGCATCGCCCTCAGCCTGACGCTGTGGGGCGTGCTCAGTTTGTGGGTGACGCCCAAGCCTCTTCAGCACCCTGACCCCCAGAATCCCCAAAAGCCATGATGGCCTGCGCGTAACGGTCGGCCGCACCCCGGCTTTGCGCCACCATTTGCAAACCTTGTTGCTTGGCCCGGGCCAAGTCAGCCGCATGCGTTGACCAAACCAAAACCTGGTCCAAGGCGGCATCCATGTCGGCCACGCGGCTTGCCGCGCCCGCGTTTTCAGCCCACTCTGCAGCTTGCGCAAAATTGAAAGTGTGCGGACCCATGATCACAGGGCACCCGAAAGCGGCCGCCTCGATCAGGTTTTGCCCACCCAAGGGTTTGAAACTGCCGCCCAGCAAGGCCATGTCGGCCGCCTGAAAATACACCGGCATCTCGCCCACACTGTCGCCCAAAAAAACCTCTGCTTGGACCGCAGCCTGGGGCCAAACGCCATCGTCCAGCAACAAGCTGCTGCGCCTGAACACGGCCATGCCGCTGGCTTTGAGAACCGCGTGAACTTCTTCAAAGCGCTGCGGGTGGCGGGGCACCAACAGCCACAGCACACCGGCGTCGCGCAAAGCTTGTTCGCGCTCGGGCTTGGCCGCCAGCGCGTCCAGCCACTCGGCTTCTTCACCCTCGCGGGTGCTCGCCAGCATGACCACCGGCCGAGGGCGACCACCCAGCGTCCAGTGCGACCGCCAAAACTGCGCTTGCACCAGCGCCTGCGGTTGGTCTTGCACATCGAACTTGAGGTTGCCCAACACGCCCTCGATGCTGGCCCCCAAAGAACTCAGGCCTTGGGCGTCGGCCTCTGACTGCGCCCAGACCCCACTCAAACCCCGATAAGCAGGTCCGGACAACCAAGACCAGCGCTGCGCCGAACGCTGCGAGGCAAGGTTCAGCCGCGCATTGACCAAGAACAATGGCACCCGGGCTTGCTGGCAGGCTTGCACCATGACCGGCCAGACTTCGGTTTCCATCAGCACCCCCCAAGCAGGTTGGTGTTGTTGCAAAAAAAGTTGTGTAGCCTGAGGTGTGTCCCACGGAAACCAGACCTGCACATCGCCCTGTTGCAACAGGCTTTGTCCCTGCGCCCAGCCTGTGGCTGTGCTGTGGGTCAAGACCAAACGCATGCCAGGCCAGCGCTGGCGCAAGGCCTCGATCAACAAAGCGGCTGCACGGGTTTCGCCCAAAGACACCGCATGCACCCACACAGCACCGGGCAACAAAGCCGGGCTGTCATAGCGGCCCAAACGTTGCGGCACTTGGTGCAAGTAGCCCGGTTCTTGCTGCCCTCGCCGCTGCAGCTTGCGCATCAAGAAAGGCTGCAGCGAGCGCATGAACTGGCCATAAAGCCACAAGGTGCAGCGCTCAAACCAACGCAGGGGCATGGATGAACGAGACATCTCGGCTTAAGGCTGGGCAAACAGCTGCGCGTACACGCGGCCAATGCCCTCGGCCTCTTGGGCCAAAGAAAATTGCGCCAACACGCGCTGACGCGCCGCCTGCCCCATGCGCAGCGCTTGTTCGCGGTCAGACAAGACCCGCAAGACCGCTTGCGCCAGACCGGGGGCGTCGCCCGTGTCCACCATCTCGCCCGTCAAACCCGGGATGCTGAGTTGGTCAAACGCCCCCGTGCGCGAGCACACCAAAGCGCACTCGGTGGCTGCCGCCTCGAAGGGGGTGAGGCCAAAAGGCTCATAGCGCGGGCAGGCCACACACAAGAGGCAGCGCTGGTACCACAGGTGCACCTGCCCCGCAGGCACTTCGCCCAAAAAGACAATGCGCTCTGTCAGCCCTGCAGCCGCAATCTTGGCCTTGAGCGCGTCTTGGTAAGCCTGGTGTTTGGGCTGGGCCAGGCCGGCGATCACGGCCGTAGCGCCAGGCAGGTGAGGCAAGGCCTCGATCATCGCGTCGACGAACACATCGCTGCCTTTGTCGGGCCTGACCCGACCGAACACCCCAATGCCGTACTCGCCCGGCAATCCGGCATCTTTCCAGGCCGTGCGTTTATCGGGCGGCGGTGAAAAACGCGACAAGTCGATGCCATGTGGCACCACCGCCGTGGTGTTGGGCACAAAAGAAGCCGCCAATGGGGTGGTCGAGATGACCGCATCCATTTTGGAAATCAACCACCGTGGAAACGCGCCGTGCAAATGTTGCGCAGCCGAGGTGAACACCAGTTTGATGGGCAGGCCCAGCACATCGCGCGCAAAAATCGCCGCCATCATTTCCGGGTCGCGGCGTACATGCCAAATGCGAAACGCACGGCCCTCTGGCGGCTTTCGCGACAAGCGAATCGCTTCGCGCAAACCCATGCCATCGATGCCGTTGGACATGCGCGTGCCGCAAAAACCCAAGCGCCACTGATGCGCCTGCAAAGGCACCAGCGCATTGATGGTGGCCGACACCCCGGTGTAACGCTCTTTGAGGTTGAAGACGATGACCTCTGGGTCTGGGCTGAGCACGGCGTTGGCGGGATTCATGCTGGGCTTTCTCTGAGCGCGTTCAGTGCGCCGCAGCCTGAATCTGCGCGTCGGGCTTGACCGAGCGCAACAGCGCCAGCATGTCGGCCTTGATGCGGTGCAGGGCCTCGGGGGTTTGCCCCTCAAAGCGCAGCACCAACACGGGTGTGGTGTTGGACGCCCGAATCAGGCCAAACCCATCAGGCCAGTCCACGCGCAGGCCATCGATGTCGCACACCTGGGCCGGCGCACTGAAGGCATTGGCGGCCTGGGCCTGCAAGGCGCGGGTCACACTGTGCGGCTCGCCTTCGGCGCAGACCACGTTCAACTCGGGCGTGCTGAAGCTGGTGGGCAAAGCATGGAGCACCACATTGGCATCGGGCGCGCGGCTGACGATCTCCAGCAAACGGCAACCTGCATAAGTGCCGTCGTCAAAGCCGTACCAGCGCTCTTTGAAAAAGATGTGGCCGCTCATCTCGCCCCCCAAAGGCGCTTGGCCACCCGCGGCTTCGATGGCCCGCATCTGGGCCTTGATGAGCGAATGGCCGGTTTTGTACATCAGCGGCTGGCCGCCTGCGGCCTCGATGGCCGGCGCCAAGCGCTGCGAGCACTTCACATCAAACAAGATGGTGCCGCCCGGCACGCGGCTGAGCACGTCTTGCGCGAACAGCTGCATCTGGCGGTCGGGGTAAATGTTGTGGCCATCGGCCGTGACGATGCCTAAGCGGTCGCCGTCGCCGTCAAAGGCCAAACCCAACTCGGCGCCCGAGGTTTTCAGGGCATGCATCAGGTCTTGCAGGTTTTCAGGCTTGCTTGGGTCGGGGTGGTGGTTTGGAAAGTTGCCGTCCACTTCGCTGAACAGCTCAATCACCTCGCAGCCCAAGGCCCGGAAGATGCCCGGGGCCGAAGCCCCCGCAATGCCGTTGCCCGAATCGATCACGATCTTCATCGGACGGGACAAACGGATGTCACCCACGATGCGTTGGGTGTAGTCGGCCAGCACGTCTTGGTGCGTCACGCCCCCACCGCCCTGCAGCTGCCAGGTTTCGGCTTCCATCATTTGGCGCAACAACTGGATTTCGTCGCCATAAATGGCGCGTCCGCCCAGCACCATCTTGAAGCCGTTGTAGTCCTTGGGGTTGTGGCTGCCCGTGACCTGGATGCCGCTTTGGCAGAAAGTGCTGGCTGCAAAGTACAACATGGGCGTGGTGGCCAGGCCAATGTCGATCACCTGAATGCCTGCGGCCACCAAGCCGCGAACGAGCGCTGCCGACAAAGAAGGGCCGCTCAGGCGGCCATCGCGCCCCACAGCCACGGTGGTTTGGCCTTGCGCCAATGCGTGCGTGCCAAACGCCTTGCCCAGGCCTTCCGCCACGGCTTCGTTCAGGGTGGACGGCACCACACCACGGATGTCATAGGCTTTGAAAATGGAGGGGGTGATTTGCATGCGCTGCGCCTGACTGAGGGCCAGGGTGGCCCGGTTGATTCTTTCAACAGATTGTAGGCGGGCCGCGCTAACATCCCCCCATGATTCATACACTGCGCACTGACAGCCCCTTGGGACCCATCACTTTGGCGGCCAGCGCTCTGGGTCTGTGCGGTGTGTGGTTTGACAACCAAAAACACGGGCCCACCGAAGCCCAGCGCCAACAATGGACCGAGGAAGCACAACACCCCGTGTTGCAAAGCGCCGCCGCCCATGTACAGGCTCATCTGAGTGGGCAGGCTTTGCCATGGCCTGGCCCACTCGATTTGTCGGCGGGCACGGCCTTCCAACAATCGGTCTGGCGGGCTTTGCTGCACATCCCGGCGGGGCAAAGCCAAACCTATGGCGATTTGGCCAGGCAGCTGGGCAAGCCCCTGGCGGTCCGGGCCGTTGGAGCGGCTGTGGGGCGCAACCCGGTGAGCATCTTGGTGCCTTGCCACCGCGTCATGGGGGCAGGCGGTCAACTCACCGGCTATGCGGGCGGGCTGTGGCGCAAACAAGCGCTTTTGAAGCTGGAAGGCCATGCCTTTGCCCAACGCGCCTCTGCCCTGTTTTCTGAATGAACGCGACCCCAACCCGCGCCTGGCTGGCCGACTTCTTGATGCTGGCCGCCATCTGGGGGGCTTCTTTCATGTTCATGCGCTTGGCCGCCCTGGATCTGGGCGCCCTGCCCACGGCCGCCATGCGCGTGGCCATCGCTGCCTTGTTTTTGCTGCCCCTGTTGGTGGCCAAGGGCCATTGGCCTGTCTTGCGTCAGCATTGGCGAACCGTGTTTGCGGTGGGGCTGCTCAACAGCGCCATCCCGTTTGCCTTGTATGCCTTTGCGGTCATGCACATCAGCACCGGTTTGTCGGCCATCTTGAACGCCACGGTGCCGCTGTTTGGGGCGCTGGTGGCTTGGCTATGGCTCCGAGACCGACCCAGCCTGTCGCGCACCGTCGGGTTGGCCATTGGCTTTGGTGGCGTGGTGCTGCTGGTCGGTGGGCAGGCCAGTTTCAAGCCAAATGCCTCGGGCGTGGCCCCCGTGTGGGCGGTGCTGGCATGTTTGTTGGCCACCACCTGCTATGCCTTCTCGGCCAGCTTCACCAAAAAGCACCTGCCCAGCATGCCGCCCTTGGTGGCAGCCACCGGCAGTCAAATGGGTGCCACGCTCGCTCTGGCTTTGCCAGCGCTGTGGTTTCGCCCAGACCACATGCCCTCGGCTGCGTCTTGGGGTGCTTTGCTGGTCTTGGGTGTGGTGTGCACCGGCATTGCCTACGTGGTTTATTTCCGGCTGATCGAACGCGCAGGCCCGGCGCGCGCCTTGACGGTGACCTTTTTGATCCCGGTCTTCGCACTGGTTTACGGTGTGATTTTGCTGGGCGAGCAAATCACCCCCTGGATGCTGGGCTGCGGGGCCGTGGTTTTATTGGGCACGGCCCTGTCGAGCGGCTTGGTCAAGCTGCCGGGGCGCTAACGCGGGGGTGAAGCGGGGCTGAATGACCACACGCTGCTCCCGCTGCAACACATCCCTGGCCCTGAGTTGCCCACAGCCCCCATCCACATCTTGGCCCGCTGACTGGCGCAGTTTGGTCAACACGCCACGCTGGTGCAGGGTTCGGGCAATGGCCGCCGCCTTCTCCCAAGTGGGGCGAGCAAAAGGCAAATCGGGCACCGCGTTGTAAGGGATCATGTTCATCAGCGCGTACTTGCCTTTCAGCAAACGCACGATGCCCTCGACCTCTTCATCGCTGTCGTTCACCCCTTCGATCAAAGTCCACTGGTACTGGACCGGGTAACCCGTGGCACGCGCATACACCTCGCCCGCCTCTGCCAAATCCTGCGGATCAAATCGCGGGGCACGCGGCAGCAGTTGCGCCCGCAAGTCAGCGCGGGTGCTGTGCAGCGACAAGGCCAAGGCAGGCTTGACGCGGCCTTGTGGCAAACGCTCAAACACCCGCACATCGCCCACCGTAGAAAACACCAAATTCTTGTGCCCAATGTTGCCCAACGTGCCCAGCAAGTCGATGGCTTCCATCACAGCATCCAGGTTGTGCGAAGGCTCACCCATGCCCATGAAGACCACTTTTTTCACCGGTCTGAGCGTGCGGGCCAGCGCCACTTGCGCCACGATCTCGGCGCTGCCCACCTGCCGGATCAGGCCTTCGCGCCCGGTCATGCAAAACACGCAACCGACTGCGCAGCCCACTTGGCTTGAAACACACAAGCCGTCTCGTGGCAGCAGCACGCTTTCTACGGTTTGGCCATCTTGCAGGCCCACCAACAAGCGGGCCGAACCGTCTTGCCCCGGATGCTGCTCGCGCAAAGTGGCCAAGCCGGCCAGCGTTTGGCTGAGCGCTGGCAAAGCCTCGCGCACGGCAGTGGGCATGAAGCTGTGCAGTGGCCTGCGTCCGCTGTCTTGCGCTTTGGCTTGGGCCCACAAACGCAGCACACGTTGTTCGTGCAGGGCGTTGGCACCCAAAGCGCGCAAGTGGTCGCGAATGTTTTGAACGCTGTGCATGGCCGTCATCAACCGCTTTCAGTAATGCGGTGGAATTTCGTCACGCGGGTTGCGCGTCTCGGCACCCCCACCGGATTCAGGCAGGCGGTCACGCAGCTGGCGCAGCTCTTGAATGAGCGCATCGATGTGTTGCTGTTGGCGGTACACCTGGGCGTTGAGCTGGTCCAGCAGGTCTTCGGTAAAGCCCGCCTTGATCTCCAGCTCGACCAAACGGTTTTCAATGGGGGTTGGAATGTCCATGCCGCATATTGGACCCGAAATTGCAAGGTTTAGGGCTTCTTTTATAATTTGAGTTCGCCGAGTTATCTGAACTACTTGCAGGGCGATTCATAAATTCTGCTAAAGCGTTCGCCAGGCTCCAAAGTTAAAGGGTCGGCAACGCCGAAATCCACTTTAACCAAGGAGCTTTTTTCATGTCTCAGAACTTCCTCTTCACCTCGGAATCCGTCTCCGAAGGCCACCCCGACAAGGTCGCCGACCAGATTTCTGACGCGATCCTCGACGCCATTTTTGCGCAAGACCCACGCAGCCGCGTGGCCGCCGAAACCCTGACCAACACCGGTTTGGTGGTCTTGGCCGGTGAGATCACCACCAACGCGCACGTGGACTACATCCAGGTCGCCCGCGACACCATCAAGCGCATCGGCTACGACAACACCGACTACGGCATCGACTACAAAGGCTGCGCTGTGATGGTTTGCTACGACAAGCAATCCAACGACATCGCACAGGGCGTGGACCACGCCTCAGACGACCACCTCAACATCGGCGCCGGCGACCAAGGCCTGATGTTCGGCTACGCCTGCTCTGAAACGCCTGAGCTGATGCCCGCGCCCATTTATTACGCACACCGTCTGGTTGAGCGCCAAGCCCAACTGCGCAAAGACGGCCGCCTGCCTTTCTTGCGCCCCGACGCCAAGAGCCAAGTGACCATGCGCTATGTGGACGGCAAGCCCCACAGCATCGACACCGTGGTGCTGTCCACCCAGCACAGCCCCGACCAGTCGGAAACATCGACCAAGATGAAAGCCAGCTTCACCGAAGCCATCATCGAAGAAATCATCAAGCCTGTGCTGCCCAAAGAGTGGCTGCAAGACACCAAGTATTTGATCAACCCCACAGGCCGTTTCGTCATTGGCGGCCCCCAGGGCGATTGCGGCCTCACGGGCCGTAAGATCATTGTGGACACCTACGGCGGCGCCTGCCCGCACGGTGGTGGCGCGTTCTCGGGCAAGGACCCTTCCAAGGTTGACCGTTCTGCCGCTTATGCTGCGCGTTATGTGGCCAAGAACATCGTCGCTGCTGGCTTGGCCACCAAGTGCCAAATCCAGGTGGCTTACGCCATCGGCGTGGCACGCCCCATGAACATCACGGTAAACACCGAAGGCACAGGCGTGATTTCCGACGACCAACTGGCCGCTTTGGTGGCCGAGCACTTTGACCTGCGCCCCAAGGGCATCATCCAGATGCTGGACCTGCTGCGCCCCATCTACAGCAAGACCGCTGCCTATGGCCACTTTGGCCGCGACGAGCCCGACTTCACCTGGGAGCGCACCGACCGCGCTGCTGCACTGAAGGCCGCTGCCGGCCGCTGAGCTTTCTGCCCTCTCGGGGGCTCATGCACCGGTCAATAAAACGGCCAATGAAGCCACTCCACGTTTCGTGGAGTGGCTTTTTTCATGCCTCTGGCGTGTGGCAGACATGCACCTGGGGCACGCGACCCGCATGCCACTGACCACCCAGCGCCCGCTCGATCTGCGCTGCCAATTGCAGCAGCACCCCGTCGTTGGCCTGTTGGGCCTGTGCATGGATGCCCAATGGCAAACCGTTTTGCTGTGTGGCCATGGGCAAAGAGATGCCGGGCATGCCGCACAAATTGGTCAAGGGGGTGTAGGCGAAATTGCGCCAGAGGTTGGCAAACCAATCGAGCACGCTGGGGTTGTCACTGGTGGTCAGGTATTCGGTGGTGCCCAACTTGGGCGTGGGCACAGCGGTGATGGGCGTGAGAATGATGTCCCAGTCTTGAAAAAACCGACCAAACGCCCGCGAGGTGGTATTGAACACCGCCTGCATGCGGGCCCGCTCGGTGAAGGTGGTGTTCAGGCCCATCTCCCAGATCTGGATGTTGATCGGTTCAACCAGCCCCTCCGGCGGACGCGTCAGGCCCCTTGGGGCCAGCAAGTTGGAGATGGTCTGCGCAAAATTGCTGATGTAGCAAGTGGTCTGCGCCTCAAATGCCGCCCGAAAATCCACCTCGGGCAAGGCCCAATCGACCTGGTGGCCCAAGCCCTCCAGAAAACGCCCTACACGCTGCAGCTCATCCACAAAATGCGGCACCGCCCGGTACTCTCCCCACTCGTGCGACAGCGCAATGCGCAGACGCGGCGGGTCACGCTGAATCAAGGCGCTGTAAGGCTCTGGCGGCATCCAGTAGGGCATGAACTCGCCCGGCGCACCGCCGCGGCAATGGTCCACGAAAGCGGCCGTGTCGCGCACCGTGCGGCTTTGACAGCCCTGGGTGGACACCAAACCGGTCAAGTCAGACGCCGCTGGCGCGATAGAAAACACCCCGCGCGAGGGCTTCAAACCGATGTTGCCATTGGCCCCCGCCGGAATGCGGATCGAGCCGCCGCCATCGGTGGCGTGCGACAGCGGCAGCACGCCTGCGGCCAGCGCCACCGCCGTGCCCGCGGAAGAGCCGTAACTGGTGTATTCAGGGTTCCAAGGGTTGCGCGTGACATAGACCGCCGGGTTTTCGGCCGAACTGCACACCCCAAACTCTGGCGTGGTGGTGCGGCCCATGATGTTCAGGCCGGCTTTGCGCATTTTCGAGGTGAGGAAAGTGTCGGCCGTTGCGCGGTTGCCGCGCATCATCAAGGAGCCCATTTCCTGCAAGCGCCCCTTCATCGTGGGCCCCAGGTCCTTCATGAAAAAAGGCACACCGGCAAAAGGCCCTGCCGGGTTCATCCCGTCTTTGAGCGGGTCGGCCACCACATCGTCAAACACCTCGACCACCGCATGGACCGCCGGGTTGATTTTGGCCGCCCCCGCCGCGGCCTGTGCGGCCAATTCAGCGGGCGTCACATCGCCACGGCGCACCCGCTCGGCCAAGCCCACCGCGTCGTGCTGAACCCATTCGTGCCAATTCATTGCCAAAGTCATTGCGGCCCTCCTTGCCTGATGGGTCTATTGTTCCGTTTGGGCGCATTCAACTTGGTGCCTAAGGCGACTGGCGCTTGCCAGCGCTCTCCTGGACTTGTCGTTTGTCTGAAATTGATCAGGCAAAAAAAAGCCAACCTGTGAAAGTTGGCTTTTTGCGGTTTGGTGGAGCTGGGGGGATTTGAACCCCCGTCCATAAGCCTTTTTCGTACAGTTCTACATGTGTAGTCGTCTGATTTGAGTCTCGCCAAATGAACCGCGCAGCGACACGCTGAACACCCAGCCAGCACCCTTTTTTCTCACACCACCTCAAGGTACCCGAGGTGGTGCCAGCCCATATGTTTTACCTTGCAGCCTGGACGGTCTTGCGACCGCCCTTGCCCAGCCTATCGGCCAACTGTTGCAAGGCTCACCGGATTAAGCGGCGAGTGCGAAACGTTCGTCGTTTGCAGTTAGTTTTTTTTCCGAAGATTAACGAGGATCAGAACCTCGACATGCCCTGCCACGCGTCCGAACCCATGTCGAAACCAGTGCAGCCCCTCAAGACCTATTTTAGGCGCTCTTGAGAAATTTCAAGAGGTCGATGGGCGAATCAATGTGCAAATGGGCGTTCCAACGCGAAAAATCGCTCTGTTGACCCAAATAACCGTAGGTAGCGGCCACGGTGCCCATGCCCGCGGCCAGGCCCGCGACGATGTCACGCTCGTCGTCGCCCACGTACACACATTGCGCCGGGTCTATCGACAAACGCCGTGCGGCCTCGAACAAAGGCTCGGGGTGCGGTTTGGCGTGGGGTGTGGTGTTGCCGCTGACGATGGCACCGGCCGTGGCAAACAAAGGCATGGCTGCGGTCAAGGGGTCGGTGAATCGGCTGGATTTGTTGGTGACCACGCCCCAAGGAATGCCGAGTGCCACCAATTGGGCGATCATGTCGACCACGCCATCGAAGATGCGGGTGCGCTCGGTCATGCAGTTTTCGTAGGTGACGAAAAACTCTTCTTTCATGGCCTCGAAGTCGGGGTGTTCGGGTGTCATGCCAAAAGCAAGGCCCAGCATGCCGCGGGCTCCGGCGCCGGCCATGGGCCGGTAGTGCTCGAGTGGAAGGGACGGCAACCCGCGTGCCACACGCATTTGGTCCACTGCGGCGCCCAGGTCAGGCGCGCTGTCAATGAGGGTGCCATCCAGATCAAACAAGACGGCTTGTGCGCTTTGGAACATGGTCAGGCTTTCCGGCAGGCCAGCAGATAGTTCACGCTGGTGTCTTGGCTCAGCCAATAGCGCTTGGTGAAAGGGTTGTAGGCCATGCCTTTGAAGCCTTGGGCGTCCAGCCCGGCTTCACGCGCCCAAGCGGTGAGTTCGCTGGGTTTGATCAGGCGGGCAAATTCATGGGTGCCTTTGGGCAGCAAGTTGAGGATGTATTCGGCCCCGACGATCGCAAACAAAAAGGACTTGGGGTTGCGGTTGAGCGTGGAAAAGAACACCCAGCCGCCAGGCTTGACCATTTGGGCACAGGCCCTGACCACAGCGGCGGGGTCAGGCACATGTTCGAGCATTTCCATGCAGGTGACCACGTCAAACTGTGCGGGCTGTTCAGCCGCCAGGGCCTCGGCGCTGGATTCGCGGTATTGCAAACCTTGGGTGCCCGCTTCGAGCGCGTGCAATTGCGCCACTTTGAGCGACTTGGTGGCCAGATCAATGCCCAGCACCTGCGCCCCTTTGCGCGCCATGGCATCGGCCAAAATACCGCCGCCGCAACCAACGTCCACCACCTTCAAACCGTTCAAGGGCACCAAGCCGTTGATCCACTCCAGGCGCAGCGGGTTGATCTGGTGCAGGGGACGGAATTCGCTTTCGGGGTCCCACCAACGGTGGGCCAGGTCAGAAAACTTGGCCAGTTCGGCCGGATCGACGTTGGAAGTGCTTGTAGTCATGGGGTCTGATTGTCGGTGAACAGGCCTCAGGCCATGAACGACAGACGAAAAAAAGCCCCATTGCTGGGGCTTTTTGGCCATCCGGTGAAGGATCAGCGGTTAGGGCGTGTGCCGACCACTTCGATTTCAACGCGGCGGTTCTTGGAACGGCCAGCGGCTGTTTTGTTGTCAGCAACGGCTTGCTTCTCGCCTTTGCCTTCGGTGTAAACGCGGTTCTTTTCGATGCCCTTGGTCACCAAGTAAGCCTTGACAGCGTCAGCACGCTTGACCGACAGCTTCTGGTTGTAAGCATCGGAGCCCACGGAGTCGGTGTGACCCACAGCGATGATGACTTCCAGGTTGATGCCCTTGACCTTGCCAACCAGATCATCCAGCTTGGCTTTGCCTTCGGCCTTCAGAACGGACTTGTCGAAGTCAAAGAACGCGTCAGCGGCGAAAGTGACCTTGGTGGCTGCTGCGGGTGGCAGAGCTGGAGCAGCTGGGCGAGGTGCAGGTGCTGGAGCAGCAGCTGGAGCTGGAGCTGGACGTGCAGCAGGCGCTGGAGCGGCGGCCGGTGCAGGAGCTGCCTTAGGAGCCACGATGGCGCCGTCGCAACCCGTGCCAGCAGTGGCGGGTGTCCAGCTGGCATTGCGCCAGCATTGTTCGTTGGTACCGTTTTTCCAAACCGTGCCAGCGCTGTCGCGCCAGTTGTCAACAGTTTGTGCGCCAGCGGCGGTTGCGAGAGCTGCGGAGGCCAACAACATCGCCACTTTGTTCAGTTTCTTCATGGTCTTCCTCTTAGGGGATAAAGCCGCAGACTCGCTGCGTGAAAAGGACGCATCAAATGACCGTCATCTGATGCGTTGAGTTTTATTGTGCCATAGACCATGCACGCGTCTGTCAATTGGAAGACTGAGCCTAAAGCTCTCTTTCAAATGCAGCACAAATGTTGCATGGACGCCACAGTGCCATGCAACTAAAATGATCGCTTTCCATAGCGTCACTTTCCCCCCCTCTATATATGACTCAGTTCGCCAAAGAAACACTGCCCATCAGTCTGGAAGAGGAAATGCGGCGCAGCTACCTCGATTACGCCATGAGCGTGATCGTCGGTCGTGCCTTGCCTGATGCGCGCGACGGCCTCAAACCCGTGCACCGCAGGGTCTTGTTCGCCATGCACGAGCTGAACAACGACTGGAACCGCCCCTACAAGAAGTCGGCCCGTATCGTGGGTGACGTGATCGGTAAATACCACCCGCACGGCGACCAGTCGGTGTACGACACCATCGTGCGCATGGCGCAGGACTTTTCCATGCGCCACATGCTGGTGGATGGCCAGGGCAACTTCGGCTCGGTGGACGGCGACAACGCTGCGGCCATGCGTTACACCGAAATCCGTCTGGCCAAAATCGCCCACGAAATGCTGGGCGACATCGACAAGGAAACCGTTGATTTCGGCCCCAACTACGATGGCTCCGAAAAAGAACCCCTGGTCCTGCCCTCGCGCCTGCCCAACTTGCTGATCAACGGTTCTGGCGGTATCGCGGTCGGTATGGCCACGAACATCCCGCCGCACAACCTGAACGAAGTGGTGGACGCTTGCTTGCATTTGCTGCGCAACCCCGAAGCCTCGATCGACGAACTGATGGAGATCGTGCCCGCGCCAGACTTCCCGACAGGCGCCATCATTTACGGCATGACCGGCGTCAAGGACGGCTACCGCACAGGTCGGGGCCGAGTGGTCATGCGGGCCAAGTGCCACTTCGAGGACATCGACAAAGGCCAACGCCAATGCATCGTGGTCGATGAGTTGCCCTACCAGGTCAACAAAAAGACCTTGCAAGAACGCATGGCCGAGCTGGTGCACGAGAAGAAAATCGAAGACATCAGCCACATCCAGGACGAGTCCGACAAGTCCGGCATGCGCTTGGTGATTGAGCTCAAGCGTGGCGCGGTGCCCGAAGTGGTGCTGAACAACTTGTACAAGCAGACCCAGCTGCAAGACACCTTTGGCATGAACATGGTGGCCTTGATCGACGGCCAGCCCAAGCTGTGCAACCTGAAAGACCTGATTCAGGTCTTCTTGCAGCACCGCCGCGAAGTGGTGACACGCCGCACGGTGTTCGAGCTGCGCAAAGCGCGTGACCGTGGCCATGTGCTCGAGGGCTTGGCCGTGGCTTTGGCCAACATCGACGACTTCATCGCCATCATCCGCGGCGCACCCACGCCACCCGTGGCCAAGGCCGAACTGATGACCCGCGCCTGGGACAGCCAGATGGTGCGCACCATGCTGACCCGCGCCCGTGACGATGGCTCGGTGGTCAATGCCGACGATTACCGCCCAGAAGGCTTGGAGCGCGAATACGGTCTGGGCCAGGACGGGCTGTACCGTTTGTCGGACACACAAGCGCAAGAGATTTTGCAGATGCGTCTGCAGCGCTTGACCGGGCTGGAGCAAGACAAAATCGTGGCCGAGTACAAAGAGGTCATGTCCGAGATCGAAGACCTGCTGGACATCTTGGCCAAGCCAGAGCGCGTCTCCACCATCATCAGCGACGAGTTGGGCACGGTGCGCCAGGAATTTGGCCAAACCAAGATCGGCGCACGCCGCAGCGAGATCGAGCACAGTGCGCAAGACCTGTCCACCGAAGACCTGATCACGCCCACCGACATGGTGGTGACCTTGTCACACAGCGGCTACATCAAGAGCCAGCCACTGAGCGAGTACCGCTCGCAAAAGCGCGGTGGCCGTGGCAAGCAAGCCGCCGCCACCAAAGAAGACGACTGGATCGACCAGCTGTTCATCGCCAACACGCACGACTATTTGCTGTGCTTCTCTAACCGGGGCCGTTTGTACTGGTTGAAAGTTTGGGAAGTGCCCGCAGGCTCGCGTGGCTCACGCGGCCGCCCGATCGTCAACATGTTTCCGCTGCAAGAGGGCGAAAAAATCAACGTGGTCTTGGCCTTGACGGGCGAAGCCCGGACCTTCCCCGAAAACCAATATGTGTTCATGGCCACTTCCATGGGTACGGTCAAGAAGACTTCGCTGGACGAATTTTCAAACCCCCGCAAAGGCGGCATCATTGCTGTCAACTTGGACGAAGGCGACTTTTTGATTGGTGCAGCCCTCACGGACGGCAAGCACGATGTGATGCTGTTCAGCGACGGCGGCAAAGCTGTGCGCTTTGACGAAAACGATGTGCGCCCATTGGGCCGAAGTGCCCGCGGCGTGCGCGGCATGATGATCGAAGACCACCAGAGCGTGATCGCCATGTTGGTGTCGGAGCAAGAAAAACCCGATGCGCCCGCAGAAGAGACCAAAGCCCGCGCCAGCGTGCTGACGGCCACAGAAAACGGCTACGGCAAACGCACCAGCATCACCGAATACACCCGCCACGGCCGTGGCACCAAAGGCATGATTGCCATCCAGCAGTCTGAGCGCAATGGCAAAGTCGTGGCCGCCACTTTGGTGCAAGCCGATGATGAGATCATGCTGATCACCGATACCGGTGTTTTGGTGCGTACCCGCGTGTCTGAAATTCGCGAATTGGGTCGCGCCACACAAGGCGTGACTTTGATTGGTCTGGACGAAGGCGCCAAGCTGTCTGGCTTGCAACGCATCGTGGAAAACGACGCGAATGCGGCTGAGGGCGATGCCGAAGCCCCAACGGACGACAGCGCACCTGCAGCGGAATAAGTGATGGGGCGCGCTTTCAACTTCTCGGCGGGTCCCGCCGTCATGCCCGAGGCTGTGCTGCAGCAAGCCGCTGCTGAGATGCTGGACTGGCATGGCTCGGGAATGAGCGTGATGGAGATGAGCCACCGCGGCAAGGAGTTCATCAGCATTTACGAGCAGGCCGAAGCCGACCTGCGCGCGTTGCTGGCCGTGCCCACCCATTTCAAAATTTTGTTCATGCAAGGCGGCGGACTGGCCGAAAACGCCATCGTGCCCTTGAACCTGTCGCAAGGCGGGGCGATGGACTTTGTGCTCACGGGCAGTTGGAGCCAAAAATCGCTCAAAGAAGCGGGCAAATACGGGCCAGCCCGCGTGGCTGCCAGTGCCCAAACCGATGGGTTCACCACCCTACCGGCTCCTGCCACCTGGCAGATCGGCGCGGACAGCCGCTACGTTCACATTTGCGGCAACGAAACCATCCACGGCGTGGAGTTTCATGAACTGCCGGACCTCAAAGCTCTGGGTTGTGACGCCCCGCTGGTGGTCGATTTTTCTTCCCATGTGGCCTCGCGCCCGGTGGATTGGTCGCGTGTGGGCCTGGCATTTGGTGGTGCGCAAAAGAATTTGGGCCCTGCGGGTCTGACCTTGGTCATCGTGCGCGAAGACCTGATCGGGCATGCACTGCCCCATTGCCCCAGTGCCTTTGATTACAAACTGGTGAACGACAACCAGTCGATGTACAACACCCCGCCAACTTACAGCATTTACATCGCAGGCTTGGTGTTCCAGTGGCTCAAACAACACGGCGGCATCGCTGCCATGGCGCAACGCAACGTCGCCAAGGCCCAACTGCTGTATGACTTTCTGGACAGCTCCAGCTTGTTTGAAAACCGTGTGGCCAAAGACTGCCGATCGCGCATGAACGTGCCTTTTTTTTTGCGCGACGAATCGCGCAACGACGCATTTCTAGCGGGTGCCAAAGCGGCCAACTTGCTGCAACTCAAGGGCCACAAGTCGGTGGGTGGCATGCGGGCCAGCATCTACAACGCCATGCCCCTCGAAGGCGTGCAGGCCTTGGTCGCGTACATGCGCGAATTTGAAAAAACACAGGCCTGAAGCCGGCCCTCTGAAAGACTTGCGGACATGAGCCAACAACCCATTCAGTCGGACGCCCTGGGCGCTTTGCGTGTCCAGATTGACGCGCTGGACAAGCAACTGCTGCAACTGCTCAACCAACGCGCGCATGTGGCCGAAAAAGTGGGGGAGATCAAACGCGCCGAAGGCTCGCCTTTCTTCCGGCCTGATCGCGTGGCACAGGTCATCGACAAGATCACCCAAGCCAACCCCGGGCCTCTTAAAAACGAACACGTCGCCTCCATCTGGCGCGAGATCATGTCGGCTTGCCTGGCGCTTGAAGCCCCGCAACGCGTGGCAGTCCTCGGGCCTCAGGGCACGTTTTGCGAACAGGCCGCCATCGAATTTTTTGGCAGTGCTGCCAACTTGATTTACTGCGCCAATTTTGACGAGGTCTTCCACGCCACCGCTGCAGGCTCGGCCCAATATGGCGTGGTCGGCATGGAGAACTCCACCGAAGGCGTGGTCGCACGTTCGCTCGATTTGTTCTTGCGCTCGCCCGTGCATGTGGTGGGCGAAGTCAGTCTTCAGGTGCGCTTCAATTTGCTGCGACAAGTCAATTCAGATGCCAACATCGAAGTGGTGATGGCCCACCCCCAAGCGCTGGCCCAATGCCAAGGCTGGCTGTCCAAGCACCTGCCGCATGTGGAGCGCCGGGCCGTATCCAGCAACGCCGAAGGGGCCCGCTTGGCGGCCACCAACCCCGCTTGGGCCGCCTTGGCCAGCGAACGTGCCGCCAGCCAATTTGGCTTGCACATCGTGCACCACGCCATCCAAGACGAAGCCTTCAACCGCACGCGCTTTGCCGTGATCAGTTTGCCCCAGACGCTGGCCACACCTCCGGCTTCGGGCAAAGACTGCACCAGCCTGGTGGTGTCGGTGCCCAACCGCCCAGGTGCGGTGCACGATTTGTTGGTGCCACTCAAAAACAACGGCGTGTCCATGACCCGCTTTGAGTCGCGCCCGGCCAAATCGGGCCAATGGGAGTATTACTTCTACATCGACTTGCAAGGCCACATCAGCGAGCCCCATGTGGCTGCGGCCCTGCAAGAGTTGCAAGGCCTGTGCGCTTTCTACAAGGTGCTGGGTTCTTACCCCATCTCGGAATGACGCCCGAGTGAACACGCCGTGAACTTCCAACGCCTGGCCCTGATTGGTTGCGGCCTGATGGGCGGCTCGTTTGCGCTCGCCTTGCGTCAAGCGGGCTTGGTGCAGCACATCACCGGTTTCAGCGCGTCCGAAAAAACCCGTCAACGCGCCGTCGAGCTGCGTGTCATCGACCAAGCCTGCAGCAGCGTTGCCGAGGCGGTGTTGGGTGCTGATTTGGTTTTGTTGGCGGTGCCCGTGGGGGCGATGCACAGCAGCTTTGTTGCGCTGCGCGACAGCCTTTCACCGACAGCCTTGCTGATGGACGTAGGCTCCACCAAATGCGATGTGATCGCAGCGGCAAAATCCGCTTTGGGCGAGCGCCTCCATTGCTTGGTGCCCGCGCACCCCATAGCAGGCAAAGAAGTGGCGGGCATTGATCACGCCGAAGGCACGCTTTACCAAGAGCGCCGCACCATCCTCACGCCTTTGCCGCAAAACACGATTCGCCAAATACAAACGGCAAGCGCGCTATGGACCGCCATCGGCAGCCATGTGAGCCACATGACACCTGAGGCGCACGACGCCACTTTTGCGGCGGTCAGCCACCTGCCTCATTTGCTGGCCTTTGCGGCCGTGAATGCGCTCACGGCGCAGCCCCAAGGTGCTGCGTTTTTGGAGATGGCGGGGCCAGGCTTTCGAGATTTCTCCCGCATCGCCGCCTCCGATGCCTCGGTCTGGCGCGACATTTTGAGCGCCAACAAGTCAGAAGTGCTCTCGCAAATGGCGCACTATCGCGCCGCACTCGACCAGTTTGAAAACGCCTTGAAATCCAACGACACCGCCGAGCTGCGTCACCTGATTCAACTGGCCAGCGATGTGCGCTCGGCGTGGACCTTGCAGGCAGGCAACGCTTGCAACACCACTTCTGAAGACTGACCCATGTTCTCCACCGCATTCCTTGACATCCCAGCGCTGCAAGGCGCATCCGGCACCGTCACCCTGCCCGGCTCCAAAAGTATCTCGAACCGCGTGCTGCTGCTCTCGGCGCTGTGCCAAGGCACCACCGTGGTCCATGATCTGTTGGACTCGGACGACACCCAAGTCATGCTGGCCGCGCTGCGCCAGTTGGGCTGCGGCGTTCAGGTGAATGGCACCACGGTGACCATCACCGGTTTGGGTGGACGCGCTTGGCCCACCGATGCGATTGAATTTTTCATGGGCAATGCGGGCACAGCCATGCGCCCACTCACGGCTGCGCTGGCGGTGCATGGCGGGGACTTCACGCTCAAGGGTGTGCCGCGCATGCACGAGCGGCCCATTGGCGATCTGGTGGATGCCTTGCGTGAATTGGGCTGCGCCATCGACTATTTGGGCAACGATGGCTACCCACCGTTGCGCGTGCGCCAACCCTCACTTCAGCTGGACAAGCCCATCCCCGTGCGCGGGGATGTGTCCAGCCAGTTCCTCACTGCACTTTTGATGGCATTGCCTTTGGCGGCCAGCGACCGCGCCATCACCATCGAGGTGGTGGGCGAACTCATCAGCAAGCCCTACATCGAGATCACGCTCAACCTGCTGGCACGCTACGGCATCGCGGTTGAACGCCAAGGCTGGGAACGTTTTGTGATTCCCGCTGGCAGCCGCTACCAGTCACCCGGCAGCATCCACGTCGAGGCCGATGCGTCGTCAGCCAGCTACTTCATCGCACTCGGCGCCATGGCCCAAGGTGAGGGCATCCGCATCCAAGGGGTGGGCGCAGACTCGATCCAGGGCGATATCCGTTTCATGGACGCCGCCGCCCAAATGGGCGCAAAGATCGCCAGCGGCCCCAACTGGCTTGAAATCCAACGCGGAGCCTGGCCTCTGAAGGGCATCACGCTCGACTGCAACCACATTCCCGACGCGGCCATGACCTTGGCCGTGATGGCGCTGTATGCCGACGGGCCCACCACCCTGCGCAACATCGCCAGCTGGCGCGTGAAAGAAACCGACCGCATCGCGGCCATGGCCACCGAAAGCCGCAAGCTGGGCGCCACCGTCGAAGAAGGCCCGGACTGGATCACCATCCACCCCCTTGCGCCAGGCCAGTGGCAACGTGCCAGCATCCACACCTACGACGACCACCGCGTGGCCATGTGCTTCTCGCTGGCAGCCTTCAACGCCGACCAGATTCCGGTGCGCATCGAAGACCCCAAGTGCGTGGCCAAGACCTTCCCCGACTACTTCGAAGCTTTGTTCTCGGTGGCGCACACGTCAGCCCCCAGTATTCCGGTGATCTGCATCGATGGCCCCACCGCCTCGGGCAAAGGCACACTGGCCAGCCGTGTGGCCACTGCTTTGGGTTACCACTACCTGGACTCGGGTGCGCTTTACCGCGTCACGGCCCACGCTGCTTTGCAAGCAGGCCTCACGCTGGAAGCCGCTGATGAAGCGAAGATCGCTGACCTGGCCCGCAGCCTGCCCGTGCGCTTTGAAGGTGAGCAGGTTTTGCTGAACAAGCTGGATGTGACCGATGCCATCCGCAGCGAGCAAGGCGGCATGAACGCTTCCAAAGTCTCCGTCTTGCCCGCCGTGCGAGAGGCCTTGGTCGATCTGCAACACAGTTTTCAGCGTCTGCCAGGGCTGCTGGCAGACGGCCGCGACATGGGCACGGTGATCTTCCCGAACGCGCCCTTGAAGGTGTTTTTGACCGCCAGCGCCGCCAAACGTGCTGAAAGACGGCATAAGCAGTTGATTTTGAAGGGTTTTTCGGCTAATATCGACACTCTTCGCGCTGACTTGGAAGCACGCGACGCTCGGGACATGTCCCGCAGCGTGGCGCCCCTCAAGCCGGCACAAGATGCCTTGCAACTGGACAACTCGTCCTTGACCATCGAAGACTCGGTGGAACAGGTGATGGTCTGGTGGCAAAGTCGGCAGGTTTTCGGTTAACCAACCTGAGTTGATCGACCGAACACGGCCACCCCAGCTTGCCCTGAGCAGGCTGAATTGAAGCTCCACCCGGCTCTCTTCGTGCAGCTTGCACACTGGCCTGGTGGTTTTTGACAAACCAACCGCGGCTCACGCCGCAAACCAATCGCCACTGTCAGCTCCTGGAAACGACGCATGTCGCGCTCGTCAGTCCTGAATTTGTGGATGAGGAAATACCATGTCTGAATCATTTGCCGCCCTGTTCGAAGAATCACTGACGCGCACCGAAATGCGCCCAGGTGAAGTCATCACCGCTGAAGTCGTGCGCATCGAGCACAACTTTGTGGTGGTCAACGCGGGTCTCAAGTCCGAGTCCTACGTTCCCCTCGAAGAATTCAAGAACGACCAGGGCGAAATCGAAGTCCAAGTGGGTGACTTCGTTTCTGTGGCCATCGGCTCCATCGAAAACGGCTACGGCGACACCATCTTGTCCCGCGACACCGCCAAGCGTTTGGCTTCTTGGATGTCTTTGGAAAAAGCCCTGGAATCCGGCGAGTTCGTCACTGGCGTGACCAGCGGCAAAGTCAAAGGCGGCCTGACCGTTTTGGTCAATGGCATCCGCGCTTTCTTGCCCGGCTCTTTGGTCGACACACGTCCCACCAAAGACCTGTCACCCTATGAGAACAAGACCTTGGAATTCAAGGTCATCAAGCTCGACCGCAAGCGCAACAACGTCGTGTTGTCACGCCGCGCTGTGGTGGAAGCTTCTATGGGCGAAGAGCGCGCCAAGCTGATGGAAACCTTGCGCGAAGGCTCCATCGTTCACGGTGTGGTCAAGAACATCACCGAATACGGTGCGTTCGTGGACTTGGGCGGCATCGATGGTTTGCTGCACATCACCGACATGGCATGGCGCCGTGTCCGTCACCCTTCCGAAGTGGTCACGGCCGGTCAAGAAATCACCGCCAAGATCCTCAAGTTCGACACCGAAAAGAACCGCGTGTCCTTGGGCCTCAAGCAAATGGGCGACGACCCATGGATGGGCGTGAACCGCCGCTACCCACAAAGCACCCGCATGTTCGGCAAGATCACCAACATCGCCGACTACGGCGCGTTTGTGGAACTCGAACCCGGCATCGAAGGCTTGGTGCACGTGTCTGAAATGGACTGGACCAACAAGAACGTGGCGCCTTCCAAGATCGTGGCTTTGGGCGACGAAGTCGAAGTCATGGTCCTGGAGATCGACGAAGACAAGCGCCGCATCAGCTTGGGCATGAAGCAGTGCCGTGCTAACCCATGGCAAGAGTTTGCTCAGAACACCAAGCGCGGCGACCGCGTCAAGGGCCCGATCAAGTCGATCACCGACTTCGGCGTGTTCGTGGGCTTGGCTGCCGGCATCGACGGCTTGGTGCACTTGTCTGACCTGTCTTGGAACGAAACCGGCGAAAACGCCGTGCGCGAGTTCAAGAAGGGTCAAGAAGTCGAGGCCTTGGTCTTGGCTGTGGACGTGGACCGCGAGCGCATCAGCTTGGGCATCAAACAGCTCGACTCCGATCCTTTCACCACCTTCGTGTCGATCAACGACAAAGGCCAAACCGTTACCGGCAAGGTCAAGACTGTGGATGCCAAGGGCGCTGAAATCGACCTGGGCGAAGACATCATCGGCTACCTGCGCGTCAGCGAAATCTCGCGTGACCGCGTGGAAGATGCCAGCCACGTGTTGAAAGTTGGCGACGAAGTGACCGCTGTGGTGGTGAATGTGGATCGCAAGACCCGCAACATCCAGTTGTCGATCAAAGCCAAAGACGCTGTGGACCAACAAGAAGCCATGGCTTCTTTGTCGAGCCAAGCCAAGAGCGAAAACGCTGGCACGACCAGCCTGGGCGCATTGTTGCGTGCCAAGCTCGACAACAACTGATCTTTTTGATCTGAAGACGCTTGCTGTCTGAAAAGCCTGCCCCTGTCATGGGGGCAGGCTTTTTTCAGATCGGTGCTTGGCCCCGGCAAGTGACTCGAACAACGAATGGCTCCCATGACCCGCTCTGATCTGGTTGAAGAACTCGCCGCCCGCTTTGCGCAATTGACCCACCGTGACGCCGAATTGGCGGTCAAAACGGTGCTGGACGCCATGAGCGATGCGCTGGTCAAGGGCCACCGCATCGAGATTCGCGGCTTTGGCAGTTTCTCGATCAACCGCCGTCCACCGCGTGTCGGCCGCAACCCGCGCTCGGGAGAGAGCGTGCAGATTCCCGAAAAACGGGTCCCCCATTTCAAGCCCGGCAAAGCCTTGCGCGAGGCCGTGGATGCAGGCACTTTGGCCCATGCCCAAAAAGCGGCAGACGCCAAGGCATGACGCCCTTTCACGGTGGTTTTTGCACGGGTTTCCTGGTACGGTGACAGGTCGTTAGAATGAATTCATCTTTCGAGGTCGCCCCATGAAACGTCTGCTTCGGCTGCTGCAGTGGTTACTGAAAGCGGCTGTTTTTTTCACACTCTTTGCTTTCGCGGTGAACAACCAGCAAGAAACCCGTGTGAACTTCTTTTTCAGCACTTATTGGTCTGCACCCACCGTTTTGGTGGTCTTGTGCGCTTTCACCTTGGGCGTGGTGGTCGGCGTTTTGGGCATGGTGCCCCGTTGGTGGCGTGAGCGACAAGCCGTGAAACAAATGGGCCCTGCTGCTGCCAGTGCACCCCCACCGGTCACCCCTTCGACAACGCCAGAGGTGCCCCGTGGAATTTGACTTCACCTGGATTTTATTGGGCTTGCCCATTGCCTTTGCCTTGGGTTGGATTGCTTCACGCCTGGATCTGCGCCAAATGCGTTTGGCCAACCGTCAAGCCCCACGCGCTTATTTCAAGGGCCTGAATTACCTGCTGAACGAGCAACAAGACCAGGCGATTGACGCTTTCATTGAGGCCGTTCAAAACGACCCCGACACCTCCGAGCTGCACTTTGCCCTGGGCAATTTGTTCCGTCGTCGTGGTGAGTACGACCGCGCGGTCAGGGTGCACGAACACCTGTTGTCCCGTGCGGATCTGAGCAACGCTGACCGGCAAAGGGCTCAACACGGCTTGGCGCTGGACTACCTGAAGGCCGGCTTGCTCGACCGCGCCGAAGAAGCACTGCGCAAACTCGAAGGCACCTCTTATGAAGGCCAGGCGCGCATGGCCAGAATGGCCATTTACGAACGTTCTCGTGAATGGCCCGAAGCCGCGGCAGTCGCGCTTTTGCTTGAAAAAACAGGCGAAGTGGACTTCAGTGTCCGCATGGCGCATTACCAGTGTGAACAGGCCAGAGAATGGGTCCAAAAAGGCGACCCGACAGCGGCCATTGAGCTGCTGCAGGCCACGCTTCAAAGCCACCCCCATGCCGCGAGACCCCGCATTTTGTTGGGCCAATTGCAATTGAACCAAGGCCAATCCCGGGCAGCCTTTGACACGTTGGCACTTCTCTTTGAGCGCCAAGACAACGCCGCACCTTTGGCTGCAGCCAGCTTGGTGAAAGCGGCCCTGGGCTGCGGCATGGGCACGGATGCCCAGCGCTTGCTGGAGGCCCATTACCAAAAGCTGCCCTGCATCGATGTGCTGAACGCCATCACCGAAATCCATCAAACGGGCACAGCCACCCACACGACGGCCGATTCTGAGGCGCTCGACCGCTACCTCGGCCATTTGCAAAAGCAGCCCTCCTTGATGGCTGCAAGCCGATGGTTGACTGGCGCACGACAGGGGCAGCCAGCGCTTCCAGAACCCGTGCAAAAGGCCCTGGAACATGCCACCAAGCCCTTGGCCAGATACCGCTGCGCCGCTTGCGGCTTTGAGGCCAAAGAGCATTTTTGGCACTGCCCCGGTTGCCAAGCTTGGGACAGCTACCCCCCCAAGCGCGTCGAAGAAATCTAAAATTAATGCTTTTATTTTAGAAATTCAGGGTTATCACCCTTCATCCCGCGTCACAGGCTTTTGACAATGCACCTTGCTGCACATTTTTGCAGTCAACCCAAGGAGCGCAGACATGTTGAAAAAAATCACAGCGGCATTGCTGGCTTTCGGATTCGCTGGCCTGACCTGGGCCCAACACATTGATTTGAACAAGGCCACGGAGGTCGAACTCGACGCCCTCAAGGGTGTGGGGCCGGTGCTGAGCAAGGCGGTGATGGACGAGCGCAAAAAGGCCCCGTTCAAAGACTGGGAAGACGCCACCAGCCGGGTCAAAGGTTTAGGCCCCCAAAAGGCCAGCAGCTTGTCCGAGCAAGGGGTACGGGTGCAAGGCAGTGCTTACAACGCCAAGGTGGCCAATCCAAAGCCTGCGCCCGCCAAAAACTGAAGATGGCCTCACCCGCCTGCCGACTCGATCGATTCGGCCAGCCTCGCCCTGGCCCCGTGTTTTTCAACCCTGTATCGGCGTTCAGGCCTTGCCAAAACCACCGCCGCCGGGTGTGTGAATTTCAAACACATCGCCTGTCTGCATTTCGACCTGGCCAATGTGCGCCAGTTCCTGCACCGTGCCATCGGCACGCACCACGCGGTTGATGCCCGGCAAGCCGCTGTGCCCGCCCGCCATGCCAAAGGCCGGGTGAACCCGCCCATTCGACAAAATACCCGCCGTCATCGGCTCCAAAAAGCGCACGCGGCGCACACCGCCATCACCACCCTGCCAGCGCCCTGCACCGCCTGAGCCTTGGCGAATCGCGTAACTCTCGAGCCGCACCGGGAAGCGGAACTCCAGCACCTCGGGGTCGGTCAGGCGTGAATTGGTCATGTGGGTTTGCACCACAGAGGTGCCATCAAAGCCACCCACCAAGTCGCCGTGCGCATCAAATCGCCCACCCGCACCACTGCCGCCGGAGATGGTTTCGTAATACTGCACCCGCGCATTGCCAAAGGTGAAGTTGTTCATGGTGGGCTGGCTGCCTGCCATCACACCCAAGGCGCCAAACAGCGCGTTGGTGATGCAGGTGGAGGTTTCCACATTGCCCGCCACCACCGAAGCAGGCGGATTGGGGTTGAGCATGGAGCCGGCCGGAATGATGACCTTCAGCGGCTTCAAGCATCCTGCATTCAATGGGATGTCGTCCTGAACCAAGCTGCGAAACACATACAGCACGGCCGCCATGCACACCGCCCGGGGCGCGTTGAAGTTGTTGGACAACTGGGCGCTGGTGCCGGTGAAGTCGATCTCGGCCGTGCGCTGCTCCGCGTTCACGCGCACCGCAACTTGGATCTGCGCGCCATTGTCCAGCGGCAAAGTGAAAGCGCCGTTTTTCAGGCTGGTGATGACGCGGCGCACGGACTCTTCGGCGTTGTCCTGCACATGGCGCATGTAAGCCTGTACCACGCCCAAGCCAAACTGATCCACCATGCGGCGCAACTCCTGCACGCCTTTTTCATTGGCAGCGATTTGCGCTTTCAGGTCGGCCATGTTTTGCGCCGGATTGCGCGAGGGGTATTCACCGCTTTGCAGCAAGGCCACCATCTCGGCTTCACGCAGGCGGCCTGCCTCCACCAATTTGACGTTGTTGATCTGCACGCCCTCTTCTTCGATGCGCGTGGAAAACGGTGGCATAGAGCCAGGTGTGAGTCCGCCCACATCGGCATGGTGCCCGCGTGAGCCCACATAGAACACCGGATCGGCGTGACCGTCCAGGTACACCGGCGTGATGACCGTGATGTCAGGCAAGTGCGTGCCGCCGTGGTAGGGGTCGTTCAGCACGAACACATCGCCCGGCTGCATGCGGCCTTTGTTCTCTTGAATGACGGTCTGGATGCTCTCGCCCATCGAGCCCAAATGCACCGGCATGTGCGGCGCGTTGGCGATCAAATGGCCTTCGGCACTGAACAGCGCACACGAAAAGTCCAAGCGTTCCTTGATGTTGACCGAGTAGGCGGTGTTTTGCAGCTGCAGGCCCATTTGCTCGGCAATGTTCATGAACAGGTTGTTGAACACCTCTAACAGCACCGGATCGGCCTGCGTGCCAGCGGCATGCTGCACCGCGCGCGCCTGTACGCGCACCAGCAGCAAGTGGTCCAGCGCCGTCAATCGCGCTTGCCAGCCGGGCTCGACCACGGTGGTGGCATTTTTCTCGGCAATGATGGCCGGGCCATCGATCATGTCGCCGGGGCGCATGTCTTCGCGCACCACCAACGCAGCATCCTGCCACTGGGCCACACCTTGCGCGTTGGCGGCATACACACGCACGGTGTCACGGCGGGGCACTTCGCGCTCAGGGTGCAGCTTGTGGAGGGCTTCTTCGGGTGCGTCGCCAGGCAACACGGCCTCGACCGACACGGCTTCAACCACCAAGGCTTTGCCCTGCATCAAGAAGGCAAAGCGCTGGCGATAGGCCGCTTCAAAACCCGCCACCAACTGGGCTTGATCACCCCAAGGCACCACCAGCGCCGAGTCGGTGCCTTCGTAGCGCAGATGCACGCGTTGGCGCAGCTCGATGCGCTGCGCACTGACCGCATCCCCGCCCATTTGCGCCAGCAAAGCCTGACGGGTGGATTCGCCCAAAGCCTGCAAGCGCTCGGCCATCCAAGGCATGGTCGCAGCCTCCAGACGGCGTTCGACCGACTCCTCACGCATCACGTTCTGGTCGGCCAGACCCATGCCATAAGCCGACAACACACCCGCCAACGGGTGCACCAGCACCTGCGACATGCCCAAAGCGTCAGCCACCAAACAAGCGTGCTGCCCACCCGCGCCGCCAAAGCACTGCAGGGTGTAACGCGTCACGTCGTAGCCCCGTGCCACCGAAATTTTCTTGATCGCGTTGGCCATCTGCTGCACCGCGATCTGGATGAAGCCATGCGCCACGTCTTCAGCGGCACGCCCGGTTTGTGCGGCTAATTTTGCAAAATGCCCATGCACCACCTCGGCGTCCAGCGGCTGGTTGGCTTCTGGCCCAAACACCGAAGGGAAAAACTTCGGCTGCACCTTGCCCACCATCACGTTGGCATCGGTCACGGCCAGTGGCCCGCCGCGTCGGTAACTGGCCGGGCCTGGGTTGGCCCCCGCGCTTTGCGGCCCCACCCGAAAGCGCGCACCGTCAAAGGCCAGCAGCGAGCCGCCCCCTGCGGCCACGGTGTGGATGCTCATCATGGGCGCACGCATGCGCACCCCCGCCACCTGGGTTTCAAACTCGCGCTCGAATTGCCCGGCAAAATGCGACACATCGGTGGAAGTGCCGCCCATGTCAAAGCCAATCACCTTGTCGTGCCCCGCCAGCTGCGCGGTGCGGGCCATGCCCACGATGCCACCCGCAGGGCCACTCAAAATCGCGTCCTTGCCTGCAAACACCTGCGCGTCTGTGAGGCCACCCGAAGACTGCATGAACATCAGTTTCACACCCGGCATCTCGCTGGCCACTTGGTCCACGTATCGGCGCAGGATGGGTGACAAGTAAGCGTCCACCACCGTGGTGTCGCCCCGGCTGACCAGCTTCATCATGGGGCTGGTTTGGTGCGAGGTACTGATTTGCGTGAAACCCACTTCACGCGCCAAACGCGCGGCCACTTGCTCGTGTGCTGTGTGACGCCAGCCGTGCATGAACACCACCGCCACCGAGCGCACGCCTTGCGCATGCACATTCACCAATTGGGTGCGCAAATGCACCTCATCGAGTGCTTGCAAGACCTCGCCGTCTACCGTCACCCGTTCTTGTGCCTCCACCACGGCGCTGTACAACAACTCGGGCAACACAATTTGGCGGTCAAACAAACGCGGGCGGTTTTGGTAAGCGATGCGCAACGCATCGCCAAAGCCCTGCGTGGTCACCAGCAAGGTGGCCTCGCCTTTGCGCTCGAGCAGCGCATTGGTGGCCACAGTGGTGCCCATCTTCACGCAGGCCACCTGTTCGGGTGTGACCGGTTCTCCGGCCTTCAAGCCCAGCAAATGCCGAATACCCGCCACCGCTGCATCGCGGTACTGCTCGGGGTTGTCGCTCAGCAGCTTGTGCGTGACCAAGGAACCATCGGGTCGCTTGCCCACCACATCGGTGAACGTGCCACCGCGGTCGATCCAGAATTGCCAGCGTTGTTGGCCAGAGAGGGTGTTGTTGGCGTCGGTCATATAGCGATTGAGAAAAGGGGTCACAGAGAAGCTGCAGCACGCGCCGCTTGGTCGTACATGCCGGAGAGCACGCGCAGCAACCGGGCCAACTCGCCAATGTCGCGGTTCAGGCCATCGTCGGCTTTCAGGGCATCGATCAGGCAACTCTCGCGGATGTCTCGGTAGCGCTGGACATAGGCGCGACCTTCATCGGTGGCGGCATAAGTCACGTCTTTGCCATTTTTTTGCGACACCACCACCCCCAAGCCTTGCAGCTTTTTCAGGGCGTAGTTCACCAAATGTGTGTCTTCGATGTTCATGATGAAACAGATGTCGGCCAGTCGCTTGTCGCGCGCACGGTGCGTGACGTGGTGCAGCACCAGCACATCCAGCGGCGTCAAATCCTTCAAGCCCGCGGCCGCCATGCAGTGGATGATCCAGCGGTGAAAGGCATTGCCCGCCACGATCAGACCGAACTCGAACTCGCTCATCTCGGCGCTGTCGGGCGAGACCAAGTGGGCCGATGACACGATGGGGCTGGCGGCCGAAAGACTGAGAGCATTTTTGCGCGGCATGGATTCCATCCAGGTTTGGAAGACCAGAAAGTCTATGTCCGATGCCGACAATTTACCAACAAATTGTTGACGTTAAGGGAAAACACCGAGCACGAATCAGTGCCAGCATGCCTACAGTGGTCATCTGACAGATGCACCCGATGCGCGCTTGAAGCGGGCACCTTTCTTGCACTGCCCAGTGAACCATTCATCACCATCTTTCACAGGAGTTCTCATGCAACGTCGCGCCCTTCACCTCAGCCTGCTGGCTGGTCTGCTCGCAGTATCCGGTTTTGTGTCGGCCCAAACCAAGTGGGACCTGCCCGCAGCCTACCCGGCCACCAACTTCCACACGGTCAACATGAGCCAGTTTGCGGCCGATGTCGACAAGGCCACAGCGGGCAAGCTGAAAATCACGGTCCATGCCAACGCCTCGCTGTTCAAGGCGCCCGAGATCAAGCGCGCTGTGCAAGGCGGGCAAGCCCAGCTGGGTGAAATTTTGCTGGCCAACTTCAGCAATGAGTGGCCCATTTACGCAGCGGACGGCCTGCCCTTTCTGGCAAACAGTTATGACGAGAGCATGAAGCTGTACAGGGCGCAAAAACCGCTGATGGAAAAAAAGCTGGCCGAGCAGGGCATGGTGCTGCTGTATTCGGTGGCTTGGCCACCGCAGGGTATTTACAGCAAGAAGCCCCTCAACAGCGCTGCAGATTTGAAGGGCATCAAGTGGCGCTCTTACAGCCCAGCCACAGCCCGCATTGCCGAGTTGGTGGGCGCACAGCCTGTCACGGTGCAAGCGGCTGAATTCACACAGGCACTGGCGACCGGCGTGGTCGAATCCACCATGACCTCCGGCGCGACCGGCGTGGACAGCAAATTGTTCGAGCACCTGAAGTTCTACTACGATGTGCAGGCTTGGTTGCCCAAAAATGCAGTGATCGCCAACAAGAAAGCTTTCGACGCGCTGGACAAAGCCAGCCAAGACGCGGTGATGAAGGCCGCAGCGGATGCCGAAGTCCGAGGCTGGACCGAATCGCGCAAGGTCAACACCACCACCTTGGAAATTCTCAAAACCAACGGCGTGACGGTCACCCCCCCATCGGCTCAACTCAAGGCTGACATGAAAAAGGTGGGCGACACCATGCTCAAAGAATGGCTGGACAGATCCGGTGCCGAAGGCAGGGCTCTGGTCGACGCTTACAACAAAAAATAAGCCCGGATGAACGCCAGTTTTCCTCCACGCGCTTCACCAACGCGTCGCATCTTGGATGGTCTGTACCTGATGGGGGGTCAACTGGCCGCCCTGTGCGTGTTGTCCATTCTGGTTTTGATGATCGGCGCCTCGGTGGGGCGTGTGCTGAACTGGCGTGTTTCCTGGGTCAACGACATCGTGGCTTGGCTGTGTGCCGCCGCTGCTTTCTTGGGCATGGCCTACAGTTTTCGCAATGGTGACTTTGTACGGGTGACACTGGTTCTTGAATCGGTGTCAGCCCCCGTGCGCCGCTGGCTGGAGTTGATCTCGCTCACGGTGGCTGCCGTGGCCATCGGCTACTTGGGCTACTGGGCGGCGCGCTTCACCTGGGAAAGCTACGAATTCAACGACATCGCAGGCAATATGGTGGCGATCCCGATCTGGATTCCGCAGATGAGCTTCGTCATTGGCTCAGCGATTTTGGTGATTGCCGTGATCGATGAATGCGTTTGCGTGTTTCAAGGTGGCAAACCCAGTTATGTGGCGCGCGTTGAAGAGCGCCATGCCCGTGGTGATTTTTCTGAGGAGCTTTGATGGGCCTGCTTGAAATCGGAGGCCTTCTCCTCTTTTTGATGTTGCTGATGCTCAGTGGTGGCGTGTGGATCGCCATGACACTGGCCATTGTCGGATGGGTCGGTCAGGCCTTCTTTACCAACACCCTGCCCGGTAAAAACCTGTTTTCCTCGTTTTGGGAAACCTCGGCCAGCTGGGAGTTGGCGGCATTGCCCATGTTCATCTGGATGGGCGAGATTTTGTACCGCACCAAGCTGTCCGAGCAAATGTTCGATGGCCTGTCACCCTGGTTGTCCAAAGTGCCGGGCCGCCTGATGCACACCACCATTTTGGGTTGCGGCATTTTCGGCTCGGTGTCAGGCTCCTCTGCAGCCACCTGCGCCACAATCGCCAAGGTGGCGCTGCCCGAGCTGGAAAAGCGCGGCTACGACCGCAACATCGCGCTGGGCTCTTTGGCCGCGGCAGGCGGTCTGGGCATTTTGATTCCGCCGTCCATCACCATGGTGGTGTATGCCGTGGCGGCCGACGCCAGTGTGATTCGCCTGTTCCTCGCAGGCTTTTTGCCCGGCTTTTTGCTGATGGGGCTTTTTTCGGGCTACATCATCTGGTGGAGCCTGCGCAATCCTGACAAAGTACCGCCCCCCGAAGCGCCAACCACCTTCATGGAGAAAATGCGCCGCTCGGGCAGCTTGATTCCTTGTGGTTTGCTGATTGTCTTCATCGTGTGGGTGCTGGTGGCGGGCATCGCCACCGCCACCGAATGTGCGGCCTATGGCGTGCTGGGCTCGCTGGCGATTGCCGCTGCAGGCCGCAGCCTGACATGGCAGAACTTCTGGCAAGGCTTGGTGAGCGCCACCCGGGTCAGCTGCATGATCATGTTCATCCTGGCGGGCGCGGCGTTTCTCACCAAAACTATGGCCTTCACCGGTATCCCGCGAGAGCTGGCCGAGTTTGTCCACGCCATGAACCTCTCGCCTTATGGCCTGATTGCGATTTTGGTGGTGGTGTATTTGATTTTGGGCACGGCGCTCGATGGCATCTCGATGATCGTGCTGACCAGCGCGGTGGTGCTGCCCATGATTCAGAAAGCCGGCTTCGACCTCGTTTGGTTTGGCATCTTCATCATCATGTTGATCGAGATCGCGGAAATCACGCCGCCCGTGGGCTTCAACCTGTTCGTGTTGCAAAACATGACCGGCATCGACAGCAACCGGATTGCCACCGTGACCTTGCCCTTTTTCGGCTGCTTGATCCTGGGCATTGTGCTGATCACCGTTTTCCCGTCCATCGTCACCAGCGTGCCCAATCTTTTGATGGGCGTTGCCAAGTAAAGCCGTCCACCCACTCCGGTAAGATGCCGCGCTGGCCTGACAAGGCATGAAAGAGTGACGGATGTTTAAAAATGTGATGGTTTACCGCATCGGCGAGGGCTTTGCGCCCACTTTGGCCGATGTGCAGGCGGCACTCGCGCCGGTGCAGTTTGTGGCATGTGGCGCCAGCCAAGACAAGTCGATTGGCTGGGTCCCGCCCCGGGGCGAAGCCCACGGGCCCTTGGTTGAATCGGTCTCGGGCCAATGGATCATGAAACTCATGATCGAGTCCAAGGCCGTGCCCGGCAACGTGGTGCGGCGCAAAGCCGAAGAACGCATCGCCGAAATCGAAGCGGCCACCGGCCGCAAGCCTGGCAAAAAAGAAAAACGCGAGCTGATGGACGACGTGCTGCTGTCGCTGTTGCCGCAGGCCTTTGCCCGCGAATCGACCGTGCTGGTGTGGATGGACTTGGAAAACCGCCGTCTGGTGCTCAACGCAGGCAGTCAGGGCAAGGCCGACGAGGTCATGTCGGCGCTGATGAACGTGATGGGCGGCCTGTCGGTGTCCTTGATCCAGACCGTGACCTCCCCACAAGCGGCCATGACGCAGTGGCTGCTGGCCCCCACCCCTGAGGAATGGCCCTCAGACTTGACGGTGGAGCGCGAAACCGTGCTCAAGTCCACCGGCGAAGACGCGGCCAGCGTGCGCTTCACGCGCCACCACTTGGCCAACGACGATGTGCGCAAACATGTGCTGGAAGGCAAGCTGCCCACCCAGCTGGCGCTGAGCTGGGACGGCCGCGTGGCCTTTGTGCTGACCGACACCCTGCAGCTGAAAAAGGTGCAATACCTTGACGGCGTGATGGACGAGTCGGGCACCGACAAAAACGAAGACCGCTTTGACGCCGACGTGGCCTTGTCCACCGGCTTGCTCGGGCCGCTGATCGACAGCCTGATCGACGCCTTGGGTGGCGAGATGGAATTGGGCGCTGCGGCGGCCGGCGAAGACCCGCCGTTTTAAGGGTCGGTAAGCCTCTAGACAAAGGAACCACGCCATGCTCACCGTGATCGCCATTTGCATCGGAGCTTGTGTGGGTGCGCTGTCCCGCTGGCAGCTGGGCCTGTGGCTCAACCCCAGCCCCGCCAGCGGCAGCCTCTTGCCCTGGGGCACCTTAGCGGCCAACCTGATCGGTGGCTACTTGGTGGGTGTGTGCGTCGGCGTGTTCCAGCAACTGCCCGAGCTGGACCCGGTCTGGCGACTGGCCTTGGTCACCGGCTTTTTAGGGGCTCTGACCACCTTCTCCAGCTTTTCTGCCGAAGTCGTGGCCATGCTGCAGCAAGGCCGCTTTGCGCTGGCCGCAGGCACGGCCTCACTTCACCTGTTGGGCTCGCTGGGCCTGACACTGCTTGGGCTCAAAACGGTGGGCTTGTTGTGGGCGCGCCAATGAGCGACCGGGACAACTCAACACCCCAGCGCCTGCTGCAAAACCTGTAAGGCCTGCCGATCGTCCTGCCCTCGCCAAGCGACCACTTGGTCCGGGCGAATCAGCACCCACGGCGCCTCGTACAAAGCCAGCAATTCTGGGGCGCTGTGGTGGGCCCGCTTCAAGTCAATGCCCAAACTCAAGGCCGCAGTCTCAAACACCGTGCTGCTTGTGTTGGTGGGCGCCAAGTGCAGCAAAGTCCACTCGGTGTGAAACGTGTCATAGAGCGAGCGGCCATCGGCCAACCAAGCGTGCGGTGGCCGTCCCCCTGGGCTGGCACTGGGCTGGTAGCTGTTGGCCGCATCGGGCGGCGGCAAGCTGCCATCGGCGACCACGATCGCAGAACCGTCGTAGCGCCCGCCAAACGTCACCCCGGGAATATTGAACTCCAGGCGCACATGCCCGTTCAGATGTTTTGACGCCATTTGACGTGTGAGATCGCCCCGCTCTGATGCTTCTTCCAACTCAGGGGTGGCTGCAAACAGGCCCACCGAGTCGGCAAACTGGCGTGCATAAGCGGTGTTGCGGTGCGCCAAGGGCATGCGCTCCTGGGCATAACTGTCCAGCAAGCGCGCAGGCGCCATGCCCCGAACCACGCTGGCCAGCTTCCAGCCCAGGTTGACCGCATCCTCCACGGCCGTGTTGTAGCCCAGGCCGCCCGTGGGCGTGAACAGGTGCGCGGCGTCGCCCCCAATGAACACGCGCCCTTGCTGAAACGATTCGGCCACCAAAGCATGCCCGGCCATCCAGGTGCCCACCGACAAAACCTCAATCGGTACATCGCAGCCCATGGCTTGGTTGAAGATGCGCTGAGCGTCCACGGCGGTCCAGGCGTCGGCATCTTCGTCCTCGTGCACCGCCGCATGGAAAGCGAACTCACCCGCACCATCCACGGTGGCCATGAAGGCGCGGCGCTGCGCGTTCACCGTCACATACATCCAGGCTTTGCTGTGTTCAAAAAGTTGGTCAAAGTTGGGGGCGCGCAAATACACGGCAAACATCTTGCCTCCCATGAACCCGCGTTTGGCCCCGGTGCTGCCACCCCAAGCGATGCCCAACTGGTGACGAACCGGGCTGCGCGCACCATCGGCCCCCACCAGATAGCGCGCACGCACCTGGACAGCTGCATCCCCGTCGACCGGGCTGATCCAGGCATCGACACCGGCTTCATCCTGCGCAAAGTGGGTGAGCGTCCAGCTGTAGCGCAAATCGTTCGCGGTACAAGCTTGGGCATGTCGAAGCAAGGTTTTTTCAACAAATTTTTGTGATACACGGTGCGGCAGTTCGGCAGCGCTCCACGAGCCTTGCATCGTCTTGATGGCCTGGGTCGCTTGCGCAGCTGTAGGCAAGGGCAAGCGCGCCAATTCGTGGCCTGTGAAACGGGTGAAGTAAGCGATGTCCGTCGGGTGATCGGCAGGCAAGCCCTGCGCCCGGATCTCATTAGCAAAGCCCAAACGCCGAAAATGCTCCATGGTGCGCGCCTGCGTGGCGTTGGCCTGGGGGTTGAAAGCCGTGCCCGGTTTGGGATCGACCAACAAAGTCCGTACCCCACGGCGCCCCAGCTCAATGGCCAGCATCAAGCCAAAAGGCCCACCGCCTGCGATCAGCACATCGACCGTCAGCATGGTTTAACCGCCGCCACGCTGCATGCACAGATCAAAAGGTCGCATGAAGGCGTGACGCTCGCCGGCGTTCACGCCCTGAAAATCAAAATTCACCCGAAGCACCGGCATGCGCAGGAGCGCAATCACGCGCGGCGGCATGACTTGCCATTGCACATTCAATTGACCTTGTCCGATGATGGCCACCATGGTGTTGCCTGAGCGCTGCCAAGAGCATTGGCCCATGGCAACTGGCAACCACCCCAGCCACTCGGCCTCTGTGCACCCCATGTCGCGAACAAATTGCTCGTCGTAGCTCGAAAGCATGGACCGCCTCAGCCGCCAGCCACGGGGGGCCAGATGGCCAACACATCGCCTTCGACCAAGGTGGTGGTGCCCCGGTCTTCGGGTTGGATGTATTTGCCATTCACCAGCACCAAGTGCACCAGCTTGGGCGGCATGCCAAAGGGCTCGATGATTTGGCTGATGCTGGCGTCCTGCGCCACATCCAGCGTCACCTGGTTGCTGCGCCGGGCTTCAGGGGGCAAGTAATCGGTCAGCGTTGCAAACAGTTTGAAAGTGATGTTCATGCGCAGATTGTCACTTCATCGGCGGCGTGCGTCTTGGGCACCGCTCCATCGGCCTTGACCCTGTGCGCAATCGAGGTAGGCGTCCACCAGCTTGGTCGGGTCGTGCATCAGGCGGTCTTTCCAGTCGCCCAGATGCACCTGGCCTTCGACCAGGCCGCGCATCACACCCACATGCTCGGTCCAGCCCACGCTGTTGCAGCCGACCATCACATCGTCTTTGAATTGCAGACTCAGGTGACGACCCGCCGCCTTGTCGGTCAACACGGCCGACTGGCCTCCGGCCACGCCTTCCCAGTTGCCAAAACTGGTGGAGATCAAACCCAAGGTGTCGAGCACGTTGATTTGTGTGACGCCCTTGAGGACAGCCTTTTGGCCCAGCATGTTGAGCGCGGCCACGCGGGCCTGTTCAGCGGCGTTGGGCTGGATGGCGCTCACAATGGTTTTGCCGCTGACCATGTCAAAAGCTTCAGCACAGTCGCCTGCCGCATAAATGCCGGGCACATTGCTTTGCAGGTGCTCGTCGGTCAACACGCCTTGCAGGCAGGTGATGCCGCTGTCCTTCAAAAAGCCAATCGCTGGGCGCACGCCCGTAGCACTGATGACCAGATCGGCCTCGACGGTTTGGCCATTGGACAAACGCACCTGCAGCGGACCGCCAGTCTCGTCAGAGGCCAAGCCCACCGCTGCGGCCAATTTGCCGAGCAAGCCTTTTTCTGCGCCACGGCCGATGGCTTCGACCTTGGTGCCGGTGAACACCTGCACGCCTTTGGCTTCGCACCAGTCGCGGATCATGCCGCCCGCCACGGGGCCCATCATGCGGGGCACCATGCGGTCGCCCATCTCCACCACGCTGAGCTTGACGCCGCGTGCCGCCAAGGCTTCCATGATGATGCAGCCAATGAAGCCAGCGCCCATTTGCAAGACACGGGCACCCGGCTTGGCCAGCGCCTGGATGGCGCGGGCGTCTTCCAGCGTCCAGCACGGGTGCACGCCAGGCAAGTCCATGCCCGCAATCGGTGGCCGCACGGGGTGCGAGCCGGTGGCGATCAACAACTTGTCAAACGCCAGCGACTGACCGTTGTCCAAATGCACGGTTTTGCCCGCGGCGTCCACACGGATGACTTTGGCCTTGACCTGGGTAATGCACAACTCATCGAAGTGTGAAGCGCTCTTGCGCAGGTATGTACCACGCTCGTCGATGTTGCCAATCAACAGGTAAGGGATGGCCATGCGCGAATACGGCGCATCAGGCTCGTCACCCACCAAGGTGATGGTGTCGGCGGGGGCGTGTTTGCGCAGGGTCTCAGCGGCGATGACACCGGCAGGGCCTGCGCCCAAGATGACGTGGTGGGTCATGAATCGGACTCCAGAAACAGGTAGCGGCCCGCAGGCCGCTTGAATTCCTGTAGAAGCGCACCCCTACGGTGAAGGCTTCACGAGCAGGCGCTCGCTCCTACAGGGGCAAACTCACAAACCCAGACGTTCCCGGGTGGCCGATGTCGGACGGCCTTCGCCATCCCAGCCGCGGGCGTCGTAGTACTTGGGCAGCATGTCGTCCAACTTGCTGACCATGCCTTTGCCGGGGCCGGTTTTGGCGGCTTCGGTCATCAGGCGCTTGGGCAGGTTGTCGTCGGCCTTGGTGAAGCCAGCGGCGTTGTTGAAGTCGCGCTCCATGTTCCAGATGCGCTCGCCAATGTGGTTCAAGTGTTCCATGGTGAACTCTTCGCCGCAAGCGGCTTGCACCTGAGGGGCCACGTCAGCCAAGGTCCAGGCAAAGCTGGTGAAGACGCAAATGCCGGCCGAGTCAAAAGCGGCTGTCGCGTCTTGGAAGGCCTTGACCAATTCAGGCTTGCCTTCGTGCTCGGTGGGCTCGGTCTTGACCGGAATGCCCAGCACTTCAGAAGCGATGGTGTAGCCGCGCAGGTGGCAAGCACCACGGTTGGACGTGGCGTAAGCCAGGCCAATGCCTTGGATCACACGACCGTCATAGGCTGGGAACTCTTGGCCCTTGACGCTCATGGACAGGTCGGGGTGGCCGTATTTGGCGGTCAGGCGCTTGGAGCCCATGCCAATTTCTTTGCCAAAACCGATGCCCTTGGCGGTCATGTCGACAAACTCGCACAGCGCTTCGGCCGAGCCAAACGGTGCTTCCACACCGATTTGCTCTTTGGTCAGCACACCCATTTCATAGAGCTCCATCACGGCACCGATGGTGGCACCGAAGCTGATCGGGTCGAAGCCTTCTTCGTTGCAGATCATGTTGGCGTACTGCAGGGCTTCCAGGTCTTTCACGCCGTTGGCTGCGCCCAGCGCCCAAGCCGCTTCGTATTCCAGGCCGCCGTTGGCGCCCCAGTACTCAGGCTTGTTCTTGACCGAGAAGTGGCCTTCGTCCATCTTGCTGATGCGGCCGCAAGCGATGGTGCAACCAAAGCAAGCTTGGTTGGTCACCAGGTGCTTTTTGCCATCGGTCTCGCGGGGCGTGACCATGGCTTCGGCCGAGATGTCTTTGGCGCTTTCAAACTGCACGTCGCGGTGGTTGCGTGTGGGCAAACCGCCCACTTCGTTGATCACGTTCATCAGCACCTGGGTGCCGTAAGCGGGCAGGCCCTGGCCCGTGACCGCGTTGTCAGCCAGCACCTTTTTGGCGGCCTTGGCCGCAGCCATGAACGCCTTGGGGTCTTTCATGTTGCCCACGCCTTTGGTGCCACGCACCGCGATGGCTTTCAGGTTCTTGCTGCCCATGACGGTGCCCACGCCCGAGCGGCCAGCCGCACGGTGCAGGTCGTTCACCACCGCGGCGTAGAGCACGCCGTTTTCACCGGCCTTGCCGATGCTGCAAACGCGCAGCAAGGGGTCTTGCAAGCTGGACTTGAGGATTTCCTCGGTCTTCCAGACGCTTTGGCCCCAGAGGTGGCTTGCATCGCGCAACTCGGCTTCGTCATCGTTGATGTGCAGGTAGACCGGTTTGGCCGATGCGCCTTCAAAAATGACCATGTCCCAACCGGCCATTTTGAGCTCAGCGCCCCAATAGCCACCCGAGTTGGAGCAAGCGATCGCGCCAGTGAGCGGGCTCTTGGTGATGACGGTGTAGCGGCCACCGGTGGAGGCCATGGTGCCGGTCAGCGGGCCTGTGGCCCAGACGATTTTGTTGTCAGCTGAAAGCGGGTCGACTTTGGGGTCGATCTCGCTGATCAGGTATTTGCTGCCCAGACCGCGTGAGCCGAGGTAGGCTTTGGCCCACTCCATGTTCAGCGGTTCGGATTTGACGGTGCCAGCCGTGAGGTTGACGCGGAGAATTTTTCCAGCCCAAGACATGTTGATGCTCCTTGTGGGGGGATTTAAGAGGCCGAGGGCTGATTGCCCAACTTGTCAGCCCACTGCTTCATCTTGTCGATGCCAGTCCAGTTGGCATCCACGAATGTGATGGCGCCCGTTGGGCAAGCGTCGGCGCAAGCCGGGTCACCGCCGCACAGGTCGCACTTTTGCACCTTGCCGGTTTCCTGCACATAGTTGATGGTGCCGAAGGGGCAAGCGATGGTGCAAACCTTGCAGCCCACGCAGGTGGATTCGTTGACCACTTTGGCGCCTGTGGCTTTGTCGACCGTGATGGCCTCCACAGGGCAGGCATGCAGGCACCAGGCTTCGTCGCACTGGGTGCAGGTGTAGGGCACTTTTTTGCCGGTGTGGTGGAAGTCAAACACCTTGATGCGCGATTTGGAGGTGGCGTATGTGCCGTAGTTCTCGAAGGAACAGGCCATTTCGCACTGCAAGCAGCCGGTACATTTGTCCGGATTGATGTGCAGGACTTTCTGCATGTGTATCTCCTGTGAGGTGTCGGACTTTTCAAGCCCGCGCTTATGAATCAAAATGCATAGCCATTGTTGGCGCTAAAAACCACCAATCGATTCGGATTAACCCTAGGTTCATCAGGGTCGACGCAAAAATTCTCAGCTTGATACACATCTGACATGCCAACGATTGCCCCCAGCAGCGACCGCCTAGCGCGCATTGCTCAAGCCCGTGAACTGGTTTTTCAGGGCAACAAGCGCCACTCACCCGCCGGATGGGGCGCCGGTGTGTCTGCCGGGATCGCGCAGTCTTGGCAACGCTGCCTCGCCATGGGCTTGCAACCCCACCAAGCGGTTGGCTTTGATGCCGTGTCCGCGCAACAAATGCGCCGGGTGCAAGAAGCCAGTCGCCCTCTGGTGCAGGCGGCCCAACCTGTGCTGGTGGAACTGGCGCGCGCCATTGCTGACATCCGTTACTTCGCCATCTTGACCAATGCCCAGGGCATCGTGGTGGACGTGCACGGCCAGGTGGACCGACAAGACCGCCGCGCTGACGTGATCGCCCGTGTGGGGGTAGACCTGTCTGAAAAAGCCGTGGGCACCACCGCCATCAGCGCCGCCTTGAGCGAGTTACAGCCTGTTTGGCTGCACCGGGGCGAGCATTTTTTCCAAGACACCGGTATTTACAGCTGCGCCGGGGCCCCCGTGTTTGGGCCGGATGGTTTGTGCGCTGGCATGCTCGACCTCACGGGCATCGAGACCACCGAGCGCCCCGCTTTGAAACACCTGGTGCGACGCTCAGCCCGCAGCATCGAAAACAGCTGGCTGCTGTCCACCGCCCATGCCTTGGTGCTGCGCCTGAACTGGCCCGGTAACCAGCCCGGCGACGACAGCGACGGCTTGCTCACGCTGGACAGCGATGGGCACATCGTGGGGGCCAATCCGACCGCACGGCAAATGCTGTCCCTGTCACCCGCCACACCAGGCCAAACGCTGCACGCCAGCGAAGTGTTTGCATCGTCTTGGGAAAGCCTGTTCGATGCGGCCAACCGCCGGGGCCCAACGCAGGAACTGCCGCTCTGGTCAGGCCTGCGCCTGCAGACCCAGGCTTTGCAAGCAGGTCCTTTGGCAACTCATCCGACAACGCCAAGGCCGACCCCAGACATCGCGCCCAAACCGCTGAAGGATGTGCAAACCGACATGATCCGCGAGGCGGTCAACCAGGCTCGTGGCAACGTGGCCGAAGCGGCGCGCACTTTGGGCATCAGCCGTGCCACGGTCTACCGCAAGCTCGTGATGCCCAAAAGTTGATCCACACCATGCCTCGACTCACTTGCCCGCGTTCGGGAAAAACAGCTGCTCGCCGCCGATCTTGTAATCGGCAATCACGCCCTGCCCTGTGGCCGAGGTGATCCAGTCGACAAACTTCTGTGCATCGGCTTGTTTGACGTGCGCATGTTTGGCAGGGTTGACCACCATCACGCCGTACTGGTTGAACAAGCGGTTATCGCCCTCCACCAAAATGGCCAGATCAGCGCGGTTCTTGAAGTTGAGCCAGGTGGCACGGTCGGCCAGCACATAGGCGCCAGAAGACGCCGCGATGTTCAAAGCCGGGCCCATGCCGCAGCCGCACTCACGGTATCCCTTGCCTTTGGCGGCCTCCAGGTTGGCGGTTTTCCAAAAGCGCAGCTCGGCCGCGTGCGTGCCGCTCTTGTCACCCCGCGACACAAAGGCCGCGTTGCTTGCCGACAATTTGGCCAAGGCCGCCACAATGTCTTTGCCTTTGGTGGCAGCCGGGTCGGCCTTGGGGCCAATCAGCACAAAGTCGTTGTACATCACAGGCAGTCGCTTGAGGCCAAAGCCATCGGCCACAAACTTTTCTTCGGCCGCTTGGTCGTGCACAAACACCACATCGGCATCACCGCGCCGCGCCATGTCCAGCGCCTGACCGGTGCCCAAGGCCACCACTTTCACATCCAGCCCGCTGGCTTTTTTGAACGCTGGCAGCAAGTGTGCAAACAAGCCCGATTGCTCGGTCGAGGTGGTGGACGACATCACGATCGATGGGGCCTGCGCCCACACCGAGGCGACCGAGGTGGTGGCCAAAACCGCACACACCAAGGCGCGACGGGTGAAAGTTTTAAAGGTCATGAAAGCTCTCCTTGAACAAAAGCATGGGCTGCAGGGCTGAGCGCGGCCAACAGTTCGGCATTGAAAAAATCAGAAACAGGCATGTCGGCCAAAACGCGGCCGAACTCCAAATAAACCACCCGGGTGGCCAGGCGTTTGACTTGGCCCAGGTTGTGGCTGGCCCAGACCAGGGTCAGCGGGCGATCTTGGTTGCTCGCAAAGTCGGCCATCAAGGCTTCGACTTCGCGTTTGGCATGCGGGTCCAGGCTGGCCGTGGGCTCATCGAGCAGCAAGACATCGGGCTGGCGCGCCCAGGCGCGGGCCAAGGCCAAGCGCTGCTGCTGCCCGCCCGACAACTGGCGCGCACTTTGCCCTGCCACCGCTTGCAAGCCCACGCGCTGCAAAGCCTGCAGGGCCAAGATTTGCGCTGCGCGCCAGTTCAAAGCCAGCGAACGGTCCAGCCACACACCCAGCGCCACATTGTTCAAGGCCGACAGGCGCAGCATGTGCGGCCTTTGGAACAGCATGGCCTGACGCACACCTGGCGTTTGAGTCACCTGACCTTGTGTGGGCGGCAGCAAACCATGCAGTGTGCGCAGCAAGCTGCTTTTGCCCGAGCCGTTGGCACCCACCAGCGCCACGCGTTCGCCTGCCGCAATGCACAAGCTCACGCCCTTCAAGGCCTGTTGCGCGCCCAGCTGCACACTCACCGTGTCCAGCGTGATCTGCACGGCGCTCATGGCTGCGCACCCACCCGACCATCGGCCGACACTGGCCGCGCATGGTGTACCTCACCCCAGCGCCGCAGACCCGCCACCAAGGCGTTGAGCAGCAACACCACCGCCAGCAGCACCATGCCCAGCCCCAGCGCCAACGGCAAATCGCCCTTGCTGGTCTCCAAGGCAATGGCGGTGGTCATGACACGCGTGAAGCCGTCGATGTTGCCGCCCACGATCATGACCGCGCCCACCTCAGAGATGGCGCGGCCGAAGGCTGTGACGCCAATCATGAGCAAAGCCAAACGCTCATCCCAAGCCAAGAGCAAACCCCGCACCCAAGGGCCTGCGCCCAATGAGGCCCACTGCTCACCGTGCTGGCGCTCGACGTCCTCGACCACTTGACGGGTGAGGGCCGTGACCACCGGGACCACCAAAATAAACTGGGCCAACACCATGGCTTTGAAGCTGAACAACCAACCCAGAAAACCCAAGGGCCCGGTGCGCGAGAGCATCAGATACACCACCAAGCCCACCACCACCGAGGGCAGCGCCAGCAAGGTATTGAGGCCCACCAACACCGTGCCCCGGCCGCGAAAACGCGACACCGCCAACCAAGCCCCCAAGGCCACGCCCACGCCATATGCCAGCAGGCAGGCCGTGGCACTGACGGCCAGAGACCGGCTCACCACCACCCACAGGGCAGGATCGAGAGAAATGACGAGATTCAGCGCCGTCAAGACGCTGTCGGAGAAGGTGTTCATACAGCGCTGTGGATGCTACGGCACAAGCACCCTCCAAGGCATGAGGGGTGTCCACTATGAACAAGTTTGCATAGGCCATCGCCATGAAAAAAGCCCGGCGAACCGGGCTCTTCGTGGGGCGACAGGATTTACTTCTTGTTCGCCTTCATCTCGGCTTCCAAGGCCTTGGCGGGGTCCTCGGCCGGAGCGTCTGCAGCGGGCTTCATGTCGTCCATGTTGACTGCGTCGTCCTTGTCCTTGTCTTCGTCTTCACCTGCTTGGTTGAGCATTTGCTCGAATGCGGCATCGGCATCGATCTTGACACCCTCCTTGAGGCCACCTGTGACCAAATTGGGGAAGACGATGATGGCCGCCACCATGATCAACTGCAAAACAATGAACGCGATTGAGCCTTTGTAGATTTCAGAGGTCTTGACCGATGGAATGTTCTCCCCCGTGATGCGGTCCTTGTAATCGTTTTTGGGTGCCACGCTGCGCAAATAGAACAGGGCAAAGCCAAAGGGCGGCGTCAAGAACGAGGTCTGCAGGTTCATCGCCACGATCACACCAAACCAGATCATGGCCTGGTCTGCCGTCATACCGGGCACCAAACCGGGCAAGATTTTCTCAGCCACAGGGGCCAGGATTGGGATCACGATGAAGGCAATTTCAAAGAAATCGATGAAACAGCCCAAGATGAAAATCAGGATGTTCACCACGATCAAGAAACCGATCGCGCCACCAGGCATGTCCAAGAACAAGTGCTCAACCCAAATATGACCGTCGGCCGCATTGAAGGTGAAGCTGAAAACGGTGGAGCCGATCAAAATGAACAGCACAAACGACGCCAGCTTGGCTGTGTTTTCCAGCGCCTGGTTCATCAATTTCTTGTCCAGGCGCTTTCGGCTGATCGCCAAAATCAAGGCCCCCAAAGCACCCATCGCGCCGCCCTCTGTGGGTGTCGCGACGCCCAAGAAGATGGTGCCCAAGACCAAAAAGATCAGGATCAGGGGCGGCATCAGCACAAAGGTCACTTGCTCGGCCAAACGCGACAGCAAGCCCATGCCGGTGATCCGGTTCACAATGGCCAAGGCCAAAGCCACCAAGGACGCCACAGTCAGGGACATGATGACCATTTCATCGCCAGGTGACTCTTGGGTGCGGTCAAGCCAAGCGGTCATGATGGCGTCGTGGGACGAAGCCCATGAAAAACCAACCACCGTGCACACGATCAACAGGAACATCAAGGACACATGGCCTGATTTGCCATTGGCCTCGCGGTAGATGCGGGCCTCGGGCGGCAGGGCCGGCACCAAAGCCGGCTTGAAAATGGCCACCACCACGATGAACAAGATGTACAGACCCACCAGCATCAGGCCAGGCACCAAAGCACCGGCGTACATGTCACCCACGGAACGGCCCAATTGGTCGGCCAGCACAATCAACACCAAGGAAGGTGGGATGGCTTGCGCCAAGGTGCCCGAAGCCGTGATGGCCCCGGTGGCAATGACACGGCTGTAGCCGTAGCGCAACATGATGGGCAAAGAGATCAAGCCCATCGAGATCACGGCTGCAGCCACCACACCGGTGGTGGCTGCCAGCAAGGCACCCACCAAAATCACCGCGATGGCCACGCCACCGCGAACCGGACCAAACACCTGGCCCACTGTCTCAAGCAAGTCCTCGGCCATGCCGGATTTTTGCAAGATGATGCCCATGAAGGTGAAAAACGGAATGGCCAGCAAGGTGTCGTTTTGCATGATGCCAAAGATGCGCAGCGGCAAGGCCTGGAACAAAGAGGGCGGAAACAGCCCGGCCTCCATGCCAATGAAGCCAAAGCCCAAACCGCAAGCGGCCAGCGCGAAAGCCACCGGAAAACCGGTCAGCAGCAGCACAAACAAACCGGCAAACATGATGGGCACAAAGTTCTGTGCCAAAAAAGTCGCTTCCATCAACGTGCTCCCTGCGCTTGCAGCGCGATTTTTTCGAGTTCCAGCAGTTCTTTTTCTTCGTCCGACATGGTGTCTTCAGACGACAAGGGGTCTTCACCCGCGCCGGTCAAGAAAGAAAGACGCTTGATCAACTCGGACACGCCTTGGAGCATCAGCAAGCCAAAACCCAGGGGCACCAAGGCGTACACCGGCCAGCGGATCAGGCCGCCTGCATTGGAAGACATCTCGCCGCTGTTGAAGGCCTGCATGAACAAGGGCCAAGACAAATAAATGCACAAGAAACAAAACGGAAACAGCGCCAACACAATGCCGCCGACATCGATCCAGTTGCGGGCACGGGCGGACAACTTGCCAGAGATGAAGTCGATGCGCACATGGGCATTTTTGAGGAAGCCATAGCCAGCACCCAACAAGAACACGGCTGCAAACAGGTACCACTGGATTTCCAGCAGACCGTTTGAGCTGACATTGAACGCCTTACGGACAATGGCGTTGCCAGCGCTGATGAGCGTCACGATCAAGATCAGCCAGGTGGTGAATTTGCCCACCCCCTTGTTCAAACGGTCAATGCCGCTCGATAGTTTCAATAAAGATGACATCTGAACTCCAAAAAACTTGCGCGATTGTAAGTCTGTGTTGGTAGGTTCCGGGATCAAGCCCCAAAAACTCAGGTTGATATTTTTGACGCTCGGCATGAAGGCCGTTCAATCGGCCCAGCGGGCACCGGTCAAGCGGCTGCGCCGGACCTTGAAGACCTGAATTGCCACCAAGGCAGCATGCTGCGCAAAGACTGCACCTGGCCGGTCTGGGGTGTCGGGCTGTAGCCGCCCAGACCCTGCAGCCTGGCTTGCCAAGCCGAACTGCCCAGCAAGCGCCGCAGCTGCACCACGGGTGGGGTGTCGAGCGCCGAGGCCAAGCACACCAGCCAATAATGCTCTTGGTGCAGGGGCACAAAATCAAGGCCATGAACATGGGCGGCGTGGGCGATGCCCAGACCCACATCGGCCTGGCCCGCCGCGATGCGCGCGGCCACAGCAGCATGGGAGTTTTCCTCATGCCCATAACCCTGTAGCGCCGAGGCCAGCAGGCCTCTTTCTTGCAAAGATTGGTCCAACAACAAGCGGGTCCCGGTACCGGGGCTGCGGTTGACAAAGCGCACGCCCGTTTGGTAAAGGTCGGCCCAACCGTGCAAGCCCAGGGGGTTCCCCTTGGCGACCATCAGCCCCTGCGACCGCTGGGCAAAACCGATCAATTTGTGCTGACCCGTTTTGAGCAAGGGCTTGTAGGTCCGTGCAACCAAGGACTCGGCGTCAGGTTGCCAAGGGGCATGGAAACCTGCCACATGGCATCGCCCCTCGTTCAAGGCGCGGATCGCGTCCACGCTGCCGCAAAACCGCAAGTCCAAGTGCAAAGCGGTGGCTGCGGCCTCTTCGCGCAGCAAGTCCATGGCCGCGTCATGGCTGGCAAAGACCGGCAGGGCCAAGTGGGCAGGGTCAAATGCCACCGCAAATGTTTTTTCCAAGTCGGCATGCAAGGCACTGATTTGGGGCAAGAGCCGCGCCTGCGCTTGACGCTCTGCCCAGAGCAACTTGTCGGCAAAGCCTGTGAGCCGGGCCGCCTGGCCCTTTTCCCAAAGGATCAAGGGCTGGCCCAGCCGCTGCTCCCAGCGTTTGAGTTCACCCCAGACATGGCGGTAAGACAGGCCCATGGCCTTGGCCGCCCCGCCAATCGACCCGGCATCGCGCACCGCTTGCAACAAGTCCATGAGCGGGTTGCGCAGCGGACTTTGGCGGTTGCGCACCGGTTCAGCGCCCGGTATTGCCCATTGGTAAGAAAGCTCGATGTGTTGCATGGTGGCGAGTTTGCACGACAACGGGTGGAACCGTAGCGCCCCATGAAAAAAGGCCCCGAAGGGCCTTTTTTCATGCACGCATGCCTGCTGATTACAGCTTGGCCGCTTGCATGTAGCGATCGAAGGTGGCTTCCGTGAAACGGAACCACTGGTTTTGATCTCTGCGGAACGTGGAGTAGTCGTCGTAGATCTTTTTCCAGTTCGGGTTGGACTGGCGCAGCTCTTCGTACAGGGCCATGGACTGCTTGAAAGCCTCGTCCATCACCACCTTGGGGAAAGGCAAAAGCTTGACGCCACCGGCCACCAAGCGACGCAGCGCTGCGGGGTTGCGGTTGTCGTAACGCGCTTGCATTTCGGTGTGCGCATAAGACGCAGCAGCTTCCACGATGGCCTAGTTCTCTTTAGACAAGGCGTTGAAAGCGGTCTTGTTGATGTAGAAGTCCAGCTGTGCGCCGCCTTCCCAGAAGCCTGGGTAGTAGTAGTTTTTGGCCACTTTTTGGAAGCCAAGCTTCTCGTCATCGTATGGACCGACCCACTCGACGGCGTCGATCGTGCCTTTTTCCAGGGCTTGGTAAATCTCGCCGCCAGGGATGTTCTGTGGAACAGCGCCCATGCGGGTCAAAACCTTGCCAGCGAAACCGCCGACGCGGAACTTCAAGCCCTTGATGTCGTCCAAGGTCTTGATTTCTTTGCGGTACCAGCCACCCATTTGGGCGCCTGTGTTGCCGCCTGGGAAGTTCACGATGTTGTACTTGTCGTAGAACTCACGGAACAGCTTCATGCCGTTGCCGTCATAGAACCAGGAAGTGAGCTGGCGGCTGTTCAGACCAAAAGGAATGGCCGTGCCCAGGGCGAAGGTGTCGTCCTTGCCAAAGAAGTAGTAAGGGGCTGTGTGGGCAGCCTCAACGGTGCCTTGCTGAACGCCATCCACCACGCCAAAAGCAGGCATCAATTCGCCGGCAGCGTGCACGGTGACGACAAACTTGCCGCCAGACATGGCATTGACCTTTTCGGCAAACACTTCAGCGGCACCAAAAATGGTGTCCAAAGCTTTGGGGAAGCTGGAGGCGAGGCGCCAGCGAATGGCGGCCTGTGCTTGGACTGCAGGTGCAGCACCAGCAGCCAAAACGCCAGCAATGCCGGCGTTTTTAATGACGGAACGACGATCCATGAAGGACTCCTTGTTGAAAAAAAATGCACCCGACGATCAGGATTTTTGGAATTGTCGGATGCCGTATTGTAGGAATTCAAAATGCACAAAGACGTGCGGGTTTACCCTTTTTTAAATCATTAAATAAAAAGGGGTTTGGCAAAGCCAACAATCCCACGAAATTCAATCGAATCCGCTTGAAAACCGGCTTAATCGTTCCAACGTTGGCGCACAGATCGCTCGATGCCCACCGCATCCAAACCCTGCAAGGCCAGCAACTTGGCCGGGTCACCATGCTCGATGAACTCGTCTGGCAAACCCAGGTGCAACACGGGCCGGGTGATCTGCAATTGCTGCAAAGCCTCGGCCACGGCACTGCCTGCGCCGCCCATGGTGCAGCCCTCTTCCACCGTGACGATGCGCTCATGGGTTTGGGCGATTTGCTGGAGCAATTCCACATCAAGCGGCTTGACCCAGCGCATGTTGACCACCGTGGCGTTGAGCTGTTCAGCCGCCTGCAAAGCCGGGGCGAGCAAAGTGCCAAAGGCCAAGATGGCCACTTTTTCGCCCTGGCGGCGCACTTCGCCTTTGCCAAAGGGCAAGGTGTCCAGATCGCGCCCGGGCTCGGCGCCCACGCCCGAGCCGCGCGGGTAGCGCACCACCACCGGGTGGTTTTGCGCATAGGCCGTGCTGAGCAACTGGCGGCACTCGCGCTCGTCGGCCGGGCAGGCCAAGCTCATGTTGGGGATGCAGCGGATGTAAGCGATGTCGTAAACCCCGGCGTGGGTGGCGCCATCGGCGCCCACCAAACCCGCACGGTCCAAAGCAAATACCACCGGCAGGTTTTGCAAGGCCACGTCGTGGATCAGCTGGTCGTAGCCGCGCTGCAAGAAAGTGGAGTAAATGGCCACCACAGGCTTCAGGCCCTCGCAGGCCATGCCGGCGGCAAAGGTCACGGCATGCTGCTCGGCAATGCCCACGTCGAAATAACGCTTGGGGAAACGCTGGTGAAACGCCACCATGCCCGAGCCCTCGCGCATGGCGGGCGTGATGCCGACCAAGCGCATGTCTTTGTCGGCCATGTCGCACAGCCACTGGCCAAACACCTGGGTGAAGGTGGTTTTGGCGGGCGTGGCCGCAGGCACCAGGCCCACATTCGGGTCGAACTTGCCGGGGCCGTGATAAGCCACCGGGTCGGCTTCGGCCTTTTCATAGCCTTGGCCTTTTTTGGTGACCACATGCAAAAACTGCGGGCCGTCCAGGTTTTTGATGTTCTCCAGCGTCGGGATCAGCGACTCCAAGTCGTGCCCGTCGATCGGGCCGATGTAGTTGAAGCCGAATTTTTCAAACAAAGTGGCGGGCACCACCATGCCTTTGGCGGTTTCTTCCAAGCGCTTGGCCAGTTCAAACAGGGGCGGTGCGTTTTTGAGCACATTCTTCGCCCCGGCCTTGGCCGCCGAATAAAAACGCCCGCTCATCAGTTGGGCCAAATAACGGTTGAGCGCACCCACGGGCGGGCTGATCGACATGTCGTTGTCGTTCAGGATCACCAGCAGCCTGCATTCTTCGACGCCCGCGTTGTTCAGGGCTTCAAAGGCCATGCCCGCGGTCATGGCGCCGTCGCCAATCACCGCGATCGCGTGGCGCGACTCGCCTTTTTGGCGTGCGGCCACGGCCATGCCCAAAGCGGCCGAAATGCTGGTGGACGAGTGCGCCGTGCCAAAGGTGTCGTATTCGCTCTCGTCGCGGCGCGGAAAGCCAGAAAGGCCGCCGAACTGGCGCAGCGTGGGCATGCGGTCACGACGCCCCGTCAGGATTTTGTGCGGGTAAGTCTGGTGGCCCACGTCCCAAACGATGCGGTCTTCGGGGGTGTTGAACACATAGTGCAAGGCCACCGTGAGCTCCACGGTGCCCAGGTTGGAACTGAGGTGCCCGCCGGTCTTGGAGACGTTGTCAAGGACGCAATGGCGCAGTTCGTCGGCCAACTGGGGCAGGTCGGTGCGCTGCAAACGGCGCAGATCGGCCGGGGAGTCGATGTTCTTGAGCAAATCGGTCATGTCAGTTGTTTCTTTCTACCACCATGGCGGTCAGAGCACGCAGAGCGGCCAAACGGTCATCGGGCAATCCGGTATCGGCCAAGGCCTGCATGGCCTGAGCGGCCAAGGCATCGGCAAAAGCTTTGGCCGCGTCCAGTCCCATCAGGGCCACATACGTGGGTTTGTCGGCCGCTTCGTCTTTGCCTGCAGTCTTGCCCAAGGTGGTCGAATCGGCCGTCACGTCCAAGACATCGTCCACCACCTGAAAGGCCAGGCCCAAAGCTTCTCCAAAGCGCTTGAGCGCCTCTTGCACCGATGCAGAAACGCTGGGCACGCAGGCCGCGCCCATCTGCACGCTGCACAGCAGCAGCGCCCCGGTTTTGAGGCGGTGCATCTGGCGCAGCTGGTCTTCAGTCAGGCGCTGGCCCACGCTGGCCAAGTCAATGGCTTGGCCTCCGGCCATGCCCTGGTAACCCGAAGCCCGCGCCAACAAACCCACGCAAGCGGCTTGCACCGCAACAGGCACGCTGGCGTCCTGAGGGGTTAAAAACTCAAAAGCCAGGGTTTGCAAGGCATCACCTGCCAGCAAGGCCTGGGCTTGACCAAACTGCACATGCACCGTGGGTTTGCCGCGCCGCAATACATCGTTGTCCATGCACGGCATGTCGTCGTGCACCAATGAATAAGCGTGGATCAGCTCGATGGCGCAGGCAGCCTTGAGGGCTGCGGGGCTGCTGCTCACAACGCCCACCGCTTCGGCCGTGGCCAGCACCAGCAGGGGGCGCAATCGCTTGCCGCCATCCAGCACGGCATAGCGCATGGCTGCACCCAAATCGGCGGGTGAATGGTGCGCGATGCCCGACGACAAGGCCTGTTCCACGCGGTCCAGATGCGGCAGCATCCAGGCTTTCAAGTCCAGGCTCATGCACCGCTCCAGGGTTTGAGTTGTCCGCCGTCCAGCACCTGAATCTGGTCTTCGACGGCTTTGAGTTTGTCACGGCAAAAGGCCAGCAAAGCAGCGCCACGCTGGTAACCGGTCAGGAGCTGGTCCAAGGGCATCTGGCCCGATTCGAGCTGGGCCACCAAAGTCTCCAATTCCACCAAAGCCGCTTCGTAACTGAGCGGCAAAGGCGCAGCAGCGGTGTCGGCGGTGTCGAGGGGAGCGGCCTTGGGCATGGGGTATTCCGAGAAAAAACCAGATTTTAGGCCTTAAGCCATGACTTGGCTGACAGTTGGCCATGTCAACTCCACAAGACGCGACAGGTCCTGGCAAGTTTCACCGACGGCCAATGGGGTCCAAGCGCTCAAGAAGCAGCAGGCTCGCCCATCCATTCAACGTGGCACAGGGTAGAATCGTGGCTCATCGGCAGGGATTCCCTGTCATTTTTTTGCGCCGTTTTCCTTGAATTCAGCGCTTTGTCCCTGCCCCTTCATAGGGGGAGTCTCTAGGTCAGGTCACCCATGTCTGATTTAAGTCTTCAACTGCAGCAGGCCGCAAGCCAACTACCAGTTTCCACTTATTTCGATGAGGCGCTGTTTCAGCGCGAATTGAACACGCTCTTTCGGCAAGGCCCCCGGTATGTGGGCCACCAGCTGGCGGTGCCCCACCCGGGCGACTACTGCGCCCTGCCCCACGAGGCCGAAGGCCGCGCTTTGGTGCGCAACGCCCAGGGCGGGGTCGAACTCGTCTCCAATGTCTGCCGCCACCGGCAAGCCATCATGCTGAACGGTCGTGGCAATTTGCAAACCCAGCAAAAAGGCAGCGCAGGCGGCAACATCGTCTGCCCGCTGCACCGCTGGACCTACGCGCCGGACGGCCAATTGCTCGGCGCTCCGCACTTTGCCCAAGACCCCTGCCTGAACCTGAACAACTACAAGTTGCAGGAATGGAACGGCCTGCTCTTTGAAGACAATGGCCGCGACATCGCCGCCGATCTGGCGGGCATGGGCCCCAGATCGCAGCTGAGTTTTGATGGCTATGCGCTTGACCGGGTCGAGCTGCACGAATGCCACTACAACTGGAAGACCTTCATCGAGGTTTACCTTGAGGACTACCACGTCGGCCCCTTCCACCCGGGTCTGGGCCAGTTTGTCACCTGCGACGAGCTGAGCTGGGAGTTCAAGGAACACTTCTCGGTGCAGACCGTGGGTGTGTCGAGCGGCTTTGGCAAGCCCGGCTCGGAGACCTACAAAAAATGGCACGAGGTGCTGCTCAAATACCGCAACGGCCAACTGCCCGATCGCGGCGCGATCTGGCTGACCTACTACCCGCACATCATGGTCGAGTGGTACCCCCATGTGCTCACGGTGTCGACCCTGCACCCGATCAGCCCCCACAAAACCCTGAACATGGTGGAGTTCTACTACCCCGAGGAAATCGTGGCCTTTGAGCGCGAATTCGTCGAGGCCCAGCAAGCCGCCTACATGGAAACCTGCCTCGAGGACGACGAGATCGCCGAACGCATGGATGCGGGTCGCAAAGCACTGCTGGCGCGCGGTGACAACGAAGTCGGCCCCTACCAAAGCCCCATGGAAGACGGCATGCAGCACTTTCACGAGTGGTACCGCCGCCAGATGAGCGCCCTCTGAAGCGAAGGCGACGATGCAAGCCTCTTGGATGATCCTGGCATCCTTGTTCTTCTCGCTGATGGGGGTTTGCATCAAATACGCATCGGCCCACTTCCAGACTTCCGAACTGGTTTTTTTCAGGGGTCTGATCGGCGTGTTGTTCATGGCCAGCTTTTGCAAAATGCAAGGTGTCCCTTTGCGCACCCCGATTCCCATGATGCATGTCTGGCGTTCGGTGGTGGGGGTCACTTCACTGGCCGCCTGGTTTTATGCCATTGCCCACTTGCCGTTGGCCACCGCCATGACGCTCAATTACATGAGCGGCATCTGGGTGGCGGTTTTTCTGGTGGGTGGCACCCTGGTCATGGGCAAACTGCAAGAGGCGACCCGGCAAGGGCCCATCGTGCTGACGGTGATCGCCGGTTTTGGCGGTGTCATCTTGTTGCTGCGCCCCACCATCGAACAAGACCAGTTGTTTGCCGGCCTCGTCGGTCTGCTCTCGGGCCTGATCGCTGCTTTGGCCTACATCCAGGTCGCGGCGCTGGGGAAGCTCAACGAACCCGAAGCGCGCACGGTGTTTTATTTCTCGATCGGCACCGCTGTGGTGGGCGCCGCACTCATGCTGGTCACCGGTGTGAGCCCATGGGTTTGGCCCAGCGTGTTGTGGTTGCTGCCCATTGGTGTGCTGGCCGCACTGGGGCAGTTGTGCATGACCAACGCCTACAGCCGGGGCTCGACCCTGGTGGTGGCCAACCTGCAGTATTCGGGCATTGTCTTTGGTGCCTTGTTTGGCCTGATGCTGTTTGGCGACCAAATCCCGCTCATGGGCTGGGTGGGCATGGCCCTCATCATGGCCAGCGGTATCGCCTCCACCGTGCTGCGCAACCGTACACTGCCCAGTGCCCCCGCTGAAGACCATTGAACCTTGGAGACCCCCATGCACACCCTGCTGATCACCCCCCACCAATTGCAAAGCCTGCTGGCGCAAGGCACCCCCTGCGCCATTTTCGACTGCAGCTTTGACCTGATGAAGCCCGAGTTGGCGGGTGGCTTTTTTGCAGACGAGCGCATCGCAGGTGCCTTGCCCGCCAACCTGGACAAAAACCTGAGCACGCACACGCCCGGGGCAGGTGTCAACGCTGGACGCCACCCCTTGCCGCACCGGGAAGCCGTGGCCCAATGGCTGGGCAGTCTGGGCGTTCACAACGGCATGCAGATCGTGGTGTACGACCGCAACAAAAGCGCTTACTGCGGTCGCTTGTGGTGGATGCTCAAATGGTTGGGCCACGAGGCTGTGGCTGTGCTGGACGGCGGCTTGCAAGCCTGGAAAGACGCCGGCGGGGCCACCGAATCAGGCCCTTTCTCGCCCCCTGCGTCTGCTGCATTTGAGTTGAAAGCACCGCTGCGCCAGTTGGTGCTGACCTCAGAGGTGTCAGCGGCCTTGGGCAGACCCGATCAAACCATCATCGATGCCAGAGCCGGGGCGCGTTTCAGGGGTGAGATGGAGCCGCTCGACCCGGTCGCGGGCCACATTCCCGGCGCCTTGAACCGGCCCTACACCGAGAACTTTGACGCAGACGGTCACTTCAAATCCCCAGAGTTGCTCCGCGCCGAGTGGTCCCAAGTGCTCGCCGGCCGAACGCCCAACAGCGTGGTGCACCACTGCGGTTCTGGTGTGACGGCTGTGCCCAATGTGATGGCCATGGAAATGGCCGGTTTGGGCGTCACTGCGCTGTATGCAGGCAGTTGGAGCGAGTGGTGCAACACACCGGGCTTGCCCTGCGCCAAGGGCTAAGTTCAGTGCTGGTGACCTGTCAAAGCACTCACCAGCAGCACCATGCCGATGCCCACGCCCAACCAGAGGATCTGGGCCGCTGTCTCGCGGGCTGACAGTCGCTTTTGCAGCTGCGGAATCAGGTCGGCCAAAGCCACATAAATAAAGCTGCTGCTGGCGACCACCAAAAAGAAGGGCAAGCCCTCGCGCAAGGCGTCCACCAGCACAAAGCCCACAGCACCACCCAAAGCAGTGATGGCGCCGGCCATCGACACCTTGACGATGGCAGCGCGGCGGCTGCTGCTGCCCTGCCGCAAAACGGCCAAGTCGCCCATGTGGTGAGGAATCTCATGGGCCAACACCGCCAGCGCAGCGATCATGCCCAGGTGCATGTCGGCCATGAAGGCCGAGGCAATCAAAATGCCGTCTCCAAAGCAATGCACACTGTCCCCGGCCAATATGGCCCATTGGCCCTTTGGCGTGTCTGAATGGCCGTGGTGATGCCCATGAGCGTGATCGTGCCCATGTCCATGCTCGTGTCCGTGGTGCCACAACTCGGCCTTGTCGAGCAAAAAGAAGAACACCAAACCCACCAGCAAAGTCAAAAAGAGTTCGTGTGGGCCCACGCCGCTCTCAAAAGCCTCTGGCAATAAATGCAAGAAAGAGGTGGCCATCAAGGCCCCGGCGGCCAAACTCAACATGTGCTGGGTGTAGCGGCTCAAGACGCCAAAACTCAACCATGCCGCCACCCAAACGCTGCCAATGCCAGCTACCAAAGTGCCCACCAATATCGCCAATAAAGTCATCATGTTTCCCGGGGTGCTCTGCACCCCAAAACAAACCGCCCCTGTGGGCGGTTTTACCAAACTCGCGCCCCAATGGGCGGTTTGAAAGAACTCACGCCCCGAAGGGCGTTTTCAGCATTCACACATCACGCCACACCGAAGCGTTTGAACCAAGCCAACATGCGCTGCCACCCATCGTCTGCTGCAGGCTTGCGGTAGCTGGAACGGTAGTCGGCATGAAAAGCATGTGGCGCATCAGGATAAACCACAAATTCACTGGCCTTGGCAGCTGCCGGCCCTTTGACCAGTTCGGCTTTCATTTTATCCACCGTCTCCAGGGGTATGCCTGTGTCTGCACCGCCATACAAACCCAGCACTGGCGCCTTCAAACTGCCCGCCAATGCCAGTGGGTGCCTCGGGGTCTGAGGTGTGGTGTTGCCCACCAAGCGACCGTACCAAGCCACGCCAGCCTTGAGCCTGGGTTGGTGAGCGGCATACAGCCAGGTGATGCGCCCGCCCCAACAAAAGCCGGTGATGGCCAATTTGTCGGCATTGCCGCCATTGGCCGCGGCCCAGGCAACGGCCGCATCCAGGTCACCCATGACCTGTTCGTCGGGCACTTTGGCGATGATTTCGGACTGGAGTTTGGCCAATTCACCGTATTCACTGGGGTCCCCTTGGCGCACAAAGAGTTCGGGGGCAATGGCCAGATAGCCCGCTTGCGCGAGGCGGTGGGTGGTGTCCGCGATGTACTCGTGCACACCGAAAATTTCAGAAATCACCAAGACCACTGGCAAGTCTTTCTTGCCCGCCGGCGCAGCCCGGTAAGCCGGCATCTTGAAGCCCTTGACGTCAATGGTCACCTCCCCCGCAACCAAGCCTGTGGAGGGCGTCTTGATGGCCGTTTGGGCCATGATGGGGGCAGCCGCTGCGGCATAGCCCACGCCCAATGCGGCTTTCAAAGCCACTCGGCGGGTGGTGCCACTGGCGTCCACCCGACCTCCCAAAAGGGCTTGTGCATCGTTCATCAGGTCGTTGTTCAAGGCAGGTCTCCAGGTCCAGATATCAGAGGACGCTGATCTTGACACAGGCGCCTATGGTTTGCACGCGCTTGGCGATTTAAACTGCCGGCATGCCCCCGACTTTGCCCGTTCTCTATTCATTTCGCCGTTGCCCTTACGCCATGCGGGCACGCTTGGCGCTGCAGGTCAGTGGCATCGATTTTGAACACCGAGAAGTGGTTTTGAAACACAAACCGGTCCACCTGCTGGCCCTGTCGCCCAAAGGGACGGTGCCGGTTTTGTGGCTGCGCGGCCCAGACGGTGAAAAGGTGCTGGAACAAAGTCTGGACATCATGCTGTGGGCCCTGCGCCAGCACGACCCGCTGGGCTGGTTGCCAAGCGCAGATGCGGACATGGCCGATGCGCTGGATTTGATCGCGCACAACGACGGACCTTTCAAGCAGCAACTGGACCGCTACAAATACCCCAACAGATCGGGCTTGCAGAGCGGCCTTGCTGACCGCGATGCGGCGGCGCTTTGGTTACACAAGCTGGATGGACGGCTTCGCGCCCAGCCTTTTTTGGCGGGCGAGCACTTCGGTTTGGCTGATGCGGGCGTGGCCCCCTTTGTGCGGCAATTCGCCCACACCGACCCGGCATGGTTTGCAGCGCAGCCCTGGGCTGCCTTGGCCACTTGGCTGGCCGCTTTTGAGGGATCTGCGCTGTTTGAGGCCATCATGCACAAGCACACGCCTTGGCAAGCCACTTGACGCTCAGTGCGCCTGCTCCCAATTCGGGCCAAAGCCAACCTCGGCCAACAAAGGCACTTTCAAATTGGCCACGCTGGCCATGATGCGCGGGATCTCGGTGCGCACCCATTCCACCTCAGCCTGTGGCACCTCGAACACCAGTTCATCGTGCACCTGCATGATGACCTGGGTCGCCTTGCCTTGTTCGTCCAGCGCTTTTTGCACCGCGACCATGCTCAGCTTGATCAGGTCGGCGGCCGTCCCCTGCATGGGTGCGTTGATGGCGGCGCGTTCGGCTCCGGCGCGACGCGGGCCGTTGGGGCTGTTGATCTCGGGCAGCATCAGGCGGCGGCCAAACACCGTCTCGACATAGCCCTGCGCCTTGGCCTGTTCGCGCGTGGCGTCCATGTAGTGCTTGACGCCTGCAAAGCGCTCAAAATAACGGGTGATGTAATTTTTGGCGGCGGTGTTGTCAATGCCCAGCGCCTTGGCCAGACCAAACGCGCTCATGCCATAAATCAGGCCGAAATTGATGGTCTTGGCGTAACGGCGCTGCTCGCTGCTGACGGTGTCGGGGGTCGCGCCAAACACTTCGGCGGCTGTGGCTTTGTGCACATCCAGGCCTTCGTGAAAGGCCTTGAGCAAGGCCGGGTCGTCGCTGAGGTGCGCCATGATGCGCAGCTCAATCTGGCTGTAGTCAGCACTCGCGATCACGCAACCCGAAGGTGCCACAAAGGCCTCGCGCACTTTGCGCCCCTCCGTCGTGCGCACAGGGATGTTTTGCAGGTTCGGCTCGTTGCTCGACAAACGGCCTGTGACCGCCACGGCTTGGGCGTAATGCGTGTGCACCCGGCCCGTGCGCGGCAAGGCCAGTTGCGCCAACTTGTCGGTGTAAGTGCCCTTGAGCTTGGACAGGCTGCGGTGCTCCAGGATGCGGGCGGGCAGCGGGTAGTCTTCGGCCAATTTTTCCAGCACCTCTTCATCGGTGCTGCGTGCGCCAGTTGCGGTTTTCTTGATGACCGGCAGGCCCAGCTTGTCAAAAAAGATCTCGCCCAGTTGCTTGGGGCTGGCCAGGTTGAAGGGCTGGCCGGCGATGTCGTAGGCCTCGGTTTCGAGTTGCACGATGCGCTCACCCAGCGCTTGGCTTTGCGTCGCCAGCGTGGGCGCGTCGATCAGCACGCCATTGCGTTCGATGCGGTACAGCGCTTCACTGGTTTGAATCTCCAACTCGTAAACGTACTTGAGACCCGCATGCGCTTGGAGCTGCGGCCACAAAGCCAGATGCACGTCCAGGCACTGGTCCGAGTCTTCGCACGAATAGTGCGCCGCCTTGTCCACGTCCACCTGCGCGAACGGGATCTGGTGGGCGCCTTTGCCGCACAGGTCTTCGTAAGTCACGCCCTTGCGGCCCACATGCCGCTCGGCCAAGCTGGACAGGCCATGCGGCTTGTGCACTTCCAGCACATAGCTCTCCAGCATGGTGTCGTGCGCGTAGCCCTGCACCTCGATGCCGTGGTTGGCGAACACATGGCGGTCGTATTTGATGTTCTGGCCCAGCTTGTGGCGGGCCGGGTTTTCCAGCCAGGGCTTGAGTTTGGCCAACACCTGTGCCAAAGGCAGCTGCTCGGGCGCAGCCGGGCCGTTGTGGGCCAGTGGAATGTAGGCCGCCTCGCCGGGCTTGACGCTCAGCGAGATGCCCACGATCTCGGCACGCATGGCATCGAGCGAGGTGGTTTCGGTGTCAATGGCCGTGAGCGGGGATTGCTCGATGCGGGCGAGCCACTGGTCGAACAGCGCCCAATCGAGCACCGTGTCGTATTTCAAATCACCCTGCACGGCGCTGGCGGCGGTGTCGAGCACAGGGGCAGCTGCAGGTTCCTCGTCAGGTGCCGATCCAAACAAATCCCCCATGCCCGTGTCTTTGGGCTTGACCGCTTTGGCCTTGGCCACAGGCGCAGGCACGGTCCCGCCCAGCGACTGCACCAGACCCTTGAAACCATAGGTTTGATAGAAATTCAGCAACTTGTCCTTGTCGGGCGCGTGCAGGTGCAAGCTGGCCAGCGACGGTAAATCGGGTACCCAGCCCATCAGGTCGCAATCGGTTTTCATGGACACCAGAGCACGACCCTTGGGCAGCCAATCCACCGCTTGCCGAAGGTTCTCGCCCGCCACGCCTTTGATGTCGTGGGCGTTTTCCATCAGCTTGTCGAGCGAGCCGTATTCCATCAGCCACTTGGCGGCCGTCTTGGGGCCCACCTTGGCCACGCCCGGCACGTTGTCCACCGTGTCGCCCACCAAAGTCTGGTAGTCGATCATGAGCGAAGGCGGCACGCCAAACTCGGCCGTCACGCCCGCCACATCGCGCACCTTGCCGTTCATGGTGTCGATGATGGTGATGTGCTCGTTCACCAATTGGCTCAAATCCTTGTCGCCGCTGGACACGGTCACGGTGATGCCCTGCTGCGCGGCCACATGGGCCAGCGTGGCAATCACGTCGTCGGCCTCCACGCCGGGCACGTCCAGCACGGTCCAGCCCATCAGGCGCACCAACTCGTGGATGGGCTCGATTTGGCTGCGCAAATCGTCGGGCATGGGGCTGCGGTTGGCCTTGTACTCGGGGTACAGCGCGTCACGGAAGGTCGGGCCTTTGGCGTCGAACACGCAGGCGGCATAGACGGCGGGCACGTCTTTGCGCAGCCGCTCCATCATGTTGATCATGCCGCGAATGGCGCCGGTGGCGGCACTCGTCGGGTCGCCGGGCACGGCCCGCAGGTCGGGCATGGCGTGAAAGGCTCGGTACAGGTAGCTGGAGCCGTCGACCAGCAAGAGGGTTGGTTTGGGTGTTTCGGAGGTGTTTTCGCTCATCCCCTGATTGTGTACCGGGTTGCCCCCAAAATGACCGAGAAGAATTGGGGGCTGGGCCTGTGTCAGGGTGATGAGGCCAAGCGAAGCGCCCATGAGCTCTGACGAATCTCCAGATGGTGTGCGGGGCCTGCGCTGAGGCGATGTGGCAAAGCGAAGCGCCTCTGAGCCTCGGCGCAGGC
>NZ_ALKN02000009.1 GCF_000293865.2 Limnohabitans sp. Rim28 | reverse complement strand
GCTGGGCGGGTCGTTGGCGTTATTTCTATTGGTGATGTCGTCAAAGACAACATTCGACAAATGGGTCAGCAGATTGGGTTTTTAGAGACCTATATCAAGGGGCACAGCGCCGCGCTTTGATGACGGATTCTTAGCACATGGGCTGTTGTCGCCCCCGATCCCATCGTGATCGGCGCCAACAGATGTTCATCCGCATGATCAGGTCTTCTCAACCTTGGGTTGAGGCTGCGTTTGAATCTGCGATCTTGCCGTCGCCGGTAAGCTCAAGGCCATCAGCGCACCCAGCAGGTTCACGCCGGCGGCAATGCGCATGGCTTGGTCATAGCCCTGGGTCTGGTCATAAAGCCAACCCGCCAGCACCGGCAGACTGATGGCTGCGATGCACCAGGCAATGTACAACTGACTGGCCACCCGGCCAAAAGCGTTGGGATGCCAGTAGCGCGCAATGGCACCAGCCGTCAGACCCGAAATGAAGCCGTAGCCGCAGCCGATCAGCGTCATGGACAGCACCGCCATGCCCGGTCCCGGCCAGATCAAAAGCAGGGTCGAACCACTGAGTGCGATCAGGTGGGCAGCGCAGGCCACGCGGGGCACCGCGATGCGATCAATGAGCCAGCCCCCACCTATGCGTGCAGCAGCAATCGCACCGGTGATGAAAGTGGTGCCTCCCAACGCAAACAGGCTTTTGGCGCCATAGGCCTGCAAAATGCCTGCGGCCTGGCTCATCACCATCAGGCCCGCCGAGGCTGCGAGAAAGAAAACAGCAAACAGCCGGGCAAACAAGCCCCAGTGGCGGGCCTCGCTGTCGGCTGCACTCGCACCAGGATCTTGCATGCGAACCTGGGCACGCAGCCAGAGCATGGCGGCGATGGCGCAGCAAGTCAGCACCGTGAGCGCAAGACCGGCCAAGGTGGCGCGCAGGCCGAACGCCTCGATGGCCCAGCCAAAGACCGGTGCGCCCAGCATGGCCCCCATGGGATACAGGCTCACCACATAACCGTTGGCCAACCCGCTCATCGGGCTGATGGTCTGATTCAGACCCTGCTGCATCATGATGAAAGCCACCCCGCCGCCCAGTCCGAACAGAACGCCGTAGCCCAGCAGCAAATGCGCGAGGCCTTGTGCAGTGGCGCAGATCAGCAGGCCAGAGGCGCTCACTGCACCACAGACCAGCAGCAGGGGCACAGGTGCGAAGCGACGGTAAAGGGCGGGGCCGATGAGCATGCCGATCGTGAGAAAGATCGACGCCATGGAAAACACGATCGCCATCTCGGCCCGACCAATACCGAGCAGCGCCTCCATCGGTTTGAGGAAGACCGAAAACGCATAGACGGTACCAAAGGGCAGATTGACCACGGTGGCCGCAGCCAGGACGAGTGCCCCTCGGCTGATGCCGCGTGAGGTGGGTGAGTCGCTCATCGTAGGATGGGGTGGCGGATCAAGTTGACGTCGATTTCGACGGTTTTTTCTGCGTCAACGGTGATGTGCTTTGGCGGCTTTTGCGCAAAGTGGGCAAGCCCACACCCGCGGCGTCAAATCCACCATCTACCGCGATGGTTTGGCCATTGATGTAGCTGGCCTCACGGCTGCACAGAAAAGCCACAGCGTTGGCTATTTCTTCTGTGCTGCCATAGCGGTTCATGGGGATGGTGTCGTGGTAGTCCTTGATGATGGCCTTGCTGTGCACCAACTTGGCCATTTCCGTGGCCACAGGCCCAGGTGCAACACAGTTCACGCGAATGCCAACATCCCCCAATTCTGCGGCTTGCTGTTTGGTCAGGTGGATGATGGCCGCTTTGCTGGTGCCGTAGGCCACGCGCAGGGTGCTGGCTCGCAGGCCCGAGATCGAAGCGATGTTGACGACACTGCCCCCCCCGTTTTTGAGCATGACCTTGGCACAAGCTTGCGTGCACCAAAAGGCGCCGTCCAAATTGGTGTCCATGATGTAGCGCCAGTCTTGCCAAGTCACTTCCAGTATCGGTTTGAAAATCGCAACGCCCGCGTTGTTGACAAGCGCGTCGATGCGGCCGAACTTTTTCTCGATGCGATCGATGGACCGCGACACCTGGTTGGGCTTGGACACATCACAGTGAATCGCCAGGAAATCGGTGCTGCTGAAATGGGCTTGCGTTTTGCCTAGCGTTTCTTTGTCACTGTCCAGAGCCGCGACTCGGTAACCGCGCTTCAGGAAAGTGTTGCAAATCTCCAGGCCAATACCGCGAGCGCCTCCGGTGACGACCACAACAGGGTTTGAATTTTCGGGTGTTTTCATGGTCATGCGCGTTGGAATGTTTCAGAAGAAAAGCTTGCAGAACAAGCCACCTTGCCCACCGTGCGCCAGCTGGCAAGCAGGCCCTGGTGCCCAGCAGGGCCTGCACCTTGACCCCACAGCCCAGTGCGTCGATGTTCAGGGTCCTTGGGGGGCTTGATCATGGTGATGGGCTTGTACCGGTTCAGATGATGTTACTTTGAAGGATCTTCAATGGGTGTCAATTGAGTGTCTAGACCGCCAACGATGGTGGGTGGTTTAAAGGCGAGATGACCACGCCAGTTCAGAGTAAGTACTCTGCAACCCGCCTGGCCTCTGCTGAAGACTTTCGCCAGACCATCGAAACCGGCAAGGGTTCATGGCTGATGACCACTGGCAATATGGCTGTTTCATGGTGACTCCTGAGGGCTGCCGACTGCGCACAACAGGTCAAGAGCTCGGTTTGTGCCACCACCGACAAACTGTAGAAAAACGAGGGCGATTCGACCGCCGGAACTGGCGGATGGATGCCCCTTCTTAAAAAGGCTTCCATCAAACCAACTCGGGTGGTTGATTGCATGTTGGGGAGAATCCACTGCCAATGGGCCAATTCTGAAAAATCAATTTTTTTCTTTTGGGCCAAAGGGTGCTTGCTGGAAGAAACCACCGACAGAGAGGCCTGGTAAAGCAATCGCTGCGACAGGTCCTCAAAATAAGGCGCCTCCACCACATGGCTGGGTAAACGGCCCAGCAAGAGGTCAATCTCACCTTGCAACAACATTTGCAACAAGTGGTCTGCCCGACCATCCACAATGCGCGGGCGCCAAATGGTGGGACCACTGATCAATTTTTTGATGATGTCTGGCAGCACGGTGGCTGCCGTGTGCGGAAAGGCGCCGATTCGAACGATGGGTTGTACAGCGCCTTGAAGGGTCGACCCCATCGCACCAACTTCACCCAGCACAGTCTGCCACCTTGGCATCAGCGCGACACCTTCGGCGGTGAGCGCCATGCCGCGGCCTTGCCTTCTAAAGAGTTTGACATCAAACAAGGACTCGATTTCTTTGAGCATCATGCTGGCGGCCGATTGGGTCATGGACAGTTGCTCCGCCGTGTCCGACAAAGAACCCTGAGTTGCCAGCAGGCTCAAAAACCGCAGTTGTTTAACCCGCAATTGATCTAAACGAGGATGAAGCATTCGAGGCCCTGTAAGTTCAGTATTTATTGATGTTGTAGCATTGATTTTTGATATTTCCCTGATGAGCGCAATCTAAAATTACCGCGTCACCAATGAATCGGAAGACCCATGCCAATACGCAATAGACGAAATTTCAGCAACGGTCTGATGGCCATGGCACTGGGGGTTGCACTGGCGCACCCCTGCGCATTTGCCCAAGATTGGCCCAGTAAACCCATCAGCTTGGTGGTGCCATTTCCTGCTGGCGGCTCCAATGATGTGGTGGCCAGACTGGTCGGAGAAAGTGTCAGAAAGCGACTGGGACAAGCGGTTTTGGTGGACAACAAACCCGGAGCCAACGGCTCATTAGGCGTCGAAACCACTTTGCGCACGGCAAAAGACCAACACACTTTTTTGGTGGCCTCAGATTCGGTGTCGCTGTTGCCGTTGTTCAGACCCATGCCATGGGACCTGACCAAAACATTTACACCGGTGTCTGTTCTGACGTTTCAACCCATCGTGGTGGTCACGGCACCTTCAGCTGGCTTGAAAACCATTCAAGACCTGCAAGCCCGCGCCAAAGGTAAGCCAGATCAAGTGTCTTATGCCAGTTCGGGGCAGGGCTCGATTCAGCATTTGGTGGGTGAACTGTTTGCGCAAAATTTGGGCATCAATTTGCTTCACATTCCCTACAAAGGGGGTGGCCAGGCTGTGAACGATGTCATTTCCGGCCAAGTCAATGTGGCCGTTTTGGGGGCAGCAGCGGTGTTGCCACACATCAAATCGGGTAAGTTGATTGCTTTGGCAGTCAGCACCAAGCGCCGTTCTGCCATCTTGCCCGACACCCCCACACTCAGTGAGAGTGGGGCGGGCGATATCGATGTACCGCAATGGTCAGCACTGTTTGCACCGGAAGGCACACCGGCGCCGGTGATCTCACAGCTGCGCCGAGTTGTCGATGAGTCTTTGAATGAGCCTGCGCTCAAGCAACAGCTGTTGGGCCTTGCCATGGAAACGGTGGCCATGACGCCAGAAGTGTTTCAACAGCGCATGACACAAGACCGAGAGCGGTGGGCCAAACTGATCAAAGATCGCAAGATCGCCATGGAATGAAGATGTCATCCAAAGAAAAACAACCGCACATTGTGCTCGTTTTGGCCGATAACTTGGGCTGGGGCGAGCTAGGCTGCTACGGTGGCGGTGCGCTGCGTGGCGCACCCACACCGCGCATCGACGCACTGGCTGAAGAAGGCCTGAAGTGCCTGAACTTCAACGTCGAAAGCGACTGCGTTCCGACGCGGTCAGCACTGATGACAGGTCGCCACCCCATTCGCACGGGTGCGCTGCAGTCTGTACCCGCAGGCTTGCCGCAAGGTATCCACCCTTGGGAAAAAACACTGCCCCAAGTTCTGAAGCAAGCAGGTTATGAAACTGCCATGTTTGGCAAATGGCATTTGGGCGATCGCGATGGCCGATACCCCAATGATCGTGGCTTTGATGAGTGGTACGGCATTCCGCGCACCAGCAACGAAACGCTCTTTACGCAATCACCAGGTTTCGATGAAACGGTGGTTGACATACCGCAAGTGATGGAGGGCTTTGCAGGCCAGCCCGCGAAAAACGTTGCCGAATACGACCTGGTGAAACGGCGTTTGATCGACAGTGAGCTGACCGAAAAATCGATTGACTTCATGCGCCGAAAAGCAAAAGGCAGCCATCCCTTCTTTCTGTATGTTCCCCTTACCCATTTGCATTTCCCAACCTTGGCACACCCTGACTTTTCGGGGAAAAGTGGCGTGGGCGAGTTTGCAGATTCCATGATGGAAATGGACCATCGCGTCGGGCAGTTGATCGATGCCGTGAAGGACCTAGGACTAGAGAACGACACCTTGTTCATTTTTGCCAGTGACAATGGCCCCGAGTTTCGACGCCCATGGCGCGGTACCGCTGGCCCGTGGTCGGGCACTTATCACACCGCCATGGAAGGCGGACTGCGCGTACCACTGATCGTCAAATGGCCCGGACAGATTGACAAAGCGCGCGTCAGCGACGACATCATGCATGTCACCGATTTGTTCACCACCTTGATCGATGTTGCCGGTGCCGAAGTGCCCACCGACAGGCCGATTGATGGCCTCAGCCAATTGAATTGGTGGAAAGGTACCGTTGAAAAATCTGCACGTGATGGTTTTCTTTTTTACATCAAAACCGAGTTGCGCGCTGTGAAGTGGCGTCACTGGAAGCTGCACTTTGTCTTTGAAAGCGAACCGAATTCAGGCACCAAGCATCTGGAAACCCCGTGGCTGTTCAATATCAAGCGAGATCCCAAAGAAGAGACCGATGCGGCCATGGAAGATGGCTGGGTGCGCGGTCCCATGAGAAAAATGATCATGGCCTTTGAGAAAACACTGAAGGAGCATCCGCCTGTGCCCCCCGGAGCTCCTGATCATGTGAACCCTGGGTCCCCTTTAGCCAAACCCTGACTGCGAATGTGCAGTGGGTGTGGCGGAAAAATCAAAGCAAGCAACTGGGCGTATTGGAATCTCGCATGTTTTTAATGCATCCACAGCAGGTCTGTTGGCTTGAAAACGCCGTGCGTGGGTTCATGCCACACCATGGATGAGCATCAGATTTTTCATTCGCTGAACAGCCATCTCGGGGTGCTCCAGCAGATGGGCCTGATCGGCCAATCGGAACAACTCTGCTAAATGTTGAACGGAGCGGGTGCTTTGCTGACCGCCAATCATGCTGAAATGGTTTTGGTGACCGTTGAGCCAAGCCATGAAGACAACGCCCGTTTTGTAGTAACGGGTAGGCGCCTTGAAAATATGGCGTGACAGAGGGACCGTCGGCGCCAAGATGGCATGGAAGGTGTCTCGTTGGCCTTCAGCCAAGGCCGCCAGTGCCAAACTGGCGGCGGGTGCAATCGCGTCAAAAATGCCGAGCAGCGCGTCGCTGTGCCCATGGACGGCATCTTCTCCATGACCATCGCCAGCAATCAGCTCTGCATAGTTGAAGTCATCTCCTGTGTACATGCGCACGCCGGGTGGCAGGCGACGACGCATGCTGATTTCCTTGTCTTTGTCGAGCAAGGAAATCTTGATGCCATCCACCTTCTTTGAGTGCGCCTTGAGGATGCCTAAGGCGGTGTTCATGGCTTGGTCCAGATCATGACTGCCCCAGTAACCCTTCAGTGCAGGGTCAAACATGTCGCCCAGCCAATGCAGCACCACGGGTTGCCGGACCTGACTCAGGATGCGGTCGTAAACGCGCTCATAGTCTGCGGGACTTTGGGCCACGCGCGCCAAGGCCCGACTGGCCATGATGATGAGTTGGCCACCCAGGTTCTCAATCGCCTCCAACTGTTCTTCGTAGGCAGCAATGACTTCGTCCACCGTCGTGACATCGTCCAGCACCAAGTGATCTGTGCCACAGCCTGAAGCAATGCGTGCGCCTGGCACATCTTGGGCCGCATCCAGCGTTCGGCGGATCAGTTCCAAGGATGTTGGCCAGTCCAGACCCATGCCGCGCTGCGCGGTGTCCATGGCTTCGGCTACGCCCAGGCCCAACGACCACAAATGCCGTCTGTAGGCGATCGTGGCATCCCAATCCACAGCGCATTGCAGCCAAGGGTCCACATCAGCCAGTGGATCGGCCACCACATGCGCTGCCGAGTAGGCCACGCGGTTGAATGGCTGAAGCGACTTGGGTTTCAAAGGGACGCTGCCGCACAGCCTGTAGTTTTCCAGGCGCCCCGCAGCGGTTGGCAGGCTCAAGTTCAAGGGCACAGCTTGGGCTTTCAGGGTGCTGGTGAGAGCCCTGCAGCTTTGACCAGCACCGCGTTGCTTTTGATTTCGTCGCGGATGTAGGCGTCAAACTGTTCAGGCCGCATGGTCCAGGCGTCAGCGCCCAGGGTGACAAAACGCTCTTTGACTTCGGCCGTCGCCAAGGCCTTCACGACCTCTTCATTCAACCGATTGACAATGTCTTTGGGCGTTTTCCCCGGCACCATCATGCCAATCCAGAAATTGAATTCAGAGCCAGGGACACCGGCTTCTGCCGTGGTCGGCACTTGTGGCAAAGCACTGGCACGCTTGGAGGAGCCGACAGCCAAGGGGACCAACTGACCGCTTCGAATTTGACCAATGACGGGCGCTATGGGTGAAAAATAGTAATCAACACGACCTGAGATGACCTCGGTCACGGCTTCGCTGGAACCTTTGAAGGGGATGTTGGTGGCTTCGATCTTGGCGGCCAATTTGAATTTCTCAGCGTTTAAATGCGTGGCACTGCCTTGACCCGCGGACGCAAAATTCATACCTCCTGGCTTGGAACGTGCAGCAGTCAGCAACTCTTGCAGCGTCTTGATGTTCTTTGTGGGCGACATGACCAGCACGTTGGGTGTGCTGGAAATCGGTGTCACACCTGCAAAATCGTTGAGCGTATCGAACGGCAACTTGGCAAATGTCGAAGGACTTACCGTGTGCGACGACGAGTGAATCATGATGGTGTAGCCATCAGGTGCTGCAGTGGCGACGGCTTGCTGCCCGATGGTGCCACTGGCGCCGCCACGGTTATCAATCACCAGAGCTTGCCCCATGCTCTGGCTCATCTTGTCTGAGATGGCGCGGGCAATGATGTCGGTCGTGCTGCCCGCTGCGAACGGAACGATCACACGAATCGGTTTGTTGGGATAGGCCCCTTGGGCCGAGGCGCTCCACGGTGCAATCAGAGCAAGGCACGTGACAGGTATCAACGCTAAACGGTGAAATGTTTTCATGTTGTCTCCAGTGGTGGATAGCCCTGCGGGTATCGGTGCTCAGGGCGGGTTTTAAAACAAGGTGATCAGGACAGCTTGGCCGCTTTTTTGATTTGCGTCAGAACAGCCATTTGGGGCGACTTTTTGTAATGCGTGTCCAGCGGGTAGCAGCCCGAAACCAGGCCATTGCGCGGCGCGGTGGTGCAGTCGCTGAATGTGCGGCAAAGGCGTTTACGCTGCATGGCACGACCCGCGAGTACGTCGGCGGGCAAATCGGGGTAAGCCAGCACCATGCGCCCTAGGCCCACGAAGTCGGTCCAGCCTTGTTTGACTGCGGCTTGAGCCACATGCGGCAAGAACTCCTGCAGGTAGGTGTAGCCACTGCCAACAAAAGCCATGGAGGGGAACATTTTTTTGAGGTCGCGCACAATTTCCAGGTGACGCATCACGCCAACCAAGGGGTCTTCTGGGGGCTGGTAACCGTCTGACGGCGGATACAGGGCAGGTCGTGTGACATGGGGCGTGTAATACGGGCTGCCTACCGTCACGTTCACCAATGAAATGTCCAACGATTCCAGAACCTGAAGAAATTGCGCAGTCTCGTCCAAGGCGTATTGCAGGGGGTTGGATTCATTCACGCCGAAACCGTAGCGGTAAGGCATGGCATGGGTGTAATCCACCGGAATACCGGGGCCCAGGGACTCGTCATCTGAAAGGTTCGGATCGGCTTTGTAGGGCAAAAAATCAACCGCCGAAAGCCGCACGCCCAATGCCATGCCTGGCACCTCGGCACGGATGCCTTGCGCCAGTTCTCGGATAAAGCGGGTGCGGTTGTGTATGGAGCCACCAAACTCGCCTTCTCGCGTTTTGGCGGAGAGGAATTCGTGGCCCAAATAACCGTGGCAGTGTTTGAGGTCGACGAATTGAAAACCACAGTCCCAAGCACGCTTGGCGGCCACCACAAAGTCATCGATCAACTGGCGAATCTCGCCGTCAGACATGACGATGATGTTTTCCTTCGGGCCAAAACGTCCATCGAGCAGCGGGTGCTTGTACAGCACCCGGGGCTCCATGCGGCTTTCCAAGTTGGGCTTGCAAAAACGCCCAGAGTGGGTCAATTGCAAACCAATCACCAGGTCTTTGTCGCTGCCCATGCTTTCGCGGTGGGCCTGTACCAAGCCCTCTCGCAGTTGCGCGATGCCCGATTGTGTTTGCGCGCTCATGACCAATTGCTTGGGGTTGGCGCGACCATCGTGACGCACCGCGACCGCTTCGCCACCCCAGATCATCTTGGCGCCAGAACGGCCAAACAGCGACCAGCGGCGGCGCGTGTTGTCTGACGGGCTGCCATCGGCCAGTCCGTCCCACCCTTCCATGGGGTGAATGGCGTAGCGGTTGCCGAATTTGAGTCCCGAAACCGTCATGGGCTGGGCCATGGCGGCTGTGTCGCCCGATTCCAGATCTTCATCGCAAGGCATGTGCAAACCCAAGCGATCCAGGTTCTCCTTGAAGCCTTGCGGGCTGGACAAGGATTTGACCTTGACGAAATCTCCAAATTTCATGTGCGTGATTCCAGGGGTTTTGCCAAAATCATCATAACCATTTGGGTTCATGTGGCAAGGGCAGGATTACCCGTGCACCTGCACGGGCACACACCTCATGGCAGTGCCGGGGTCAGCCGCCTGTTGCATCCTTGATGCATTTCTTGGTGAAGCTGTTTTTGGCTGCGCCTGCCAGCTTCTTATCAGCGGCCTGTGCCTCACACGTGGCGGTGGCGGTGGCCAAGGCTGCTGCAGCGTCTTTTTCGCATTTCTGGACGAAGCTGTTTTTGGCCGCGCCCGCCAGTTTTTTCTCGGCAGCTTGCGCATCGCAGGTGGCTGCAAAAGACGGGGCGCTCAAAGTCAGGAGGGCAACAGACAAGAAAGCAGTTAAATTTTTCATGGGAATTCCGTGGATGAAAGCCAAATCAAAAAGTAACAAAATTAACAATGTCTGGCAAGTGGGATGACTTTGATATTTTTTAAAATGTTCTAGAGATTTTTGGCGTGAGCCTCTGGCATTTATCACTTTAGACTCTCAAGGTGTGCACCAATTTCACGCCAACCCAACGCGCCCAATGGGTCAAAGACGCCCTTGGCGTCGATCTGCCTTCAGACTTCCCTGACGAAACCTTTCCCGGCTACCTTGCGCCCTTGGTCGTCAAGAGTCGGCAGTCCGAACGCGTGGCCTGTGGTTTGGCTCGGTTTGGTTTGATACCGGCATGGGCCAAGGACGACAAGATCAGCCGTCATACCTACAACGCGCGCAGCGAGACCGCAGCAGAAAAACCCAGTTACCGTTCTGCATGGCGGCAGCGACAGTTTGGCTTGGTGCTGGTCGACAACTTCTATGAGCCCAGTTACGCATCGGGCAAGGCTGTCCGATGGAAAATTGAACGCGCGTCTGGCGAGCCATTCGGCATGGCCTGCCTTTGGGACCGTTGGACAGACCCCGCGTCAGGGGAACGGGTGGTGAGCTTTTCCATGCTGACGGTCAATGCAGATGGGCATCCGGTGATGAAGCAGTTTCACAAGCCCGGAGACGAAAAACGCACCCCTGTGATCATTGCGCCCGCGTTGCACGACGCATGGCTTTCGGCCGATACGGCCCAAGCTGCTGAGCTGATGACGTGGGCGCACATGCCGGATTTGTCGGCGATGCCCGCGCCAAGGTGAACCCCCACAAACAGATCTGAGGGTTCAGGTGCCGATCACGCCGCCATCTTTTTTGCGAATGGCCACCGTGGATGAGCGAGGCCGCCCACCGGGGGTGTAGTCGGGCCAGTTGGAGTATCTGGCGGGGTCGGCCGGGTCGCTGCGGTCGCTGGGGGTTTCGCCCGGGTGCTGGATGCTGATGAACATCGTGGTGCCGTCCGGAGTCAGGTCAACGCCGGTGACTTCGCAGTGGGTGGGACCGGTCAAAAAGCGGCGGGTTTCGCCCGTGACCGGATCGCAGGCCAGCATCTGGTTGTTGCCCACGCGGGCCAGCTCGCCTTTGTACATCTGGGTGGCATGGGTGTCGGTTTGAATCCACAGCACGCCGCGCTGGTCAAACGCGATGCCGTCGGGGCAAGCGTAAATGTCGCCCCGAATATTGCCCTTGGCCTCAGGGCGTTCGTTGGCAGGGTCGCCCGCCAGTACCAAGTGGTTCCATTCGAAGCGGCGGCCGTCAAAGTCGCCATCTTCTTTCCAGCGGATGATCTGGCCCATGACGTTATTGGCCCGCGGGTTGGCCGCATCGACCCCGGGTCTGCCTGGCTCGCCACGCTGGCTGTTGTTGGTCAAGGTGCAATAGACCCAGCCGCTGTCGGGGTCGATGGTCAGCCATTCGGGGCGGTCCATCTTGGTGCCGCCCAGCAGATCGCTGGCCTGGCGTGACTTGATGACGACTTCGCCGGCGTCGGCAAAGCCGTTGGCCGCCGTCAGAGGCCCTTGGCCCTGTACCAGTGGCAACCACTCGCCCCGACCATCGGCGTCAAAGCGGGCCACGTACAAGGTGCCGTGGTCCAACAATTCTTTGTTGGCCTGAGCTTGGGTGAGGCCCTTGCCTGCGGGTGCAATTTTGTCGCGGCTGACGAATTTGTAGATGTACTCAAAGCGGGCGTCTTCGCCCGAATAGACCACGGCGCGGCCATCTTTGGTCACGCCCACCCAGGCGCCTTCGTGCGCAGCGCGACCCAGGGCCGTGCGCTTGATGGGGGTGCTGGTGGGGTCCATCGGGTCGAGCTCGACCACCCAGCCAAAGCGGTGAAATTCGTTGGGGTTTTGCTTCAGGTCAAAGCGCGCATCGTGTTTTTCCCAGGCGTACAAGCCGTCTTTGCGTGCGCCCCAGCGGCGCTGGTCGGGCGTTGGGGTGTCGGCACCGCCAAAATAAAAAGCGAAGTTTTCTTCGCCCGACAAGTAGGTGCCCCAAGGCGTTTTGCTGCTGGCGCAGTTGTTCAAGGTGCCCAGCACGGTGCGCCCTTGCGGGTCGGCGGCCGTGCGCATCAGGGCATGGCCCGCAGCAGGGCCACTGACGCTGAAAGGCGCGCTCATGGTCAGGCGACGGGCGAAGCGCGAGGGCCGCACCATCTGCCATTGTTGGTTCTTCAGTTCGACCTCGAAGACCGACAGGCCATGCGCGTTTTGCGATTTGCGCACTTTCTCGGGGTTCATGGCGTTGAAGCCGCCCACATGCAGCAAGCCGTCGTCGGTGTATTCGTGGTTGATGGCGATCAGCCCTCGGCGCGAGCCGGCGAGCGGGAAATAGACCAGGCCATCGTGGTGCATGCCCATTTGCGCGGCTTGCTCATCCGCGGTGTTGGAGCCGTCCATTTTGAAAGCGGGCATGTTGCCCGGGATGCCGACGGGCTCGCCCCACGGTGCCAAAGGCGTGGCCACATAGCCTTCGGGCACCACCAGCTGGTCACCCATGCCCACCGGAATGCCTTTGAAGCCGAGTTTGGGCTGCGCGGGTCCCCAGCTGGCACAGCCCGCCAAAGGGGCCAGCGCCGAGGCCAGCGACAAGGTCACGCCACCTTTGAGAAAGCTGCGGCGGGACTCTGCCAGCACCTGGTGAATGCTGGGGTTGGACGAGCGGTTGCTGTCTTCCATGGTGCTGAAGTCTTTGGCCATGATGGTTTCACTCCTGGGTTTGAAAAGCTTGGATGGGTTGAGACCGTGGTGCGGGCATCAGGATGGATCTGGGCTTGCGAAACGATGGTGATTTATTTTGGGCCTGGTTGTGGTGTGTGGTGGCGCCGCAGGTGACACCTGACCGCACAAGGGCTGCCGATAATCCACGATCCAACCCCGTAGGAGAACCGCATGGCTGGTGCGTTGAATGGATTGCGTGTACTGGATTTGACCAGTGTCTTGATGGGCCCTTTTGCCACGCAGCTGATGGCGGACATGGGTGCGGACGTGGTCAAGATCGAGTCGCCCGCCGGGGACACGGTGCGCGGTATTGGTCCGATGCGCCATGCGGGCATGGGGTCGATTTTTTTGCACGTCAACCGCAACAAGCGCAGTGTGGTGTTGGACCTGAAAAAGCCTGAAGGCCTGGCTGCTTTTTTCAAGCTGGTGGAGACGGCCGATGTGGTGGTCTACAACATCCGGCCCCAGGCCATGCAACGTCTGGGCATCGATTACCAACGGCTCAAAGCCATCAATCCGCGCATCATTTATGCAGGCCTGTATGGCTACAGCGAGAAGGGGCCTTACGCGGGCAAGCCCGCTTACGACGACTTGATTCAAGGCGCTGCGGCTGTGCCCAGCCTGATGAGCCTGGCCAGTGGCGGCGAGCCACGCTATGTGCCCCTGACCCTGGCTGACCGCACGGTGGGCCTGATGGCTTCCAATGCCATCTTGGCGGCAGTGATTGCGCGCCACCAGACGGGCTTGGGTCAGGCGGTGGAAGTCCCCATGTTCGAGACCATGGCGCAATACGTCTTGGGCGAGCACATGGCCGGTGCCACCTTCGAGCCGCCTGAGGGCGAGACCGGTTACCCGCGCTTGCTGGTGCAAGAGCGCAGGCCCTATCCCACCAGCGATGGCCATTTGTGTGTGTTGATTTACACCGACCGGCATTGGCAGAAATTTTTGGAATTGATGGGTCAGGCGCAACTGTTTGAACAAGACCCGCGTTTTGCCAGCATTGGCGCGCGGACCCGGCACATCAACGACTTGTACCGCATGGTGGCGCAGGCCATGAGCACGCAGAGCACCGCGGTCTGGATGGCGCGGCTGAACGAGGCCGATATTCCCTGCATGCCGATGCACGACATCGACAGTTTGTTGCAGGACCCGCATTTGCAGGCGGTGGGCATGCTGCAAGCAGTGGATCACCCCACAGAGGGTCGGTTGCAAGAAATTGGTGTGCCCGTGAGCTTTTCTGGCACACCGGGTTTGACCGTGCAAAAACCTGCGCCGCGTTTGGGCCAGCACAGCGCCGAGGTCTTGCGCGAAGCGGGCCTGAGCGAAGAGGCAGTGCAAGCGCTGCTGGCGATGGTGCCCACAGTTTTGTAGGCGCCCAGCCTGTGGGCGATGGCCTGCAGGGGTGCAGAGCTTGGAATCGCCCACGGGGGTGGGCTCCTACAGGGGAATTTCCTGAATTTGGGTGGCCCCGAGGGTCATTCGGCTTTGGCGCCCGAGTCTTTCACGGCCTTGGCCCAGCGCGGCATTTCGGTGCGCAAGTGGGCCGCGTACTCGGCGGGTGTGCCGCCCAAAATTTCAGCGCCTTGTGCCGCCAGACGGGCGCGCAGATCGGGGTGGGCCAGCGCCTTGTTCACTTCGGTGTTGAGCTTTTGAATGATGTCGGCTGGGGTGCCGGTCGGCACCACGATGCCTTGCCATGCGGCAGCGTCAAAACCAGGCATACCCGATTCGGCCAGCGTGGGCAGGTCCGGCAAGAGGCTGGAGCGCTTGATGCTGGTCACGGCCAAACCGCGCAGGCGGTTGTCACGCACATAAGGCAAGACCGTGTTGATGGTGTCGATCATGAACTGGGTTTGGCCTGCCGCCAGATCCACCAGGCCCGGTGCACTGCCTTTGTAAGGAATGTGCTGCGTTTGTACGCCGGTTTGCGTGGACATCATGGCGCTGGCCAGGTGCGTGATGGTGCCGGTGCCTGAGGAGCTGTAGTTCAGTGCGCCTGGGCGCGACTTGGCCAAGTCCAGAAACTCTTTGACGCTGCGTGCGGGCAGCTGCGGGTTGACCACCAACACCATGGGCACGCTGGCCGTCAGCGCCACGGGGGCGAAGTCTTTCAGGGTGTCGTAGTTCACTTTGCCGTAGAGCGCTGGGCCAATCACGATGGCCGATGTGTTGTAAAAAATCGTGTAGCCATCGGGCGTGGCCCTGGCCGCAAGTTCAGCAGCCAGGTTGCCACCCGCGCCGGGTTTGTTGTCGACAATGACCTGTTGACCCAACTGCTCTGACAGCCTTTGCGCCAGGACCCGAGACACCAAGTCGGTGGGGCCGCCGGGCGGGAAAGCGATGATCATGCGCACCGGCTTGTTGGGCCAGCTTTGGGCCCAGATGCTGCTGGCCATGAGGGCCAAAAAAAGACCCGTCAAAAATCGAAGGCAAGTGGTCATGCAAATACTCCTCAGGAATTGAATTGGTCCAACACTTGGCCAGGCCCGTGGGGGTGTTCCACATAGTCCTGACCGTCATGTACTTTCACGCCATTGACCCAAACGCCATGCACGCCCGTCGCCTCGCGCACCATGCGTGTACCGCCGCCGGGCAAGTCTTGGCGTGGCAAGGGTTTGGAGATGCCCACGGTGGCTGGGTCGAACAGCAGCAGATCGGCGGGCAGGCCCACCTGCAAACGGCCACGGTCTGGGATGCGAAAGCGGTCGGCGGGCTCGCTGGTCAGGCGGCGCACACCTTCGGCCAAACTGAAGTGGCCGGTGTCCCGCACCCAGTGCGATAAAAAGTACAAGCCAAAGCCAGCGTCGCACATGTAGGTGAGGTGAGCCCCGGCGTCAGACAGCGTGATGACACTGGCTGGGTGCTTGAGCGAGGGGGCCACACCGTCGTCGTTGTTGTTGAAAAACTTGCCCACAAAATGCGTGCCCAGGTTTTCGGACAGGGCCAAATCAAAGAACACATCCACCGGGTCCAGGCCGCGTTGGTCGGCCAGCGCTTGGATGCTCACGCCTTCGAGCGCCTGGTTTTCTGGGTGCACGGTTGGTCCGACTTCGATGTGCCGCCAGTTGCCCAAAAACAAAATACCCGCCTTGGGCTGGCGCAGGTTCTGGCGAAAGGTTTCGCGGAATTCGGCCGAGCGGTACAAGCCGGGCAGGGCGTCCACCGTGGCGGTTTTGACCGCATCAAAGGCCGCATGGCTCAGCAGCACGTAGGGGTCGGTCAAGGTGAAGTCAAACGACAGCGGCTGGCAGCTGGTCAGCACATACAGCTCGTGGCCGCGTGCCAGGGCTTGGGCGCAGCGTTCGTAATAGGTGGCCCCCAGGTCCGGGTTGCCTTCGTTGTACATGGTCAGAACGGTGGAGATGTAGCCGGGCCGGCCCGTGTCTTGAACGATGGACTCCATCACATCGGGGCTGGCGCGGGTGCCGGTGGCCATCATGAAGACGCCCTTGTTTTTCTCGCCCAACACCCCGGCCAAAGCCCGCAACTCGCTTTCGGAGGCAATGGTCGAGGGCATGGGAATCCCGCCGAAACCGCTGTGGTTGGGTGAGAACGAAGACGCAAAGCCAATGGCACCGTGTGCCATGGCGTCGCGCACCAGGGCTTGCATGGTCTGCAGTTGCTCGGGCGTGGGATCGACTTTTGCGGAGCCGTCCGCACCCATCACGGCGGTGCGGATGACCGAGTGGCCAGCGAAAACGGCGGTATTCACGTACGGGCCAATTCGGCGCAATTGGTCCATGTATTGGCCAAAAGATTCAAATTGCCAGTCCACACCGGTGAGCAAGGATTGCAGGTCCATGCCTTCGACCACCGACAGGTTTTTCAGCATGGTCTCGCGCAGTGGCGCAGGGCAGGGTGCGATGCCAAAACCACAATTGCCAATGACTGCCGTGGTCACGCCCAAAGCGGGTGAGGGTGACATGGTGCGGTCCCAAGTGACTTGCGCGTCGTAGTGCGTGTGCAGGTCCACGATGCCGGGCATCAAGGCCAGGCCTTGGGCGTCGATGTTCTCGCGGGAGGGGCCATCGACCTGGCCGATGTGGGTGATGACGCCTTGCGAAACGGCCACGTCGGCCGTCTGGCCTGGGCCGCCCAAACCGTCGTAAACCTGCGCATTGCGGATGATCAAGTCATGCATCTGTCAAATACCTTGCTGCAGTGAAAGTTGCACGCGGGGAATATGCCCAACATTTTTTTGAACTATAGGCAGTTGCCTGCTGAAACCTGTCGCGCGTTTGATACGAGGGTTTTCCAGACTTATCAAGTGACCTGGTCCCTTACCGTGCATGACCCACAAGTGGCCCATGGTCGGTGGCCTTTGTTCCCCGATCGCTGTCACGCAAAGCAATGCCAACAATGGACGGAAACGCCAAGCACCGAAATAATGTGCTGCACAAGCTGTGCCGTTTGTGCGGCAGGCCAAAGAGGGGCCTCAACGGGTGAATACATGAAGACTTTGTTTGAAAAAGGGGCGTTGGCATGAGTCAGCTCGATTCGCTGAACCCGTCGGCCATTCCTGCGCAAGACGAGGCGCTGCGCCTGGAGGTGCGGGCATTTTTGTCCGAAGCCATGCGCGGAGTACCTGCCCATGTGCGCGCACGTTCTTGGATGGGTTACGACCCCGAATTCAGCCGAGCCTTGGCCCGCCGGGGTTGGCTGGGCATCACGTTCCCGCCCGCTTATGGTGGCGCAGGGCGAAGCGCGTTTGCGCGTTATGTGCTGGTGGAAGAGTTTTTGAACTTTGGCGCGCCTGTCGGCTCGCATTGGATCGCCGACCGCCAAAGCGGCCCCTTGCTGCTCAAGTACGGCACCGAAGCGCAAAAACAGCGCTACCTGCCGGCCATTTGCCGGGGCGAGGCTTTTTACTGCATTGGCATGAGCGAACCCGGCGCGGGTTCGGACTTGGCGAGTGTGCGAACCCGTGCGGTGCAAGGCGATGCGGGCTGGTTGTTGAACGGCCAGAAAATCTGGACCACGAACGCCCACAACTGCCACTTCATGATCGCGCTGGTGCGCACCAGTGGCGAGACGACCGATCGCCACAAGGGCTTGTCGCAGGTGATCGTGGACTTGTCTTTGCCGGGTGTGACGGTGCGGCCCATCGTGGACCAATCGGGCGACAGCCATTTTTGTGAAGTCTTTTTTGAAAATGTGCGCTTGGGGCATGACGCATTGGTGGGCGAAGAAGGCGGAGGCTGGGAGCAGGTCACGGCCGAGCTGGCGTTTGAGCGCAGTGGGCCCGAGCGGCTGTACTCCAGCATTGCATTGTTCGATGAATGGCTGGCTTATGTGCGCACGCCGCAGGGCCGAACACCGCAGGCGCAGCGCTTGGCGGGCAAGATCCTGAGCCAGCTGGCACCGCTGCGCGCCATGTCGGTCGCCATCACCGAAAAGCTCACCCGGGGTGAAAGTCCTGTGGTTGAGGCGGCGCTGGTCAAAGACCTGGGCACAGGCGTTGAGCAGTTGATTCCGGCCGCGATTGCCGACGACTTGTTTTCGCGCGACGCGGCCGATGTGCCTGCCGAGCTGCTCAACACGCTCAACTACATCACGCAGGTGGCGCCCAGCTACTCGCTGCGCGGCGGCACGCGCGATATTCTGCGCGGCATGATCGCCCGTGGCCTGGGTTTGCGCTGAAAGGAAACAACATGGACGCTCTTTTGACCGACGCCGTCAAGGCGCTGCTGACGGACCAATGCACACCTGCCGTGGTGCGCGCCATTGAAGCGGGTCAATCGCGCGCAGCCCTTTGGAAAGCGCTGGAGGCTTCGGGTTTTGCCGATGCGCTGGTGCCCGAATCTGAAGGGGGTGCGGGTCTGGCTTTGGCCGACGTTTACCCGGTGCTGGAGTTGTGTGGCAGCTTTGCTGTGCCCCTGCCTTTGGGCGAGACCCTGTTGGCGCGCGGCTTACTGGCCCATGCGGGCGTGTCCGCACCCAAGGGCTCGGTGGTGTTCGGCACGGGCCAACTGAGCAGCGATGGCCGTCTGAAATGCGCGCAAGTGCGTTGTGGCACGCAAGCCGATTGGGTGCTGGTGTCGTGTGGTGGCCTTTGCCGTCTCTTGTCTGCGGCCGAAGCCCATTTGGAAATGGCCGGTTTTTGTTTGGATGCACAGATGAGCTGGCCCCAAACGGTTTGGGACGTTGCACAAGCTGTGCCCGGCGCGCACGATTTGGTCAGCTTGCAAGCGGCCCTTTATGCAGCCCAGTTGGCCGGGGCCTTGATGACCGTGTTCAGCCGCACGCTGCAGTACGCCAACGACCGCCAGCAGTTCGGCAAGCCGATTGGCAAGTTCCAGGCGATCCAGCACCAGCTGAGTGTCATGTCCGAGCACGCCTTTGCCGCCCGCATGGCCGCACAGTTGGGGCTGTCGGCCGCGGGCCAAGTGCCCGACCGTTTGCGCGTGGCCATGGCCAAGGCCCGCACCAGCGAGGCAGCGCTCGAAGTGGCCGGGCTGAGCCACGCCATCCACGGGGCGATCGGCTTCACACGCGAGTTTGACCTGCAGTTGTTCACCCGCAGGCTGCATGCGTGGCGCCAGGCGGCTGGCTCAGAGTCTTACTGGCACGATGTTTTAGGCCAGGCCTTGCTGGACAGCACTGACCCCCTGAGCCTGGACCAGATTCGCACACTCACCGATACGGTGGTTTGTTTTTTAATCAAGAAACCCCATGAGCGCTTTTCTCCAGATCACCCGTGAGGGCAGCATCGCCATCCTCACCATGAGCCAGCCCGAGACCCGCAACGCCCTGACGGGTAACACCGCGGTCGAAGAGTTTGTGCAGGCCTGTGCCGACATCGGCAAGGACACCAGCATTCGGGTGGTCATTCTCACCGCCGAAGGCCCGGTCTTCAGTTCCGGCGGCAATGTGAAGGACATGCTGCGCTACCAAACCCAACAGCTCATGCCCGATGTGATCCGGGAGGAATACCGCAACGGCATCCAGCGCCTGCCCAAGGCGCTGTACAACCTGGATGTGCCCGTGATCGCCGCCATCAATGGCCCTGCGATTGGCGCGGGGCTGGACTTGACCTGCATGTGCGACATACGCATCGCGTCGGACAAGGCCACCTTTGCCGAGAGTTTTGTGAAAGTGGGCATCGTGCCGGGCGACGGTGGGGCCTGGCTTTTGCCGCGCGCGGTGGGCGCATCCAAGGCGGCTGAGATGGCCTTCACGGGCGAGGCCCTGAGTGCCCCGCAGGCGCTGGAATGCGGACTGGTCTCTCGGGTGGTGGCGCCGGATCAATTGATGCCCGAGGCGTTGGCGCTGGCCCGCAAGATCGCGGCCAATCCTGGGGGGGTGTTGCGCATGACCAAGCGTTTACTGCGTGAGGGCGAGCGCAGCTCACTGGAATCCTTGCTCGAGCTCTCTGCGGGCTACCAAGCCATAGCCCACATGACCACCGACCACCATGAAGCGGTCAACGCCTTCATTGAGAAACGCCCACCCCAATTCAAAGATTGAGATCGGCCATGTTTTGGAATCCGCCCGATCAGTCCACGCCAGTGATGGATGAACAGGGCAGCCATGTGTTGTCCTGCGTCAGGATGGCTCAATGGCGCTCATGGGTATTTTGTGCTTCTTCGACTTTCACCCAGATGTCTTGACGCTTTGACTTTGACCGGGACACTGCGCACCAGCTTCTCTGCCGAGTCGGTCAGTGCAAGCAACGCCGCATCAAAAATTCTTAATTGATCGGGGCTTAAAACATTCACGACGGATTGATTCAACGCAGCGATTTGCGGAAAAATCTCCCTGTAAAGCTGCAAACCTTGTTCGGTCAAATCAATTTGGGCGCGCCGAGCATCGTTGGGGGCAGTTTTTCTGACCAGTAATCCCTTGGCGACCAATTCCGTGATGGCTTTTGAGACATGCGCACGTTCGAGGTGTGCGATTTGAGCCAGTTTTGACGGGGACATTTTGCCGTTTTCAGCGATCAGACCCACGAGGCTCCATTCACGGCGAGATACCCCATAGCCGCCTTCAAATAGACGAATACCTGGCGCGCTGCTGAGCGCTAACAGGCGTGACAACCGGTAGTTCAAAAGATCTTCTAGCCGTTGAGGATTGTCGAGAGACATAAACCGTCTTGATGGGTTTCAGAAGTCGAATTGGGGTAAACACCAGCGATTGTTATTTTCAACAATCAGTCTAACTCAACATAGACTGAAATCGATTCTTTACATCAGCTGAGGCTAACCCTTGGAGCCCTAGAACATGATTGAACGAGATTGGCGCAGTGAAGTGTCTCAACCAGAGTTCGGTATGGTGGTGCGACGAGGCATTTTCATCACCAGCCGTGATGGCACAAAGCTGGCCTGCGACGTCTATTTGCCAGATCGTCCAGGAAAATACCCAGCTTTGCTCAGCTATTCCCATTACGGTAAGGACCTGCAACGTGTGACAGCCACACGAGCACCCTTGAGTCCCTTGATCGGCAATGGGGGTTTGGAAGCAGGTGACTCTGAGTATTTTGTCAGCCGTGGCTATGTTCATGTGATCGCTGATGCACGCGGTTCTGGCGATTCAGAGGGTGAATATTGCTACCAAGGACCCAAGGAGCAACAAGACGGTTACGACATCATTGAGTGGATGGCCGAACAAGATTGGTGCGATGGGCAGTGCGGCATGCTGGGTATGTCTTACTTTGCAGTGATGCAGTACATGGTGGCAGCTCAGCAACCCCCCCATTTGAAAGCCATTGTTCCGTATGAAGCGTTGACGGATCGGTACCGCCAGAGTGTTTATCACGGTGGCTTGCTCAATGAAGGTTTTTGGCATCAGTGGTGGGGCCATGTGAGCGTGGATGGCATGAGGCCGCTGAGTTATGACCGCCTTCCTGTTGAAGAGATCGATCGCAGAGTGGCCAGCTTGATGGAAAGTCCTGAAGTTTTGCGATCTCCCTATTTGCACATTCAGTTGAAATATCCCCGCAAAAACCCTTTGCTTTTTGACTGGATGTTGGAGCCCTTTGACGGCCCTTTTTACTGGGAACGATCACCGTACAAGATGTTCGACAAGATCAAGATTCCGACATTCTTGGTCACCCGATGGACAAGTTGGGCGGTGCATCTGGCGGGTGCATTTGAGGCTTACCAAGGCATTGACGCACCCAAGAAGCTGCTGGTGATGGAAACGCCTTCGCGCCTAGGACCGCTGAGACCTTGGTCTGATCATCATGATTTGATTCTGCGCTGGTATGACCATTGGCTGAAAGGCAAGGACACCGGCTTTATGGATGAGCCGCCCATCGAGTTGCTGATCAAAGGGCGGGACGCCTACCGTTTTGAACATGAATGGCCTCTTGCCAGGACGACATGGACACCATTTTTTCTTGGCCCCGACGGTTCGCTGAGAACTGCATCAAGTTCCAGCGGTGGAGAGGCTGTATTTTTCAATGAACCCAACTTGCCACCAGGTCAGTTGCCACCAGCAGTCAGTTTTCAGAGTCAACCGTTTGAAGTCGACACGGAAGTGACGGGTCCGGTAGCTTTCTACTTCAACGCCACGCTGGACCAGCCAGATGCCACGTGGATCGCTACGCTTCGAGATGTGGCACCCGATGGCAGCTCACGCGTGCTGACCAAAGGTTGGCTGCGCGCATCACAGCGGGCGCTGGACACTGAAAAATCAACCCACTACCGGCCTCGTCAGTTGCACTTGAATCAAGAAAAATTGGAGCCCGGTCAAAGTTATTTTTATGCCATGGAAATCCGAGAGGTGTCCAATTTGTTCAAGGCGGGTCATTGTTTGGTCCTGGACGTCCGGGGCCAGGACTCGACGGCCGAAGACCCCATTTGGGTGCACACCTGCAACGCCGTTCCAACCAAGCATGTTGTCCAATTTGGCGGCACTCATCCATCTCACCTTTTGCTTCCCATCATTCCTTCATCCGGAGACTGAGTATGTTCAAAATATTGCGCAAGACCCTTCTGTTTGGACTGTTGATCAGCGCGGCCTTGGCCCAAGCGCAAAACTATCCGACCAAGCCCATTCGATTTGTCGTGCCATTTCCCCCAGGTGGATCAGCTGATGCATTGGCTCGACTCATCGGGGTGCGCCTGTCGGCGTCCCTTGGGCAACCCGTGATTGTCGACAACAAACCAGGTGCTGGTGGCATTTTGGGGGCGGATTCTGTTGCCAAAGCCACGGCCGATGGCCATACACTGCTCTTTGCAAACACCAATATCGCCATCAACCCAAGCTTGTACAAGACATTGCCTTATGACACGGCAACAGCATTTGCGCCAGTGATACACATGGTCAATGTGCCCAACCTGTTATTGGTCGCCGAGGATGTCAAGGCGAGCAAGGTGAGCGAACTGATTGCGCTGGCCAAAGCCGATCCAAAAGGCCTGAACTATGCTTCGGCTGGCAGTGGCACCTTTCCGCATTTGGCCGTGGAGTTGTTTAAATTGCATGCGGGCGTTTCCATCACGCATATTCCTTATAAAGGCGCAGCGCCAGCCCTCAACGCGCTCTTATCCAAAGAGGTTCAGGTCTTGTCCAATGATCTTGTTAGCGCAACTCAACACGTCAAGTCTGGAAAAATAAAAGTTCTTGCAATTACCTCTGCGACCCGTTCGAATGTTTTTCCCGAAGTCCCAACCATGGCTGAAGCCGGGCTGAAAGACTTTGTGGCTGTGGGGTGGCAAGGTGTCATGGTGCCGGCAGGCACCCCGGCAGGAACAATCAGCCGACTCAACACCGAAATCAACAAGGTATTGAACGACCCTGAGGTCCGCAATGGATTGACGGGGCAGGGACTGGATGTGGTGGGTGGGTCAGTGCAGCAGTTTGCAGACTTCGTGCGCCGTGATACAGAACGTTGGCGACCTGCGGTCGAAGCATCTGGTGCCAAAGTGGATTGACTTCATGGACGGGTCTCTGCGCGCCGCAGTGTAGAGACTGCAAATCAATTTAATTTGCGCAAGATGACCTTGTGATGTTTTTGCCCACCTGCTCATCAGGCGCACTCGTGAATCAACTGGAGACCATTGAATGAACAAGAATTTTGCAAGACGGTCCATACAGGCCGTCTTGGCGCTGGCATCGGCCTTCTCGCCGGTGTTTTTGGCGGCTCAGTCTTTGGAGGCTTGGCCCGACAAGCCTGTCAAGTTGATCGTACCCTTTCCACCAGGCGGGCCAACCGATACCGTAGCGCGCATCATTTCAACGGGATTGCAGTCGTTGTGGAAGCAGCCCGTCGTGGTCGACTACAAACCGGGTGCTGGAACCACGCTGGGCACCAGCATCGTCGCCAAGTCGCCAGCAGATGGTTATACATTGGGTATGGCCATTACAGCGCTGACGATCAATCCCAGCCTGCAGCCAAGCTTGCCGTACGACACCAAAAAAGATCTGGTGGGTGTGTCTCAAGTGGCGCAAGCACATTTTGGATTGTTTGCGCACCCTTCGCAGCCCTTCAACACCATGCCTGAACTGATCGCCTATGCCAAGAAAAATCCTGGCAGCTTGAGCTTTGCAACGCCTGGTGCCGGCACCGGGACGCATCTGGCCGGTGAGATGTTGAGCCATATGGCCGGTATTTCCTTGTTGCATGTCCCTTACAAAGGCAGCGCACCGGCTCAGCAAGACATGATTGGTGGGCGAGTGCCCTTGCTGTTTGATGTGCTGTTCTCCTCGATGCCTTATGTCAAAGACAACCGCATGAAGGTCATCGCACTGTCCAGTCCTAAACGTGCTGTCTCCAACCCGGAAATACCATTGATCGCTGAGACCGTCCCCGGTTTCAGTGCAGTCAGTGCTATCGGCATCATCGGACCTGCAGGCATGTCACCGACATTGTTGAAGAAAATCAGCGCGGATATTGGTCAGGTTGTTCGCAGTACCGATGTCGTCGCTCGCATGCAGCAATTGGGCATGGAGCCTGTGGGGTCTACAGCGGATCAATATACGGCGCAGATTCGACAAGACATCGACAAATGGGCTGCCATCGTCAAGACAGCAGGCATTAAATTGGAATGATGGAGCGCGCTATGAGTACCCTTCAGCTTAAACCGCTTCAACCCTTCGCAGCTGAGGCCACAGGCATCGACTTGCGCGAGCCACTGACGCTGCATCAGCGCAAGGCGGTTGAAGATGCCATGGACCAACATGCTGTTTTAATCTTCCGCAATCAACCGTTAACGCAAAGTCAGCAAATTGCATTTGCCAAGTCGCTTGGACCTCTGGACATGGGTTTGCGAAAACTCAAAGGCGGCCCGCACAGGTTAGAGTTCGCTGAGTTGGCTGACATCTCGAACGTCAAAGTTGACGGAGAGGTGGCGGATCGTCAGCACGCCAAAATTGTGGGAAATGTGGCCAATCAACTTTGGCACAGTGACAGTTCTTTTCAAAAGCCGCGAGCGAAGTACTCCATGTTGTCAGCGGTCACTGTGCCGGACTTTGGCGGCGAGACCGAATTCGCAGATTTACGAATGGCTTGGGATGAACTGCCCCACTGGCGTCAACTGCAAGTTCAAGATTTGAACGCCATTCACTATGCACTGCACTCGCGCTTTCTATTGGGTGATACCCAGTACACAGAAGAGCAGCGCAACGCTATTCCTCCGGCAATATGGCCATTGGTGCAAACGGATCCTCGCTCTGGCCGCAAGATTCTTTTCGTTGGGATTCACGCTTGCGAGATCGAGGGTATGACGCTCGCTGAGGGCCGTATGCTGCTACTCGACTTGATGGAGCACGCGACCCAGCGTGAATTTGTCTATCAGCATCGCTGGCAAGAAGGCGATCTTGTCATGTGGGACAACACCGCGACGCTTCACCGCGGGCGTTGGTTTGATTTTGGGGTTCGCCGTGAGTTGCGGCGCGCCACCACGGAGGAGGTTGTGGTCTGAAGGTCATACAAGCGTTGTACCTGAGGTGCTATCGACACGAATTTGACCTGATGCACCGAAGCAAGATGATGCGCCAAGTGGCCGAATGCTCAAGTTTTCGAGCAAATTCAGGGTCATCCATGACCAGCCCAAGTCGGTGCTCGGAGTCAATGGGGCTTCGACGGCAGCATCCAACGTGAATCCCGGAGCCATTTTTGCCACTGAATAAAAACCATTGAATGAGGCCGCCAGATGAAACTCACACACACCGAACAGAAAACCCTGTCCCACAAACTTTACACCGCATTGGTGCTTCCACTGAAGGATGATGAAATTGATGAACAAGGTTTACGTCAAATCGTCAGGTACTACGCAGAACATCGTTTTTCTCGAGTCGGTGGTCTCATCGCCAATCCAGAAGCGGGTGAGGTGGCCTACCTGAGCCGGGCAGAGAAGCGTCGTGTTTTAAAAATCGTGATGGAAGAGGCTGGAGGCCGTATGCCTGTTTTGGCTGGCACCTTTGGGTGGACCACCAAGGATGCGGTGGAAGCGGCTCAAGACGCCAAAGAATTTGGCGTCGATGGCCTGTTCGTCATCCCACCCGCAGGCTCTATGGATGTATCGGTTGCCTGGGATGCGGCCAAATATCCAGAGGTTTGGATCGACCAAATCTTATTGCAACAAGCAGCGGCTGATCTGCCGATGTTTGCACACCCGATTTCGAATTCCACGCCGCAGTGGGGGCTGGGATTGCCACTGGAGGCCACGCTTGCGGTGTGCCGTGCGGTACCCAACATGATCGGTTGGAAAATGACGTATTCACCACAAGGTGCGCGCTTGATCGCCAGGGCTTTGCGTGAACATTGTCCCAACGTGGCCGTCATGCCATCAAGCGCGCACCTTTTTCACGACTACCTGGCCTCAGGTTGGCAATTCGACGGTGCCATCAGCGGTTCGTTTAACTATGCCATGGAGCCAATGCTGGAACACATAGAAGCCTTTGATCGACTGGATCTGGAAGGGGCCAGAAAAATTTGGAATGGGGGAATGGCTCGGTTACACGAATACGTCTATGCTGAGCCAGGACGATTGCATGTCCGGTACAAGATTGCGACGTGGCTTCGCGGTTTGATCGACTCGCCCTTGATGCGAGCACCAATGCCTCGTCCCCGGGCTGAAGAAATCCTTGTCATTTCTAAGCTGATGACTGCAGCTGGCCTGAATGTCACCAGAAGTCAGTCTGAACAAGTCTTTTAAGAGGAGCTGTACATGATGAATCCAAGCCGTCGTCTTGTGTTGGGTGCTGCTGCTGGTTTTTTAACCACATCATCAATTCCGTCTTTTGCGCAATCGACATTTCCCACCCGATCAATTCGCCTTGTTGTGCCATTTCCACCTGGCGGGTCCACGGATGTTGCTGCCCGAACAATGGCCGAACGGCTTTCGAATGAATTTGGACAGCCTGTCATTGTCGAGAATCGTCCGGGTGCCGGCACCACCATCGCTGCAGCCAACGTCGCCGCATCCGCTGCAGATGGTCATACACTTTTAATCACAGGCACCATCAGCCATGCCTCCGCTGCAGCTTTGTATGCCAACTTGCAATATGACCCCATCAAGTCGTTCGAGGCCGTAGGCTTTGTCACTGAGTCGCCTTTTCTTTTGGTTGTGAACAGCACTTCGCCCTATCGTTCTGTTCAAGATTTGATTCAAGCGGCCAGAGCACAGCAAGGTGCCATCACCTATTCATCGAGTGGTAACGGGGCGGCCCCTCACTTGATTACTGAGCTGATGGGACGTTCGGCAGGCGTACGGTTTCTTCATATTCCTTACAAGGGTGTCGGTCCAGCATTGAATGCATTGTTGGCCAATGAAGTGCAGTTCACCGTGGCCGATACGGGCGCAGTCCCGCACATTGCCGGCGGTCGGTTGCGGGCCTTGTCAGTGCTGAGTGCAAATCCGTCATCGATGGTTGCCAACGTCGCCGGGCTTTCGGCATCGGGCATACGAGATGTGGACATTTCAAGCAATCTCGGAATTCTTGCGCCAGCGGGGACGCCTGCCGCCATCCTTGATCGGCTCAATTCAAGTCTGAATCGAGCACTGGCCCAAGATGAGATCAAAGCCAAATTGTCTGGCCTGGGTCAAATGGCGGTTCCTCGCCCAAGGGCTGACTTTCAGAACACGCTGACGAATGATGTTCGACGCTACGCAGCTGTGGTGAAAGAGGCTGGCATCCGAATAGACTAATTGAGGGGCGAACCTATCTTTTGATAAAAGTGACTGATCTGTAAGTTGAAAATGTCTTCTTGCTCAATGTTGCTGATGTGACCGGCATTCGGAATGATGAATAATTCGGATCCCTTGATTTGTTGATGCATTTGGAGTGACATCTCGGGAGGGGTTCCGTGATCGTGCTCTCCGACGAGGATCAAAGTTGGACAATGGATTTCATGGAGTCTGTCTAGCAAATCAATTTTTGAAATGGCCTCACAACAACCAATAAAGCCGTCGGTTGAGGTATTCAAAATCCCTTGTCCAATTTTCGATATGACTTTTGGATAATTATTCCTAAACTCTTCGGTGAACCAACGTTTGAGCGTGCTTTCCAAAAGCCCTTGCATCCCCAGTGAACGAGCGACCTTCATCCGCTCTCCCCACATGCTGATGGCATCAGGGGGTCTTCTGCTGGTCGAGTCTGCCAGTATCAATGAAAGAAAAACACCAGGATTTTTAAGCGCATAAGTTTGGCCAATCATGCCGCCCATTGAAATGCCCACCCAATGCGCTTTCTCTATTTTTAAATGAAGAAAAAGCCCTTCTACATCATTGGCCATATCGTCCAGTGTGTAGGGCCCAGGCGGCGCACTGGATTGCCCATGCCCACGTGTGTCGAATCTGAGCACACGAAAATTCTTTTTCAAAAGATCCGCTTGAGAATCCCAAGCACTCAAATCACAAGCCAGGGAGTGCGACAAACAAATCCAAGGACCTTGTGTCCCATCAATCGTGTAGTGAAGATCGATGCCATTGACGTGAACGAATGCCATGGTTCAATCTGCCTTGATGCCCGCATCGCTTGCTAATTTCTTGAACAATTGGATTTCATCTCTCACCAGTTGATCAAAAGCTTCGGGTGAATTGGTGATGGGCTCAATCCCTAAGCTGCTAAAGCGCTGAGTTACCAACGGTTGTTTCAGTGCAGAGACAACTTCCGCTTGGACTTTTTGAATGATATCTTTGGGTGTGTTGGCAGGGGCCATCAGTCCATACCAAAATATCCACTTGTAACCAGGAAGCCCCGACTCTGCAACGGTCGGCATATTCGGCAAATCCGGCATACGACTTGTGCTTGTCACGGCAATGGCTTTTGCTTTGCCTTCCCTGACTAAATTAATGGCGCTGGCGTACGGTGATATGAAAATATGTGTTCGTCCGGCCATGGTATCCGTCAGCGCTTCGGGTATACCTTTGAATGGAATATGGGTCAATTGAATGCCAGCTTGTGATTTCAGCAATTCAGCCGCAAATTGTGAGCCACTGCCCACGCCCGCAGAAGAATAATTGAATTGGCCTGGCTTGCTTTTGGCCAGAGCGATCAACTCGCGCATATTATTGACATTCAACTCCGGCGAGACGATGACCAAGGCCGGCCCTGTGGCTGTGAGTGTGATGCCTGCAAAATCTTTTGAAGCATCGTAGGGTAACTTCTGGTAAATCGCAGGCGAAATCGCATGCGCAGAAGAAACCGATAATAAAGTATAGCCATCAGCTGCGGAGCTGGCCAGCGCTTGAGCCGCGATATTGCTACCTGCACCAACCCTGTTTTCGACGACGACGGGTTGCTTCCAAGTTTCGGTGAATTTGGGTGCTAAAACTCGGCCAATGATATCTGGCACGCCACCCGGTGAAAATCCGACTAAAATTTTTATTGGTTTTTGTGGATAATTTGTGGCATTTTGAGCATTGGCAATAAACGGGGAAAATAATGCAAGGGCTAATGAAATAACCGCTAAGTTGATTTTGGGGGAATCTCTAAATATTTTGACGATTATCATAAAATTCCTTCTTGATGGATTAACTGTAAGCTGCCTGTTTGAATTTGATATTGGTGTTAACTCTATGCATGAGCCGCAAGCGTTGCGTCTGATCCACCTCAAGGGTGTGGAGCCTCTGCAAAATCCGGGGCGATTCAGGGCAGGTCTTGGAGAGCGGCATGAAGAGTTCGCCATAAGGCGGTTGCTGACAACCGCCTCAAATGATTTTCCCCATCCTGACAAAGCTTCGCGCTACGCTGGCCAAGACAAGCAGCAGACCCAAAATTGACACATAGGCGGTGACCTCGCTCATGGCGCGTTTTTCAAACCGAAGCCGATGGCCTAACTGGTTGTAAATGCGCTTCAAGGCTTGGGCACTGTCGGCTTTGAAATATTCGCCTTGTGTGATGGCGGAAACTTTTTGGAGTGCCTCATCCTCTAACTTGACGCGCATGCTGCGGCCCTGCATTTGAACCACATCGCCTTCTGTGGTGCCGATGCCAACGGTGTAAATTTTGACTTGGTGCGTGGCGGCCAAATCGGCCATTTGCTTCAGCTCTGGCCCCATGTTGCTTTGTCCATCGCTCATCAAAACGATGGCCATTTGTCGCCCTTGGCCTGTCGATGGGTTGGCCGTGTTGGGGGCTGTTTTTCTATCGTCCAAGGATTGGCCTGAGTTGGCTTGGTTTTTGGCGCCACCTGCCTCAGCAGATTCGTTGATGATCTTTTGCGCATCAATGCCGGCACCAGGCAGCAAAGCCTCAAGCGACACCAAGATCCCGGTACCCAAGGCAGAGCCATATTGCAGGGGCAGGTAATCGATCGCTTTCAACAAAACATCACGATCTTCGGTTGGGGCTTGTGCCAGGGCCGCAGTGCCCGCCACGGTCACCAAACCGACGCGCAATCTGCGGGGCTTGTCTTCAATGAATTGTTGGGCAGCTTTTTGCGCCACTTCAATGCGTGATGGTTGCAGATCTTTGGCGCGCATGCTGCCAGATGTGTCCAGCACCAGCATCACCACGGCATCACGCACGGGGGTCATCAACACCGTTTGTGGCCTTGCCAATGCGATGCACAGCAGCAATAACCCCAAGCCAAGAACGACGGGAGGTCTCTTGCGGGTCTTCAGCGCGTAAACAAGCGCAAGGGCAGGAACCAGCGCACATGCCCACAGCAGCATGGGCCACAAAAAATAGATGGAGTTGAAATCAGGCACGCCAAACTCTCCGTTTTCTCAATTCAGAGAAACGAATCAACGCACTTGCCAAATCTTCATCTGTTGACAGTTCCAAGGCATCAACGCCTGCGTGTGCAAACGCGTCAGCCAGCTGCTGCTCTCTCTTTTCAACCGTTTGGGCATACCGGGCCCTGAATTTTGGGTTGGCGGTGTCCAGCAGCAATTGCTCCGAGGTTTCTGAATCTTGCAGCAACACCAGGCCTGCGTTGGGCAGGCTGATTTCTGCGGGGTCAGCCAAACGCACCGCAACCGTGTCGTGTCGTTGGCTCAGTGCGCTCAGTTCTGTGGCCCAGTCAAAAGCACCCATGAAGTCAGACACCACAAACACGCTGGACCTGCGTTTCAACAAGCCATTGGCTTTTCTCAGCCAATCGGTCAATCGGGTTTGATGGGATTGCTGGGTGACGGGTGATGTCTCTAAGACATGCAGCAAGTGCAACAGGTGCCGTCTGTGCATGCGTGCAGGAATGTACTTGTAGCCTTCAGGCTCCGCAGGGTTCAAGACTAAGGCACCGATTCGATTTCCGCGCTTCATGAGCAGTTTGGCCATCACGCCCACGAAGCGCAGCATCACATCACGCTTGCTCACATCGGTGCTGCCAAAGTCCATGGAGCCGCTCAAGTCCAATAAAAACCAGGCATGGATTTCCCGGTCTTCTTGATGCTCTCGCACAAAAGGTGTTTGCATCCGAGCCGTCACATTCCAGTCGATGTGTCTCACATCGTCTTGGGCTTGGTATTCGCGCAGGTCTGCCAATTCCAAACCCGATCCTCTGAACAGTGTTCTGTGATCGCCTTGGAGCAAGCCGTCCAGACGTCGGATGACTGTCCACTCCAAATGTTGGAGCAAGGCCTCAGCGGACATGCGCTTCCAGCGGCTGGTCAGGCATCGGCACAGCACGCATCACCTCTTGGATCAACGTGTCTGCATTTTTGCCTTCGGCCAATGCGGCATAGGACAACACCAAGCGATGCCTCAGGACATCGGGAACCAAATCGGCCACATCTTGGGGCAAAGCGTAATCACGTCCGCGAAGCAATGCCAATGCGCGTGCACCTTCGATGAGGCCAATGCTGGCTCGGGGGCTGGCGCCGAAGCTGATCCATCCCTGGATGGATGCCAGGCCATATTTTTCCGGGAAACGGGTCGCTGATACCAGTTTGACCGCATAGTGAACCAAGCTGGGGTCCACGTAGCAGTGCCGGCACTGTACTTGCAGCGATTGGAGTTCCTCAAGGCTCACAACGCCCGTTGCTTGAGCGCCTCCGGCGATGACCCTTTGAACGATGACGAATTCTTCGTCCTCGGTTGGATAGTCAATCAGAACCTTCATCATGAAGCGGTCAACCTGGGCTTCAGGCAGTGGATAGGTTCCTTCTGTCTCGATCGGATTTTGTGTCGCCATGACCAAAAAAGGCGAAGGAACACGGTGCGTTTGTCCTGCGATGGTGACTTGACGCTCTTGCATCACTTCAAGCAAAGCGCTTTGAACTTTGGCGGGCGCTCGGTTGATTTCATCGGCCAGCAAAAGATTGGCAAAGACGGGACCCAGCACGGTGCTGAATTCACTGGTCTGTTGGTTGAAGATGCGTGTGCCAATCAAATCAGCGGGCAGCAAATCCGGCGTGAATTGGATGCGACTGAAACTGCCGTTGAGCGATTTCGCCAATGTGTTGACGGTCAGTGTTTTGGCGAGGCCGGGAACACCTTCAATGAGCAGATGCCCCTGTGCCAGCAAAGCAATCAGGACGCGCTCTAAAAACACGTCTTGTCCGACCACCACCCTTTTGACTTCGTACAACAAACGCTGCATCAGGGCTGCAGCTTTTTCGGGTTCGGTGTTGTGCGTGGACCGATGGGCACCGCGCCAAGCCTCAGTTGCATTCGCCATATGTGTTCCTTTGAATTTTAAAAAGGTGGCAGACCCACAGCGCTGCCGGCACTTTCAATGGTGGTGGCAAAGCCAATGCCGATGAAAGTACGCGCTGAAGTGGGGTTCAAGATGGCCGTGACAATGCCAACCACTTCGCCTGAGGTGTTGACCAAGGGCCCGCCTGAGTTGCCGGGATTGGCTGCTGCGTCAAATTGGATCAAGCCTGTGAGCATTTGTTGACCGTCGGGTGATTTGAAGTGTCGATTCAAGCCGGACACCACACCCGATGACACCGACGGGCCAATTCCATAAGGAAAGCCGACGGCCACCACCAGATCGCCCGGCACCAGTTGTTGGCTGGAGCCCAAAATGGCCGCCTCCAAATCGTCCGGAATTTTTTGAGGCTTCAAAACGGCCAAATCTTTGTCGGCCTGGACACTGACCACAAACGCATCGGTTTCTGTGCCATCGAAAAAAGTGACGCGCAGTTTTTTAGCGCCGGCCACCACATGAAAATTGGTCAGTATCGTGCCATCGTCCTTGATGACGACTCCGGTGCCTACGCCGCTCTCAATGTCGGTATTTTTGTTTTTAGGATCTGCGGCAAAAGCCAGAACACGGACCACTGCGCCTTGGACCGCAGCGGCTGCTTTGCTGCTTGGGGAAGGCAATTCTTTGGATTGAAGCGTGTGCAAAACTGCTGCATCAATGTCTTTTTGCGTGAGGGTTTGTTGTTTTTCAAATGCGTTGGAGAAAACCCCCACACACAACAAGCTGACGAGGACGCCGAACAAAAAAACGGCCAATAAATCTGATCGAGTTTTGATTTTCTTTAAATCAAGGTATCGGTTTTTGGGTGTTTTCGAGGTAGATGTGGACAAAGATGCGTCAGGTATTTGAGGATTCAACTCAGACGCAAGTGCACCCGTGCCCCTTGGACGGTGACTTTTGCTGAAAACGGCATCTCGTTTCATAAATGACCCACAGCATAAGCGTCAATGGTAAATTGGCGAAACTGGCTTAAACCCTGATAAAGATGCAATTCCTACAGCCCTTGATGCTTTGGTCTTTTGTGCTGCTGCCCCTGCTGGCAGGCGTGTATGTTTGGCTGTTGAGGCGCAAACGTCAACAGGTGGTTTCTTTTTCAGCGGTCTCATGGATTGTGCAAAACATCGAGACCCCTTCTGCATGGCGACGCCATGTTCCGCCAGCGATCTTGTTCGTGGCCATGGGGCTGTTGTTGTTTGCCTCTGCCAGGCCCGTGGCGCGGGTCACCTTGCCAGCCGATTACATGACCCTGGTCATGGCCATGGATGTCTCTCGCAGCATGCTTGCCGAAGATGTGGATCCCAGTCGCATCAAAGCGGCGCAAAAAGCGGCCAAAGATTTTTTGCAAGATTTGCCCCCCAACATCCGAGTGGGCATCGTGTCCTTTGCCGCCAACGCGCAAGTTGTGCAGCACGTGACCCCGCAGCGGGATGAATTGGTCGAAGCCATTGACCGTTTTCAATTGCAAAGAGGCACCGCGACGGGCAGTGGTTTGTTGATGGCTTTGGCCACGCTGCGGCCTGAGGCCAAGCTTGATTTGGAAAAGCTGCTCTTTCCTCCCAGCCCCGCGGGCTTCGGTGGTGCCGCTGGGGGTGGCCTGAACAATGGGGGGCGCAGCTTGGATGCCAAGCCGCCCGAAAAAGAGCGCGCGCCTGAGCCCCCAGGTTCCTTCAAAGGGGGTGCCATTGTCTTGTTGACCGACGGCCGCAGAACGTCAGGTCCCGACCCTTTGTGGGCGGCTCAAAAAGCAGCCGACTTGGGTGTTCGTGTTTACACCGTGGGGTTTGGAACCCCTAACGGTTTCATCCCAGGCTTTGAGGGCAGTTCGTTTTTTACCCAGGTCGATGAAGAATCACTCAAAGCAGTCGCCAAGATCACAGAGGCTGAATATTTCAAAGCAGGATCTGCGGACGACCTGAAAAAAGTTTATCAGCACTTGTCGAACCAATTCACCTTGGAAAAAAGAGACACAGAAATCACGGCTCTGCTTTCTGGCGCTGCTTTGCTCATGGTGATGCTGGCCCTTGTTTTGTCGGCCCTTTGGTTTCGCCTGGGGGATCCTGGTCCGATGCGAACTTTTCGCCATGCTCAGCCATGAGCAAGGCGAGATCAGTACGGGTGTTTGACATGAAAAATGTCGAGAATCAATTCATTCAAGTGGGTCACTTGAAGTTTGCATACCTTGAGCAAGGCACCGGACCCACAGTGATTCTGTTGCATGGTTTTCCTGACCATGCTTTGACTTGGCGTCACCAGATCGAAGCGCTGAGTGGGCAGGGGTATCGGGTGATAGCGCCTTACCTCAAGGGCTATCCCCCCACAGAGGTTCCATTGGACGGTTTTTATGACAAGGCCACACTGGTTCATGAGCTTGCGCAGTTCACGCAAAAGCTTTGCGGGCACGAAACCTGTCATTTGGTGGGACAAGATTGGGGCGCAATCATTGGCTATGGCCTTTTGGCGGCGTATCCAGAATTGTTCAAGCGCGCTGTTCTGATGGCTGTCCCTCATCCCGAAAAGGTCGGGCAAAGTATTCTGGAGGCCAAGCACATTCATCGGTCATTCCATTGGTGGTTTTTTCAACTGAAAGACTTGCCTGAAAAAGCGATATTGCAAAATGACATGGCCTTCATTGATTACCTGTGGGCCTACTGGACAGTTGAGGGATTCCAAGACGAAGATCACATTCGCAGCATCAAGCACATGTTGTCTCAACCCGGGGTTTTAACGGCCACCTTGGGCTATTACCGTGCGATGTTTGACCAGGAAAAATCCAATCCTGAGCACGCAGATTTAAGGAACAAAATGGCGCGTCCCATTGGTGTGCCCACGCTTGCACTGTGCGGTGCAGAGGACCTGCGTGCTGAGCTGATGCTGGATCAATCTCAGTACTTCACTTCGGAATACGAGTTTCAACTGATCAACAATGCAGGCCATTTTCTGCACCGAGAACAGCCGCAGGCGGTTACCGATCAAATCTTGGCTTGGCTTGAAAAATAAATCGCGTTCTGGATGTTCGTTTTAAAAATGCGTATCTCGAGAAGAAAAATTTCTGGATTTCTTGGATGGATCCTGTTGTTGTCGACGGGCTTTTCGCAAGCGCAAGAACAACAGTTGATTGAGAGATTGCAGCAAGGCGGTTTGAATATCTTTTTCAGGCACGCCATCACGCCTGGCAAGGACCCTGTCAAGTTCAATCCGCCCACGGAACGGCCCTATGACTGTTCGTCTGGTTCGCGCCAGCTCAACGATGAGGGCAGGGCGCAAAGTCGGCGGATAGGCCAACGGATCAAAGAACTCCATATTCCAATTGGCGAGGTGTACACCAGCAGTTTTTGTCGTTGTGAAGAAACCGCCAAGCTGGCTTTTGGCAGAGGGACATCGACAGACGTGTTGGTGGTTCGGCCTGGTGTGTTCAAGCCAGACTTAGACAGAGCTTTGCGATCGATCCCGACCACGGGGTTTTTCAACAAAGCACCATCGGGCAAAAACAATGTGTACGTTGGGCACGGTGTCACCTTTACCCAAGGCGTGCTCAGCAGTGACTTTGGACTTTCTGAAGCCAGAATTTTCTTAGAGGAAGGGGAGGCAGCGGTCTTCGAACCCGGTGTAAAACCCAGGTTGCTGGGAAAAATAAAATTTTATGGAGACCAATAACTGCCTGCCCCTTCAACATTGCAGGGTTCAGTCTGCCTTGGCACCAGAGGCTCTGACAATCGGACCCCAACGTTGCACTTCGGCCCTGCTCATGTCGGACATGACCTCAGGGCTTGTGCCCATGATGTTGTAACCCAGCTCGGTCATTCGCTTCACGAATTCGGGTGATCTTGTGCCTTTGATGGCTTCAGCGTTCAGTTTCATGATCACGTCGCGAGGTGTGTTGGCGGGCACAGCCAAACCAAACCACACGCCAGACTCATAGCCCGATATGCCGGCTTCTGCCAAGGTTGGCAATTCGGGCAGCAAGGGATCACGCTTGGCCCCCGTTGTGGCGAGTGCCTTGAGCTTGCCTGATTTGATGTGAGGAATGGCAGACGGGATGTTGTCAAACATCATCATGACTTGCCCACCCAGAAGGTCGGTCATGGCGGGGGCGCTGCCTTTGTAAGGGATGTGCGTGATGTTGACGCCAGTCAGAGATTTGAACATTTCACCTGACATGTGAATGCTGGTGCCGCTTCCGCTGGAAGCGTAATTCATGGTTCCGGGCTGCGATCTGGCCATCGCGATGACTTCAGGCACCGAGTTCGCTTTGATGGAAGGGTGTAAAACCAAGACATTGTTCAAAGAAACCAAAGCAGAGACGGGGACCAAGTCTTTGCTGGGGTCGAAGGGCATCTTGGCGTACAGCACCGGGTTGATGGCTTGGATGCCACTGGTGGTCATGAAAATGGTGTAACCGTCAGGGTTGGCTCGGGCCGCTTCGGCGCCACCAATGTTCCCGCCTGCACCAGGCCTGTTTTCGACGGTCACAGGCTGGCCTAAATTTTTGGACAGTTCTTGCGCAATGGCCCGCGAAGCGATATCCACAGCACCGCCAGGGGGGAAGGGGCAAATCAGTCGCAGGGGTTTATTGGGAAAAGCCTGTGCCAAGGCGGCTGGCGATGACAGCAATGCGCCAGCCATGCCCACTGAAACCGCCAAAGATGTGACCCAAGAAAATGAGGGTTTTAATTTGATGAATGCCATGTGATGTCTCCTAGTTATTGAAATCGAACTCCCAAATGCATGACTTTAAGAGTTAGGAGCTCAGATTATTGGAAATGTTTGTGAAGTGCAAGACCTTCTTGGACTGTTGGGTATTCGAGAGCTGACTTCAAGTCACCAGAGTTGCACGGTTTAGGGTTGCAGCGCTTGAATTTTGACCCACATCGCGTAGTCTTAAGCCATCCACATCACCGCTTTGATCTCTAAATGTCTGTTTACCCACTCCCAACCGTTGGCGCGCAAGATGCGGCTGTTCAAGAAATCAAAATTCATTTGGCTGCAGCTTTGCGCATGGCTGTCCTGGATGGCTTTGAAGAAGGCATTGACAACCATTTCACAGCATGTGTGCCCGGCCGTCCCAACCAGTACTTTGTTTTGCCGTTCGGCTTGCATTGGTCAGAAGCCAGGGCCAGCGACATGATGATTTTTAACGAGCAAGGGCAGACCCTGGAAGGGCGGGGCGTTGTAGAGCTTTCGGCCCAAAGCATTCACGCCCCCCTGCACCGTTTAACCGGTGCAAAAGTTGTTTTGCATACCCATCAACCGTGGGCGACCGCGCTGAACATGTTGCAAGACAATCGCTTGTTGCCCGCGACCCAAACGGCTGCTTTTTTCCATGGACGCATTGCTTATGACGATACCTATACAGGTCTGGCATCGTCTTTGGAAGAGGGTGAACGTCTGGCTGCCTTGATGGGTGACAAGACCGTTTTGTTCATGAAAAACCATGGTGTTGTGACCATTGGCGATACGGTGGCTCAGGCTTATCGCCGCTTGTATAAACTTGAAAAAGCTTGCCAAACACAAGTCTTGGCCATGAGCACGGGCAAGTCCTTGAACATCTTGGCTGACGATGTCATTCAACGTGTCCTTCAGCCTTCTGGCAATGACCGCCACCCCCGAGGCGACCGCGAGAGGCTTTATTTTGAAGCCAATATGCGCATCCTGGATCGCGTCAATCCAGGCTATGCGGATTGAGCCATCAAGGCGGAAGGTCAATTTGACGTCGGCGGCAACCTCGGCGCCGCGGCTCAGGGGTTCGCAGCGACTGTCTGCCGTTTGCGCTTGGCCAGTATCCTGGCTGAGTTGAGACCCGTGAGGACCATGATGGGCCACAAGAAAGTGCAGACCATGGCCCACAACACGCGACCGCCCAAAGTGGAGCCACCTTCTGGCGTATCCACCTTGTGCGGCCCCTCGCTGAAGAGGTGCATGTAAGAGAACGTTGAGAGGCCGAAAACAAGGCCAAACAAGAGGAACAGATAGATGTAAATGTTCAAGCGAATCTCCTGGATGAGGACCACCTGGATTGGTGGTTGACCTGATCTCAGCGCCATATTAGATCAATGTAACAAAAATCTGACAATTTATTTTGTAAATAAACTGTTACGCATGGGGTTTATTTGTTCGCTGGCCATGCGCGCATCTCATGGAGAGTCGCCAGAGTGAACGTCAAATGGGCCACAAGCCATGATGATGGGTCTGAGCATCGTTCTTCGTCTGCATCATCAGCGGGCCAACCATTGTCGATTGTCACCATGAACCATTCCCTAGACGAGACCATCGCCTTCATCCAATCTTGTGAAACATCTTGGTCGCGAGACACTTCGCCGCCTTGGGGCATCCACGACATGGACCCCCCGCCCTACAACCGCTTATACGGTCCTGTCCATGGGCGTGGTCCTGTTTCTGGCGTTTTGTTTCACAAAAACCAGATGTTGGCCGAGTGGGGGGAGCCTCACAAGGCTGACCTGACGTTCAGCGTTGCCAAAACTTACTTGGCCCTTCTGGCAGGTCTGGCATTTGACCAAGGGCTTTTGAAAGATGTTCATACCCCGGTTGTTCAACAATGTCCGGGTATTGGTTTTGAGGGCGATCGTTTGTCGCGCATCACTTGGCACCATTTATTACAGCAAACCAGCGAATGGGAGGGGACTTGCCTAGGGATCCCGGAACAAGTTGACCGTTACCGTTGGCTGGCCTACCAAACCGGACAAGCAGAAGGAACCAAGGGCGACGCCAGACCCCTGGGCGAACCGGGCACTCGGTTTGAATACAACGACGTTCGCATCAATCAATTGTCTTTGGCCTTGCTCCATTTGTTCAAGAGACCCTTGCCTGAGGTGTTTGAAGAATTTTTCAGAAAACCTCTGGGGTGTTCAGATGCGTTTCAATGGCTGGGTTACGAGCAAGGTTTAACCCAAGTCAATGGCCAACGCATGATGTCGGTGCCGGGTGGCAGTCATTGGGGGGGTGGGATTTCCATCTCGGCCATGGACCAGGCGCGCATTGGCCTGATGCTGATGGGACAAGGGCAGTTCAATGGACAACAAGTGTTATCAAAGCAATGGCTACAAATGATGCAGCAGCCTTGCGATGTCGCGCCCTATTATGGCTACCTGATTTGGTTGAACAAAGATGGGGCATTGTTCAAGGATGCGCCACGCAGTTCATGGTTTGCCATTGGTGCGGGTTCGTCCATCACATGGGTTGATCCCGTGCTGGAATTGGTGTGCATCATGAGGTGGATTGACGCTGCCAAAACCAACGACTGCATAGCCAAGGTGATGCAATCTTTGGGTGCCCGGTAACTGCCTGCTGACAGGTTCAGTGTGTATGGCTGGTGGCTCATTTTTGCGGATGAAATCCGCGTTACACGCGCTCATGGCTGGGTTTGACTTGTTTGATTGAAAAAATTCAACAAGGATGCAAGCACTTCGGTTGGCTTTTCGCGCTGCGGAAAGTGTCCGGCATCGGCAATCAAAACGCGCTCGTACACACCGCGAAAAAACTTTTCTTTGCCCAAACTGCTGCTGGGATGATTGACACCATCTGCATCGCCGTGCAGTAGCAAAGTGGGAACGTCCAAAACAGGCGCTGGATTGAGTAACAACTCTTCGCTTGCATAGCGTGGATCTGCTGGCGCATGCCCCCATCGGTGGCAGTAGGAGTGCAGGGTGATGTCGGCCCAATCGGCGTTGTCAAAGGCCTGCGCGGTGGCCAAAAATTCTTCTTGCGCATACCAACCCGGTGGAGACCATGTGTCCCACATGGTTTGGGCAAAATGGCGTCCATCTTCACGCACAGTTTGCTGGCCCCGAGGCGTCGCCATGAACCAGTGGTACCAATAATTGCGGGCCTGCAAAATGCTCAATGCCTGCTGAGGATCGTTGGTGCCGTAGGCGACCGACAACATGACCAAATGGCTGGCAACACCAGGCCTCAGGCCACAGGCAATGGCCACTGCGCGTGCGCCCCAATCATGGCCGACGAGTGCGGGTTTTTTGAGGTCAAGTGCGTCCATAAACTCAAGCAAGTCGCAGCCCAGCGAGGCCAGTTGACCGGTGCGTGGCGCATCGTCACTTAAAAACCGAGTTGGCAAAAAACCGCGCAGTGCAGGCACCAGCACGCGCCAACCAGCCTCGGCCAGGCCCGGTGCAATGGCTGCCCAAGTGCGTGTGCTGTCTGGCCAGCCGTGCAGCAACACCACGGTTCGGGATGCATTTGGATTCCACTCCTCATAGCCGATGCGCAGCAAGGATGTGTCCACGAATTGAAGGGCTGGCACCATTTTTTCTTTCAATGTGTTTTATCAAGATCACAGGCTTCTTGCGCCAGAAGCCAGAAAACCACCATCGACCGGCAAGACAACCCCTGAGGTGTAAGCAGCAGCTTCAGACACAAGGTACATGACCGCAGCGGCAATTTCTGCGGTGGCGCCGTAACGGTTCATGGGGATGGCTTTGGTGTACTCCTCGCGGAAGCGATCGTTGTGCAATGTGCGGGTCATGGGGGTGTCTACTGGCCCTGGGGCGACGGCGTTGGCGGTGATGCCATGCTCGGCCAATTCAACAGCCATCTGTCGCGTTAAAGCGATGACGGCTGCTTTGGACGTGCCGTAGGCTGTTCGCCCGGAACCCACCGCTCTCATGCCTGCCACGGACGCGATGTTGACGATCCGGCCCCATTGCTTGGGCAGCATGAGCCGTGCTGCGGCTTGTGAGCACAGCAGTGTGCCCGTGACATTGACATTCATCGTGGCGACAAAGTTATCAAGGGGGAAGTCTACAAAAGGAAAAACCTTGGCAATGCCGGCACAGTTAACCAAGATGTCGCAGCGGCCTAGGTCATTGCCAATCATCGAGAAGGTTTGGGCAATGGACTCTGAAGATCCCACATCAAGACTCACCGCCATGGCTTTGCCGCCAAGCCCTGACAACCGCTGTGCAGTTGCGTTGGCCTCTTGCCTATTTTGATCGGCCACCAAAACAAAATGTCCAGCTGCAGCGAGGTGCGCGCAAACCTCCGCACCGATGCCCATGGCACCACCGGTCACCACGGCAACGCGTTGTTGAGGACTGGTTTTTTGATTCATGACGGGCCTCTCATCCAGCAAAAAAATGCAAATCCCAATCGGGTGATTGGGCCATCATATGAATTTTCGAAAGGCTGATCAACCACGTCCTTTCTGACTGGTTTTATTGGAGTGGCCGCTTGTCGCCAGGGGCTAACACGCATCAATGTTTGTCAATCACAAGACAAGCTTCCTGGTGCGTTCTGGTACGCTGTCCAGCTTCAAAATTCTTCAATCAGGACTCACCGTGAATTCATTGACCTCTGAACAAGCACTCAAAATATGTCAAGGCGCACTCAGCGCTGCCAGGTCGGCCCAGTTCAAACCTATGGGTGTTGTGGTTCTTGACGCATCAGGACAGTTGATGGCTTTTGTCCGAGAAGACGGCGCCAGCATGTTCCGCTTTGACATCGCAAGAGGCAAGGCTTGGGGTGCTGTGGGCATGGGCGCATCAAGCCGTGCTTTGGCTGAACGCGCCAAAGACAACCCTAACTTTTTTGTTGCATTGGCCGCTACGGCTGAAGGCAAGTTTTTAGCGCAACCTGGCGCAGTTCTGATCAAGGATGCCAGCGGCCAAATTCTGGGTGCAGCCGGGGCCAGTGGCGGCACAGGCGATGAAGACGAGCAAATTTGCGTCGCCGGAATCCAAGCTGTTGGCTTGCTTGCAGGGTGAACATTTCACCTGCTGCGAACTGCCCTTGGTTTCAGGCCAAGCCTGACATCAGGGCCTGAGCGCTGTCAGGCGTAGCGCTCAGACTCTGGGATTGGGGTCACTTGGATGTTGAAGACGACATTCTCGACAAGACGTTGAAAACCGACGCTGTGTCGTGTTCCCCGTGTCCCAAAGCCATGGCCGCGTTGTAGACCGGAACAGTCGCTGCAAATACCGGTGCTGGCACTTGCGCTTGGGCCAATGCTGCCGCAATCAGGGCCATGTCTTTTTGCCAAATGGCCACTTTCATGGTGGGGTGGGTCCAGCCAGCATCTTCCATCAGGGGGCCTCTGATTTGCAGCATCCTAGAGCCACCAGCGCCGTCGGCCAGAACTTTGACGGCCCGTGATGGTGCAATCCCCCAACGTTGCCCCAACAAGAGGGCTTCAGCCGTGGCAACGTTGTGGATGGCCACCAGCAAATTGGCCATCAGCTTCATCTTCATGCCGTTGCCAAAAGGCCCCAGATCGAAGCAGTTTTTGGCAAAGCCTTCAAAAACCGGCGCCAGGCGTCTTATGGCCGACCGTGGTCCGCTGGCATATACCGTGAGGTCTTTGACCGCAGCCTGAGCCCCTGTGCCGGATAAAGGGCAATCGAGCATCGGTATCGAGCGGGACTTCAAGACATCACGCGCCGCTTTTTTGTCTTGAATATCCAGTGTGCTGGTTTCCATCACGACCAGTTGTCGGTTGCCACTGGCAGCGATCTGTTGGACGGCATCGTGCAATGCCTGCGGTCCGGGTAAAGCGCAAATGATCACGTCCACTTCGGCTGCCATCGCAGCGGTATTGGGCTGTGGTTGGCCGCCTGCAGCCTTTAGACGCTTGAGCGCTTTGGGATTGGGGTCATAGCCGGACACTTGAAAGCCGGCTTTGACCAAGTTGCTGGCCATGGCCAAGCCCATGATGCCCACGCCCAAGACGCCAATGCGTCTGATGGGCTGACTGGGTTGTTTTTTCCGTGGTTTGGCCGCAAGTTGGGTCATGAGCCCAGACCTGCAGTCAAATAGACCTTTGAAGAAAAGGCGGTTGAACGCAAAACAATCACTTGAGGCCTTCAATCCACTTTGATGTTCAGGTCGTTGACCACTTTGTTCCAAAAGGCGTAGTCGGAGTTGGCCACAGCGTCCAAAGCGGCTGAGGTCGTGCCGGTGGGGGTGAGGCCCAAGTCCAACATGCGCCCTTGAATTTCGGGCGTTTTGACAATCTTTACGATTTCAGCATTGAGCTTGGCGATCACATCGTTGGGCGTACCCGTCGGGGCAAAAATGCCGTGCCAAGAGCTTCCGATGACGCCGTTGACATCGAGGTTGGCATCAAATTCGGTCATGGTGGGCACGTCTGGCAAATTCGGAATACGCTGTGCACCCGAAATACCCAGTGCCTTGACTTTGCCTGTTTTGATCAGTGGAATGGCGGTTGTCGAAGCTTCTACAGACAGGCTGATCACACCGCTCATCACATCGGGCGAAGGGTTGGTTTTATAAGGTACGTGGTTGAGTTTGATACCCAGTCTTTGCGACCAAGCTTCCAAAGCCACATGGGGTTGTGAGCCAACACCCAGAGAAGCGAAGTCGATTTTTCCGGGATTCTTTTTGGCGTAATCGACCAGCTCGCGCATGTTGTTGTAAGGCGCTTTGAGGGTGGCGGTCAACACATGCGGAACCAGCAGCAGTTGGCTGACGGCTTTGAAGTCACGTGGTGGGTTGTACTTGGGATCCCGGTAGACATTGGGTGCAATCGCGTGGGATGCTTTGACACTGTAAAACAAGGTATAGCCGTCAGCAGGCGTGGCGGCTGCAGCCAAAGCGCCAATCATGCCGCCGGCACCGGGGCGATTGTCGATGAGCACGGGCTGGCCCATGGCGGCACTCAGCTTATCGCCGATCAGCCGTGCCACCACATCTGGAGACACGCCTGCTGGGAATGGCACGATCAAACGAATCGGACGGTTGGGGTAAGCCGCTGTTTGGGCAAAAGCATGGGGGAGTGCCAGGCCGGTGGCCGCAACCGCTGCTTGGGTGAGTAATTCACGACGTTTCATAGGACAGGTCTCCAGTTTTATGGGCAAATCAAAACAAAAAATCGGGGATGTCATCCCCTCTGCGCAACGGACGAACAGACGGGTTGCATTGACAACTTTGAAAAACCTTCAATGCGCCAACCAGCTTGTATGTCTGAACCGTGTTTTTACACAGTGTCATCCCTGAAACAAGACGCGCAGGTTACAGGTTCAAGGTGCAGACTCTCAAAAAGCAACGGACATCTACCAAAGTGCTGCTGCCCGGGTGGCAGGTCACATGGAGGTTGATGGCGTTCAATACCGGTCCACTGTTCAATTCATTTGGCGTATTTGGGCAGGGGGTATTGCAACGCATGCATGATCAATGGGTTTTAAAACTCATTTCAAAGCCATCATGAAAAGACGTCACTGCTTGCAAGCGGCTTTTTTAACGGGCCTGTCTACGGCCATGTTGCAAACTTCCGTGTTCGCGCAGGCGACCACGGTCGATGTTTGGAAAGATCCTCATTGTGGTTGCTGCCAACTTTGGGTTGAACATTTGCAAGCCAATGGGTTCAAGGTCAATGTGCGCGACGTGGGCAATACCGCTGCGCGTCAACGATTGGGCATGCCTGAAAAATTAGGCTCATGCCACACCGCGACTGTGCTTGGCTACGTCATCGAGGGCCATGTCCCAGCTGCTGACATTCGCCGTCTGCTCAAAGAGCGACCCACGGCTCTGGGCCTGGCTGTGCCTGGGATGCCCATCGGCAGTCCGGGTATGGACGGCCCCGAATACAAAGGCAAAAAAGATGCCTTTGATGTGCTTCTGGTGCAAAAAGATGGCAGTGTCAAAAGCTTCCAGCGTTACCCCGCGTCAGGGCGCATGGTTTAAGCCAGTGTTTTCAAATGGTGGGCTCCCACTTCGGTCTTTTCAATGAAACTGTCTCCTTATTTAGAGCGTGAATTGCGCTCGGACCATGCCGGCGAAACCGGTGCTGTGAGCATTTACCAAGGGATCGCGGCGGTCGCCAAGTGGCGCGGCGATGAGGCCATGTTGGCTTTTGCGCACATGCACGGCACCACCGAGGCAGAGCACTTGGCATGTGTCGAGATGTGGTTGCCAGTGAACTTGCGAAGCGCGTTTTTAGGACCATGGCGTTGGGCGGGTTGGTTGACAGGCGCTTTACCCGCATTGTTTGGATCGCATGCTGTCTACGCCACGATCGAAGCGGTTGAAACCTTTGTTGACCGGCATTACCAACAGCAGATCGATCACCTTCATCAACAGGGTGGCCCTGAAGGCTTGTTGGAACTCTTGGTCAAGTGCCAAGCGGACGAACAGCACCACCGGGATGAGGCAGCTGCCTTGGCAGGTCCTTCGCGCCATGGGCTGTTAAAGGCTTGGTGTTGGATCGTGGGTTGGGGCTCGGAAGTGGCCGTGGTTTTCGCACGACGTGTTTAATGGTTCTGAATCTTCAAAACATTATGAAAAGGCCTCATGAATCACACCCCTAGCTCGCCACACGACGAGGGCTCTGCGGGGCGTTCGCTTTACAACCTCATTTATTGCAGCTTGGCGGCGCCAGCGATGCATCCCGGTGAAGTTGCCAAGATCATTGCCACGGCAAAGCATTACAACCCTCGCCATGGCATCACGGGTTTGTTGGTGTACGGCAGTGGCATTTTTTTCCAATGGCTCGAAGGTCCCCGTGACAAGGTGTCTACCCTGATGAAGATCATTGCCGATGACCCTCGCCATTTGAATGTGGTTGTGCTGAGTGAAGAGGACGAAATCCGTGACCGATTGTTCCCGGATTGGGACATGGAGCTGGTGGAGGCGTCTGAGATCAGCGACGTGCTGGAGGGCGCCTTGAAAGAAGCCTCTGACGACAAACAAAAGCAGATGCTGTCTTTGCTGCTGAGGGAACTCAAAAGTCGGCCGCCTGCGGCTTGAAGCAACTGATTTTTGTCGATGCACCTGGTTTTCAAGCGCGCTCATTGCCGGCTGATGGGGCGCCTAAGCTGAACACCCCGTGCCGCATCAAGCGTGAAACTTCGGATTCAACCAGCTCTTGGATCAGTGTCAGTTCTCGACTGATTTCTGTATTCATTCGGGTGGCCAGCACCAAGATGCGGTTGAGTTGAATGCCAGAGATTTCTGACATGGTGATGTGGGTGTCGTTAGACAGGTCTTTGAAAACCGACACGGGCATGACCGTTGCCCACGGTCCACGCGAAATCAATTCACGAATGGAGTCGACGGAATCAATTTCGGAGTGGACATTCAGTGGCATGCCCAAAGGCTGCATTTGTTTCTCAACCAAGTTCCGGTGCAAACTGGTCATCAGCAGCGGAATGCGTGTCAAGTGATTGACCGAGACGACCGATCCCAAGCGCATGGATTTGTTCGAGACCAATGCGAAAGGTTCACCCAATAGCGGCAGATAAGACAAGTGCCGTCCGGGGCCCGGGTTGGTCATGATGGCCATATCGATCACGCCTTTTTCGAGCCAATCCATCAAGGCGGGTGTGAACGCCTCACGCGTCCTCAATTCGACGTTGTCCAAAATATTGAAGCAGTTTTCGAGCAGTCCTGGCAGCAAAACCCTGGCCAAAGTGGGCGACACCCCCAAAACTATTCGGGCGTTTTGCTTGTCTTTTTGATGCGACAAACGTTGGCGAAGCATGGATGCTTCGTTCAGGATCCTCTGCGCAGACTCGTAAAAAGTCACACCAGCGGGGGTCAACAGGACGCCTCTTGGCATGCGTTGCAAAAGTTGGACACCCATGTCCTTTTCAAGATCACGCATTTGACGCGTGAGAGCCGGCTGTGCCAAAGGGATGGCTGCCGCCGCTGCGGTGAAGCTGCCAGCGTCAGCAATGGCTAAAAAGTATTGAATAGTTCGTAAATGCATGCGTTCATGGCTTTTTGGTATTTCAATATGCTATGGCAAAAAATGAAAAGAGTATTGGACAGCTTTGGATTCCACTTTTAATCTTTGAGAGAGTTGTTGGAATCAACCCTGTTTGGAGACAAAAAATGAATCAACTGATTAAAAAAATCCGTACGCTTGCATGGCTGGCTGGTTTGGGCATGGGCGCCATTTGCAGCGCGCAGACGGCCTATCCGCAAAAACCCATCAAGATGATCATTCCGTTGGCTGCTGGCAGTGCTGTTGACAATGCCGCTCGTGTCTTGACGCTGAAGATGGCTGAAAACATGGGGCAAGGCTTTGTGATCGAAAACATCGCGGGCTCCTCTGGTTTGATTGGCGCCGAGCGAGTGGCCCGAGCGGCCCCTGACGGGTACACCATTGGTGGCTACAACGACAGCATTTTGACCATGGTGCCGCATCTGATTCCCAAGATGCCTTGGAACGCATTGACCGACTTTGAGCCCATTTCTTTGGTGGGCACCATTGAATGGGGTTTGGTCGTCAAGGCCGATGGCCCCTACAAAACTTTGACAGATTTCTTGAGTGCTGCCAAAGCCAGCCCCAACAAGCTCAATTACAGTTCCGGTGGAAACGGCAGCCCACAGCACATTGGTATGGCGTTGGTGGCCAACCGGGCCAATGTCGATTTGACGCATGTGCCTTACAAAGGGGCAACACCTGCTGCTGTTGCTGTGGCGGCAGGCGAGGTCGATGCGGCCATGCAAGGTCTCGGCACGGTGACTGCTTTGATTCAGTCGGGCAAGCTCAGGCTGTTGGCTGTTTCAACACCCGCTCGTTTGGCCCAATACCCTCAGACGCCTACATTCACCGAAGCAGGTCTGAAAGACTTTACTTTCAATTCGTGGTTTGCCATGGTCGCACCGGCTGGAACACCCAAGTCCATTGTGGACAGACTCAGCGAGGAGTCGCGCAAAGCCATGAACGATCCAGCGACTCGCGAAAAACTCATTGGTTTGGGCGTTACGCCACGTGGCACCACACCCGCTGAGTTCGGTGCGGCGACCCGCACCCAATTTGAGTTGTACCGCAAACTGATCCAAGAAAAAGGCATCCGTGCTGAGTAAGATTTTTCAATGAGTTCTTCTGTTCATATTTCATTGAGTGCGCTTCAATCCTTTATTGAAGCCGTCTTTATCAGTCAAGGTATTCCCAATCAGGATGCCAGTTTGATTGCACAGCTGATGGCTGAGGCTGACTTGCAAGGATCAGACGGACACGGTGTCATCCGTTTGCCTCAATACATCAAGCGAATACGCGCAGGCGGCATCAATAAAAATCCCACCATTCGCGTGGTTCAAGAACGGGCTGCCATGGCCGTTTTGGACGGTGACAACGGCATGGGGCACTTGGTGGTTTCGCAGGCGGTTGATTTGGCCATCCAAAAAGCCCGCGAAACGGGTGTGGCATGGGTCAGCACGCGATTCAGCAACCATGCCGGCCCCGCTTCGATTTATTCGCGGCGCCCTCTGCAGCACAACATGCTGGGTCTGTACTTTGCCGTTGGCAACGCCAATCATTTGCCGCCATGGGGTGGTACAGACATGTTGCTGTCCACCAACCCTATATCTGCGGGTATTCCCGCTTCAGAGGAACCCCCCGTTGTGCTGGATATGGCGACCACGGTCGCCGCTTATGGCAAGGTGAAAGCCAAAGCCAAGCGCGGGGAAATGATGCCGCCAGGATGGATGATTGACCGTCAAGGTCAGCCCTTGTTGGACCCCAGCAAAGCAGGCGATGGTTTCTTGTTGCCCATTGGTGAACACAAAGGCTATGGTTTGGCCTTGGTGGTGGGCCTGTTGGCGGGCACCTTGGGCGGTGCCGCCATGGGGAAGGATGTCGTTGACTTCAACGCAGACCATGTCAGTGTGACCAACACAGGCCAAGCGATACTGGTGATCGACTTGTCCGCTTTCGGTGACCCCGAGCATTTCAAGCTGCAGGTCGATGCTTTGGTGCGCGATTTGCGAAACAGCGAAAAATTGCCGGGTGTTGAACGGATTTGGGTGCCCGGCGAGCAAAGCCACGACAAACGCGGGCGATACCAGCGTGATGGCATTCCATTGGCCCCTGCTTTGGTGGCCGATCTCCATGCATTGGCTGTGGAGTTGGGTGTTGCCCCCTTGAATCACGACGAATTGGCATGATTTGGCGCTGATCTGCGCATCTTTTAAAGGAGTCCCTGTGAAACACGCTGTTCTTCAACCTGATCAACTCAAAAGCCATGACCGTGGCGGTGGGGCGCGCACAACGCCATTGGTGCTGCCTTCTTTGGGGGCGACAACTTTCATCAACGGCATCACCGAATTTGCGCCCAACACTGCCATTCCCTTTCACTCACACAACTGTGAAGAAAGCGTGATGTTGCTGACGGGGCATGCTTTTCTGGACATTGATGGCGAGGTGCATGAACTCAAGCCGCATGACACCACATTCATTCCCCCCAACGTGCCACACCGTTTCCGCAACAAATCGGACACTGAGCCGATGAAGATTTTTTGGACGTATGCTTCTGTCAACGCCACGCGCACGTTGACTGAGAGCGGTGAAACTCGGCCTATTACCGCTGAGCACAACAAATAAACGCTTGTTTTTCAACGGCCAGCAGGTGGGCACAGGGGCTTGAATGGGTTTCAGCCATACATGCTTCTTCGGCCCACCCATGGATTTAAAAAAACGGAGACACCGTGATGCTTTTCTTTCCCCAAGGCCAGAGTGTTGGCTTACCCTTTGGTGCGCGTCGGTCGGATCGCTGGTTCGCTCGCGCTTTGTTTTTGAGCACGGTGATGGTGCTGGGCACTTTTGCACACAAGGCCCATGCCCAATCCAATGCCACTGATTTCCCGAACAAGCCGGTGCGTTTGGTGGTGCCGTTTGCGCCTGGCGGCCCCACTGACTTGATGGCACGAGCGATCAGTAAAAATATGGCGGTGTCTATGGGCCAACCCGTGGTGGTCGACAACAAGCCGGGTGGTGGGGGCTTGATTGGTTTTGGTGAAATCGTCCGGCAGCCCGCAGACGGTCACACGCTCATGTTCCCTTCTATCTTGGCCGTCACCAATCCGGCGCTGATGCCGAATTACCCCTACGACATTCCCCGAGATTTCAGTGCGGTCACGGTGGTTGGGTTTATTCCCCATGCGTTGGTGGTCAAGCCCGACTTTCCGGCCAAAGATCTGGCTGGCTTGGTGGCCCTTGCCAAAGCGAAACCTGGCACCATGGCTTATGCCTCTTCTGGCAACGGGACTTCAGCACACTTGGCTGGAGCCATGTTTGCCTCTCGTGCAGACATTCGGGTCACACATGTGCCCTACCGAGGTGCCGGTCCTGCATTGCAAGATTTGCTGGGTGGACAAGTGCAATTCATGTTCTTGGACATGAGTTCGGCCTTGTCCCAGATTCAAGCTGGAAAACTGCGTGCTTTGGCCGTTGCACCGGCGCGTCGCTTTGAAGGCTTGCCCGATGTTCCCACCATCGCTGAGCAGGGCTACCCCGGTTTTGATATCCGAGCTTGGTACGGTTTGATGGCCAAAGCTGGGACACCACCCTCGACTTTGGACCGATTGCATTCAGAGGTGAAAGCCGCATTGGCGACCCGCGAAGTGAGAGATCTTTTCAAAGCCCAAGGCATTGAGCCCGGCGGCATGCCCCCAGCTGAATTTCAGCAAATCATTCGCACTGACTTGCAACATTGGAAACGCACAGTTGAACAACTGGGTATCAAACTGGAATAAACAAACCCAAAGGCAAGACCATGCGTGTGGCGATTCTTGACGACTATCAAAATTGCATTCATCAACTGAACTGTTTTTCAAAATTGGCCAAGCACGATGTGGTGGTGTTTCAAGACACGGTCACAAACACCGAATTGGCCGCGCGTTTACAGGACTTTGATGCGGTGGTGCTGACGCGTGAGCGCACGGCCATCAGCGCAAGCTTGTTGGACCAATTGCCCACTTTAAAACTCATCAGCCAAACAGGAAAAATCGCGGGTCACGTTGACTTGGCGGCTTGCACGGCGCGGGGTGTGGCGGTGTCAGAGGGTCAAGGAACGGGTGCAGCGACAGCTGAGCTGACTTGGGCCTTGATCCTGGCCAGCCGACGTCACTTGTTGAGTGAAGCGCGACGCATGCAAGAAGGTCTGTGGCAAGGGCACTTAGGACAACAATTGTCCGGGCAGCGCTTGGGCGTGTGGGGTTATGGACGCATTGGTCGGCAAGTGGCCTCTTTTGGACGGGCTTTCGGCATGCAGGTTTGGGTTTGGGGTCGTGAGGGCTCCATGAGCAGAGCCCAAGCCGATGGGTTCGAGCTGGCCCCTTCACGCGCTGAATTTTTAGCCGCCAGCGATGTGCTCAGTCTCCACATCCGCCTGAACGATCAAACGCGCGGTTTGGTGACCGTGGATGACCTGACTTCCATGAAAACCAGCGCCCTATGGGTCAACACCAGCAGAGCAGAGTTGGTGGCCCCTGGGGCCTTGGTGGCGGCTTTGCAATCTGGTCGCCCGGGCTTTGCTGCGGTGGATGTTTATGAGTCCGAACCTGTTCTATCGGTTGACCACCCCATTCTCAAATTCCCCAACGCGCTGTGCACCCCTCACATTGGTTACGTTGAGCGTGACAATTACGAGCATTATTTTGGAATGGCTTTCGACAATGTGAATGCTTTCGCGCAAGGCAAGCCTCAAAATTTGGCCAATTCAGAGGTCGTACCGAGCTTTTCGTAGTCTGGGTCTTTTCGGTTTTGGGTCAGCTTTTGGGGGAAACGCCATTTCAAAATTGTGAGTGTTCCAGTTTGAAATGGGTATGTTTCAAATCGGCATCACCTTGATAGCCACCTTGCTTGGGTCAAATAAGCATATTTTGGATTTTTCCAAACAGTTGTATCCATAAGCCTTTGATGACTGTGTGGGTATCGTGCGAGAATGAGGCATGAACAAACTGCAAATCTCCAAAATTCGGAACATCTCTGCACGCTACTACGCAGTGGGCATATTGGTTTTTTCTGCTGTCCTGTGCGTCATTGCCGTGATTGTGGTGTTGGTCCACCGAAACAGTTGATCCGCCGGCGGGCGGTTTGCTCGGCGGGATCTCTGTCGCGCGCTGTGAGACCTTGTCTTTTGGGACAGACCGCTAAATAGGTGCTGTTATTCGTCTTTAAAAGCAGGCCCTTCATCAGCGGCGCAGCTCGGTGGTTCGAGCCTCTGCGCAAGCCCTGAATTTTCTGACCAATGATGGGCAACGCGACAGTGTGGCTGTGGTCCCTCGACCGTTTTTGTTGGACGCCACCGATCCAGCGCGTCAGCTCTTTGCATTCGCCCTCCAAGGGATCCACGGTCAGCACACCTTTGTTCAGCCCAAGTCGGGCATCCTCAAAAGATTGGGCGGCGCAAGCGCGTGAATTTAGCCCTCGCTGCGCAATTCCACCCGTCGAATTTTTCCGGAGATGGTCTTGGGCAGCGTGTCTCTGAATTCGATCTCTCTGGGGTATTTGTAGGGCGCGGTTTGTTCTTTGACGAAGTTTTGAATCTCCACAGCCAGCGCATCTGACGCGGTGTAACCCTTGGCCAAAATGATGAAGGCCTTGACGATTTCGCCACGCAATTCATCGGGTTTGCCAACCACGGCGGCTTCGGCCACGGCGGGGTGTTCGATCAGCGTGGATTCGACTTCAAAAGGACTGATCCGGTAACTGGAGGATGAGATGATGTCGTCCGAGCGGCCCACAAACCAGATGTAGCCGTCTTGGTCTCGCTTGGCGGTGTCGCCGGTGTAATACCAGCCATGGCGAAATGATTTCGCGGTGGTTTGAGGGTCACCGTAGTAGCCCCTGAAAAGTCCCGGCGGGTAAGGGTCTGTGACCTTCACCGCAATATGGCCCACCTCATCATCGGCCACCACTTGACCGTCATCGTCGATCACATCGACCTGCAAGCCTGGACAGGGTTTGCCCATCGAGCCGGGGCGGATGGCCATACCCGGAAAGTTGGCCACGATGTTGATGGTTTCCGTTTGGCCATAACCGTCGTAGATGTCGCAGCCTGTGGCCAGCTTCCAAGCCCGCATGGCTTCGGGGTTGAGGGGTTCGCCAGCACCAAAACAGTGGCGAAGCGAACTGAAATCAGCGCCAGATAAATCGGCCTTGGCCATCACGCGGTAAACGGTGGGCGGCGCGCAAAACGTGCTCACTTTGTATTTGGCAATGATGTCCAAATGCATTTGCAGATCAAATCCTTCTCCGTCGTACAGCACGATGGTGGCACCAGCTGTGAGCGGGGGGTAGAGCAGGCCCCAGGCGGCTTTGGCCCAGCCGGTATCGGTCAAGGTCCAGTGCACGTCACTTTCGCGCAAGTCTTGCCAGTAGCTGCCGGTGATCGAATGGGCCAAGGCATAGGCATGGTCTCTTTCGACCATCTTGGGCAGGGATGTGGTGCCCGACGTGAAATAAATCAGCATGGACTCTTCAGACCGCGTGGGCTCGATCTTGTCGCGGTCGATTTGGGCCGATTGCGCCGCGCACAGGTCTTCAAATGAATGCCAACCGGCTTGGCTGTCGCCCACCAGAATTTTGTGTTTGAGCGAGGGGCAAAATGATTCGATCGACTCCAGGGCTTGGGCGTGTGGGGTGCCCACCACGGCCACCGATGCGCCGGATCGGTTGACCCGGTACTCCAAATCTTTGGCTTTGAGTTGGTTGGTGCCAGGCATGGCAATGGCCCCGATTTTGGCGCAACCCAACAGCACAAAATACCATGCTGCGATGCGTGGGAGCACCACCAAAACCGAGTCACCTTTGCCAACACCCAATGCCAACAGGGCGTTGGCAAAACGATTGGACTCACGTTCAAGGTCGCTGTAACGGTAATGCGTGACGTTCTGGCCGCTTCGGTCGATGGCGATCAGGGCCAGCTTGTCACGGGTCTGTGCACGCTTGTCCACCACGTCAAAGCCAAAGTTGAAAAACTCTGGAACGGAGTAGGAAAAATTGGCGCGAGCGGCTTCGTAATCAAAAGCAGGAAATGGCGTTTTCATCGGATCAAGTGGGGCTTGAAAGTTTGTCGATAGAGTTCTCTCGGATTCGCAAAATCAGCAAGGCCACAACGCCGCTGGCAATGAGCCACATGGAGACATGGATGGCCTTTTGTGAAATGGCATACGTGATGCTGGAATAAGTGAGCCAGGCGCAAACGGTACAAAAAACCAGGGGCAAGATGGGGTAAAGGGGCACTTTGAAGGGCCTGGCGGTCTGGCGGTCTGTTTGCCTCAACCAGATCAAGGACAGACCCACCAAAAACAAGAAACCCCAAAAAACAGGGGCTGTGAACTCGACCATGGCAGAAAAGCCGTCGGCTTCTTGGGTGCCCAAAATGATCAAGCCCATGCTGATGAGGGCTTGCAGCAGCAAGGCTGGTTTGGGGCTGCCGATGTTCAATTGCCATTGCCCCAGTTTGCGCAATGCTTTCCAGTCGGTGCCAACCGCAAAATTGGTACGAGCGCCGACAAACATGGTGGCGTTGATGCTGGTCAGGGCAGCAATGGCCACGAACAAACCCAAAGCCTTTTGCGCCCAAGGACCGAAGGCCAAACCCAGCAGGTCGGCTGCTGCGGTTTTGCTTTGACTCAATCCATTCAAGCCGAGGCCAAAAATAAGTGCCACATTGACGAGCAAATAAATGGCGGACAAAGCGATCATGCTGGCCAGAATGACCCAGACCATGGTGCGCGGTCCACCTTGGAGTTCGGCTGAGATGTAAGCGGATTCATTCCAACCGCCAAAGGTCAGCAAGACAAAGACCAAACACAGACCCCATTGTGAGGCTGCGGGTGCTTGTGCGAACCATTGGATAGCGCCGGAAGCGGGCGCATCAACCCAAAAGCCCGCCACCACAATGGCCAGCAATCCCAGGATTTCGGTCGCAGTCAGCCAATTCTGAATTTTGGAGGAGGCGTGGATGCCCAGCAAATTGACAGCCGTCAGAAAGACCACGACACCCATCGCCCAGATGGCACTGGAAAAAGCACCCAAGGGCAACAGTGTGCTCATGTAATCACCGAAAACAAAAGCCAACAGAGCGATAGATCCCGTATTGATGATGGTGGCGCGAGACCATCCATAAATGAATGAAAAATCACGCCCAAAGGCGCGCTTTAAAAAATGGTAATCACCACCAGCACTGGGGTAAGCCGTGCACAGTTCTGCATAGCACAAGGCGCCGATGATGGAAATGAGTCCCCCCGCAACCCAAAGCACCAAGGCCCAGCCAGCATCGCCGCTGATGCCCGCCACCATCGAGGGTGTTTTGAAAATGCCGGCGCCAATCACGATGCCGACAATCAGGGCAATGGCTGACAAAGGATGAAGCAAGCGCAGCATGTTGACGGGAGCGGTGTTGTCAGCGTTCATGGTCTGAGAAAAAGTGAGAAAGTTCGGAAAAGCAATAGATTACTGACGAACGCCTTCAATGGAAGCGTTTGTGAAGCCTGAACTCACACTGCCGGTCATGCGCTTGCCCTCCACCTTCCCCGTGAATGTGTGGACAGTTTGGTCGGGCGTGCTGAAGCGGAATTTGAGTTCTTCGCCCTGAAGTCTTGCGCCCATCAGCGCTTGAGTCACGCCGCCACGGGTCATGGTGCCGCCAATGTGTTGAAAGGTTTGGTTCATTCTCAAGCGCACAGGGCCGCCTTCGAGGCCCGTGATGACCCAGTCACCTGCAACTTGCGCAGGCACCATCCAGTAATAGGCGCGTGAGTACTCGTGCTGCATGGTTTCGTCAGGCTCCCAATCGCCCATCGTGAAGGCGTGCGACACGACGCGTGTACCAGGCTTCATTTTGAGCAAAGTGGGTCGAAGCTGAAGGTTCAGATGTGGCATCAGGTAAAGCGTGACGACAGTCGCTGATGTGAAGTCTTCTTTGAAGATGTCGCCAGTGATGATGCGGACCTTGTTGTTCAGTCCTGCCTCATTGACCTTGCGACGGGCAAATTGGGCCATGTCGGGGTTGTACTCAATGCCCACCGATTGCGCGCCAAACTTGCGCGCAGCCGTGATGGCGATGATCCCGTCACCTGATCCCAAGTCGAACAAGCGGTCTTGTTCGGTGACTTTGGCGGCTGTCAGCATTTTGTCGATCAGACCTTCGGGTGTGGGGATCCAGATCACATCTTTGCCCGCTTGACCCCGAATGGGTTCATACGCGGTGTTGGGGCTTTTCGGGTCGGTTGATGCAGCTGTTGAAGAGGCTTGAGCCAGAGACATGGAACAAGCCATCAGTGTGGCCATAAAAAAACGCATCGTTGGCATTCAAAACTCCAGATGTTGAGATTCAGATTGGTGCTTCAACAAAATGCTGAAGCCCAACCCCATACGGTTGAATTAAACCATTTCAAAGTGCGACTTTGATGAGCTGCGCAAGACAGTGGCGTTCCGTATAAACCCTTGGTTTCAACGATTTTTTTCGTGAAAATTTTGCGGTGAGGCCGTGAATAAACAGGGCATGGACAAAACCTTTTTAAAAAAAGTTTATGCGCTTGCTCAAAGCGTACATGCCCTGATCTTTGGCTTGTAGAATCTGCGCCGTTTGGTATAAAAATCGAATCTTTTTGGCTGTCAGCATGAATCGGTGCGCACCATAAAACATGGATCAATCCAGCGGATCTCATTTTCGACGGTGCTTTTAAACCACCATTCTGATGTGCGAATTTTTATCGCACCTTTGTTGACATGATCAAAACCATGAATCCTCACGTTGCCCATCCATCTTCAAGCCCTTGGAGTTTTCTGCCATTCGCACTCACGATATTCACGAGCGCTTTTTTGCTGTTCCAAGTTCAGCCCCTGTTGAGCAAGCAAATACTTCCGTGGTTTGGTGGCAGTCCTGCTGTTTGGACCACAGCGATGCTGTTTTTTCAGACCTTGTTGTGCTTGGGTTATTTGTATGCACATGCCTTGGCCAAGGTGCCCTCTCGCCAGACACAGGCGCGAATTCATGTGCTTTTGTTGGTGATTGCTGCCCTGTTGGCCTCTAGGGTATTGCCCGGTACAGAGCTGCGGCCAGAATCCCCCGACTCGCCGGTCATGCAGGTGTTGTTGATTTTGGGCGCAAGTGTGGGTTTACCTTACTTTTGCTTGGCCACCACCGGACCCTTGGTTCAACACTGGTTCACCAGCACGGCACATGCATCGTCTGTTTTCCGCTTGTACGCATTGTCCAATGTGGGTTCATTTTTGGCTTTGTTGTCTTTTCCTTATGTGTTGGAGCCATGGCTCGAACAACAAGAAATGGGGCAACTTTGGACCGCAGGATTTTGGGTGTTTGCCCTGCTTTGTTTGCCGGTGGCTTTGGGGGCTTGGCAAAACAAGCCTGAGACCTCTCCTGCCGCCAAAGGGCAAGGCGAAGAAACCTCCATGCGCCAAGCCGCAGAACCCACCGAGACGCAACCCGCGTCATCGTTGGCACAGCGGTTTTCCTGGATCGCTTTGCCCGCATTGGCCTCATTGGTTTTCATTGCAGCCACCGATCAAATCAGCCACGACGTGGCGCCAGAGCCCAGGTTGTGGATTTCCACCTTGGGCCTTTATTTGGTCACGTTCATTTTGACCTTTGACCACCCCCGGTGGTACCGCCCCAAGTTGTTTGCCTTCTTGACCTTGGTGTTGCTGCTGGCCACCGCGGGTCTGAGTGACATACCGCGCTGGTTAGGCATTGAGTGGGACTATGGCGTCAACGAAGTGCGATGGTCGCATTTCGCACTGTTGTTTGTGGTGTGCATGTTGTGTCATGGTGAACTCTATCGCCGCCGGCCCGAGGACCCACGTCGCTTGACCGAGTTTTACCTGTGCATGTCCGTGGGCGGAGCGTTCGGTGGTTTGTTCGTGACCTTGGTGGCGACCCAATGGTTTGACGATTACCACGAGTGGTTGATGGCCTTGGTGTTGGTGGCCTTGTTGGCCTGCCAAGTGTTGTTTCGCTCAAACTCAAAGCGTCCTGGCTTGGGGGGGCGTCTTGTGGGCGTGTTCACGGCCATCGTCATGGTGGCTTTGTTGGTGGCCATGCAAAACCCGTGGTCTTGGCGCGAGGTGCGCAAAGCGGACCGCACAGAAGTGCTGTTGGACCAGGACAGAAATTTTTACGGCACGGTTTCCGTCAAGGAACGCCGATTTTTGAACGAGCCCGAGCGCAACGACAGGGTGTTTTTCAGTGGCAACGTCACCCATGGTCAGCAGTTCTTGTCGGAGTCCCTTCGCCATGTGCCCACCACTTACTACGCACGCGACAGCGGGATAGGCGAGACTTTGCTGTGGGCCATGTCGCAAAAGCCGAATCTTTCGGTCGCGCTCATCGGTTTGGGCGCTGGCACCTTGGCCAATTTTGCCCGGGAAGCCGATGCTTACGATTTTTACGAGATCAATCCTGCTGCCGTTCGATTTGCCCAAGAATGGTTTGACAACCTGTCGTCTTGCAAAGCGCGCGAGCAAAATATTTTGCTGGGTGATGCGCGTCTGCGCATGGAGCAGTTGCCCAAAGACAAGTTGTACGACGTCATTGTTTTGGACGCGTTCACCGGCGGATCGGTGCCCATCCATCTGCTGACGCGGGAAGCCTTTCAGATTTACCGCGATCACCTCCAACCTGACGGTTACATTGCCATCAACATCACCAACGCCTATCTCAACCTGTACCCCGTCGTGAAGGCGCAGTCAGAGGGCCTGGGCATGGCGTTTCGGCACAAGTCCCAAGCCGCTGACGAGGTTCGCAATATACGCAGAAACTTGCACTTCATCATGACCCAGGATCAGGCTTACTTGAAAGCCTACCCTTCTGTGAACCGAGAGGTGAGGGATGCTGCGGGCCGGTTCTTGCGGCATGAACCTCAAGACCAACCCGGTTTGAGGTTGTGGACCGACCAATTCAGCAGCATTGCACCCATTGCCAAATGAGGGCTTAAAGGCCGAATTCTCGTGTTTTATTTTTGCATCAAATGCTTATGAAATGTAAGGATTCGCCTTGATTTCACTTGGTTGATCGAACGTGCTCGCTTAACATGGATTGGTTTTCACCTTCAACATCAAAAACCAGGAGTCAAACATGAAAACCCGTCGTCAAGCCCTTATTCAGAGCGCCAGCGCTGTTGCCGCTTTAGGTTTGGGCCACTTGCCTGCATTTGCACAAGCCATCCCAGAGACTTTGCGAATTGTGGTGGGCTTTCCACCGGGTGGCACCACCGACGCGTTCGCGCGTCGCATTGGTGAGAAGCTGCGCGGCGTTTATGCCACCAACATCATCATTGAAAACCGCCCGGGTGCAGGCGGCCAAATTGGTGTCTCGACCTTGAAAGCCGCAGCAGGCGACGGTGCCACCATGCTGTACACACCTGCTTCCATGTTGACGGTGTACCCGCACTCTTACTCCAAGTTGCCTTACTCCCAGGCCGATGTGGCGCCCATCAGCATTGGCCACGCCACCGACCATGCTTTTGTGGTGGGCCCAGCAGTGCCTGCTGAAGTGACCAATTTGCGCCAGTATGTGGCCTGGGCCAAAGCCAATCCTGGCAAAGCCACTGTGGGTAACCCGGGCGCTGGCTCCATGCCGCATTTGTTGGCGGGCCGTTTTGCACAAATTGCCGACATCCAATCTTTGAACGTACCGTTTGCAGGCTCTGGCCCTGGCGTGCCTCAGGTTTTGGGTGGGCAAATCACGTCCATGTCATCACCATTGGGCGACTGGATCCAGCATCACGCCACAGGCCGCGCACGCATTTTGGCCACATCGGGCCCGAATCGCTCCACCTTTGTCCCCAATGTGGCCACTTACCGCGAGCAGGGTTTTGACGAACTGGTCATGCGTGAATGGTTCGGTTTCTTCTTGCCAGCCACGGCCTCAGCCGCTGTGCGTGACCGCGCCTCTAATTTGCTGCGCGCCGCCTTGTCTCAGCCCGATGTCGCTGAAGCGGTGGCACCTTTGGGTGTGCAGGTCACGCCCACCACGCAAGAGCAGTTTGCCGAACGCATGAAGGCCGACACCGAGTTCTCTGGCCGATTGGTCAGGGCGCTGGGTTTCCGCGCCGATTCCTGAGCCCACACCTTGAGCTTGAGTTAAAAAAGGGGCGCTTGTTTAAGCGCTCCTTTCTCATGAAAGAACAGGTTTTGGACCCATCCAAAGGGCCATCCTGAACGGCTCCGGGAATCGAGGAGGCTCCAGCAGCGACAATCTTGCGCAACGCCGCAGGGCAAGTTGTGACCGTCGCAGGTGCACGTTTTTTACGTTCGCTGGAAAACTGATTTTCCGCTTCTGTATTGTTGATCAAAGGCTTTTTCTAAATACTCATAGAAATCTAGTTCAACCATTGAATACAACACGTTTGTCCATGAACCGCACCCTGATTCGCGGCGCTACAGTGATCACCATGGACACCTTGGGTGATTTGCCTTGTGCCGATGTTCTTGTAACGGACGACAAAATCACACAGATAGCCACCAAAATCAATGCCGATGACGCACTGCTGGTAGATGCTGGAGGCTGCATCATGATCCCTGGTCTGGTCAACGCGCACATGCACACATGGCAAACTGCATTACGCGGTCTGGCTGCCAATTGGACACTGCTGGAGTATTTTAAAAAAATGCATGCCGGTTTGGCCACTGTGTTTGAGCCCGAGGATCTGCATATTGCAACGCTGGTGGGTGCGCTCAATCAGCTCAACTGCGGCACGACTACGCTGGTGGACTGGTGTCACAACAACAAGACACCGGCGCACAATGACGCAGCCATCTCTGCTTTACTGGAGTCTGGCATTCGCGCAGCCTTCTTTCACGGCACCCCAAAACCCGACCCCAAGCCGGGCGAACAACCATTTTGGGCAGTTCCTCATCCACGCACTGAACTTGAGCGTCTGCTCAATAAGTATCAAGGTCATGAATTGCTTAACGTGCACGCTGCTGTGCTTGGGCCGCACTATTGCACCCTGGCGGTAGCCCTCCACGACTTTCAAATGATCAAGGCGCTTGGAGTTGTGGGTTCCTTGCATCAAGGTGGAGGTGCTGCTCGCACGCCAGAGGGTTGGAATCAACTGGAAGCCGCTGGACTCTTGGGAGAGCAAATCAACATCGTGCACGGTCACGCACTCAGCGACGCGCAGCTTCAACGCTTTTGCGATTTAGGGATGAGTTTCTCTGTTGCGGCGGAAAATGAAATGACGCAAGGCCATGGTTATCCGATAACTGGGAGGCTGCGTCGTCTAGGCAAGGCCCCGTCCCTAGGTGTTGATCTGGAGAGTGTGATGGGAGGTGATATGTTGACCCAGGCCAGGGTGGCTTTAGGGATGCAGCGTAGTCTGGATAACTTTGAATACCGTCTCGTGCACGACAGCATCCCTCCAACATCCACTGTGAATACGCGTGAAGCGTTACGCTGGGTCACCGTGGAGGGCGCTCGCATGCTGGGACAACTCCATCGAATTGGCACGCTCGCAGTAGGCAAGCAGGCCGATCTGGTGCTGATTCGCTCCGATGATCTGAACATGCAGCCTATGCATGATCCCGTCAACACCGTGGTGATGCAGACCACGCTGGCCAACATAGACAGTGTGATGGTTGCAGGGCGCTGGAAGAAGCGCCAAGGTCGCTTGCTGGATGTGATTCTGGCGCCCAAACTCGCAGCTTTGCAGGCATCTGGAAAAAAGATCATGGCCGGACTGGGTTTGGTCGCCAACGGATTCTGAAAAATGAAACCAAGTGGTCGAGATTCATGAAATCACACAATTTTTGAAAGAGGTTCGCACCATGAAGATCCATTTTTTGGGAATCGGCAAGATGGGGCTACCCATGGCAATGCATTTGGCGGGTGCCGGTCATGCTCTAACGGTCAATGATCCCAGTGAGGGTCGCTTGGAACTGGCGATTGCGCAGGGCTTGACTGTTGTGAAAGACGGTGCGGCTGGAATAGGTGCTGCGGATGTCGTTTTCTCTTCGCTCCCCAACGACTCGGCGCTGTTGGCTGTAGGTGTTACTGTCGCAGGCAGTGCACGTTCAGGGACGGTTTTTGTGGACACCAGCACGGTCTCACCGTCTGCCTCGGCCAAGGTAGCCCTTCAGTTGGCGGTCCAAGGCATCGAGTATGTGCGTGTGGCGGTTTCAGGCAACAACAAGATGGCCGAAGATGCCCAGCTGACTGTTCTGGCGTCCGGACCCCGTTCTGCTTACACAAGGGTGCTGCCGCTGCTGGAGGCTTTGGGGCCCAACCATTTTTACCTTGGCGATGCCGAGCAGGCTCGCTTGATGAAGCTGGTCGTTAACCTCATGATCGCTCAAACAAGCGCCATGCTGGCAGAGGCGCTCACACTTGGGCAAAAAGGTGGATTGGAATGGCAGGACATGTGGAAAGTGTTGACAGTCAGCGCTGTTGCCTCTCCTATTGTCAAAGCTAAGGCTATGCAATTGGAAAATCGGGACTTCACGCCCACCTTCACAGTGGTGCAGATGATCAAAGATCTTGACCTGATTCTTGATGAGGCCGTTGCCCACAGCATGACGCTTCGGCAAACGGCGATGACGCAAGCCTTAATGCATTCGGCAGTAAACCAAGGCTTTGGCCAGGATGACTACGCGAGCATCATCCAAGTCCTGGAACGCGAGGTGGGCCTGGGGCCGGCCATAAAAGATCGATTCGACTGATCTCAAGAAATGCACCGATGCAATCATTGATGTACACCCCCCAGCCTGCTCGCGTTATTTTGGCAGAGGAGCGTTGAACCAGTTGGCGCAAGAAATTGACATCCTCGGCTCCAAAAAAGCTTTGATTCTTTCCACCTTGTCTAGAAAACGGAAGTGGGTCTAGGGTGTCGCAAGGGGTGGAACTGTCGGATTTTTTGCCTTAGCTACCGCCAAAGCGTCCGGACCATTTTTTCTCGTAATCCATTTGCTGGAAGTGCTCAACAATGAAGTCAATGAAGGTGCGCACTTTGGCTGATAGATGCTTGCGGCTGGGATAAGCCACATTCACCGTGAGGTGCGGTAAATCCCAATCGTCGAGTAAAGGAACCAATCGGCCGGCCACCATGTCTTCGTAGACGATGTAAGTGGGCTGGACCAGGATGCCCAAGCCGTCGAATGCGGCGGCGCGCAAAATCTGACCGTCGTTGGACTCAAGCAATCCCTTGACCTGCAATGTTGTGACATCACCATCGCGCGTGAAGCGCAGTTCATTGGGCTTGTTGGCATAGGTGTAGATCAGGAATTGGTGCTGCTGAAGATCATCCAATGTTTTAGGCTTGCCATTGCGCGCCAGATAACGGGGTGAAGCAACAAGTATCCGACGTGTTCGGGCGAGTCGCCTTACAGTGATGTTGGAGTCGGGCTCGTACTCCCGTGTGCGTATGGACACATCGATGTTGTTGTCGATGATGTCTAAGTAGCGGTTAGCTGCTTCCACATGAATTTTCACGTTGGGATAACGCTCGGTGTAGGCGCGCAGCAATGGCGCAATGTGTTGCATAGAAAAGGAGAGCGAAGCTGTTATCCGCAAAGTCCCTGAGGGGTTAAGTGCGCTGGCGTTGACGGCATCTTCAGCGTCCTGCAGATCGGCTAGCACTGCCTTGGTGCGGTTGAAGAAATCCTGTCCAGTGTCTGTTAAATAAAGACGCCGAGTATTGCGCTCAACCAGGCGAGAGTCCAGTCTGCTCTCTAAAGCCTGAAGGTGTCGGCTTGCCGCCGCATTGGACAAGTTAAGTGCTTCAGCGGCACGGCTGAGGCTTCCAGTCTCAGCAACCTGGATAAAGAGCTGGATTTCTACGAAGCGGTCCACACGTTCTCCTTTCTGGCACTTTAACTGGATTTTTTTCGCTAGGCGGAAAAGACATTTGCGTCAGCTAAGTTTTTTGAATCGCGTTGAGCGTTTAAAGTTCAATCACCCTAGTATAAAAAGCAGGAGACCGGCGCATGCGCAATCTCAACGAGGACACCATCACCCAAGCTGTGATCGAGCGTTTCTCGAAAACACCTGATCCTCGACTCAAGGAAATCCTGAGTAGCTTGATCCAGCACTTGCACGCCTTCGCGCGCGAAGTCAAGCTGACCGAAGAGGAATGGTTTAGGGGCATTGATTTTCTGACACGGACCGGCCAAAAGTGCGATGACAAGCGCCAAGAATTTATCCTTTTGTCTGACACCTTGGGGTTGTCCATGCTGACGGTGGCCATGAACAACAAGAAGCCCGTTGGATGTACAGAAGCGACCGTATTTGGGCCCTTCTATATTGAGGGCGCCCCTTCTTACCAAAACGGACAGGATGTTGCCAATGGCGCCAGTGGCATGCCTTGTTGGGTGCGTGGCCATGTCCTTGGGCTGGACGGTCAGCCAGTGGCCAATGCCACCATCGAGGTGTGGCAGGCCGATGCGGACGGCAATTACGATGTGCAGTACGCGGATTTGGCCCACCCTCAGGCACGTGGTGTTTTGCAATCGCGAACGGATGGTAGTTTCGACTTTAAAACCATTTTGGCAGAGGCTTATCCAATTCCAAGCGATGGGCCCGTAGGTGAAATGTTGCGTGCTAGCAATAACCACCCGTGGCGACCGGCACATTTGCATTTCATGATCAAAGCTGAAGGCTACGAGACTTTGATCACGCATGTGTTTCGCGATGGTGACCAATATCTGGATTCGGATGTCGTGTTTGGCGTACGGCATTCACTGGTGGTCAGTTGGAAGCAACAATCCAACGGTGACCATCTGCTTGAATTTAACTTTGTACTGAATCCACTGCAGTAGTTTTTGATACACGACCGGCGTGCGGATTTTTTCATAACAACCTAGGAGAGAGACATGCAAAAGCGAAAGTTAATCAAGACGGCCCTGTGCGTCACTGTGCTGGCTTCATCGGTGTTGATGCCGGTTCAGGCTCAGCAAACCTTCAAACTCACAATTGCCTCCAGCCATCCCACATCGTTGCCTTGGGTTGGTCTGATGAGCACACTCTTTGTACCAGAGGTGAACAAGCGAGTTGAGGCACTTGGCAAAGGCTACAAGATCGATTGGAAGGAATCTTACGGAGGGCAGCTTTATAAGATGAACGCTACCTTGTCCAGTGTAGGTTCGGGTATCGCCGATATTGGTTGGGTGTTTGCCAGCTTGGAGGCATCCAAGATGCCTTTGACGCAGTTTGGGACCGTCACGCCTTTTGCCACGGGTGATGTGAGAACTATCTTGCAAGTGGCAAACGAGATGAACGAAAAAGTTCCGGCCCTCAAAGCAGAATGGGATCGTAACAATATGGTGTTCCTCGGAGCATCTGGCGTAGACACTTATCACCTGTTCACCAAGACGCCCATCAATACCTATGCTGATCTGAACGGAAAAAAAATCTCTGCACCGGGCGCTGTTGGTGTTTGGCTGCGTGGTTCTGGAGCCGTACCAGTCGATGGATCGCTGACCAGCTACTACACCGACATTCAGACGGGGGTCAGTGAAGGCACCATTTCGATTTCAACGGGCATTTTGCCCAACAAGATTTATGAGGTTGCTCCCTTCGTGACCACTGTAGATATTGGCGCTTTGTACAACGGCGGTATGGCGATGAACAAAGACAGTTTCAATGCACTCCCACCCGAGATTCGAAAAATTGTCAAAGACGTTGGCCTTGAGTATTCGCGAGTTCTTGGCGATACGCTGATGCAGCGGTATGAAGCGGCACTCAAAGCCATCGGCGAACAAGGTGCCAAGCAAGCAGTTCCTGTAAAGATTGCGCCAATGGCCCAGGGCGAGCGGGAAAAATGGGCGAAAACCATGCCCAACATCACTGCGGATTGGGTAAAGGCCAATGCCTCACGGGGACCAGCTGCCCAGATCTTGAAGACCTATATGGAGGAGCTGCGCAAGCGCGGAGCCAAACCATTGCGTGACTGGGACAAAGAACTCTGACTTGACGTCAAAAACCAACGACGCTTTTCTGTTCAAGGTCGGGCACCCAAAGCGGGTGCCTGCCTGAAAAACCCTTGACTTTGGTTTTAAGTGCTCAGTTATAGCTGGTCGTGATCGGATCTGTTTTCCAATTACTGGAGTCTCTTTTGTCCTACGAAACCAACACGGATCTCGACTCCAGTCCTGCCTCATCTGCACAAGACAGCCTGTTTGGCAGATTGGTCGATGCCCTCAATGGACTGGGGTCCATTGTGATTGCTCTGGTCATGGTGCTCATGTGCTTGGACGTCTTCATGCGCAATGCGTTCAACCGGCCTATTGACGGCGTTGCGGAAATGGTGGCGGCATCTATCATCGTGATTGTTTTTCTGCAATTGCCAGCAACCTTGCGCCATGGCCGCATGAGCAGCGCCGATTTTTATCTCGGCCCCTTGCTCAGCAAGCGCCCGATTGCGGGCAAGTTTTTGCGCTGTTTGCTGTCACTTGCAGGCATTATTGCCTGTAGCTTGATTGCTTATGCCACCTGGCCATTGTTCACGCGTGCTTGGAACAACAGCGAATTTTTCGGCGTTGAAGGACTGTTTACTTTTCCCACATGGCCCATGCGCTTGGTTGTTTTTTGTGGCGCTACCTTGGCCGCGGTTCAGTACATGCTGCTGACCTTACAGGATTGGCGCGAGGCTCGCAAGGAGAGCATGCATGACTGATTTGGTTTTGGGGTTCATGGCCATATTTGCCATGCTCTGTTTCATTATTTTGGGCATGCACATCGGCATTGCATTGATTGTGACTTCCTTCGTTGCCGTTTGGCTCATGAAGTCACCTGAAATTGCTGCACGCTTTGTAGGTGCCGCGGCCAACGATGCCATTCGAGACTACCTTTTTGGCGTGGTCCCACTGTTTGTACTGATGGGCATGTTTGTCAGTATCAGCGGAGTTGGTCGGGATACTTTTGATGTGTTTCAGTGGGTGTTGCGCCGAGTGCGCGGTGGACTGGGTCTGGCCACGGTGGGTGCCAACGCTGTATTTGCCGCCATCACTGGAATTTCCATCGCCTCTGCCTCGGTATTCACCAAGGTGGCCACACCAGAAATGATTCGCCACGGATACACGCCTCGCTTCGCCGTGGGCGTTGTGGCAGGTTCATCGGTACTGGGCATGCTCATCCCACCTTCATTGCTGATGATCATTTATGGCGTCATAGCGGAGGAATCGATTGGCCGAATGTTCATGGCTGGCATCTTGCCGGGATTGCTCTTGGCCTTGCTTTTTTGCTTGCTGATCATTGCCATGGCATACCTGAGTCCAGCCAGGATTTTTACCTCAGGCAACTTCGACGCTACCGAGGAAAAAGACCTTGAGACTTGGGCCACTGCCGCTCAAAAATTTTTCCCTATTTTGATACTTGTTGTACTTGTTTTAGGAGGTCTTTACAGCGGCTTCTTCACGCCTACGGAGGCAGGTGCCGTTGGTGCTGCAGGCGCTTTTCTAATTGCCTTGCTGCGTCGACGTCTGGACTGGGTAAAGCTCTGGAATGTCTTAACTGAGACTGGGTACGTATCCGTTTCAGTGCTTTTTCTCATCATCGCAGCTTCACTCTACAGCCGCATGCTTGCCTTGACGGGTTTGCCAGCCGCTATCACCTCTAGCATCACCGACGTGGGGTTGGGTGCATGGGGTTTCCTCGTTGCATATTTGGTCATTGTGATTTTGTTGGGCTGCATCATCGATTCTGTATCCATCATGCTGATCATGCTGCCGATCGTATTGCCGATTGTCAGCGCATTCGGTATGGACAAAATCTGGTTCGGGGTACTCACCGTCGTAGCCGTTGAAATTGGCTTGCTGACGCCGCCATTTGGTGTATCTGTCTACACAGTTAAAAGTGCGCTGAACAATCCGTCTATATCTGTGAGAGATATCTTTGCTGGCGCATTTCCATTTGTGCTGGTGATGGTATTGGCGCTCGTGATTCTGGCCCTGTTTCCAAGTCTTTCAACTTGGTTGGCCCGCATGTAAAACAAGGAAAAAATCTCATGCTATTTGTATTTTTACTTGTGGATAAACCCGACTTTTCCGATTTGCGGCAACGTATCCGTCCGGAGCACAAGGCTTACTTGGCGGCCATGGCTGATCGCATCGCATTTGCAGGGCCACTGACCCACGATGATGAACGGACCATGCTTGGCAGTTTGTTGGTGATTGACTTTCACAGCCGCGAGGCAGCACATTCATGGTTGGCCGATGAGCCATTCACTAAGGCTGGACTTTATTCCAGTATGGCTGTTCACGCCTTCGTCAACCTCTGGCCTCAAAAAATTGGCTTTCCCCCTGAAGCTTGAGGCGTCTGATTAATGATCAAACACATCGTCATGTGGCATGTACGGGGCACATCTGATGCAGACAAAGCGACGGCCATCGCGCAGTTGAAAAGCAGTTTTGAAAGTCTGCGAGGCCAAATTCCCGGTCTCTTGCACCTTGAGTTGGGCATTGACACCAGCCGCATTGACTATGCCTGCGATGTGGTTTTGTACACAGAGTTTGACAGCCAGGACGCTCTGAATGCCTACGCCAGTCACCCAGAGCACTTGCGCGTGAAGCAAGAGGTGGCAGATTTGCGCACTTCCCGCTTCCAAGTGGATTACACCCCCCATTGATTTTTAACGGAGATAAAAGCATGACCCCTTCATTCAGTGACGAATTACGGGTGCGACAAATGGTCGAGCGTTGGGCGGTTTGGCGTGACGCGGGTGACTGGGATCGTTTCGCAACGGTTTGGCACCCCGAAGGCGTGATGATGGCCACTTGGTTTCAGGGTCCCTTCAGTGAGTTCATTCGCGTCACAAAAGAGGGTTGGGCCAAAGGGGTCAGCATTCTGCATTTTTTGGGGGGGTCGGCCATCGAGGTGGTGGGTGACCGTGCCATCGCGCAGACCAAAATGACCATCTCTCAGAGGGGCATGGTGGAGGGCGAAAATGGCCCTGTCATGTGCGATGTGGTGTGCACAGGTCGTTTTTACGACTTTGTCATCCGTCACGAAGATGAATGGAAGCTGCTGCACCGTCAGCCCATTTATGAAAAAGACCGCATCGACCCGGTTGACTCTACCGCGGTGCTCAAGCTGGACACTGCCGCGCTGGCCACTTTCCCTGAGGGTTACCGCCATTTGGCCTATATCCAAACGCGGATTGGTTACACGGTCAAGATGGACATGCCCATGCTCAAAGGGCCGGTGGTCGAAGAACTCTACCAACGTGGCGCACGCTGGTTGGCCGGTGGTGCTCTAGAGCGCTGAGCACATTGAGTCACACTTTTTTCAAGGAGACACGGATGAACAAAGAACCAATTTTTGGGGTGAATGCGGATCGTCGCGGCATCTTGCGGGCACTGCCAGCCATGGGCATGTTGGGCTTGGCGCCTGGTGTTTGGGCGCAAGGGGGATACCCTAACCGCCCCTTGAAGGTGATCGTGCCTCAGCCGCCCGGCGGTGGTTTTGATTTTGTGGCGCGCGCGCTGGCCGAGCGGTTGACCAAATCGCTGGGACAGAGCATCGTCGTCGAAAACAGGTCTGGTTCTGGCACCTTGGTCGGCACGGACGCTGCGGCCAAGGCCGATCCGGATGGTTATTCGATCTTGGTGGGTTCGGTCTCCAACATTGCGCTCAACATGGGCTTGTACGACAAACTGTCTTATGACAGTTTGCGCGACTTTGAGCCCGTGGGCCTGGCGGTGAGTTACAGCTACACGCTGATGGCGCGCAAGGACCTCCCCCTTAACTCGCTCAAAGATCTCGTGGCCTTCGCCAAAGCCAATCCTGGCAAGTTGTCTTACGCTTCAGCGGGTGTCGGATCGGGCCAGCATGTGCTGCCAGCGGCTTTGTGGCACTTGGCCGGTGCAGACTTGGTTCACGTTCCTTACCGAGGTGCGCAAGCCGCCTACCTCGATTTGTTGGGTGGCCGCGTTGACCTGTTCTTTGATCTGTCGTCCACAGCGCGTGTCCATGTGAATGCGGGCAGTGTGAAGGCCTTAGCGGTCTCAGGCGCTGAACGAAACCCCATGCACCCGGATGTGCCCACCATCGTGGAAAGCGGTGTTGCCAACCTGGACTTGGAGTCGTGGTTTGGTTATTTCGTGCCCAAAAGGACACCGATGGACATTCAAGACCGTTTGCGCAACGAACTGGCCAAGGTGATTGCGCAGCCCGATTTACAAGAAACTTTCCGCAAAGCGGGTGGCAAGCCACTGAGCCTGAACGCCGATCAAACGCGGGCCTTGGTTCGCAGAGATGTCGAGCGCTGGTCCAAATTGGTTCGCGACATCGGCATCAAGGCAGAATAAACACTTTACTTTTCACTCAGACCAGCCCCATGAAAATTGACAACGCCTCTCTTCAGCAGCTTTTTTTGAACGCTCGCACCGCCAATGGTTTTCTGGACAAGCCTGTACCCGCGGCTTTGCTGCAGGAGGTCTATGACATCGCCAAGATGGGGGCGACATCCATGAACTCTCAACCCGCGCGCTATGTATTCCTGACCAGCGACGCGGCCAAGCAACGACTCATGCCCGCCTTGAGTCCGGGCAATGTGGTCAAAACCCAATCGGCACCGGTGTGCGTGATTGTGGCAACCGACAGCCAGTTCTTTGAGCACATGCCGCTGGTTTTCCCGAGCAACCCGAATGCCAAAGCATTGTTTGAAGGCAATGCGGCAATGGCCCAAGGGACTGCATCACGCAACAGCACTTTGAGTGGTGCTTATTTCATGATCGCGGCGCGCGCTCTGGGTCTCGATTGCGGCCCCATGAGTGGCGTAGACCTGGCCAAAGTGAATGCAGAATTTTTCCCGGATGGCCGCCTCACCGCCAACTTTCTGATCAATTTGGGTTATGGCGACAGCAGCAAGCTGTTCCCTCGCCATCCCCGATTGTCATTTGAGCAGGCCTGCACCGTTTACTGACCCATGGAGGCGCAGGCAGCCAGCCTGCTGAGGTCGGTGGAGCCCGGTGATCGGTTGCGCGCGCAGGGCAAAGTTTTCAAGAGGCTTGCCGGCTCATTTGTTGGTGTGCTTTTTCAAGCCAAATTTTCAAAGCGTCCAGCTGGTCTTTGTGGCTGAAAGAACAACTTTCTTCGCTGAACAAAGCGCTGGATTCCATGCGATCGAGCTGTCCATTCAGCACTTCGCCGTATCTTGCTGGCAGGGGCAACTGAGCCGATTGTTCGCGCCAAATTTGCACCATGCGGGCGGTGGTTGTGTTGCCTTGCTCGCACTGCCTCAGGGCTTGCGTCATGGCGACCAGCGGGCTTGAGTTCTGGGTCATCTTCAAAAGGCTCTGGGTTGAAGTTGTTTTCGAAGCGACAATCATGCCCCATGAAAGTTCCAACTCTTAAACCCATGCGCCTAGAAGACATTTTGTTCAGTCAGGGCTTTGGTACCCGCCGGGTCTGCGCCGGACTGATCCAACAGGGGCATGTGCAAGTTCATGGCCAGACCGTGGTCGATGCGGGCGAATTCTTTGAGCTTGAGGGTCTGCGTTTCAAGGTGCAGGGGGAAGACTGGCCCTTTGCGGGTCAGGCCTATTTGATGCTGAACAAACCTGCAGGGACCGAGTGTTCACAAAAGCCGTCAACTTGGCCCAGCATTTACACCTTGCTTCCGGCGCCATTGCGCCAGCGCCCCCAAAAAGCCGCGGTTCAAGGTGTCCAGGCGGTGGGGCGGCTAGACCAAGACACGACGGGGCTGTTGTTGCTGACCGATGATGGCAAGTTCATCCACAAAATGAGCTCTCCCAAACACCATGTGCCCAAGGTCTATGAAGTCACCACCAAGCACCCCATCACCGCGGAGATGGTCGATCGGCTTTTGACGGGCGTGGTGCTGGATGACGATCCGCAAGCGGTCAAAGCAGCAGCCTGTGAGGCCGTAGGCGAGTTGCACCTCAGGTTGACCCTGACCGAAGGCAAATACCATCAGGTCAAACGCATGCTGGCGGCTGTGGGCAACCGGGTGGAAGGGCTGCACCGGTCACGCATTGGCGGTTTGGCGTTGAACGATTTGGCGCCGGGGCAATGGCGCTGGCTCACTGAAGAAGATTTGAGTTTGCTCAAACCTTGAGGTTTTTCAAAAAGCCCGCAATGGCTTGACTCACCGCCAAGGGTTGGTCACGGTGGGGGGAGTGGCCGCAGCCTGCCAGTTTGAGCCTTTGGGTCTGTGGGGCGTGGCGCGCAATGTCGTCAATTTGGGCCATGCTGCCATAGGGATCGTCCACCCCTTGTAGGGCCAACATGGGTGCGCTGACCGTGGCCAATGAGTCTCGAATGTCAAAGTTGCGAAAGCCCTCGCTCAGCCAGACATCGTTCCATTGCCAAAAGGCGCAGTCGACGTCTGCATGGAAGGGCTGGAGGCGTTCACGCAAAGTGCCCTTTTCAAACGCTTCGCGGGCCAATTGGATGGCCTGAATCGACATGTCTTCGACCATGACATGGGGCGCCATGGTGATGCAGGCGTGGACATCGTGATGGGCGGCGTGCAGCAAGGCAATGGTTCCCCCATCCGAATGGCCAATCAAAACCGGTTTTTGAATGCCCCATCGGTCCAGCAATTCGGGCAAGACCAGCTGGGCTTCGCGGTGCATGTAGTCTGGCTGGAGACGGCCGCTTCGAATGTGATCGTCCGGACTTTGCTGGGCAGGTCCCCGCACATCCGCCACAGCATCCGATAGGCCATAGCCTTGCCGAGAATAGACCCAGCCAGCGCAGCCGAGTTGTTGACACAGGCGTTGTGGCCAGTCACGCCACATGCGGACACAGCCAAGGCCTTCGTGCAAAAAAACCAGTACAGGGTGTTCTTGGCCCGCTGGCGCCGGGATGAACTGGGTCTCCAGCTGGATGCCGAACACGACTGTTTTTTCGCTCACGGGCAAAAGCATCTGAGGGGCTTTCAAATTCAATGGTGAGGCGCTATTTTGATCGCGTTTTGTAGCGGGCCGTGAAGCACCCGCAACGCGGTCGGCTGTTGTCAGCTGTTAAGCTTTGAGGCATGAAGTTGTTGATCGATTCGTTTTGGCGTGCTGGCGCGTATTGCCTTCATCCCCGTGTCATTGGCTTGTCGCTGCTGCCCTTGGTTTTGATGGTCGCCCTGTCCTGGTTGCTGGGCTACTTGTATTGGGATGCCGCCACCGCGCTGGTGCGCACGGGGCTTGATGCTTCCAGTTGGCTGGACACCGTGTGGCGCTGGTTGGAAGGGGTGGGCTTGCCCGATTTGAAGGCGGTCGTGGCGCCTTTGGTGGTGATTTTTCTGATCACCCCCGTGGTGGTGGTCGTTTGCCTGGTGCTGGTTTCTTGGCTGATGACGCCTGCCTTGTCTCGCATGGTCGCCCAAAGACGGTTTGCCGGACTTGAGCTCAAGCATGGCGGAAGTACGCTGGCGGGTTTGGGCTGGACCTTGTGGTCGGTCTTGTTGGCCTTGGGGGCCTTGTTGATCACCTTGCCCATGTGGTTGGTGCCGCCTTTGGCCATGTTGCTGCCCGCCTTGATTTGGGGCTGGCTCACTTACCGCATCATGGCTTTTGATGTGTTGGCCGAATTTGCCAGCGCCTCAGAGCGGCAAACCCTGTTGTCGCGCCACCGCATGAGCCTATTGGGCATGGGCGTGATCACCGGCATGATGGGTGCAGCACCCAGCTTGGTTTGGGCCTCAGGCGCGTTGTTTGTCGCTGCTTTTGTGATCTTGGTGCCTTTGGCGATCTGGATTTACACCCTGGTTTTCGCGTTTGCATCTTTGTGGTTTGCGCATTACGCCTTGAGTGCCTTGCACGACCTGCGCCTGGAGACACCGCAAGCTTTTGCCGGTGACATTTTTCCCACCCAGCCTGTCTCTCCGCATGCAGAGGCCCGCTTGGCCGCCGGTGTTGCGCTGGGGTTGAGCAACACCCCTAAAACCGATGTGACCGATGTTGATCCTCGGCGCGGCGCTTGATCCCCTTGTTTACCTTGACCTCACCCAGCACCATGACCCCTCAATTTGGACTCATCATCATTGGCGATGAAATCATGTCCGGCAAGCGCCAGGACAAACACTTGCCCAAAGTCATCGAGTTGATGACCGCCCGAGGCTTGAGCCTGGGTTGGGCCGAATACATCGGTGACGCCCCTGATCGCATTACCGCCACCTTGAAGCGGGCCTTCGAATCCAGCGACGTGGTCTTCAGCTGTGGCGGTATCGGTGCCACGCCTGATGACCACACCCGCCAATGCGCCGGACGGGCTTTAGGCCTGCCATTGGCCTTGCATCCAGAAGCCAAGGTCTTGATCCAAGAACGGATGCAAGATACTGCCAAAGAGCAGGGCGTCGCCTATGAGCCTGACCGCCCGGACAACATCCACCGACTCAACATGGGCGTTTTCCCGGAAGGCGCCGACATCATTCGTAACCCGTACAACAAGATTCCTGGGTTCAGCTGCGTGGGCGTGGCCGGTGGTCGTGTTCATTTTGTGCCCGGTTTCCCGGTCATGGCTTGGCCCATGATCGAATCGGTTTTAGACACCCAGTACAGCGCCCATTTCAGGCTGAACGCTTACATCGAGAAGTCGGTGATCATTTTGGGCGCGATGGAGGCGACTTTGACGCCGCTGATGGAAGCCATTGAAGCGGCGCACCCTGCGGTCAAGGTCTTCAGTTTGCCCAGTGTTGACCACCCCCAGTGGGGGCGTCACATCGAGTTGGGTGTCAAGGGCGAGCCAGCCGCGGCGCAGCTCGCCTATGCGGACCTGCGGCAAGGCTTGCAAGCTTTCTCGTTGCAATACGGCCCCGAATTGGTGCGTTGATTGATTCTGCACCAAAATAATGCAAAAAAGCACCATAATTGTGCGTAAATTCTTTTTTGGCGTCGAGCGCTGATCTGGTTTTTCTCGGTCGCTGGGGCTGCCATGGAGACTTGGCGCGGAACCTTGCTTTTTTTTCTGCAGTGCAAAGCCTGAAAAGGATGCGCTCAGGGCACAATCTCGGTCTGTTCGCAGTGTTTGAAAACGCCTGGTTGGCACAAAAACTGCAATGCACCTTAGTAAACTTTTCAATCCCTTTCTATTCAGGAGAATTTGATGGCCAAGACCGTCGCAGATGTGATGAACATGGTGAAAGACAACGAAGTCAAGTTCGTTGACTTCCGTTTCACCGATACCCGTGGCAAATGGCAGCACATCACTGCGCCCGTGTCGCAGTTTGACGAAAGCAAGTTCGAAGACGGTCAAGCGTTTGACGGCTCTTCCATTGCGGGCTGGAAAGGCATCGAAGCTTCGGACATGCTGTTGATCCCCGATGCCAACAGCGCCATCATTGACCCCTTCTTCGAAGAAGTCACACTGGTTTTGATCTGCGACGTGATCGAACCCACAGACGGCAAGGCCTACGAGCGTGACCCCCGTTCGATCGCCAAGCGTGCTGAAACTTACCTCAAACAATCGGGCCTGGGCGATACGGCCTACTTCGGTCCCGAGCCAGAGTTCTTCTTGTTCGACGAAGTGCGCTGGAGCACCGAACCCAACAACACGTTCTACTCGATCGACGAAGCCGAAGCCCCATGGAACAGCGGCTCCAAGATGGACGGCGGCAACAAAGGCCACCGCAACCGCGTCAAGGGCGGCTACTTCCCCGTGCCTCCAGTGGACAGCACACACGACATGCGCAGCGAAATGTCGCTGATCCTCGAGTCCGTGGGCATCCCGGTCGAAGTGCACCACCACGAAGTGGCAGGCGCCGGTCAGTGCGAAATCGGTACGCGCTTCTCGACCTTGGTCGAGCGCGCTGACTGGACACTGCTGCAAAAGTACGTGATCCACAACGTGGCCAATGCCTACGGCAAAACCGCGACCTTCATGCCCAAGCCCTACGCTGGCGATAACGGCTCTGGCATGCACGTTCACCAGTCCATCTGGAAAGACGGCAAGAACCTGTTCGCAGGCAATGGCTACGCTGGTTTGTCCGAATTTGCCCTGTACTACATCGGCGGCATCATCAAGCACGCCCGCGCCCTGAACGCGATCACCAACCCTGGCACCAACAGCTACAAGCGCCTGGTCCCTCACTACGAAGCGCCGGTCAAGTTGGCTTACTCGGCCAAGAACCGCTCCGCTTCGATCCGCATTCCCAACGTCGCCAGCGACAAGGGCCGCCGCGTGGAAGCCCGCTTCCCCGATCCATTGTGCAACCCCTACCTCGGCTTCGCAGCCTTGTTGATGGCGGGCTTGGACGGCATCGAAAACAAGATCCACCCCGGCGAAGCAGCGACCAAAGACCTCTACCACTTGCCGCCCGAGGAAGACAAATTGGTCCCCACCGTTTGCTCCAGCTTGGATCAAGCTTTGGACGCACTGAACGCAGACCGCGCTTTCTTGACCAAGGGTGGCGTGTTCACCGATTCGTGGATCGACGCTTACATCGACTTGAAGATGCAAGAAGTCAACCGCAGCCGCGTCGAAGTGTCGCCTGTCGAATACGACATGTACTACTCGCTCTGATCGGTATGGATGCCATTGCACGACCTGTGCAATGCGCTCAAAGGACGGCCTTGGCCGTCCTTTTTTTCTGGTTCAATGTGGTTTTGAGGGTGTCCACTGCCTGTTGGCACAGGAGTCCAATCATGCTCACGCTTCGACGTTATCAAAACGGCTTCACTTTTCGCCAACTTGGGGCCTTGGGGTTCGGTGTGTCGGTCGCTGCCATAGGCCTTGCCTCGGCGCAGGAGGCCATTTACCGTTGCGGACAGGAATACACCAACGCGCCCAGTGATGTTCGCCAATGCGAGCGCTTGGCCCCGCAGGCTGTCACGGTCATCACCGGAACCCGGCCTTCTCCTGCTCGGGCCCCGGCCTTTGCGCCCAGCGCCGTATCCAACGAAGGGCGCAGCACTGAGCCGGCGCGTGCATTGTCCCTACAACAAGCCGAACGCGACCTGCAGGCCCGCACCATTGTGGGTCATGAGTTGGACAAGGCTCGACAGCAACTCACCGTCTTGGTGCAGGAGTACAACGATGGCGAGCCGGTCAAATGGGCTTCTGAAAGCCGTCACCACCAAAGGTACCTGGACCGCGTGTCTTCGCTCAAGGCCGCCATCGAGCGCACGCAGCGTGACATTGACAGCTTGCAACGAGAGCTTGACCGCCGTCCGGCGGTGGTCAGCACCCGAAGCCCATGAATAAAGTTGCCCGTTTCCAATCTTTTGATTTATTGGCCACCCCTGTTGCAGTGATGCAAGGGCAGGGGAGAATCCGTTTTGTCAATGCGGCCTTGGAAGACGCTTTGGGCATGTCGCGCCGAACGCTTTACGACATGCACCTGCCTGATTTCTTTCTGGACCCCCAACCGCTGGTGTCTGCTTTGGTGGGGGCACAGTCCAACGAGTTTGCGGCCTTGCGTTATGAGGCGCAGTTGCGCCGCTTGCACCATGAAGATACTTTGCCTGTGCATGTGATCGTGGCGGCCACAGATGAGCCCGACGAAGTGATTGTGGAGCTCATGCCGGTGGAGCAGCAAACGCGGCAAGAACGCGAGGAGCGCCTGCTGGACCAGGCGCAAGCCAACAAGGAGCTGATCCGCAATTTGGCGCACGAGATCAAAAACCCCCTGGGGGGGATTCGGGGCTCAGCCCAGTTGCTGGAGATGGAGCTCAATGACAAAGAGTTGAGCGAGTACACACAAGTCATCATCCACGAGGCCGATCGCCTGCAAACCCTGGTGGACCGTTTGCTGGCGCCGCACCGCAGACCGCATGTGGTGGGTGACGTGAACATTCACGAGGTCTGCGAGCGCGTCAGAGCCCTGATATTGGCCGAATTCCCTCGTGGCCTGAAGGTGGTGCGCGACTATGACATCTCCATTCCGGAGTTTCGCGGTGACCGTGAACAGCTCATTCAGGCGGTGCTCAACATTGCGCACAACGCGGCCCAGGCGCTGCAAGAGCGCATCGCGCAGGGCGAGGGCCAGATCACACTGCGTACCCGTATCTTGAGGCAAGTCACGTTTGGCAAGCAGCGTTATCGCCTGGCATTGGAATTGCATGTGATGGACAACGGGCCTGGTGTTCCAGACTCGATCAAGGACCGGATTTTCTTCCCGTTGATTTCGGGGCGTGAAGGCGGCTCTGGCTTGGGGTTGACATTGGCGCAAACCTTTGTCCAACAGCACCACGGCATGATCGAGTGTGACAGCGAGCCCGGCCGGACGGATTTCAAAATTTTGATTCCGTTGCCCTGAAAGCCAATGCCCGTGAACACTGAAAGCGTTACGTTGATGAAGCCTATTTGGATCGTAGACGATGACCAATCCATTCGCTTTGTGCTTGAAAAAGCGCTTTTGCGTGAGGGACTGCCAACCCGCAGCTTTACCAATCCGCGCGAAGTGATGAAAGCCTTAGAGGCCGAAAGTGACGGGCCTCAGGTGTTGGTCAGTGACATCCGCATGCCCGGTGGCTCAGGTCTTGACTTGCTCACGGCCATCAAGCAGCGCATGCCCGGTTTGCCCGTCATCATCATGACCGCGTTCTCCGATCTGGACAGCGCCGTGTCGGCGTTCTCCAGCGGCGCGTTTGAGTACCTGCCCAAGCCTTTTGATTTGCCCAAGGCGGTTGAACTGATCCGCCGTGCCGTGGGCGAGAGCCAGCGCGAAGACGTGGCCGAAGAAAAGATGGCCGATGCGCCTGAAATGCTGGGGCAAGCCCCCGCCATGCAGGATGTGTTTCGCGGTATCGGTCGTTTGGCGCAAAGCCATGTCACGGTGCTCATCACGGGCGAGTCAGGTTCAGGCAAAGAGTTGGTGGCGCACGCGCTGCACAAACACTCGCCGCGGGCCAACCAACCCTTTGTGGCCATCAACACGGCGGCCATTCCCAAGGACTTGCTGGAGAGCGAGCTCTTCGGACACGAGCGTGGTGCGTTCACGGGCGCTCAAGCCTCGCGCCGAGGTCGCTTTGAACAGGCCGATGGTGGCACACTGTTTCTGGACGAAATCGGCGATATGCCTTTCGATTTGCAGACGCGTTTGCTGCGCGTGCTGTCGGACGGTAACTTCTACCGCGTCGGTGGCCACAGCGCCGTCAAAGCCAATGTGCGCGTGATTGCCGCCACGCACCAAGACCTGGAGCAACGTGTCAAAGAAGGCGTGTTCCGGGAGGATTTGTACCACCGGCTCAATGTCATTCGCCTGCGTTTGCCCGCACTGCGTGAGCGGCGCGAGGACGTGCCCGCTTTGGCCCGTCACTTTTTACAGCGCAGTGCCCAGCAGTTGGGTGTGGAGCCCAAACGCATGGACGACGCTGCGCTGGAGCGTCTGAGTCACTTTCAGTTCCCTGGCAATGTGCGTCAGTTGGAAAACATTTGCCATTGGTTGACCGTCATGGCGCCATCGCAGCTCATTGAAGTCAAGGACTTGCCACCCGAAGTGCTGGACATGGGCGGTGTGTCGGGCGTGACTGTGCTGCCTGCTGCTTTGACCGGTCATGATGACCCTGCCTTCAGCACAGATTTGGTGGCGACGGCAGGCTTGGATGGGCCCCCCATGGTTGGGGCCAGCACGGGTGCTGCTGTGTGGGATGCGGGCTTGGAGCAGGAAGCCTTGGCCATGTTGAACGCCGGGCGTACCGATGTGTGGGATGCCTTGACCCGACGTTTTGAGACCAGTTTGATTCAAGCGGCATTGGCCACCACGCGCGGTCGCCGAATTGAGGCCGCCCAGAAACTGGGCATTGGTCGCAACACCATCACCCGAAAAATTCAGGAACTGGGTATCGACGAGAGCTGAGGGATCAAGGCGAGGGCTGCCAACGAGGCCTTGCACTTTGATCAGGCGAAGGGGTCACGCAGCACCACATCGCTCAGGGGTTTTGCCACGCATGGCAGCACACAGCCCTCTGCTTTTTCTTCGGCCGTGAGGCCGGGCCATGCCATCTCATAATGCACTTGCCCAGAGACCAGTTGGCCGATGCAGGTGCGACAAGTGCCTGATCTGCAGGAGCTGGGCCACTGCAAGCCGCCTTGCTCAAGCGAGTCGAGCAGGCTTTGGGATTTCCAAGCGTCAAAACTGCCGCCATCGGGTGCGATGCAGGCATTGAAAAATGGGATTTCAGGGGACATGGTTGGCGAGTGTAGCGGTCAAAAACCTGTTTTTTCAAGCGCACCCAAAGACAGAACCTGCAAGGGATGCCCACCATGGTCGCTCGTCATGGGTTTGGGTGACAGTTTTCAATGACAAGCTGTGCCAAGATCATGTGGTACAGATTTGGAAGCCTCCAGTGACCCAGCCTTCGCCATTGACAGAGCCAGTCAACCCCACCCGTTGGCTGGGGCCCGCCATCGTTTTTGCGGTGCTGGCCATGGCCAGTCTGAGTTTCAGCGATGCCACCAGCCAATGGGTCTTGCTCAGCGTCTCTCCCGTGATGGTGCTGTGGTTTCGCTATGCGGTGCAGGCCCTGGGCACCACCTTGGTGCTGGCCCCACTGCGAGGCCGCGCCATGTGGCGCACGCACAGCCTGCGCTGGCAGTTGCTGCGCGGCTTGCTCATGGTGTCGTGCAGCCTGTTGGCTTTTTACTGTTTGCAGCGCATGCCTGTGGCCGAGTTCACCGCCACCGTCATGCTCACGCCCTTGGTGCTGACGGTGTTGGCCCGCTTTGTCATGAAGGAGAAGGTTTCAGCGCTGCGCTGGCTCATGGTGGTCGGGGGCTTGATCGGTGCCCTGCTGGTGATCCGCCCGGGTGGGCAAATCGACAGCGCCGTTGGCTGGATGGCGCTCACGGTGGTGGTGACTTACGCTGTGTTCCAGGCCGTGACCAGCCACATGACGCGCACCGAAGACCCCGCCGTGATGCAGCTCTACACGGGCTGGGTGGGTTGGGCTGTGAGCACGCTGCTGGTGCTCAATGCGTGGGTCACGCCAGAAAGTCTGAATGAATGGCTTCTGCTGCTCTTGGTGGGCTTGGCCGCCACGCTGGGCCAGTACCTCTTGATCGTGGCTTTTTCCAAAGCCCCGGCCTCCGTGGTCTCGCCTTTTTTGTACACCGCCGTCGGCTTTTCCACTTTGTTGGGTTGGTGGTTTTTCGACCACATGCCCGATGCATGGGCTTTCACGGGCATGGCCTTGGTGGTGCTGTGTGGCCTGGTGTCGAGCCGCATACAGGCTGCAAGCAAAACCTGATCGCTCAAGACCTTGCGGTGCTGTAAGGCGATGTGGCCGACCATGACACCGGTGCTTTGAAGTCCAGGGCCAAATCGGTGAAGGGGTGCACAAAGGCCAACTCCTGCGCGTGCAGCAACAGGCGAGGGCTCAGCGCTTTGATGTCGGGCGGTGCGTACAGCGAGTCACCCAGCATGGGGTGGCCAATGCTTTGCAGGTGCACACGCAACTGGTGGGTGCGGCCCGTGACGGGTTCCAGTTCAATCAGGCTGGCGCTGGTACTGGTTTCCAGGGTGCGCCATCGGCTGCGGCTCGCTTTGCCGTCAGCGTGAATGATGTGCAGTGGGCGGCGCTCCCAGTCGAGCAGGATGGGGCCGTCGATGGTGCGCCAACCGCCTTCATCTGGCGATGTGGCCGATTGGGTTTGCTCGGGTAAGCCTGCCACCACCGCCACATAGCGTTTTTTGACCTGGCGGGTTTCAAACAGTTTGCTCAGGCGGCGCTGGGCTTCAATGCCCCGGGCCATGAGCAGCAAGCCCGAGGTGTCTTGGTCGAGGCGGTGCACGATCAGGGCTTCGGGAAAGCGGTCTTGCACCCGCTTGGACAAGCAATCCTGCTTGTCCGGGCCGCGACCGGGCACGGACAGCAAGCCGCTGGGTTTTTCCAGCACCAGCAGGTGCTCGTCTTCGTGGATCGGGGTCATGCAGGGTGAGCCGAGCGGGCAGGCTGCTCGGCTGAAAAATCACTTGTCTTTGACTTTGCCGCGAGGCGCTACAAAGGTGGAGGGGGCCATGGGGCGGTCCGAGGTGAACGTCTTGGGGGGGGACGTGTCTTTCTTTGGCTTTTTGGCCATTTTGTTGCTGCGTTGTTCGCCTTTGGCCATGGTGTTTCCTTGGGTTGCATCCCGACTTGGGAAGGCTTGATGTTAAAGCACAAAGCCGCAGGATTTGCGGCTTTGTGGGGGTATGCAACGTGCCCGCCTTCGGCGGGAGCGGCCATTATTTGACTTCGGTCACAAACTGCGCGGTGGGTCGGCGAACCTTCTTCAAGTTGACCAACCAATCGCCCTCGCGGGCGCGGTAGCCCAGAGGCACGATGACCACGCTGCGCAGGCCGCGGGCGCTCAGACCCAAAATCTCGTCCACCGCTTTGGGGTCAAATCCTTCCATGGGCGTGGCGTCCACTTCTTCAAAAGCCGCAGCGATCAAAGAAGCGCCCAAACCGATGTAGGCCTGGCGAGCGGCATGCTCGTAGTTCACTTCCGGGGTGCGTGCAGGATAGTTCTTGAGCAACATCTGGCGGTAGTTTTCCCAGCCTTCGTTGGTGCCGCCGCGCTGGGCGTTGCTCATGTCAAACATCATGTTGATGCGCTCGGCGGTGTAGTTGTCCCAAGCCGCAAACACCAGCAGGTGCGAACCGTCGGTGATCTGGGCTTGGCCCCAAGCCTTGGGTTTGATTTTTTCACGCACTTCGGTGTTGGTGACCACAAACACTTCAAACGGTTGCAAGCCACTGGAGGTGGGGGCCAAGCGAGCCGCTTCCACGATGCGGTCCACTTTGTCTTGCGGCACGACCCGGGTGGGGTCCATTTTTTTGCAGGCGTAACGCCATTCGAGTTTGTTCAGCAAGTCAGACATGGGGGTTCCCTAGGGGTTTGAAAGATGCGCGATTGTGCAGGAAGACGCAGGACACCTGTGTTGCGTTGGCGCAAGCCAATGCCCTGGGCTCAGATTTGTTGCCAAGTGCCTGTGGGCAGGCCGTCGAGCTTGTAGGGCCCCACGGCGGTGCGTATCAAGCGCAGCGTGGGCAAGCCCACGGCGGCGGTCATGCGGCGCACTTGGCGGTTGCGGCCCTCTCGAATCACCAGTTCCAGCCAAGAGGTTGGAATTTTTTTGCGCTCGCGAATCGGTGGGTTACGCGGCCACAGCTCAGCGGGCGGCTGCACCGCGCTGGCGCGGGCGGGCAGGGTGGGGCCGTCGTTCAGCGTCACGCCCCGGGCCAAGGCGGTCAGCGCTGCGTCGCTCAACAAGCCCTCCACCTGCACCAGATAGGTCTTCTCCATCTTGAAACGCGGGTCGGCAATGCGGGCCTGCTCTTTCCCATCGTCGGTGAGCAGCAGCAGGCCTTCGCTGTCCGCGTCCAGACGCCCGGCCACATACACGCCGTGCAGGTCGATGTGGTCGATCAGCCCGGTCCAGCGCCCCTCGGGGGTGAATTGGCTGAGCACGCCATAGGGCTTGTTGAAACGGATCAGCATGTCAAAGCAGGTCTTGTCATCGAGCGCTGAGCGTATCAGGTCGCAGGGGCACGTCCGAGCCGCACCGCCCGTGGGTTAGCATCGACCGCATGAGCACCCAATACGAATGCCTGAAAAGCTCCGACCTGTACGCCGAGGCCTTTGGCATCGCCCCGCCCGCCGCCTTGCTGGGCAAAGAAGTCTGGCCGCGCCAGCCGGGTTTTTTCATCCGCAAGGCGATGTTGGAAGCTGAACAAGCCCAGCTGTCCGCACCTGAACCCGATGTTGAGCATGCAGCTGACGCAGCCCCCACACCAGCGCTGGTGATGGCGCTGGCCCAAGGCCAATTCGGTTTGGTGCCCACTTGGGTCAAGTCGGCGTCTGACGCCAAGCTGCGGTCCACCAAGTTGGCCGTGACCCGTTATGAGACCATGAGCACCGCCACGGCCACGCGCGAGACCTGGCTGAAAGGCCAGCGCTGCATCATCCCGATGCAAGCTTTTTTGGAAGACGATTGGCGCAGCCGCAAAGCCGTGCCCACTCGCATTGCAAGGGTGGACGGCAAACCCATGGGGGTGGCAGGCTTGTGGGAGCGCTGGTCACAGGGCGATGAGGACATCATCAGCTTCACACTGCTCACGGTGAACGCCAACAGCCACGCCTTGATGAACCGTTATGGCCAAAACGGCAATGAAAAACGCATGCCTGCCATTTTGAACGAGGGCGCCTACGGTGCCTGGTTGAGCGCGCCACTCGATAAGGCCCGCGAGTTCATGCGGGCCTACCCAGCCCACTTGCTGTTGGCCAACCCCGTTCAAAAGAAATAAGCAGCGTGGGGCAGCTCAGTGCCCCATGCTGAGGTGCAGGCTTAGCCCAAACGGCTGCGGTGGCGGGCAATTTGCAAGCGCACTTGGGCTGGCGCTGTTCCACCCAAGGTGTTGCGTGCGTTCAGAGAGCCTTGCAAACTGAGCGGCCCGAACACATCGGCTTCGATGCGGCTGTCAAACTTCTGCAGAGTCTCCAGCGGTAGTTCAGACAAGTCCACGCCCAAGCCTTGTGCAGTCTTGACCGCGTGCGCCACCACCTCATGGGCGTCACGGAAAGGCAGGCCTTTTTTGACCAAGTAGTCGGCCAAGTCGGTGGCGGTGGCGTAGCCTTTTTTCACGGCGGCTTCCATGGCGGCGGCATTGACGGTGATGCCGCCTTCTTTTTGACCCGTTGCAGGGTTCACCTGACCGCCCACCATTTCGCTGAAGATGCGCAGGGTGTCTTTGAGCGTGTCCACGGTGTCGAACAACGGCTCTTTGTCTTCCTGGTTGTCTTTGTTGTAGGCCAGGGGCTGACCCTTCATCAGGGTGATCAGGCCCATCAGGTGACCGACCACGCGGCCTGTTTTACCGCGCGCCAATTCGGGTACATCGGGGTTTTTCTTCTGCGGCATGATGGACGAGCCGGTGGTGAAACGGTCGGCGATCTTCACAAAGCCAAAGTTCTGGCTCATCCACAAAATCAACTCTTCGGAGAAGCGGCTGATGTGCACCATGCACAGACTGGCGGCAGCGGTGAATTCGATGGCGAAGTCACGGTCGCTCACGCCGTCCAGGCTGTTTTGGCAGACTTGGGGCTCGCCGTTTTCGTCGACCATGCCCAGGGTGCGGGCCACGCGTTCGCGGTCCAGCGGATAAGTGGTGCCAGCCAAGGCGGCGCTGCCCAGCGGCAGGCGGTTGGTGCGGCGGCGCACGTCGCTCATCCGCTCAGCGTCGCGTGAAAACATCTCGACGTAGGCCAGCAGGTGGTGCGCAAAGCTCACAGGCTGCGCCACTTGCAGGTGGGTGAAGCCGGGCATGATGACCTCGACGTTGCGCTCGGCCACATCGACGAGTGACTTTTGCAAATCGGTCAGCAGCTCGATGATCAGGTCCATCTCGCTGCGCAGCCACAGGCGCACATCGGTCGCCACCTGGTCGTTGCGGCTGCGGCCGGTGTGCAATCGCTTGCCGGCGTCGCCCACCAACTGGGTCAGGCGCGCTTCGATGTTCAGGTGCACGTCTTCCAGGTCGAGCTTCCACTCAAAAGCGCCGGACTCGATCTCTTGCGTGATCTGCGCCATGCCGCGCTGGATGTCGGCCAGGTCTTGCGCGGCGATGATCTTTTGCGCCGCCAGCATGTCGGCGTGGGCCAAGCTGCCGGTGATGTCGGCTTTCCACAGTCGCTTGTCAAAGAACACGCTGGCGGTGTAGCGCTTGACCAACTCGCTCATGGGTTCAGAAAAGAGCGCCGACCAGGCCTGGGATTTGGTGTCGAGTTGGTTTGTCATAGGTGGGAGATTTTATCGGGCGGTCAGCCGCGCCCAAAAACTGACGGTTGGCCGGTGTTGCGCAGCCCTGCCGCCATCCCCTTGATCGAGGTGTGGCTACCGCGCGGCACACACGGGTCCGTCTCGGGGCCCCCCTGCACCCGGCTCAAATCGCCCCCAATTCGGCCCAGCAAACCAATGTTTTCAAGCAGAGGGCGTTCGCGGTCTGGTTTGTCGCGCGGTGAACCGTGGGGGCTGCCATGGGGTGCCAAGGTGGGCGGAGAAGCAGCCTGTTTCAGGGTGAGCTGCGGCAAACAGCTTGTCAACAAAGAGCGTTCGGAAGGTGTCAATTTCCCTTGACGTCATGCTAGCATCGCCTGAACAGACAAATTGACCCTTTGATTTCATTTTGATGCGATCAAAATTTTTTTCAGGAAGCTTTCTGTGACCGAGTCCACCCAACCCGCTATCGTCATCGCCACCCGAGAGAGCCGTTTGGCCTTGTGGCAAGCAGAACACGTCAAATCCTTGCTCGAGGGGCTGGGCTGCACGGTCAAATTGCTGGGCATGACCACCCAGGGTGACCAAATCTTGGACCGCAGCCTGTCCAAGGTGGGCGGTAAGGGCTTGTTCGTCAAGGAGCTGGAGGTGGCGCTGCAAGAGGGCCACGCCGACATCGCGGTGCACTCGCTCAAGGATGTGCCCATGGACATGCCCGAGGGCTTTGAGTTGGCCTGCGTGATGGAGCGCGAGGACCCGCGGGATGCTTGGGTTTCGTCGCAATACGCGCGTTTGGAAGACTTGCCGCAAGGCGCTGTGGTGGGCACATCGAGCCTGCGACGCACCGTGTTGCTCCGTGCCTTGCGCCCCGATTTGAAAATCGAGCCCTTGCGAGGCAACCTGGACACACGCCTGCGCAAACTCGACGAAGGCCAGTACGCGGGCATTGTGCTGGCGGCTGCAGGACTCAAGCGTCTGGAGATGAGCGAGCGGATTCGCCACATTTTTGAAACCGATCAAATGCTGCCCGCCGCAGGGCAGGGTGCTTTGGGCATTGAGATCCGCAGTGACCGGGCCGATTTGCGCGCCCTGCTGGCGCAGCTGGCCGATGCACCCTCGTGGCGGCGCGTGGCGGCCGAGCGGGCCGTCAGCCGTGCCATGGGTGGCAGTTGCTCCATGCCTTTGGCCGCGCACGCCACCATCGAGGGCGGTGTGCTCAAGCTGCAAGCGGCCTGGGGTGACCCGGAGGGCAGCACCACCTTGGTCACAGCCGACGCGCATGCCAGCACAGATGGCCTAGAGGCCGCCGAGGCTTTGGGCCTGAGCGTGGCACAGGCCCTGCGCGACGGCGGAGCACATTGAAGCCGGGCGCTGACATGGCGCTGGCGCCCTTGCGTATGTCGGGCGATGCCCCTCGGGTGATCGTCACCCGCCCTGAGCGTGAAGCCCAAGCATGGGCGCATTCTTTGCAGGCTTTGGGGGTGCAATGCGAGTCTTTGCCTTTGATCGACATTGCCGGTTTGCAAGACCCATCGCCCTTGACGAGCGCATGGCAAGCCGTGCCCCATCATTTGGCGGTGATGTTTGTCAGTGCCAACGCCGTGCGTCATTTCATGGCCGCGCGACCGGCTGGCTGGCCGATTCAACCCTGCCGAGCTTGGTCAACGGGGCCGGGCACCCGGGCGGCTTTGCTGGCAGAGGGCTGGCCGGCCGAGTTGATCGACTCCCCTGATGAAACCGCGCCTCAATTTGACTCAGAAGCCTTGTGGGCCTTGGTTGCGCCACGTGTGATCGAGGCACGTCGGGGCATTGACTGTGCAGGCGGCAAGACCGCTGTGCAGGCGCCAGCGGTGGTGTTGATCGTGCGCGGTGCCGATGCAGATGGCCAGTTGGCTGGGCGTGACTGGCTCGCCTTGCAGATGGAATCTGCGGGCATTCAAGTGCTGCAGACGGTGGCCTATGTGCGCCGTGCCCCCCGGCTGAGCGAGGCGCAAAAAAACCGTGCAAGACAAGCCATGAGCGACGGCAGCTGGTGGTTGTTCAGCAGTTCAGAGGCAGCGCAGCACCTGCTGCAGGCCTGCCCAGATTTGAGTTTGGATCGGGCCAAAGCCTTGGCCACCCACCCGCGCATTGCCCTCAGGTTGAAGCAATGGGGTTGGATGTGTGTTGATTTGGTACCGGCTGGCCTTGAGGCGCAGGCGCTGTCTATAAAATCAATGGCATGACACCCCCCTCAGCCGACCTTCCAGACGCCCAGCCCGCCAGCGAGCCGATTGTTTCTGGTGCGCCCACCACGCAACGCTCTTCATGGGTTTTGTTTTTGATGGGCACTTTGGCCTTGCTGGCCTTGTTGTCTTCGGTTTTCTTGTGGCAAAAACTCTCACGCATTCAAGAGCAGTTGGCTCGCCAGAGCGCAGACTCTGGGGTTCAGGCCTTGGAGGCCAAAACTTGGGCCAAACAAGCCCAAGAAACCGTGAAAGACAGCGCGGCCAGAATCGCGCTCATGGAGGCGCGTCTTGCTGAAGTGGCTTTACAGCGCACCCAGTTGGAAGATTTGATGCAAAGCCTGTCGCGTTCGCGCGATGAAAATTTGTTGGTGGACCTTGAATCGGCTTTGCGCATTGCCCAGCAGCAAGCCTTGATGAGCGGCAGCACCGAACCCTTGCTCGCGGCACTGCAGTCGGCACAAAAACGGGTGCAGCGAACATCGCAACCGCGGCTCATGCCGCTGGCACGTGCCCTGGAAAAAGACTTGGATCGAATCAACAGCTTGCCAAGCTTCGATTTGCCGGGTTTGATGGCCAAGCTCGACGAAGGTGTTGCCTTGGTGGATGGCCTTGTACTGGCCAACGACGCCCATGCACAACAAAACAGGCTGCGCCGGCAGTCTGAACCTGCGGCCAGTGCTGCACCAACGACTTGGTGGATGGCCGGTTTGACCCGCATGGGAGATGAGTTCAAAAGTTTGTTGAGGGTCAGCCGCATTGACACGCCGGAGGCCGCCTTGCTGTCGCCTGAGCAAGCCTTTTTCGTGCGCGAAAACCTCAAGCTCAAGTTGCTCAATGCGCGCTTGGGCCTGTTGGCGCGTCAAAAGGACGGCGTGCGGGCCGACCTCAATGCCTCGGCCATTTTGGTGCGTCGCTACGCTGAGCCGCAATCCCGTCGCACCACGCAGTTGTTGCAGTTATTGGAGCAAACCACTGAACAAGTGCGAACGGCCGAAGTCCCCCGCATAGAGGCCACGCTGACGGCCCTCAGCACGGCTGCGGCTGGAAGGTAAATCAACATGCGTGCAGCTCTGTGGCTCATCATTTTGTTTGCCTTGGCGGCCGCTGGGGCTTGGCTTGCGGGAAATAACCAAGGCACGGTGAGTTTGTTTCTTTATCCGCACCGGGTAGACATCTCACTCAATCTCGCTTTCTTGATGGTTTTGTCGGTGATCTTGCTGGTGATCCTTGCCCAGCGGGCATTGGAGGCCTTTTTTTCGTTGCCCCAAAAAGCCCAGCGCTGGCGTTTGCAACAGAAAGAAAGAGCCAGCCACGCAGCTTTGCTGGATGCGATTGGACACTTTATGGCGGGCCGTTTTTTGCGAGCCCGCAAGTCGGCCGAGCAAACTTTGAACAAAGAGGCTTTGCTGGCGGCAGCGGGCGTTCATTTGGAGCATGCCGCTGCATTGCGAACGCTGGCACACATCATGGCGGCCGAGGCCAGCCACGCCCTGCAAGACAAAACACAGCGTCAACACCACCTGGATTTGGCTTTGGCACAAGCGGCCGAGAGCCAAGGCAGTGCGGGCCAAACCTTGTTGGAAGGTTCTTTGCTGCGGTCGGCGCGTTGGTTGTTGGACGACCGTGACGCAGCTGCCAGTTTGGCGCAAATCAAAGCCTTGCCGCCTGCTGCGGGTCGGCGGATGGTGACCATGCGTCTTCAGCTCAAAGCCGCCCGCTTGTCTGGTCAGCCCGCACAGGCGCTGGAGACGGCCACTTTGCTGGCCAAACACAAAGCATTTTCCTCTGCCGCCGCCGAAAGCTTGGTGTCTCGCTTGGTGTTGGAGTTGATCTCACACACGCACGACGCCGAGACCTTGCAGCGCACTTGGCTGCGCTTGACACCCGCGCAGCGCTTGATGCCCGAGGTGGCATCGCAAGCCGTTCTGCGTTGGTTGCAATTGGCGGGAGACCCTCAAACGGCGAGGTCCTGGTTGCAAGACCTGTGGGCACTGGTTCAGTCGTCAAACCGACCCTGGTCGTCGGATCAACTGCTCGGTGTGGTGCAAGCCTTAGACGCTTGTTTGCCAGGCGTCGACGCCCCAGACGCCCTGGTCTGGCTTAGCCGTTTAGAGAGTGCTCAGCAAGCCCAGCCCAGGGCTGCCCATTTGCAGTACTTGGCCGGCATGTTGTGCTTGCGCCATCGCCTTTGGGGCAAGGCGCAAGGGCTGTTGACCCAAGCCACCAAGAATCTGGAGAGCCCAGCGCTCAAGCGTAAGGCCTGGATGGGGCTGGCTGAACTGGCCGAGCAACGCCAAGACGCTTTCGAAGCTGCGGTGGCTTGGAAACAAGCCGCCCAGTGCGCTGCCCATTGATCTCAAATCGCTCTGGCCATTGATCTTGTCAATGCAAGCCTGAAGCTTGTGGGTTGAGGGACTTGCCAAAAAAAACGGGCCATTGAGGCCCGTTTTCATGTTGACTCAAGACGCCCGCGCCTGGATCAGAAGGGCACCTTCAGTGTGTTCAGGTCCTTGCGCGTTTCCACCAAGACCAAGGGACCTTCATCAAGGACCACCGCTGGAGGACGCTCGCGTGGCACGCGCACGGCTTGGGGTTCAGCCGCGATGGCCGCTTGTACTGCCGCTACTTTGGCCATGTCAGAGTTGACCCAAACCAAACCCGACGATTGGGCAATTTGAGCCAAGCTCTCGATGGGCAGATCGAAGCTGCTGACGGTCGGCAGTCCCTTGACGGGTGTTTCTGGCGTCGTTGCTGCAGTCGGTGCTGGTGCCAAGGTCGTTGCGGTTGCCACAGGCGCAGCGGTGACGGGTGCAGAGGCCGGCGTTGGTGCAGGCGCGTTGGCAGGTGTTTCTGCTGCCACGGCTGCTTCGGCCATCGGTGCAGCTTCGGGAATCACTGGGATGACACTGTCCGATGCTGCTGTGGATGGGGCCGCTGCTGGCGCCGCTGAAGCTTGTGCACGTTCAAAGTATGAACGGCCAGCCGGCCGCTCTTCGGCTTGGGCTGGTGCCGGCAGGTCTGTCGATGCGGCCAGGTCGGCCTGACCTTCTTCTGGCGCATTGTCTTGGCGGGTTTCAACGTTGCGTTCGCGGCGATCACGGCCATAACGGTCACGTGAACGGCGCTCACGGCGCTCACCGGTGTTTTCTGTGCTGTTGGTGCCTTCGGTCGATGGGTTGCCGACCATGGGATCCGCAGCGTTGGCTGCTGCTTCGGAAGCATTGAGTTCAGGTGCTGACGCGTCGGCTTGACGACGCTCGCCCCCCCGATCGCCGCGTTCACGACGGCCTTCACCGCCACGCTCACCGCGTTCGCGACGACCTTCACGTGGTGCGCGTTCTTGGCGCACTTCGGTACCGTCGGCATTCAGCTCTGCCGGTGCATCGGCGCGGGCTTCTGAGCGTGTATCGGAGCGACCTTCGCCACGCACTTCGGATCGGCCATCGCGGCGTCCCTCACGCGCAGGGCGCTCACCACGCTCAGTGCGCTCGCTGCGTTCTGTGCGTTCAGCACGTGCCGGCCGGGCTTCGCCTTCGCGGCCTTCAATTCGGCCTTCGCCTCGGCGACCGCCTTCGCGGGGTGCGCGGACTTCTCCTGTGGCAGATTCGCTGCGCTCGCCACGGCGACCATCGCGCCCGCCACGGCGGCCATCACGGCCGCCTTCACGGCGAGCATCGCGTGTCTTGTCGTCTTTTTTGTCTGTTGCAGGTGCAGGTTCAGAAGACGTGCCGCTGAACAAGTTTTTCAACCAAGCAAAGAAGCCACCGCTGGCTGCGGCCGCAGGCACAGGTGCAGGTGCGGGTACTTTGGTGGCTGATTTGGCGGCAGGGGCCTCGGCCTTGACCGGCGCCATGGGGGCGGGTGCATCCGGCAAAACGCCTTTGATGACAGGCGTTTGCTTGTTGGTGGGCTCTTGAGAGCGGCGTGTCACGGTGGTCGCGTCTTCGATCTCGTCCGCCATCTTGTAGCTGGCTTCGATGCGGTCCAGGCGCGGGTCGTCGTGTTTCAAGCGCTCCAGCTTGTAATGCGGCGTTTCGAGCGATTTGTTGGGCACCAACAGCACGTTGATGCGTTGCTGCAGTTCGATCTTCGCGATTTCGGAGCGCTTTTCGTTGAGCAAGAAAGACGCGACTTCGACAGGAACTTGGGCGTGCACCGCCGCGCTGTTGTCCTTCATGGACTCTTCTTGGATGATCCGCAAAATTTGCAGCGCCGAGCTTTCGGTGTCGCGGATGTGGCCAGCGCCACCGCAACGTGGGCAGGGGATGGACGCGCCCTCGCTCAAGGCAGGCTTCAAGCGTTGGCGGCTCATTTCCAGCAGGCCGAACTTGCTGATCGAGCCGAACTGCACGCGCGCACGGTCCTGGCGCAAGGCATCGCGCAAGCGGTTTTCCACTTCGCGGCGGTTCTTGGCCTCTTCCATGTCGATGAAGTCGATCACGATCAGGCCGCCCAGGTCGCGCAAACGCATTTGGCGGGCCACTTCGTCGGCAGCTTCCAGGTTGGTACGGGTGGCAGTTTCTTCGATGTCACCGCCCTTGATGGCGCGGGCCGAGTTGACGTCCACCGACACCAAAGCTTCGGTGTGGTCGATCACGATGGCGCCGCCGGACGGCAGTTGCACGGTGCGGGCATAAGCCGATTCGATCTGGTGCTCGATCTGGAAACGGCTGAACAGTGGCGCGTCGTCGCGGTAACGTTTCACACGAGGCGCGAATTCGGGCATGACGTGGCTCATGAACTGCTGAGCCTGGTCATAAATGTCATCGGTGTCGATCAGGATGTCGCCGATGTCATTGTTGAAATAGTCACGAATCGCGCGGATGACCAGCGACGATTCTTGGTAAATCAGGAAAGCGCCTTTGCCCTGCGTGGCGCCGTCAATTGCAGTCCAAAGCTTGAGCAAATAGTTGAGGTCCCACTGCAACTCGGGTGCAGAGCGGCCAATGCCAGCGGTGCGGGCGATGATGGACATGCCCTTGGGGTATTCCAACTGGTCCATGGCTTCTTTGAGCTCGGCCCGGTCGTCGCCCTCGATGCGGCGGCTGACGCCACCACCCCGGGGGTTGTTGGGCATGAGCACGACATAGCGACCAGCCAAGCTGACGAAGGTGGTGAGGGCAGCGCCTTTGTTACCGCGCTCTTCTTTTTCGACCTGCACCAACAGAGACTGGCCCTCTTTGATGACGTCTTGGATGCGCGCTTGGCTGACGGCAACGCCTTCAGCAAAGTATTGGCGCGAGATTTCCTTGAAGGGCAAAAAGCCGTGGCGGTCTTCACCGTAATCGACGAAGCAGGCCTCCAGTGAGGGCTCGACGCGGGTCACCACAGCTTTGTAGATGTTGCCCTTGCGTTGTTCGCGGCCTTCAATTTCGATTTCGTAGTCGAGGAGTTTTTGTCCATCGACGATGGCCAAGCGGCGCTCTTCAGCTTGCGTGGCGTTGATCAGCATCCGTTTCATGATGCATTCCTTCTCTGTTCAGCTTGGCTTTGGCGCAGAAAGTCACTGCACGCAAAACCTGTTTACACAACCGGCTTTGCGTTCTGGAGAACCGCAAAGCCCACGTTGCCGGAGCTGACGCCTGAAACGAATGGAATTGCCGAAGTTGACCGACCACTCAGCTGTGCGCGAGCACAGGAATGGGGGTCGTGGCGCGTGGATGGGGCGAGTCAAAAGGTGTGCAGAGATTCGTCCACTGCCGGAGGCTTCCCCCGGTGTCTAAGACAAACTGCCGGTCACAAGGCGTGACAAAGACGCATGGCTTCGTGAGCCATTTCATCCACATCAGCAAAGTTCCGAACAACACAACCATCTCGCTTTGATCCGTTGAGCAGCCTCGGGGGCTGCTCAACTTGGGGTATTCCGTATCTGGGTTTCTGGGCGTCGGCCCAACCTCCGGGGCGTTTTGCCACTGTCGGCAAGGGCCTTCAGTCTGCAAAATCGTGCCGAGGGTGGCATCGACCATCTGGTTTGGCGCGGTGGTGGTGGACTAAACTCCTGCCTACAGGAATTCATTTCCATTTGAATCAACCACTTACAGCCAATTGCCAGTGAATCACATTATAGGGTCCAAGACGGCTGATACCACACCTGTTGTCAAATGGTTGTTGGTGGACGAGGAGTCGGCGGGACAGCGATTGGACAACTTTTTGATGCGTCATCTGAAAGGTGTTCCCAAAACGCACGTTTACCGCATCATCCGCAGCGGTGAGGTGCGCATCAACAAGGGACGGGCTTCGGCCGAAACCCGTGTTGAAAGTGGCGACCAGGTGCGTTTGCCCCCTGTACGTGTTTCTGAAAAAGTGGCCGAGAAAGCCGCGCAACCTGCGCCTGGGCGTGAATTTCCCGTTTTGCTCGAAGACGACAGCCTGATGGCCATCGACAAACCCTCAGGCGTGGCGGTTCATGGCGGGTCCGGGGTGAGTTTTGGGGTGATCGAGCAGCTGCGCCAAGCTCGCCCGCAAGCCAAATTACTGGAATTGGTGCACCGTTTGGACCGCGACACCAGTGGCATTTTGCTGGTGGCCAAGAAACGCAGCGCTTTGAAGCACCTGCAAGACCAATTTCGGGAACGTGAGACCGGTAAAACCTATTTGGCGCTGGTCAAAGGGGATTGGCCCGCCAAGCTCAAGGTGATTGACCAGCCACTGCACAAATTCTTGTTGCCTGGCAAAGACGGTCAAGAAGGCGAGCGCCGCGTGCGCGTGACCACAGCCGATGACCCGGACGGCATGCGTTCCATCACCTTGGTCAAGGTGGCTCAGCGCCTGCCAGGTGCCAGCTTGCTGGAAGTGACCATCAAAACCGGCCGCACCCACCAGATTCGGGTGCATTTGTCTTCGCAAGGCCACCCCATTGCAGGGGACGACAAATATGGGGACTTTGACTGGAACCGCCAGTTGCTCAAGCCCAGCGCGGGCCCCGGCCTGAAACGCATGTTTTTGCATGCTTGGCGCTTGCAGTTCAATCACCCTGTAACCGCCGAGCGAGTGGCCTTGCAAGCCGATTTGCCCCCCGACTTGAAAGCCTACGTTGACCATGCCCAACACCAGACCCCGCCAGTTTGACCTGATCGCTTTTGATTGGGACGGTACTTTGTTCGATTCCACCGCCATCATCACCCGCTGCATTCAGCGGGCGGTGGTCGATGTGGGTGGGCAAGAGCCCACCCGAGAGGCCGCGTCGTATGTGATTGGCATGGCCTTGATGCCCGCTTTGGCCCACGCCGCACCGGATGTGCCCAAGGACAAATACCCGGCCCTGGGGGAGCGTTACCGCCACCATTACCTGCAGCACCAGCACGACATCAGCCTGTTCGATGGGGTATTGGGCATGCTGGACGAGTTGAAAGCCCGACACCACTGGCTCACGGTGGCTACCGGGAAAAGCCGTTCTGGCTTGAACGAGGCCCTGCAGGCGGTCGAGTTGCGTCACCGTTTTGACGGCTCACGCACGGCCGATGAGACGGCGGGCAAGCCCAGTCCCTTGATGCTCAACGAATTGATGCGCGAGTTTGGCGCCCGGCCCGAGCGCACCTTGATGATCGGTGACACCACGCACGACCTGCAAATGGCCCTGAACGCGGGCTGCGCCAGCGTGGGGGTGAGCTATGGCGCGCATGAGCCTGATGCCTTTCATGCTTTGAAGCCACGCCATGTGGCGCACAGTGTGCGCGATTTGCATGACTGGTTGCTGCAACACGCCTGATCAGGAGCGTCCATGGAACCCACAGTCCCTTTGTGCAACAGCGCCGACTTGGTCAATGGCGGACGGGCTGTGCCCTTTGACATTGTTTATGCCGGACAGACTTGTCGCGCCTTTGCCATCCGTTACCAGGGCCAAGTGCATGCCTACTTGAACCGATGTACCCATGTGGCCATGGAGATGGATTACCAACCGGACCGGTTTTTTGACGATACAGGCCGTTGGTTGATGTGCGCCACGCACGGCGCCACTTACCAGCCCGATACCGGTGCTTGCGCCGGTGGTCCGTGTCGAGGCGGCTTGGTCAAAATAGACTTGACAGAGCGCGAAGGCGTGGTTCACTGGCATACTGCTTACAACTTAAAACCTCTCGAATTTTGACCATGCAAGACCCCCAGGACAACACGTCCAAGCCCGTTGAAAATTCGCCTGTGAACTCGGCCGCCGCTGCCCATGTGCCCCCTTTGGCTGCACAAGAAAGTTGGGCGCGCGAAACCTTGGAAAAACTGGCTTTTGCCCACTTGAAAGAGCAGCAAAGCGATCGCCGCTGGAAATTGGGTCTGCGATTGGCTTGGATGGGTCTTGTTGTTTTTGTACTGTGGCAAGTCTTCAGCTTCGGCTCACCGGCGACCAGCACCAGCTTCCCGCACACAGCCTTGGTCACCATCGTGGGAGAAATTTCCTCAGACACGGAGGCCAGTGCAGAAAACATCATGTCCTCCATGCGCACTGCACTCGAAGACCCAGGATCTAAGGCTTTGGTGCTGTTGATCAATTCCCCGGGCGGCAGTCCGGTGCAAGCGGGTTTGATCAACGATGAGATCACCCGCTTGCGGGCTTTGCACAACAAACCCATTTACGCTGTGGTGGAAGAGTCTTGCGCTTCGGCGGCTTACTACATTGCCGCTGCTGCGGATCAAATTTTTGTGGACAAAGCCAGTTTGGTGGGCAGCATTGGCGTCCTCATGGATGGCTTTGGTTTCACAGGCTTGATGGACAAACTCGGTGTTGAGCGTCGCCTGATGACGGCCGGTCAGAATAAAGGATTTCTGGATCCTTTCAGCCCCCAAACCGCACCTCAGCGCTTGCATGCACAGGCCATGTTGGATCAAATCCACAAGCAGTTCATTGATGTGGTGAAAAAGGGCCGGGGTGATCGGCTCAAAGATAATCCAGACATGTTCAGTGGTTTGTTTTGGAGCGGACAGCAAGCGGTGGATCTGGGGCTGGCCGACAGCTTGGGCAGCATCGATGGCGTGGCCAGAGATGTGGTGAAAGCGCCGGATGTGATCGACTACACCCAGCGTGAAAATGTGGCCGAGCGCCTGGTCAAGCGTTTTGGCGTGGCAGTGGGCGAGGGCGCTGTTCGTTTGTTGAACAAGCCTGCGGTCTTGCGCTGAGCATCACGCTGCTCCAACATCAAGGCCCGATGGCGTAAACCGCGGGCGTATGACCATCAGGGCCTTGTCTGCCCTTTTTCCATTGTGCGACGCTGTGGCTTTGGATGTGGACCGTTGGCAAGGTCAAGCCGCTGGCAATGGCCAGCCTTGTTTGGGCTTGCAGGCTTTGCAGCAAACCGCTCAACATGGCGGCATTGCGGTAAGGGGTTTCGATCCACAACTGGGTTTGACCTGTTTTGAGAGCCAACGATTCCAGTTGTTTGAGGCGCGCCGATCGTTCTGCTGCGTCTTGAGGCAAGTACCCCACAAATGCGAAATTTTGGCCATTGAGACCACTGGCGGCCAGGGCCAGCAGCAGCGATACCGGACCCACCAAGGGCACCACAGTGATGCCCAGATCATGCGCGGCACGCACCACAGAGCTGCCTGGGTCGGCCACCGCAGGCATGCCTGCTTCGCTGACCAAACCCACATCGCGTCCTTGCAAGGCTGCCGCCAAGAGAGGCTTGCCGTCAAAACCAGATTGGTGATCGCCTTTTTTGTGCACATGGCGAGGCAGCTCGGTGATGGTCTGTTCGGGCAGGGGGGCGATCAAGGTGTGGGTTTCGCCGACGCGCTTCAAAAACGCCCGGGTGCTTTTGGCGTTTTCACACACCCAATGTTGGATGCCTGCTGCGCATGCCAATGTGCGGTTCGGCAACACATCCTGGATGGGGGCTTGCTCGGCACAACCGAAGTCGAGAGGGGTGGGCACCAAAAACAGGCGGCCTTTGTGCAGGGTGGGGGTGTTCACAGCAGTTTCACTCCGGCTTTGCGCAGCAGTCGGGCGGTGCGGATGAGCGGAAGCCCGATCAGGGCGGTGGGGTCATCGTTGTCGATGGACTCCAAAAGGGCAATGCCCAAACCTTCACTCTTGGCGCTGCCCGCGCAATCATAGGGTTGTTCGGCGTGCAAATAAGCCTCGATTTCGGCGTCGCTCAGGTCCCGAAAAACCACCCGCACCTCGGCCAAATCAACTTGCTCAAAGCCCGAAGCCAAACAAACCACGGCCAAAGCGGTTTGAAAAATCACGGTTTGGCCCCGCATTTGACGCAATTGGGCCACGGCGCGGGCGTGATCACCCGGTTTGCCCAAGGGTTGCCCCCCCAGATCGGCCACCTGGTCGGAGCCGATCACCACCGCTTCGGGGTGAAGTGCTGCGACTGCTTGGGCTTTGGCCAAAGCCAGGCGCAAGGCCAAAGCCTTGGGGGGCTCACCAGCCTGAGGTGTTTCGTCAACTTCTGGGGCTGTCACATCAAAAGGAATGCGCAGCCGCTCCAGCAATTCACGCCTGTAGCGCGAGGTCGAGCCCAGCACGACAGAACGGCTGACAGAGGTTTGAAGGGGTGAATTGGCAAAAGTCGTTGTCACAGCGCAGATCCCGGTGTGTGCAGAGGGGTGATTCTCTTACACTGCTGCCCATGGATAAAAAAATCGACCCCCAACACTTGGATTTGCAGTCGTTTGCGCGAGACGGCTTGGCGTTGCGCGGAGAGGGCGCTTTGACCGATTGGCCTCGTTTGGCTGTCGAGGAGCATGGACAGGAGCTCGCAGCAGGTGCCGTGCTCTGGCAGCTTCAGGGTCGCTGGGTCGAGCAAGCAGGTGGTGCAGACCAGATTTGGCTGGATTTGCGGGCTTCTGTGCAGTTGCCCATGCAATGCCAGCGCTGCCTGACACCTGTTTTGCAGGAAGTTTCAGCAGAGCGATCCTTTCGTTTTGTGGCCGATGAGGCGACGGCAGCGGCTTTGGATGACGAGTCGGAAGAAGACATTTTGGTGCTCAGTCGCGACTTTGATGCCCTGGCTTTGGTGGAAGATGAGTTGATCTTGGCCTTGCCTTTGGTGCCCTTGCACGAGGTGTGCCCAGAGGTTTTACCCATGTCCGTGGCCGATCCGGCGTTTGAGGCTGCCTCCGAGCGCCCCAACCCGTTTGGCGTCTTGGCGAGTCTCAAAACAGGTGTGTCCAAATAAGTTCCCTGCAGCTGACGCAGCTTGGGCTATAATCGTGAGCTTCGCTTGGTGCGCCAAGTGACATCCCTTCAACCAGAAGCTGCGTTCACATCGTCGCGGCCTCCAAGCTTTCAAGGAGCCACCATGGCCGTCCAACAAAACAAAAAGTCGCCTTCAAAGCGCGGCATGCACCGTTCGCACAACGCACTGAACGTGCCGGGTATCGCTGTGGAGCCGACCACGGGCGAAACACATCTGCGTCACCACATCAGCCCCAACGGTTTTTACCGCGGCCGTCAAGTGCTCAAAAACAAATCGGAAGCTTGATCGGCCCGCAGCCCTCAAGCCTCCAGAGGCCCGGCGCTACTTTTTGAGTAGCCTCGGGCTTTTTAGTTTATGGCTTGTATTTCTCCCGGTTTTGATCCGAAGGATGACATGACATCACCCAACCCGATCACTGTGTCTGTCGATTGCATGGGCGGTGACCACGGCCCTCGCGTCACGCTCGCGGCTTGCCGCCGATTCTTGACCGCTCACCCTGAAGCGCGCTTGATTTTGGTGGGCCGGGCTGAGGCCTTGGCGGGTTTTTCGGATCCGCGTGCGCAAGTGGTTGTGGCCACCGAAGTGGTGGAGATGGATGACCCTTTGGAAGTGGCTTTGCGCAAGAAAAAAGACTCTTCGATGCGTCTGGCCATAGAGCAGGTGCGCGATGGTCAGGCTCAAGTGGCCGTCTCTGCGGGCAATACCGGCGCCTTGATGGCCATCGCCCGTTATGTGCTCAAGACCATGGAAGGCATTGACCGTCCAGCGATTGCAGGTCAGATGCCCAATTTCAAGGGCGGTGGCACCACCATGCTGGATTTGGGTGCCAATGTCGATTGCACCCCGGAGCATTTGTTGCAGTTCGCTGTGATGGGCTCAGCCCTCGTATCGGTCTTGCAAAACAAAAACCAACCCACAGTGGGTTTGCTCAACATTGGCGAAGAGGCCATAAAAGGCAATGAAATCATCAAAAAAGCCGGAGAACTGTTGCGATCGGCTGCCAACTCGGGTGATTTGAACTTTCATGGCAATGTGGAAGGCAATGATATTTTCAAAGGCACGGTCGATATTGTGGTCTGCGATGGTTTTGTCGGCAATGTGGCCCTGAAGGCGAGCGAGGGCTTGGCGACCATGGTCAGCGGCTTTCTCAAGGCGGAGTTCTCGCGCAGTATCTTCACCAAATTTGCGGCCTTATTGGCTTATCCGGTCTTAACGGCATTTAAAAATCGAGTTGACCACCGTCGATACAACGGCGCTGCCTTGTTGGGTTTGCGTGGTCTGGTGTTCAAAAGCCATGGGTCGGCAGACGAGTTGGCCTTTGAGAATGCCTTGAACCGGGCTTATGATGCAGCCCGAAACCAATTGTTGGATCGCGTTCGAGAGCGAATTGCCCATGCAGCCCCCTTGTTGATGGGCGCTCAAGCAGAGCCTTCAGAGATCGCGGTCACCACTGTATGAGCATCTATTCACGCATTTTGGGCACGGGCAGCTATTTGCCCGAGCGACGCCTGAGCAACGCCGACCTTGCCGCTGAACTGGCACAGCAAGGTGTTGAGACCTCTGACGATTGGATCGTAGAACGCACGGGCATTCGCGCGCGGCACTTCGCTGCCGATGAGCAGGGTTGTAGCGACTTGGCCACCCATGCTGCGCGTCAGGCCCTGAGTGCAGCAGGCTTGACCGCACAAGACATCGATTTGATCATTGTGGCCACATCCACCCCTGACATGGTCTTCCCGTCTGTGGCGACCATGGTTCAGCACAAGCTGGGTGCGTCAGGTTGTCCGGCGTTTGATGTACAAGCCGTGTGCAGTGGCTTTATTTATGCACTCACCGTGGCCGATTCCATGATCCAGACCGGTTCAGCCAAGCGCGCTTTGGTGATTGGTTCCGAAATTTTCAGCCGCATCCTTGACTACAAGGACCGCACGACCTGCGTGTTGTTTGGTGACGGTGCAGGCGCTGTGGTGTTGGAAGCCTCGGACACCCCCGGTATTTTGGCCACCGATTTGCATGCCGATGGCAAGTACAAAGACATTTTGTGCGTGCCGGGTCATGTCAACCGTGGCGGTATTTTGGGCGACCCGGTGCTCAAGATGGACGGACAAGCGGTCTTCAAGCTGGCGGTGGGCGTGCTCGAAGAAACCGCTCGCGCCAGCTTGGCCAAGGCCCATCTGACCGATGCAGACATCGATTGGTTGATCCCTCATCAAGCCAACATCCGCATCATGCAAAGCACGGCCAAGAAACTGAAGCTGAGCCCCGACAAAGTGGTGGTCACCGTTGACCAGCACGGCAACACCTCGGCGGCCTCGATTCCGCTGGCGCTGGACACTGCTGTGCGCGACGGGCGCATCCGGCGTGGTCAGACCCTGATGCTCGAAGGCGTTGGCGGGGGCTTCACTTGGGGCTCAGTCCTCTTGCGTTACTGACCCAAGCGCCGCATGACAAATTGGGTCTGCGCTGCTTGTTGGCCAGACCAAGTTCATTCCAGATACCGAATTTGCACATGACCACATTTGCTTTTGTTTTTCCTGGCCAAGGTTCCCAATCTGTCGGCATGCTGGACGCTTGGGGCGACCACCCTGTGGTCCTTGAAACCTTGAAAGAAGCCTCAGACGCCTTGGGCGAAAACGTGGGCCAACTGATCCACGAAGGCCCCAAAGAAGCGCTGGCCATGACCACCAACACCCAGCCTGTGATGCTGGTGTCGGCTGTGGCGGCCTACCGTGCTTGGTTGGCCGAAGGCGGTGCCCAGCCCTCGGTGGTTGCCGGTCACTCATTGGGCGAATACAGCGCCTTGGTGGCTTCGGGGGTTTTGACCTTGGCCCAAGCAGCGCCGCTGGTGCGCCTGCGTGCCGCTGCCATGCAAGAAGCCGTGCCCGTGGGCGTGGGCGCCATGGCCGCGATTTTGGGCTTGGCCTCGGACAAAGTGATCGAAGGCTGTCAAGCTGCTCAAGCCACCTTTGGTGCTGGCAGTGCAGAAGTGGTGGAAGCCGTGAACTTCAACGATGCCGCACAAACCGTGATCGCGGGCAGCAAAGCGGCGGTGGACAAAGCCTGCGAAGTGCTCAAGGGCATGGGGGCCAAGCGAGCACTGATCTTGCCTGTGTCTGCGCCTTTCCATTCAAGCCTGATGAAACCTGCCGCCGAAAAGCTGCGTGACAAGCTGGCCACCCTCACTTTAGGCGTGCCGCAGATCCCGGTGCTCAACAACATCGATGTGGCCATCGAAACCGATGCGGACCGCATCCGCGATGCGCTGTACCGCCAAGCCTTTGGCCCAGTGCGTTGGGTAGAGTGCGTTCAGGCCATCAAAGCCCGGGGCGTGACCACGCTGGTGGAGTGCGGCCCGGGCAAAGTGTTGGCCGGCATGACCAAGCGCATTGACCCTGAATTGAACGGCGTGGCACTTTTTGACCCGGCCACGTTGGCTGAAGTGAAAGGACTGTTGGTATGAGCGAAGCACAAAAACAAGTTGCGCTGGTCACAGGCGCTTCTCGCGGCATCGGTGCTGCCATCGCGATGCAGCTGGCCCAGGCTGGTTATTTGGTCATTGGTACTGCAACCAGCGACGACGGGGCTGCCAAAATCAGCCAAGCGTTGTCGGCCTTTCCCGGCAGTCGGGGTGCCAATCTGAACGTCAACGACGCAGTCGCCAGTGAATCCCTGATCGACGCTATCGTGAAAGAGCACGGCGGTTTGCAGGTTCTGGTCAACAATGCGGGCATCACCCGTGACACCTTGGCCATGCGCATGAAGGACGACGATTGGGATGCGGTGATCGACACCAACCTCAAGGCCGTGTTCCGCATGAGCCGCGCCGTGATCCGCCCCATGATGAAGCAGCGCTATGGTCGCATCGTCAACATCACCAGTGTGGTGGGCGCTTCGGGCAATCCAGGCCAAGCCAACTACGCGGCGGCCAAGGCCGGTGTGGCGGGCATGACCCGTGCTTTGGCCCGCGAACTGGGCAGCCGCAACATCACCGTCAACTGCGTTGCCCCTGGTTTCATCGCCACGGACATGACGGCCAGCCTGCCCGAAGAACAACACAAAGCCTTGCTGGGCCAGATACCTCTGGGCCATCTGGGTCAACCCGATGACATCGCCCACGCGGTGGTTTACCTGGCCGGGCCGCAAGCTGGCTATGTCACCGGACAAGAATTGCATGTCAATGGTGGCATGTTCATGGCCTGATTCCCGGAACCCCTTCCGGACAGGTAAAATCTTCATTTTTCACAACCCTCAGAGGGACCCCATGAGCGATATCGAAGCACGTGTCAAGAAAATCATTGCCGAACAACTTGGCGTTGAAGAGTCACAAGTCACCAACGAAAAAGCCTTCGTGGCCGATCTGGGTGCCGACTCCTTGGACACGGTGGAACTGGTGATGGCACTCGAAGACGAGTTCGGCATCGAAATTCCTGACGAAGATGCAGAAAAAATCACCACGGTGCAAGCTGCAATCGATTACGCCCAAAGCAAGAAGGCCTGATCGACGATGACCCGGCGCCGCGTTGTTGTCACGGGTTTGGGATGCGTCAGCCCCGTGGGCAACACGGTCGCTGATGCATGGACCAACCTGCTTGCCGGTCAATCCGGTATCGGTCCCATCACCCGTTTTGACGCTTCGGCCATGTCTTGCCGAATCGTGGGTGAAGTCAAAAATTTCGACCTCGAGTCCTACATCAGCGCCAAAGAGGCGCGGACCATGGACCGGTTCATTCATTACGGCATTGCTGCAGCTGCCCAAGCGATCCAAGACGCCGGCTTGCCCACTGGCGATGCCTTGGGTGAAGAACAAGCTTGCCGCACGGGTGTGGTGATCGGTTCCGGCATCGGTGGTCTGCCGCTGATCGAAGAAACGCACATCGAATACACCGCACGTGGTGCACGACGCATCTCCCCGTTTTTTGTGCCCGCCTCGATCATCAACATGATCTCGGGTCACGTGTCGATGCGCCATGGCTACAAAGGCCCGAATCTGGCCGTGGTCACGGCTTGCACCACCGGTCTGCACAGCATCGGCGAAGCCGGCCGTTTGATCGAGTACGGCGATGCCGACGTGATGATCGCGGGGGGCTCCGAAGGCACCGTCTCGCCATTGGGTGTGGGCGGCTTTGCTGCGATGCGGGCTTTATCAACCCGCAACGACGACCCTGCAGCTGCTTCTCGTCCCTGGGACAAGGACCGCGACGGTTTTGTGTTGGGCGAAGGCGCTGGTGTGATGGTGCTCGAAGAGTACGAACATGCCAAAGCCCGAGGCGCGAAAATTTACGCCGAGCTGGGGGGGTACGGCATGAGCGCCGACGCTGGCCACATGACCGCGCCCAGCATGGACGGCCCACGCCGCGCCATGCTCAATGCCATGCGCAATGCGGGTGTCCGTGCCGACCAGATCGACTACTTGAACGCTCACGGCACCTCGACGCCGTTGGGTGATATCAACGAAACCCATGCCATCAAGGCGGCTTTGGGCGACCACGCTTACAAAACCGTTGTCAGCTCGACAAAGTCCATGACCGGACATTTGTTAGGGGGCGCTGGCGGTATTGAGAGCGTGTTCACTGTGCTGGCGCTGTACCACCAAAAAGTGCCGCCGACGATCAACCTGCTCAACCCCGATCCTGAGTGCGATTTGGACTACTGTGCCAACACGGCGCGCGACCTGAAAATCGATGTGGCCCTGAAAAACAACTTTGGTTTCGGGGGCACCAACGGCTCTCTGGTGTTCAAACGCGTCTGATCTGAGACAAGACCATGCACAACGCCCCACCAGTGGCTTTCCCGGTGGGGCGTTTTGTTTGGGGTCGATGGGTGTTGATGTTGGCCCTCGGCCTGTCAGCTGCGGGATTGATCGCTTGGCAAATCCAAAGCCAAGTGACCCCATTGCAGGTGACATTGGCATGGGGCGTCTGGCTGTTGTGTGGTGTGGCTGCTGCGTTTTGGGTCCCTAGACAAGGCATTTCAGGGGGCAGCTTGTTCTGGACCGGTGATGCATGGGTGTGGCAAGCCGAGCATGCTGTGTCAGGGTCATCTCAGGCCGTCCAATTGACGGTGGCGTGGGATACAGGCGCGGGTCTTTTGTTGTGGGTCAAGAAGGTGGACGATCAGGGCAGGGCGAAGGGACCCTTGACCAGTGCGTGGCTGCAAGCGGATGCGATGCCCTCAAAGTGGCATGGATTTAGATGCGCTGTATATTCGCGCCCAAAGACCAATGCGCTCAAAAATGACTTGGGGTTTGACCGCCACTGACCCACCTTGAATCGCTCGTTTTATGCCCCAAGTGATGTTGAATTGAATCCGCTTTTTAAAGACGACAAGGAGGCTTTCGTGATCAAAAGAAATTGGACCCAAGCTGCAGCAGCAGCCGTGTTGAGCAGTGCCTTGGTATCGGCTCTGGCCCTGATCCCCGCGGGCCCGGCTTGGGCGCAATCATCCAGTGCTTTGGTCAGAGGTTTGCCAGACTTCACGGAATTGGTTGAGCGGGTTGGCCCGTCGGTGGTGAATATCCGCACCCTTGAAAAAGCGCGAACCACAGCGCCCGCCCCGGGAGGGGCCGATGAGGAGATGCAAGAGTTGTTTCGGCGATTTTTTGGTGTGCCGATGCCCAATGCGCCAAGGCAGGCTCCAAGACCCAACCGTCCCTCACCCTCACCAGAGGCCCAACCTCGAGGCGTGGGTTCAGGTTTCATCTTGAGCGCTGACGGCTTCATCATGACCAACGCCCATGTGGTGGACGGCGCAGAGGAGGTCTTGGTCACCTTGCCTGACAAGCGTGAATTCAAGGCGCGCATTGTGGGCGCGGATAAAAGAACGGATGTGGCGGTCGTGAAAATCGAGGCTTCGGGCTTGCCGGCTGTGAAAGTGGGGGACGTCAGTCGCCTGCGCGTGGGTGAATGGGTCATGGCCATCGGTTCGCCTTTTGGCTTGGATAACACCGTCACCGCCGGCATCGTGAGTGCCAAACAACGTGATACGGGTGATTTTTTACCCTTCATTCAAACCGATGTGGCCATCAACCCTGGCAATTCGGGTGGACCATTGATCAACATGCGCGGTGAGGTGGTGGGCATCAACAGCCAGATCTATTCGCGTTCAGGCGGATTCATGGGCATTTCTTTCGCCATTCCCATGGACGAAGCCACCCGTGTGAGTGACCAGTTGCGCAAGAGCGGGCGTGTCACGCGTGGCCGAATCGGGGTTCAAATCGCGCCAGTGACCAAGGATGTGGCCGAATCTATTGGTCTGGGCAAGGCGCAAGGTGTCTTGGTCCGGGGCGTCGAGGAGGGCTCTCCCGCAGAAAAAGCGGGCCTGGAAGCTGGCGACATCATCCTGCGTTTTGACGGCAAAGCCATTGAGAAAACTGCAGATTTGCCTCGCGCTGTGGGCAATACACCACCCGGTAACCGCGTCACACTCACCGTTTTCAGGCGTGGCAGCAACCGCGACCTGTCTGTGACGGTGGCCGAGGTGGAACCCGAAAAAACCGCGGCTGTGGTGCCCGAGAAAAAGACGCCACCTGCGACGGTTGCGCATTTGGGCCTCACTTTGAGTGATTTGTCCGACGAACAGCGCAAAGAAGCCCGCGTTCGGGCGGGTGTCCGTGTCGATGCGGCGGTGGATGCCGCAGCCCGTGCGGGCATTCGAGAGGGCGATCTGATCTTGGCCGTTGCCAATGCCGAGGTGGCTTCGGTGCAGTCTTTGGAGACCTTGGTCGCCCGTATGGACAAGACCAAACCCGTCAGTGTGTTGATTCGCAGAGGCAATGCGGCTGACTTTGTCACCATTCGTCCTGCACCTTGAGGCCAACCCATGCCCCCACAAAACCTGACATCACGATGGGTTTTAGGCTTGTGGGGTCTTTCAGGTTTTTTTTAATTTTTTAACCTAATCATCATAATTTTAAATGTTCGTGCCTGCTAACATTTTTCGCCAGTCATGACGAATTTGGCTAAAATCACCCGTCTTGAACGACGATTCATGGCACTCAAAGCAGGTCTGGATTCACCATGCGATATTTCACACAGGTGTCCACCGATGATCCACAGACAGCCCACAAGTTGTTCACTTTGAAGCTCATCAAGTTGTGGATAAGTTGTGTGTAAATTCTGTGTTGCAAGTCTGCAACGTCCTGCTGAGCCCAGAGTTGGGGGTGTGCGAGTGGGCCAATTTGCCTACAATGAGGACCCAACTATCGCAGTTGCCATTGATTGTTGGTTCAGGGCGCGTCACCACCAGACGCGCCCTTTTTTCTTTTCCGGATCATTGATCCACTCCTACTTGCAGAACTTCGTTGATGAATCACATCAGAAACTTTTCGATCATTGCCCACATTGACCATGGCAAATCCACGCTGGCAGACCGGCTGATCCAACGCTGTGGCGGTCTGGAAGCACGCGAAATGGAAGCGCAAGTGCTTGACTCGATGGACATTGAGAAAGAGCGCGGCATCACGATCAAAGCGCAAACAGCCGCGCTGCAATACAAGGCCAAAGACGGACAGGTGTACAACCTCAATTTGATTGATACCCCCGGCCATGTGGACTTCTCCTATGAGGTGTCGCGTTCCTTGTCGGCCTGTGAAGGCGCTTTGCTGGTGGTCGATGCCAGCCAAGGCGTGGAAGCCCAAACCGTGGCCAACTGCTACACCGCGCTCGACCTGGGTGTGGAGGTGGTGCCCGTGCTCAACAAGATGGACTTGCCCAATGCCGACCCGGACAACGCCAGAGCCGAAGTGGAGGATGTGATCGGCATCGATGCCACCGATGCGATTCCCTGCTCGGCCAAAACCGGCATGGGCATTGAGGAAATCCTCGAAGCCGTGGTGGCCCGAATTCCACCGCCCAAGGGCAATCCCGATGCGCCACTGCGCGCCATGATCATCGACAGCTGGTTCGACAGCTATGTGGGTGTGGTCATGTTGGTGCGCGTGGTGGATGGACAGTTGCTTAAAAACGAGCGCATCAAAATGATGGCCAGCAATGCCGTCTACGAAGCGGGCAGCCTGGGCGTCTTCACACCCGCCAACGAGCCGCGTCAGTCTTTACGGGCAGGCGAGGTGGGTTACATCATCGCGGGCATCAAGGAGTTGCAGGCGGCCAAGGTGGGCGACACCGTGACCCTGGAAAAGAAGCTGCCCAACAATTTAGGGCCGGCCGCTGAGGCGCTGCCTGGCTTTAAGGAAATCCAGCCGCAGGTGTTTGCCGGTTTGTACCCGACCGAAGCCAACCAATACGACGGTTTGCGAGACGCTCTTGAAAAGCTCAAGCTCAACGATGCGTCTTTGCATTACGAGCCCGAAGTCTCGCAAGCGCTGGGTTTTGGTTTCAGGTGCGGTTTCTTGGGCTTGTTGCACATGGAAATCGTGCAAGAGCGCTTGGAGCGCGAGTTTGACCAAGACCTGATCACCACTGCACCCAGCGTGGTCTACCAAGTGGTCCAACCCGGTGGCGAAGTCCTCATGGTGGAAAACCCCTCCAAGATGCCCGACCAAGGCAAGTTGCAAGAAATTCGAGAACCCATCGTCACCGTTCACTTGTACATGCCGCAGGACTATGTCGGCCCCGTGATGACGCTGGCCAACCAAAAACGTGGCGTCCAGATGAACATGGCTTACCACGGCCGTCAGGTCATGCTGACCTACGAAATGCCTTTGGGCGAAATCGTGCTGGACTTCTTTGACAAGCTCAAATCGGTCAGCCGGGGTTATGCCTCCATGGACTACGAGTTCAAAGAGTTCCGCGCCTCGGATGTGGTGAAGGTCGACATCTTGCTCAACGGCGAAAAAGTCGATGCCTTGTCCATCATCGTGCACCGTTCCCAGTCTCAGTACCGGGGCAGGGCGGTGGTGGCCAAAATGCGCGAGATCATCAGCCGTCAGATGTTCGACGTGGCCATCCAGGCGGCCATTGGCGCCAACATCATTGCCCGAGAGAGCATCAAGGCCTTGCGCAAAAACGTTTTGGCCAAGTGCTACGGTGGTGACATCTCGCGTAAACGCAAACTGCTGGAAAAACAAAAAGCCGGTAAAAAGCGCATGAAACAAATTGGCTCGGTTGAGGTGCCACAAGAGGCATTCTTGGCCATTTTGCAGGTGGAAGATTGATGCAGTTCATCACGTCTATGGTCTTGGCCGCTTTTGTCGGCTATGCCGGTTCTTGGTACCTGGGGTTTTTGGAGGGTAACTTTGCCCTTCTATTGCTTTTGGCCACGGTGGTCACGGGCATTTATTGGCTGGCAGAGCGATTTGTCTTCTTGCCCCAGCGCCTGAAAGCCGTGGCGCATTTGGAGGCTGAAACGGCCCAGCGCCGTGCTGAGCTGGCCAAAATGGGCATCGACAAAGTGGACACGGACATCCGCGAGTCCCGCGAGAAGCTGCTCATGCAGCCCTGGTGGCTGGACTGGACAGCAGGCCTGTTTCCGGTGATTTTGGTGGTGTTTGTATTGCGCTCATTTTTGTTTGAGCCCTTCAAAATCCCCTCGGGCTCCATGATCCCCACACTGCACATTGGCGACCTGATTCTGGTCAACAAATTCCATTACGGCATTCGCTTGCCGGTGGCCAACAGCAAGCTGACCGAGGGCACCCCTGTGCAGCGCGGTGATGTGATGGTGTTCCGTTACCCGCCCAAGCCCAGTGTCGACTACATCAAGCGCGTGATCGCACTTCCGGGCGATGAGGTCGCCTACATCAACAAAACGCTCAGCATCAACGGCAAACCTGTTCCGACCGAAGTCTTGCCCGATTTCTTTGACGAATCCACCATGCGCTATCACAAGCACCGCCGTGAAACCTTGGATGCCAAGCCGTATCAGACCTTGCAAGACGATGACCGTCCGGCCTTTGTGCCCGGGGCTGACCAGTTTCCAGGGCGCGAAAACTGCAACTACACGGTCGAAGGCGTGACTTGCAAAGTGCCCGCAGGCCATTACTTCATGATGGGTGACAACCGCGACAACTCCTTGGATTCCCGTTACTTCGGCTTTGTGCCGGACGCCAACATCGTGGGCAAAGCCTTTTTTGTCTGGATGAATTTTGGCAACCTCAAGCGCATCGGCGCTTTCAATTGAGGTGAGTGTGAACACCTCCACCCCTGTCACCTTGTCTTTGTCGGAGTTGCAAACACGCCTGGGGTACGCATTCCGCCAGACCAGCTTGTTGCAACAAGCGGTCACTCACCGCAGCTTCAGCGCCGACCACAACGAGCGCCTGGAGTTCTTGGGTGACTCGGTGCTGAACCTCTCGGTCGCGCACCTGTTGTACACCCAATTGGCCAATTTGCCCGAGGGCGATTTGTCGCGGGTGCGGGCCAATTTGGTCAAGCAGGACACCTTGCACCAACTGGCCAAAACGCTGGATTTGCCTGCTGTGATGCGCTTGGGTGAAGGCGAGATGCGCTCTGGCGGTCAAGGTCGTCCCTCTATCCTCGCTGACGCGGTCGAAGCCGTCATCGGTGCGGTCTACCTCGACGGTGGTTATGCAGCAGCACAGGCCTTGGTCGAGCGCCTGTTTGCCAAAGTGGACATCAAGCCCGATATGCAGGCCGTGGGCAAAGACCCCAAGACGGAATTGCAAGAGTGGTTGCAGGGGCGCAAGCTCGCGCTGCCCAAATACACCGTGGTTGGTACATCTGGCGCGGCGCACCGCCAGCAGTTCGAGGTCTCTTGCGAAGTGACCGAATTGCGCCAAACCCAACAGGGCTCGGGCGCGTCGCGTCGCGCGGCCGAACAAGCAGCGGCCGCCGCCATGCTGCACCACCTGAAATCCGAAAGCGCCGCATGAGCACCGATAAAAAACCCGCCGAATCCGAACGCATGCCCCAAGAGCAAGCCATGCGCCGCCCCGTGCAAATCGCGGGTGTGACCATTCAGCCACGCTCCTCCTCTGAAGACGCTTCTTTGCCCCCGATGCCTGCTGCACCGGCCCCCTTGCCGGTCGCAGGCCAACACTGCGGCCTGGTCGCCATTGTGGGCAAGCCCAACGTGGGCAAGTCCACTTTGCTCAATGCCTTGGTGGGTCAAAAGATCAGCATCACCTCACGCAAAGCCCAAACCACGCGCCATCGCATCACCGGCATCCGCACCGAAGGCGCCTCTCAATATGTGTTTGTGGATACACCCGGTTTTCAAACCATCCACGGCACTGCACTCAACAAGTCGCTGAATAAAACAGTGGTGGGCGCCGTGACCGACGTGGACTTGGTCTTGTTTGTGGTGGAGGCAGGCAGCTTCACCACGGCCGATGCCAAAGTGCTGGCCTTGCTCAAGCCCGGCATTCCGGTCTTGTTGGTCGCCAACAAACTCGACAACGTCCACCGCCGAGGCGACATCGCGCCTTGGCTGCGCGAGATGCAAGAGCGCCATGCTTTCACCGAGTTTTTCCCCATGTCGGCCAAACAGCCCAAAGACATTGAGCGTTTGCTCGATGTGTGCGAAAAATACCTGCCCGAGCAGCCTTGGTGGCATGCCGAGGACGAACTCACCGACCGCAGCGAAAAATTCTTGGCCAGTGAAATGGTGCGCGAAAAACTCTTTCGCCTGACGGGCGACGAGCTGCCTTACACCTCCACGGTGGTGATCGACAAGTTCGAAGAAGAAGCCGGTCGTACCGCCAAGCGCATGCTCCGCATTGCCGCCACCATCGTGGTCGAGCGCGAAGGGCACAAGGCCATGGTGATCGGTGACAAGGGCGAAAAGCTCAAGCGCATCGGCACCGAAACCCGCGTCGAGCTGGAAAAGCTGCTCGACGCCAAGGTCTTCATCGAGCTGTGGGTCAAAGTGCGTTCGGGCTGGGCCGACGACGAAGCCCGAGTGCGCAGCTTCGGCTACGAGTAAGTCTCGGCGTTCATGGCCACCAAGCGGATTGCAGACGAGCCAGCCTATGTGCTGCACCGCTACGACTGGAGCGAAACCAGCCTGATTCTGGAAGTGTTCACGCGCCACCATGGCCGGGTGGCTTTGGTGGCCAAAGGGGCCAAGCGGCCCTCATCCAGTTTTCGCCCGGTGTTGCTGCCCTTGCAGCCTTTGTCGCTGGCCTTTGGGGGCGATGGCGACATCCGCACCCTCAAGTCGGCCGAATGGGTGGGCGGGCACGTCATGCCCACGGGTGAGGCGCTGTTGTCGGGCTACTACCTCAATGAGTTGCTGATGCGCCTGACGGCACGCGACGACCCGCACCCAGCTTTGTTCGAGGTGTATGCCGCTGCCGTGCGCCTGCTGGCCAGTGGCGACCCTGAAGCCTTGCAATGGGCATTGCGCGGCTTTGAGCTGCTGCTGCTCAGAGAAATGGGTCTCTTGCCGGCCCTGAACCTGCAAACGCTGACACTCAAGCCTTTGTCCCCCCTGGACTGTTATGCGCTGGTGCCAGAGGCGGGGCTGCAGTGGGTCAACGATGACCCGCGCCACGCCTTGCGCGGCGAGCAGTGGCTGGCGCTGCATGCGGCGCTCGCGTCCCCCAGCCCTTTTGCCGCGTTGCTGCGCGAGTGCGCCGACCTGCTGGTCCAGCTGCAACGCCCCTTGCGCCTGTTGCTCAACTACCATTGCGGTGTGGGCGCATTGCGCACCCGCCAAATGATGCTGGACTTGCAAACTTTATGAACACCTCCATGCCCACATCTTCCCAACGCGTGGCCCTGTCGGTCAACGTCAACAAAGTCGCCTTGTTGCGCAACTCGCGTCACCTGGGCATTCCCAGCGTCACGCGCGCTGCTGAGCTGTGCCTCCAAGCGGGTGCCAGCGGCATCACCATTCATCCCCGTCCGGACGAGCGCCACATCCGCGCCAGCGACGTGCCCGAGCTGACCGCCTTGATGAAAGCCTGGGCCGAGCGCGAGTTCAACATCGAAGGCAACCCCTTCCACAACCTGATGGACCATGTGCGTGCCGTTCGGCCGCACCAGGTGACCTTTGTGCCCGACAGCGAAGGCCAGTTCACCAGCGACCATGGCTGGGCCTTCCCGCAGGACGCCGAACGCCTCAAACCCCTGATCGACGAATGCAAGGCCCTGGGCGTGCGAGTAAGCCTTTTCATGGACCCCATCCCTGAGCAAATGGCCGCCGCCCGCGCCGTGGGCGCCGACCGGGTGGAGCTGTACACCGAGCCCTATGCCGCCGCCTTTGGCACGCCAGAGCAAGGCCTGCAGCTGCAGCGCTACGCCGATGCCGCAGTGGCCGCCACCCAGGCGGGCCTGGGCCTGAATGCCGGCCACGACCTCAACCGCGACAACCTGCCCGCCTTTGTGGCGGCCGTCAAAGGCCTGCAAGAAGTCTCGATTGGCCACGCTTTCATGGCCGACGCGCTGGAAATGGGCTACAGCGCCACTGTGCAGGCTTACCTCGCTTGCTTGAAAACATGATCTACGGCATCGGCACCGACATTTGCGACATCCGCCGCATCCGGGCCAGCCTGGACAAGCATGGCGAACGTTTTGCCGCCAAGGTGCTGTCAGACGCCGAGTTGACAACCTGGAAGGCCCGCAGTGCCCGTTGGCCCGAGCGGGGTGTGCGCTATCTGGCCACGCGCTTTTCTGCCAAAGAGGCCTTCAGCAAAGCGATTGGTCTGGGCATGCGCATGCCCATGACTTGGCGCTTGTGCGAGATCGGCAAACTCCCCAGCGGCCAGCCGGTCATCGTGCTGCACGGCGGCCTGAAAGACTGGTTTGAGGCCAAAAATCTCAGCGCCCACATCACCGTGACCGACGAGTCCGAGTACGCGGCCAGCTTTTGCGTGGTCGAGACCTTGGCGCCGGTGGCGCTATCGTCAGGCGCCTCACCCACTTGAATTTCTTTTGTTCACCCTGAACTGCTGACACACGCATGCGCATCCACGCCCCCTTGATCATCGACATCGCTGGTACCACATTGACCAAGGTGGACCGCCGCCGCTTGGCCCATCCGCTGGTGGGCGGCATGATTTTGTTTGGCCGCAACTGGCAAAGCCGTGCGCAGCTGACCGACTTGTGCGCCGAGATCAAAAGCATCCGACAAGACCTCTTGATCGCGGTGGACCATGAAGGTGGCCGAGTGCAGCGCTTTCGCACCGATGGCTTCACCCACTTGCCGCCGATGCAAGCCTTGGGTGAGCTCTGGGGCAAGGATGACAAAGCTCAGCCCGGCTCGGGTGTGCTCAAAGCCTGCGAAGCGGCCACCTCGGTGGGCTTTGTGCTGGCCAGCGAGTTGCGTGCCTGCGGCGTCGACTTCAGCTTCACGCCGGTGCTTGATCTTGATCATGGCGAGAGTGGCGTGATCGGCGACCGCGCTTTTGCCCGCGACCCGCGTGAGGTCAGCCTGCTGGCCCGCAGCCTGATGCAAGGCCTGCTGCAGGCGGGCATGGGCAACTGTGGCAAGCATTTCCCGGGCCACGGCGCGGTCAAGGCCGACTCGCATGTGGCGCTGCCGGTCGATCAGCGCAGTCTCAAAGCCATCCTGGCCGACGATGCGCAGCCTTACCGCTGGCTCACCAGTGTGCTCACGGCCGTGATGCCTGCCCATGTGATCTACAGCAAGGTGGACAGCCGCCCAGCTGGTTTTTCTTCACGTTGGTTACAAGATATTTTGCGGGGTCAGTTGGGCTTTCAAGGTGTGATTTGCACCGACGACTTGTCGATGGCCGCCGCACGCCAGATGGATGGGCGCACGCTCAGCTATGCCGAAGCGGTGATCACCGCTTTGCAGGCGGGGTGTGATTTGGCCTTGCTGTGCAACCGTTCGGCGGTGAACGGCGGTGCTGAGTTGGACGAGGTGCTGGCTGCACTGACCGAGGCTGCCGTCAAGGGGAACTGGATGCCCAGCGACATCAGCGAAGAGCGGCGCCTGAACCTGTTGCCCACATCGCCCGCTCGCCCCTGGGACGAGCTGGTGCGCTCGGCCGACTACATGCAAGCGCTCGATCGCCTGCCTTGACCTGAACAGGACACTGTCATGAACTGGATTGCGCGCATTGTCATGGGTTTGTTGGGGCTCTTGTTTCTGGGCATCTTGTTGTTTGGCTTGGCTTGTTACGTGGTTTATGCCACCCTGCGCTGGCTCTTGACGGGCCGCAAGCCTCAGGTGGTGATGGTTTGGCAGCAATTCAGCGCCATGCGCCAAAATTTCAGACAAGGTGGCTTTCGTGCCGCATCCAGGCCAGATTTTGAGCAACACATGGGCAAAGGGACCCCGTTTTCGCGCAAGGACCAAGTCGTGGATGTGGAGGCCCGCGAGGTGGTCGAAGACGCGCCGCGCTTGCCGTCCGACCGACGCCCCTGAATGCATTGGGTGAACAAAAAACCCGGCCTAGGCCGGGTTTTTTCATGGGGTGCTAGAGATTATTCTTGCACGTGGCGCAGGGCAGGGAACAGGATCACGTCGCGGATGCTGGCGCTGTCGGTCAGCAGCATCATCAGACGGTCGATGCCAATGCCGCAGCCGCCTGCGGGGGGCATGCCGTATTCGAGGGCACGCACAAAGTCGTGGTCGTAGTACATGGCTTCGTCATCGCCGTCGTCTTTGGCGGCCACTTGCGCCTGAAAGCGTGCGGCTTGGTCTTCGGCATCGTTGAGTTCTGAAAATCCGTTGCCGAACTCGCGGCCGGTGATGTAGAGCTCAAAGCGCTCGGTCACTTCGGGTCGGCTGTCGTTGGCGCGGGCCAGCGGGCTGATCTCGGTCGGGTGTTCCATGATGAAAGTGGGCTCCCAGAGCTTGTCTTCCACGGTTTCTTCGAAGTAGAACACCTGCAAGCTGGCCAAGCTGCGGGTGGACAGCTTGTTTTTTTCTTCGTTCATGCCCAGCTTTTTGAGGGCCTTGATCAACCATTCCGTGTTGTCTACATTCTCACCAGCCTCCGTGTGTTTCAGGATGGCTTCGCGAATGGTCATGCGGGCAAAAGGCTTGTTCAGATCGACGGGCTTGCCGTTGTACGTCAAGTCCAGCGTGCCTGCCGCGGTCATGGCTGCGTCGCGGATCAGGCTTTCCGTGAAACCCATCAGGTCCTGGTAATTCCAGTAGGCCGCATAGAACTCCATCATGGTGAACTCGGGGTTGTGGCGCACCGAGATGCCTTCGTTGCGGAAGTTGCGGTTGATCTCGAACACCCGCTCAAAGCCACCCACCAGCAAGCGCTTGAGGTAGAGCTCGGGCGCTATCCGTAAGAACATCTCTTGGTCCAGCGCGTTGTGGTGCGTCACAAAGGGCTTGGCGTTGGCACCCCCGGGGATGGGGTGCAGCATGGGTGTTTCGACTTCCAAAAAGCCGTGCTGGACCATGAACTCACGGATACCGCTGACGGCCTTGCTGCGGACCGCAAAACGCTTGCGGGCGCTTTCGTCGGTCATCAGGTCCACATAGCGCTGACGGTACTTGACCTCTTGGTCGGCAATGCCATGGAACTTGTCGGGCATGGGGCGCAGGCTCTTGGTGAGCATGCGGATGCGGGTCGCGTGGATGGACAGCTCGCCCGTGCGGGTTTTGAACAGGTGGCCTTCCACGCCCACGATGTCCCCCAAATCCCAATGCTTGAACAGCGCGTACAGGTCTTCACCCACATCGTCGCGGGTCACATAGACCTGGATGCGGCCCGTGGCGTCTTGCAAGGTCGCAAAGCTGGCCTTGCCCATCACGCGCTTGAGCATCATCCGGCCCGCCACTTTGGCGCTGGTCTTGGCCACGCCTTCGCCGTTCAGGGATTCTGCGTCTTTGGTGCCATGCGCCTCATGCAAGTTGGCGGCATGGTGCTCGGGCTTGAAGTCGTTGGGAAAAGCCACGCCTTTGCCGTCGGCCTGCGCTTGGCGCATGGCCTTGAGTTTTTCGCGGCGCTCGGCGATCAGCTGGTTTTCATCTTGTGGGGCGGGTGCGGCTGCGTCGGTGGCGTTCTTGTCGGACATGGCGGGTAGGGGTTGGGATCAGGGGCCTGGGCGTGCCTGAACCTGGTTGGCGGGAAAAGCTTGGATCAGCACAATTGCGCCAAAGCGCAAAACCCACTATTTTAAGAGTTAGCGAGGGCTTGGGCTTGGCGCTGCCTTAAGGCCTGGACGCAGGCGGCGGTGATGGCTGAGATGGCGGCGCTGAGGGCGATACCATGTCGCCGATCAACTCCAAGCGCATCAAGGGTTCTTGCAGTGCAAACAGGCGGTACTTCATTTGCAAAGGCAAGGGCAGCAATTCGCCCCAGCGGTTGGACAACCAGCTGCAGTCTTGCAGACGCCAAGCCTCTGGCCAGTGGGGCACCTCGCTGGGCTGGGCGCTCAACTGGGTCAGGGCCTCGTGCATTTGCACCGACAGGTGTTGCAGGTCTTCAGGTACTTGAACGGCAGGCTCGGGCGACAGGGCTTGTACTTGGCCGGTCCACAAGCCGTCGCTGCGTTGCTGCGTGTTTTGAATGCTGATTTTTTCGATGCCTCGGCACCAGACCCTGACCAGCCCAGCTTGGGGCCTTTCCAAGCGCTCGATGCGGACCCGCGTGCCCAGGGCTTCAAATTGCGCTGTGGGCCCCCCAGGGCGGTGCACTTCACGGCCTTGGGTGAGGGTGACCACGGCAAAGTCAGTGCCATGCCGTTCACAGTCACCGATCATTTGCAGGTAACGCAATTCAAACAATTGCAGGGGCAACAAAGCGCCGGGAAACAGCACCGTCCCCAATGGAAAAAGGGGCAGATCGATCGGGGTCATGGGCTTGGGGGGAGGGCTTGGAGGCATCTGGGTATCATCGCACGAGCAGGAGAAAAATCGATGTGGTTTCAAATGGTCAGTCTGGTTTTAGACGTGGTGGCAGGCTTGTTGGCAGGCACGTGCCTGCTGCGTTTACTCATGCAGCGCCAACGCATTTCATTTCACCAGCCCGTGGGCCGATTCGTGTTTGCATTGAGCGATTGGCTGGTCCTGCCTTTGCGCAAAGTGATGCCGTCTTGGTCGGCATGGGACTTGTCCAGCCTGGCAGGGGCTTGGCTGATCAAGTTGGCTCAGGTGTCCTTGTTGTGGCTGGTGTCTGGAGGCCATGCACCCTGGTGGTTATTGCCGTGGTTCAGTGTCTTGAGTTTGCTTCAGTTGGTGGTCTCGGCACTGAGCGCTTTGGTCTTGATCTACGCGGTCATGTCGTGGATCAGCCCTCACTCCCCCTTGAATGACTTGGTATCGAGGCTGGTTGAGCCGATTTTGCGTCCATTCCGGCGCTTGGTACCGCTCATCGGTGGCATTGATTTATCGCCCTTGGTGCTGCTGCTGGCGCTGCAAATGGTGGGCATTGTTTTGATGGGCCTGCAAATGGGTGGCTTGCGCTGAAGGGCTGAATTGGCGGTGAGCGCTGCGCCACGCAAAAGGCCCTCTGAGGAGGGCCTTTGCATGTGGAAATGGGTGTTTGATCAACTGACGGCATCGGCTGGCTGGCGCTGAAGCATGGCCAACGTGTTGGCGATGGTCATGCGCAGCTCACGGCGGTCGCAGATGAAGTCCACCGCGCCCTTGCTTTGCAAAAACTCCGCACGCTGGAAGCCTTCGGGCAAGGTCACGCGCACGGTGCTTTCGATCACGCGGGGGCCAGCAAAACCGATCAGGGCTTTGGGCTCGGCAATGACCACGTCGCCCAAAAAGGCAAAACCGGCTGACACGCCGCCCATGGTCGGGTCGGTCAGCACGCTGACGTAGGGCAGCCCTTTTTTGGCCAAACGGGTCAAGGCGGCATTGGTCTTGGCCATTTGCATGAGTGACAGCAGGCCTTCTTGCATGCGTGCACCACCCGTGGCGGTAAAGCAAACAAAAGGCACTTTTTGAGCGATGGCGGTTTCGACGCCGCGCACAAAGCGCTCACCGACCACCGAGCCCATGGAGCCTCCCATGAAGTCGAACTCAAAGCAGGCCACCACCAAATTGATGCTGTGCACCGAGCCGCCCATGACCACCAGAGCATCGGTTTCGCCCGTATTGTCCATGGCCTCTTTCAGCCGTTCGGGGTATTTGCGGCTGTCCTTGAACTTGAGTGGGTCCACCGGGACGACTTCTTGGCCAATTTCGTATCGGCCTTCGCCATCCAGAAAACCGTTCAAGCGTGCACGGGCGCCAATGCGCAGGTGGTGAGAGCAACCTGGGCAAACATTTTGGTTTTCTTCCAGGTCGGTTTTGTAGAGCACCGTCTCGCAACTGGGGCACTTGACCCACAAGCCTTCCGGCACGGTGCGGCGGTCGGCCGGGTCGGTGTGCTGGATTTTGGGGGGAAGCAGTTTTTCGAGCCAACTCATGAGGGTTCTCCTTCAGCGGCAAATTATCGTTGAAACGGGCTCGGGCCTTTGGGTTTAAGCGTCCAGCGCTTGCCGAATCCCCGAGAGGAATTCACCCGCCACGGCGTTGATCCGGTCTGCCGGGGCCGCGTCGATCAGCTGGATCAGGCGCGAGCCAATCACCACCGCGTCGGCCACTTTGCCGATGGCTTGCGCCGTGGCAGCGTCGCGGATACCAAAGCCCACGCCGACTGGCACGCTCACGTGCTGGCGGATGCGTGGCAGCATGGCCTCGACCGCGTCGGTGTCGAGCGTGCCCGAACCGGTCACGCCCTTGAGCGAGACGTAGTACACGTAGCCGCTGGCGACCTTGGCCACTTGCTGCATGCGTTCGTCGGTGCTGGTGGGGGCCAGCAAAAAGATCAGATCCATGCTGTGAGCGCGCAACTTGGCCGCAAATTCTACGCATTCTTCGGGTGGGTAGTCCACGATCAGCGCACCGTCCACCCCGGCAGCCGAGGCGTCGCGGATGAAGCTGTCAGCACCGTGTTTTTGGTCGTAGCGCTCGACGGGGTTGGCGTAACCCATCAGCACCACCGGGGTGGTGCTGTTGGTTTGGCGAAACTCGCGCACCATGGCCAGCACCTGGACGGTGCCAATGCCCAGCGCCAGGGCTTTGTCGCCCGCTTTTTGGATGACCGGACCGTCGGCCGAGGGGTCAGAAAACGGCACCCCCAGCTCGATGATGTCGGCCCCGGCCTCGGCCATGGCGTGCATCAAGGGCACTGTGGTGGTTTTTTGGGGAAAGCCTGCCGTGACATACGGGATCAGGGCTTTGCGGCCTTGGGTTTTCAGGGCAGAGAGGGTGGCGTCGATGCGGCTCATGTGGGGCTCTTATTTCACGAAGTTCACAGGCTGCTCGCCGCCTTTGACCGATTGGCCTTGGCAGCTGGGGCGGCAGTAGAAATCGGCGTTCGACAAGTCGGCCACGGTGCCGATGTCTTTGTCGCCACGGCCCGAGAGGTTGACCAAGACCGATTGGTCGGAGCGCATGGTTTTGGCCAGTTTCATGGCGTAGGCCACAGCGTGACTCGATTCCAGCGCAGGGATGATGCCTTCGGTGCGGCACAGGTAGTGGAAGGCTTCGAGCGCTTCCTTGTCGGTGATGCCCACGTACTCGGCGCGGCCGATGTCCTTCAAGAAGGCGTGTTCGGGGCCCACGCCGGGGTAGTCCAAGCCCGCGCTCACGCTGTGGGTTTCGGTGATCTGGCCGTTGTCATCTTGCAAGATGTAAGTGCGGTTGCCGTGCAGCACGCCGGGTGTGCCCAGTTGCAGCGAAGCCGAGTGCTTGCCGGTTTCCAGGCCTTCGCCAGCGGCTTCCACGCCAATCAGGCGTGTTTTGTCGTGTGGGATGTAGGGGTAGAAGATGCCCATGGCGTTGCTGCCGCCGCCCACACAGGCCAGCACCGCATCGGGCTGTTCGCCCTGGCAGCCAGCCTCGACCAGCATTTGTGGCATTTGTTTCAAGCACTCTTCGCCGATCACGCTCTGGAAGTCGCGCACCATCATGGGGTAGGGGTGGGGGCCGGCCACGGTGCCGATGATGTAAAAAGTGTTGTCCACGTTGGCCACCCAGTCGCGCATGGCTTCGTTCAGGGCGTCCTTGAGGGTCTTGCTGCCCGACTCGACGGGCACCACGGTGGCGCCCAAGAGCTTCATGCGGTAGACATTGGGGCTTTGGCGTTTGACGTCTTCGGCGCCCATGTAGACCACGCATTCCAGGCCGTAACGGGCGCAGATGGTGGCGGTGGCCACACCGTGCTGGCCTGCGCCGGTCTCGGCAATGATGCGCGGCTTGCCCATGCGCTTGGCGAGCATGGCCTGACCGATGGTGTTGTTGATCTTGTGCGCACCGGTGTGGTTCAGGTCTTCGCGCTTCAAGAAGATTTGCGCGCCGCCCATTTCACGGCTCATGCGGGCCGCATGGTAAACGGGCGAGGGGCGGCCCACAAAGTGCGCCAGTTCAGACTTGAATTCGGCGATGAAGGCCGGGTCGTGCTGGTATTGGGCGTAGGCGGCTTTGAGCTCGTTGATGGCGTGCGTCAGGGTTTCACTGACGAAGCTGCCGCCATACACGCCGAAATGGCCTTTGACATCGGGTTGTTGGTAATCGAACATGGTGTGGTGCTCAGTTGGGGCGGAACTGCTGGGGGTTTGCAAGCCAGAGGGGGCTGCAAGCGGTACCTCAGCGAGCCGAAAAGGATCAGGTGTGGAGGGTGCTGTCTGCGGTGCGCACCGCTTGGACAAACTGCCGCATTTTGTCGGCATCTTTCAGGCCCTTGCCTGCTTCGATGCCCGAGCTCACGTCAACGGCCAGAGACAGGCCATGCGTGCGCAAGGTCCGCATGCCATCGCCCACGTTTGCAGGTGTGAGTCCACCAGACAAAACGAGGTGAGCATTGACGTTTGGTGGCAGGAGTGACCAATTGAATGTTTGTCCGCCGCCGCCGTACCCGTCGACATGGGCGTCGAGCAAGAGGGCTTGGGCTGCTGAATGAATGAGTGCAAATTCTAGCAAGTTGAAGTTTTGCACCTCGGACAAGGGGATTCGGGCCGCTTTGAGGTGCGGGCGGCCGGTGAGCCGCGTCATGGCCTCGCAAAATTCAGGCGACTCGTCGCCATGAAACTGCAGCAAAGCCCCCGGTACGGCCGAGCAGGCGGCCTCGATGCGTTCGGGCGTGTCGTTGACGAACAGCAGCACGGGCGTCACAAAGGTGGGCAGCCAACGGGCCAGATCGGCCGCACGTTCGATGCTCACGCTGCGCGGGCTGGGTGGGTACAGCACAAAACCGATGGCGTCGGCCCCTGCGGCGCAGGCGGTCAACACGTCAGATTCGCGGGTGAAGCCGCACATTTTGATGCGGGTGCGTTGCTGCAGAGGCGTGTTTGAGGGCGTGTTGGCGAGGCTCATGGCAACCAATCAAAAGCAGGGGTGGTGTCGGGCAAACCCCACTCGGGGCTGTAGATCGGGCCCGCAAAGTACAGGCCGTCGGGCGAAAAAGTAGGGGCAGCAGCATCTCGGCTTTGGGCTTGCAGCACCTCGCGCATCCAGTCGGGGTGCTGGTTGCCTTGGCCAATCGTCACCAGACAGCCCATGATGTTGCGGATCATGTGGTGCAAAAAGGCGTTGCCTTCAAACTCAAAGCGCCAATAGGCGCCGTGCCTTGAAATCCGGATATGCCTCAGCGTCTTGACAGGTGACTGGGCTTGGCAGCTGCTGGCCCTGAAAGATGAAAAATCGTGTTCGCCCAGCAAATGCTGGCTGGCTTCTCGCATGCTTGCCTCGGCCAAGGGGCGGTACACCCAGCCAACACGGCCGCTTTCTAGGCTGGGCCGCACAGCCGAGTCGAGCAGCACATAGATGTAGCGTCTGCCGGTGGCGCTGGCTCGGCAATGAAAACTTTCTGGCACGACATGCGCCCATTGCACGGCGATGTCAGAGGGCAAGTAGCGGTTGGTGCCGCGCACCCAAGAATGGGTGTCGCGGTCCAACTCTGTGTCAAAGTGCACCACTTGCATCAGGCCATGGACACCCGCATCGGTGCGGCCAGCGCACAAGGTGCTCACGCGGGGCACATCGGCAAATTGGGACAAGGCTTTTTCCAGCTTGTCCTGAACCGTCAGACCCGTGGATTGACTTTGCCAACCTTGGTAAGCCGTGCCCGCGTAACAAATGCCCAATGCCAGTCTCACAAGCGAAACCCCTTGGTCTGGACAGGGTGGGGTGGTTGCATCAAGATGGTCAGGCAGATGGGCACTGGCGGCTGTGTATCAAGCGTCAAGCAAGATCCTCAGCATGCGGCGCAGCGGTTCGGCTGCACCCCACAGCAATTGGTCACCGATGGTGAATGCGCCCACGTACTCGGGGCCCATGGCCAGCTTGCGCACTCGGCCCACGGGGATGGTCATGGTGCCGGTCACGGCCACGGGGGTCAGGTCACGTATGGTGGCCTCCCGGGTGTTGGGCACCAGTTTGACCCACTCGTTGTCCGCGGCGATCATGGCTTCGAGGTCGGCCACAGGCACGTCTTTCTTGAGCTTGAAAGTCAGGGCCTGGCTGTGGCAACGCATGGCGCCCACACGCACGCAGAAACCGTCGACCGGAATGGCCGCAGAGCCAAAGCCCTCGCCCATGCCCAAAATCTTGTTGGTTTCAGCCATGCCTTTCCATTCTTCCTTGGACATGCCGTTGCCCAGATCCTTGTCGATCCAAGGGATCAAGGAGCCACCCAGCGGCACGCCAAAGTTGGCGGTCTCGGACGCGGTGAGGGCGCGTTGCTTGGCCACCACCAAGCGGTCAATTTCGAGGATGGCGCTTTTGGGGTCGTCCAGAAGGGCTTTGACTTCGGCGTTCAATGTGCCGTATTGGGTCAGCAGCTCGCGCATGTGTTGCGCACCGCCGCCAGAGGCCGCCTGGTAAGTCTGGGTGCTCATCCACTCGACCAAACCGGCTTTGTACAGGGCGCCCACACCCATCAACATGCACGACACGGTGCAGTTGCCGCCCACCCAGTTCTTGCCACCGTGTGCCAGCGCGTTCTTGATCACGGGCATGTTGACCGGGTCCAGGATGATGACCGCATCTTTGTCCATGCGCAGGGTCGAAGCGGCATCAATCCAGTGGCCGTTCCAGCCCGCAGCCCGCAGCTTGGGGAAGACTTCAGAGGTGTAGTCGCCGCCTTGGGCGGTGATGATGATCTCGCAGCGTTTGAGCTGCTCGATGTCGAAAGCGTCTTGCAGCGTGGTCTCGTTCTTGGCCATCGAGGGGGCTTTGCCGCCTGAGTTCGATGTGGAGAAGAACAAAGGCTCGATCAGGTCAAAGTCTTTTTCCTGAGTCATGCGGTCCATCAACACCGAGCCGACCATGCCGCGCCAGCCAACCAAACCTACTAACTTGCTCATTTCAACGCCCTTTCAGTTTTTAAAACAGTGTCAGACCAGACTGTTTGCCCGGCTCGTCTGGCCGGGGGGCGCGCGACGAACCAGACTGGATCAGCCCTTAATGGTCGTGGTTTTTGTGGAAATAGCACCCACATCTGCAAGTACCAGGGTGGTGGTTGCAGGGCTCCAAGAGAACGCACATGGGTTAAACATAGCCTCAGATTGTAGCGGATGGCCTGTTGCGGACCTGACAAAGCGTGGCTTGATCTGCGCGTAAACCCTTTGTCTTCAGCTTGTAGGCGCTGTCTATACTTTTCGCAAGGAAAAATGCATGACTTCACAACAATTGATCTTGAGCTTGGTGCTGGCCACCATGGTGTTTTCGGTGTCGCTGGAGCTTCGGATCGAGGACTTCAGGCGGGTCGCCCAAGCCCCCCGAGCGGTCTTGTGCGGCTTGATTCCCCAGTTCATTCTCTTGCCGGTGGGCACTTGGCTGGCCACGCTGGCGCTGGATCTGCCCGCCAACGTGGAGGCGGCCATGATTTTGGTGGCGGCCTGCCCCGGCGGCAGCTTGAGCAACGTCATCACCCACATGGGACGGGGCAACACGGCCTTGTCGGTCAGCATCTCTGCCGTGGCCAGTTTGATTGCGCTGTTTGCGACGCCTTTCAACTTCAGCTGGATGATTGCTGCCAACCCTGAAACCGCATCCTGGTTGCGTGAGTTGTCCATCGATCCGTCCGGCATTTGGCTGAGTTTGTTGATGGTCTTGGGCATTCCGCTGGCGCTGGGTCTGCTGTTCTCGCACCGCTTGCCACTGCTGACCCAGCGCATCCGCAAGCCCATGGGCAACTTTGCTGTGGGCGCTTTGATCTTGTTCATCGTGGCGGGTCTCATCAAGGAACGGCAGTTGCTGACGCTGGGCCTCTTGCCCACCTTTTTGATTGTGGTGTTGCACAACGCCAGCGGCCTGTTTTTGGGCTGGGCCACCGCCAAGTCCATGGGCATGACCGAGCGCGACCGCAGGGCCATCATGATTGAAGGCGGCATGCAGAACTCGGGCCTGGCGCTGGGCATCATTGCCTTGCAGTTTGGCAGCGATCTGGGCATGGTCACCTTGGCCAGCCTTTGGGGCATTTGGCACATCGTCAGCGGCCTGGGACTGGCTTTTTATTGGAAGAGAAAAGATGCTCGATTGCTTGATTAAGAACGGCACCGTGGTGGACGGCACGGGTGCGCCGGCCTTTGTGGCCGATGTGGGGGTGAAAGGCGGCCGCATTGTGGCGGTGGGCCAAGTGGACCAACCCGCCTTGCAAACCGTGGACGCCCATGGCCTGTGGATCACGCCCGGTTTTGTGGACATTCACACTCACTACGACGGCCAAGTGACCTGGGACGAGTGCTTCACACCCAGTATTTACCACGGTGTCACCACGCTGCTCATGGGCAACTGCGGTGTGGGTTTTGCGCCCAAACGCCCGGGCCACGAGGGCGACCTGATCAAGCTGATGGAGGGCGTTGAAGACATTCCTGGTGCCGCGCTGCACGAGGGCATCCGCTGGAACTGGGAAAACTTTCCGCAGTACATGGACGCGCTGGCCGCCACGCCGCGCAGCCTGGACTATTTGGTGCAGGTGCCGCACGACCCCTTGCGCATGTATGTGATGAAGGAGCGCGCCCTGGCCCACGAAAAGGCCACTCGGCAAGACATCGAGGCCATGCGCGCCCTCTTGCGCGAAGCCCTGCAGGCCGGTGCCGCCGGTTTCAGCACCGGGCGCAGCGACAACCACCGCACCTCCGAGGGCAAGGACACACCTGCCGCGAATGCGGGCAACGACGAGTTGACGGGCCTGGCCCAGGCCTTTGAGGGCTTGGGCCACGGTGTCGTGCAGATCGTGAGTGACTTCAACCTGCTGAACGGCCCCGATCAGTTTGACGCCGAGTTCGACAGCGTGGAGGCGCTGGCGCGGGCCAGCGGCAAGCCGGTGTCCATGACCTGGCTGCAACGCGACCCGGGTGGCGAGCAATACCTGAAGATCCAGCAGCGGGTCGAAGCGGCGGTGCAAGCGGGTCTGCCGCTGTTCATGCAAACGGCGGTTCGGGGCATTGGCGTGCTCAATGGGCTGGACGCGAGCTTTCACCCTTTCATGGGTTTCCCGTCTTACAAAGAAGTGGCGCATTTGCCTTTGCCAGAGCGCGCCCAGGCGCTGCGCGATCCGGCGCGCAAGGCCCGCATCTTGTCGGAAAAGTCCGAGCGTCTTGCTGGAGACGGCAGCGCCATCCCGCCGCTGGTGGACATTTTGCTGGCCAAAATTGAGATCATCAGTGGGCGCATGTTCGCGCTGGAGGACACCCTCAATTACGAGCCCTCGGTCATGCAGAGCTTTCTGGTGCGGGCCAAGCAGGCGGGCATCACGCCGCTGGCGGCGATTTACGACCACCTGAGTGCGGGCACCGGCGAAGGCCTGATTTACTTCCCGATCTTCAATTACAACGAGGGCTCGCTCGACGCGGTGCGCCGCATGCTGGCCCACCCCAGAGCGCTCAGCAGCCTGAGCGATGCAGGCGCCCACGTGGGCACGGTGTGCGATGCCAGCTTCCCGACCTTCATGCTCACACACTGGGTGCGCGATCGGGGGCGCGAATCCCTACCCCTGGAAACCGCGATCGAAATGCTCACGAGCCGCAATGCCCGGTACCTAGGCTTGTCCGACCGTGGCGTGATCGCGCCGGGCATGCGTGCCGACCTGAATGCCATCGACCCCAAGCGTTTGAGCGTGGGCCTGCCGAAACTGGTGCGTGACCTGCCTGCAGGCGGCAAGCGCTTTGTGCAAAAGGCTGAGGGTTATGTGGCCACTTGGGTGGCGGGTGAGCAGGTGCAGCGCGAAGGTGAGATCACCGCGGCTCGCCCGGGGCGCTTGGTGCGCATGGGCCAAAACTGACGCGCTTCATTTTTGAAACGTCTGACGTAAAAAGCCCGACCACCATGGCAGGTGCCGGGCTTTGTCCTTCGCGCAGTTTGATCAGCCCAGGGCTTTGACGACCGCATCACCCATTTCGCGGGTGCCCACCTTGGTGGTGCCTTCGCTGTAAATGTCGCCAGTGCGAAGGCCTTGGGCCAGCACTTTTTGCACTGCGGCTTCGATGCGCTCGGCGGCTTCGCCTTGGTTCAAGCTGAAGCGCAGCATCATGGCTGCAGACAAGATGGTCGCCAGTGGGTTGGCCACGCCTTTGCCGGCGATGTCAGGGGCGCTGCCGTGGCTGGGTTCGTACAAACCTTGGTTCTTGGTATTCAGGCTGGCCGAAGGCAGCATGCCGATCGAGCCGGTGAGCATGGACGCTTCGTCAGACAAGATGTCGCCAAACATATTGCCGGTGACCACCACGTCAAAGCGCTTGGGTTCTTTGACCAGTTGCATGGCGGCGTTGTCCACGTACATGTGGTCGAGCGCGATGTCGGGGTATTGCTGGCCCACTTCGGTGACCACGTCTTTCCAGAACTGGAAGGTCTCGAGCACGTTGGCTTTGTCCACGCTGGTCACGCGGCCCTCAAAGCCTGCGGCTTTGCGCTTGCGCGCAGCCTGGAAGGCCACATGGGCGATGCGCTCGATCTCTGGCTTGGCGTAGCGCATGGTGTCGAAGGCTTCTTCGGCGCCGGGGAAGTGGCCGTCGGTGGCCACACGTCGGCCGCGTGGCTGGCCGAAGTAAATGTCGCCCGTGAGCTCGCGGATGATCAGGATGTCCAGACCCGAAATCAGCTCAGGCTTGAGGCTGGAAGCGCCCACCAGTTGTTCGTAGCAGATGGCAGGGCGGAAGTTGGCGAACAGGCCCATGTTTTTGCGCAGGCCCAAAATGGCTTGCTCGGGGCGCAGAGGCCGGTCGAGTTTGTCGTACTTCCAGTCGCCCACCGCGCCAAAAAGCACGGCGTCAGACGCCATGGCCAGCTTGAGCGTCGCCTCAGGCAGGGGATGGCCAAACGCGTCGTAGGCCGCGCCGCCGACCAAGGCGGTTTCCATCTCGAACTTCAGGTCGAGCGTGTTCAAAACTTTGACGGCTTCGGCGACGATTTCGGTGCCGATGCCATCACCGGGGAGGACTGCGATTTTCATGAAAGTTCCAGAGTTCTTTAGGCGTTGACGGCGGTGTGAGCCAACCAAGGCTTGGTGGCCAGGCGTTCGGCTTCAAAGGCCTTGATTTTGTCGGCATGGCGCAAGGTCAAGCCGATGTCGTCCAGACCGTTGAGCAGGCAGTACTTGCGGAAAGCCTGCACTTCGAAGGGGATCTCTTCGCCTTGGGGGCGCACGACCACTTGACGCGCCAGGTCGACCGTGAGTTCGTAGCCGGGGAAGGCGGCCACTTCATTGAACAGGAGGTCGACGGCGGCTTCGGGCAGCACGATGGGCAACAGGCCGTTTTTGAAGCAGTTGTTGAAGAAGATGTCGGCAAAGCTGGGTGCGATCACGCAGCGAAAGCCGTATTGGTCGATGGCCCAGGGGGCGTGTTCGCGGCTGGAGCCGCAGCCAAAGTTCTTGCGGGCCAACAGAACTTTGGCGCCTTTGTAGCGCGGCTGGTTCAGCATGAAGTCGGGGTTGGGCTTGCGGTCGGACTCGGGCACGCCGGGCTGACCGACATCGAGGTAGCGCCATTCGTCAAACAGGTTGGGACCAAAGCCAGTCTTGCGGATCGACTTGAGGAACTGCTTGGGGATGATGGCATCGGTGTCCACGTTGGCGCGGTCCATCGGGGCCACGATGCCTTTGAGGAGGGTGAATTTCTGCATGTTGTGGTTCCTCGAGCGCTTCAGGCGAATTTGCGGATGTCAACAAAGTGGCCATGCACAGCCGCAGCGGCGGCCATGGCGGGGCTGACCAGGTGGGTGCGGCCACCCGCACCCTGACGGCCTTCGAAGTTGCGGTTGCTGGTCGAGGCGCAGCGCTCACCGGGCTCCAGGCGGTCGGCGTTCATGGCCAGGCACATGGAGCAGCCTGGCTCGCGCCATTCAAAGCCTGCAGCCTTGAAGATCTCGTGCAGACCTTCGCGCTCGGCTTGTTCTTTGACCAAGCCCGAGCCGGGCACGACCATGGCCAGTTTGACGTTTTTGGCCACTTTTTGGCCGAGCTTTTTGACCACCGCAGCGGCTTCGCGCATGTCTTCGATGCGGCTGTTGGTGCACGACCCGATGAACACCTTGTCGATGGTGATGTCGGACAGTGCTTTGCCGGGCTGCAGTCCCATGTAAGTGAGTGCACGTTCAATGGCGTCGCGCTTGACGTCGTCTTTTTCTTTGTCGGGGTCGGGCGTGTGGCCGTCGATGCCCAGCACCATTTCAGGCGAAGTGCCCCAGGTGACTTGCGGCACGATGGCGCTGGCGTCCAGCTCGACCACGGCATCAAAGTGCGCGCCCGGGTCGGACTGCAGGGTCTTCCAGTAGGCCACGGCCTGGTCCCACTCCACACCCGTGGGCGAGAGCAAACGGCCTTTGACGTACTCGATGGTTTTCTCGTCCACGGCCACCAGACCAGCCCGCGCGCCGCCTTCGATGGCCATGTTGCAGACCGTCATGCGGCCTTCCATGGAGAGGCTGCGGATGGCCGAGCCTGCGAATTCAATGGTGTAGCCGGTGCCGCCCGCAGTGCCGATCTTGCCGATGATGGCCAGCACGATGTCTTTGCCGGTGATGCCTTTGGCCAGGTTGCCCTCAACCTTGATGAGCATGTTCTTGGCTTTTTTGGCCAAGAGTGTTTGCGTGGCCATGACGTGCTCGACCTCGGAGGTGCCGATGCCGTGGGCCAAAGCGCCGAATGCGCCGTGGGTGGAGGTGTGCGAGTCGCCGCAGACCACGGTCATGCCGGGCAGGGTGGCGCCGTTTTCAGGGCCAATGACGTGCACGATGCCCTGTCGCTTGGACAGGAATGGGAAGAAGGCGGCAGAGCCGAACTCCTTCATGTTGGCATCCAGCGTGGTGATTTGTTCTTTGCTGATCGGGTCGGTGATGCCGTCGTAGCCCAGTTCCCAGCCGGTGGTGGGGGTGTTGTGGTCGGCAGTCGCCACGATGGAGCTGACACGCCAGACTTTGCGGCCCGCTTGGCGAATGCCTTCGAAGGCTTGGGGGCTGGTGACTTCGTGCACCAAATGGCGGTCGATGTAGAGGACGGAGGTGCCGTCTTCTTCGGTGTGGACGACGTGTTCGTCCCAGATTTTGTCGTAAAGCGTGCGTGCCATGGGGTTTCCTTGCTGTGCAGCCTGCCATTTTATGCGGTTCGCATGCTTGCCTTGTCACTCTTGCTCTTCACATTTACAGCTTTGCGCAGGCAGAGTTCACGAAGTATCAGCCTAGCAAGGACTGGAGCGACCGTATCCGTGGCCTGCCAGGCCTCATCAGTCGCTTCGCGCCAGCAAATCGGCCTGGCAGCCCCGGACCGCAACCGACCAAGTGGTTAATTTCCCCATGAAAAAAGCCCGCACAAGGCGGGCTTTCGGGGCTCGGGTGTTGACCGATCAACGCTGCACGTCGCGGCGGGGTGAGCCAGTGAACAACTGACGTGGGCGGCCGATTTTGTATTCTGGGTCGCTGATCATTTCGTTCAGTTGGGCGATCCAACCGACGGTGCGGGCCAAGGCGAACACGCCCGTGAACAGGTTCACGGGGATGCCGATGGCGCGCTGCACGATGCCGGAGTAGAAGTCCACGTTGGGGTAGAGCTTGCGGCTGACGAAGTAGTCGTCTTCCAAAGCGATTTTTTCCAGAGCCTTGGCCAACTTGAACAGGGGATCGTTTTCGAGACCCAGTTCTTTCAACACTTCATCGCAAGTTTCTTGCATCAGCTTGGCGCGGGGGTCGTAGTTTTTGTAAACGCGGTGACCAAAGCCCATGAGCTTGACACCGGAATTTTTGTCTTTGACCTTTTCCATGAACTCACCCACTTTGGTGATGCCACCCATCTTCTGGATGTCTTCCAACATGTTCAGGCAAGCCTCATTGGCGCCACCGTGGGCAGGGCCCCAGAGGCAGGCCACACCGGCAGCAATGGCGGCAAATGGGTTGGTGCCGGAAGAGCCGCACAGGCGAACGGTGGAAGTCGACGCGTTTTGCTCGTGGTCTGCGTGCAAGGTGAAGATGCGGTCCATGGCGCGTTCGAGCACAGGGTTGACCACGTAGTCTTCGCACGGAACGCCAAACATCATGCGCAAGAAATTACCGGAATAGCTCAGGTTGTTTTGCGGGTACATGAAGGGCTGACCCACGCCGTATTTGTAGGCCATGGCCACCAGGGTGGGCATTTTGGCGATCAAACGGATCGCTGCAATGTGGCGGTGCTCAGGGTTGTTGATGTCGGTGCTGTCATGGTAGAAGGCCGATAAAGCGCCGATCAGGCCTGTCAACACGGCCATCGGGTGCGCATCACGGCGAAAGCCACGCAGGAAGAACTGCATTTGCTCGTTGACCATGGTGTGCTGATTCACCAGCTTGTGGAAGTCCTTGCTTTGCTGACCCACGGGCAATTCGCCGTTCAACAGCAAATAGCAGGTGTCCAAGAAGTCGGCTTTGTGGGCCAGCTGTTCAATGGGATAGCCGCGGTACAGCAGCTCGCCCTTGTCGCCGTCGATGTAGGTGATGGCCGATTGGCAAGAGGCGGTAGACAGGAAACCCGGGTCGTAGGTGAACATGCCGCTTTGACCATACAGCTTGCGGATGTCGATGACATCCGGGCCGATGTTGCCCGAATACACGGGCATGTCGATGCTGGGGCTGCCATTGGAGAACGACAGGGTGGCTTTGTTATCGGCAAGTTTCATGGTGGGTTTCCTCTAAGTTTCCAGGTGCGAACCGATCAGGGTTCACGCTCTCAGCATGTTCAGGACTTCAAGCACCTCTTCGGTGCTGATCTCGGTTTGCAGTTCCTTTCGGCGCAGCAACAAGTCCATGAGATCGTTGTCAGACAAGTCCATCAGCACGTACATGCCCCGGGCCTGACCAACCGTCAAGCTTTGGGCGTGACGGTTGAAGAAGCGCTCGATGAACAAATCGTTCTCGAGCAAACCGCGTCGGCTGCGCCAGCGCAGCTTGCTGAGCGAGCGCTCGCTCAACGGTGAGAGGCGCTCAGCGCCGACCAGCGACGCGTCTTCCAGGATGGGGGTGACGGTCATCAGACAGCGCGGCGAACCATCATCTCTTTGATCTTGCCAATCGCCTTGGTGGGGTTCAGACCCTTGGGGCAGACATCGACGCAGTTCATGATGGTGTGGCAGCGGAACAAACGGTAGGGGTCTTCCAGGTTGTCCAGGCGCTCGGCGGTGGCTTCGTCGCGGCTGTCGGCGATGAAGCGGTAAGCCTGCAACAAACCAGCGGGGCCGACAAACTTGTCGGGGTTCCACCAGAAGCTGGGGCAGCTGGTCGAGCAGCTGGCGCACAAGATGCATTCGTACAAGCCGTTCAGCTCGTCACGCTCTTCCGGGCTTTGCAGGCGCTCGGTTTCGGGCGGGATGGTGCTGTTGATCAAGTAAGGCTTGATCGAGTGGTATTGCTTGAAGAACTGGGTCATGTCCACGATCACGTCTCGGATCACGGGCAGGCCGGGCAGGGGCTTCAAGACGATGGTGCCCGGCAAGGTGTTCATGTTGGTCAAACATGCCAAACCGTTTTTGCCGTTGATGTTCATCGCGTCGGAGCCGCACACGCCTTCGCGGCAAGAGCGGCGGAACGAAATGCTGGGATCCACAGCTTTGAGCTTCATCAGGGCGTCCAGCAACATGCGCTCGTTGCCGTCCAGTTCGACCTGGATGGTTTGCATGTAAGGCTTGGCGTCCTTGTCGGGGTCGTAGCGGTAGATTTGGAAGGTGCGTAGGGTCATGAAAGAACTCCTGGTGTATTCGGGGGTGGACCGCCACCCAAGGTGTGCGGTCCCAGCAACGTTTAGAAAGTGCGAACCTTGGGTGGCACGGAGTCCACAGTCAGGGGCTTGAGCTTGACCGGCTTGTAGGTCAGGCTGTTGTCGGCGCTGTGCCACAGGGTGTGCTTCATCCAGTTGGCATCGTCGCGTCCCAATGGGGCCACGGCGTCGTCCACTGGGCGCTCGTAATCGCTCACGGTGTGAGCACCACGGCACTCACGGCGGGCAGCGGCAGACACCATGGTGGACTGCGCGGCTTCGATCAGGTTGTCCACTTCCAAGGCTTCGATGCGGGCGGTGTTGAACACTTTAGAGGTGTCCTTCAGACCGATGGCATTGACGCGCTCGCGGATGGCGGCGATCTTTTGAACGCCTTCGTCCATAGAAGCTTGGGTGCGGAACACGCCAGCGTGCAACTGCATGGCGGCACGCATGTCGTTGGCCACGTCTTGGGCGTATTCGCCGCCACGGCCTTCGAGCTTGTTCAGTCGGCCCAATGTGTAATCCGCGGCATCGGCGGGCAATGGCTTGTGCGACTTGGTTTTGGAGGCGAAGTCGACAATGTGGTTACCCGCTGCGCGGCCAAACACCAGCAGATCGAGCAGCGAGTTGGTGCCCAGGCGGTTGGCGCCGTGCACCGACACACAAGAGCATTCACCGACGGCGTACAAACCATTGACCACGGCGTTGTGGTCGGTGGCGTTTTGCGTCACAACTTGGCCGTTGATGTTGGTGGGGATGCCGCCCATCTGGTAGTGGATGGTGGGCACCACAGGGATGGGTTCTTTGGTGATGTCGACGTTGGCGAAGTTGACGCCGATTTCGTACACCGAGGGCAGGCGCTTGTGGATGGTTTCGGCGCCCAGGTGGTCGAGTTTGAGAAACACGAAATCCTTGTTGGGACCGCAGCCACGGCCTTCCTTGATTTCCTGGTCCATGCAGCGCGACACGAAGTCGCGTGGGGCCAGGTCTTTCAGGGTGGGTGCATAGCGCTCCATGAAGCGTTCGCCATTGCTGTTGAGCAAGATGGCGCCTTCACCACGGCAGCCTTCGGTCAAGAGCACGCCAGCACCCGCCACGCCTGTGGGGTGGAATTGCCAGAATTCCATGTCTTCCAAAGGAATGCCAGCGCGCGCTGCCATGCCCAAGCCGTCACCGGTGTTGATGAAGGCGTTGGTGGAAGCGGCATAAATGCGGCCTGCGCCTCCGGTGGCCATCAGCACGGTCTTGGCGTGCAAGACGTGCAGGTCGCCGGTTTCCATCTCCAAGGCTGTCACGCCCACCACGTCGCCTTCGGCGTCGCGGATCAGGTCCAGCGCCATCCACTCCACAAAGAAGCTGGTTTTGGCCGCGACGTTTTGCTGGTACAGGGTGTGCAGCATGGCGTGGCCGGTGCGGTCAGCGGCAGCGCAAGCGCGTTGCACAGGCTTTTCACCGTAGTTGGCGGTGTGGCCGCCAAATGGGCGCTGGTAGATGGTGCCGTCGGGGTTGCGGTCAAACGGCATGCCCATGTGCTCCAGGTCGTACACGACCTTGGGCGCTTCGCGGCACATGAATTCGATCGCATCTTGGTCGCCGAGCCAGTCGGAGCCCTTGATGGTGTCGTAGAAGTGGTAGTGCCAGTTGTCGTCGGACATGTTGCCCAAGCTGGCACCGATCCCGCCTTGGGCGGCCACGGTGTGTGAACGTGTTGGGAACACTTTGGACAGGACAGCTACATTGAGGCCAGCACGGGCCAGCTGCAGCGAGGCACGCATGCCCGAACCACCGGCGCCGACGATCACGACGTCAAACTTGCGGGTGGTGATTTTGTCTTTGGTATAGCTCATGGGTAAATGGGTAGGTGTGGTTTCAGCGCAATGAAAATGAGGGCTGACGCATCAAAGGCGCCACAGGGCCTGAACAGACCAACCAGCACAGCCGATCAGCCAAACCAGGGTGAAAACATGCAAAACCAGGCGCACAGCCAAGGGTTTGACATAGTCCATCCAGATGTCGCGCATGCCCACCCAGACGTGGTAGAGCAAAGCGATGATCACGGAGAAAGTGAGGACCTTCATCCACTGTGAGGCAAAAATACCTGCCCATTCTTCGTAGCCGATGGGGCCGGAGGTGAAGATCACTTGGGCCAGCAAGACCACAGTGAACAAAGCCATCAGGGCGGCAGTCACTCGTTGGGCCAGCCAGTCACGAAAGCCGTAGCCAGCACCGGTCACGATGCGTTTGGAGCCGTAGTTCACAGACGACATGTTGCAATTCCTTGTTGTTATGGTGGGGTGCGAGATCAGTACAAGCCGAACAGCTTGGCCGCCAACACGGCGGTCAAGCCCAGACTCAACACCAATGTGGCCACGGCTGAAGATTTACCGAATTCCTTGCTCACGGCATGGAATGCGTCCATGTAAATGTGGCGAATGCCCGCGATGAAGTGGTGCAAATAAGCCCAGATCAGTGTCAGAGCCACCAATTTGAAGAACCAGCCAGGCACAAAGCCGAAGCCCAGACTGAAGGCGGCGGAGAGCTTGGCGAACGAAATTTCTGAAGTGATGGAATGGTCAAACATCCAGATGATCAAGGGCATCAGCACAAACATCAAAAAACCACTGATGCGGTGCAAGATGGACACGATGCCGGCGGCAGGCAGGCGGTAAGTAGGCAGGTCTTTGAGGGCGTTGATGTTGCGGAATTCAGGCCGCTTGCGGGCGAGTTCAGTCATGTGTGTACTTTCTGGGTGTAACGCGTTCGTGACATGGATAACAAACCGATGGATTCTATTGCAACGCAGCAAACTGACATGAGCATTTCAGTGACAGTTTGAACATTTTTGTGGGTCGTGTGCTGCTTTCAATTCAATGCGTTGTGATAGTGGTGTGTGTCGGTGCGGTAAAAGCCGCGTCGCAACTCCATCGGCGTGTCGTTGTAGGTGTAGGCTATGCGTTCCACGCTCAAGAGGGGCGTGTGGGTCGATAAATGCAGCAATTCCCTTTGCGTTTTGTCAGGTAAAACGGCCCTGATTTTTTCATCGGCCCGCACCATGCGGACACCAAATTCGGTTTCAAAAAGCGCGTACATCGGGCCGTTGTAACCCGACAGTCTTTCGGCGGTCAAACCTTTGAAGGGCGCGCCGGGCAGCCACAAATCTTCCAAGATGGTGGGTACATTTGCAAACGAAAGAACACGCCTGACTTGCAGCACGGTATCCCCCGAGCGCAGCGCCAAAGCTCGGGCGATCTCGGCCGTGGCTCTCAGGCGCTTGCAGTCCACGATGTGGCGTTGGGCGGGCCCTTCGGTGTTCAGGTCGCCTTGGTCGGGAACCAGTTTCAAAAAACGGTACTGCACCTGATGCTCGGCATGGGTCGCCACAAAGGTGCCCTTGCCCTGTTTGCGGATCAGCAGGTGTTCGCTGGCCAATTCATCGATGGCTTTTCGCACCGTGCCTTGGCTGACGCGGTAGCGCGTTGCCAATTCCATTTCGCTGGGGATGGATTCGCCGGGCTTCCATTCACGGGCTTGGAGACTTTGCAGGATCAAACCTTTGATCTGCTGGTAAAGCGGGCTGAAAGCAGGGGTGGCCAGCGATGGTTCGGTCGCTCCAGCGGGTGCTTCGTTCAAAGTCATGGGGTTGTTCATGGAAAAAGCAAGGCGTGCGTGCCGGTTGCAAATCAAGTGAAGCATCATATCTTATATAAGACATAAGACAAATTGACGATTTGGAGTTTTCGCGGGTACACTCAGCGGCTGTTTGCTTGCGCCGTGACCTCTTTCAATGGATCACTGGCGTGTATCCGGTCTGCCGGATGGCCCTGCCGACACGATTGTTGGCAATGGACTGCAACCCTTGTTTTCAACCTCTCGGAGTTCTCCACATGAAAAAGCCCGTCCGCGTTGCCGTTACCGGCGCAGCAGGTCAAATCGGTTACGCATTGTTGTTCCGCATCGCCTCCGGCGAAATGCTGGGCAAAGACCAGCCCGTCATCCTGCAATTGCTGGAAGTGCCTGTTGAAGGCCCGCAAAAAGCGCTCAAGGGCGTGATGATGGAACTGGAAGACTGCGCCTTCCCATTGCTCGTCGGCATGGAAGCCCACGGCGACCCGATGACCGCTTTCAAGGACGTGGACTACGCTTTGCTGGTCGGTTCGCGCCCACGCGGCCCCGGCATGGAGCGTGCCGAGTTGCTGGCCATCAATGGCGCCATCTTCACCGCGCAGGGCAAGGCCTTGAACGCCGTGGCTTCGCGTGACGTCAAAGTGCTGGTCGTGGGCAATCCCGCCAACACCAATGCCTACATTGCCATGAAAGCCGCGCCCGACCTCAAGCCCGGCAATTTCACCGCCATGCTGCGTTTGGACCACAACCGTGCTTTGTCGCAAATCGCTGCAAAAACCGGTAAAGCCGTGGCCGACATCGAAAAACTGTGCGTCTGGGGCAACCACTCGCCCACCATGTACGCCGATTACCGTTTCGCCACCATCAAGGGCGAGTCGGTCAAGGCCATGATCAACGACCAGGAATGGAACGCCAACGTGTTCCTGCCCACCGTGGGCAAGCGCGGCGCGGCCATCATCGAGGCGCGTGGCCTGTCTTCGGCCGCATCGGCTGCCAACGCCGCCATCGACCACATGCGCGACTGGGCTCTGGGCACCCACGGCAAGTGGGTCACCATGGGCATTCCGTCACAAGGCTGGTATGGCATCCCCAAGGACGTCATGTTCGGCTTCCCTGTCACTTGCGAAAATGGCCAGTACAAAGTGGTGGAAGGTCTGGACATCGACGCTTTCAGCCAAGGCTGCATCGACAAGACACTGAAAGAGTTGACCGACGAGCAAGCTGGCGTGGCCCACTTGATCTGATCGCCATTCTTCAGAGACCCTCAGTGAGCCATCCTCGCGACGTCCTGTTGGGAGCACAAGCCGGAAGCGTTCAGCTGCCGGTTTGTGACCATTACAGCGGGGTGGAGGCGAGGATGCGTAAAAGCTTGCAGCTGCAAGCCGACATGACGCAAGAGTTTGGCACTTGCGTTTTTGATGTCACTTTAGATTGTGAAGACGGCGCGCCTGTGGGCGCAGAAGCCGAGCATGCTGCGCTGGTCACTGAGTTGGCTGCAGGCGCAGCACCCAAGGCCCGCGTGGGCGTTCGCGTCCATCCCGTTGATCACCCCAGTTTTCAGGCCGACATGGCCACCATTGCAGGCCGCGCGGCCAACCGCTTGACGCACATCATGGTGCCCAAAGTCGAGTCGGTGGCCGATGTGCACACGGCCGAGCAGGCTTTGACAGCGGCAGGAGCCGTTGATTTGCCCTTGCATGTGCTGATCGAATCGCCCGCTGCCGTGCACCGTGCTTTTGACATTGCGGCCCATCCCCGTGTGCAGTCCATCAGTTTTGGTTTGATGGACTTTGTGTCTGCGCACGGTGGTGCCATCCCAGCCGATGGCATGGGCATTGAGGGGCAATTCACCCATCCGCTGGTGCTGCGCGCCAAGCTCGAGATCGCCAGCGCCTGCCATGCCCATGGCAAAGTGCCCTCGCATTGCGTGGTGACCGAATTCAAGAACACCGATGCGGTTCGCGTGGCTGCTCAAAAAGCAGCCCGAGAGTTGGGTTACACCCGCATGTGGAGCATTCACCCCGATCAGATACGCCCCATTCTGGAGGCCATGGCACCCAGTGAGGCGCAGATTGAGCAAGCTTGCCGGATCATCTTGGCCGCCCAAGCGGCAGATTGGGCCCCGATCAGCCACGCGGGTCAATTACACGACCGCGCCAGTTACCGATTTTTTTGGCAACTGATCACCCGCGCTCACCAGACAGGTTGTTCTTTAGCGCCTGAGGTGCAGATGTTTTTTGATGCTTCTTCGGCCAGCGGGGGTGCAAAATGAGATGGCACTCCTGGGTTCGTGGGTTTGGCTGCATGCTCTCTTGGGTGGTGGTTTTGACCCTTCCCGCTGGGGCGCAGAGTCCATCTCAGGCGCAGGCCAAGTCCAATTCCAAACCTCAAGCCAAAGCCCACAGCAAGCCATCGACGGCGGCACCCCAAAACAAGCTTTTGCCACGTGCCGTTTCCGCGGACACCACAGCCCAATTGCAAGCCATGGCGGCGGCCCAAGCTGCGGCCCAAGCTGCAGCCCGTTCTGCCGCTTTGCTGGTGTCAAACACCCCTGCGGGCGCTGACATTGCTGTGCCCGCAGCGGTTGCGCAGCCCGATGCTGTGGTTCACCCGCAGCCAGCGCATGCCATCGAATTGACGCCTGCAACACCCCCAGAAACAAAGGTGTTGCCCGCCGTCGCCCCCGAGTTGTTGATCGCTCAGCAAATTCACCAAGGCCACTTGCCCTGCGAGCTGGGTGCCAGCGTTCGCATCGAAGCCGATGCGACCCAGCCTGGTTTTTTCCATGTGCATGGCAAAGGCTTCAGGTACCGGATGTTCCCTGTTCAAACCAGCACTGGAGCCTTGCGACTGGAAGACAAAAAAGCAGGTGCTGTTTGGCTCCAGTTGGCCAACAAATCCATGCTGATGGATCAGAAAAGGGGCCGACGTTTGGCGGATGAGTGCGCTCATCCTGATCAATTGGCCTATGCCGAAACCATGAAAACCAATCCCCCGCCCAGCCTGATCGACACCAAAGGCTTGGGGCGATAACCCTTGAAACCTCGACTTACCGGAGAAAAACCATGTTGAAAGCCTACCGTGAACACGCCGCCGAACGCGCTGCTTTGGGCATCCCGCCCCTGCCTTTGGATGCCAAGCAAACCGCCGAATTGATCGAGTTGATCAAGGCGCCCGCTGCTGGCGAAGAGGCGTTTTTGATGGACTTGATGACCCACCGCGTGCCACCGGGCGTGGACGACGCTGCCAAGGTCAAGGCCTCCTTTTTGGCCGCTGTGGCCCATGGCGAAATCAAGGTGGGCTTGATTTCCAAAGCCAAGGCCACCGAGTTGCTCGGCACCATGGTGGGCGGCTACAACGTGCACCCGCTGATCGAGTTGCTCGACGATGCCGAAGTGGCCACTGAAGCCGCTCAAGCTCTGAAGAAAACATTGTTGATGTTCGACTTTTTCAACGACGTCGCCGAAAAAGCCAAGGCCGGAAACGCCAAGGCCCAAGAAGTCATGCAAAGCTGGGCCGAGGCCGAGTGGTTCACGAGCCGCCCTGAAGTCGAGAAAAAAATCACCATCACCGTGTTCAAGGTGCCGGGCGAGACCAACACAGACGACCTGTCGCCCGCGCCCGACGCCTGGAGCCGCCCCGACATCCCGCTGCACTACCTGGCGATGTTGAAAAACACCCGCGAAGGCGCACCGTTCAAGCCCGAAGAAGACGGCAAGCGTGGCCCCATGGCCATGATCGAAGAGCTCAAGAAAAAAGGCCACTTGCTGTCTTACGTGGGTGACGTGGTCGGCACAGGTTCCAGCCGCAAGTCCGCCACCAACAGCATCATCTGGGGCTTTGGTGAAGACATTCCCTTTGTGCCCAACAAGCGCTTTGGCGGTGTGACTTTGGGCGGCAAAATCGCCCCCATCTTTTTCAACACCCAAGAAGACTCCGGCGCATTGCCCATCGAAGCCGACGTGTCGGGCTTGAACATGGGCGATGTGGTTGACGTCTTGCCCTACGAAGGCAAGATCGTGAAGAACGGCGAGACCGTGACCACTTTCCAGCTCAAGAGCGATGTGCTGTTTGACGAAGTGCGCGCTGGCGGCCGCATCAACTTGATCATTGGCCGCTCGCTCACCGCCAAGGCGCGTGAGTTCTTGGGTCTGCCCGCTTCCACCGTGTTCCGCTTGCCCACCGTGCCCACATCGACCAAGGCCGGTTTCACCTTGGCCCAGAAAATGGTCGGCCGTGCGGTCGGTTTGCCAGAAGGCCAGGGCGTGCGCCCCGGCACTTACTGCGAACCCAAGATGACCACCGTGGGTTCACAAGACACCACCGGCCCCATGACCCGCGACGAGTTGAAAGACCTGGCCTGCCTGGGCTTCAGCGCCGACATGGTCATGCAGTCCTTCTGCCACACCGCCGCTTACCCCAAGGCCGTGGACGTCAAGACCCACCGCGAACTGCCGGCCTTCATCAGCAACCGCGGCGGCGTGTCCTTGCGCCCCGGTGACGGCGTGATCCACAGTTGGCTCAACCGCTTGCTCTTGCCCGACACCGTCGGTACCGGTGGCGATTCGCACACCCGTTTCCCCATCGGTATTTCCTTCCCAGCAGGCTCGGGCTTGGTGGCCTTTGGCGCGGCCACGGGCGTGATGCCTTTGGACATGCCTGAGTCTATTCTTGTGCGCTTCAAAGGCGACATGCAGCCCGGCGTGACCCTGCGCGATTTGGTGCACGCGATTCCTTTGTACGCCATCAAGAAGGGTCTGCTGACCGTGGCCAAGTCCGGCAAGATCAACGAGTTCTCGGGTCGCATCTTGGAAATCGAAGGTCTGCCCAACCTGAAGGTCGAGCAAGCGTTTGAATTGTCCGACGCCTCCGCCGAGCGCTCGGCCGCGGGTTGCACGATCAAGCTGAACAAAGAGCCGGTTCAGGAGTACCTGAAGTCCAACATCGTGCTCATGCAAAACATGATCGCCAACGGCTACGAGGACAAGCGCACGCTGCAGCGCCGCATCGAGAAGGTCCAGGCCTGGCTCGACGCGCCCAACCTGCTCGAAGCCGACAAGGACGCCGAGTACGCGCACGTCATCGAGATCGACATGAACGAGATCAAAGAGCCGATCCTGTGCTGCCCCAACGACCCGGACGACGCCAAGTTCTTGTCCGATGTGGCCGGCACCAAGATCGACGAAGCCTTCATCGGTTCGTGCATGACCAACATCGGTCACTTCCGCGCAGCTGCCAAGCTGCTCGGCGGCAGCCGCGACATCCCGGTCAAGCTGTGGGTCGCCCCACCGACCAAGATGGACGAGAGCGAGTTGATCAAGGAAGGCCATTACGCCAACTTCGGCGCCGCCGGTGCCCGGACTGAAATGCCCGGCTGCTCGCTGTGCATGGGCAACCAAGCCCAAGTGCGCGAAGGCGCCACGGTGGTGTCCACCAGCACCCGCAACTTCCCCAACCGTTTGGGCAAGAACACCAACGTGTTTTTGGCCTCCGCCGAGTTGGCGGCGATCGCGTCCAAGCTGGGCCACATCCCGACTGTGGCCGAGTACCACGAAGCCATGGGCATCGTGAACAAGGACAACGCGGCGATATACAAGTACCTGAACTTCAACCAGATTGAAGAGTACGTGGAGAACGCCAAGGGTGTGACGGCGTAAGCGAAGGTCCCACGCTGAGCGCACAAACGGCCCTTCGGGGCCGTTTGCGTTGGTGAGCACAGTGGGGACGACCTCTGGATCAATGACCAGTGTTCCTCCACTTGGGCTACGCTGTATTCTTTGACCAGTTTCCTCCCTCTTTAGGGGGGCACAAGAACACCTTGGAGACTTCTCAATGGCTTTTGCTTTTCATGGCCTCAGGGTCTGCGCTTTCCTCACAGCCATGGCCTTGATGGCCTCTGCGCAAGCTCAATCCGATTGTCGGCCAGCGCCCGCGGGCGTGGCCCAGTTGCTTGAAATTCGACCCGGCTTTCATCGGGTCCGAGGGCCATTGGCCGAGTTCGATCCCTGCCACCGTTCCGTTCAACTGTCGATGCCAGGTCTTTTTGCGGACAAGCTGGCCGACAAGCCGCCTTTGATGATCATTGCCCACGGGGGCAATGGACCCGGATCTGCCGAGCAGGAAATGGTTCGGCGGATGAATGCGCGCGGTGTGGCCACCTTGTTGTTTGATGCCTATGAGATGAACGGCTTTCAGTACCGTGGCACCGCGCTGTTTTTGACGGGCGCCACCAATGAATCGCGCCAGCGCATGATCTTCAAAGCCACCCTTGGGGCTTACCACTGGATTCGTCAAAACGCCCGCGTTGATACCACGCGCCTGTACATCCACGGCTTGTCCAACGGCGGCAGTGTGGCGCTGAACATGGCCGCTGTGGTGGATCCGGCGCATGTCCGGATGGTGTTTTCTGAAGGGGCGCCTTCGGCAGGCATTGGCATGCCGGATCAGATCCGGGTGCCCCTGAAAATGGTGTTCGGCAAGATCGACAATTACGGCGGCAGAACGGCAGACGACTGGATGCACCTGCGTACCGACCCCTGTGTGGTGAATCTGCCCGCCGAAGGCGCGGCGCCAGGCACGGCCCAACGCTGTAGCCTTCAGGTCCATCCAACGGCGCAGGGGCTTTCGCCTTTCCAATGGGGAGAGCAGCTCCAGTCCGAGGGACAGCCGGTGGAGTTCTGGTTCTACGACGAAGCGGCCCATGGTTTGTTAGCGGGACCGATCGATCGAGGTATGCGCACTTACGGTTCCGGCCCCACGGCTTCGCAACGCTTTGGTTGGATTGGCGCGAGTTCCAATGCAGCCAACCGTTTTGTCGCTGACCTGATGAAGGCCATCAAAGCGAGTTACCTCTGAATCTTGAGCGCTTGTAGACCCAGAAGGCTGAGTCAGGGTGCGTCTTTGACCCACCGATGCATGTCCGAGCACAGACCATGGTCAATCTGCGGGCTTTGGGGCGGGGGCCAAGTAAAGCGTAAGGTAGAAGCACTTTTTTGGAGAACACATGCTTAACCGCCGCCATTTTCTGGGTACAGGCCTGGCCAGTGCCACCGCCTTGACCTTTTCTTCTGTTTGGTCCCAAAACACACCCCAGTTCGGCGCACCCGACTTGCCCTCGGTGGGCTTTCGGCGCATGAAATTGGGGGCCATGGAGGTCATTGCCCTGAACGATGGCGCGGTGCGCCGCCCACTGGGCCAAGAGTTTGTGCCTGCTGTACCCCTCGACCAAGTCAAGGCGCTGCTGGCTTCGCAAAACCTGCCCACCGATTACATCGATGTGCCGTACACCCCGTTCTTGTTGATCAACGGCAACCAGCGTTATTTGTTTGACACCGGTTTTGCCGACAACGGCCCCCCCACCACGGGCAAGTTGCTGGGCAACCTGGCCGCAGCGGGTTTCAAGCCTGAGGACATCAACAACGTGGTGTTGAGCCATTTTCACGGTGATCACATCAACGGCTTGCGCTTCAAAAACGGCAATTTGGTCTACCCCAACGCCCGCGTGCATGTGCCGGCGCCCGAACACGCATTTTGGACGGACGAAGCCCGCATCGCGGCAGCGCCTGCCCAGATGCAAGGGGCCTTTGGGGCCGTCAAGCGTGCCTTGACGGGCTTGACGCCAGACCAATTGGTCAAGTTCGAGCCGGGCAGCACCTTGGCCCCCGGCATCCAGTCGGTGGCCGCCTTTGGCCATACCCCTGGCCACACTTTGTTCACGGCACGTTCTGAAGGCCAGTCGTTTGCCTATGTGGCCGACATCACCAACGTGCCATCCTTGTTTGCCCGCAACCCTGATTGGGCAGTGCTCTTTGACATGAACCCTGAAATGGCCCGCCAAAGCCGCCGCCGCATTTTTGACATGTTGGTCAAAGACAAAATGATGGCCGGTGGTTTTCACTTCCCATTCCCGGCCTTTGGTTCCATCACCCCATCGGGCAATGGTTACCAGTTTGTGCCGGTGGCCTGAGCCCATCTCAGAAGCGGCATCCCCCAAAGCCCGCGCCCAACAGCGCGGGCTTTTTTGTGTCCGTTTTGAACAGTCACATGCCATGCGCTTGGCTAATATGGTTGAAGTACCGAAAGTTTGAGCCTATGGCGCAAGCGGTACGCCTTGTTTTGTCGGAGAAACCATGCAATTCACCACCTTAGGCCAAAGTCCCCTGAAAGTTTCCCGCCTGTGCTTGGGCACCATGATGTTCGGTGACCAAACGCCGCTGGAAGATGCCCGCGCCATCGTGGCCGATGCCTACGATAAAGGCTGCAACTTCATCGACACCGCTGACGTGTACACACGGGGCATGTCCGAGGAGATGGTGGGCCAAATCCTCAAGGGTCAGCGCCAGCACTGGGTCTTGGCCAGCAAGGTCGGTAACCCGATGTCGGACCATCCCAACCAGCAAGGCTACTCGCGCAGTTGGATGCTGCGTGCTTGCGAAGACAGCTTGCGCCGCTTGGACACCGATCACTTGGACATTTATTACCTGCACCGCGACTACAACGGCATGCACTTGGAGGAGCCGTTGCGGGCCATCGAGGCCTTGTTGCGCGACGGCAAGATTCGATATTGGGGTGTCTCCAACTTCAGGGGGTGGCGCATTGCCGAGATGGTGAACATGGCGCGCCAGATGAACATGCCGGGTCCTGTGGTGTGCCAGCCTTATTACAACCTGCTCAACCGCTTGCCCGAGGTGGAAATTTTGGAGGCCTGTGGTCACTACGGCTTGGGCGTGGTGCCCTACAGCCCGATTGCGCGCGGCGTGTTGACGGGCAAATATGCCCCCGGTCAGACGCCTGCAGAGGGCAGTCGCGTCGCTCGGGGTGACAAACGCATTTTGGAGACCGAGTTCCGCGAGGAGTCCTTGCAGGTGGCCCAAGTTTTGTTGCAGCATTGCAAGCGCAAAGGCGTGTCTTTGGCACACTTTGCAACGGCTTGGGTCTTGGCCAACCGCCATGTGAGTGCGGTCATCGCAGGCCCGCGCACCTTGGACCAGTGGCAAGACTACGCCGGGGCGCTGCAGGTGCAGATCACCGCCGAAGACGAAGCCTTGGTGAACAGCTTGGTGGCTCAGGGTCATCCGTCCACGCCAGGTTACAACGATCCTTCCTATCCCATGAATGGGCGCTGAAACTGCCTGATGCTTTGCAGCAGGCCAAACTTGGGTTTGCCGCACAATCCAAGCATGGCAAGCCAAGAGCATAAACAGGTGGTGATCGCGGGCGGCGGCATAGGCGGCTTGGCCGCTGCCGTGGCGTGTGCCCAAAGCGGCGTGCAGGTGAAGTTGCTGGAACACGCACCGCAGCTGAGCGAGGTGGGCGCGGGCATCCAGATCGGGCCGAATGTGACGCGCATTTTGCAGGTGTGGGGCTTGGGCGCAGCGCTGTCGCAAGTGGCCGCTTTCCCGGAGGCTTTGCAAGCGCGTGATGCCCAAACCGGGCGGGTGCTGGGCACGCTGACTTTGGGCGCACGGGCGCAGGCCAGGTATGGCGCGCCTTACGCCACCCTCCACCGGGCCGATTTGCAGGGCTTGTTGCACCGGGCGGCGCAGAGCGCTGGGGTGGACATGCTGCTGGGTCAGACCGTGAAAGGTTGGCTGGACAGCGAAGCGGCTTTGCAAGTGAACACGGCGCAAGGCCTCAGCCTGCAGGCCAGCGCCTTGATCGGGGCCGATGGCGTGTGGAGCAGGGTGCGCCAGCAGATGCTGGGCGACGTCCCGCCAAGCTTTACCGGGCACCTGGCGTATCGGGCACTTGTAGCCCAGGCCGATTTGCCCGGGCACTTGCGCAGCGACCAGGTCACCGTGTGGATGGGGCCGCGGCTGCATGTGGTGCATTACCCGGTTCGCAGCGGGCAGTGGCTCAACCTGGTAGCCATCGTGCATGGCGTCAAGCCAGAACAAGCCCAAGAAGCTCAAGGATGGGACCAGGTCGGGCATACCTTGGCGCTGATGCAGGCCATGGGCGCGGTAGGGCGCGATTTGCACGAGCGTTTGGCATCGGTGCCCGCTTGGCGGCAGTGGGCGCTGCACGACCGTGCGCCCTTGAGTGCTGCTGGCCAAATGGCCCAAGGCCGCGTGGCTTTGTTGGGCGACGCGGCGCACCCCATGCGACCGTATTTGGCCCAAGGCGCTGGCATGGCCATCGAAGACGCACAGGCCTTGGCGCAGAACTTGAGCAAGCGCAGCGCGGCGGTGCCCGACAAGCTGCAGGCCTATGCCGATCAACGCTGGGCGCGCAACGCACGGGTGCAAGCGCGTGCCATCCGCAACGGCCGCATCTTCCATGCTCAAGGTGCGCTGGCGCTGGGGCGCAACCTGTCGATGCAGCTTTTGGGCGAGCGGGTGATGGATGTGCCTTGGTTGTATGGCGGCGGGCCAATTTCGGACAGTCAATCCACTTTCAGGGACTTTTCTTCATGACGCCACGTCCATCCCATCCATGCGCCACAGCCTTGGTGCGTGCTGCAGCCATGAGCGCGGTGTTGGCCGCCTTTGGCTTTGGCCCTACAGCCTGGGCGCAAAGCACCGATTTGTCAGCTTGCATGGCCGAGTTGCGTCCGGCCGCCCGCACGGGAAAGGTGAGTGACGCCACTTGGGCGCGTCACACGGCGGGGCTGCAGGCCGACTTCAGCGTCATCGAAAAGCTGAATTTCCAGCCCGAATTTCGCATGCCCATTTGGGATTACATGTCGGCCTTGGTCGATGACGAGCGTGTGGCCGATGGCGCTGCGCGTTTGGCTCAGCACCGCCAGGCGCTGGCGCGTGCCGAAGAGCGCTTTGGTGTCGACCCGGCCACCGTGGTGGCGGTGTGGGGCGTGGAGAGTAATTTTGGTCAGACCTTTGGCAAATACCCGCTGGTACAAGCACTGGGCACGCTGTCGTGTCATGGGCGGCGTCAAAGCTTTTTCAGGGGCGAATTTTTCGCGGCGCTGCGCATTTTGCAAGCCGGACACATCGCACCCGAGCGCTTGGTGGGCTCTTGGGCAGGGGCCTTTGGCCACACCCAATTCATGCCCACCACGTTTGAACGCTTGGCGGTGGACTTTGACGGCGACGGTCGCGCCGACCTGATGGACAGCCCTGTGGATGCGCTGGGCTCAACCGCCAACTTTTTGGCCCGTGCCGGTTGGCAAAGTGGCTTGACGTGGGGCATCGAGGTGAAGCTCCCCACGGGCATTTCTTGGGCAGGGGAGGGGCGTCGAACCAAACGCCCAGTGGCCGATTGGACAGCTCGGGGCGTTCGGCGCGCCGATGGTTCAGCCTTGCCAGAAAGCTTGGGTTCAGTGGGCTTGCTGACCTTGGCCGGTGCCAACGGCCCAGCGTTTTTAGTGACGCGTAACTTCGATGCGCTTTACAGCTACAACGCGGCCGAAAGCTATGGATTGGCGATTGCCCACCTGAGTGACCGCCTGCGCGGCGCAGGCCCATTCGCCACGCCATGGCCAACCGACGACGCAGGCCTGTCGCGGGCCGAGCGACGTGAGTTGCAGGGCCTGCTGACCCTGCGCGGTCACGACATTGGCCCCATCGACGGGATGCTGGGCGACAAATCGCGCCAGGCGATTCGCGCCGAACAGCAACGCCTGGGCCACGAGGCCAATGGCCGTGGTGGCCAAAAAATCCTCAGGGCTTTGCGTGGGGGTTGAGTGCCCGCTGGGTCGTCTATCGCCAGACTCATGAAATTTCCAGGCGTGCGTGCAACCAGCCCCCGCTGTTCACCAAATCTTGGACAACGTGGCCAATGGTGGTGATCACTTCCTCCGTGGCCCGAGAAAGCGGGCGCTCAGCGGCACGCGCGAGGAATCTGCGCAGGTACAGGCCCCGGATCGGCACGGCGACCAAGTGGCCTTCGTCCAGATCAGGCTGAACGGGGGCGGCGAAGTGAACGGTGTAGCCGACACCGGCCATCACCAAGCGTTTGGCCACGTCGAGTGTGGCCACTTCGACGGTTTGATTCAGGCTGATACCCGCGTGGGCGGCGGCCAGGTCCAGCTCCATGCGCACCCCCGACTTGGCCAGACCTGTCATCACCAGCGGCAGGCCCGCCAGTTTGGCGGGGGAGATGCTGCGGACCTTGAGTTTCGGATCACCGCCACGGCCAATCAGGCAGATCTGCTCCGTGAGCAGGGGCGCGCCCAGCAGCTTGGTCGGCTCGTAAGGGGGGTTGAGGATGGCCACGTCCACGCCGCCTTCGAGCAACAGGGTGCGCAGGGTGGGCGGGAAGCCCTCGACGATCCGCAGCCGCACGCCGGGCAGGCGTTGCTCGATGGCCTGCGTCAGGGGCAGTGTGAGCAGCAGCGCCAAGCCAGGCGTCAAACCGACCGACACCGAGCCGCTCGGTTCGCGTTGGCGGGCACCCATGTCTTGTTTGATCTGCTCGGCGTAACGCACCAGGAAAGAGGCGCGCTCCAGCAAAAAGAGAGCCTCCTCGGTGGGCGTGGCGCCACGGGCATGGCGCACAAAAAGTTGTACGCCAAATTCCTCCTCCAGCAGCCGGATCTGGCGGCTGAGCGCAGGCTGGGCCACGTGAAGAACGCTGGCGGCCCGTCCGAAATGTTGGTGCGTGGCCAAGGCGATGAAGTAACGCAGTTGTCTGAGGTCCATGTCAAAAGGGCTAGGGTGGGTTGCGCCGATAACGAATTGTTATGGAATTACTCTAAAAATGCTATTGGACCTTACCCTTGGGCGCTTCCTAGACTAGGGGTCGTGCAGCGCTTTTTGCCCCTTTTTTCAGGACCGGACATCTCATGAAACTTTTGTTTTTGCGCACTGTTCTTCTTTGCTTGGGCCTGACTGCGCCTTTGGCTCAGGCACAGACTTTCCCCAACAAGCCCATTCGCATCGTGGTGCCCTTCGCACCGGGCGGCAACGTGGACGTCACTGCCCGGGTGGTTGGCGCGTCCATGTCGCGACTGCTCAATCAGCCGGTGGTCATAGAAAACAAGGTGGGCGCCGGCGGCAAGGTGGGCGCGGAGTTTGCGATGAAGTCGCCGGCCGACGGCTACACCTTGATGATGGGCTCCAACAGCTCTCTGAGCGTGGCGCCCAACCTGTTCAAGGATTGGCCTTACGACCCCCAGTCGGGGATTGCCCCGGTGAGTCAGCTGGCCCGCGTGCCCTTCGTTCTGGTCACCCGGTCTGGCCTCGGGCCCAAGAACGTGCAGGAACTGGTTGCTTTGGCCAAACAAAAACCCGGAGGGCTCACCATGGCCTCCGCCGGCAGTGGCACCTCCAACCAACTGGTGGGCGAGTACTTCCAGGCGCTGACGGGCACCAACCTGTTGCATGTGCCATACAAAGGGGCGGGCCCGGCCCTTCAGGATGTGATCGCCGGCAGGGTGGATGTGCTCTTTGACCAGGTCACTTCGTCGCTGGCCTTCATCGAGCAGGGCAAGGTTCAAGCCCTGGGCGTTTCTTCAGCAGAGCGCTGGAAGGCCATGCCTGGGGTGCCTACTTTTACGGAAGCCGGGCTCAAGGAACTGGTGTTGAGCAACTTCACCGGTCTGGTGGCCCCAGCGGGTACGCCGCCTGAGGTGATCGCTGTGCTGCAACGTGCGGCCACGCAGGCCCTGCAAGACGAAGCTGTGCTCAAGTCCTTCGGCACCATGGGCGTCGAGGCGGCCGCCAGCACGCCGACACAGTTCTCACAACTGATTCGTGAAGACCTACAGCGCTGGGCGAAGGTCGTTCGTGACAAGAACATCAAACTCGACTGAAGGACCACCCTGTGAACTGGCAACACAAGCTCGGCATCATCGTTCCTTCCTGGAACACGGTCATGGAATACGAGTTCCAGCGCATGGCCGACCCCTCCTTGTCCATCCATGCCCAGCGCATCAAGCACACCGACGACGCCGAGAGCAGTTTGAAGTGGCTCAGCACCCAAGCCCCGGCGGCTGCAACGCTGCTGTCGCATGCCAAGGTTCACGCGATCTGCCACGGCTGCACCGCCAGCGGCTTTCTCAAGACGCCGCAGGAAGACCTGGCTCAGGCCCAGGAGTTGAGCGAGCTGACAGGCGTGCCGTGCACCACTTCGTCGTCGTCGATTGCCAAGGCCTTGCGTGCCGTGTCGGCCCGCCGCATCAGCGTGGCCTCGCCCTATGAACCTTGGCTCAATGAACGGGTAGCGCAGTACTTGCAGGCCGACGGGTTCGACGTGCTGGCCATCAAGGGCCTGGGCACACAATCGCACGCGGCCATCTCGACCGAAGCTGTCAAGGCGCTGGCGCATGAAGTGATGCGCCCTGAGACCGAGGCCCTCTTCATCAGCTGCTCGAACTTCCGCACGCTGGACATCATCTCATCGCTGGAAGCCGAAACCGGAGTACCCGTCATCACCAGTAACCAGGCCGCTCTGTGGGGGACTCTGCGAAGCCTCCGTGATATGCGGGTGGTACTTGGGGCTGGTCGCCTCTTCCAAAATTCTTGAAAGGTCTACCGCATGTCGTTCCGTCGCCTTTTCGTTCTTGCCGCCACCTGCCTGACCTTTGCCGCTCAGGCGCAGGACTACCCGAACCGACCGGTGCGCATCGTTGTCCCCTTTCCAGCCGGCGGTACAACCGACATCATCACCCGCGCGCTGGCCCAAAAGCTCTCGGAAGAATGGAAGCAACCCGTGGTGGTTGACAACCGACCCGGTGGCGGCGCCAACATCGGCGCCGAGCATGCGGTGCGTTCTGCGCCCGACGGCTACACCCTGCTGATGGCCTCCACCGCGCACAGCATCAACGCCACGCTGTATCCCAAGATGACGTATGACCCCCTGAAGGACTTCACGCCCCTCACTCTGGTGGCCGAGACCGCCCAGGTGCTGGTGGTGCATCCCTCGGTTCCGGCCAACACCACGCGCGAACTGATTCAATACCTGAAGACCACGTCTGCGCCGGTGAGCTACAGCTCTGCCGGCAACGGCAGTCAGCCCCACCTGTCTGCCGAGATGTTCAAGACCATGAGCGACACCAAGATGCTGCACGTGCCCTACAAGGGCGGACCCCAGGCCATGACCGATCTGGTCGCCGGCCATGTGCAGGTCTCCTTGGCCACCGCCCCCTCGGCTGTGCCCTTCATCAAGAGCGGCAGGATCAAGGCCTTGGGCGTGAGCTCGCGCCAACGCATCCCGGCGCTGCCGGAGGTGCCCACCATCAACGACTCGGGCTTGCCGGGTTATGAGGCCAGTGGCTTCTTTGGCCTGGTGGGCCCGGCCAATTTGCCGCCGGCCATCGCAGCCAAGATCCACACCGCTGTCGTGCGCATCGTCAAGGAGCCCGCCATGAGCAAGTACCTGAGCGAGCAGGGCGCCGATGCCTACACCAGCAGCCAGGCCGAATATGCTGCCTTTTTGCGTGACGAAGTCGCCAAATGGGGCAAGGTCGTTAAGGAAACAGGAGCCAAGATTGACTGACACGAACCTCGACGACCTGCCCGAATGTGAGGCACACGATCCGCACCCCCAAAAGCCGCGGATCCAAATTCCGGCCCATGCTTGCGACACACATGCCCATGTCTGCGGGCCTCGTTCGCTCTTTCCTCTGGTGGCCAATCGTCTGTACAACCCGCCGCAGGCGCCGTTGCATGAATTTCGGCACATGCTCGATACTCTGGGCATCGAGCGCGCGGTCCTGGTGCAGCCCAGCGTCTATGGCACCGACAACAGCGCCATGCTCGAAGCCTTGGCGCAAGACCCGGTGCGTCTTCGCGCCGTGGCGGTGGTGCCTTTTGACGTGGACACCCAGCGCGTGCGCGAGCTGCATGCCCTGGGGGTGCGCGGCGTGCGCTGCAACATCGTCGACCTCAAGGACGGCAAAGGGCAGTTGCCGATGGAGGGGCTGCGCCGCTTGGCGGCCACCATCGCGCCGTTGGGCTGGCATATCGAATTTTTGATGCACGTCAACGAATTCCCCGACCTCGCGCAGCAACTGGGTGACCTGCCGGTCCAGTTGGTATTCGGCCATCTGGGCTATGTGCCCACGCAGTTGGGATTTGGCGCCGGGTTTGAAGGTTTGGTCGAACTGGCGCGTGCCGGTCGCGCCCTGATCAAGCTGACCGCGCCCTACCGACTGACGACAGAAGCCAGCCCCTACCCCAGTGTGCACCCCGTCGCGACGCGTCTGCTGCAAGAGGTGCCTCAAAGCCTGATGTGGGGCAGCGATTGGCCGCACGTCTTCATCAAAAGCGCAATGCCCAACGATGGTGATCTGTTCAACCTTTTTCTGGACTGGTTGGGCACGCCGGAGTTGCTCCAGTCCATTCTGGTCGATAACCCAGCCCGACTCTACGGATATCCATGACCTCAGCTCCCCCCTCTGCTTCTATTTACCCTGGCCAACAGCGACTGCGCGAAGGCCAGTCCGTGATCGCCGTCAACGTGGGCGGTCGCAACCCCGACATCCTCAAGGCCCTGGCGACATCTGGCGCCGACTTTGCTTTCATTGATTGTGAACGCTCCGGCATCGGCCTGGACGTTGCGACCGACATGATCCGCGCCGCCCAAGTGGCGGGTCTGGCGCCCATTGTGCGCAGCTGGTCCAAGGACCCACAGGTCCTGGTGCAGTACCTGGATCGGCAAGCCTGTGGGCTGGTGGTGCCGCACATCAACACTGCCCAGGACGCGGCCGATGTGGTCGAACTCATGCACTACGCTTGCGGCGAGCAGGCGCTGAAAAAATCGGTGATCGTGCAGATCGAGACTGTGGACGCGGTGCGTAACCTGGATGCGATCATGGCCGTGCCGGGCGTGGATGCTTACTTGGTGGGCCCCAACGACCTGGCCTACAGCATCATGGGCAAGCGCGGCGCGCAGACGCCCGAAGTGATGGCCACGATTGCCGAGGTCAGCCAGCGGCTGAAGCAGGCGGGCAAGGTGTTTGGCATGCCAGCCAATTGGGCGCAGCTCGAGGGCTTCAAGCAGGCGGGGGCGACCTTGCTGTACTTCCCGGTCGAGTGGCTGCTCGATCGCGCCCTGCGCGAGCTCAATGCTGTGATGAAGAAGTGATCAAGCCATCCAACAGTTTGGACAGACACCACGGCACAACCCCTTCGAGGCGTCTATGCGCCTGTCATCACGCCCTTTGACCGCGCGCTCGCGTCCGACGCTGAGCGCTTCACGGCCCACTGTCGTTGGCTGGTGAACCATGGTGCCGGGCTTGCTATTTTTGGCACCAACTCTGAAGCCGCATCGCTGTCGGTGGATGAGTGCCTGCACCTGACCGACCACCTGTTGGAAAAAGGTGGGTCTGAAGAGGGGGTGTTCACGTATTACAGCGAGATCATCGAGCGGGTGGGCAGCGACAAGCTGGGCATTTACCTTTATCACATCCCGCAGATGACGCAGGTGCCGCTCACGATGTCCTTGATTGAGCGGCTGATCAAACGGTATCCGCACACCATCATGGGCGCCAAGGATTCGTCGGGCGATTGGGCCAACTCGCGTGCCATGATCGAAGCTTTTGCACCCATCGGCTTTGCGGTGTTTCCGGCCAGTGAATCCCTTTTGACCGCTTCCTTGGCCCTTGGCGGGGCAGGCTGCATCAGCGCCACGGTGAGCGTGAACCCGTCGGGCATCAAGGCTTTGTTTGACCGCTGGAACATGCCTGATGGGATGATGCTGCAGGAGCAGGCCGATCAAATCCGCAAAATCTTCCAAGCGACGCCCAAGATTGCCGCCATGAAACGCACAGCCGCAGAACACTCGGGCCATGCGGATTGGGCGAGGGTGCGCCCGCCTTTGTGCGGGCTCGACGAGGAGGCGGCTGCGTCGCTACGGCGTGCGTTGGGTGCTGTGGGCTTTGGGATGGAGGGGTATCCGCGCTGAGGGGCATCCCCAAAACTGATCATCAGTTTGCCAACGGCCGAGCAGCTGCAAACTGAACTCCTGGATGACCTGTTGTAGGGCGGAGCTTGAGCTTCAACTTGCGGGCCTTTGGTTTGCCTTCCTGTCTGGGCCAAAGCCACCGATCTCCATACCAGAGAGCGCCGATGTGGGGATCACGCCATCAACGGCAAAGCCCTTTGCCTTTTGCCTGTTAAAGCAAACAGCGCATTGGCCACTGCCGGTGCCAGTGGCGGCACCGCCGGTTCGCCCACGCCAGCCGGGTGGCGGGTGCTGGGCACGATGTGGGTTTCCACCACAGGGGTCTGGCTGAGCGTGAGCATGGGTGCATCCCCAAAGTTGCTTTGTTGCACCACGCCGCCCACGATGTCGATCTTGCCGAAAAGCGCGGCGCTCAGGGCATAGACCACGCTGCTTTCCATTTGTTGGGCCACCGTGCCGGGGTTGACCACGGTGCCGCAGTCGATGGCACAGACCACACGGTGCACGCGGATCTGACCCTTGGCCAGGGACACTTCGGCCACTTGCGCCACGATGGCGCCAAAGGATCTGTGCAGCGCGATGCCCCGCGCAAGGCCTGCGGGCAAGGGCTTGCCCCAGCCCGCTTTGTCGGCCGCCAACTGCAGCACAGCGGCGTAGCGCGGCACGTCTTTCAACAGCTTCAGGCGGAAGGCCAGCGGGTCTTGTTGGGTGGCAACGGCCAGCTCATCAATGAAACTTTCCGAGAAAAAGGCGTTGTGCGAATGGCCAACCGAGCGCCAAAAGCCGACGGGCACGCCGGACTTGGTGGCCACATGGCTCATGTGCTGGCTGGCAAAACCGTAGGGCAAATCGAACAGGCCTTCCGAGGTGGTCTTGTCGGGCATGTCGATGGGGCCTGATAAGTGGGGCGCTGCACGCGCCATCCAGCGTGGGGTGATGGCGTCACCGGCCGACTTGATGCGCAAGCTGCTGACTTCGCCTTTGTCGTCGAGCGAGGCCTGGAACTTGGCCAGGTGCATGGGCCGGTAAAAGTCGTGCTTCATGTCTTCTTCGCGTGACCAACTCAGCTGGACCGGCTGCCCCTCACAGGCCATGGCCACTTGCACGGCTTGGCCGACAAAGTCGACGTCCAGACGACGCCCGAAACCACCGCCCAGTTGCGTGACGTGAACGGTGACTTGTGTCACATCGACCTTGGCCACTTTGGCCGCCATGTCACGGGCCATTTGCGGCACTTGCGTGGGCACCCAGATCTCCACCTTGCCATCTTTGACTTGCGCGGTGCAGTTCATGGGCTCCATCGTGGCGTGAGCCAGATAGGGCGCTTGGTACAGCGCATCGATGCGGTTGGCGGCGGCTTTTTCGGCCTGTGTGGGTAAGCCTTGCTCGTGGAAGGTGAAGCCGCTGTCTTTGTTCAAGGCCTTGAGCAAGTCGGCCTGGATGCGTTGGGTGTCCACCGCGCCCGTGGCCGGGGCCTGCCACTTCACTTTCACGACCTGCGCGCCTTGGCGGGCGTGCCAAGTGGTTTGACCCACCACGGCCAAGCCCGCGGTACCGCCGCCCCAAGCGTCCAGCGGCACGACTTTGGAAACGCCCTTCAGGGCCAAAGCATCTTTGGTGTCCATGGACGCAGCGCTGCCGCCCAGCATGGGGCACATCTGCACGGCGGCAAACAGCAAGCCGGGTAGGCGCACATCGGCACCAAACTGGGCTTGACCTGTGACTTTGGCCGGGATGTCGGTGCGCGGCGCGGGTTGACCGATGAGCTGCCACTTTTCACGCGATTTGGTTTGGATGCCCGAGGGCGTGCTGCCTGAAGCAGCGGCCACCATCTGCCCGTAGTGCGCAGATTGACCCGAAGCGTGTTGCATCACACCTGAGGCCACGGTGATTTCGCTGACGGGCACTTGCCACGCCGCCGCAGCGGCTTGCAGCAAGCTGGCGCGTGCTGTGGCAGCGGCCATGCGCAAAGGGTCCCACAGGTCAGCGATGGAGGACGAGCCGCCGGTGGCGTTGATGCCCAATTCGCGGGCGATTTTTCCCACCAGCCATTCGCCCATCTTGATCTTGGTGGGCTTGTGCTCGCCCTCGCTGTCCAGCGGGTGAAAGGGCAGGCTGGCCACCAGCATGGCCACGTTGCCATAAATGCTGTCGGCGCCGGCTTGTTCCAGGCGCACGCGGCCCAGTGGCATGTCCAGTTCTTCGGCCACCAACATGGCCAGCGCCGTGTGCACGCCCTGACCCATTTCGCTGCGCGGCATGGCCAGCACCACGGCGCCGTCGGCAGCGATTTTGATCCAGCCGTTCAGGGCGACATCGCCTTGGGTTTGGCGCATGAGTTCGGGTGCGCCCAAGCGCGAGCGTGCGGGCATGACGCCCCAGCCGACGATCAATGCGCCGGTCGCGCCCAGGGCGCTGAGTAACCAGGTGCGGCGTTTCATGCGGCACCGCCTTTTTTCATTTGCACCGCTGCCCGGTGGATGGCGGCGCGCACGCGCTGGTAGGTGCCGCAGCGGCACAGGTTGGTCATGGCGGCGTCAATGTCGGCATCGCTGGGCTGGGGGTTTTGGTCCAGCAGGGCGGCAGCGGCCATCAGCATGCCGCTTTGGCAGTAACCACATTGCGGCACCTGCTCGGCAATCCACGCGGCTTGTAAGGGGTGGGGCTTTTCTGCCGTGCCCAAGGATTCGATGGTTTTGATTTTTTGAGATGCAACAGCAGACACGGGCATCACGCATGAGCGCACAGGCTGACCGCCCACGTGCACTGTGCAGGCCCCGCAAGCGGCGATGCCGCAGCCAAATTTGGTGCCCGTCAGGTTCAGTTCGTCGCGCAGCACCCAGAGCAAGGGCATGCTCGGGTCGGCGCTTGTGGTGTGGCTTAGGCCGTTGATGTTCAGTTGCAAGGTGTTTTTCCGGTGAATGATGTCGTCATAGGACAAATGAGCTCATTTTTATGCCTGCATCAGGTGAAGAACACATGGCGTACCTTTCAAGTCACCGCATTTTTGAGTGCAAAGCCGGCATCTTGCCATTCGCCACTTTGCATGACTTGGCGTAAATGCTCTGCGGCCTGCCACACATCGGCATAGCCGATGTAAAGCGGCGTGAAGCCAAAGCGCAGGATGTCGGCGTGCAAGCCGCCATCACCAGCCCTGAAGTCACCGATGACGCCACGCGCGATCAGGGCTTGCACGATGGCGTAGGCGCCCTCGGCGCGGGTCAGGCTCACTTGCGAACCGCGCAGCGCTTCCTCAGCCGGTGTGGCGATGCCAAAGCCGTGGTTGTGCAAGCGCGAGCGCACAAGCTGCATGAAAAGGCCTGTGAGTGCCAGCGATTTTTGGCGAAGTGCGGCCATGCCGCCCAGTGGCTCGGCGGCCAACAGGGTGTCCAGTCCGCAGTCGAGCGCGGTAAGGCTCAGAATGGGCTGTGTTCCGCATTGGAAGCGCGTGATGCCTTTGGCGGGTTGGTAATCAGGGGTGAAGGCAAAGGGCGCGGCATGGCCCCACCAACCGGCCAGCGGTTGCATGAATGGCAGGTCGCGGCGGTCGCTGTGCTGCGGGTGCACCCACACAAAGGCAGGTGCTCCGGGGCCTCCGTTGAGGAATTTGTAACCGCAGCCCACGGCAAAGTCGGCCCCCGAGCCGTTCAGGTCGACCGGCACCGCGCCCGCGCTGTGCGCCAGGTCCCAAACCGTCAGGATGCCTTGCGCGCGGGCCTGCGCGGTGAGGGCCTGCATGTCGTGCATGGCGCCGGTGCGGTAGTTCACATGGGTGAGCATGAGCACCGCCACATCGGCTTTCAGGGCCGCGGCGATCTCGTCAGCTTCGACCAATTGAAGCGTGTAGCCGCGTTCATGGCACAAGGCTTCGGCGATGTAGAGGTCCGTAGGGAAGTTGCTGCGTTCGCTGACGATCTTCTTTTTATGCGGGTGGTCGGCGGCGGCGATGTGCAGTGCGGCGGCCAGCACTTTGAACAGGTTGATCGAGGTGCTGTCGGCGGCAATCACTTCGCCTGCTTGCGCGCCGATGACGCGGGCAATTTTGTCGCCTACGCGCTGGGGCAGGGTGAACCAGCCTGCGCTGTTCCAGCTTTTGATCAGGTCGTGGCCCCATTCATGGGTGATGGCCTGTGCCACGCGCGCCGGGGCGTTTTTGGGCAGTGCGCCCAGCGAGTTACCGTCCAGGTAGATCACGCCTGCAGGAAGGTCAAATTGGTGGCGCAGGGACCGCAGTGGGTCTTGTGCGTCCAGCAGTTCGCAGTCTTGCAAGGTGGGGGTGAAAATCATGGTGGGCTAAATTGAAGCACGACATCAAGCGTTCAGTGAGGGCAAGCCGTGGCGTCGTCGTGCTTGTTCGCAGGCCGGACTGCCTTCTTCAAACTCACGGCAGGGCGAGGGCCGCCATTCGTAGATGCCGCAAATGGCTTTTTCCCCCGTCTTTCCGTATAACGCTGCGCAACGGGGTGGACTGTGGTCGGTGCCACGCATGCGGCAGGTGTGCTCGGTGATGGGCGAGGCCAGGCCTGCAGGCACATGGCCGCCGCCTTCTTCGTATTCGCAGACCGAGAAGTCCACCCGGAAACTCACGCAGCATGCGCCGCAGGTGGTGCAGACAGACATGTCAGGCCTTCACGCGGCCCAATAGCAAAAACTCCATGAGCGCTTTTTGCACATGCATGCGGTTTTCGGCTTCGTCCCAGACCACCGACTGTGGGCCGTCGATGACTTCGGCGCTGACTTCTTCGCCGCGGTGCGCGGGCAAGCAGTGCATGAACAGGGCGTCGGGCTTGGCCACTTGCATCATGGCTTCGTCCACGCACCAGTTGGCAAAAGCTTTTTTACGGGCCTCGTTTTCAGCCTCATAGCCCATGCTGGTCCACACGTCGGTGGTGACCAAATCAGCGCCTCGGCAGGCGTCTTCGGGGTCTTTGAAGATTTTGTAGCTGTCGGCGCTGCGCAAACCGGCCACGGCTTGGTCCACTTCGTAACCGCTGGGCGTACTCAGGTGCACCGTAAAGCCCAGCAATTCGGCCGCTTGCAGCCAGGTGTTGGCCATGTTGTTGCCGTCGCCCACCCAGGCCACCACTTTGCCCTTGAGATAAGACGGATCGGGCAGCCCTTGGGCATCGAGGCCCCGGTGCTCGAGCAGCGTGAACAGGTCGGCCAAAATTTGGCAGGGGTGAAACTCGTTGGTCAGCCCGTTGATGACGGGCACGCGCGAGTGAGAAGCAAAGCGCTCGATCTTGTCTTGGCCGTAGGTGCGGATCATGACGATGTCGGTCATGCGGCTGATCACTCGGGCGCTGTCTTCAATCGGCTCGGAGCGGCCGAGTTGGCTGTCGCCGGTGGTCAGGTGCACCACCGAGCCGCCCAGTTGGTACATGCCGGCTTCAAAACTCACCCGGGTGCGGGTGCTGGCTTTCTCAAAAATCATGGCCAGTGTGCGGTCGGCCAGCGGGTGGTACTTTTCGTAGGCCTTGAACTTGCGCTTGATCTCGGCTGCGCGGGCAAACACATGCCCATATTCATCGGCTGTGAGGTCGGTGAACTGCAGGTAGTGCCGAACTGGCACCGGTAGGGTCAGACTCATGCGGTTTCTGCCAAAAAGGTTTTGATCAGCGGCACCAAAATGGCGACCACTTCGTCGGCCTCGGCCTCGGTCATGATCAATGGGGGCACCAGGCGGATCACGCTGTCGGCCGTGACACTCAACAGCAAACCGGCTTCGGCGGCCCGTGTCCATATGGCGCCGCAAGGCCGGTCCAGCTCAATGCCCAGCATCAGGCCTTGGCCGCGCACTTCTTTCATGCCTTGAACCCCTGCCAGGGCTTTTTCAAGGGCAGCGCGCAGATGGTCACCAACCCGTGCTGCATGGGCCATCAGGCCGTCTTTTTCCATGATCCGGATGGTCTCCACGCCGGCGCGCATGGCCAGTGGATTGCCGCCAAAGGTGGTGCCGTGGTTGCCGGGCTGAAAGATGTGGGCGGCCCTGGGGCCCGCCACCACCGCGCCGATCGGCACGCCCGAGCCCAAGCCTTTGGCCAGCGGCATCACATCCGGCACGATGCCCGCCCACTGGTGGGCAAACCACTTGCCGGTTCGGCCCATGCCGCACTGCACCTCGTCGATCATCATGAGCCAGTCTTTCTGGTCGCACAGGGCGCGCACTTGCTGCAGGTATTCGATGCGCATGGGGTTGATGCCGCCTTCACCCTGGATGGTCTCCATGAACACCGCCACCACATTGGGGTTGCCTTCGGTGGCTTTTTTCAGGGCGTCGATGTCGTTGACCGGCACCCGCAAAAACCCGTCGAGCATGGGGCCGAAACCTTTTTTCAGTTTCTCGTTGGCGGTGGCGCTCAGGGTGGCGATGCTGCGGCCGTGGAAGGCTTTTTCATAGACCACGATTTCGGGCTTTTCGATGCCCTTGTCGTGACCGAACTTGCGCGCCAGTTTGATGGCCGCTTCGTTGGCTTCCAAGCCCGTGCAGCAGAAAAACACGTTGGTCATGCCCGACAGCTCGACCAGCTTGGCCGCCAGCACTTCGGCGTTGGGCACATGGAAGTAGTTGCAACTGTGGATCATCTTGCCCAACTGGTCTTGCAGGGCGGGCACCAGCTCTGGGTGGTTGTGACCCAGGGTGTTCACGGCAATACCCGCCAATGCGTCGAGGTACTCCTTGCCATTGACGTCCCAGACACGGCAACCTTGACCATGGCTGAGTGCGATCGGCAGTCGGCCATAGGTGTTCATGGTGTGCGGTGAGGCGGCTTCAATGTGAGCGGACATGCGTGAACTCCTGAAATAAAAATCGGCCCAATGGTGTGGGGCCGTTGAGTGAATATTTTAGAGGCAGATGCCTGCGGCTTCTGGGGTCTTGAGGATAGGCTCAAGTCTTATATAAGATATAATACTGATTCAACTCAAACAGCGGTGATCCTGGTGTTTTTGGCGTCCACTTCAACCCTTCTATCCGATGGTTTCTAACTCCGTTAAAGAAGTCTTTATCCAGGGCATTACCCATGACGGAAAGACCTTCAGACCCAGTGATTGGGCTGAGCGTTTGGCAGGGGTGATGAGCCAGTTTCGCCCCGGCGGCGCTGTTCCAGGCAGCCACTTGAGCTATTCGCCCTGGTGCATTCCCACCACCATGGGCAACGTGAAATGCGTGGTGGTCCACCATGACCTGCGTGACCACGATGTCATGGCTTGGGACTTTGTGATGAACTTCGCCAGAGACAATGGCCTGCAAGTGGCAGAAGCCTGTTTATTGCCCGACCCACCCCCCAAAAAATAAGAGCCGAGAACCGACCTCCCAAGGGCGGTTTTTTGTTGCCAGCGCGATTAGATTCGACAGATTGCAATGCCTCTCGCTGAGTTGGGGCCATCGCCGGGTGACGATTTCTGCGAGCGAAGCGAGTCATGAGGAGCCCGGCGATGG